>NZ_AXVM01000024.1 GCF_000484635.1 Comamonas badia DSM 17552 | reverse complement strand
TGCGGGGCGGGTGGGCGAAGCGGGCGCGGTTGCCGGCCAGCCAGTGCTCGAAGGTCTTGCGGAAAAACGGGCGGGGCATGGCTCGGGCGCTTGCCTTTTGATGAAAAACATGAGTCAAACTGGCCTTCAGCGCTTATGCAGCAAGCGCTGGCAGCTATCAAAAATGAGTTTCTACGCCACCGCCATCACCCGGCGCAAAAAGCCCTCGAACAGCACGCCCACCTCGGGTGTACGGATAGCGCTCCGCCGCAATCAGTCATGCAAAAAAAGTAAGCTAAATCGACATTCAGAGCTCATCCAACAATCGTTTAAAGCTATCAAAAATAATTCGAACACCTCGCACATAATTATCATTTCGCTCCACCGAACTATTTATTAGATGTACAATCAACCATGCTGACCGTGGTCGAAACCCCTACTTACCTGCGTAGCATTGCTGGGCTTTGGACGAACGACGAGGCCATGGCCATCGTGGACTTTCTGGTCAGCCAGCCTGACGCTGGAGATGTGATCCCCGGCACCAATGGCCTGCGCAAGCTGCGCTGGCAACGTGCGGGCATGGGGCGGCGCGGCGGCGCGCGGGTGATCTACTTCCAACGGCTGGCCAGCGGCCAGATCGTGCTGCTGATCGGCTACGCAAAAGCCAAGTTCGACGACCTGCCCCGCGAATACCTCGCCCGATTGAAGGAGCTTTACGATGCCTAAAAACTCGAAGCAGCCCGACGCCGAAATGCTGCAATTCATGGCCGACCTGGAGCAAAGCATCCAGGAAGCCCAAAGCGGCCAGTTTGCCCGCGTACACACGCCCGAGCAGATCATGGCGCGCCGCAAGGCAGGCCGCCCGGTTGGCAGCGTGCAGGCCACCCACAGGCTTCCCACCACCTTGCGCCTGGATGAAGAAACGCTGGCCCGCTGGCGCGCCTCCGGCAAAGGCTGGCAAACACGCGCAGCCGCCGTGCTTGCACAACACGCCCCGTAGACGCGGGCAGGCTGGGCCAGCGGCTGGCGAAGACCTTCCCGCCTGCATCGGGTGATGAATACAGGCCAAATCAGTCCAAAAACCTTATGCGGTAAGCATTAGTTACTATCAGAACAGAAGCTCCTACGATGGCCTCATCACCCGGCGCAAAAAGCCCTCGAACAGCACGCCCACCTGGGGCAGCACGCTTTTCAGGCGGTGGTCGCCGTCCAGCACGTGCAGCGCGGCGCTGTGGGTCTGCGCGAAGCGGATGCCGTGGGCCACGGGGATGACCGCATCGCGCCAGCCAAAGACGACGCAGGTTTCGGGCGCGCCGGGCGCGGGCTCCTGCACCGCGTAGCCGGGCATGTAGAAGGCGGGCGCCATCAGGAACAGGCCGTGCGCGGCCATGCCCTGCGAGGCCACGGTGGACACATAGCCGCCCATGCTGGAGCCCGCCAGCACCAGCCGGTCGTGCACGGGTAGCGGCATGGCCCGCAGGCGGGCCACGCGGGCGTCGGGGTCGGGCAGGTCGCCGTAGTCCGGGCTCAAGGCCTGCGCGCCCAGGCGCTCGGCGATGGCGGCCAGGTGCTTGATCTTGGAACCCCAGGGGCCGGATTCCTTGCCGTGGGCAAAAAGGACGAGGG
>NZ_AXVM01000023.1 GCF_000484635.1 Comamonas badia DSM 17552 | reverse complement strand
CCCCCGCCTTATCAAGACGGTGCTCTAACCAGCTGAGCTACAGACCCGGTTTTCTTCTGGCCGGCAAACTGTTCGCTCACCTGCCCTCGCGGGCTCATGTTCCAACAACCGATAAGTGTGGGCGCCTGGCAAAGCACCTTCGCGCTTGCCTGCTTTTCTCTGTATTACCAGAAAGGAGGTGATCCAGCCGCACCTTCCGATACGGCTACCTTGTTACGACTTCACCCCAGTCACGAACCCCACCGTGGTAAGCGCCCTCCTTGCGGTTAGGCTACCTACTTCTGGTGAGACCCGCTCCCATGGTGTGACGGGCGGTGTGTACAAGACCCGGGAACGTATTCACCGTGACATGCTGATCCACGATTACTAGCGATTCCGACTTCATGCAGGCGAGTTGCAGCCTGCAATCCGGACTACGACTGGCTTTGTGGGATTGGCTCCCCCTCGCGGGTTGGCAACCCTTTGTACCAGCCATTGTATGACGTGTGTAGCCCCACCTATAAGGGCCATGAGGACTTGACGTCATCCCCACCTTCCTCCGGTTTGTCACCGGCAGTCCCATCAGAGTGCCCTTTCGTAGCAACTGATGGCAAGGGTTGCGCTCGTTGCGGGACTTAACCCAACATCTCACGACACGAGCTGACGACAGCCATGCAGCACCTGTGTTATGGCTCTCTTGCGAGCACTCCCAAATCTCTTCGGGATTCCATACATGTCAAAGGTGGGTAAGGTTTTTCGCGTTGCATCGAATTAAACCACATCATCCACCGCTTGTGCGGGTCCCCGTCAATTCCTTTGAGTTTTAACCTTGCGGCCGTACTCCCCAGGCGGTCAACTTCACGCGTTAGCTTCGTTACTGAGAAAGTTAATCCCCAACAACCAGTTGACATCGTTTAGGGCGTGGACTACCAGGGTATCTAATCCTGTTTGCTCCCCACGCTTTCGTGCATGAGCGTCAGTGCAGGCCCAGGGGATTGCCTTCGCCATCGGTGTTCCTCCGCATATCTACGCATTTCACTGCTACACGCGGAATTCCATCCCCCTCTGCCGCACTCCAGCCTTGCAGTCACAATGGCAGTTCCCAGGTTGAGCCCGGGGATTTCACCACTGTCTTGCAAGACCGCCTGCGCACGCTTTACGCCCAGTAATTCCGATTAACGCTCGCACCCTACGTATTACCGCGGCTGCTGGCACGTAGTTAGCCGGTGCTTATTCTTACGGTACCGTCATCACCCCCATTTATTAAAGAGAGGCTTTTCGTTCCGTACAAAAGCAGTTTACAACCCGAAGGCCTTCATCCTGCACGCGGCATGGCTGGATCAGGCTTGCGCCCATTGTCCAAAATTCCCCACTGCTGCCTCCCGTAGGAGTTCGGGCCGTGTCTCAGTCCCGATGTGGCTGATCATCCTCTCAGACCAGCTACAGATCGCAGGCTTGGTGAGCCTTTACCTCACCAACTACCTAATCTGACATCGGCCGCTCCAGTAGCGCAAGGCCCTTGCGGGTCCCCTGCTTTCATCCTCGGATCTCATGCGGTATTAATCCGGCTTTCGCCGAGCTATCCCGCACTACCGGGCACGTTCCGATGCTTTACTCACCCGTTCGCCACTCGCCGCCATCCCGAAGGACGCGCTGCCGTTCGACTTGCATGTGTAAGGCATGCCGCCAGCGTTCAATCTGAGCCAGGATCAAACTCTTCAGTTCGATCTTGTTAAATTTAAGGTCTTGCGACCTCACTCATAAAAACGGAATTGAAGTGAACTTCACTTCTATCTCCATGAGCGTTTGTTTCAGACCCATCCCAAAGGACGAGCCCAGCAGGCACTCACCAGGAGCACCACCAAACGCCCACGCTTATCGGCTGTAACTTGTTAACGATCCCTTCTCCCCCACAAAAACCCCACAGATCAAGTCCGGGAGCATCCCTTGCAAAGAAGCGCTGCGATCAGCGAAGCCTTGCATTGTA
>NZ_AXVM01000022.1 GCF_000484635.1 Comamonas badia DSM 17552 | reverse complement strand
GTTGCCAGATTCGCGCGCAACTGGCCCACCACGCTGGACGGCAGGCTGGCCAGGTTGCGCGCCTGGTTGATGAGCATCTGCGCCTCGTTCTGGAGCTGCTTGATCTGGTTATTGATCTGCTCCAGCGTGCGGATCGCGGTCAGCGTGTTCTGCACGAGGTTCGTGGGGTCGATCACGACCCATTGCGCCTGCACGGCGGTTGCGGTGCAAAGCATGGCCGCAACGGCGGCGGCGAGAAGATGCTTTTTCATGATGGGTTCTCCTGGGGATGGGTGGACGAGAACGAGGACAGCAGTTCGGCGGCCCAATGCAGGCCGCGATGGCGCAGCCAGGTGGCTGCGAACGGGGTGGAGGCGGATGAAGCGGCGGCGAGCACCGCGTCGATGTCGCGCTGGTCTTGCGGCGTGGAAGCGCCCGCGAAGGCCAGCGTCGCCGGCCCCAGGTCGAGGTCGAACAGGCGGTTGCCGAGGCGGGATTGGTAGTAGTAGTCGCGCTTCGGAACTGCTGTGGCGACGATCTCGATCTGGCGCGAGTTCAGGCCGAAGCCCTCGTAGATCGTGCGAATCTGCGGCTCGGTCGCCTGCGGATTGGGCAGGAAGATGCGGCTGGCGCAGCTTTCGATGATCGCGGGGGCGATGCTCGAATCCTTGATGTCAGCCAGGCTCTGCGTGGCGAAGATGACGCTCACATTCTTCTTGCGCAACGTCTTGAGCCACTGTCGGATGCGCGCGGCAAACACCGGGTCATCCAGGAACAGCCAGGCTTCATCGAGGATCAGCAGCGTGGGCGCACCGTCGAAGCGTTCATTGAAGCGCGCAAAGAGGTAATGCAGCACGGCCATGACCGCGGCCTTGCTGTGCATCAGCTCCTCCATCTCGAAGCACTGCACGTCGGCCATGCCCAGCCGGTCAGAATCCGCATCGAGCAACTTGCCGTGGGCGCCGCCGAGCACGTAGGGCGACAACGCTTGCCGCAGCGCGTTGGATTGCAACAGTACCGACAGGCCGGTCATGGTGCGCTGCTCCACGGGCGCACCGGCAAGACTGCCGAGTGCTGACCAGATAGCCGCCTTCTCGTCGGGGCCAACTGCTACGCCTTCATGCAGCAAGCGGCCTTCGATCCATTCGGCCGCCCAGGTGCGGTAGCCCTCGCGGTCGATGCGCGCCAAAGGCTGGAAAGCGATCTCGCCATCCATCCCGAGGTCGTAGTGCTCGCCGCCGAGGCCCAGAATCGTGGCGCGCATCGAGCGCCCCATGTCGAAAGCAAAGATGCGCGAGCCGTGATAGCGGCGGAACTGCATCGCCAGCGTGGCGAGCAAGACCGACTTGCCCATGCCCGTGGGGCCAGCGACCAGCGTATGCCCCACGTCGCCAATGTGCGTCACCAGCCGGAACGGCGTGGCGCCATCGGTGCGTGTGACGATCAACGGCGGGCCGCCCAAGTGGTCGTTCTTCTCCGGCCCGGCCCACACGGCGGACACCGGCATCATGTGCGCCAGGTTCAGCGTCGAGACGATGGGCTGTCGGACATTGGCGTAGGCGTTGCCGGGGAGCGAGGACAGCCACGCATCCACGGCATTCAGCGTCTCTGGGATCGTCACAAAGCCGCGGCCCTGGATGACGCGCTCCACCATGCGCAGCTTCTCGTCGGCCACGGCGGGATCGGTATCGAGCACCGTCACCGTGGCGGTGACATAGCCGAAGGCCACCTGGTCGCTGCCCAGCTCCTGCAAGGCCGCATCGGCATCGGCCGCCTTGTTGCTGGCGTCGGTATCGACCAGTGGGCTCTCCTGCTGGAAGATCGTTTCGCGCAGCAGTGCGATGACGTTCTTGCGCTTGGCGAACCACTGGCGGCGCAGGCGGGCGAGTTCCTTTTCCGCCTCGGCTTTGTCGAGGCACAGGAAGCGCGTGCTCCAGCGATACGCAAAGCCCAGGCGGTTGAGGTCGTCCAGAATCCCCGGCCAGGTCGAGGTCGGGAAGCCCCGCACCGACACCACGCGCAGATGCTGGTCGCCCAGCATGGGCGCCAGGCCGCCTACCAGCACGGAATCGGTCAGCAGCGCGTCGATGTGGAACGGCACCTCGGGCACCGCCAGCGAATAGCGCCGCGTCGAGATGGTGGCGTGCAGGTAGGTCAGCGTCTGGCTGTCATCGAGCCAGGCGATTTCCGGCATCACGCCATCGAGCAGGTCAAAGACACGATCCGTCTCCGCGACGAAGGCTTGCAGCCGCTCGCGCCAGTCCACGCCAGTCGTCGGCGTGTTCTCGTAGAGCATCTTGGCGGCACGGGCACGGGATTCCTCGGGCGGCAGATACACCAGCGTCAGGTGATAGCCGCTCTCGAAGTGATTGCCTGCGTCCTCGAAGGTGGCGCGGCGTTCCTCGTCCACCAGCCACGACAGCGGTTCGGGAAACGTCGAGTGCGGATAGTCGGCGGCGGCGC
>NZ_AXVM01000021.1 GCF_000484635.1 Comamonas badia DSM 17552 | reverse complement strand
AGAGAAAAGAGAAAAGAGAAAAGAGAAAAAGAAGACACGAGCCGCAAGCGGCAATATCAAAACAAGCGGGAGCGCGGTTGTTTTGATATTGGCATTTGCCAACACACGAACCGGCAACGGTTCTCGGCTGTTCCTTAAAAATTCATAGAGTCGAATCAGCGTCGCTGGTGGAAAGCGTGGAAAACATCCACGCACCGTGCCATCAGCGACAAGAATTTGATTGCGTCAAAACGGACATGAAATTCGAAAGAAAATCTGTTCAAGTAATGACGAATGGTTCTCAAAGCACCGCCAGAAATGGTGGAGCCAAGAAAATATTCGCGTTACGGCATGAAACGCGCGAGGTGCAAGACCTCGCAAGTGAACTTGAAAGAAGACCGAGAAGTCGGAGTGCAAGCTCTGGCGTCAAAGTTATAGGGTCAAGTGAACAAGAGCATGTGGTGGATGCCTTGGCGATGATAGGCGAGGAAAGACGTGGTAGCCTGCGAAAAGCTTCGGGGAGCTGGCAAACAAGCATTGATCCGGAGGTCTCTGAATGGGGAAACCCACCCGCAAGGGTATCGCACTCTGAATACATAGGGGTGCGAGGCAAACCAGGGGAACTGAACCATCTCAGTACCCTGAGGAAAAGACATCAACCGAGATTCCCAGAGTAGTGGCGAGCGAAATGGGAAGAGCCTTGCAGTGATAGTCGGTAGATTAGCAAAGCGGCATGGAAAGGCCGGCCATAGTGGGTGATAGCCCCGTATGCAAAAATTTACTGGTGGTACTAGGCTGCAGACAAGTAGGGCGGGGCACGAGAAACCCTGTCTGAACATGGGGGGACCATCCTCCAAGGCTAAATACTCATCATCGACCGATAGTGAACCAGTACCGTGAGGGAAAGGCGAAAAGAACCCCGGGAGGGGAGTGAAATAGATCCTGAAACCGCATGCTTACAAAAAGTCGGAGCCCGCAAGGGTGACGGCGTACCTTTTGTATAATGGGTCAGCGACTTACATTCAGTGGCAAGCTTAACCGAATAGGGAAGGCGCAGGGAAACCGAGTCCGAACAGGGCGATTCAGTCGCTGGGTGTAGACCCGAAACCAAGTGATCTATCCATGGCCAGGATGAAGGTGTTGTAACAGGCACTGGAGGTCCGAACCGACTAGTGTTGCAAAATTAGCGGATGAGCTGTGGATAGGGGTGAAAGGCTAAACAAACTTGGAAATAGCTGGTTCTCTCCGAAAACTATTTAGGTAGTGCCTCAAGTATTACCTTCGGGGGTAGAGCACTGTTTAGGCTAGGGGGTCATGGCGACTTACCAACCCTATGCAAACTCCGAATACCGAAGAGTAGAGCTTGGGAGACAGAGCACCGGGTGCTAACGTCCGGACTCAAGAGGGAAACAACCCAGACCGCCAGCTAAGGTCCCTAAAACGGGCTAAGTGGGAAACGAAGTGGGAAGGCTAAAACAGTCAGGATGTTGGCTTAGAAGCAGCCATCATTTAAAGAAAGCGTAATAGCTCACTGATCGAGTCGTCCTGCGCGGAAGATGTAACGGGGCTAAGCCAGTTACCGAAGCTGCGGATGCACGAGCAATCGTGCGTGGTAGGAGAGCGTTGTGTAAGCCTGTGAAGGTGTCTGGTAACGGATGCTGGAGGTATCACAAGTGCGAATGCTGACATGAGTAGCGTTAAAGCGGGTGAAAAGCCCGCTCGCCGTAAGCGCAAGGTTTCCTACGCAACGTTCATCGGCGTAGGGTGAGTCGGCCCCTAAGGCGAGGCAGAGATGCGTAGCTGATGGGAAACAGGTCAATATTCCTGTACCGCTCAATGGTGCGATGTGGGGACGAAGAAGGTTAGCTCAGCCGGGTGTTGGACATCCCGGTTCAAGCCTGTAGTCGTGCCCGGTAGGCAAATCCGCCGGGCTGAGATGAGGGGTGATAACGAGTGTGCTTGCACATGAAGTGAGTGATACCCTGCTTCCAGGAAAAGCCACTAAGCTTCAGCCATTGACGACCGTACCGCAAACCGACACTGGTGCGCGAGATGAGTATTCCAAGGCGCTTGAGAGAACTGCGGAGAAGGAACTCGGCAAATTGATACCGTAACTTCGGGAGAAGGTATGCCCTGAGTAGGTGAACTTGTACAAAGGGAGCCAAAAGGGGTTGCAATAAATCGGTGGCTGCGACTGTTTAATAAAAACACAGCACTCTGCAAAGACGAAAGTCGACGTATAGGGTGTGACGCCTGCCCGGTGCTGGAAGATTAATTGATGGGGTGCAAGCTCTTGATCGAAGTCCCAGTAAACGGCGGCCGTAACTATAACGGTCCTAAGGTAGCGAAATTCCTTGTCGGGTAAGTTCCGACCTGCACGAATGGCGTAACGATGGCCACACTGTCTCCTCCGCAGACTCAGCGAAGTTGAAATGTTTGTGATGATGCAATCTCCCCGCGGAAAGACGGAAAGACCCCATGAACCTTTACTGTAGCTTTGTATGGGACTTTGAACGGATCTGTGTAGGATAGGTGGGAGGCTTTGAAGGGCAGGTGCTAGCTTGCCTGGAGCCAACGTTGAAATACCACCCTGGTGCGTTTGAGGTTCTAACCTGGGTCCCTTATCGGGATCGGGGACAGTGCATGGTAGGCAGTTTGACTGGGGCGGTCTCCTCCCAAAGCGTAACGGAGGAGTTCGAAGGTACGCTAGTTACGGTCGGACATCGTGACGATAGTGCAATGGCACAAGCGTGCTTGACTGCGAGACTGACAAGTCGAGCAGGTGCGAAAGCAGGACATAGTGATCCGGTGGTTCTGTATGGAAGGGCCATCGCTCAACGGATAAAAGGTACTCTGGGGATAACAGGCTGATACCGCCCAAGAGTTCATATCGACGGCGGTGTTTGGCACCTCGATGTCGGCTCATCTCATCCTGGGGCTGTAGTCGGTCCCAAGGGTATGGCTGTTCGCCATTTAAAGAGGTACGTGAGCTGGGTTTAAAACGTCGTGAGACAGTTTTGTCCCTATCTTCCGTGGGCGCTGCAGATTTGAGGAGGCCTGCTCCTAGTACGAGAGGACCGGAGTGGACGCACCGCTGGTGTACCTGTTGTCACGCCCGTGGCATCGCAGGGTAGCTATGTGCGGAAGAGATAAGCGCTGAAAGCATCTAAGCGCGAAACTCTCTCCAAGATGAGATCTGCCGGGGCCTTGAGCCCCCTGAAGGGTCGTTGTAGACCACAACGTTGATAGGCTGGGTGTGCAAGAGCAGCAATGCCCTGAGCTAACCAGTACTAATTGCCCGTGCGGCTTGACCCTATAACCTTGACGCCAACCGTGCTGCACCAGCTGCAGCACAACGCCTCAAGACCATGCCAAGGACACAATCAAATTCCATTCGACTCTATGAACGGTCTGCGCCACCAAACAGCACAGACCCCCCTTTACGCCTGATGACAATAGCAAGCTGGCACCACCCCTTCCCTTCCCGAACAGGACCGTGAAACAGCTTCGCGCCAATGATAGTGCGGGTCCCCGTGTGAAAGTAGGTCATCGTCAGGCACCATCACCACACCACAACCCCCTGCCTCCAGCAAGAGCAGGGGGTTTGGTTTT
>NZ_AXVM01000020.1 GCF_000484635.1 Comamonas badia DSM 17552 | reverse complement strand
CAAGGACGCCTATCGTCGACGCAAGCACATCGTTGAGCCACCCAATGGGTGGATCAAGTCGGTCCTGGGGTTCCGCCAGTTCAGTCTGCGCAGCTTCGCCAAAGCCAGATGCGAGTGGAAACTCGTCTGCATGGCGCTGAATCTGCGGCGCATGGCGTACTTGTGAGGCAAAACACAAGGCAAAACCTTCTCGAACCCGCTGCCGCCCGAATGGCGACTCGATACTCGACCCTGCAGCGCATCGGATGCGCGTTCCTTGGTCTTCGCACCAACGGCTCGGTGCCTGCAGTGGCGTCGAACAGCTCATCATTTCACGTCTGCCGCGCAGACTCCTAGGCCGGCCGTCTAAAGCAGCGGTTTGATGATCGTCAAACGAGATGCACCGCGTCATCTCTTCAAAATTGTCGGCAACGTAGCTGAGTCTTCATCGCCTTTCCGACCATGGCGGCCAGGCGTCAGCAGACCGTGGAAGGCATAGTAGGCTCAAGACGACCCCATATTGCTCCGCATGAACTTTCATCTCGCGAAGCGGAGTTTCGGCGCCGGCATGCGGGAACCACACTGAAGCGGAAATCTGAGTGCCCTTTCGGTCATCCTTGATCTCAGCATTGGCGGCAAGCGCTCCGTCTGGTACCGGAATGACGTTGTTGCGCGTGCGGAAGAACGCACCGGCTTTCGCCGCCGGTTCGCTCGACCAAGCCCAGTTCATGAAACCGTCCCTGGACATCACCAGCACGGCCTTCTCATCCGTGTACTGCAACCACTTGAGGATCGCTGCCGTCAACGACACGCCATACCGATCGGCGCAGTGACCTAGCAAGTCGAGATCGACGGCGGTGGTTACCTGCTTTCGGTAGTCGTCGAGCGGCATCAACAGGTACGAAGCGAACAGATCTGCTTGCCCCTCGATGTCCTTGTCATCCTGGGACCAGTTCAGCATGTCGGCGTCGCTGCACTGGAAAGATTCCCGGACCTGTCGATGCAGGATGTAGTGCCCGAGTTCATGGGCCTGCGTAAAACGCACGCGGCCGGGTGAAGATACCGCGTCGTTGTACAGCAGCAGCCACTCCTTACGCCCGTCGCCAGGGAACAAGGCGCCGTCAAAGCCCTTGATGTTGGCGGCCTGCACCTGGGTGATCGGATCGTTCCAGCCGAAGATCCGCGCCGTCTCCATCGCGAGTGACGGCACATTCACCGGAAATCGATCCACCCCATGCGCGGAGCTGAAAACCTCCGCCACTTTGGCCAACCGGTTGGCCGCGCGCTGGGGTGTCCAGACCTCCGGCATCACGAGGACTTCTTGAAGGTGCCCAGTATCTTGCGAAGCTGCTCTTTGGCCTCAGGGTCCAGCTTCTGGTAGCCACGGAAAAAAGCCTCGTCCAGATGCCGTTCCTGCGGGGCGCGCACATCTTCTTCAAAGAAATAGGCCGCTGCGACGCCGAGCACATCGGCCAGCGCCGTGAGTTTCTCTGCTGATGGCCGCTGCGATTCGCGGTTCTCTAGCTCCCAGAGGTAGCTCTTGCTGAGGCCAGCCAGTTCAGCCAGCTTTTCAAGCGTCAGGCCGCGCTGCTTGCGCAATTCGTGCAGCTTCTCGCCGAGACGTGTCGCCATGGTCCGTCTCCTGTCCAAGTGTGATGCCTGGAGAGTACCATGGTACCGAACTTTTTATTTGACATCCGAGAAAACTGGCGTAACATCTGTCCAT
Source organism: Comamonas badia DSM 17552 (assembly GCF_000484635.1). Taxonomy (GTDB): domain Bacteria; phylum Pseudomonadota; class Gammaproteobacteria; order Burkholderiales; family Burkholderiaceae_C; genus Comamonas_C; species Comamonas_C badia. The sequence goes on along the minus strand of NZ_AXVM01000020.1, from coordinate 3,986 downwards.
GTTCACGACTCCGAACTTTTTATCATGACTCGCTGACCCGAGCCGTGCACCAGAAGGAGCCTTTCAGATGTCCCGTACCCATATCGACCATCGCGACCTCATGCGATTCGCAGCAGATAGGGTGAACCTGCCCAAAGACAAGGCCGACGAGTACCGCGCCCAGGCACGTCGGTTGCGCGAGAAGTTGGAAGGCTACTTGTCCGAGCACCCCGACTTCACGTTGAAAAAGATGCTGCTCGCCGGCAGCCTCGCCAAGGGCACGGCGTTGCGTTCCCTGAACGACATCGACGTGGCCTGCTACATCAGCGGCGCTCAGGCGCCGCGCGAGGTGTCCGCGCTCTTGGAGTACCTGGCAGAGCGCCTGCGCAAGGCGTTCCCGAACTTTTCGGCAGACCAAGTGAAGCCGCAGACCTACAGCGTCACGGTGTCGTTCAAGGGCTCTGGCCTAGATGTTGACGTGGTCCCCATCCTCTACGACGGTGATCCCAACTGGTACGGGAACCTCATCAGCCAGGACGACGGCACCTTCCTCAAGACCAACATTCCGCAGCACCTCGAGTTCATCCGCAAGCGCAAGCGTGCGCAGCCCGACCACTTCTCGCAAGTGGTACGACTGGTGAAGTTCTGGGCAGCGCGCATGAAGGCGGCCGATGACAACTTCAGATTTAAGTCGTTCATGATCGAGCTGCTTCTTGCGAAGCTCGCCGATGATGGCTTGTCCTTTTCGGACTACCCGGAGGCGCTGCAGCACTTCTTCACTTATCTCGCCCGCACCGACCTGCGAGAGAAGGTCTTCTTCACCGACAACTATCCGGCCTCGGCGGTCGGCACCTTCAGCCAGCGCGTGCAGATCATCGACCCGGTGAATGCCGTGAACAACGTCAGCCGGCTCTACACCGACGCGAACGCCTCCGCGATCTATGAGGCTGCGCTCGACGCCGGAGACGCCATCGACTCGGCGCTCTCGGCACCGACCAAGCAGGAGACCGTGTACTACTGGCAAAAGGTCTTCGGTTCAGCATTCCAGGGGTAAGGAAGGAAACATGTCCAGCTACACCATCACCGAATCCACGACCTTCACCGTCACGCATGCGCGGCATATGGCGTCGAAGGTCTCTGCTGATCTCAAGCGGATGCAGCGCTTCTACGGTCATCCCAGTGATAGCGACATCACCAACTACGAGAACGAGGTCATCGAGTTGTTGAAGGCGGGATATTTCGGAACGCTCACGATCGGCTTCCTGCGCGGGGGCCAGTGGATCGAGCCGACGCTGCGCTACACGGCGCGCGACCTAGCCGGCATGGCGGCCAGCGATGACGACCCCGGCAGAGTGCTCCCGGGCCGCGACATTTCGGGCGCGACCTTCCACAACTATATGACGTACTCGGCGGCGTGGGATGCACTGTTGGAGGGCGAGAGGGACGCCTTCAAGCGCCGGATGCCGTTCTATCGCACCGGAATGGCCCAGCCGGCGGTGGACGGCTACATGGTGGATGACAAGACCTATTCGGCTGGTGGTCGGGCGTTGAGCCGCGCAAGCGTGAGGGCCTATTGATGCAAAACAAACCCGCACTCGATGAGCTGTTCGAGCGTCGCCTGACCTACCCGGATTTCGAGCCGCAGGAGCGGCTCGCGCGACTGGTCGGCCTTGACGACCACAAACAACGCCTGAGCAAGATTCTCGGCCTGTTGGTGAACCCCGCCGGCCTTGAGGCCTGGGCGCAAAAGCACCATCCCGACGCAAAGGCGCTTCTCAAGCACGTGCTGCGTCGTCCGCCGCTCGTGGTGCTAGCGGGGGATGTCGGTTCCGGGAAGACCGAGCTGGCCGAGACTATCGGCGACGCCGTCGCGCGGCAGGAGAAGATCGAGATCACGCTGTACCCGCTGAGCCTTTCGAGTCGCGGCCAAGGGCGGGTTGGGGAGATGACGCAGCTCCTGTCGGCGGCCTTCGACTACACGGTAGAAGCCGCAACCAAGCTGAAGGGAGCGGCCGGCCGTTCGCGCGGGGCTGTCATCCTTCTCGTCGACGAAGCGGACGCGCTTGCACAGTCGCGTGAATCGGCGCAGATGCACCACGAGGATCGTGCCGGCGTGAACGCTTTCATCCGCGGCATCGACCGCCTGGCGAACGGCCAGCTTTCGGCGGCCGTGATCATGTGTACGAATCGACTTAGCGCGCTTGATCCGGCCGTCAAGCGACGTGCCGCCGAGATTCTGGCATTCGATCGGCCGAACGACGCGCAGCGTCATGCGGTGCTCGATGGTGCGCTTCATGCGCTCGGCTTGAGTACGAAGCACATCGAGGAACTGGTCGCTGTTACCGGGAAAGGGAAGGGGCATTGCGGCTTCACCTTCTCGGATTTGACGCAGCGACTGCTTCCCGCGATCGTGCTCGACGCGTATCCATCGCGCGCAGTCGAGGCCGCGCGTGCGCTTGAGATCGCAAGATTGATGCAGCCGACGCCGCCGTTCGAGGAGAAGAAGTCATGAGCAGTTGGTCGCTTCCGGTCTTGCTGGCAAGTTTGCACGACGATATTCAGCACCGCTTGCAGACGACGCGGAAGTCGTTTGGGCATCCCGATGCCAAAGGCGATGCGAGCGAGGCGGTTTGGCTTGAGTTGCTGAAAACCTACCTGCCGGAGCGTTACCGCGTCGACAAGGCCTATGTGGTGGATAGCAGGGGAGCTTTCAGCGATCAGATTGATGTCGTGGTCTACGACAGGCAGTATTCGCCGTTCATCTTTCACTACCAGGGCGAGACGATCGTGCCTGCCGAAAGCGTGTACGCGATCTTCGAGGCGAAGCAAACGATCAACGCTAACTACGTGGCTTATGCGCGCAAGAAAGTCGCGTCGGTGCGTACGCTGCATCGCACGAGCTTGCCCATCCCCCATGCCGGCGGAACGTATCCACCCAAGCCATTGATCCCGATCCTGGGTGGCATCCTGACGTTCGAGAGTGACTGGTCGCCTTGCTGTGGCGATCCACTGTGGAAGGCGCTCGGCGACGGCGGCGTCGAAGAAGATCGGCTGAATATCGGTTGCGTGGCGGCGCATGGGCATTTCGTTTGGGAGAAGGATGCCGGCAAATATGAATTCACCAAGGAAGGCAAGCCGGCGACCGCGTTCCTGTTCAAGCTGATCTCAATGCTGCAGTTCAGCGGCACGGTGCCGATGATCGACGTGAACGCATATGCCGAGTGGCTGACGAAATAGTTGCCTGAGTGACGGCCCGGATGGTAGGCCAACTGTCCGCCATCGGTTTGGAACGCTGTCCGCGATCAGTGTGGAACGGGGCCTGCCAGGTTGCGGAATCCAGCCTGCGCCCTGATGACTCGGCCGGATGCCTTCGCGCCCCTTCCGGGGCGCTGCGCGTTTCGCTTGCCTCCCGGGGAAAGCCCTGCCGCGCTATCCCCGCCACGCGAGGCTTGGCACCCCTAATGACCACCGAATCGGCTAGAAATCCGCAGCCGCGACAGAACCCGCTTCCCGATGCTTGGGGCGTGGTGCATCCCCTGCGCCTGATGCTCATAGAACCTTGAAGTTCGGGCGTCCCCGGCCACCTGGGAGATGGCCGGTCGCGCTGTCGTGCGCGCAGCGCATCGAGCCGCCTGCGGCGTCTCGCCCCTGACGGGCTTCCATCGTTCCCTCGCTCCGCTCGGCTGACGCCTCCGGCCCGGCTTCCAGCTTCGGGCCTGCGCGCTTCGCTTGCCGTGCGGTCGGCGTGTGGGGTGGCCGTTGCCATGTCCAGCCGTCTTCCCTGACCTCATCACCTTGTCCGCGACTGTAGCCCGCGCCCGTGTGCCGTCAAGGCGCGCAGGGCCGTGTCCTCGGCTGCGCCTGCGGGCCGCACCAACCCTGCGCTTGCCTCCTTGACGGCACCCGTTCGCGCGCTCCTGACCGTCGCGGGCGATGAACTCAGGAAAGACGGTGGCAACAGGGCCAACCGGGTTCCTCGTGCCGACCGCACCGAACAGCCGGAAGGC
>NZ_AXVM01000019.1 GCF_000484635.1 Comamonas badia DSM 17552 | reverse complement strand
CTTCGCCTGCCGGTGCGCCGGCCACTTCGGCCACGCTGTCGGTGGACCTGCCCGCGGGTATCTCCGTGGTGCGCCTGCGTGCCAAGACAGGGCTCAATATCTGGGTGCGCGATATGGTCGTGCAGAGCGCGGGATGACGATGCCCTGAAACGGTCGTAGCCGCCGCCACTGGCTTCTGCATGGCGGCGCCACGCCGACAGGCAGGGGCTGTTTCAGCCGACAATCGCCGGCCATGAAAAAGGCGAATTCATGGTTGGCGTTTCTTTTGTTTCTCGCTGCATGGGTGCTGCTGTTCAGCCCCCGTTTGCTCCCCGGGATCACGTGGAAAACCCTGGCATGGGTCTTCATCTCCGCGTTCCTGTTCTGGCCTCTGGTTTTCAGCCGCTGGTCTCTTCGGGCAGGTGTCCTGATTTTTGCGCTGGCAGGCGTACTGGATATTTTTTATGTCCATTACTTCGGCACGCTGGCGGATGAGTTCTTCCTGGCTACGGCGCTGCGCACCAATGCTGCGGAAACGGGTGATTTCCTCAAAACCCTGCCCACGTCCTCTGTGTTGTTGGCGCTGTCCTGGCTGGCTGCATGCACTTATATAGGGTGGTTGTTGGGCAAGAATAGGCGCAGCGTCCTGCGCCGCCGTGTCCTGCTGCGCTGGAGCTGGCTGGCGCCCACGGCAGCTTGGGTACTGCTCGTCGCCCTGTATGCGACAGGCGATGTGGTGCGGCGCTTTGAAATCCAGGACAAGACCGTGAATGTCTATCCACTGCATCTTGCCTGGGCGGTCCTCAAGCAGCACTCCATTACGGATGCCGTCCTGTATGCCCCGATCCTGCCGGAGGCGGCGCCACAACCAGAAAAGATGCATACCGTGGTAGTGGTTCTGGGGGAGAGCGCAAGCGCCCGGCGCTGGTCTCTGCTCGGCTACCGTGCCAACCTCACAAACCAGGCGCTGGATCATGTTTCTGGAGTGAAAGTGGCTCAAGTGTGGGCGCGCGGCTTCATGACTGCTACAGCGCTGCCTTTCGTGCTCACCGGCCGATCGGTAGAAGACAGCATCAACAGCCAATCACCATCGTTTCTCGATCTGGCACGGCGTGCGGGATACAAGGTTTTTGTCTACAACAATTCGCGCGCCTCGGGCAACGGTGATTTTTTTGACCGGGTGCTCAGGCGATCTTCGGACGTTTATCAAAAGGTGGGCAACGGCGCACTCGATGGCGATCTCACCGCGCCCTTGCAGCATGCGCTGGCAGACCCAGCTGCACTGAAGCTGATCGTGCTGCACACCTTTGGCAGCCATGAGATCGTTTCGGATCGTTATCCGGTCGAATATGCGAAATTCGCGGACCCCTACGACAACAGCATTGCCTACACCAGCGCACTGCTTAGGCAATGGATCTCGATGCTTGATGCATCGACGGACCAGTCAGCGCTGCTGCTCTACACCAGCGATCATGGTTTGAGCATGCCACCCTGCAGCACCGGCTATGCGCACGGCCGGAGCCTGAGCAGTCTGGAGGTGCCTTTCCTTGCCTGGGGCAACCCGGCGGCTTATGGGCAGATGCCTGCGCTCTTCGCGTCGATGCCAGGCGGCGAGCACAGCAACGCCCTGCTGGCAGAGAGCGCCATTCGTGCCGTGGGCTACGGCATCTTGCTGCAGCAGCCCGATTGGCCCAGCAGTGTCGATCCAAGCTTCGAGGGGCATTCCTGGGCAGCTTTGCGCAAGTTGAACGCCTGCACGCTGCGTTGACGGTCAGCGGGGCGCATGCAGGGCGATCCACTGCACCGGCAGCTTGCCATCGAATGTGATGTGGTAGGCGCCGCCCTCGTAAGGTGCGGGCAGTTCGATCCACTGGTTGAACGGGCCGTTGCGCCAGGCCTTGAGCCCGGCAGGCGCCTTGACCGCGATGCTGCCCGCCAGCGGCTCCACCACGAAGGGCGTCTTGTTGCCCTGCTGCGGCAACGAGCGTGTGCCTATGGAAACCAGCACCTGGCTGGAGGCGCCCAGCACCGCATCGTCCAGGCTTTGCACCGCCACGGTGGCGTTGCGTGTCTGCAGCTGCAGCTGCACCGCCGGCAAATCCACCGTGGTGCCACCAATCCAGCCCATTGCCGCCTGCGTGCGCGCGGTGTTGATGGTGTAGGTGCCGCGCGCCCAGTTGCGCGTCAGCTCGCCGGTATCGCTGGTGGCTTCTTGCGCGCCTTCGGGCAGCAGTGATTGCGCCGGGTTGGTGATGACGGTGGCGCCCGCGGGCGGCGCGCGGCGCGTCAGCCACGGCAATTGCGGCGTGGCGGGCATGGCGATCAGCAGGCGGCCCTTTTCCGCCGCGCTGCGCAGCGCGGGGGCGTTGCCCGCCGAGGTGGCCTGGCCGAAGAAGGCCTCGGCACCCGGGTCGTAGACGTAGGTGGTTTTTGCCGGATGCACGTCGCCGCGGCGGTACATCAGCGCGGCGGCGCTCAGCATGGGCAGCAGCGACGGGTCGTTGTACGCATGCCAATTGGATGCGCTGCCCTGCTCGCGCGGGCTCTCCTGGCTGTAGGCGTAGTGCATCAGCGCGCGCCAGCCCTGGTGCGATGCCATGGCCGCAATCCACAGCGGCAGCGTGTGCCGGTCGTAGCTGGGGAAGGGGTCGGCGTTCCATTCCGTCACCGTCAGCGGCATGCCCACCACCTGCGCCGCCGCCAGCCAGTCGCCCAGGTTGGCCGCCCAGGCCGGGTCTTTCTCCAGCTGGCCGGGGCCGCCGTAGGCATGCGCGTCGATCACGTCACCGGTGGTCAGCGCCGGCAGAGAGAACAGCGGGTTGTCGCCCCAGGTGTTGGTGGTGGCCAGCGGCTGCTTCACGCCCAGGCCGCGCAGCTGCGCCACCATGTCTTCGTCAAAATTGTGTTCCAGGTCGTTGAGAAAGATTTTGCTCGGCCCTGGCTCCCAGCTGCGCCAGGTCTTGCTGGGCGGCAGGCCGGTCTTTTTGGCAAAGGCCTCGGCCACGTTCATGTAGAGCTTGCTGTGCAGCGGCACGCCCTTGTCCGGCAGCATGGCATTGCCGAAATGGTGCGTCACGTCGTTCTCGTTGGTGATCAGCATCGCCACGATGGCCGGGTCGTCCTTGTACGCCAGGTGCGTGTAGGCGTTGCGGTGCGTCACGTACTGCTCGTTGAAGCGGCGCATCGCCGCCTGCATGGTGATGTTCACGTAGTTGAAACCCTTGGGGTCAGCCGAGTCCTTGCCCTTGGCCAACTCGTCAAAGCCGTAGATGTCGTCCCCGCGCTTGAACTGCCGGCCCACGTGCAGGTCCAGCCATACGGCAATGCCTTCGTCCTTCAGGCACTTGATCCACCAGTCCAGCTTGTCCAGCGCCGCGGCATCCAGCGTGCCGGTGCTGGTGATGGTCTTGGGGTCGCCAAAGATGTTGGGGCTGACCCACGATGAATCGTGGTGGTGCAGGCGCACCAGGTTGTAGCCCAGCTGCGCCATGCGCCTGGCCTGCTGCCGCACCGCCTCGCGCGGCGTGGTGAAGAGGGCGTAGGCCGTCACGTTCGTGCCCCAGTAGCGTGCCGGCGTGCCGCTGCCGGCCAGCACGCCCGCGCTGGCCGGATCATTCTTCAGCGCCTGGCCCAGCAGACCCTGCGGCGCGGTGCGCGCATCGATGGCATCCCTGGGCCATGTGGTGGGCGGCGGGCCGCCCAGGCGCTCGGCCAGCGGTGCCAGCCACTGCGCGTTGCCGGTCCAGCTCAGCTGCACGGCATAGCGCTGCTCGCCCGCGGCGATCTTGCCGTCGTAGAAATAGGCGCGCACCTCCGCCGGGTTGTTGCGCTCGAAAAACACCCTGGGCAGGGGCGGATCAAAGCGCATGGTGAATTGCGTGCCCCCGGCTTGCCCCCATTGCCAGCCGGCATTGCCCGGCAACAGCACCGGCTTGCCCATCAGCGCGCCAAAGGTGCCGAGATCAAACCTGAACACCGCGCCGCCGCCGATCACATCATCCTGCGCGCTGCGCGCTGCCACGCGCAGCTCATAGCTCAGCGTCTGCGCCTGCGGCGCAGCGGTTTGGCCCATCCACGCCACGCCCAGGTCCTTCACCTCGCCCACCAGCCGGTAGGCGCCCGCGCCATTGCTCGCCAGCGCGCTCTGCACGCCGGCCCATTTCCATTTGGCACCCCAGAAGGCCCAATCCGCGCTGAAACCCGGCTGCCCGCCCAAGCTGGCACTGGGCAGGCCGTGTTGCTCGCTGAGCTGCACCTGCCATGCGGGCGTGGCTTGTGCTGCAACGCTGGACAATGCCAGCGCAAGGCAGGCGGCAATTGCAAATAAAATACGCTTCATAATGCCTCTGGCGCTTGATGGATATGTGCTGGCAGCTATCAATTCGGTTAATGCATGCACCGTATCCAACCCTGCTGCCAGTGGGCTATTGTGAACAGGAAACCGTACACTTCAGGCAGCTCCTTGCATCGGAGGCCGCCATGCCTGCACCGACAGCCGCACCCCCCAGTATTTCTGAAGACGAATACCTCGCCGGCGAAGCCGTGAGCGAGGTGAAGCATGAATTCATTGGCGGGCAGGTGTATGCCATGACGGGAGCGAGCCGAAGGCATGGTTTGATCGCGAGTGCGTTGATTTTTGCCCTTACGCCCGCAGCACGGAGCAAAAAATGTCAGCTCTTTGCCGCTGACATGAAGCTGCGTCTGGAGGTCGGCGGCGAGACCATTTTTTATTACCCTGATGTGATGGCGAGCTGCGACCCGGCAGACCGCGACCCCTACGTCACTCGCAATCCCTGCCTCATCATCGAAATCCTCTCCGAATCCACCGCCCGCATAGACCGGCGCGAGAAGCTGCTGGCCTACCAGACCATCCCCAGCCTGCAAAGCTATCTGCTGGTAGAGCAGGAGCGGCGCCATGTTGAGCTTTACCGCCGTGCCACCGGCTGGCAGGCAGAGCGCTACAACGACGGCGTGCTGCCCATGGAATGCCTGGATACCTCGCTGTCGCTGGATGACATCTACGCCGACGTGGCGTAAGTTTGCTGATCCGTCAACGCTGTGCCGCGTCAGGCGCCTGTTTGTGCCTATACCGCACGCCTTGCACATTGGCAAAGTGCGCGTCCTGCGTCCAGAGCGTGGCGCCTTGATCGCGTGCGGTGTGCAAAATGATGCTATCTGCCAAAGGCAGGTGCAGTGCGGCAGACAACTGCGCTGCTCCAATTGCCAGTGCATCAGACAACGCAATCACTGGCGCCTGGCGCATTAATGCCACGGCTCTCAGCGCATCCGCCTCGTTGCGTTGCTGCAGAACACGCTTGAACACCTCGAACAAGGTCAGCGATGGCACCACCAGCGTCTGCGCCGCCTCGATCGCTGGCGCGAAAAAATCGGCGTTGCTACCGTTGGCAAAATACTCCAGCCAGCCGCAGGAATCCACCACATTCAGACTCATACCCGGTCCTCCTCCCGAGGGACTTGGGTGTCGATGCCTACCAGAAAGCCCCGCAATGCGGGCGCTGCTTCCACAGGCAGCAGTTCAATGCGCCGATCAAACGCCAGCACCTGCAGCTTTTGCCCGGGTTCGATGCCCAAATCCTCGCGCACGGAAGGCGGAATGACCACCTGGTACTTGGGGGATACAGTGACAGCCAGCATGGCGATGCTCCTTGGAATGGATAAATCAATCGATGGATTTTACCTCTTCCTATTTTTTGATCGATCGCTTAAATTCTCATCGATGATATTTTAATACCCCAGACCGTTGCCCCTTCACCCCCCTGCCTGCACGACCATATCGCGCACCCAGATATCGAGCCCTGTCTTGGCACGCAGGCGCACCACGGAGATACCCGCGGGCAGGTCCACCGACAGCGTGGCCGAAGTGGCCGGCGCACCGGCAGGCGAAG
>NZ_AXVM01000018.1 GCF_000484635.1 Comamonas badia DSM 17552 | reverse complement strand
CAAGAACCTGATTCTGGTTCCGCTGTCGCGGCTGGTGCTGCGCCCCACGGGCCGCAATGTCCGGAAGACCCCGCGCATGTCCATCCCTGAACTGGCCGCGAGCATCCAGCGCGTGGGCCTGCTGCAAAACCTGATCGTGATTCCCGCCGCCGATGGCGAGCATTACGAGGTGGTGGCCGGTGGCCGCAGGCTGGCCGCGTTGAAGCTGCTGGCGAAGAAGCACCGCATCGCCAAGGATTGGGACGTGCCTTGCCTGCAAGTGGCCGATGGTACGGCCCGCACCGCCAGCCTCACCGAGAACGTGCAGCGCGAACAGATGCACCCGGCAGACCAGTTCGAAGCCTTCGCGGCGCTGGTGGCCGAAGGCCGTCCCATCGAGGACATTGCGGCGGATTTCAGCGTTACGCCGCTGGTGGTGCAGCGCCGTTTGAAGCTGGCGAACGTCTCGCCGCGCCTGATGGCGGACTACCGGGCCGATGCCGTGAGCCTTGACCAGTTGATGGCCTTGTCCATCACCGACGACCACGCCGCGCAGGAAGCCGCGTTCTACGATGCCCCGCAGTGGCAGCGGCATCCCTCTCACTTGCGCGAGCGCCTCACCGAGCGCGAGATTGACGCTTACCGGCATCCGCTGGTGCGCTTCGTCGGGCTGGACGCCTACGAAGCCGCAGGCGGCGGCGTCCGTCGCGACCTGTTCGCCGAAGATGACGCGGGCGTGTATCTGACCGATGCCGCGCTGCTGGAACGGCTGGCGCAAGACAAGCTGGCAGGCATCGCCGCCGAAGTGAAGGCCGAAGGCTGGGCGTGGGCGGATGCCACGCCGGGCGTGACCCATGCCGACCTGCACGCCTTCCAACGCGCCCCGAGGGAGCGGCGCGAACCGAACAAGCGCGAAGCCGCACGCATCGAGAAGCTGCAAGCCCGGATGCACGAACTGGCCGAGGCCGTGGATGCCGCACAGGACGCCGATGACGAGGACAAGGCCGACGCTCTGCAGGAGGAAGGCGAAGCCGTAGGCGAGCAGTTGCAGGCGCTGGAAGATAGCTTGCAAGACTACAGCCCGACCGCGCGCGCCGCAGCCGGTGCCATCGTCACCATTGACTGCACTGGCGAGGCCGTCATTCATCGTGGCCTGATGCGTGAAGCCGAAGCCAAGGCGCTGCGCACGCTGGAACGGCTGCGCCAAGGGTTCAGCGGCGAGGATGTCGAGAACGACGACGAAGGCGAGAACCGAGACGAAGACAGGGAGCCCAAGACCGCCGCCATGTCCGACCGACTGGCGCAACGCTTGAGCGCCCATCGCACCGCCGCGCTGCAAATCGAAGTCGCCCGGCACCCGCAAGTGGCGCTGGTCGCGCTGGTGCATGGCATGGTGCAGACCGTCTTGCAGGAAAGCCGCTATGGCCTGAGTCGTGACTCGCTGCCGCTGGGCGTGCGCCTTACGCTGCAAGACCGGCTGGAAGGCATGGCCCCGGACTGGCTGGGATCGCCTGCCGCCGTGGCGCTGCGCGAACTGCAACAGGCGGCCGGTGTTGCCTTGCCGCAGAACGGCGCCGAACTGTTCGCCGTGCTGCTGGCGAAGCCGCAAGATGAACTGGTGCGATTGCTGGCCGTGTGCGTGGCGTCCACGGTGGACGTGGTGACGCCCCGCGCCACGCCGCACCAGCCCGGCGGGGAACTGGCGCAGGCCGTGGGTCTCGACATGGCCGCATGGTGGCAGCCGACCGCCGGAGGCTACTTCAAGCACATTTCCAAGGCCGCGATTCTGGTTGCCGTGGGCGTGTTTGCGCCAGATTCCGTCACCCGGCTGGCGAAATTGAAGAAGGCCGACATTGCCAACGAAGCCGAGCGGCTGGCCGCTGGCACGGGCTGGATGCCTGCCATTTTCAAGGCCGCAGGCCTGGAAGCTGCGCCGGAGGAAACGCAGGCGCAGGACGCCCCGGAGGTTGCCGAGGCAATGATGGATGAACCCGCCGAGGCGCTGGCCGCCTGACCCGCGCCGAAGGCAAGCGCCCCGGCCTCGACCGGAGCGCTTCGCTGAAAGGAGAAGTCCACATGACCCGCACCACGACCAGCCGCCCACGCATGGCGGTGATCTACGCATCCGGCACGGTTCGCGCCCGCCGCTGGCACGGCGAAGGCGACGTGCGCGGCTACCGCCCGCCCTTGGGCTGGACGGCCCGCGCCGACCTTACCGACATCCACCCCATCACGGGCCGCACGCTGCCGCGTGCCGTGTGGTGGCTTATCGAAACGAAGGCATAACCGCGATCGGCACCGTGCCCAGGCCGTTCCGTCCTGGGCACGGTGGACGCAAATCCGGGCGCGGCAGTGGCCGCACCCGGTGTTCAAGGCCAACCGCCGAACCAGAACGCCGCCGCCTTCGCGCTGGCTCAGGCGGCGGCGTTGAAGGCATCGCTGTAGTGCGCGATACCTTCGGGCACTGGCCCATGCAGGGCCAGTGCCATGAAGTAACCGGGCGGCACGCCCGGCAGTTGCAGGCCCGCATGGGCCTGGAAACCAAAGCGCGCGTAGTACGCGGGATCTCCCAGCAGCACGCAGCCTGCGGCCCGTATGGCACGCAGTTCGGAAAGCGCCTGTTCCATCAGGCGGGAGCCGATGCCTTGCCCCTGCCTGGGCGGCAGGACGGAGATCGGCCCCAACCCATACCAGCCATCGGCCTTCTGGCCTTGGGCATCGGTGATCGTGACGGGGGACAGTGCGACGTGGCCGACGACTTGCCCATCGTCTTCGGCCACGATGGAAAGGGGCAGTTCATGGGCTGCGCGCAAGGCGCGCACGAAGAATTGCTCGGTGTGGCTGGTGTGCGGTGCATCGGCAAAGGCGGCGGTCGTGACGGCTTCGATGGCAGCAATGTCGTCTGGGGTTTCGTGTCGGAGCTGGAAGGTCATGGGCTTGTCTTGGGTCTCTTCCTGGAAATATAGAACGGCCTGGGCGTGTCGGCGCTTCGCACCGCCGGGCTTTGTGGGCTGCGCCCCGTGCTTCGTGCCGAATCACGGCCATTCGGCTTCAATCCCTCACGCCTTCGCGCCTGCGCTTGCCTCCAGGGGAAAGCCCTGCGGGCCATCCCCGCCGCGCAGGCTTGGCGCCCCTCGATGCCGCCGACCCGGCTGCGCCGGATCGGCCCGGCCAGCGCCCCGCCGCATGGGCAGGGCTTGGTGGGTACGCCGAGGCTTGCTGCGGCAGGTTGTGCGGATGCGTGCCGTCCTCAACGCTGGCGGTTCGTGCCCATCACGTCACGAAGGACGGTTCACGGACAACCCGCCCGGCACCGCCATGGAGCTTCCACGCCACGCCTCAAGACCGGCGCCGCAAGGTGCGGCCGGGGCGTTCTCGCCTGTCGTTGGGTGGTTGACCTGGCCCGCGTCAGGGTGCGAGCCGGTGCAGCCTTCGGGCGGGGATGCCGAGCCGGCCCTGTCTCCTTTCGGATGGGGGGTGGTTCGGCCCAAGGCGTCTTTGTGTTGTTGTGAATCCTGGCGGGGGCGCGGCTGCGCCTCGGGCTTCATGGCTGCAACCGTCTGGCGAAAACAATTTCCCCGCCTTTGTCACTGCGTTCGGCGGCTTCCTCGCGGGACAAATTCTTTTCGCCTCCCGGCCCTCCACTGCGTTGCAGCCGCAAGCGGTGCAGCCAGCCCGTCCCCCCGCCGGCCGGATCACAACAAGGACGCGATGGGCGCGAACCTTGTGCAACCGAAAGGAGATTCATCATGGCCAACATCGGCGCCTTCACCACCGACAAAGACGGCTTCACCGGCACGCTGCGCACCCTGACGCTCAACGTCAAGGTCAAGCTGGTTCCCAACGACAAGGGGGACAACGAGAAAGCCCCGGACTTCCGCCTGCAGGCCGCGGGCCACGACATCGGCGCGGCGTGGAAGAAGACCAGCGAGGCCGGGCGGGAGTACATCTCCGTAACCCTCGACGATCCTTCGTTCCCGGCCACGGTCTACGCCCGACTGATCGAGGGCGAGAACGGCTCGCACGACCTGATCTGGTCGCGCAGCAAATCCCAGGCGGCCTGACGGCCGCCAGCGCCCCGCCTACGTGGCGGGGCGCAGTGCTGCTTTCGCGGCACTGCATGGAGTGCAGCATGATCGCCTGGGCTGCACCGTATTGAGTTGCTTGGGTATGCGTTGAGTCCGCGGCTGCAAGAACGGGCGGGCGTGCCGGTGCCTTGCACCGCCGGGCTTTTCGGGCTGCGCCCCGTGCCAACTTCGCCGTCACGGCCATCCGGCTCCAATCCCTCACGCCTTCGCGCCTGCGGCGCTGCGCGCTTCGCTTGCCTCCGGGGATCGGCGCAAGGCCCATCCCCGCCGCGTTGCACTTGGCGCCCCTTGAACACTGCCGAACCGGCTTGCGCCGGATCGGCAGAGCCGTCGCCTACGGCTGGGCTGCTGCTGCGAGCTGGCTTTCAGCCTCGCTCATCAGCATCGCCGTGCTGCATTCGAGCGCGCCGGCGATCTTGAAGATAAGCGATAGCGTGGGTTGGTGTTCGCCGCGTTCCACCTTGCCCAAGTGCGAACGCTCGACGCCAGCCAGGTGCGCCAGTGTCTCCTGCGCGATGCCGCGTTCCGTGCGCAGCGCGCGCACCGCCGCACCGAAGGCTTGGGCCAGCTCGGCGTCGAAGGTGGTGGCGCCGGCTGGTCGGCCAGGCTGGACAAATCGCTTCTGCATGGACAGAAGCGTCGATTCGCAGCACAATTAAAACCACGTTATCTTTAACTCATTTCTTGGAAGCTCACTGGTTTGCGCTTCTACAGAAACCCGTATCTACGGGCGTCAACCAAGGCGCGAAGTCACGGAACCGCAATCGTGTTTCTGCACAAATCCACTGATGCGGTTTTGCACCTTTACACCTCGGCGGATTCGTGCGGCAAGGAGGGGATGGTTATGAATCGACTCATTACCTAGGACGACCGCACGCGATTGCTGGCCCACGGCAAGGCCCGTGCCGCTGGCGAAGCCATCGACCCGCTGCCCGTGGTGCGGCTGTTCACCCCCGATGCACACCTCACCTGGCTGCTTGCCGCGCTTGATCCTGCCGATGGCGACACGGCTTACGGCCTGATCGACCTGGGGCTGGGGATGCCGACGCTGGGCACTGTGAAGTTGTCCGATCTGGCATCCATCGTCGGCCCTCTCAAACGGCCCGTGCAACGCGACCTCTATTTCCACCCCGCGCGCACGTTGTCGGAATACACCCGGCTGGCCGAGCGGGACGGAGCGATACCGGACTGAATACGGCCTACTGTGACTTTTTCAGTCTGGCGTCATGCCGAACAGGTCTCAATCGGCATTGTTGCGGCATACCTCAGTCAGTCTGATCCAAATAGTCATGATGCCCGGCGCGTACTGCGGCAGGCTGGCTTCTACGGCGTCCCGCAGTCGGGGCGATGGCGATGTAGCACGTAGTCCTGCCGTGGCGGCGATTCCTGTTCGCAGGAGGAGGCGTCATGGTCGATCCTCATCACGTTGCACATTGGTATCCGACTGCGGCTTACCTGTATGTCTTGTGGCTGGATGCGCTTGCGCTCGCTTGGGAATACCTGCGCAGGAACCCCGACTACCGGCTCGGCTGGCTGCGTCGCCATCGCCGGCCACAGACGGCACAGGGAGCGGCGCATCGCTGGGGCCTGCGCCTGCTGGAAGACCCAGCCCTGGATGCGCGTGACGCGCATCCGGCTTGGCTGCCTGGCCATGCGGCCGTGGTGCAGCTCCATCCCGACGCCGATCCACCCCCCGACGCCGCGGTGTTCGCGTTCTGGCACCTTCCCGGCCACAAGCAACTGCTCCACGACGGTAAGGGGCTGGCGCTGATCGCGCGCAGCCCAGGCCATTGCCTGCGCTTCGCCCTGGCGCCCGGCCTGGAAGACGGCATGGCCGTGGTCCAGGCCCACCGCGGCGGTGCTCTTGCGCCTGCGCGCCGTCATTCGCTGGGCACGGCCCTGTTCATCGTCAATCCCCGGCCAACGCCCGCCGCATTGATGGAGCTGCACACCTTGCAGGCGTTCGACGCAACCCTGGCGGGCGCGTCCTTGCGCGATGTGGGCGAAGGGCTGTTCGGTGCCGACGCCGTGGCCGATTGGTACAGCGACGGCGGCCTGCGCTCCAAGGTGCGCCGCCTCGTGCGGCGCGGCGACGCGCTGATGCGCGGCGGCTATCGCCGCCTAGCACAGCTTCCGCCGCTTGAGAAGGGTCGTTTTGAAGGGAGTGCAAAACGACCCTGAGCAGGAGGGCCGCGTTTTCTGAGACTGCCTCCATCCGGTCGCGTCGTGCGACCGGGCGTTTTCAACCGATGGAGGTTCACACCATGCGTCCCGCTCCCTTGCGGCCTGCCGCCACTGTCTCGACCGCTGCCGCGCAGCCCCAACGCTATCTCACCAACGACGAAGCCGCCGAGTACCTGCGCCTGTCGCCGCGCACGCTGGAGAAGCAGCGCGTGATCGGTGGCGGCCCGCGCTTTCGCAAGTTCGGGCGGCGCGTCATGTACGCCGTGGCCGACCTCGATGCCTGGGCCGCCGACCGCAGTTTCGAGACGACCTCCGATCCCGAATACGCCGAGCACCACTCGGCCGACAGCCGTGCGCGCTGACCGCTGGAGTGCGGGAGGCCATCGCCATGTCCAGCACCGCGCTGCCATCCCGGCAGCGGCCGATGCAGGAGCGCGAACAGCTCGACCTGTTCCGCGCCTTGCCCGGCGACATGGCGCCGCGCGACAGCCAGGATTTGATGGCTTATCCGTTCTTCTCTTTGGCGAAGTCCAAGCGGGTCAAGCCCATCGACTTCCGCGCGGGCAACGTTACGATCCGCGTGGAGGGCACGCAGGAGCACGGCATCGCCACAATTTGGGATGCGGACGTGCTGATCTGGGCGGCCTCGCAGATCGTGGAGGCGAAGGACGCGGGCCTGCGGCCCTCGCGGCTGATGCGCGCCACGCCCTACGAGATCCTGCGTTTCATCGGGCGCGGCAAGTCGCTGCACGACTACCAGCGCCTCAAGGCCGCGCTGGATCGGCTGCAATCGACCACGGTGGCCACGTCCATCCGCGAGACGACCGGGCGACGCTTGCATCGGTTTTCGTGGATCAACGAATGGAAGGAGCTGGCCGATGCCAATGGCACGCCGCTGGGCATCGAGCTGATCCTGCCCGACTGGTTCTATGCGGGCGTGCTCGACGCCGCCCTGGTGCTGACCATCGACCCGGCGTATTTCCGGCTGACCGGCGGCATCGAGCGGTGGCTGTACCGGCTGGTGCGCAAGCACGGCGGCAAGCAGGAATACGGCTGGCAATTCGACTTCCGCTACCTGCACCAGAAGTCCGGCAGCACCGCGAAGCCCTACGACTTCGCCTGCGACCTGCGCGCGCTGGTCGCGCGGCAGTCGCTGCCCGGCTATGTCCTGGGCATCGAGAGGATGCCGGACAACGGCATGGAGCTGCTGACGTTTCGGCCCGTGCCGCAGACGGCACGGGGATAACTTCGGGACAGCCTGTGAATGGTGTCGTGCTATCAGGCGTGCGGGGTATCGTGCTATCAGGCGTGGGACTATCGTGCTATCAGGCGTGCCGATCGGCCGCAAACCCGTGCCAGCATTGGGTTTGCGCGTCCTCTAACTTCCCTAACTTAATTTCTCTAACTTTTAGTAGAGAAGCGCCGCTGCGGTGGACAACCACCACGCGGCCACAAACGGCAGACAAAACCGGCCGCCAGTCGGCAGGTTTTGCAGGCGACTCCAAGCAAGGCTTTCCAGCATGGAGGGCCAGGCCATGATCGTCGCGATGCTCAATCAGAAAGGCGGCGTGGGCAAGACCACGCTCGCCACGCACATCGCCGGCGAGCTGGCGATGCGTGGCCAGCACGTCGTGCTGCTGGACGCCGACCCGCAGGGTTCATCCCTGGACTGGACGCAGCGCAGAAGCCAGCAAGGCTTGCCACGGCTGTTCAGCGCCGTGGGCCTCGCACGCGAAACGCTGCATCAGGAGGCGCCAGAACTCGCCAGGCGGGCCGATCACGTCGTCATCGACGGGCCGCCGCGCATCGCCGCCTTGGCGCGCTCCGCGCTGCTGGCGGCCGAGCGCGTGCTGATCCCGGTGCAGCCCAGCCCCTACGACCTGTGGGCCAGCGCCGAGATGGTGACGCTGATCCGCGAGGCGCAGGTGTTCCGGCCGCTGCTCCGCGCGGCCTTCGTCATCAATCGGCGCGTCAGCACCACCATCATCGGCAGGGAAGCGCGGCAATCGCTGGCCGAACAGCCGCTGCCGGCGCTACGCGCCGAGGTGTGCCAGCGCATCGTGTTCGCCGTCAGCGTGGCCGCTGGCCGGCTTGCGCGCGAGACGGCACCGGACAGCGCCGCCGCACGGGAAATCACCGCCCTGGTGGACGAACTGCTGCGGTGGACGACATGACAGCGAAGCCACCGCCGAACAGCAAACGTGCGGCAAAGCGCGTCGGCATCGGCGCGCGTCCGCCCGCGAATCCGCACGCCGAGGCGTGGATTCGCCAGGGCGATGCCGATGCGCTGGGCAAGGGCGACCTCTACACCGCCCGCCTGACCCTCGACATCACGCCCGCCATGCGGGCGCGCATCAAGGTGTCGGCCTTCACGCAAGGCGTGACCGTGGCCGACCTGCTGCGCGGCCTGCTGGAGCGCGAGTTTTCAGAACACCGCAGGGAGAACACGCCATGAACGCATCCGCTTCGCTTGCCAATGTATCCATTGCCTTCGCGACCACCGCTGCGCTCGCAGCCCCTTCCGTCCAGTCTGCCAGCGCGCCGCTGACGCGCGTGGCGTTGGCCTATATCGAACCGCGCTTCAAGCTCTACCTGCGCTTCGGCGAACCTGCGCGCACGCGCCAGCTCGACCGCTGGCGGCGCTGCGCGGTGTTCCTGCCGGGCGCCATGTTCTGCCGCATCCGCTGGCAGGCTAACGACTACGGCACGATTCGCTGGCAGCTCATGGTGATGCAGGCTTGCACGCCGCTCGATGCGGCGCAGCGCATTCCCGGCGTGCAGCCGGGCGCGCGCCTGCTGCTGCACGCCGAGGGCGACGGGCAGGTGCGCGCCGTGCTGGAGCGCATCGACGCCATCGAGGCACTGGGCATCGCGCCTGTCGCCGTCTCGCCCGCGTACTGGCGCACGCTCGCCAACCGGCTCGCCGCGCGCCTGCCGCTGCCCGAATACACCGCCGAGCGGCACGCCGCCTGGCTGGCCGGGAGGACGCTGCCATGACCGCCGTTTCCACTACGGGCCTCGCGCCGCGTCCTCGCTCGCGCCTGCGCGCCCGCATCGTGCTCGCGGGCCTCGCCGCCTGCGGCCTCGCTGCGCTGGCCTGGGCGTCCTTCGTGCATCCATTCCCGCGCCTGATCTACAACCCGTCCGACAGCGTTCCCGTGGGCTGGTATCGCGTCGATCCGCTGCGCCATCGGCCCGGCTCGCTGCCACGTCCATTGTCCGTGGACAGCATCGTCCTGACCACACTGCCGCCAGACGCCGCCGCGCTGGCCGCGCAGCGCGGCTACCTGCCGGCGCGCGTGCCGCTGCTCAAGCGCGTGGGCGCAGTCGCGCCACAGCAGGTTTGCGTTTTCGATGCGCTGGTGTGGATCGACGGCGTGCCGGTGGCTGCCGTTCGGCCCGCCGACCGGCTGGGCCGTCCGCTGCCATCCTGGCCGCAGTGCCGGCAGCTTCGGCCTGGCGAACTGTTCCTGCTCAGTGTGACCAATCCGGCGTCGTTCGACAGCCGGTATTTCGGGCCGGTCAGCGCATCCGCCGTGATCGGCGTCGCGCACCCG
>NZ_AXVM01000017.1 GCF_000484635.1 Comamonas badia DSM 17552 | reverse complement strand
CAAGAACCTGATTCTGGTTCCGCTGTCGCGGCTGGTGCTGCGCCCCACGGGCCGCAATGTCCGGAAGACCCCGCGCATGTCCATCCCTGAACTGGCCGCGAGCATCCAGCGCGTGGGCCTGCTGCAAAACCTGATCGTGATTCCCGCCGCCGATGGCGAGCATTACGAGGTGGTGGCCGGTGGCCGCAGGCTGGCCGCGTTGAAGCTGCTGGCGAAGAAGCACCGCATCGCCAAGGATTGGGACGTGCCTTGCCTGCAAGTGGCCGATGGTACGGCCCGCACCGCCAGCCTCACCGAGAACGTGCAGCGCGAACAGATGCACCCGGCAGACCAGTTCGAAGCCTTCGCGGCGCTGGTGGCCGAAGGCCGTCCCATCGAGGACATTGCGGCGGATTTCAGCGTTACGCCGCTGGTGGTGCAGCGCCGTTTGAAGCTGGCGAACGTCTCGCCGCGCCTGATGGCGGACTACCGGGCCGATGCCGTGAGCCTTGACCAGTTGATGGCCTTGTCCATCACCGACGACCACGCCGCGCAGGAAAGCGCCTTCTACGATGCGCCGACGTGGCAGCGCCAGCCCTCCGCGCTGCGCGAGCGCCTGACCGAGCGCGAAATCGACGCCCACCGGCATCCGCTGGTGCGCTTCGTCGGGCTGGGCACTTACGAGCAAGCGGGCGGTGGCATCCGCCGCGACCTGTTCGCAGAGGGCGATGCGGGCGTGTACCTGACCGACGCCGCGCTGCTGGAGCGGCTGGCGCAGGACAAGCTGGCGGGCATCGCTGCCACGGTTCGCGCCGAGGGCTGGGCCTGGGTGGATGCCGCGCCGGGTGTGACCCATGCCGACCTGCAAGCCTTTCAGCGTGCCCCTCGGGAGCGGCGCGAGCCGAACAAGCGCGAGGCGCAGCGCATCGAGAAACTGCAGGAGAAAATGCGAGCCATCGGTGAAGCCGTAGATGCCGCGATGGACGCCGAGGATGAGAACAAGGCCGACGCCTTGCAGGAAGAAGGAGAAGCCGTGGGCGAGCAGTTGCAGGCGCTGGAAGATGGCTTGCAGGGCTACGGCGCGAACGTGAAGGCCGCAGCCGGGGCCATTGTCACTATCGACCGCAACGGCGAGGCCGTCATTCATCGCGGGCTGATGCGCGAGGCCGAGGCCAAGGCGCTGCGCACGCTGAAAAAGCTGCGGCAGGGTTTCGGTAACGAAGGCGAAACCGGGAGCGACGAAGACGAGGAAGCCGACGACGCACCCAAGACCGCCGCTATGTCCGACCGGCTGGCGCAACGTTTGAGCGCCCACCGCACTGCCGCGCTGCAAATCGAAGTGGCCCGGCATCCGCAAGCCGCGCTGGCTGCTGTGGTGCATGGCATGGTGCAGACCGTCTTGCAGGGGAGCCACTACGGCCACGATCTGCCGCTGGGCGTGCGCCTCACGGTGCAAGACCGGTTGGAAGGCATAGCTTCGGACTGGCCGGAATCGCCTGCCGCCGTGGCTCTGCGCGAACTGCAGCGCGCTTGGGGCGGCAAGCTGCCCGAGGACAGCATCGAACTGTTCGCCGCGCTGCTGGTGATGGAACAGGGCGAACTGGTCAAGCTGCTGGCCGTGTGCGTGGCTTCGACGGTGGACGTGGTGACGCCGCGTGCCACGGTGCGGCAGCCCGGCGCGGAACTGGCGCAGGCCGTGGGCCTCGATATGGCCGCATGGTGGCAACCCACCGCCGAAGGCTACTTCAAGCACGTTCCGAAGGCGGCGGTTCTGCAAGCCGTGGGCGAGTTCGCACCCGAGAGTGTCAACCGGCTGGCGAAGCTCAAGAAGGCCGACATTGCCAGCGAGGCCGAACGGCTGGTGAACGGTACAGGCTGGATGCCTGCCATATTCAAGACGACAGACGCGCCCGAGGAAGGCCCGCAGGATGCGGAGCAGGACGGCGCGGCCGTGGCGGCGGATGAACCCGCCGAGGTTTTGGCCGCTTGACCCGTGCCGAAAGTGAGCGCCCCGGCTTCGACCGGGGCGCTTCGCGTGGAAGGAGAACCGCCCATGACCCGCACCACCACCAGCCGCCCGCGCATGGCGGCGATCTACGCTCCCGGCGCGGTACGCGCCCGCCGCTGGCACGGCGATGGCGACGTGCGCGGCTACCGTCCGCCCTCGGGCTGGACGGCCCGCGCCGACCTCACCGACATTCACCCCATCACGGACCGCGCCTTGCTGCGTGCCGTGTGGTGGATTATCGAAACAAAGGAATGACGCCAGCACCGGCCCCAGCGCGAAACGCTGGGGCCGGTGGATTCGAAAATCCGGGCGCGGCAGCGGCCGCACCCGGTGTCGAAGCCCAACAGCCTCAACCACCACGCCGTCGTTTTCGCAGGATTCGGGCGGTGGCGTTGAAATGCGCAAGCGGCCTGCCCATGCAGCGCACCAGTCAGATTGCTGCCATATAACTGGCGTCCATTATGTGTTGCAACTTGAGCACCCCCGCTGCATTTGCACAGGCGGGCACTTGACCGATCCGTAGGAGCAGAAAACGCAGCAGTCTCCCGCCTTCGGCCGCAGCAACGTATTGCACTGCTCGCACTCGTAGAAGAACTGGCAGGCATCGGTCGGCATGGTCTCATGCCTGGCATGGCCGCAGTGCGGGCAGGTCAGCACCGACTCCAGTGTGGGCGTGTCGGTTGTCATTTTCGCTCCGTCGCAGGGTAGCCCGCGTCGGTAGTCGCCTTGACGAGTGTCGAGACCTGGGCCTGGTCTGCATCGAACGTGATGGTCGCCGTCTTCTTGGCGAAGTCGATCCTGATCTGGCTGACGCCAGGCAATCGCTCCAGGGACTTCTTCACCGTGATCGGGCACAGCTCGCAGGTCATGTTCTGCACATGGAGCGTGGCCGTCTGCGGCGTTGTGGCCAGGGCAGCGAACGGCGACAGTGCCACGAGCAGCGATGCGACTGATTTACGCATGAGGGCTCCTTCAGAGAAACAAGGGTGCCAGCCAGGGCACCGACAACAAGGCGAGAAGCACCAGCGCGACGATCCAGAAGATCAGCCGCTGGTGTTTGAGAACGCTCGATTGGGAGCAGGTGGTGCCGGGCTCGCAGACCGGCTGTTGAAAGTACAGACGCCGAAACGCCAAGCCCAAGAACAAAACTGTCGCCGCAATGAACCAAGGCCGCAGCGGCTCCAGCGCGGTGAGACTGGCGATCCAGGCGCCACCGATGCCCATCATCAGCAGTACCAGCGGCACCACACAGCACACCGAGGCGCCGATGGCAGCCAGCGCCCCGGCGGCGAGCGAATTCTTGAACTTGAAGGTGGGCATGGGCGAGCGTGAACGTCTTCGACACTTACCAATCTAAACTCCGTACCATGCTACGGAGTCAAGGGGGTCGAGCAATGAGCGAGCTGACGATAGGAGGACTGGCCGACGAGGCCGGCGTGAATGTCGAGACCATTCGCTACTACCAGCGGCGTGGGTTGATGTCGGAGCCGGACAAGCCGACCCATGGATATCGCCGCTACGACGCCACCACGGTCAAGCGCGTGCGTTTCATCAAGCGGGCGCAGGCATTGGGCTTCACGTTGGAAGAGATCGTCGGCCTGCTCGAACTCGATGAGGCCCATGCCTGTGCCGAAACGCATGAATTGGCTGCGCACAAGCTGGAGGCTATTGAAACCAAGCTGGCCGATTTGGCGGCGATGCGCAAGGCACTCATGACCCTGCTGCGCCAGTGCGATGCGGGTGCGATGAAGGGCAACTGCCCAATCATCCACGCTCTGGGAGCAGACTGAAGCCCGCGAAAATTCGATTTCGGGAGTGTCAGGATTTCTGTGTGTGAGGCTGTTGAATCCGTCACTCTATCGTGAGGCGGCTTGGTGATCTTACTGGCCCGATCTGGTAAATCGGTCCTCGTAGAGGATCGCAAATTGGTTCATCGCTGATTTCCAGTGGTTGGCCGCCCGCCCCCAGTCCGCGGTGATGTTGCGCAGCGCCAGCCAGATCAGCTTGGTGGCCGCCTCGTCGCTGGGGAAGTGGCCGCGCGTTTTGATGATCTTGCGCAGCCGTGCGTTCACGCTCTCGATGGCGTTGGTGGTGTAGATCACGCGCCGCACCTCGGGCGGGAAGGCGAAGAACGGGATGACCTTGTCCCAGGCCTGGCGCCAGGCGCTGACCACGGTCGGGAACCGCTGCCCCCAGGGGCCGGCCGCAAACGCATCCAACTCGGCCTCGGCCGCCTCGGCGCTCACCGCGGTGTAGATGGGTTTGATGGCTGCGGCCAGCGCCTTGCGGTCTTTCCATGACGCAAAGTCCAGGCCACCCCGGATCAGGTGCACGATGCAGGTCTGCAGCGTCGTCGCCGGGAACACTGCGCCCAGCGCCTCTGGCATGCCCTTGAGGCCGTCGGTGACGGCAATCAGGATGTCCTGCACCCCGCGCGTCTTCAGATCGTTGAAGACCTTCATCCAGAACTTCGCCCCCTCGGTGTTCTCGATCCAGATTCCCAGGATGTCGCGCGAGCCGTCAGGCAGTACGCCCAGCGCCAGGTAGACGGCCTTGGAGCGCACCACCGCATCCTCGCGAATCTTGACCCGCAGCGCATCGAAGAACACCACCGGGTATATCGCCTCCAGCGGCCGTGTCTGCCAGGCCGTGACCTCGCCCATCACCTCATCGGTGACACGGCTGATGAGCTCGGGCGAGACGTCCACCGAGTACATCTCAGCCAGGAAACCCTGGATCTCGCGCACCGTCATGCCGCGTGCGTACATGGCGATGATCTTGTCGTCGAAACCCGTAAAGCGCCGCTCGTGCTTGCCAATGAGCTGCGGCTCGAAGCTGCCTTCGCGATCGCGTGGGACATCGATGCGCAGCGCCCCCACATCGGTCAGTACGGTCTTGGTGCTCTTGCCGTTGCGGTGGTTGGCTGATCCGCCTGTGGGCTTGGCTTGGCCGGGCGCATAGCCTAGGTGATGACTCATCTCGGCGCCCAGCGCCCTCTCAAGAATTGACTTCTTGAACTGATCGAACAGCCCTTGGACTTGGCCCGGCGTCATGGGCCCGGTCACCAACTGGTCAAGCAGCTCGGCCGGGATGTGAAATTGCGGCTGTGCCGCCTGGTCCGCCAAAGCGGTGGGTTTGGTCTTGCGTGGCATTCATGCTCCTTGTCGACATGCTATGCCTCACATACAAAATTTCTGACAAGCTCTCGATTTCTGCTCGCTTACCGGGGCTGCGCTGATCGTGGGGCTTTGGCTCCTTCTTGTCGCACCAGTGAAATGAGCTTCAGATGCCCATCGCCAAGACCCAGCCCGCCAGCCCGGCCAGCAGCACCACGAGCGCTGGCGGTACCCGCCCCACCGTCAGCAGCCCGAACGAAAGCAACGCCAGCCCAAAATCCGCCTTGCCGTAGATTGCACTCGTCCACACCGGGTCATACAGAGCCGACACCAGGATGCCGACCACGCCGGCGTTGATGCCGGCCATGGCCGTCTGGATGCCCGCGCGGTGGCGCAGTCCATCCCAGAACGGCAGCGCGCCGACCAACATGAAGAAGGCGGGGAGAAAAATGGTGCCCAGCAGCGCCAGGCCACCGATCCAGCCATGCAGCGGCCCCTGTGCAATGGCGCCGAGATAGGCCGAGAACGTGAACAGCGGCCCTGGCACGGCCTGCGCCGCACCGTAGCCGGCCAGGAAGTCGGCATTGCCGACAATACCGCTGGGCACCACGGTGGCCTGCAGCAGCGGCAGCACGACGTGCCCACCGCCGAAGACCAGCGCGCCGGAGCGATACACCCCTTCCAGCAGCGCTATCGTGGACGAGCCCGTGGCGGCAGCCCACAGGGGCAGCCCGACGAGCGGTGCGGCGAACAACAGCAGCGCAACGATGCCCAGCTTGCGCGAGACTGGGTAGCTGTGGGCTTGGCCACCGCCGGGCTGTGCGATCTTCAAGCCCCACCAGCCCAGCAATCCCGCCACCGCGATGGCGGCGATCTGTCCCGCAGCGGAGGGCAGGATCATGGTCAGCAGTGCCGCCAGAATGGCCAGAGCGGCACGCGGACGATCCGGGCACAACGACTTGGCCATTCCCCACACGGCTTGCGCCACGATGGCCACGGCCACAACTTTGAGCCCATGCACCCACCCGGACTGGGCCAGCCCCTGGTACTCGGCGATGCCGAAGGCAAACAGGATCAGCGCAATCGCTGATGGCAACGTGAATCCTGCCCAGGCTGCCAGCAATCCCGGCCAGCCCGCGCGGCCCAGCCCCAGCGCCATGCCCACCTGGCTGCTGGCGGGGCCGGGCAGAAATTGGCATAGGGCGACCAGATCGGAGTAGCTGCGGTCATCCAGCCAGCGGCGGCGTTCGACGAACTCCGAGCGGAAGTAGCCCAGGTGCGCGATCGGCCCGCCGAAGGAGGTCAACCCTAGCTTGAGGAAGGCGCCAAAGACCTCGACCGGTGTGCCACGTGCGGCAGCGGTATCCCGTTGGATGGTGTTGGGGAGGTTTGTCATTTGTGCATTGCCTCCCCGGTGAACTCCCGGATGCGTTCTTTGGCGAGTGCCAAGCCTTCCTTGCCCTTGGGCGTGATTGAGTAGAGCTTGCGAACGGTGCGCCCCTCACGCTCCTGGCGCGACACGAGATAGCCATCGCGCTCCATCTTGTGCAGCATCGGGTACAGCGTTCCTGGAGAGAGGCGGTAGCCGTGGTGGGCCAGCTCGTCGATCATCCATTGCCCGTAGACCTCCTGTTCGGCCGCGTGGTGCAGCGCGTGCAGGCGGATCAGCCCCGACAGCAGGTCGTGGTGCTCCATGGCGCGCGGTGTTGGTTTTTCTTTCATATCGAATTACGATAACGAAATTCGATAATATCACTTGCATGGGCGCTCAATGTTGTCGGTGCGCTGTCATGCCGGGGGGATGAGCCTGACCGTACGCGCTTGGGAGACTTGACTTTTCAAGACAGTTGCTCACGCCTTCGCCCCTGCAGCGCTGCGCGCTTGACTTGCCTCCGGGAGATTGGCTCAAGGCCCATCCCCGCCGCGCTGTGCCTGGCGTTCCTGCAGCAGCGTCGATCGGTTACGCCGGCTCGGTCAGGCCCAGGTCTTACATGCGCTAATGGCTATGCCGGTGATGCACATCGGGGAAATGCGGATGGCTGTGCGTGATGGGCGCATGCCGGTGCGGATGCGAATGTGGCTCCACGCCGTCCC
Source organism: Comamonas badia DSM 17552 (assembly GCF_000484635.1). Classification (GTDB taxonomy): domain Bacteria; phylum Pseudomonadota; class Gammaproteobacteria; order Burkholderiales; family Burkholderiaceae_C; genus Comamonas_C; species Comamonas_C badia. Next base: position 7,975 of record NZ_AXVM01000017.1, on the reverse strand, counting down.
ACGGGAAGTCGTGTGCATGGCGATGGTGTTCGTCATGCACATGTCGATGGGTGTGATCCAGCGGCTCATGCGTGTGCAGGTGTTCGTGCCGCTCGGTCAGGTGCAGCCAGACGCCGGCGCCCATCAGCGCGGCCGCCAGCCAGAACGCCATCGTGCTCGACTCGTGGAAGCCGGCGATGGCAATGACTGCGCCGATGAAGGGCGCGGTGGAAAAGTACGCCCCTGTGCGCGCGGAGCCGAGGCCGCGCAGCGCCAGCACGAATAGCACCAGACTGACTCCGTAGCCTGCCAGCCCGACGCTCATGGCCTGGGCCATGCGCGGCCAGGCGGGCAGCGTGGCGCCCAGCGCCATCGCCAGCGCAAGGTTGGTGATGCCCGCCACCAGCCCCTTGGTGCCCGCGATGAAAACGGCATCGGCGGCCGATACCTTGCGCGTCAGGTTGTTGTCCACTGCCCAGCATAGGCAGGCGCCCGCCACGGCGAGACTGCCGAGCGTGCTGCTTGATGGCGTGTCGCCGTGGCGCGGCCACGCCAGCAGCAGGCCGCCCGCCACGATGAAGAGCATGCCCAGCACGATGCGCCGGTCGGCGTTCTCGCGGAACACCACCCACGCCAGCACCGCCGTCAGCACCGATTCCAGATTGAGCAACAGCGACGCATCGGCCGCCGAGGTATGGGCCAGACCCATCATGAGCAGCACGGGGCCGAGCACGCCACCGCTGGCGATGGCGCCGAGCAGCCAGGGCCAGTCCCGTGCAGGCAGGCCGGGCGCGGCGAAGCCGCGATCCCTGATGAGGCGCACCAGCCACAGGCCGATGCCGCTGCCCAGGTACAACAGGCCGGCGAGCAGGATCGGAGCAATGTCGCCCGCAAGCTGCTTGGCGAAAGGTGTGCTGGCGCCGAACAGCAGCGCGGCCCCCAGAGCCGCGAGGATCGAGGGATGGCCCATCATGGATCAGCCGATGAATCAGTCGTCGAAAATGTCACCTTACACCGGATTCAATGGTTGCAATTCCAGTGAGCGGCCGATTGCAAAGGGCGGGCCGGCGCACGCGCCGCCGGGCTTTCGGGCTGCGCCCCGTGCCGTCTTCGTTGTCACGGCCATTCGGCGTCAATCCCTCCCGCCTTCGCGCCTGCGGCGCTGCGCGCTTTGCTTGCCTCCAGGGGATCGGCGCAAGGCCCATCCCCGCCGCGCGATGCTTGGCGCCCCTGGGGGAGAACCGAACCGGCTCGCGCTGGATCGGCCAGGCCAGCGCCCCACCACTCGGGCAGGACTTGGCGGATACGCCGGGGCTTGCTGTCGCAGGTTGCATAAATACGTGCCGCCCTCGACGCTGGCGGTTCGTTGTCTGGTCGTCACGAAGGACGGTTCTCGCGGATTCACGGATATGGCCACCCGGCCTTGCTTTGGAGTTCCTAACCACGCCTCAAGCATGGCCGCCGCACGGTGCAGGGTGCGTTGCCGCCAGTCGTTGGGGATTGGCCTTGCCCGAGTCAGAGGGCGTGCCGTTGGAGTCGTTGTGCGGGGATGCCGAGCTGGCCATGCCTCCTTTCGGAGCTGGATCGGCCCATGGCGTTCTTGTGTTGTTGTGAATCCTGGCGGTGGCGCGGACTTCATGTCTGCAACCTTCCAGCCCAAATAATTTCCCCTGTGCTGCGCACATTCCTCGCGGGACAAATTATTGGGGCTTGCAGGTGCTTCACTGTGTTGCGCCCGCAAGCGGTGCAGCCCGCCCGTCCCCCGCCGGTCGGATCACAACAAGGACGCGATGGGCGCGAACCTTGTTCAACCGTAAGGAGATTCATCATGGCAACCATCGGCACCTTCACCGCGGACAAAGACGGCTTCACCGGCACGCTGCGCACCCTGACCCTCAACATCAAGGCCAAGCTGGTTCCCAACGACAAGGGGGACAACGAGCACGCCCCGGATTTCCGCGTGCAGGCGGCAGGCTTCGACATCGGCGCGGCATGGAAAAAGGTCAGCAAGGCCGAACGGCCCTACGTGTCCGTGACCCTCGACGACCCTTCGTTTCCGGCCACGGTCTATGCCCGGCTGATCGAGGAGGAAGACGGCACGCACACGCTGATCTGGTCGCGCAGCAAACCCCAGGCGGCCTGACGGCCGCCCAGCGCCCCGCCCGAGCGGCGGGGCGCAGTGCTGCTTTCGCAGCACGGCATGAAGGCAACATCGTCACTGGAGCGTTGTCCGTGTCGGCCTGCTTCCAAATGCGTTGAGACTATGACGACAAGGACAGTATGGCGTGCCTGTGCTTTGCGCCGTCGGGCTTTCGGGCTGGGCCCCGTGCCGGCTGCGCTGTCACGGCCATTCGGCTTCAATCCCTCACGCCTTCGCGCCTGCGGCGCTGCGCGCTTTGCTTGCCTCCAGGGGAAAGCCTTGCGGCTATCCCCGCCGCGCGAAGCTTGGCGCCCCTCGACGCCGCCGAACCGGCTTGCGCCGGATCGGCCAGGCCAGCGGCTACGAGAGATTCCCTGCGAGTTGGCCTTCGGTCTGGCTCATCAGCACCGCTGTGCTGCATTCGAGCGCGCCGGCGATCTTGAAGATGATCGCGAGCGTAGGCATATGCTCGCCGCGCTCGATCTTGCCCATGTGCGAACGCTCGATCCCGGCCTGGTGCGCCAGTGATTCCTGCGCAATTCCGCGCTCCATCCGCAGCGCACGCACCGCCGCGCCGAAGGCGTGAGCCAACTCGGCGTCATGGGTGGTGGAGCCAGCCGGTCGGCCGCGCTGAACGGATCGCTTCTGCATAGACAGAAGCGTCGAGTCGCAGCACAATTAAAACCACGTTATCTTTAACTCATTCGCCGCAGCCTCGCTGCTTTGTGCTTCTACAGAAATCCGCATTTGCCGTTCTCGACGAAAGCGCCGATCCATGGAATCACAATCGTGCTTCTCCACAAATCCGCTGATGCGGCTTGCCACCTTCACGCTTTGGCGGATTCGTGCGGCCTGAAGGAAACACCGTGAACCGGCTCACCTCCGATGACGAGCGTGCACAGTTGCTGGCCCACGGGAAGGCCCGCGCCGCTGGCAAAAACATCGACCCGGTGCCCGTGGTGCGGCTGTTCACGCCGGACGCGCATGTGACCTGGCTGCTGGCGGCGCTCGACCCGGCCGATGGTGACACCGCCTGGGGACTCATCGACCTGGGAATCGGGATGCCGGCGCAGGGAACCGTCAAGCTGTCCGAGCTGGCCGGCATCGTCGGGCCGCGCCAGCAGCCCGTGATGCGCGACCTCTATTTCCACCCCACGCGCACGCTTTCGGAATACACCCGGCTGGCCGAGCGCGACGGAGCGATCCCGGACTGAATACGGCTTACTGTGACTTTTTCAGTCTGGTGTCATACCGGGTAAGTCTCAATCGAGATTCTTGCGGCGTAGCCCCACAAGTCTGACCCAAATAGACAGGATGCTTGGCGCGGGTTGCGGCAGGCTGGCTTGTGCAGTGTCCCCGGTCGGGGCGCTGCCGCCGCAGCATTGAGACGAACGCCGCAACGCATCGGAGCCAATCGGTATTGACAGCCCCATCCGCCTTTCTAACCCATGACGTTTCGACGAGGGCGATGTAGCGCGTAGTTCTTCCGTGGCGGCGAGTCCTGTTCGCAGGAGGAGGCGTCATGGTCAATCCTCATCACCTCGCGCATTGGTATCCGACTGCCGCATACCTGTACGTCTTTTGGCTGGATGCGCTGGCGCTGGCCTGGGAGTACTTGCGCCGACATCCCGATTACCGGCTCGACTGGCTGCGCCACCATCGCCGGCCGCAGGCCGCACAGCAGGTGGCGCATCACTGGGGCCTGCACCTGCTGGAAGACCCGGCCCTGGATGCGCGCGATGCGCATCCGGCCTGGCTGCCTGGCCACGCTGCCGTGGTGCAGCTCCATCCCGACGCCGATCCACCCCCCGACGCCGCGGTGTTCGCGTTCTGGCACCTTCCCGGCCACAAGCAACTGCTCCACGACGGTAAGGGGCTGGCGCTGATCGCGCGCAGCCCAGGCCATTGCCTGCGCTTCGCCCTGGCGCCCGGCCTGGAAGACGGCATGGCCGTGGTCCAGGCCCACCGCGGCGGTGCTCTTGCGCCTGCGCGCCGTCATTCGCTGGGCACGGCCCTGTTCATCGTCAATCCCCGGCCAACGCCCGCCGCATTGATGGAGCTGCACACCTTGCAGGCGTTCGACGCAACCCTGGCGGGCGCGTCCTTGCGCGATGTGGGCGAAGGGCTGTTCGGTGCCGACGCCGTGGCCGATTGGTACAGCGACGGCGGCCTGCGCTCCAAGGTGCGCCGCCTCGTGCGGCGCGGCGACGCGCTGATGCGCGGCGGCTATCGCCGCCTAGCACAGCTTCCGCCGCTTGAGAAGGGTCGTTTTGAAGGGAGTGCAAAACGACCCTGAGCAGGAGGGCCGCGTTTTCTGAGACTGCCTCCATCCGGTCGCGTCGTGCGACCGGGCGTTTTCAACCGATGGAGGTTCACACCATGCGTCCCGCTCCCTTGCGGCCTGCCGCCACTGTCTCGACCGCTGCCGCGCAGCCCCAACGCTATCTCACCAACGACGAAGCCGCCGAGTACCTGCGCCTGTCGCCGCGCACGCTGGAGAAGCAGCGCGTGATCGGTGGCGGCCCGCGCTTTCGCAAGTTCGGGCGGCGCGTCATGTACGCCGTGGCCGACCTCGATGCCTGGGCCGCCGACCGCAGTTTCGAGACGACCTCCGATCCCGAATACGCCGAGCACCACTCGGCCGACAGCCGTGCGCGCTGACCGCTGGAGTGCGGGAGGCCATCGCCATGTCCAGCACCGCGCTGCCATCCCGGCAGCGGCCGATGCAGGAGCGCGAACAGCTCGACCTGTTCCGCGCCTTGCCCGGCGACATGGCGCCGCGCGACAGCCAGGATTTGATGGCTTATCCGTTCTTCTCTTTGGCGAAGTCCAAGCGGGTCAAGCCCATCGACTTCCGCGCGGGCAACGTTACGATCCGCGTGGAGGGCACGCAGGAGCACGGCATCGCCACAATTTGGGATGCGGACGTGCTGATCTGGGCGGCCTCGCAGATCGTGGAGGCGAAGGACGCGGGCCTGCGGCCCTCGCGGCTGATGCGCGCCACGCCCTACGAGATCCTGCGTTTCATCGGGCGCGGCAAGTCGCTGCACGACTACCAGCGCCTCAAGGCCGCGCTGGATCGGCTGCAATCGACCACGGTGGCCACGTCCATCCGCGAGACGACCGGGCGACGCTTGCATCGGTTTTCGTGGATCAACGAATGGAAGGAGCTGGCCGATGCCAATGGCACGCCGCTGGGCATCGAGCTGATCCTGCCCGACTGGTTCTATGCGGGCGTGCTCGACGCCGCCCTGGTGCTGACCATCGACCCGGCGTATTTCCGGCTGACCGGCGGCATCGAGCGGTGGCTGTACCGGCTGGTGCGCAAGCACGGCGGCAAGCAGGAATACGGCTGGCAATTCGACTTCCGCTACCTGCACCAGAAGTCCGGCAGCACCGCGAAGCCCTACGACTTCGCCTGCGACCTGCGCGCGCTGGTCGCGCGGCAGTCGCTGCCCGGCTATGTCCTGGGCATCGAGAGGATGCCGGACAACGGCATGGAGCTGCTGACGTTTCGGCCCGTGCCGCAGACGGCACGGGGATAACTTCGGGACAGCCTGTGAATGGTGTCGTGCTATCAGGCGTGCGGGGTATCGTGCTATCAGGCGTGGGACTATCGTGCTATCAGGCGTGCCGATCGGCCGCAAACCCGTGCCAGCATTGGGTTTGCGCGTCCTCTAACTTCCCTAACTTAATTTCTCTAACTTTTAGTAGAGAAGCGCCGCTGCGGTGGACAACCACCACGCGGCCACAAACGGCAGACAAAACCGGCCGCCAGTCGGCAGGTTTTGCAGGCGACTCCAAGCAAGGCTTTCCAGCATGGAGGGCCAGGCCATGATCGTCGCGATGCTCAATCAGAAAGGCGGCGTGGGCAAGACCACGCTCGCCACGCACATCGCCGGCGAGCTGGCGATGCGTGGCCAGCACGTCGTGCTGCTGGACGCCGACCCGCAGGGTTCATCCCTGGACTGGACGCAGCGCAGAAGCCAGCAAGGCTTGCCACGGCTGTTCAGCGCCGTGGGCCTCGCACGCGAAACGCTGCATCAGGAGGCGCCAGAACTCGCCAGGCGGGCCGATCACGTCGTCATCGACGGGCCGCCGCGCATCGCCGCCTTGGCGCGCTCCGCGCTGCTGGCGGCCGAGCGCGTGCTGATCCCGGTGCAGCCCAGCCCCTACGACCTGTGGGCCAGCGCCGAGATGGTGACGCTGATCCGCGAGGCGCAGGTGTTCCGGCCGCTGCTCCGCGCGGCCTTCGTCATCAATCGGCGCGTCAGCACCACCATCATCGGCAGGGAAGCGCGGCAATCGCTGGCCGAACAGCCGCTGCCGGCGCTACGCGCCGAGGTGTGCCAGCGCATCGTGTTCGCCGTCAGCGTGGCCGCTGGCCGGCTTGCGCGCGAGACGGCACCGGACAGCGCCGCCGCACGGGAAATCACCGCCCTGGTGGACGAACTGCTGCGGTGGACGACATGACAGCGAAGCCACCGCCGAACAGCAAACGTGCGGCAAAGCGCGTCGGCATCGGCGCGCGTCCGCCCGCGAATCCGCACGCCGAGGCGTGGATTCGCCAGGGCGATGCCGATGCGCTGGGCAAGGGCGACCTCTACACCGCCCGCCTGACCCTCGACATCACGCCCGCCATGCGGGCGCGCATCAAGGTGTCGGCCTTCACGCAAGGCGTGACCGTGGCCGACCTGCTGCGCGGCCTGCTGGAGCGCGAGTTTTCAGAACACCGCAGGGAGAACACGCCATGAACGCATCCGCTTCGCTTGCCAATGTATCCATTGCCTTCGCGACCACCGCTGCGCTCGCAGCCCCTTCCGTCCAGTCTGCCAGCGCGCCGCTGACGCGCGTGGCGTTGGCCTATATCGAACCGCGCTTCAAGCTCTACCTGCGCTTCGGCGAACCTGCGCGCACGCGCCAGCTCGACCGCTGGCGGCGCTGCGCGGTGTTCCTGCCGGGCGCCATGTTCTGCCGCATCCGCTGGCAGGCTAACGACTACGGCACGATTCGCTGGCAGCTCATGGTGATGCAGGCTTGCACGCCGCTCGATGCGGCGCAGCGCATTCCCGGCGTGCAGCCGGGCGCGCGCCTGCTGCTGCACGCCGAGGGCGACGGGCAGGTGCGCGCCGTGCTGGAGCGCATCGACGCCATCGAGGCACTGGGCATCGCGCCTGTCGCCGTCTCGCCCGCGTACTGGCGCACGCTCGCCAACCGGCTCGCCGCGCGCCTGCCGCTGCCCGAATACACCGCCGAGCGGCACGCCGCCTGGCTGGCCGGGAGGACGCTGCCATGACCGCCGTTTCCACTACGGGCCTCGCGCCGCGTCCTCGCTCGCGCCTGCGCGCCCGCATCGTGCTCGCGGGCCTCGCCGCCTGCGGCCTCGCTGCGCTGGCCTGGGCGTCCTTCGTGCATCCATTCCCGCGCCTGATCTACAACCCGTCCGACAGCGTTCCCGTGGGCTGGTATCGCGTCGATCCGCTGCGCCATCGGCCCGGCTCGCTGCCACGTCCATTGTCCGTGGACAGCATCGTCCTGACCACACTGCCGCCAGACGCCGCCGCGCTGGCCGCGCAGCGCGGCTACCTGCCGGCGCGCGTGCCGCTGCTCAAGCGCGTGGGCGCAGTCGCGCCACAGCAGGTTTGCGTTTTCGATGCGCTGGTGTGGATCGACGGCGTGCCGGTGGCTGCCGTTCGGCCCGCCGACCGGCTGGGCCGTCCGCTGCCATCCTGGCCGCAGTGCCGGCAGCTTCGGCCTGGCGAACTGTTCCTGCTCAGTGTGACCAATCCGGCGTCGTTCGACAGCCGGTATTTCGGGCCGGTCAGCGCATCCGCCGTGATCGGCGTCGCGCACCCG
>NZ_AXVM01000016.1 GCF_000484635.1 Comamonas badia DSM 17552 | reverse complement strand
GGCCTCAAGGGCCCGTTCACCTGCCTCAACAGCGCGCGCTTCGGCATCGCCTGGGGCGCGCTGGGCGCGGCCGAAGACTGCTACGCCCGCGCGCGCCAGTACGTCATCGACCGCAAGCAGTTCGGCAAGCCGCTGGCGGCCAACCAGCTGATCCAGAAAAAGCTGGCCGACATGCTGACCGAAATCAGCCTGGGCCTGCAGGGCTGCCTGCGCCTGGGAAGGATGAAGGACGAAGGCAGCCCGGCGGTGGAGCTGACCTCCATCATCAAGCGCAACAGCTGCGGCAAGTCACTGGACATTGCCCGTCTGGCGCGCGACATGATGGGCGGCAACGGCATCAGCGATGAGTTTGGCGTGGCGCGCCACCTGGTGAACCTGGAGGTGGTGAACACCTACGAGGGCACGCATGACATCCATGCGCTGATCCTGGGCCGAGCCATCACCGGCATCGCCGCGTTCTGAGCGCGATGACCGAGGCCGCGCACCCAGGCCGGTTCGAGCGGGTCTACCCGATCCGCTTCTCGCACTGTGATCCGGCGGGCATCGTGTTCTTCCCGCAGTATCTGGTGCTGTTCAATCACCTGCTGGAAGACTGGTTCACCCACGGGCTGGGCATCGCCTACGACCAGTTCATCGGCCAGCGGCGGATCGGCACGCCCACCGTGCGGCTGGAGTGCGACTTTCGCGCCATCAGCCGCATGGGCGAGGAGGTGACATTCGCGCTCTGGCCCGAGAAGGTGGGCACGCGCTCGCTCACGCTGGCGATAGAAGCCAGCTGCAAGGGCGAGCTGCGCGTGGGTGCCCGGCAGGTGCTGGTGTTCACCAATCTGGATACGCACAAGGCGGTGGAAATACCGCAGGATGTGCGGACGAAGCTGCCGGGGTGACGCATCGCCTCTGATGCTGTCATGGCGAACGCAACGCGCCAGCGCCTGGGCTTCTGGCTCGGCGTGCTGGGGATGCTGCTGTTCTCGGTGACGGTGCCCGCCACGCGGCTGGCCACCGGCACCGATGCCGATCCGCAGCTCTCGCCCTGGTTCGCCACGGCGGGCCGGGCGGCGATCGCTGGTCTGCTCTCCGTGCTTTTCCTGCTCTTCACGCGCTCGCCCTGGCCGGCGCGGCATCTGTGGCGGCCGCTGCTGCTGGCGGTGCTGGGCAATGTGCTGCTCTGGCCGCTGCTGGCAGCGATCGCCCTGCGCAGCGTCACGGCGGTGCATGCCGCGGTGATCGTGGCGGTCATTCCGCTGGCGACGGCGGTGTTCGCCGCGCTCGTATTGCATGAGCGCGAGCGCATGGGCTTCTGGATCTGCGCCGTGCTGGGCGCGGCCTTGGTGATCGTGTTTGCGCTGATTCGCAACGAAGGGGTTGGGGGCTTCGGCTTTGCCTGGGCCGATGTGCTGCTGGTCGTGGCGGTGCTGGCGTCGGCCTTTGGCTATGTCTACGGCGCGCAGGTGACGGCCGAGCTGGGCGCCGAGCGCGTGATCTGCTGGATGTGCGCGCTGGCGCTGCCGGTGTCGCTGCCGCTGATGCTCTGGCTGTGGCCGGATGCGGCCACGGCAGCGCAGGTGCGCTGGCCCAGCTGGGCGGGCCTGGCCTACATCGGGGCGGTGTCGATGTGGTCCGGCTTCTTCGCCTGGTTTCGCGGGCTGGAATGGGGTGGGACGCTGCGCGTCAGCCAGGTGCTGCTGCTGCAGCCTTTCTTTGCGATGGTGTTTGCCGTGCCGCTCCTGGGCGAGCACATCGACGCACTGTCGCTGGCGTTTGCCTTGGCCGTCGTGGCGGCGGTCTTTGTCGGCAGAAAGCTTTCCGGTGCGGCGCAAGGCGCGCCGCGACCGGAGTAGGCCAGGGTATCAGCCCAGCAGCAGCGCGTCGTCGGCGAGTTCTTCGCCGCGCACCTTGGCAAACATCTTGAGCAGGTCGGGTACGTCAAGGCGCGCGCGCTCCTCGCCCGAGACGTCCAGCACCACCTGGCCCTGGTGCAGCATCACGGTGCGCTCGCCCACGTCCAGCGCCTGGCGCATGGAGTGCGTGACCATCATGGTCGTGAGCTTGCCTTCCGCAACGATGCGCTGCGTGAGCTTGAGCACGAAATCCGCGGTGCGCGGATCGAGCGCGGCGGTGTGCTCGTCGAGCAGCAGGATGCGCGAGGGCTGCAGCGACGCCATCAACAGGCTCACGGCCTGGCGCTGACCGCCGGAGAGCAGGCCGATGCGGTCGGTCAGGCGGTTTTCCAGCCCCAGCCCCAGCGTGGCGAGCTTTTCGCGGAACATGTCGCGTTCGGAGGCCTTGACGGCGCCACGCAGGCCGCGGCGTGTGCCGCGCTGCTGGGCCAGCGCCATGTTCTCCTCGATGGTCAGGTCTTCGCAGGTGCCGGCCATCGGGTCCTGGAAGACGCGCGCCACGAGCTGCGCGCGGTTCCACACGGGCTCGTCGGTGACATCCAGGCCATCGATGAAAATCTTGCCGGTATCCACGCCCAGGCCGCCCGAAATGGCGTTGAGAAACGTGGATTTGCCGGCGCCGTTGGAGCCGATGACGGTGACGAACTGGCCGGCTGGAATTTCCAGCGTCATGCCGCGCAGCGCTTTGGTTTCGATCGGCGTGCCGGCGTTGAAGGTGATGTGAAGGTCTTGTGCGTTGAGCATGGTGGTCTCCTGGCTCTTACATGCTCTTGGGGGCGTCCGGCAAGCGCTTGTGCTTGAGCATGCGCTTGAGGTTGGGGACCACCAGCGCCAATGTCACCAGCACGGCCGTGACCAGGTTCAGATCCTGCGCCTTCAGACCGATGAAATCGCTGTTGAGCGCGATGGCGATGAAGAAGCGGTAGACGATGGCACCCAGAATCGCGGCCAGCGTGGCGTAGATCAGGCGGCGCGAAGGCAGGATGGCTTCGCCCACGATGACGGCTGCCAGGCCGATGACGATGGTGCCTATGCCCATGGAAATATCGGCGCCGCCCTGGGTTTGTGCAAACAGCGCACCCGCCAGGCCCACCAGCGCGTTGGAGACGGCCATGCCCAGCAGCACCATGGCGCCGGTGTTGATGCCCTGCGCGCGCGCCATGCGGGTATTGGAGCCGGTGGCGCGGATCGCCAGGCCCCGCTCGGTGGAAAAAACCAGTCAATGGCAATTTTGATGATGACGACGATGACGAGCAGAATCAGGGGGCGTGCCCAGTAGTCTTCCAGCCCCTTGGGCTGCAGCAGCGTGAACATCGTCGGGTCATTGATGAGCGGCACGTTGGGGCCGCCCATGACGCGCAGGTTCACCGAGAACAGTGCGATCATCATCAGGATGCTGGCGAGCAGGTCCATGATTTTCAGGCGGACATTGAGCCAGCCGGTGATATAGCCCGCGCAGGCACCGGCCAGGGTGGCCCCGATGGTGGCGATGTAGGGATTGAAGCCGCTGTGGATCATGATGGCGCAGACTGCGCCGCCCAGCGGGAAGCTGCCATCGACCGTCAGGTCGGGAAAGTGCAGCAGACGAAAGGAGATATAGACGCCGAGTGCGACGAGCGCGAAGATCAATCCGATCTCGACCGCCCCCAGAAACGAAAACAGAGACATGGTTTGGCTCACATACGAAAAAGGCAGAAACCGTGGATTGCACGGTTCCTGCCGGGTTGGGGAGTTGACTCAGAGGCTGGTGGCCAGTGTCACTTCACGACCGTGGTGGCCGACTTGATGAAATCTTCGGAGAGCTTCACGCCTTGCTTTTCGGCGGCGCCCGGGTTCACGAACAGTTCCAGCTTGGTGCTGACTTCGGGCTTGATGTCGCCGGGCTTTTCGCCCTTGAGGATGCGCGCCACCATGCGGCCGGTCTGCTCGCCGAGGTCGCGGTAGTTCACGCCCAGCGAGGCGATGGCGCCGCGCTTGACGCTGTCCGCATCGGCGGCGATCAGCGGGATCTTGGCTTCCTGGGCGACTTTCACCAGCGATTCGTAGGCCGACACCACGTTGTTGTCCGTGCTGTTGTAGATCGCGTCCACCTTGCCCACCAAGCTGCGGCCGGCGCTGCTGACATCCACCGAGCGCGGCGCGGAAGCCTCGACCAGCGTGATGCCCAGCTTGGGCAGCAGTTCCTTGAGCTCCTTGACGACGACCACCGAGTTGGCCTCGCCCGGGTTGTAGACGATGCCCAGACGCTTGACGTTGGGGACGATCTTCTTGACGAGCTCCATCTGCTTGTCCATGGCCAGCAGGTCGGAGACGCCGGTCACGTTGGTATGGGAAGGCTCCCAGCTCGGGACCAGCTTGGCGGCGACCGGGTCGGTCACGGCGGAGAACACCACCGGCACGTTCTTGGTGGCGGCCACCACGGCCTGCGCGGAGGGAGTCGCGATCGCGATGATGACATCCGGATTGTCGCCAATGAACTTGCGGGCGATCTGCGCGGCCGTGCCGGTATTGCCCTGGGCGCTCTGGTATTCCCACTTGAGGTTCTTGCCTTCCTCGAAGCCGGCGGCCTTCAGGGCGTCCTTGGCGCCGTCGCGCACGGCATCCAGCGCGGGGTGTTCGACGATGGCGGTGACGGCAACGGATTTCGTCTGGGCGCTGGCCGGTGCGATGGCGGCAAACGCGAGCGTCAATGCACCCAGGGTCATCCAGGGCAATTTCTTCATGGGTATCTCCTAGTAGGGAAATGAGGTGAGAGTTGGTCAGCGCCGCAGCCGTTCTTGCGCAGGCGCCGTGGGCGCGAGTTTACGGCAGCAAGGCAAAAAAAACGCCCCTGAATGGGGCGTTCAAGGGAATACCCCTAGACGATTTTTGCTCGCTTTTACATAGCGGAATAATTGGGTCCGCCGCCGCCTTCCGGCGTCACCCAGACGATGTTCTGGGTGGGATCCTTGATGTCGCAGGTCTTGCAGTGCACGCAGTTCTGCGCGTTGATCTGCAGGCGCTGGCCGCCGGCGCCGTCGTCGACGAATTCGTACACGCCGGCCGGGCAGTAGCGCGCTTCCGGTCCGGCGAATTTGGCCAGGTTGACGTTCACCGGCACGCCGGCGTCCTTGAGCGTCAGGTGCGCCGGCTGGTTCTCCTCGTGGTTGGTGTTGCTGATGAAGACGCTGGAGAGCCGGTCAAAGGTCAGCTTGCCGTCGGGCTTGGGGTAGTCTATGGGCTGGCATTCACTGGCAGGTTTCAGGTAGGCGTAGTCCGGTTTGTCGCGGTGCAATGTCCAGGGCATGTTGCCACGCAGCACGAACTGCTCGAAACCGTTCATTACGGTGCCCACGCCGAGACCCCACTTGAACCAGTTCTTGAAGTTCCGGTCTTTCTGCAATTCGGTGTTGAGCCAGCTGTTTTCGAACGCCAGCGGATAGGCGGCGAGCTCGTCGTGCTGGCGCCCGGCGATGATGGCCTCGTACGCCGCATCCGCAGCCAGCATGCCGGTCTTGATCGCCGAGTGGCTGCCCTTGATGCGGCTGACGTTCAAAAAGCCTGCATCGCAGCCGATCAGCGCGCCGCCGGGAAAGACCACCTTGGGCAATGAATTGATGCCGCTGGCGTTGATCGCGCGTGCGCCGTAGGACAGGCGCTTGCCGGTCACTTCACCCTTGGCGTTTTCCAGATACCAGCGCACGTTCGGGTGGGTTTTCCAGCGCTGGAATTCCTCGAACGGGCTCAGGAAGGGGTTGGTGTAGCCCAGGCCGGTGACGAAGCCCAGCGCCACGCGGTTGCCGTCCAGGTGGTAGATGAAGCCGCCGCCGTAGGTGCTGTTGTCCATCGGCCAGCCGGCGGTGTGGATGACCAGGCCGGGCTGGTGGCGCGCCGGGTCGATCTCCCAGAGCTCTTTCACGCCCAGGCCCCAGGATTGCGGATCGCGCCCCTCGTCGAGCTTGTAGCGCGCGATCACCTGCTTGCCCAGATGCCCGCGTGCGCCTTCGGCGAAGACGGTGTATTTGCCCAGCAGCTCCATGCCGAGCTGGAAATTCTCGGTGGGCTTGCCATCCTTGCCCACGCCCATGTTGCCGGTGGCCACGCCCTTGACGGCGCCTTTGTCGTCGTAGAGCACCTCGGCGGCAGCAAAGCCCGGGAAGATTTCCACGCCCAGGGCCTCGGCCTGCTCGGCCATCCACTTGGTGACCTCGCCTAGGCTCACGATGTAGTTGCCGTGGTTGTTGGCAAATGGCGGCAGGAAGAGGTTGGGAATGCGAAACGACCCACCTTCGCCGCCGAGAAAGACGTAGCCGTCGTCCGTCACCGGCTGGCGCAGCGGCGCGCCCTTGGCCTTCCAGTCGGGCATGAGCTCGGTGATCGCGCGTGGATCGACGATCGCGCCCGAGAGGATGTGCGCGCTGGGTTCCGAGCCTTTCTCCAGCACGACGACGGAAATTTCCTTCTCGTGCGCGGCCGCCTGCTGCTTGAGTCGGATGGCGGTGGCGAGGCCGCCCGGGCCGGCGCCGACGATCACCACGTCGTATTCCATGGACTCGCGGGGGCCGTAGGTGCTCAGGATTTCTTCGTTGGTCATGGGGTCTCGCTGATCGGGTCGGCGCGTGGGCGCTACACGTAACCGCGCATTGTAAATGCCGGTATCTGGCACGCGCGCCATTGCGCGGGGTGCCGGTGTGGGCATGAGCAGGGAATGGGGGGTGGCTCCTCGACCTGGGCTCGAACCAGGGACCTGCGGATTAACAGTCCGTCGCTCTACCGACTGAGCTATCGAGGAAAAGGGAGGTGGCTGGGACGGCTGAAGCGGGCCAGCGGAAAGGTGGCTCCTCGACCTGGGCTCGAACCAGGGACCTGCGGATTAACAGTCCGTCGCTCTACCGACTGAGCTATCGAGGAACAAGCCCGCGATTCTAACGGCAAAAACCATGGATGGCCCGGCAGGCTGGTGAAATTTCAGCCGGGCGGCTCGGGCCGCAGCCACAGCCAGATGAGTACGCAGGCCATGCTGGCATAGCTCGCCACGCGTGCCCAGGCGGGGACCTGAACGAGTGCCAGAAACAGCACGGATACGCCCATCACCAGGGTGGCGCTCCATTTGGCCTTGCGGCTCACGAAGCCGCCGGCGGCCCAGTTCTGCAGCATGGTGCCAAACAGCCGGTGGCGCCACAACCAGGCGTGCAGGCGCGGAGAGGAACGCGCCGCCGCCCAGGCTGCCATGAGGATGAAGACCGTGGTGGGCAGGCCAGGCACGAAGATGCCGATGATGCCGGTGGCCAGGCTCAGGACGGCGAAGGCCAGCAGCAGCCAGCGCACGATGGTGGGCGGCGCGGGCGGCAGGGGCGGCGGATCGGGCAGCTTGGTCACGCCGGCGATTGTGCCCACGCGCTATGCTGGCAGCCACCATGACCGTACACACCATCCTGAAAATGGGCGATCCGCGGCTGCTGCGCATGGCCGAGCCGGTGGCCGCATTCGATACCGAGGCCTTGCATGGCCTGGTCTACGACTTGATAGACACCATGCGCGCCGCCAATGGCGCGGGCCTGGCCGCGCCGCAGATCGGCGTCAACCTGCAGCTGGTGGTGTTCGGCAGCAACGAACGCAACCCGCGCTATCCGGACCGCCCGCTGGTGCCGCGCACCGTGCTGGTGAACCCGGTGGTCACGCCTTTGGGCGATGCCATGGAGGAGGACTGGGAGGGCTGCCTCTCGGTGCCCGGCCTGCGCGGCAGGGTGCCGCGCTACCAGCGCATCCGCTACGCCGGCCTTGATCCGTTTGGCGACCCCATCGCGCGCGAGGTGGAGGGCTTTCATGCGCGCGTGGTGCAGCACGAGTGCGATCACCTGATCGGCATGCTCTACCCCATGCGCATGCGCGACCTGCGGCTGCTGGGCTACACCGAGGTGCTGTTTCCCGGCTTGCCGGCCGAAGACGACGACTGATCTTCAATGAGCGTCAGCGCCTCCTCAATGGCGGCGCCATCGTGCGGGCGCACCTGCCGGGCGACTTCAGCGCCATCCTTCAGAAAGACCAGCGTGGGCCAGAGCTTGACGCCGAAGCTGCGCCCCAGGCGCTTGCCGGGCCCGTCTTCCACCTTGAGGTGCAGCACGCCCGGGTGCGTTGCCAAGGCGGCGGCTATCAGCGGCTGAGCCCGGGCGCAGTGGCCGCACCAGGGCGTGCCGAACTCCAGCAGCACCGGCCCCTGCGAATGATCGATGGCGGCGCGCTCCGGGGCGGTTTCAAGGTGGGTGGCGCTGTAGGGCATGTCAGAAGGCTCCGTCAAACATCATCACGTTCACCATTTCGCCGGGCTGCACGTTGCCGCGCTCGTGTTCCAGCACGATCAGGCCATTGGCGCGCACCATGGAGCTGAGCACCCCCGCACCCTGCGGCCCGGTGCTGCGCACCTGCAGCACGCCATCGGCGCTTTCGCTCACGATGCCACGCTGGTATTCGGTGCGTCCGGGCGCCTTGCGCAGTGCCTCTGTGGTGCAGGCGCGCAGCAGGGGCGCCGCGCTGTGCCTGCAGCCCATCATCTGGCGCAGGGCGGGGCGCACGAAGGCGATGAAGGCCACCATGGCGGCCACCGGGTTGCCGGGCAGGGCAAACAGAATGCTATCTTGATTATAGCATTCCGCACTTGCTGGCTGTGTGCAAGAGGCATTTTTCTCATTGAATTCCGCATGAAAAACGCCGACCGCCATGGGCCTGCCGGGGCGCATGGCGATCTGCCAGAACGCCATCTCGCCCAGCGCCTGCAGCAGGGTGCGCGTGTGGTCGGCGTCGCCCATGCCGGCGCCGCCGCTGGTGATGACGGCATCCGTCTCGTGGGCGCCGCGCAGAAAGGCGGCGCGCAGCAGCGCCGGATCGTCCGGCACGCAGCCCAGGTCCAGCACTCGCACTCCCAGGCGTGTGAGCAGGGCGTGCAGCGTGTAGCGGTTGCTGTCGTGGATGGCGCCTTCGCGCGGCGCTTCGCCGGGACGCAGGATTTCGCTGCCGGTGGAGAGCAGCGCCACGCGCAGCGACCGCCAGACCGGCACCTGTTGCAGCCCAAGACTGGCCAGCAGGCCAATGGCTGCGGGCGTTAGCAGCTCTCCTTTTGCAAGCGCCACGCTGCCGCGCGCAATGTCTTCGCCATGCAGGCGGCGGTTGGCGCCGAGGTGCAATGCATCGGCGGCGATGCGGATGCGGCCGCCATCGCCCGGCAGCACCAGTTCGCGCGGCACCACGGTATCCGTGCCGGAAGGCATCACGGCGCCGGTCATGGTCTTCACGCACTGGCCCGGCTGCACGCTGCCCTGCCAGGGGCGGCCTGCCAGCGCGCTGCCTGCCAGGGGCCGCAGCTGCAGGCTCTGGCTGGCATGCAGTTGATCGCCCGCGAAGGCATAGCCGTCCATCGCGGCGTTGTCGTGCCCGGGCACGTCGATGGGCGACACCACGTCTTCGGCCAGTACCTGGCCATGTGCGTCGAGCAAGGGCAGCGCGTGCGCCTGCCGCACGGGGGTGATGAGGCGCTGCAGAAAGGCGCTGACCGCGTCCACGTGCAGATCCTCCGGCGCATAGCCGGGAATCTGGGCGGCGATTTCGGCAATCCGGCTCATGGGATGGCGGCCTGCAGCGCCTGCAGCTCCTGCGGGGTGTTGATGTTGGCAAAGGCCTGCGGGCTGTCGCCTGCGCGGTCGAAGCGAGCAGTGGCGCAGCCCTGCTGCTCGGCCCAGGGGCGGATCTTGCGTCCGCCGTTGCGCAGGTACTCGCGCAGGCTGGGCGCCGTGCTTTGGTGCAGCAGGCAGAACACCGGCTGCGGGCGCAGCACGCCGGTTTCGTCGGGCGCACGGGCAAAGGCGATGGGGGATTGCGCATGCGTTGCCGCCTCGGCCAGGCGCAGCGCCAGGTCCGCGGGGAAGAAGGGGGCATCGCAAGGGACGGTCAGCAGCCAGGCGGTTACGCTGTGCGCGAGGCCCGCGAGCATGCCTGCCAGCGGCCCGGCGTAGTCGGCGCCGGCATCGCTCCAGATGGGCACGCCCCAGGCGGCGTAGGTTGGCAGATGGCGGTTGGCGCTGATGGCGACGCCGCCCACTTGCGGGCGCAGGCGGTCCAGCGCATGCCGCGCCAGTGGCTGGCCATGCCAGGACTCCAGCCCTTTGTCGGCCCCGTCCATGCGCGTGCCGCGCCCGCCTGCAAGCACCAGGCCGGTGATTTCGTGCGGCGCGATCATGGAGCCTCAGCCACCGATGTAGCTCATCTCGATGCGCTTGCCGCCATCGGGCGCATTGTCTTTCTTGGGCAGGCTGGCGCGCAGCTCGGAATAGCGGTCGTTCCTGCCATGCCAGATATCGGCGATGGCCTGCGAGAGCTGCGCGTCCGTCGCGCCGCCGCGCATCAGGCCGCGCAGATCCCAGCCGCTGGTGGAGAACAGGCAGGTGAAGAGCTGGCCTTCGGTGGAGAGGCGGATGCGGTTGCAGCTGCCGCAGAAGGCCTTGGTCACGCTGCTGATGAAGCCGACCTCGCCCAGTTTCGGGTCCAACTGGCCGTCGGCGCCCGCGTAGCCCCAGCGCTCGGCCGTCTCGCCGGGCGCGGTGGCCTGCAACGGCACCAGCGGGAACTCCGACTGGATGCGCGCGAGCACCTCCTTGGAAGGCACCACCTCCTGCATGCGCCAGTGGTTGGTCGAGCCCACGTCCATGAATTCGATGAAGCGCAGCGTGATGCCGCTGCCGCGAAAGTGCCGCGCCATCGGCAGGATTTCCTGATCATTCACGCCGCGCTTGACCACCATGTTGACCTTGACACGTTCAAACCCAGCGTCGCGCGCGGCGTCGATCGCCGCCAGCACGTCCGCCACCGGGAAATCCACGTCGTTCATCGCGCGAAACACCGCGTCATCCATGCTGTCCAGGCTCACCGTCACGCGCGCCAGGCCCGCGGCCTTGAGCGCCCTGGCCTTGCGTGCGAGCACCGAGCCGTTGGTCGTCAGCGTCACTTCGGGCGGCTGGCCTTCGGTGGTGCGCAGTTCCGTCAGCATGGCGATCAGCTTGTCGATGTCCTTGCGCAGCAGCGGCTCGCCCCCGGTCAGGCGCAGCTTGTGCACGCCATGCGCCAGGAACAGGCCCGAGAGGCGCGTGATCTCCTCGAACGACAGCAGGCTGCCGTGCGGCAGGAAGTTGTAGTCCTTGCCGAAGATTTCCTTGGGCATGCAATAGGTACAGCGGAAATTGCAGCGGTCGGTGACGCTGATGCGCAGATCGCGCAGCGGGCGCCCGCGCAGGTCTTTCAGGATGCCCGTGGGGGCCTCAAGACTGCCCTCATGGGCGGGCGGCATCTGGCCGATGCGGCGGGAGTCAACGATCGTCGCGCGCTTGTTCGTGGTCATGGCAAGGATTGTGCCGTCCTCGCGCGGCATCCGTTCGTCCGGGGGATTGGCCTGTGCGCCGGTGGTGGCATTGTGCCAAGCGCCGGCGGCGGCGCCATGCGCGGGCGCGGTGGTTTAATGCGTCGGCTGCAGGCGCTGCTGTTTTTCATTATTGATAGCTGCTGGCGATTACTGCATAAGCGCAAACACCGATTTTTGCTTGAATGTCTTCCTCCACCCGCGCGCGCCTTGCGCTGGCGCTCATCGCCATCGTGCCCGTGTTCTGGGCGACCAACTACCTGATTGCCCGCAGTGCCCCGGGGGTGATTGCGCCCAATACCCTCGCGGGTTTGCGCTGGACCTTTGCCGGCGGTGCGTTCTGCCTGCTGGCCTGGCGCGAAATACGCGCGCACTGCCGCGCCATCCTGGCCGACTGGCGCCACATGCTGGTGCTGGGTACCTTGGGCATGTGGATCTGCGGCAGCTGGGTCTATATCGCCGGCCAGAGCACCAGCGCCACCAACCTGGCGCTGATCTACGCGCTTTCGCCGGTGATGATCGTGCTCGTCTCGCGCCTGTGGCTCAAGGAGCCGTTCAGCCGCCCGCAGGCGCTGGGCGTGCTGCTTTCGCTGGCCGGGGTGGTGCATGTGGTCATCAAGGGCCAGTGGGCGCAGCTCGCGCGGGTAGAGTGGGTGGCGGGCGATCTTTGGGTATTGGCGGCGACGCTGTCGTGGACTTTTTTCACCATTTTGCTCAAGCGCTGGGGCACGCCGCTGACCGACCCTGCGCGCCTGGGCGTGATCAGCTTCTTCGGCGTGCTGGTGATCCTGCCGTTTGCCGTGTGGGAGGCCGCCACCGGCCCCCTGCCCGCGTTCTCCGCACAGGGCGTGGCCCTGGCGCTGGTGGCAGCGGCGCTGCCCGGTTTTGCCGCCTACCTGGGCTATGCCTTCATGCTGCGCGAGCTGGGCGCCGCCCGGGTGGGCGTGACGCTGTACCTGGGCCCGCCCTATGCCGCGGTGCTGGCCTGGCTGGTGCTGGGCGAGCCCATCCGCGCCTACCACGCGGTGGGACTGCTGCTGATCCTGCCGGGGGTCTGGCTGGTCAATCGGGCGCAGGCGCGCTGACAGCAGGCTCCAGCGCCGTGGCAATCGCCTGGTCCACGCTTTCGAGCCAGACGAATTCCAGCTTCTCGCGCACCTCGGCGGGGATGTCGTCGTAATCGCGCCGGTTGCGCGCGGGCAGCATCACGCGGGTGATGCCGGCTGCCGCTGCGGCGATGATTTTTTCCTTGATGCCGCCCACCGGCAGCACCAGGCCGCGCAGGCTGATTTCGCCGGTCATGGCGGTATTGCTGTTGACGCCGCGGTCCGTGAGCAGGGAGACCAGCGCGGTGAACATCGCCACGCCCGCGCTGGGCCCGTCCTTGGGCGTGGCGCCGGCGGGCACGTGCACGTGGATGTCCTGCTCGGACAGCTTCTTCGGGGCTATGCCGAGTTCCCCGGCGCGGTGCTTGACCAGCGAGAGCGCCGCCTGCACGCTTTCGCGCATCACGTCGCCGAGCTGGCCGGTGAGGGTCAGGCCGCCCTTGCCGGGGTAGCTGGTGGCTTCGATGAAGAGGATGTCGCCGCCCACCGGCGTCCAGGCCAGGCCGGTGGCGACGCCCGGCGTGCCGGTGCGCATGGCCACGTCGTTCTCGAAGCGCGGCTGGCCCAGGATTTCCGTCAGGTCGCCCTCGGCAATATCCATGCGGGATTGCGAGCCATCGGCGATGCGCACCGCCACATGGCGCAGCACGCGGCCGATCTCGCGGCGCAGGTTGCGCACGCCCGCTTCGCGCGTGTAGCTGCGGATGATGGCGTGCAGCGCGTCGTCGCCGATCGTGGCCTGCGTCTCGGTGATGCCGTTGGATTCGAGCTCGCGGCGCACCAGGTAGCGGCGCGCGATCTCGAACTTTTCGTTTTCGGTGTAGCTTGCGAGTTCGATGATTTCCATGCGGTCGCGCAGCGGCCCGGGGATGGTGTCGAGCATGTTGGCGGTGGTGATGAAGACCACGCGCGAGAGGTCGAACGGCACGCCCAGGTAGTTGTCGCGGAAAGCCCCGTTCTGTTCCGGGTCCAGCACTTCGAGCATGGCGGCCGATGGGTCGCCCTGCACGCCGGCGCCCATCTTGTCGATCTCGTCGAGCATCATCACGCAGTCGCGCGCCTTGGCCTTGCGGATGGCCTGGACGATGTTGCCCGGCATGGCGCCGATGTAGGTGCGCCGGTGGCCGCGGATCTCGGCCTCGTCGTGCACGCCGCCCAGGCTCACGTGCGCAAAGGGCCGGTCCATGGCGCGCGCGATCGATTGGCCGAGCGAGGTCTTGCCCACGCCCGGCGGCCCGACGAAGCACAGGATGGGCGACTTGCCATGCGGTGCGAGCTTGCGCACCGCGAGGAATTCGATGATGCGCTGCTTGATCTTGGCCAGGCCATAGTGGTCTTCGTCGAGCACCTTGCGCGCGGCGGCGATGTCGATGGCGCGCGGCTCGGGCTCGGCCCAGGGCAGGGCAATGAGCCAGTCGAGGTAGGTGCGCACCATGCCGGCCTCGGTCGCCTCGGACGGCATGCGCTGGTAGCGGCGCAGTTCCTTGCGCGCCAGCTCGTCGGCCTCGGGCGGCAGTTTGGCTTCATCGATGGCCTTGGCGAGCTCGGCCACTTCCTGCGATTTGCCGTCGTCCTCGGTCTCGCCCAGTTCCTTCTTGATGGCCGCCATCTGCTCGCGCAGGATGGCTTCCTTTTGGCGCTCGTCGAAGGTGGCCTTGGTGCGCTGGCCGATCTCCTGGGACAGGCGCATGACCTCGATGCGCTTGGCCAGCAGCGTGGAGACCTTGTCGATGCGCTCGGCGACGTCGACGGTCTCCAGCAGGCTCTGCCGGTCGGCGCGTTCCAACTCCATATAGGCCGCG
The DNA here is from genome assembly GCF_000484635.1 of Comamonas badia DSM 17552. Taxonomy (GTDB): domain Bacteria; phylum Pseudomonadota; class Gammaproteobacteria; order Burkholderiales; family Burkholderiaceae_C; genus Comamonas_C; species Comamonas_C badia. Next base: position 2,770 of record NZ_AXVM01000016.1, on the reverse strand, counting down.
ACCAGATCCGCCAGCGCCCCGGCGCCCGCGGTGTTCTGCACCGCGGCCACCAGCGGCGGCGGCACGTTGGGCAGCAGCTGCAGGGCTTCGAGCGCCTGCTGGCGCAGGTGCAGCACGCGCGCCTCGATGACGGTGCCCTGCGCCTCGGGTTCTTCGATGCGCTCGGCGCGCACCGTGAGCATGGGCTGTTCGCTCAGGAATTCCTTTGCTCTGAAGCGCTGCACGCCCTGCACCACCACATGGTGGCCGCCGTCGGGCAGGGTGACGTAGCGCAGGATGTTGGCCACGGTGCCGGTGGTGTAGAGATCGGCCGCCCCGGGCTCCTGGTTTTCCGTGTCCTTCTGCATCAGGATGCCGATGGGACGTTCGGCGCGCAAGGCCTGTTCAGCCGCCGCCACCGAAGATTCACGCCCCACGAGGATGGGAGACACCGTGCCCGGGAACAGCACCGTGTCGGGCATGGCGACGATCAGCAGCGCATCGTCGGGCAGATCCGCCGCGGGTGCGGTGGATGAGGAAGCGGCAGAAGCGGGTACCGGCGCGGCGCTGGCCGCCTCGCGGGCTTCGGTGTGCGGGTTGTCGCTCATGGCATCTTGTGCAGGCAGATCACCAGGCACCCTCGCTCGTTGCTCACGTCCACCGCGCCGTAGTGGCCGGGTGGCAGCGGAATGTGGCGCTCGAAGCGCCCCTGCGGCAGCTCCAGCCGGTGGATGGTGGCGGTGCGCAGCGCCGGCGGCAGCGTGCGCCGGCCTGAGACGACGAGCGCCGCGTCAACGATGACGGCCTTCACGTCGTGCGCCTCCACCCCCGGCAGCGCGACGTAGATCAGCACCTCGTGCGCCGTCTCCAGCATATCCACCGGCGGCTCCCAGCTGCTGGCGTGCCGGGGCTGGAACATCTGGCGGTGCAGGCGCTCGGCCCGGTCCAGCGCCGCCAGCGCGTCGGACCACATCCAGTCGGGCAAATCTTCTCGGCGTTTCATGTGCGTGCCTCTTGTCTGCTTTGATTGTGCGCCGCAGCCGTGCGGGCTGCAGGAAACCGGTTCAACCGCCGAGCATCGCCTTGTAGCCGGTGCGCGCCTTCATGTAGGTTTCAAACGGGAATTTGATCGGCACGCCTTCAAGCGCCGCCGCCAGCATTTCCAGATGCCCTTCAAAGCCCGCGCAGGCCTTGGCGGCATCTTCGCCGGCCGGCACGCCCACGGTGAGCGCCAGATGCGTGCCGCTCGCGGTGGGCGTCAGCGCCCAGCGCAGCGGGCGCTGTGGCTCGTTGCCGCTGCTCCAGGAATATTCGATCAGCGCGCCTGCGGCAAACGCGGTGACTTCGCTGTCGATCACGATGCCGCTGTCGACGAAATCGATGCGCACCTTGCCGCCCAGGCGCTGCTCTATCGTGCCGGCGCTGAGCCACTGCGCCATCAGCGCGGGTTCGGTCAGCATGCTCCAGACCTTGGCCGGCGGGTGATCGAAATCGCGCGTGATGCGCCCCTGGTGGCCGCTGTCTTGTGGGGTGATGGTGCCCAGTTGCAATGCGTCGTCGCTCATGGTGGTGTTCCTTGTGGTGGATGAATGGCTGTGGCCGATGCTAGCGCCGCTGCAATGCCCGCAGGGGCTTTATTCCATTTCTAAATCATCCGTGTCGTTGTTGCTTCGCCTTGTCGTGCTACAGCACTGTCTGCGGCTTCGCGCCTAGATGTCACATCCCGGACGATCATATGGTCGTCTATGGAACAACTGAGGATGGGATTTGTACCACTGTTTCATCGTCTGCATCGGGGTCTGGCTCTTGAGGGCTGACTGAGGCAATTGCTGGTTATACAGATGCACGTAGCGCAGCAGCGTAGCGTCCAGGTCTTCCTGGTTGATGAACCTGTGCGTTCTGAGCACGTCGGCAATGCGCCCGTTGAAGCGCTCCACCATCCCGTTGGTTCTGGGCGTTCTGGGCTGGGTGAGGCGATGCTCAATTGCCAGCTCCTTGCACAGCAGGTCAAACTCGTGATTACCGCTGGGCTGCTTTTCCCGGCTGGCAAAGAGCCTGTCGGTGAACTCCTTGCCGTTGTCGGTGAGGATCTTGCTGATTCTGATCGGGCAAGCCTTGGCAAGCGCATTGAGGAAGCTGCGCGCACTGGCTGCGCTCTTGTTCGTCTTGATGGCCACGAACACCCAACGCGTAGCGCGGTCAATGGCCACAAACAGATAGCGGCGCTTGCTCTCACCGGGCATCTGCGGCAGATACTTCACATCGATGTGCACGTACCCTGGCTCGTAGGCCTTGAAGGTCTTGCCGGGCTCCTTGGGAGCGGGCGGCAACAACGCTCGCAGATTGCCCACGCCATGGCGACGAAGGCAGCGATCGAGCCCCGAGCGAGAGGCCTCGGGGCACAGGAATTCACGCGTGACAGCGAGCAAGTCATCCAGGGGCAGCAGCAGCGTCTTGCGCAGTTCAACCACGATCGCTTCCTGTGCTGGCGTGAGCGTCGTCTGAAGGTGGTGCGCCGTGTGCGAGCGGTCGGTGAAGACCTCACGCTTTTTCCACTTGTAGACACACAACGGGCTGACGCCGTAGCGGGCAGCAAGCACGTGGGCAGGTTCACTGCTGGCGGCGATCTCGGCACGCACCGCAGGCGTGGTGCGTGCGTTCTTGTGCAAGGCGATGATCATGGAGCACTCCCGGATGCAGATTGCAATGACGCTATCAGTTCAGCCATCGTCGCTCGCGCGATGAAGAGCGGGTAGCGTTTATTGTTTATCCAATCATCCGGGATGTGACA
>NZ_AXVM01000015.1 GCF_000484635.1 Comamonas badia DSM 17552 | reverse complement strand
CGATGCGCGCCACCGGCCCCTGGATGGATTCGAGGATGGATTGCAGCGGCCCTTCCCAGGGCATCGAGGAGCCGGCAGCCTGCGCAGTGCCCGCAAGCAGCAGCATGAAGGCAGCGAGCATCAAGCCTTGCATGGCCGGGCGAGCCAGGCCATCCAACCGCGCGGGACTGGAGCGGCGGGAAAGCGGATTTACAGAAATACGGAAAGCATCAACGTGCGTCATGGCAGTTCTCCAGAGTTGTCAGGGGACAGAGAAGAAAGGTCGGACTGCGGCAGCAGCTCGGGAAACGGCGTCTCCAGCGCGTCCGCCAGTTGGTAGCCCACGCCGTCGAAGCCGTTGAGGCGGGCGATGCTCTCGATGCGGCGCTTGCGCCCGCGCCCGGCGATGTGGATCACCACGTCCACGGCCTCGGCGATCAGCGCACGGGGCGGGTTCACCGCCACTTCGAGAATCAATTGCTCCATGCGCAGCAGCGCGCCCAGCGCAGAGCCGGCGTGGATCGTGGCGATGCCGCCGGGGTGCCCGGTGCCCCACACCTTGATGAGATCCAGCGCCTCGGGGCCGCGCACCTCGCCGACGACGACGCGATCCGGCCGCAGGCGCATAGATGAGCGCACCAGCTCGGTCATGGACACCACGCCGGAGCGCGTGCGCAGCGGAACGTGGTCGCGGGCCGCGCATTGCAGCTCCACCGTGTCTTCGAGCACCAGCACGCGGTCGCCGGTGGCGGCGATTTCGGCGAGCAAGGCATTGGCGAGCGTGGTCTTGCCGCTGCTGGTGGCTCCGGCGATCAGGATGTTCTTGCGCTCGCGCACGGCGCGAACGAGAAAACCTGCCTGGGCGGCAGTCATCATCCGGTCGATGACGTACCGCTCCAGCGGAATCACGCCAATGGCGCGCTTGCGCAGCGCAAAAGCCGGCCCCGGCGCGGCGGGCGGCAGGATGCCCTCGAAGCGTTCGCCGGTTTCGGGCAACTCGGCCGACAGCAGCGGCTGGCCGCGATGCACCTCCGCGCCGACGTGGGCCGCGACCAGACGGATGATTCGCTCGCCATCGGCTTCGGGCAGCTTCACGCCCATCGGTGCGCGGCCCGACGACAAGCGATCCACCCACAGGGTGCGGTCGGGGTTGAGCATAATTTCCACCACGTCCGGGTCTTCCAGCGCGGCGGCGATTAGCGGCCCCATTGCCGTGCGCAGCATCTGGATGCGCCGGTCGAGCGAGGCCGCGTTTGCGGACTGCGGCGCGTTCATGACCTACGCTCCTGCGCTTCGTCCAGGCGCACCGGATCAGGATGGAGTTCTTCCACCACGTCGCGCACCAGGCTGCGTCCGCGCATCAGGTGGCGGCCAAGCTGCTCGGTGAACTGCTCGAAGCGCGCCTTGCCCTGCGCACGGGCCGCGTCTTGGTGCGCTTCGGGAACCGGCGTGCTGACGGTCAGGTAGTAGCGGATGAACAGCGCCAGCGTCTCGATGGCGATGTTCTGGTCGCGCTCCATGCGCTCGGCCTGGCGCGACAGCCGATCAAGGCGCTTGGCGATGGCTGCCTCGCGCTGGTCGGCGGCATCGGGCGACAGCCACGATGCGAGCGCCGCCGCAACGATGGACGACTTGGAGACGCCTTTCTTGGCGGCCAGTTCATCGAGCCGCTGGGCGTGCTCGGGCTGAATAAAGAGGTTCAGGCGGTAGCTCATAGCTCGATTCCGTCGTTGGGGTTCAGCGAAGCCAGCCGGGCCGTGCGCTGCATGGCCGGATCAAGCTGGCGAGGAAGGGGAAGCGGCAGATCGTCGTCGTCATCGAGCAGGCCGAGGTCGGCAGGGGGCACGGCCAGTTCGGGGTCGTAGGCGACGGTTTCGGAGAGTTCGGGCTGACGGCGCGGGCCGCCGTCGTCAGTGCTGGCCGGGAAGCCTTCGGCTTCTCCGGCGACAGGCGGAGTCGGCACGGCAGGAATCGCCAGCCCGCTCCAGTCGTCGGGGCGCAGCGGCGGCGCGTCGGCGTATTGGCTGTCCGCCAACACGGGCGGCGACAGCACGCGCCGCTTGAAATTGGCGTCCGCGTAGTAGCGCAGCTTCTTTGCCCGGATCGGCGCCACGCTGGACACCATCACCACGGCCTCGTCGGACGGAAGCTGCATGACTTCGCCGGGCGTCAGCAGCGGGCGGGCCGTCTCCTGTCGCGACACCATGAGGTGGCCCAGCCACGGCGCGAGCCGGTGGCCCGCGTAGTTGCGCTGTGCGCGCAACTCGGTCGCGGTGCCCAACGTCTCGGAAATGCGCTTGGCGGTGCGCTCGTCGTTCGTGGCGAATGTCACGCGCACATGGCAGTTGTCGAGAATGGAGTGGTTCTGCCCATACGCCTTGTCGATCTGGTTGAGCGACTGCGCAATGAGAAAGCTGCGGATGCCGTAGCCCGCCATGAAGGCCAAAGCCGTCTCGAAGAAGTCGAGCCGACCCAGGGCCGGAAACTCATCGAGCATCAGCAGCAGCTTGTGGCGACGCTCGATGCCGTCGCTGCCGTCGAGCGATTCGGTGAGCCGCCGCCCGATCTGGTTGAGGATCAACCGGATCAAGGGCTTTGTGCGGCTAATGTCCGAAGGCGGCACCACCAGGTACAGCGATACGGGGTGCTCGGTGGATATGAGGTCGGCGATGCGCCAGTCGCAGCGCGAGGTGACTTCGGCCACCGTGGGATCGCGGTACAGGCCGAGGAACGACATGGCAGTGCTCAACACGCCGGAACGCTCGTTGTCCGACTTGTTGAGCACTTCACGCGCAGCGGATGCCACTACCGGATGCGGGCCAACACCTTCCCCATTCGCCAGGTGCGGCGTGGTCATCATCCGATGCAAGGTCAGCTCGAACGGGCTGGCCGGGTCGCTGAGGAAATTGGCGACGCCGCGTAGCGTCTTGTCTTCGCCCGCATAGAGCACATGCAGGATGGCGCCGACCAGCAGCGCGTGCGAGGTCTTCTCCCAATGGTTGCGCTTCTCCAGCGCGCCTTCGGGATCGACCAGAATGTCCGCGATGTTCTGCACGTCGCGCACTTCATGGTCGCCCTTGCGGACTTCGAGTAGCGGGTTGTAGGCCGCTGATTTGGCATCCGTGGGGTTGAACAGCAAGCAGTGCGAGAAGCGCGAGCGCCAGCCGGCGGTGATCTGCCAGTTCTCGCCCTTGATGTCGTGGATGACGGCGGACGCGGGCCAGGAAAGCAGCGTCGGCACCACCAGGCCGACGCCCTTGCCCGAGCGCGTGGGTGCGAACGTCAGGACATGCTCTGGCCCTTCATGGCGCAGGTACTGGCGGTCGTGCTGGCCGAGAAATACACCGGCTGGCTGCGTCAGGCTCGCCTTGCGAATGTCCTGCGCGTTCGCCCAGCGGGCCGAGCCGTAGGTCGTGACCAGGCGCGATTGACGCGAGCGCCATATCGACATGCCGATAGCGACCACCACGGCCAGCAGGCCGCTGCCAGCGGCGATAGCGCCGCCCCTATCGAAAACATCGGAAGCGTAGGCATCAAAGAAAAACCACCACTCGAACAGCTTCCACGGGTGGTAGATCGGCGTGCCAAGAAAATCGAACCAGGGCGAGCCAAGGCGTAGTTGATAGCCAAGGGCCGCTGCTGTCCATTGTGTGGCGCTCCACACTCCGGCGATCACGATGCCGAACACCACGGCAATCTGACCGAACAGCACGTTCGTCCCTTGCATGACCTGGCCTCCGATTTCTCCTGCGCTGATTCCTCATGGAAAGCGCGGCACAAGGACGTGCCGCAGGCGTCAGGATCGTTGCCGGATCAGTACCAGTCAAAGGCCGTTATGGCGGGGTTTGAGGTCAAAAAAGCCGGAGTTCTTGCTGTGAAGAAGCTAATAAAAATGCCACATACGCGAGCGCGTTGTGGCGTATTGAGGTAACAGCGAGAGCTTCGTCGCTGTGAACCGGCCGCGAAGGGCGCTACTTAGATTTTTTCTCGGGTCGATCACCGAAGAAACGGCGGTTCGCAGCTTCGGCAGCGCGTCGGCAGAGTTCGTCGCCGACCTTTGCGCGGTCTTCCTTGCACAGTCGTTGAATCTCCTTGATGCGCTTCGGATTCGCCACCAGAAAGTCCACAGTTTCCGAAGGTTGCGAAGGGCTACATGCCGTCAGCGTGGCGGCAAGCGTCAACAGCAACACCTTGTTCATGGCGTCTGTCCTTTCATCGGATAGTGCGGGAATACATGGCGGCGCTCTGGGCATCGGCCGAGTTAATGTTGGCCACTCGTCCGATGAACCGGGTCAGCATTTCGGAAAGCTCCGCGTCACGACGCAGCAAATAGGTCGTGAGCATCGGCGGCTTACCCGCCAAAGGCCGCGCAACCACGCCCGGCTCCCGGCTACAAGCAATGTGCGCCGCGCCCGCCAAACCCAAGGCCAGTCCGGCGGAAACCAAGGTCATCATGAGGTCAAAAGTGGCGACGTGCTGAACAATCAGCGGCTCCTGTTCATGCCTGCGCAGAATGCGATCGACTTGGCGCGCATGGCCTTCGCACACTGCAGGATCGCCAAGTACCAGCGGATAGTGCAGCACCTCCTCCAGCGGAACCTGCTTGTAGGCAAGCACGGGATGACGTGCAGGCACCGCTGCCATCAATTCGTCCTCCCAAGCGGGAGTGACCACGATGCCAGCGCCCACGTCATCGGTCATCGAAAAGCCAGCGTCGTACAGATCGTCATGCAGGCCCTTGATCTGCTGGGCTAAAGGCACCTCGAACAGACGAATTTCCACCTCTGGGTCTTCTTCTCGGCACTGTGCCAGCAGCGCCGGCAAGCGTGATGGCGTGACGCCGTCGGACAAAGCAATGCGCAGTTGCCCGTGATAACCGTTGGCAGCGGATTTGACGCTATCGCGCGCTTGCTCCAGCGCCATAAAAACGCGCGGCACGTGCTCCAAGAGCAACCGGCCCGCGCGGGTCAATTGCGTGCTGCGGGTAGTGCGAAAGAAAAGGCGTGCACCAAGGTCCTCCTCAAGCTCCTTGATGGTGCGAGACAGAGGCGACTGGTCTATGTGCAGCCGCTCGGCGGCACGCGCGAAGTGAAGCTCTTCCGCGACAGCGATGAAACATCGAAGGTGGCGCAACTCCACTTATTTTCTTCCTATTCATATCGTTCAACAACGCAGGTCTGATGCCCTTCCGGGTACATCGCTAAGCGATGCATGTGCGTCATGCATGCCACCGACGACAGGTGGTGTTACGCGTTCCGACGAGCGTTGCGCCAGCCCTGCTGCCATGCCGGCCACCAGGAGCCCTCACTCAGCGGCGTCTCGGCACACCACTGCTACGGATCGACGTAGCGTTCGCCGGCGGCGCGGGTGGCGATCTAGAAGCTGCGCCGGGCATGCTCCGGTTCGCTGACCACTCCAGCGTTGCACCCGCCACTGGTGAGCACGAAGGTCAGTTCCGGATCGCTGACCTTGTACACGGACAGACAGGGGGCGGCGTGGTCTCGTACCGTACCGCTGATGAACCTGGACACCCCGATGTCGGCCAGTGCCGCCGGCCTGCCGCCTACGCGGGAGCGCCCCTCTGCCAAATCGTTGCACATGTACAGGCGCCGCAGATACCGGCAGAACGACACTGCGGTAGGCATCGGCAGTGTTTGCCGCACCTGTCGCGGTCGCCGTGATGGAGCGTGCAACCGGGTTCAGGACTCGTTGAGATCGAGGCGGTCGCGGCGGACCGCCGCGTCATCCATCAACTCATACCACATCGCATTGAGAACGGCGAAGGCGGCTGCCAGCGGCAAGCCGAGAATCCAGGCGAAATACCACATGGTCAATCTCCTATGAATGAAAGCGTGCACGGGTCAGTACGCATGGCCTTTACCATCCCGAATGGCCTCGGAGTCGACTTTGCCGCGCAAGACCGAGAACACCCAGCTGGTATAGGCCAGGATTAGAGGCATAAAGATGACCGTCGAAACGAGCATGATGAACAGCGTGAGGTGGCTCGATGAGGAATCCCACACGGTCAGGCTAACCGACGGATTGACCGATGACGGCAGGATGAAAGGAAACATGGAGACGCCCACGCTAGCGATGATCCCCGCGATACCCACGCCTCCAGTAAGCAGAGCTGCCGCCGGACGACGCACCGCCAAGCAGATCGCAGCGGCCATGGAGCCCGCCAAACCCAATGCCGGCACCACCCAAAGCGCGTTTTCGGAGGCATAGTTGGCAAACCAGGCGCCGCTTTGCATCACAGCGGTCTTGACAAGAGGATTCGAAGCGCCACCGCGCACAATCTCGCTCGTGATCGCGTACCCCGACACGAAGTTGGCCAGAACGACCCCCGCCACTGCGTACAGCACCACGGTCAGCAGCGCCGCCACGATGCCAAAACGGCGCGCGCGCTCGGCTACGTGGCCTTCAGTCTTGAGTTGTAGCCAGGCGGCGCCATGCATGACCAGCATGGTGACAGAGACGAGACCGCACAGCAGGGCAAAAGGATTGAGCAACCCGAAGAATGTTCCGTCATAGAAAATCTGCATGTCGTGTTCAATGCGAAAGGGAACGCCCTGCAACACATTGCCCATTGCCACACCAAAGATCAGCGCTGGTACGAACCCACCCACGAACTGAGCCCAATCCCAGCGACTGCGCCAAGCTGGATCTTCCCGCTTGCTGCGGAACTTGAATGCCACGGGCCGCAAAATGAGTGCGAACAGGATGGCGAACATCGCTAGATAAAAGCCGGAGAACGACACTGCATAGAGTTGCGGCCAAGCCGCGAAGATGGCTCCACCGCCGAGAATCAGCCAGACTTGGTTACCCTCCCAGACCGGCCCGATGGTGTTGATAACGGTGCGGCGTTCGCTGTCGTTGCGCGCGACGAAAGGCAGCAGCGTGCCCGCGCCGAGGTCAAAGCCATCGGTAAGCGCGAATCCGATCAGCAACACTCCCAACAGTGCCCACCAGATCAGGCGCAACACGTCATATGAGATGAGTTCGTGGAGGATCATGCTATTTCTCCTTACGGTATTACTGTGCAGGTGCCAGGCCAGCCGAACCGGCGGGCTGGCCTTCGATGTAGGTGGGCGCATGGGTGTCGGGCCCCTTGCGGATTGCCTTGAGCATGAGCTTCATCTCGATGATGAGCAGGACGGTGTAGATCACCACGAAGCCGGCGATTGTCAGCAGCACGGTAGAGGCGCCGAGGTTAGACACTGCTACCGCCGTTGGCAAAACGCCCTCGATGGCCCATGGCTGACGTCCCACCTCGGCCACGATCCAGCCGAACTCGGCGGCAATCCAAGGCAAGGGGATCGACCACACGGCGACCTTGAGCAACCATGGGTGCGCATCCAGCCGACGTCGAGCCGAAAGCCAGAAGAAGACGCCGGTCAGCAAAATGAAGAAGAAACCCAGGCCGACCATGACACGGAACGTCCAAAATAGTGGCGCCACCTGCGGCACGGTATCCCAGGCTGCCTTGGCGATTTGCTCAGGCGTGGCCTGGCGGGGGTCGTCGACGTAGCGCTTCAGCAGAAGTGCGTAGCCCAGCAGTTGTCCGTGCTCCTCGAATGCAGCCTGCGCCTGGTCAGGCACGCTCGCGCCCCCCGTTGCGGCACGGATCTGCTGCAGGGCGTCATAGGCCAGGATGCCATCGCGGATGTGCACCTCGGCGCGCGCAACCAGATCGTCAATGCCAGGAATTTGCGTCGTCAGCGAGCGCGTGCCGATCAGTCCCATGGCCCACGGGATGTGGACTGCAAAGTGGGTTTCCCGTGCGGCTTGGTCGGGAAATCCAAAAGCGGTGAACGCGGCAGGTGCGGGCTCGGTCTTCCACATCGCCTCGATGGCGGCGAGTTTCATTTTTTGGTGCTCGGTGGAGAGGTAGCCGCTCTCGTCGCCCAGCACCACGACCGACAGCGCCGAAGCCAGGCCGAAGCAGGCGGCCACCGTCATCGAGCGCTTGGCCAGCTGGACGTGGCGACCCTTGAGCACGTACCAGGCTGCGATGCCGAGCACGAAGATGGCCGCCGTCACGTAGCCGGCCGAGGCGGTGTGCACGAACTTGGCCTGCGCCACCGGGTTGGTGAGCACGGCGAAAAAGTCCGTCATCTCCATGCGCATGGTCTGCGGATTGAATTGGGCGCCCACGGGGTTCTGCATCCAGCCATTGGCAATCAGGATCCACAGCGCCGAGAAGTTCGAGCCCAGCGCCACGCACCAGGTGACGATCAAGTGCTTCACCTTGGAGAGGCGATCCCAGCCGAAGAAGAACAGGCCGACAAAGGTGGCTTCCAGGAAGAAGGCCATGAGCCCCTCCAAGGCGAGCGGCGCGCCGAAGATGTCGCCGACGTAGTGGCTGTAGTAGCTCCAGTTCATGCCGAACTGAAACTCCATCACGATCCCGGTGGCCACGCCCATGGCGAAGTTAATGCCGAAGAGCACACCCCAGAACTTGGTCATGTCGCGCCAGATGGTTCGGCCCGTCATCACGTAGACCGTCTCCATGATGGCGATCAGGATCGACAGGCCTAGCGTCAATGGAACGAATAGAAAGTGGTAGAGCACCGTGATCGCGAACTGCAATCGCGACAGGCTGACGATGTCAAAGTCCATGGTGGGTTTCCTTTATTGATGTCAAATCATGTGTGCGTGAATAAATCAGTCGCGCCTCAATGCGGCCAATGAGGCTTCAAACCCGGTGCTACCGCGAGAAAACTCCGCTTCGATGCGACCGCTACGCAGGACCAGCAGCCGATCGGCCAGTGCCGCTTCGCGCTGGAGGTGGGTGGCCATCAGCCAGGCTCGACCCGCACCCAGCGAGTCGAGCCGCGCGAGGACGTCCATAGCAGTCGCCGCATCCAGCCCTTCGGTTGGCTCGTCCAGCAGCCACAGCGGGTGCGGTTGAAGCAGCAGACGCGCCAACGCCAGACGGCGCGACTGCCCACCCGACAGCCCAAGTCCTCCTTCGCCGAGCCGCGTATCGAGTCCAGCTTGCAGAGCTCGAATCTCGGATGCAAGGCCTGCGGCTTCGAGCGCCTGCCAAAGAGATGCGTCTGTAGCCTCGGGATTAGCCAGCAGCAGGTTGTCGCGCAGGCTGTCCTGGAAAAGATCTGCGCGTTGACTCAGCCATGCGTGAGGTTGCGAACGAATGACTCCCTCGTGCGGTATCAGCTCGCCTGCAATCACGGCCATGAGCGTTGATTTACCCGCGCCGCTGGAGCCAACGATGGCGATTCGTTCTCCAGACATCAGCACCAGCGACAAAGACCGCAAGGCATCTACGGGGCTGTCCGGATAGCGCACCGATACCTGCTGCAGGCTGATCGCATAGCCGGCTTCGAGGGACGCCCTGGGCGGAGGCGCCACATCACCATCGCCGCAATATGGCGACAGGCGCCGCGCTGCCAGCCAAGTACGTCCAGCCTCCAAAGCGCCTCGCCGCAGCGCCGCGAACGGCTCCATCGCCGTCAGGGCGATCAACAGCGCGAGCGCCGCACCGGGGGTGCCGAGACGGCCCTGGTCAGTCAACACGCCGACGCCCAGCAGCACAAGGGCCAAAGTGAGGCTGCCAGCGATACCGTAGGCAGCACCGGCAGACATGTCCAGGCCGTGTAGAAGCCGGTCGATACGCGCCAGGCGGCGATCCGTGCGCTGGAGTGCATCGCACTGGCCAGCCAGGCGTCCGGCCATGACCAGTTCGGTCTGGCCGGACACCAGATCGACAGTCTGGGCACGCAAACGCTCGGTGAACAGAGCGTGCCGCGCTGCGAGCTGCCGCGAGCGGCGAATCACTTCGACCGCCACGGCAACGCCTACGAGCAGAAGCCAGACGCCCAGCGAGATGCCGAACCAGGGAGCCTCGGTGCCGAGCACAACGGTACCGAAAATCGCCGCGCCCAGCGCGGCGCCGGCTGGCACCAGAAGGCGCAGGTAGAAGGATTCCAGCGCATCGAGGTCGACGGTCAGACGAAACAGAGCGCGGGCTGGGCGGCGCAGCAGATCCTGAATGTTCCCTCCGCCCGCCCAGCTTCGGAAGATGCGCTCGCGCAGTTGTGCCAAGGCGGCCAGCGTCGCATCATGCGTGACAATCCGCTCGCCATAGCGTGCAACGGTCCGCCCGAGGGCCAGCAGGCGAATGCCGGCCGACGGCGCAAAGACGTCAAACGCCAGAGCGCTGGCGAACTGCAGTCCCGCGATCGCCGTTGCAGCGATGAACCAGCCCGACAGGCCGAGCAGACCCATGCCTGCTAGAACGGTCAACGTCGCCAGCGCAGCGCCCAGCATCATGCGGCGTGAAGACCCGCCGAGTGTGGCCCGCACTGCGGGTAGCAAGGTCGATATGGCCGCAGCGGCTTTACGCGCCATGCCAACCTCCCTGAATGGGCTTCGGGGCATCGGCAGTCGCCGACAGCTCGATGACGCGATCCATGCGTGCCGCAAGCTCGGGATCATGGGTCGCCACGATCAGGGTGCGTCCCTGGGCCAGGGCCACGAGGGACTCGGTGACCTGCTCGGCCGTTTCCGTGTCCAGGTGGGCCGTCGGTTCGTCCGCAAGCAGCAGATCGGCATGGGGCGCGGCCATCAGGCGCGCCAACGCCAAACGCGCAGCCTCGCCGCCCGACAGACCCGTTCCACCTTCACCCAGCGAGACACCGGGGTGCGCTTGCGCCACCTTGTCCAGCCGTGCCCACCGAATCGCCTGGTGCACCTGCGCGTTCTCCACGCCCGCTCGTCCGAGGGACACGTTGTGCCGAACCGACCCGGAAAACACGTGAGAGCGTTGCGCCATCCAGGCCATGCGCCCACGCAACCGCCGCGCCGATGCCGCGGTCAAGGGAGCACCTCCGATCTCGATGCTGCCTTGCGACACGGGCAGCAGCCCGGCAATGAGCGACATCAGGACTGTTTTTCCCGTTCCGCTGCCTCCCATCAACGCGACATGCTCTCCCGGCTTCACGTCCAGGGCGAAGTTCTGGAAAACCGGGGCTTCATCGGAAAACGCGAATGTGAGGTTCTCGATCTTCACGCCCGGCGGCAGCCGAGCTGCCGATGCATGCGGCGTGGACGGCGCGTTTTGCTCGTCGTCCAACAAGGGCAATCCGCCCGCGTGGAGCCTATCCAGCGCGTCCATCGCCGCGATACCGGCAGCCCGGTCATGCCAGACGGAAGCCAGCTCCCGCAAGGGCTCGAAAAAGGCTGGCGCCAACAACAAAATGAACAAGCCTTGAGCCAGGCTGAGACGCCGCCCCCAGGCACCGAAATCCAGGTACCCCAGCAGGTGAAACCCGACGTAAACCGCCACCATCGCCACACCCAGCGCCGCGAACAGCTCCAGAACCGCCGAAGACAGGAACGCGATGCGCAGCACACGCATGGTGCGCTGGCGCAGATCTTCGGTGCTCGCCCGCAAGCGGCGCGCGGTGGCCTCCGTACTGCCCAGTGCGCGCAGCGTCGGCAGGCCGCGCAGGCGATCGAGCAGAAATGCGTTCATGTTGCCCATCTGCAGCCATTGCGCCTGACTGGCGGCACGAGCCCGCCAGCCCACGATTGCCATGAACAGGGGAATGAGCGGCGCCGCCAGCACAAGCACCGCTGCCGCAGCCCATGAGTACCAGCCCACCGGCAACAGTATCAGCAAGGGCATGAGGCGCACGCGCCACATGGCGCCCTGGTAGCGCGTCTGCCAGGGAAGGATCGCGTCGGCCTGTTCTGCCAGCGCGCTCGCGGCCGCGCCGGCATGCGCTCGGGCGCGATCGAGCGGAGAACGCGCAGCCAAAGCAGCAACTGCATCCACACGCCATTGGCCCAGGCGCTCGCGCGCGGCATCGAACATGCGGCCGGCGCTCCACGCTTCGAGCCAGGCGCGCAGCGTACCCGCAAGCACGATGCCGAATGCCGGCCACAAGACACCCGCCAAGCCTGCACTGCTTTGCAACCGTGACACCCCAAATGCAATCAAGCCCGCCTGAGGTACCCACAGTATTGGGCTGATCGCATGGGCCAGGCTGGCCGCATCAATCCGCGAATCCGCCATCGGCCGAGGCCTGTCTGAAAGCAGTTCGCCCGACATGTTTAACGCCTCCGGCCTTGCGCCGCGCTGTCTGCTGCGGTCATTTTCAGGCCATCCGCAGAGGAATCTTGAGATAGTGAACACCGTTGGATTCCGCGCGGGGCCACCGTCCGGCCCGGATGTTCACCTGTATCGAAGGCAACAGCAGTGTGGGCACGGCCAAGGTGGCGTCGCGCTGTTGGCGCATCGTGACAAAAGCATCCTCGTCCATGCCTTCTCTTACATGGACGTTGTGCGCACGTTGCTCGGCAACCGTCGTCTCCCACGCGTAGTTGTCGCGACCGGGAGCCTTGTAGTCATGGCACAGGAAGATTCGTGTCTCCGGAGGCAGCGCAAGCAGCCGCTGTATGGAGCGGTACAAGATCCTTGCACTGCCCCCGGGGAAATCGGTGCGAGCCGTTCCGTAGTCAGGCATAAACAACGTATCGCCCACGAAGACCGTATCGCTGATGCGGTAGGAGACACACGCAGGCGTATGACCCGGCGTATGCAGAACCTCCACCGTCAGGTGGCCGATTTCGAATCTCTCTCCATCCTTCAGAAGGTGATCGAACTCACTGCCGTTACCCGACACATCGTCGACGTTGAAGACCGGCCGGAAAAAAGTCTGAACGTCGCGAATGTGCTCGCCAATCGCGACCCGTGCCTTTGTGCGTTGTCGAATGTACGAGGCAGCACTCAGATGGTCAGCATGGGCGTGCGTCTCCAGCACCCACACGATGTTCAGGCCATAATCTCGCGCCCTCTTCAGCACGCGGTCTGCGGATGCGATGGATGCCTCGCCACTGCGATAGTCGTAGTCCAGAACCGGGTCGATCACTGCTGCTTGTCGCGTGCGCGAGTCCGAGACCAAATAGGTCACGGTGTTGGTCGGCTCATCGAAGAATGCTTCAATGTGGGCCTGAGATTGCATACCGACTCCTAGCGCAATGCATGTTTCAGGTTCATTGTATATTAGTATAATCTAAATTAGTGCAATCTGAATTAAAGATAACCGTGACGCTGAGCAAGAGCAACCAACGATTCATCCAGGAAGGCGCGGTGAAGGCTGCGGCGATGTTGCGCGCCATTGGCAACGAGCAGCGGATGCTGGTGTTGTGTTTGCTGATCGATCATGGCGAGCTGACTGTCGGTGCGATGCTAGAGCACGTTCCGCTGAGCCAATCGGCGCTGTCCCAGCATCTGGCCAAGATGCGCGAGGAAGGGCTCGTCGCATTCCGCCGCGAAGCCCAGACCTTGTACTACCGCATAGACAACCCCGCCGTGAAGAGACTGATGTCGACACTCAAGAATATGTTTTGCCCCTGACCGCTGGTCTAGGCAGATTCAGTGTTGCAAGCCAAGCTGAGGTGCCCATCGAATTTCGTCTTCCAGCGGGCCGCTCTCATGCCGCACCATGCTTGCTGATCCAGTTCTCGAGGAACCGAAGCGGCGAGCTGTAGCTCAGCGTGGAGTGGCGGCGCCTGCGGTTGTAGAACACCTCGATTTACTCGAAGAAATCGGCCTGGGCGTCGGCTCGCGTCGCGTAGGTCGTGCCAGTACCCGCTCGTTCTTCAGACTGTTGAAGAAGCACTCGCTGGACGCGTTGTCCCAGCAGTTGCCCTTGCGGCTCATCGAGGCGGTCTGAACCGCACCGGGACGGTTCAGAGCAACGCGGCGAGCCGAGATCGGATGTGACCTCCCTATCCTTTCTGGCTCCTCAGCAACCCGGAGACCATGGTCTCGGGCTGCTGAGCTGGGCCCGCGACGCAGCCCTTACAGACTCTTGGTCGAGAAGTACCAGTCCGTCGTCTTGTAGCCTTCACCCATGCGCTGCTTGATGGCATCTGGGCTCTTGGGCGGGGGCACGATCACGTCGCATCCCGGCGTCCAGCCTTCGGGGGTAGCGACCATGTTGGCATCGCTGGTCTGCATGGCCTTAAGCAGTCGCACGAACTCGTCGATAGAGCGGCCGTTACTCATGGGGTAATAGACCATCGCGCGCAAGATGCCTTCCGGATCAATGAAAAAGGTTGCTCGCACAGCCTGGGTGTCAGCTGCACCGGGGTGCACCATGCCGTAGGCGCTTGCCACTTCCATCTTGATGTCCTCAATGATGGGGAAGCTGATCTCAACACCGAATTTCTCCTTGATATTCTGCGTCCAGGCCAGGTGGGAATACAGGCTGTCGATGGACAGGCCGATCAACTCGCAGTTCATGCTGCGGAACGTGTCGGCAGCCTTCTGGAAGCCGATGAACTCAGTCGTGCACACCGGCGTGAAGTCGGCCGGATGCGAAAACAAGATCAACCACTTGCCTTTGTAGTCGGTCAGCTTGCGATCACCGTGCGTAGTCTTGGCGTCGAAGTCCGGGGCAGGTTCGTTGAGGCGGGGAAAAGCCGAGGTAGTGTCTTGCATGGAGTCCTCACTAGTTCAAGATTGTTTGCCGAGTGGCGATGTGTATATTAGTTGAATCTAAATTAGTAAACAATGAAATAAAAATATTAGGATCATCAATGCGAACTATCGAAGGCACGGCAGAGCACGGGAAGTCTGTTCGATGAACGGCAGACTCCTGTTTCCGAGTGCTTGCTTGACATGTCACGCGCAACATGACGAAAGAGGTGGAGGCCTATCTACAGACATGGCGACACGCTGTGTACGCGGCACCGTGGCCCGCTAGGCTTTGCTCGATGCTTGGAGAACTTGCAGCTGCTCCAACTGGGAACTAACAAGGAAAGCCATTTCATGAGTTGGCTAGCCAATCGTAAAATTGCGCTGTCGCCCAATCTCCCAGGACACTCCACCGCCGCGTACCGTCGCGGCAAGCTGCTGCCCCAGCCGCTGCTCGATCACCGGCTTCCACGGCACCAGCGAGAAGCCCATGCCGTCATCAAGCATCGCGTAGCGCCCGCTGGCGAGCATGACGGAACGGCGGTAGATGCCAACCACACGCTGGCCGTCGGTCACGGGCCGGTATTCCAGACCGGTTTCGCCGGCAATGTCTTTCGCGGCCTGTGCCAGCTCCCAGTTGCGCAGCGTGCCTAGCAGGTTGCGCGCCAGGATCACGCGCTGCCCGCGCCGCTCGGCCAACCCCTGTTCGACTAGGAAGTCGGCGCGCTGCTGCATCGCCTGCTTGGCTTCCGCGCCAAAGCCCAGGTCGCCCAGGCCCGAGCCGCCACCGATCAACTGCTGGTCGAGCCAGGTGGCACCGATCATGCGCGCCTGCCGCTCGATGGGCAGGTGCGATTTCAGCTCCACGGCCACGCCGCCCAGGCGCTGCGCGTCGTAGCGGCGGCCCTGCTCGGGCAGGTCGCCCGGCACGTTCCATAGCCCTTCGGCCACGCGCTCCACGATGCCCGCCCGGCGCAGGGCTTCCAGCCGGCGGACATGGGCGGCCACGACCTCCTGCGGGTCGCGTCCGGGGACGGCCTGGCCCTGTGCCACCGCCAAGTGGTGGTCGGTGCGGTACAGGCCATCGCTCGCCAGCGCGGCGATATTCTTGTCGGCCGCGCGCACGTCGGCTGATCCCTTCACCTCCACCACGGCCCCGGTCGGATAGTTCGCCAGCTCGTCGCGGGCGTTGAGCGCGACGTAGTGGGCCTTGCCGTCCACCCCGTCGATGACCAGATAGCCCCGGTCGCGCAGCTCGTCGGCCAACCCCTTCGCGGCCACGCGGCCGAGAATGGTTCGGCCGTCGTCGCCAGGCTCGAACACCGCCAACTCGCGCGGCTCGCCGCGCATGGCCCGCTGCATGGTGCGGATGATGTCGCCGCGCTCGCCCAGGGCGCGCAGGGTCTTCTCGGCATCGGCATGGACGGCCCAGGTGCCGGGCTGCGTCTCGTCGGCCAGGCCCAGCCGCTGCAAGCGTTGCAGGCGGCCGATCAGCAGCAGGCGCTGGCGTTGCAAGCGGGGTTCGTTGAGCCGTTCGACATGCACCAGGCCATCGCTGCCAGCCTCGCCTATCTCACGTTTGAGGGTGCGATCCAGGCTCGTCCATCGCTCCTGTTCCACCTCGCGCCTCAAGGTCTGCTGGATCTCCAGCTCGGTGCGCGGCCCCAGCCATTCGATCGCCAGCTCGGCGGCGCGATGGCGGAAGCCGTCGGCGATGTAGTCGCCCGCGATGATGAGGTCTTTGCCGGTGTCGTCGCGCCCGCGCACGATCAGGTGGGTATGCGGGTTGTCGGTGTTCCAGTGGTTCACCGCCACCCAATCGAGGCCCGTCCCAAGGTCGGCCTCCATGCGGCCCATGAGGTGCCGCGTGTAGGTACGCAGGTCTTCCAGTTCCGCGCCATCCTCGGGCGAGAGGATGAAGCGGAAGTGGTGCCGGTCGTCGGCGCAGCATTCCTTGAAGGCGTCGAGGTCGGCGGTATCGGTCTGCGGCCCGTAGGCTTGGCCCGGTTCGCCGTCGCGACCCACGCCATCACGTTCGATATAGCGGAGGTGCTTGGCGAGCGATTGCGGACTGGCCCGCTGGTGATTCACCAGTAGCGTCTTGATGGTCGCGCGCCGGGACATGGGCGTCAGCTTCGCCCCTGCGAAGCGCGCCGCCGTGTGGCCGCGCCCCAGGCGCGAGCCGGGACGCTGGCCGGTGCCGCGCGCCGATGCCGGACGGCGCACCGTGGACTTGCCGCTGCTGGCCTTGCCCGCCTGCTTGAGCACCTTGGAAACGAAGCTCTGCCCCTGGCCCTTGCCCCGGTTGTTCGGGGCCTTGGGAGGATTCAGGCGCACGCGAAAATCGTCATCGCGGCGGTCGCTCATGGCTGTGCTCCCTGAAAGCTCCGGCATGCCCTGTCGTGCGAAGCACGCGGACATGCCTGCATTGGCGCGAGCCTCGCGCCGAACACGGCACGGTGGCGAAGCCGCGCTGTGCCGCGCCAACCCCACGTGCAGACTGGCTTTCGACGTGGCCCGGTGCCGCGTCCTTTTGTCTTGCCTTCCGCCTTTGCCTTCCGCTGTCGCTCCAGGCACCGGCGGCCCGGCTGCGCTGCTGCGCGAGCAGCCAGCGCGCCGGCAAACGCGGCGACGGCCATAGGCCGGGCGCGTTCGAGGCAAGACGCCTGCACATGGGAAGGCAGCGCGAAGTGCGGCGCCCGATACGCAGGATTGGCGCTCGCACTGCACGCGCGACGACACGCAGAACGCCACCGGATCGGCACGCCTGATAGCACGATGATGCGCAGCGAATCGGCGGCGATCATGGGCGCTTCTCCAGCCAGATCGGGTGCGCGACGCCGATCACGGCGGATGCGCTGACCGGCCCGAAATACCGGCTGTCGAACGACGCCGGATTGGTCACACTGAGCAGGAACAGTTCGCCAGGCCGAAGCTGCCGGCACTGCGGCCAGGATGGCAGCGGACGGCCCAGCCGGTCGGCGGGCCGAACGGCAGCCACCGGCACGCCGTCGATCCACACCAGCGCATCGAAAACGCAAACCTGCTGTGGCGCGACTGCGCCCACGCGCTTGAGCAGCGGCACGCGCGCCGGCAGGTAGCCGCGCTGCGCGGCCAGCGCGGCGGCGTCTGGCGGCAGTGTGGTCAGGACGATGCTGTCCACGGACAATGGACGTGGCAGCGAGCCGGGCCGATGGCGCAGCGGATCGACGCGATACCAGCCCACGGGAACGCTGTCGGACGGGTTGTAGATCAGGCGCGGGAATGGATGCACGAAGGACGCCCAGGCCAGCGCAGCGAGGCCGCAGGCGGCGAGGCCCGCGAGCACGATGCGGGCGCGCAGGCGCGAGCGAGGACGCGGCGCGAGGCCCGTAGTGGAAACGGCGGTCATGGCAGCGTCCTCCCGGCCAGCCAGGCGGCGTGCCGCTCGGCGGTGTATTCGGGCAGCGGCAGGCGCGCGGCGAGCCGGTTGGCGAGCGTGCGCCAGTACGCGGGCGAGACGGCGACAGGCGCGATGCCCA
Source organism: Comamonas badia DSM 17552 (assembly GCF_000484635.1). Taxonomy (GTDB): domain Bacteria; phylum Pseudomonadota; class Gammaproteobacteria; order Burkholderiales; family Burkholderiaceae_C; genus Comamonas_C; species Comamonas_C badia. The sequence goes on along the minus strand of NZ_AXVM01000015.1, from coordinate 3,391 downwards.
GTGCCTCGATGGCGTCGATGCGCTCCAGCACGGCGCGCACCTGCCCGTCGCCCTCGGCGTGCAGCAGCAGGCGCGCGCCCGGCTGCACGCCGGGAATGCGCTGCGCCGCATCGAGCGGCGTGCAAGCCTGCATCACCATGAGCTGCCAGCGAATCGTGCCGTAGTCGTTAGCCTGCCAGCGGATGCGGCAGAACATGGCGCCCGGCAGGAACACCGCGCAGCGCCGCCAGCGGTCGAGCTGGCGCGTGCGCGCAGGTTCGCCGAAGCGCAGGTAGAGCTTGAAGCGCGGTTCGATATAGGCCAACGCCACGCGCGTCAGCGGCGCGCTGGCAGACTGGACGGAAGGGGCTGCGAGCGCAGCGGTGGTCGCGAAGGCAATGGATACATTGGCAAGCGAAGCGGATGCGTTCATGGCGTGTTCTCCCTGCGGTGTTCTGAAAACTCGCGCTCCAGCAGGCCGCGCAGCAGGTCGGCCACGGTCACGCCTTGCGTGAAGGCCGACACCTTGATGCGCGCCCGCATGGCGGGCGTGATGTCGAGGGTCAGGCGGGCGGTGTAGAGGTCGCCCTTGCCCAGCGCATCGGCATCGCCCTGGCGAATCCACGCCTCGGCGTGCGGATTCGCGGGCGGACGCGCGCCGATGCCGACGCGCTTTGCCGCACGTTTGCTGTTCGGCGGTGGCTTCGCTGTCATGTCGTCCACCGCAGCAGTTCGTCCACCAGGGCGGTGATTTCCCGTGCGGCGGCGCTGTCCGGTGCCGTCTCGCGCGCAAGCCGGCCAGCGGCCACGCTGACGGCGAACACGATGCGCTGGCACACCTCGGCGCGTAGCGCCGGCAGCGGCTGTTCGGCCAGCGATTGCCGCGCTTCCCTGCCGATGATGGTGGTGCTGACGCGCCGATTGATGACGAAGGCCGCGCGGAGCAGCGGCCGGAACACCTGCGCCTCGCGGATCAGCGTCACCATCTCGGCGCTGGCCCACAGGTCGTAGGGGCTGGGCTGCACCGGGATCAGCACGCGCTCGGCCGCCAGCAGCGCGGAGCGCGCCAAGGCGGCGATGCGCGGCGGCCCGTCGATGACGACGTGATCGGCCCGCCTGGCGAGTTCTGGCGCCTCCTGATGCAGCGTTTCGCGTGCGAGGCCCACGGCGCTGAACAGCCGTGGCAAGCCTTGCTGGCTTCTGCGCTGCGTCCAGTCCAGGGATGAACCCTGCGGGTCGGCGTCCAGCAGCACGACGTGCTGGCCACGCATCGCCAGCTCGCCGGCGATGTGCGTGGCGAGCGTGGTCTTGCCCACGCCGCCTTTCTGATTGAGCATCGCGACGATCATGGCCTGGCCCTCCATGCTGGAAAGCCTTGCTTGGAGTCGCCTGCAAAACCTGCCGACTGGCGGCCGGTTTTGTCTGCCGTTTGTGGCCGCGTGGTGGTTGTCCACCGCAGCGGCGCTTCTCTACTAAAAGTTAGAGAAATTAAGTTAGGGAAGTTAGAGGACGCGCAAACCCAATGCTGGCACGGGTTTGCGGCCGATCGGCACGCCTGATAGCACGATAGTCCCACGCCTGATAGCACGATACCCCGCACGCCTGATAGCACGACACCATTCACAGGCTGTCCCGAAGTTATCCCCGTGCCGTCTGCGGCACGGGCCGAAACGTCAGCAGCTCCATGCCGTTGTCCGGCATCCTCTCGATGCCCAGGACATAGCCGGGCAGCGACTGCCGCGCGACCAGCGCGCGCAGGTCGCAGGCGAAGTCGTAGGGCTTCGCGGTGCTGCCGGACTTCTGGTGCAGGTAGCGGAAGTCGAATTGCCAGCCGTATTCCTGCTTGCCGCCGTGCTTGCGCACCAGCCGGTACAGCCACCGCTCGATGCCGCCGGTCAGCCGGAAATACGCCGGGTCGATGGTCAGCACCAGGGCGGCGTCGAGCACGCCCGCATAGAACCAGTCGGGCAGGATCAGCTCGATGCCCAGCGGCGTGCCATTGGCATCGGCCAGCTCCTTCCATTCGTTGATCCACGAAAACCGATGCAAGCGTCGCCCGGTCGTCTCGCGGATGGACGTGGCCACCGTGGTCGATTGCAGCCGATCCAGCGCGGCCTTGAGGCGCTGGTAGTCGTGCAGCGACTTGCCGCGCCCGATGAAACGCAGGATCTCGTAGGGCGTGGCGCGCATCAGCCGCGAGGGCCGCAGGCCCGCGTCCTTCGCCTCCACGATCTGCGAGGCCGCCCAGATCAGCACGTCCGCATCCCAAATTGTGGCGATGCCGTGCTCCTGCGTGCCCTCCACGCGGATCGTAACGTTGCCCGCGCGGAAGTCGATGGGCTTGACCCGCTTGGACTTCGCCAAAGAGAAGAACGGATAAGCCATCAAATCCTGGCTGTCGCGCGGCGCCATGTCGCCGGGCAAGGCGCGGAACAGGTCGAGCTGTTCGCGCTCCTGCATCGGCCGCTGCCGGGATGGCAGCGCGGTGCTGGACATGGCGATGGCCTCCCGCACTCCAGCGGTCAGCGCGCACGGCTGTCGGCCGAGTGGTGCTCGGCGTATTCGGGATCGGAGGTCGTCTCGAAACTGCGGTCGGCGGCCCAGGCATCGAGGTCGGCCACGGCGTACATGACGCGCCGCCCGAACTTGCGAAAGCGCGGGCCGCCACCGATCACGCGCTGCTTCTCCAGCGTGCGCGGCGACAGGCGCAGGTACTCGGCGGCTTCGTCGTTGGTGAGATAGCGTTGGGGCTGCGCGGCAGCGGTCGAGACAGTGGCGGCAGGCCGCAAGGGAGCGGGACGCATGGTGTGAACCTCCATCGGTTGAAAACGCCCGGTCGCACGACGCGACCGGATGGAGGCAGTCTCAGAAAACGCGGCCCTCCTGCTCAGGGTCGTTTTGCACTCCCTTCAAAACGACCCTTCTCAAGCGGCGGAAGCTGTGCTAGGCGGCGATAGCCGCCGCGCATCAGCGCGTCGCCGCGCCGCACGAGGCGGCGCACCTTGGAGCGCAGGCCGCCGTCGCTGTACCAATCGGCCACGGCGTCGGCACCGAACAGCCCTTCGCCCACATCGCGCAAGGACGCGCCCGCCAGGGTTGCGTCGAACGCCTGCAAGGTGTGCAGCTCCATCAATGCGGCGGGCGTTGGCCGGGGATTGACGATGAACAGGGCCGTGCCCAGCGAATGACGGCGCGCAGGCGCAAGAGCACCGCCGCGGTGGGCCTGGACCACGGCCATGCCGTCTTCCAGGCCGGGCGCCAGGGCGAAGCGCAGGCAATGGCCTGGGCTGCGCGCGATCAGCGCCAGCCCCTTACCGTCGTGGAGCAGTTGCTTGTGGCCGGGAAGGTGCCAGAACGCGAACACCGCGGCGTCGGGGGGTGGATCGGCGTCGGGATGGAGCTGCACCACGGC
>NZ_AXVM01000014.1 GCF_000484635.1 Comamonas badia DSM 17552 | reverse complement strand
GAGCCCTGTCTTGGCACGCAGGCGCACCACGGAGATACCCGCGGGCAGGTCCACCGACAGCGTGGCCGAAGTGGCCGGCGCACCGGCAGGCGAAGACGCAGCCGGCGCCAGCTCCCCCACGATGGCCCCATTGACATACACCTGCACGCGGGCCGTGGTGGGCGAATCCAGCGTGGTCAGCGCCACCGTATAGCGTCCGGCACTGGTGGTGCGAATGGGCACCAGCAGCATTTCGCTTTTCAACGCGTCAGTGTTCGCTTGAATGCGGTAGGCAGTGCCGCCGTAGGCCCAGGCGGTATTGCCGCCTATGTAAGTCTGCAATGCAGTCGTTGCCTCGCGCAGGTACACCGTGCCGGGTACGGCCGTACCCAGCGTGGGCGAAGCCACCGGGCGGCTGGCGAGCGAGTCGAGGAACTGCAGCTTGGGGCTGGTGGTGTCCGACACGGTGATGTTCTTTGTGCCGTCAATGAACCACCAGGGTGCGCCCATGCCGCTGTAGTTGTAGTAGAGCAGCAGCTCGCCGCCATTGGCCTTCCACAAGTCGTAGGCTGCGGCCATGCGCCCGGGCATGCGCGGATCGGTGTTGTAGGCGTTGGCCAGCGCTTCGCCGCCGCCACCGCCGCCCAATGCGCTGCCGCCGGGCTCCGGCCCGCCTTCGTAGGACACATGGTGCAAGCCATAGCCCTTGAGCCAGGCGGTGTCCGTCTTGATGCGGTTGGCGAACGCCGCATCAGGCAGACCATCAAAGTAGGCCTGCATGGTCGAGGGCTGCGTATCGGCGGGCGCGGTGGTGGAGTCAAAGTAGCTGGCGCCGCCACCACCCCACCAGATTTTGCTCACGTCGCCATACTCGCCCTCTGCCCATATGAGCCCGTTGCTCAGATAGCTATTGGCATTGCCTGCCTGAATGGCAAATATCGGGCGCACGCGGTCCATCATCAAAGAGTCGCCCCAGACACCGCGAAACGCCCGGCTGATGGCTGCCGACCGATAGGCAATGAACCGCTTGAATGCCACCCATTCATCCGGCAAATCCCGCCCTATCGGGTGCGTGACGTCCGCGCGCACCGCGTCGGACATGGCTTTCACCCAGCCCAAGCCGTAAAAGCCAGCGCTGGAGTTCCAGATTTCATTGCCGTACTCGACATAGAGCCGAAGGTCGCTGCGCAGCGGCGGATAAGCGGGGTTGGCTTGCGCGCTGGTGTAAGGGTTCACGCCATCAGACCCGTAGCGGAAAAGCTGCGCCAGCTTGGCGATGTAGTCGTCGTCCGCCTTCACCGGCACGTTGATCCACAGGTCGCGCCCGGTCGCGTTCGCCAGTTGCACCAGCAACTCCCACGATTGCCCTTTGGCCTCGGTCATGCCGATGAAGTCCGGGCGCGTGCGCTCGCTCCAGTGCGCCGTGGGGTTGGTGTTGGTCGATGTCATGTCCATCGCCCGCAGGATTTGCACCTTGCGCATGGCAGTGATGAATTCCGAGGTGAACAGGACCGAACCATCCGTCGCATAGCCCGGGCGCCAGAGATGGACCTGGGTAACGCCATTCGCTCCTGTGGATGCGGCCGTGCGCCGGGTGTTCTCAAAAGTAAGCCAGGTGTTGCCCGTGACGTTCTGGGGCAGTACGACGTCGGCCGTGCTGCGGTTGCTAGTTGCGTCGTACGCCTGGTTGCGCACCTGCCCTCCAGCTACGCCGCCCAAGGACAGGTCCGCCTTTCCCGTAAAGATCAGCTTGTAGGTGCCCGCACCGATCGTCCTCGAATTGAACATGAGCCGGAAGTCAACCCCAGGCGCACCCGTGGCATCCGGATTCGTATTGGTGCCCCAGCTGGTATCCACAAACCGCGCCTGCCGCACCACATCCGCCATCGCAAAGCTGCGGTCCCAATAGCTCAGCATCGGCAAATTCATGCCCGCTTGCGTAGCATGTGCAAGTGCTGCGGGCGGATTCGATGGCACGTTTGATCCCCCTCCCTGGCTTTGGCCGGGGGCAGGTGCCGGGGTGGGACTCGATGACCCGATCGTGCCGCCTCCCTGACCCTGACTAGGACCGGGCGCCGGAGCAGGACTCGACGGGTTGCCAGTGTTCCCTGTCTGGCTGCCTTGAGGTACAGGCACCGACGCGGGGTTCGATGGCTTGGTGGTATTCCCCACCTGGCTGCCTTGGGGTGCAGGCGCTGGCGTGGGATTCGATGGCTTGCTGGTGTTCCCTGCCTGGTTCTGCTGAACACCGGGCACAGGGGCTGGCGTGTAACCGGCAACCACCAGGGGGGGGTGCCCACGGTCCTGCTCGACGACCATGCTGGATGTACCCACATCAGGCGATGCGTCTGACCCGCCCCCGCAGGCGAGCAGTGGGAGTGCGATTGCACAAATGGAGAGCAATTTTGCGGCTCTCGTCCGCAGCGTGGAGCAAGTCATGGCAGCACCGTTCACGATCCGTCGGGTGAACTACTCCCGGGCTTTGCCGGCGGGCTGGGGACTCCACAAGAGTCATTCTCTCAGGCGCGGCAAATAGTTCTTTAGGACTAATCGTCAATTTGCGTCGGATGGTAATAGTTCTTTCGGACTATTGCATTGCCTTATTTTTAATGATTTCTCTGACTGCAATAGTCATCTTCTTGCCAAGGCGGCGTACAAACGATGGTGTTTGCCTTGGCAAGGGGCGGGCTGGCGGGTTGTCCGGCGGATGCAGACAGGCACGGCAAAGCTGGCCGTGCCAGCTGGCTGGCACGAATGCGTGCGATCGAAAGGCAGTTACCGAAAGGCTCAGTAGTAACCGTAGCCGTAGCCGCGGCGCACCTCGGCTTCGGCCTTGTTGAGCACCACGCCCAGCAACTGCCCTGGCGGCAGGTGGCGCATGCTTTCTTCGATTTCCTTGCGCGTACTGTCGCCGTTGCCGACGACGAGCAGCACCGCATCCACGCTGGGCAGCAGGGCCATGACATCGTCGCCGGCCATGACCGGCGGCAGATCGAAGATGACGATGCGATCGGCGTAGCGCTCGCGCAGGTCGGCCACCATGCTGCGCACCACGACGGAAGAGAGCACCTCGGCCGCATGCGGCACCGGACTGCTGGTCGGCAGCACGACCAGGCGCGGCAAATCCGGGTTGACCAGGGCATCGGCCAGTTGCGCCTTGCCGGTCAGCACCTCGCTCAGCGAGGGTTTTTTGCGCACGCCCAGGTAGGCGCCCACGCGCGGGCGGCGCAGGTCGAAGTCCACCAGCATGGCGGTGCGCTGGGTGTGGTGGGCGATGCTGATCGCCAGGTTGATGGCGGTCACCGTCTTGCCCGAGCCAACGGTGGGCGAGGTGATCGCCAGTGTGCGCCAGCCCTTTTCGTCCATTTTCTGCAGTACCTGAGTGCGCAGCACGTCAAACGCCCAGTTGTCGGGGTTGGTTTTCTCGAACGCGACGATGCGGTTGCGCTCCAGCGTGGCGCGGTCCAGCCGCACCACTTCGGTCTGGGTGTAGTTGATTTCAATCACGCCGCTGGCGAGCGCATCCGCCTGTTGCGCGACAGCGGCGGGTGCAGCCGCAGCCGCGGGTGCCGTTTGCGGATGGGCCGGTGCGGCAGGTGCGGCGCCCACCGATTGCTGGCGGGCTTTCTCGAGGGCTTGTTTGATGCGTTCCATGGGCAATCCGGCCTACGAGAGCCGCAGCATGATCTTGAATGCCAGCAAATCCAGTGGCATGTAGAAAAAGTGGACGGCCGCCAGCGCCAGCGCCAGCGCCACCACTGCCGCCACCGCGGCGCGCAGCCACAGCTTGCGCCGGCGCACGCCTTCGGCGGCAATGGCGATGTAGGGCACGATGACCAGCGGCCGCTGGCCGACGATGGCGGTGAGCGCGCCCACGCCGCGCACCGTGCCGCGCAGGGTTTCCATCAGCATCACCATGCCGGCGGCCGCCACGGCGGCCAGCACCAGGCCAAGCGCGATCATCTTGCGCCGGTTGGGCTTGATCGGGCGATCGGGCGCAATCGGCGGCTCCAGCAGTGTGAAGCGCTCTGCTTTCTGCTCGCCTTCCAGGTTCTCGGCCACCTGCGCATTCATCTGCTTGGCGCGGATTTCCTCGAACTTGCGCTGCGCCGCCTCGCGGTCGCGCACCAGCGAAGCCAGCCCGCGCTCGACCTGCGGGGCCTTGAGCATCTGGTTCTCCGCCGCGCGCAGCTGCGCCTGGATCTGGCCCTGCTCGGCGCGCAGCGACGTCATGCGCGAGCGCGCGGAGGCGATGCGCGATTCGATCTTGGCCACCACCAGCTGCGCCGCCGCCACCGTGGGCGGCACCGGCAGGTTGCCGTCGGCGACGGGCGCGGGCTGCGGCTCTTTCGCGGCTTCGGCAATGGATTTTTCCAGCGCGGCGATGCGGCGCCTGGTGGTGCGCACGTCGGGGTAGCTGTCGGTGTAGAGCTCCTGCAGCTGCGCAAGCTGCTGGCGCAGTTTCTGCAGTTCCACCACGTTGGCATCGACCATGCCGGCGGCGGACGTGCCGCCGCCGGCGGCCGCGGCAGCGCTGGCCACGGCCACCTTGGCGCTGGCCAGCTCCACGTCGAGCGAACGGGCTTCTTCTTCTGCGGAGCTGTAGTCGCGCTGCGAATTGCGCAGATCGGATTCCAGCCGCTGGATGGTGTTCATCGCCAGCGCGGTGTTCTGCGGCAGCGCGGCGCCGTTTTCCTGCTTGTAGGCGGCGATCTGGCTTTCCAGCTTGTCCAGGTCGCTCTTGAACTTGTTCGCTTCCTGCGTGAGGAATTCCGTGGTCTGCGTGGCGCGCTCGGTGCGCACCTTGACGTTTTCGTTCAGGAACAGCGTCACCAGCTCGTTGGCCACGCGCTGGGCGATGTCGGGACGGCGGTCCTCGAACGAGACCTTGAAGGCGATGGTGGCCGAGCCGCGCTGGCCCTGGACGTTCGCATTGACCAGCTGCACGTCGATCAGGTCGCGCATCTTGTCGACCTGCTCCGACGGCGTGAAGGTGATCGAACGGTCGTCGAAGAGCTTGAACTTCTCGATGATGCGCATGAGGTTCTCGCGCGTCATCACGCGCTGGCGGATCACCTGGATGCGTTCGTCGGCAAAACTGGTGACGGTAGCCTGCACCAGGTCCGTCGGGATCTGCTGCGATTCGACCATGATGGTGCCGGTGGACTGGTACACCGGCGGCCAGAGCACCGCCACTGCGATGGCCACCGCCGATACGCTGATGAAGGTGGCGGCGATGAGCAGCACATGGCGCTTGACCATGGCGATGTAGTCGGCCAGCGACGGCTGGTAGTCTTCTTCTTGGGACATGCGCAAGCGGAGAACGCGACCTGAGGCGCCTGAGGCGTCAGAAGTCGGGGTGGGTGTACGTGAGGACAACGCCCGCGATGGTGGCGCCGCCACGCGTGGGCACGGCGATGGCGTCGTGCGCGGCATGCACCCGGCGCAGCTGCAGGGACAGGCCCCACAGCTGGGTCAGGTCACTGGAGACGCGCAGGCCCAGCTCACGCGTGGTGTCGATCTGCAGGCCTTTGGTGCGGTTCCAGGAGGCGTCCAGGGCAACGCGGGTGAATTCGGTCAGCAGATATTCCGCCGAGGCGCGCACCTGCTGGTTGGGTGAAAAGGTGCCGCGCAATGCGTCGGGCACGGGCTGGCGCGCGAGCGAAAGCGACATGTTCCAGCGCGGCGCCTTGTAGCCCGCCTGCGCCACCACCGTGGCCGAGGTATTGGTGTTGGCCGTGGCGCGATAATTTGCAGCGCCTGCCCGCACATCCCAGAACCAGGGGTCATCGGGACTTGCATAGCGCATGCCCAAGGCGAGATTGCTCATGGTGGAGTTGCTGGCCGGTTGCACCGGCCCCCCAGGAATACCGGATGCCAGGCTGTCGGCCGCAAAGCGCGATAGCGCGCCAGAGAGATACACATCCCTGCCCGGCGCCAGCGCGCGGCTGAGTTCACCGTTGACACTGAATTGCCGGCCGTTGGGCGCGGTATTGGCGCTGTAGCGGTTCCATTGCGCACTGAAGCCGCCGGTGGCGGTATAGCGCTCGCTGAGCTGGTGCATCACCAAGCCTTCGATGTTGCGCGTGGTGCGCGTGCCGTCGTTGCTCAGCTGCCCGGTTTCCTGCAGCAGCACGTTGCGCAGTGCCGCCTGGGAAAAGCCGCCGCGCAACTGGTAGATGGTGTTTTCAGCGGTGTGCAGCCATTCCCCCTGCAGATTGCCATCGCGCCGGTCACGGCTGAGCGCAGTGTTGCTGCTCTGCTCCAGCGTGGCACCGAGCTTGAGCGTGAGATCGTCCGGCCCGTCGCGGCGCAGCAGGGAATATTCCGGACTCACGCGCCAGCGCGTGACCCCGCCCTCGGGCAAGGAGTTCACACCCGGGTTGCTGTCACGCTCCAGTCCAGAGGACACCCGCAACGTTTGCTGGTAGAGCGACTGCGCATGCGCGGCAAGCCAGGGGGCAGATGCCAGCAGTGCAGCACCCAGCGCCAGAAGAGGCCGGAAAGCGGTCACGGCACGAGGATGGTGTCACCGGCCTGCAACACCACGTTGGTGTCCAGACTGCCACCCTTGAGCAGGTCGTTGTAGCGCACATCCATCACCGTGCGCTTGCCGCCGACATCGCGCAGCACGCGCACCGCATTGCCATCGGCGAAGCGGTCCAGCCCGCCGACCAGGCTGAGCGCCTGCAACGCCGTGGTGGCATCGGTGATCAGAGGCACAACGCCGGGCTTGACCACCTTGCCCACGACGTACACCACATTGCCTTCGGCGGCGATCACCGCCACCGTGACGATAGGGTCGGGCATGTAGGGCTTGAGGCGTTCCACCAGCTGTTTTTCGATGGTGTCGGTATCCAACCCAGCCACCATGATGCGCCCCACCAGCGGTAGCGTGATGCTGCCATCGGGCAGCACACGCACCTCGCGCTGCAGCGCCGTATCGCGCCAGACCGAGACCTGCAACCGATCGGCAGGATGCAGCACGTAGGGAGCCGTCGACTGCGCCATCGCAGGCGATCCCCACGAAACGCTCATGACCAACACCAGCAACAGGTATTGGAATAGTTTTTTCATGTTCATGAATCGACCCTGAAATGAATGGACAACGCTGGCACACGAACATTCGTGTCCAAAAAAGGAGCAGCAGCACTATCCATGATACCGGCAAGCCGCACTAACTCGCTCGCAAAGACGCCAGACAACGCGCATTTGCGGTGCCAGGACAACGGAACGTGCGCTGAATGCAACGTCTGCAAACAATTGCAGCCGCAGGAATGCGGGAGACAACCAAGAGACGGGCACGAAACGCAAGGGAAACTCGGACGCGCGCACAGTCATTGGGCACCTCCGACTCGGAGTGAAGGCCCCCGGCCGTCAAACCTTGCGACGACTGGAAACCCCTATAAACCCGACCAGCGCCGCGCCAAACATCCACAGCGCACCAGGCAGTGGCACATCCGCCAGGTTCGTGGTTGTCGACTTCCAGCCCTCCGCCGTTTTCTGGATCTGCAGGATATATTGCCCTTGCGGCAATGCGTACTGGGAATTTTGCCCTATTGCAAGATGCGGAACGCTCTCTGCCAGAGCCACCTGGGTGGCGGCACCCGGCGCAGCCTCACCCTGCTCCGCGCCCGTACCCTGCAAAAGGAAATAGTGCACGGGCACCCTTTCCTTCACGCTGGTGCCCAGCATGAAATCAGTGACGGAATGGATAGCGCCCGCCACCGTGTCATAGAAATGATCTGCGGTGTAGACCTGCGCTTGATTTTGGGCGCCATCCCACCCGCCCGCGCCATTGACGCCCGGAGCGACCGGCTGCACCGGGGCCGAGCCCGTCGCCCCGGCAAAGACCAGTGTGGCGACGACAACGAGGGATTGGAGTGAATTTTTGAACACGAGATACCAGCGAAAGCAGATTTATCAATTGGGGTCAAGCGTACCCCCCTGCCGCTGCTTCAGCAATGGCCCAATGGGACTACGTCAGCGAATGCTCAGTAGGCTTTTTTACCGGTAAAGGCGCCAAAGGTACGTACCAGGATGGACAGATCAAGCCAAACGGACCAGTTGTTGATGTATTCAATGTCCGATTGCACTCGCTGGATCATCTCGTTGATGTCACGCGTTTCCCCACGATAGCCACGCACCTGCGCCAGCCCCGTGATCCCCGGTTTGATGTTGTGGCGCGCAAAGTACTGCTGAATGCGCTGCGCGTATTCGTGGTCATGCTGCACGGCGTGCGGGCGCGGACCGACCAGCGACATCTCGCCACGCACGACATTGAAAATCTGCGGCAGTTCATCCAGGCTGGTGCGGCGGATGAAGGCGCCGACGCGGGTGATCCGGGGATCGTTCTTGGCGGCCTGCCGCACCGTACCCGCTTCCACCGGGTGCACGAACATGCTGCGGAACTTCCATATCTCGAACGGTTTGCCGTTCCATCCCATGCGTGACTGGCGAAAGAACACCGGCCCGGGGCTGTCGAGCTTGACGGCGAGCGCCACCAGCGCCAGCACGGGTGTGGCGGCCACCAGTATCAATGCCCCAAGTACGATGTCTTCCAGCCCCTTGACCAATCGGCGCGTGCCGGTCAGCGGCGTCTCCGAAAGCGTGAGCACCGGCACACCGGCAATCTCGCGCACACTGTGATTGATCAGACGCAACGAGAAGATGTCTGGTACCCAGTGGATGGTGACATGCTGGTCCAGCAGTTTGAAGTACAAGTCCTCGATGATGGAGGAGGCATGCAAGGGGATCGCAAAGTAGACCGTGCGCACGGCATGCTGCTCGATGAGTGTCGGCAGTTCGTGCAGATGACCGAGTACCGGCGGCAGACCATCCGCATGGGGCTCGGAAACGCCATCCTCCGACGCCAGAGCCACGCAGCCTGCGACGCGCTCGGAAAGCCAGGGGTTGTGTGCGATGCGCTGACTCAGATAGGAAGCAAGCTGGCTCGTGCCCACGATGATGACATTGTCTACCTCGACCGCATGCTTGACGAACGACTTCTGCAGCGCCCGCATGACCAGATGAAGAAACATCTGGGCACACAGTCCCCAGACGAAGAGTTGAGCAACCAGCAGGCGCGAGAACACATCGGTCTGCTTGGTCAGAAACCCCAGCGTCAGCAGCACGGCAAAGGCCAGGCTCCATGCCTGCGCCAGACGCGCCGCCTTGCCAGTGAAACTGCTGTTGCTGCGGTAGATGGCAAAGCGGTCGTACAGCAGCCCCATGATGGCCAGCAACAGCACAACCATCACCGTGTAGTGGGCATTGAGGACGCCAACCTGCCGCTGGATCAGCGCGTATGCGATACCAAGCACCGCCGCGCCATCCAGCGCCGCCTGCAATGCATTGCTGAAGCTGCCCCGGCGCTGCAGCACCGGGCGCGATGATCCGCCCAGTTCGCTCATTGCCCGCCGAGCGCGCCCGCAAGATCGGCCAGCGCCGCGCGGGCACCGTCTGCAATGCCCGCCGCCTGCGCACTTGAGAGCGGCGCCCAGGCAGCGGCAAGCGCAGCCTCTTCGCCTGCGGGCGCATCAAATACCGGCGCCAGAAGGGCTTCGGCCTGCTGCATGCAGCCGTACAGGGCGCCCGCCAGGGGCAGGACCTCGCGCGGCTGGTGCCAGGCGTCGAGCACGGCAAGAATGGCGACCGGCAGGCCCAGCGCATGCGCCAGGCGCGCCGTGGTGTGCGCGGCATGCTGGGCCAGCAAATCCTGCAGGGCCTCAATGCGTGACGCATCGCTATAAGATGGATAGCGGCTGGCGCGCTGCAGCAAATAGAAAGTGCCCAATTGAACCACCAGGCCGCAGAGACCGGCCTCGTCGGCCCGGGCACCGGCATGCGAGGGCGCGAGCAGCCGCGCCAGCACCGACAGGCGCACCGAATACTGCCAGGCGGCATCGGCTATGGCGCCAAAGTGCGGCGCACCGGCCAGCGCGCGCATCTGCCCCACGGCCACCGCCGTGGCGGCGGTACGCACCATGTTGAAGCCCACGCGCTGCACCGCCTGCTCCACGGTGAGGATCTGCACGCCTGCCGGGTTGAAGGTGACGCAGTTGGCCAGGCGCAGCAGCCGCGCGGTGACCAGGGGCTCGGCGCCCACCAGCGTGGTGACGCGCGCCACCGAGGCATCGGGGTCATCCAGCACCTGGCGCAGCGCGGCAAGCACCTTCAGCGCAGTGGGGAATTGGGCATCGCCGGCCAGCAGATCGCGATCTACCGATGCGAGGAAACCGTGATGGCTGTTCATGGGCGGACGTTGTACAACACGATGCGAAATGCTACGGAATTCATTATCGCCGATGCCAACAGGGTCTTTGCCACGGCCAAAGCAGCCGAACGGTCTATTGCGCACCCGGCGGAAAAGGTTAGCATCTGCATCAGACCGTCGGCCCCACATCCCATGCTTGAAGCACTCCCACCCCATTTCGAGTACCTCGGCAGCGCGCAGGACTATGCCGCCGACATCCATGAAATTTTTACCAGCGCGCCGCTGTTCGAGCCGCTGGATCTGGCCGAAACCACGCTGCTATGCAACTTCATGGCGGTGTATTCGGCGCACAAGAACACGACGCTGCTGCGCCAGGATGAATCGCCTTCATACATGATCATCCTGCTCACCGGCTCGGCCAAGGCGCTGCGCGACAACGCCGACGGCAAGCGCACCTGGCTGCACGGTCTGGAACCGGGCGGCACCTTTGGCGAACTGGCCATGCTGGACAACGCGCCGCTGCGCGCCTCGTGTGTCTGCAACGAGCCGGTGGATTTCGTGGTGCTGTCGCGCGATGCGTTCCGCGACGTGCTGCTCACGCTGCCGCGGCTGGGCAACAAGCTTTTGATGCTGTTCCTGCGCGCGGCATCCCAGCGCCTGCAGCTGACGGAAGCCTGGCTGCCCGAATCGGGCTGATACCGGTCCGGCCCACACCACGCCAGGGCGCCTGCTCTACCCTCGACGGCCCATCCATTCTCAAGCCTTGAGATGCTGCGCAAAGGTTTTGCGCAATTTCTGCACCTTGGGGCTGATGACATAGGCGCAATAGCCTTGCTGCGGATGGCTGCTGTAGTAGCGCTGGTGGTAGCCCTCCGCCGGCCAGAACTGCGCCAGCGGCTCGATCTCCGTCACGATGGGCGCGCCAAAGCCGCCTTCGGCGGCCAACTCCTGCACCAGTGCCCGCGCCAGCTCACCCTGCGCCGGGTCGCCGTAATACACGCCGCTGCGATATTGGGTGCCAACATCGTTGCCCTGGCGATTGAGCTGGGTCGGGTCGTGCGTGGCAAAAAAGATTTCCAGCACCTGGCGCAGGCTGATCTGCGCCGGATCGAACTGCAGCTGGATCACCTCGGCGCAGCCGGTGGTGCCGCTGCACACCTCCTCGTAGCTGGGCGCATGCCGCACCTGGCCGTTGGCGTAGCCACTCGTCAGCCGGGTGACGCCGCGCACCTCTTCAAACACCGCCTCGGTGCACCAGAAGCACCCGCCTGCGAGGGTGATGGTTTCCTGCGTATTCATCGCTGCCTCCTGAAAGCCTTGCAAACCGCCACGGATAACCCGGGCGCGGCGGCTGTCATTCCCTAAAATAGCAGGTTTGCCACGTCTGTGTGGCCTGCTTTCGGAGTACCTGCATGAACCTGCCGCTCAATACGCTGGCCGATACCAGCGACCGCCTGGAACAGGCGCGCTACAACATGATCGAGCAACAGGTGCGCCCCTGGAATCTCTTCGACGAGCGCGTGCTGGACCTGATGCAAACGCTGCGCCGCGAGGATTTCGTTCCCGCGCACTACCGCGACATGGCGTTCAGCGACATGGAAATCCCGCTGCACGACGATCCGATCGAAGCGCTGCGCCTGGGTCAGATCATGCTGGCACCGCGCGTGGAGGCGCGCATGGCGCAGGATTTGAAGGTCAAGGACACCGACCGGGTGCTGGAGATCGGCGCCGGCTCGGGTTTCATGGCCGCGCTGCTGGCCGGGCTGGCCGCGGAAGTCACCACGCTGGAAATCGAGCCGCGCCTGGCGGACATGGCGCACGCCAACCTCACCCGCGCCGGCGTGCGCAATTTCCAGGTGCTGGAAGCCGACGGCGCGCGCGAGATGGTGGGCGGTCCGTTTGACGTGATCGTGCTCAGCGGCTCGGTGGCGCAGATTCCGCAGGGGCTCTCGGGCCTGCTGGCGCCCGGCGGGCGCCTGGGCGCCATCGTGGGCAGCACGCCGATGATGCGTGCCACTTTTGTAGAGCGCAGCGACGGCGGATTCACTTCGGCCGAGCTCTGGGACGTAGTGACGGCGCGGCTGCGCAACTTTCCCGAGCCATCGCGCTTCAGCTTCTGACCGGACCGGCAGATTCATGATCGCGCAGATCCGCCCCGCCGATCTCGCCGGCTGGCTGCGGCAGCACGCCAGCGCACGCCCTGTGGTGCTGGATGTGCGTGAGCCCTGGGAAATCAGAACGGCCAGCGTGGCGCCCGAGGATTTCGAGCTCGTCACCATCCCCATGGGCGTGCTGCTGGCCCGCCTGGGCGAACTGGACAAAACCCGCCCCATCGCCTGCCTGTGCCACCTGGGCGGGCGCAGCATGCAGGTGGCGATGTACCTGGAGCATCAGGGCTTCACGCAGGTGGCCAACATCGCCGGCGGTATCCACGCGTGGTCGCTGGAGCTGGATGCCGGTGTGCCGATGTATTGATCGCGCTGCTGTCCGGGGCAGACCAAACCACGCCATCAACGGCCAGTACCCACAACGTCCCCTCGTGCACCGGGTAGGCCCGCCCCCAGGCCAGACAAAAGAAAAAGGGAACGGGTTGAACACGTTCCCTCTGTACCCGCCTTCAGCCTTGCAACGGCTTAACCGATTGGCATTGCGTTGATGCGGGCGTCATGGAGCTCAACGAGTGCACCGCCTGAACAGTGCGCGCCTTTTATCGATCGAGGTCAGCGCTTTTCACGGAATTTGCGCAAAGCGGCGAGTTGCGCCGCCATGATTGCCAGCTCCGATTGAGCACGTGCAAGATCAATCTCGCTCTTGGCATGCGACAACGCCTCCTGCGCTTGCTTGCGGGCGGCTTCTGCCTTCTCTTCGTCGAGATCGCGGCCACGAATTGCCGTATCGGACAACACCGTGACGCGGTCTGGCTGCACCTCCAAAATTCCGCCTGCGACGAAGACGAATTCTTCTTCGCCACTGGCGAGTTCGATGCGCACCGATCCCGGCTTGATGCGGGTTATCAACGGCGTGTGCTTGGGCAAGATGCCCAGTTCACCTGATTCCCCAGGCAATGCAACGAATTTTGCCTCGCCTGAAAAAATGGATTCCTCGGCACTGACCACATCGACATGGATCGTATTCATGGGGACTCCTAGGTTGGATGTTTGGCTGTGGGCTATCTCCGCGTGATCAAGACCGGGGTTGCGCCCGGCCAAGTCTCAACGCACCGCAGCCCAAGCGCCCACATCAGGCGGCCAGTTTCTTGGCTTTCTCGAAAGCCTCGTCAATCGTGCCAACCATGTAGAAGGCCTGCTCGGGCAAATGATCGCACTCGCCCGCCACGATCATCTTGAAGCCACGGATGGTTTCCGCCAGCGACACGTACTTGCCGGGCGAGCCGGTAAACACTTCGGCCACGTGGAAGGGTTGCGACAGGAAACGCTGGATCTTGCGGGCGCGTGCCACGACCAGTTTATCTTCCGGTGCCAATTCATCCATACCCAGAATGGCAATGATGTCACGCAGCTCCTTGTAGCGCTGCAAGGTGCCCTGAACGTCGCGCGCGACCTTGTAGTGCTCTTCACCCACTACGTGCGGGTCAAGCTGGCGGCTGGTGGAATCCAGCGGGTCGACGGCGGGGTAGATGCCCAGCGCGGCAATGTCGCGCGAGAGCACCACGGTCGAATCCAGGTGGGCGAAGGTAGTGGCAGGCGAGGGGTCGGTCAGGTCGTCTGCCGGCACGTACACGGCCTGGATCGAGGTGATCGAGCCTACCTTGGTGGAGGTGATGCGCTCCTGGAGTTTGCCCATTTCCTCGGCCAGCGTTGGCTGGTAGCCCACGGCGGACGGCATGCGGCCCAGCAGGGCGGACACTTCGGTGCCGGCCAGGGTGTAGCGGTAGATGTTATCCACGAAGAACAGCACGTCGCGGCCCTCATCGCGGAAGGATTCGGCGATCGTCAGGCCGGTGAGCGCCACGCGCAGACGGTTGCCCGGGGGCTCGTTCATCTGGCCGTAGACCATGGCCACCTTGGATTCGGACAGGTTCTCCTGCACGACCACCTTGGAGTCGGACATCTCGTGGTAGAAGTCGTTGCCCTCGCGGGTACGCTCGCCCACGCCGGCGAACACGGACAGGCCCGAGTGCGCCTTGGCGATGTTGTTGATGAGCTCCATCATGTTCACGGTCTTGCCCACACCGGCGCCGCCGAACAGACCCACCTTGCCGCCCTTGGCGAACGGGCACACGAGGTCGATCACCTTGATGCCGGTTTCCAGCAGCTCCTGCGACGGCGACAGCTCGTCGTAGGCCGGGGGCGCACGGTGAATGGACGCCTTGAGCGTCTGGTCCACCGGACCGCGTTCGTCGATCGGGTTGCCCAGCACGTCCATGATGCGGCCCAGCGTCGCCTTGCCCACGGGCACGGTGATCGGGGCTGCGGTGTTGGTCACCATCAGGCCGCGCTTCAAACCGTCGGATGAACCGAGGGCGATGGTGCGGACGATGCCGTCACCGAGCTGCTGCTGCACTTCCAGCGTCAACGCCGAGCCTTCGAGCTTGAGCGCGTCGTAGACCTTGGGCATCTGGTTGCGCGGAAATTCCACGTCCACCACGGCACCGATGCACTGAACAATCTTGCCCTGAACGCCAGCGTTCACTTGGGTATTCTCTTGAGCCATTTTTTTGCTCCAAAAATAGGTAAAACGGGGTCAGACGGCCGCCGCACCAGCGACGATTTCCGAAAGCTCTTTGGTGATGGCCGCCTGGCGCGTCTTGTTGTAGACCAACTTGAGCTCACCGATGATGTTGCCGGCGTTGTCCGTCGCGGCCTTCATGGCCACCATCCGCGCCGATTGCTCGCTGGCCATGTTTTCCGCCACCGCCTGATAGATCAGCGATTCGACATAGCGGACCAGCAAATCATCAATCACGCTCTGCGCATCCGGCTCGTACAGATAATCCCAACCAGGCCCGCTTTTGTGTTTGCGCATTTCCTCGGACGACAGCGGCAGCAGCTGCTCCACTACCGGCTCCTGTCTCATGGTATTGATGAATTTGGTGTAGCTCAAGTACACCGCGCTCACCTTTCCCTCGGAGTAGGCGTCAAGCAGAACCTTGACCGGTCCGATCAGCTTTTCAAGATGCGGGGTATCGCCAAGCGCAGTTGCCTGAGACACCACCTTGGCGCCAACACGATTGAGGAATCCCAACCCTTTGGTGCCAATGGCCACTGCTTGCACGTCCTTGCCCGCGCCCTGAAGATCGCGCAGCTTGTTGGTGACGATCCGCAGAACGTTGGTGTTGAGGCCTCCACAGAGCCCCTTGTCGGTCGTCACCACGATGATGCCGGCGGCCTTGGCATCGTTCAATTTCATGAACGGATGCACGTACTCCGGATTGGCATCACCCAAATGCGCAGCGATGGATCGCACTTTCTCGGCATACGGCCGGGCCGCGCGCATGCGGTCCTGTGCCTTGCGCATCTTGGAAACGGAGACCATTTCCATGGCCTTGGTGATCTTCTTCGTATTCTCGAAGCTCTTGATCTGTCCGCGTATTTCCTTGCCTGTTGCCATGTCGGGTTCCTCCTGCGCTCAGGCGAAGGATTTCTTGAACGCGGTGATGGCTTGCGTCAGTTCGGCTTCGTCCTTGCCTTCCTTGTCAAAGGCCCGGTTCTTCTCCAGGCGATCCAGCAGGTCGCCATGGCTGGATTTGAGGAATTGGTGCAGACCGGATTCAAAGGACAAGACCTTCTTGACATCCACGTCATCCAGGAAGCCCTTGTTCACCGCGAACAGCGTGGCACCCATCAGGCTGATGGGCAGCGGGTTGTATTGCGCCTGCTTGAGCAGTTCCGTCACGCGGGCGCCGCGGTCGAGCTGCTTGCGGGTGGCCTCGTCCAGGTCAGACGCGAACTGCGCGAAGGCCGCCAGCTCTCGGTACTGCGCGAGGTCGGTACGGATACCGCCGGACAGGCCTTTGATGATCTTGGTCTGCGCCGACGAACCCACGCGCGACACCGAGATGCCGGCGTTGATGGCGGGGCGGATACCGGCGTTGAACAGGCTGGTTTCCAGGAAGATCTGGCCGTCGGTGATCGAGATCACGTTGGTCGGCACGAAGGCGGACACGTCACCGGCCTGGGTCTCGATGATGGGCAGCGCGGTAAGCGAGCCCGTCTGGCCCTTGACTTCGCCCTTGGTGAAGGCCTCGACGTAGTCGGCGTTGACGCGCGCGGCGCGCTCCAGCAGGCGGCTGTGCAGATAGAACACGTCGCCGGGGTAGGCTTCGCGGCCCGGCGGGCGGCGCAGCAGCAGCGACACCTGGCGGTAGGCCACGGCCTGCTTGGACAGGTCGTCATAAATGATGAGTGCGTCCTGGCCGCGATCGCGGAAATACTCGCCCATGGTGCAGCCGGAGTAGGCCGAGACGTACTGCATGGCGGCGGACTCGGAAGCCGAGGCCGCGACGACGATGGTGTAGTCCATCGCACCGGCCTGCTCCAGCGAGCGCACGACGTTCTTGATCGACGAGGCCTTCTGGCCGATCGCGACGTAGATGCAGGTGACGCCCTGGCCCTTCTGGTTGATGACGGTATCGATGGCCACGGCCGTCTTGCCGGTCTGGCGGTCGCCGATGATCAGCTCGCGCTGGCCACGGCCGATGGGCACCATGGAGTCGATGGATTTCAGGCCGGTCTGCAGCGGCTGGTCCACTGACTGGCGTGCAATCACGCCCGGGGCGACCTTCTCGATGACGTCGGTCATCTTGGCGTTGATCGGGCCCTTGCCGTCGATAGGCTGGCCCAGGGAATTCACCACGCGGCCGATGAGCTCGGGGCCCACCGGCACTTCCAGAATGCGGCCCGTGCATTTGACGGTGTCGCCTTCGGAAATATGCTCGTAGGCACCCAGAATCACGGCACCGACCGAGTCGCGCTCAAGGTTCAGCGCCAGTCCGTAGCTCGGTTGACCTTGGGCGTCCGCCGGGAACTCCAGCATTTCGCCCTGCATCACGTCTGAAAGACCGTGAATACGCACAATGCCGTCGGTGACCGAGACGACCGTGCCCTGGTTGCGGATATCGCTGCTGGCAGCCAGCCCTTCGATACGGCTCTTGATGAGCTCGGAAATTTCTGCGGGATTGAGTTGCATGGCTCTTTCCTTCCTTCGTTAAAGTTGCTGCGCTCGGGCCATTCAGGCCGTAAGCGCAACCTTCATTTGTTCCAGACGGGCCTTGACGGAAGTGTCCAGCACCTCGTCGCCGACCACCACGCGCACGCCCCCGATCAGGGATGGATCCACCTGCACCGACAAGTTGAGCTTGCGCTCAAAGCGCTTTTCCAGCACCAAGCCCAGATCGGCGAGAGCCGCCGCGTCGATGGGGAAAGCGCTGACCACCACGGCGTCCGACGAACCCTTGGTTTCGTTGACCAGGGCTCGGAATTGCTCGGCGATTTCGGGCAGAACCCGCAGCCGGCCGTTGTCGATCACCGTCCGCAGGAAGTTGTTGGCCATCGGGGGCAACGCACCACGTGCCACCGCAGTGACCACGCCGAACACCTGTTCGGACGTGACCTTGGGACTCTCGGCAACGTCGCGCAACTGCGGATCGGCCGCAATGGCGGCGAGTTGATCCACCCATCCGGTGGCGGCGCCCAGATCCGCGCCCTCGGCGGTGCACGCCTTGAAAAGCGCTTCCGCATAAGGCCTGGCAATAGTGGCAAGCTCAGCCATGGCGTGTTCCTTACAGCTCGGTCTTCAAACGGCCCAGCAACTCCGCATGGACGGCCGGGTTGACCTCCCTGCGCAGAATCTGCTCAGCGCCCTTGACCGCGAGCTGCGCCACCTGCTCACGCAGCGCTTCGCGCGCCTGCACGCTCTGCTGCTGCGCTTCGGCCTGGGCGGCGGCAACAATTTTGTTGCCCTCCGCGCTGGCACGGCTCTTGGCTTCTTCGATGATGGCGCGGGCCTGGCGCTCGGCGTCGGCCAGGCGCTGCGTGCTTTCGTTGCGCGTTTCGGCCAGCTGCTGCTCGACGCGCTGGTTGGCGGCGGCCAGCTCGGTCTTGGCCTTGTCGGCGGCCGCGAGACCGTCAGCAACCTTCTGCGCGCGTTCATCCAACGCATTCGCAATCGGCGGCCACACAAACTTCATCGTGAATGCCACGAGCAGCAAAAACACGATGATCTGAACGATGAGGGTAGCGGTGATGCTCACGATGGTTCCTTGAATGGCGGCGACCCGTTCAGGGCCGCGAAACTAGGCCGCAGGTCTGGCGCATCCCAACGAGGCACCACCTGCTCCAACCCAGTCAGGAACTTACTTGGCGATCTGCGCGATTTGACCCAGGAACGGATTGGCCGTGGCAAACCACAGCGCGATACCCACGCCGATGATGAAGGCCGCGTCGATCAGGCCGACCAAGAGGAACATCTTGGTCTGCAGCTCGCCCATCAGTTCGGGCTGGCGCGCAGCGGATTCGAGGAACTTGCTGCCCATCAGACCAATGCCGATACAGGCACCGACGGCACCCAGGCCAATGATCAGGCCGGCGGCCAGGGCAACAAAGCTGATAACTTCCATGATGACTCCTAAAGGAACAAAGGTTGGTTGAAAAAAGAGAAGGGAAACGAAAAGTCCAGCGCCACGTCGTGCGCGCAATCAGATCAATGGTGATCGTGGGCCTGACCGATGTACACCAGCGCCAGCATCATGAAGATGAAGGCCTGCAGGATGATGATCAGAATGTGGAAGATGGCCCAGGCCAGCCCGGCGATGATGTGCCCCACGAACAGGCCGATGCCGGTCCCCGTCAGCGCAAACGCACCGCCCATCAGTGCGATCAGCATGAAGATCAGTTCGCCCGCGTACATGTTTCCAAACAGTCGCAGGCCGTGCGAGAGCGTCTTGGAGGCAAATTCAATGATCTGCATCGCGAAATTCACAATGCCTAGCAGCACCGCCATGACCGGATTCTTGCTAGTCCCGAAAGGCGCGGTCACCAGTTCGTGCGCCCAACCGCCCAGGCCCTTGATCTTGACGTTGTAATACAGGCAGATCAGCAGCACCGCCACCGACAGCCCCATGGCGCCGGAAACGTCCGCGGTGGGCAGCACGCGCAGGTAGGCATGTGCGGGATCGCCACCGAAGGCCCCCACCACCTTGGCCCAGAGGGTGGGCAGCAAATCAACGGGGAGCAGGTCCATGGTGTTCATCAAGGTGACCCAGACGAAGATGGACAGACCCAAGGGAGCAACGAACTTGCGGCTTTCGGCATTCTTGATGATGCCCTTGGCTTCGTTGTCGACGAACTCCACCAGCATTTCCACGGCCGCCTGAAACCGACCGGGGACGCCTGAACTGGCCTTGCGCGCCGCCGCCCAGAGAATCCAGAAGGTGAGCGCCGCCAGCAACACCGAAAAAATCACCGTGTCGATGTGGATCACCGACATGTCAAACACCGCGGTGGACGCCTTGTTCTGCCAGAAATGCAGATGGTGAATGACGTATTCGCCAGCCGTGGGACCATGCTCCACAGCAGATGTCACAGCGCTCTCAGCAGCCATCGGTATATTCTCTCCGCGTCGTTCTGCATTTGCCAGGCCCCACCCAGAACAGGCCGACCCAGTACATCTTGATTGTCAGCGCCAGACCCACCAGCAACGCCGGCCAGATCGGCACACCCAAAAATTTCGGGGCTGCCACAAGCAACCCCACAGTCAATACCAGCTTGACCACCTCCCACACCAGCAGCCCAGCCAAAGCCGCGCCAGGCGGAAAGCCCGACCGCGCCCAGCGAACAGAACCCCATGCAGCCAACGCCGCCGGAAGCACACCCGCCAAGGCCCCATATGCCACAGACCACGCCACATCGGCTCGTTGCGTGACCAGCCACGCCAACATGGCGACCAGAACGCCCGTAAGCGCCTCCCAAGCCAACGCCCGCACGATGGGGAGCTGTGGATGGCGACTGCGCCAGTCGCGCGCCTCATTGCCAGTCAAGCGGTGAAAAGGCTCTTCCTCCCACTCGATAGAAGGCACTGAGGCTGTACTTGCAAACGGGCGCCCAGCCACCACCTTATCCTTCGTATCCAACGACACGGCAGTGCCACCCACACTCAGTCACAAAACTTTGCGATTATACGTAAAAACCCGGGGGTACTGAAAATCTCGCATATCGGCTTGCATTTTTCTCCGCTTTCGTCTGCTCCCCCGAACCCGGCGCGCTGTTATCCTACATCGCATGAACAGCACGGAGCCCCCCCTTCCCATCATTGGCCGCAACGCCAGTGAACCGCAAGAGAGCCTGATCGAATACCCCAGCGCGTTCCCCATCAAGGTCATGGGCAGGCAGCATGATGGCTTTGTCGGTGCCGTCACGCAGTTGGCACGCCAATTTGATCCCACCTTTGACGCGTCCACCGTGGAATTGCGTCCGAGCAGCAAGGGCAACTACCTGGGTGTCACCATCACTGTGACCGCAACCAGCCGCGAACAGCTGGACGCACTGTACCGCGCATTGACGGCCCATCCCCTGGTGAAGGTGGTTTTGTAGTGCCTCTGCACACCTGTACGCTCGGACGCACCGACTACGAGGCCACACAACGGGCAATGCAGGCGTTCACGCTGGCACGCGATGAGACAACGGACGATCAGCTCTGGTTATGCGAGCATGAGGCGGTTTATACGCAAGGCGTTGCGGGAAATTCGTCTCACATCCTTGATACCCACGGCATTCCCGTTGTGCAAACGAACCGCGGAGGCCAGGTCACCTACCACGGCCCTGGCCAGGCGGTGGCTTATCCGCTGATGGATCTGCGACGCCGAGGCCGGGGCTATGGTGTCAAGGAATACGTTCATCAGCTTGAGGAGGCAGTGATCCGCACCTTGGCTGAGTACGGCATCACCGGCCACCGCGTTGCGGGAGCGCCGGGCATTTACGTGCGCCTGAGCGACCCAGCCGGCCACGCCATGCTGCCGCAGCGCCCGCAGTACCGCGCCGCCAGCAACGCCGCTCCCGTTCCGGATTTCACCGATGTCGGCAAAATCGCCGCGCTGGGCATCAAGGTCAGCCGCCACTGCACATACCACGGGATAGCGCTCAACGTGACCATGGACCTGACCCCTTTTGCAAACATACATCCCTGCGGTTACGCAGGTCTTGCTACCCTGGATCTTTCGAGCGTTGGCGTGCGCACTACGTGGCAGGACGCTGCCGGTCGCCTCGCAAGCCATCTGCGGGCATTGCTTGCAGGCTGAGTTCCGGAATTCAGATTGAACCCAACGCCAGCACCTGTGCATATTGCGCCAGTCGCTATCAATCAAGTAGTACTGGGCGACCTCGCATTCCAGATGGACCTGGGCGTCTGCGATCGCACCACTTGCTCCGCCCACGCTTTCAAATCCGCCGCATCACTCCGCAGAATTTGCTGCTTGACGCGCGGGATGGATGTCGGCTGCATCGAAAAACGATGCAAACCCATTCCGAGCAGCAAGCGAGTGAGGGACGCATCACCGGCCATTTCGCCGCAGAGGCTCACTTCCTTGCCGCATCGCTCGCCAGCAGCCAGCACCATCGCGATCAATCTCAGCACGGCCGGGTGCAGCGGGTCATACAGATGGGCCACGGTTTCATCGCTGCGGTCAATGGCCAGGGTGTACTGAATCAGGTCGTTCGTCCCGATGGAGAGAAAATCAAACTGCTGCAGGAAGTCTTCAGCCAGCAATGCGGCGGCGGGCACTTCAACCATCGCACCCAGCCGCACCGCGCCTGCAGGCATGCCTCGAGCCGCCAATTCGTCACGCGCCAGCTCTACCTGAGTCGAAGCCCGGCGGGCCTCATCCAAATTCGCCACCATGGGAAAGAGGACACCCACCGGCCCAAACACAGCCGCCCGCAGCAAGGCTCGCAACTGGGTGCGGAACATGGGCAAATCCGAGAGACTCCAGCGTATGGCCCTGAGCCCCAGCGCAGGATTGGCTCCAGCACGTGCTCCATCCAATGGCTTGTCTGCGCCCACGTCTATCGTACGGATGGTCACCGGCAGGCCTTTCATTCCCTCCACTACGGAACGGTAGGCGGCATATTGTTCTTCCTCGCCAGGCAAGTCACTGCCGCGCCCCATGAAAAGAAACTCCGTTCGGAAGAGCCCGACACCCACGGCGCCTGAACGCAGGGCCATCGGCACGTCCTGGGGGCTCTCGATGTTCGCCAGCAATTGCACCGCCTGACCATCGCTCGTGCATGCGGGCACGGCAGCCAGATACTCCAGTTCTTCGTCATGCCGCGCCAACTCCAATTGCCGCCTCCGATACTGCGCCCGAACCTCGGCCGGCGGATCGACGA
This sequence comes from Comamonas badia DSM 17552, assembly GCF_000484635.1. Lineage (GTDB taxonomy): Bacteria > Pseudomonadota > Gammaproteobacteria > Burkholderiales > Burkholderiaceae_C > Comamonas_C > Comamonas_C badia. The sequence goes on along the minus strand of NZ_AXVM01000014.1, from coordinate 9,977 downwards.
GTACCACCCCCGCATCGCCATCCAGGATGAGCCACGCATCAGGCTGAACCAGCTCGCTTGCGCCGCGGGCCGCCACCACGGCCGGGATGCCCATGCTGCGAGCCACGATGGCCGTATGACTGGTCGCCGCGCCAACGTCGGTCACGAATCCCGCGAACGCGCCCTCCCGGTAACGCAACATGTCCGCCGGAGACAGGTCGTGCGCCACGAGAATGCGCGGATCAGCATCGTGCGATGCAGGGGGCGCAACCGGCGCAAGAGGCAATCCACCCAGATGGTGCAGCAAGCGCTCAACAACCTGGTTCAGATCACCCTTGCGCTCGCGCAGATAGGCGTCCGACATGGCGTCGAACTGGCGTGCAAACAAATCCATCTGCGTCGTCAACGCCCATTCGGCGTTGTAATGATGCTCCGTGATCCATACCGCAACCGCATCTTGCAGCGCCTCATCCTGAAGCAGCTGCAGGTGAACGTCAATCATGGCAGCAAGCTCGGCTGGAGCGTCGCGCGGCACGGTGACCAGCAGCCCTTGCAATTCTCGCGCCAATGCGTCGCGCGCCTGGCCCAGGCGCCTCAATTCCTCTGGCACTTGGTCATCAGAAATCTGGCGGCGCGGTACACCCGAACTTCTGCTTTGCACCACAACGGCCCGCCCTTGCGCAATACCTTGCGCGACTGCCAGACCGTGGAGGTGTAATGTCATGGCAGGAGGGCTACGGTGCTGCTGAACGCCGCACGCCACGGACGCCGCAGCGTCCAGATATCGCAGAGAGCCACCATGTCACTCACCCTCTCCAAATTTGTCGGCAATCAATACAAGCAGCGCCTGCATGGCCGCCTCTTCCTGGCTCCCATCGGTTTCGATTTCGACTTCCGTGCCCATGCCTGCCGCCAGCATCATCACGCCCATGATGCTCTTCGCATTGACACGGCGCTCACCGCGGCGCATCCACACCTGGCAATCGAATCCACTTGCAAGCTTGGTCAATTTTGCAGAGGCCCGCGCGTGCAGGCCAAGGCGGTTCACGATGGTAGCAGTGGCCTTGGGCATCGCTATCACCGCTCTCGGCACTCCAGCATCGCCCGAAGTTCCATCACTCCCTGCTGGCCTCCAATTTTTGCTCTCTCTACCAGGCTGTCGAGGGGTTCTTCAAGGTAATTGATCGCACGCAGCACCATCGGAAGATTGACTCCAGCGAGAAGCCGGACATGATCGTTGCCGGTGAGGCTCTGAGCCACATTGCAAGGTGTTGCACCGACAACATCAGACAGCACGAGGATCTGCTCCGCAGCAGCTTGCGCCAGCAGGGCGTGCGCCGCCTCGCACATGCGTTGAGGTTGCGCATCCGGAGCTATATCCAGCGCCAAGACGGCTGTATCGCACTCGGGAAACACATGCAGCGCGCAAGCGCGCAGGGCACTCGCCAGTGGCGCGTGGGCTATCAGCAGCAGACAAGTTTTCATCAACTCTCGCGGGTGAACACCAGATTATCGCTGCTGTCACAAACACAGGTACGGCATCGTACCGACACAAGGCAAAGTCCCGGCATTTCAACTTAGGGCAGAAGCCTGAGACTGCCAAGCATCGTATCGGCAGCTTCGGAATCCACTGGTGAACCAAACACCAAGGCGTGGTACACCCGGATACGGGCAGCATCTCCTTGCCGGACAAACCAGACGGCCTGCGCGTGAACGGGCTGCCCGTCAGTTCCCATGCCTTGCAAGGAAAGGCGAACCGACAAGGGGATGTCCCGCGCATGCGCAGGCACGAAACGCGTACTCGAGGTCGTAACTTGGGTGCCTACACTCGCGCGCACCGACTCTTGCCATTGCATGAGAACTGGAGCTACCTGGCGCTCATCCATCAGATCCATGTACGAGACAGCGAAGAGAAATGCACCGGCCTTGCACCCAGTGACCACCAGAACCACATCCTTCCCTGCCCAATCAACCGGCCGCTTGACGGTCTCGGGCTTGCACGGCAACAACACCTCCAGCATCGAATCGGCTGGCGTCACAGTTCGCCAGTTCAAGCCCGGACTGCAACCCAGCAAACCACAAAGCGCCAGCCCCGCCAGCAACCTCTTCCCTGTTGAGAATGCATCCGAAAGAATTGCCCTGCGCTGTCGCAACATCATTGGCATGATTGCAGACTCCTCGCCTCATCAGGCCTCGTTACACTCGCACCCACAACGTACGGCTTTTCAATCACCCCTTGCATGGATCGCCCCGCCATCGCGTTACTCAATGCCACGCACCCCGACCAGTTCAACACGGTGCGTGAACTTTTCAGCGAATACGCGCTTTCTCTCAACGTGGACTTGGCGTTGCAGGGCCTTCAACAGGAATTGCTGCAACTGCCTGGCGACTACAGAGCGCCCCGGGGGTGCCTGCTGCTTGCAAAGGTGGAGGGCGAAACGGCGGGTTGCTGTGCCTTGCGCCCGCTGGATGATTGCGACTACCCCAATGCAGCGGAAATGAAACGCTTGTACGTACGCAAAGCGTTTCGCGGATTCGGGCTGGGCAAGGCACTCGCTGAAACCATTCTTGAGCATGCGCGGCGCTTGAGCTACAGCGCCGTGCTTCTGGATACGCTGGACGACATGGAAGCAGCGCGAGCACTCTACAACGAGCTTGGTTTCACCGAAATCCCGCCGTATTACCACAGTCCCTACGCCGGCGCACATTACCTAAAGGTTGATATCCGCTGAGGCGATTTCTCGCCTCCGCAATAGGGCGCATCAGCGTTGGATCCGGGCCAGCAGCGTGCTCGCGTCGCTGACTTCAAACTTGCCTGGCCCCTCGACATTCAGTTGCTCGACTTTCCCGTCTTTTACCAGCATTGAGTAACGTTCCGAGCGCAGCCCGAGACCTTTGCCGTTCAGATCAAGGGTCAGACCGGCAGCCTTCGCAAATGCCGCGTCGCCATCGGCGAGCATGCGCACCTTCCCATTGGTACGCTGGTCACGTCCCCAGGCGCCCATGACGAAAGCATCATTAACGGACAGGCACCAGATCTCGTCGACCCCCGCCGCGCGCAGTGCATCCGCCTGCTGCACATAACCCGGCAGATGCTGATTGGAGCAGGTTGGCGTGAATGCGCCAGGCACGGCAAAGAGTGCAATCGTCTTGCCTGCTGCAGCCTGCCGGACGTCCACCGGATTAGGTCCAATACTGCAGCCATTGCCTGCCTCCTCAACATACTCCGCCAGCACAACCGCCGGCAATTGGTCCCCAATTTTGATCATTCGAATCTCCTGTGCGCATCCGCGAGCCACCCCCATGGCAACCCAACAAGACACAAAAAAATGGCCCACTCATTGTGGGCCATTTCTCACATTGGCGCAGGCGCCAGCACGGTAGCTGTCACACCAGCACAGCCTTTTGCACCAGGCGTGTGACAATCCAGTTTTTTGTCTTGGAAAGCGGGCGGCTCTCTTCGATCTCTACTGTGTCGCCCAACTTGAATTCGCCGTTCTCGTCGTGCGCATGGAATTTGCTGGAACGGATCACGATCTTGTCATAGATCGGATGTTTCACGCTGCGCTCCACCAGCACCGTCACTGTTTTCGCGCGTTTATCACTGACCACCTTGCCAATCAAGGTGCGCTTGAGGGATGTCTTTGCTTCCGTCATGTTCGCTCCTGATTACTTGGCGGCTTGCTTTTCAGCAAGAATGGTTTTGACACGGGCAATATCGCGGCGGGTGCTTTTAAGCGTACCCGTGTTGCCCAGTTGTTGCGTAGCCTTTTGCATGCGCAGACCAAAGTGGGCCTTCTGCAGGCTCTTGACCTCTTCTTTGAGCGCAGCTTCGTCCTTCTGGCGCAAATCAGCAGCTTTCGTCATTTCGATTCTCCTGCGTTACGCGCCAATGTGGCGAGCGACAAATGCCGTACGCAGCGGCAACTTGGCTGCGGCCAGACGGAAGGCCTCGCGCGCCAGTTCTTCCGGCACACCGACAATCTCGAACACCATTTTGCCGGGCTGAATTTCAGCCACGTAGTATTCGGGATTGCCCTTGCCGTTACCCATACGCACTTCAGCGGGCTTGGTGGAGATCGGCTTGTCGGGGAACACACGAATCCAGATTCGGCCACCGCGCTTCACGTGGCGTGAAATCGCACGGCGGGCGGCTTCAATCTGACGGGCCGTCAAACGACCACGGTCAGTACACTTGAGGCCGAAGTCGCCGAAGGACACAGCATTGCCACGCGTGGCAACACCCGTATTGCGTCCCTTTTGCTCCTTGCGGTATTTGCGGCGAGCAGGTTGCAGCATATTTATTCTCCTTTGCCGTCCGCCGCTGCGGCAGCGGGCGCGTCTTTGCGAACGCGCTTAACGGGGGTTTCAGCGCCGGATGCGCCTTCGGGTTTGTCGCTACCGTCTACCGGGGCTGTATTGGTGCCGCCAGTGCGACGCGGCCCCCGGCTGTCGCGGCGGCCATCACCACGGCCATCGCGGCGCGGACCACGCGGGCGGCGTTCGTCTTCACGCGGCGTTTCGGCCACGGGAAGATCATTGCGCCCCAGGGTGTCACCTTTGTAAACCCAGACCTTGACGCCAATGGCGCCATAGGTGGTATGGGCTTCGGAAGTGCCGTAATCGATATCGGCGCGCAAGGTGTGCAGCGGCACACGGCCTTCGCGATACCACTCGGTGCGAGCGATTTCGATGCCGTTCAAACGACCCGACGACATGATCTTGATGCCCTGGGCACCCAGCCGCATCGCGTTCTGCATCGCGCGCTTCATCGCACGGCGGAACTGGATACGCTTCTCCAACTGCTGCGTGATGGAATCGGCGATCAGCTTGGCATCGATTTCCGGCTTGCGCACTTCCTCGATGTTCACGGCAACGGGCACGCCCAACAGGTTCGCAAGTTCCTTCTTCAGGTTCTCGATGTCTTCGCCCTTCTTCCCGATCACAACGCCGGGACGGCCCGAATAAATCGTGATGCGGGCGTTCTTGGCGGGGCGCTCGATCAGCACGCGCGAAACGGCCGCGTTTTTGAGTTTGGCGCGCAGGAATTCGCGCACCTTGATGTCTTCGGCAAGCTTGCCCGCGAAATCGCGGTTACTGGCGTACCAGCGGCTGGCCCAGTTGCGGCTGACCGCCAGGCGGAAGCCGGTAGGATGAATTTTCTGTCCCATGGTGTTCCTCTCGCCTTCAGTTGCCCACAGTCACGAAGATGTGACATGTCGGTTTGCTGATGCGGTTGCCGCGGCCCTTGGCGCGCGCCGTGAAGCGCTTGAGCGTCGTGCCCTGCTCGACGTAGATGGTCTTGACCTTCAGTTCGTCAATATCGGCGCCATCGTTGTGCTCGGCATTGGCGATGGCCGATTCCAGCACTTTCTTGACGATGCCGGCGGCCTTCTTCTGGGTGAACATCAGGATGTTGAGAGCCTGGTCCACCTTCTTGCCGCGGATGAGATCTGCGACCAGGCGACCCTTGTCCACGGACAAGCGGACGCCCCGCAGGACTGCACGTGTTTCAGACATGGTCGTTCCTTACTTTTTCTGGACTTTTTTGTCCGCCGGATGACCCTTGAACGTACGCGTCAAGGCGAACTCACCCAGTTTGTGGCCCACCATCTGGTCGGTGATATAGACCGGCACATGTTGCTTGCCGTTGTGCACGGCAATCGTGAGGCCGATGAACTCGGGCAGCACCATCGAGCGGCGCGACCAGGTTTTGACAGGCTTTTTGTCCTTGGTAGCCACCGCCTTCTCGGCCTTGGCCAGCAGGTGATGGTCAACGAACGGACCCTTTTTGATAGAGCGAGACATTGGCTACCCCTTACTTCTTGCGACGCGACACGATCATGGTCTGTGTGCGCTTGTTGTTGCGGGTGCGATAGCCCTTGGTCAGATTGCCCCACGGATCGACCGGGTGGCGGCCTTCGCCGGTCTTGCCTTCACCGCCACCCTGCGGGTGGTCGATCGGGTTCATGGCCACGCCGCGCACGGTTGGGCGAATACCCATCCAGCGCTTGACGCCGGCCTTGCCCAGCTGGCGCAGGCTGTGCTCCTCATTGGCCACTTCACCAATGGTGGCGCGGCACTCCACGTGGATCTTGCGAACCTCACCCGAGCGCATGCGCACCTGGGCGTAGACACCTTCACGCGCCAACAGCGTGGCCGAAGTCCCGGCGGAGCGCGCGATCTGCGCGCCTTTGCCAGGCTTGAGCTCGATGCAATGGATGGTCGAACCCACCGGGATATTGCGGATCGGAAGCGTATTGCCCACGCGGATCGGCGATTCGGAACCGCTCACCACCGTGGCGCCGACTTCGATGTTGCGCGGCGCAATGATGTAGCGGCGTTCGCCATCGGCGTAACACACCAGCGCGATATGCGCGGAACGGTTCGGGTCGTACTCGATGCGTTCCACCTTGGCTGGAATACCGTCCTTGCTGCGCACGAAATCCACCACGCGGTAATGGTGCTTGTGACCACCGCCCTTGTGGCGAATCGTGATGCAGCCGCGGTTATTGCGGCCGGCCTTCTGGAACTTCGGTTCCAGCAGTGGCGCATAGCCATCACCTTTGTGCAGATGATCGCGCGAAATCTTGACCGCACCACGTTGGCCCGGCGTATTCGGTTTGATTTTGATGACAGCCATGATTACGCCGCCTCCCCGGACAGGTTAAGGTCCTGACCTTCCTTGAGCTGCACATAGGCCTTGCGCACGTTGTCGCGCCGACCTGTCGTTTTGCCAAAGCGCTTGACCTTGCCCTTGATGTTGACGACCGAGACACCAGTCACTTCGACCTTGAACAGCAACTCCACTGCCGCCTTGATTTCCGGCTTGGTAGCGCCCTGCAACACCTTGAAAGTCACGACATTGGACTTCTCGGACACCATCGTGGCCTTCTCGGACACCACCGGTGCCACGAGCACCTGCATTAGACGGCCTTCATCGAATTGGGTCGTACTCATGCGAACATCTCCTTGAGCTGATCGATGGCACCCTTGGTGACAAGCACCTTCTTGTAGTGCACCAACGAGACCGGGTCGGCGTAGCGCGGCTCGACGACAAACACGTTCTTCAGATTGCGCGAGGCGAGGTAGAGATTCTCATCGACCTCTTCCGCGATCACCATCACCGAATCCAGATTCATGGCCTTGAAACGCCCGGCCAGCACCTTGGTCTTGGGCGATTCAACCTTGAGAGAGTCCACTATCGCCAGGCGGCCCTCGCGCGCCAGTTGCGAAAAAATGGACGCCATGCCGGCGCGGTACATCTTTTTGTTGATCTTCTGCGTGAAATTTTCTTCAGGCAGATTCGGGAAAATGCGACCACCCCCACGCCACAGCGGGGACGATGTCATACCAGCACGCGCGTTGCCCGTACCCTTTTGCTTGAACGGCTTCTTGGTCGAGTGACGCACCTGCTCGCGGTCTTTCTGCGCGCGGGTGCCTTGTCGGCCATTGGCACGGTAGGCGACCACAATCTGATGGATCAGATCTTCGTTGTACTGACGATCAAACACTGTCTCGGGCACATCCACCTTGGACGCGGCCTGACCTTGATCATTGAGGAGTTCGAGCTGCATCAGTTCGCTCCCTTGGAAACTGGCGCCTTGACGGCGGGACGCACCGTGACAAAGCCCCCTTTGGAGCCCGGAACGGCGCCCTTGATGAGCAGCAACTGGCGTGCCTCATCGATGCGGACCAGGTCGAGATTCTGCGTGGTGACGGTCTCATCGCCCATGTGCCCGGTCATCTTCTTGCCCGGAAACACGCGGCCAGGATCCTGCGCCATGGAGATCGAACCCGGCACGTTGTGCGAACGGCTGTTGCCGTGCGACGCACGCTGCGAGCTGAAATTGTGGCGCTTGATGGTGCCGGCGTAGCCCTTGCCGATCGAAGTGCCCTGCACGTCGACCTTCTGACCAACCGCAAATACATCGCCAACCGGCACCGAACTGCCGGCGGCATATTTGCCAGCAGCATCTTGTGTCACACGGAATTCACGGATGACCTGACCAGCCTGTACACCCGCCTTGGCAAGGTGCCCAGCCAGCGGCTTGGTGACACGCGACGCCTTGCGCGTACCGTATGTGACCTGCAGGGCCACATAGCCATCGCCATCCTGGGTCTTGACCTGGGTGACGCGGTTGCCAGACACGTCGAGCACCGTGACAGGAATGGATTCCCCGTCATCGGTGAACACGCGCATCATGCCCACCTTGCGGCCCAGCAACCCCAGAGAGTTACTCAGACTCATATTATTTCTCCAAGACTTCCACCGCCCCGACTTCAATTGGCCAAGACGTTGCCCCATACCATCCTCGGGCGGACGACATGGGTGCGTGAAAGAAGGTTATTCAAGCTTCACACGTCCGAAATTTCGGTTTCGCGCGAAGCCTTTGATTCTATATCAACAACTCACAGCAAGCAAGTTGCACTGTGTGCTGCGGTAACGTGCGTCCCGCACACACAGTGCAATCACTGTAGCTTGATCTCCACATCGACACCTGCCGGCAGATCCAGCTTCATCAGTGCGTCCACGGTCTTGTCCGTGGGATCGACGATGTCCATCAGGCGCTGATGGGTGCGAATCTCCAACTGGTCTCGACTCGCCTTGTTGACGTGGGGCGAACGCAGGATGTCAAAACGCTTCATGCGCGTCGGCAGGGGCACCGGGCCTTTGACAATGGCGCCGGTACGCTTGGCGGTGTCAACGATCTCGGCAGCCGACTGATCGATCAGCTTGTAGTCAAACGCCTTCAGGCGGATACGGATTTTTTGCTTGGACATTAGGTATTCCTTGGTGAGCAGGATTACTCAATGACCTTGGCCACGACGCCGGCGCCGACGGTGCGGCCTCCCTCGCGGATGGCAAAGCGCAACCCCTCTTCCATGGCGATGGGGTGGATCAGCTTGACGGTCATGGAAACGTTGTCGCCAGGCATCACCATTTCCTTGTCCTTGGGCAGCTCGATGGCGCCGGTGACGTCGGTGGTGCGGAAGTAGAACTGCGGGCGGTAGTTGTTGAAGAACGGCGTGTGACGGCCGCCTTCGTCCTTGGAGAGCACGTAGACTTCGCACGAGAAATGCGTGTGCGGGGTGATCGAGCCGGGCTTGGAAACCACCTGGCCGCGCTCGACGTCTTCACGCTTGGTGCCGCGCAGCAGGATGCCGACGTTGTCGCCTGCCTGGCCCTGGTCCAGGAGCTTCCTGAACATCTCCACGCCGGTGACGGTGGTCTTCTGGGTGTCGCGGATACCGACGATTTCAACTTCTTCGCCGACCTTGACGATACCGCGCTCCACGCGGCCCGTGATCACGGTACCGCGGCCGGAGATGGAGAACACGTCTTCCACGGGCATCAGGAAGGCACCGTCAATGGCGCGCTCTGGCGTGGGGATGTAGGTGTCCAGCGCCTCGGCCAGCTTCATGATGGCTTGCTCACCGAGTTCGCCCGCATCGCCTTCGAGCGCCAGCTTGGCCGAGCCCTTGATGATGGGGGTGTCGTCGCCGGGGAAGTCGTACTTGGACAGGAGTTCGCGCACTTCCATTTCAACGAGTTCGAGCAGTTCGGCGTCGTCAACCATGTCGCACTTGTTGAGGAACACGATGATGTAGGGCACGCCGACCTGGCGGGCCAGCAGGATGTGCTCACGGGTCTGGGGCATGGGGCCATCGGCAGCCGATACAACCAGGATGGCGCCGTCCATCTGGGCGGCGCCGGTGATCATGTTCTTGACGTAGTCGGCGTGGCCGGGGCAGTCCACGTGGGCGTAGTGGCGGTTGGCGGTCTCGTACTCGACGTGCGAGGTGTTGATGGTGATGCCGCGGGCCTTTTCTTCAGGGGCGTTGTCGATCTGGTCGTAGCTCTTGGCTTCGCCACCGAATTTCTTGCCCAGCACCGTGGCGATAGCCGCCGTCAGCGTGGTCTTGCCATGGTCCACGTGGCCTATCGTGCCCACGTTCACGTGGGGCTTGGTACGCTCGAATTTTCCTTTTGCCAT
>NZ_AXVM01000013.1 GCF_000484635.1 Comamonas badia DSM 17552 | reverse complement strand
CCTGAACTACGTCAGCTACGGCCTGATCGCGCGCGAAGTCGAGCGGGTTGATTCGGGCTACCGCTCCATGATGAGCGTGCAGTCCTCGCTGGTGATGGTGCCCATCAACGCCTTCGGCAACGAGGCCACCAAGCAGAAATACCTGCCCAAGCTGGCCAGCGGCGAATGGATCGGCTGCTTTGGCCTGACCGAGCCCAACCACGGCTCGGACCCCGGCAGCATGATCACCCGCGCCAAGAAGGTGCCCGGCGGCTATTCGCTCTCGGGCAGCAAGATGTGGATCTCCAACAGCCCGATTGCCGACGTCTTCGTCGTCTGGGCCAAGGACGATGAAGGCGCCATTCGCGGCTTCGTGCTCGAAAAGGGCTGGAAGGGCCTCACGGCCCCCGCCATCCACGGCAAGGTGGGTCTGCGCGCATCGATCACCGGCGAAATCGTGCTGGACGAAGTCTTCTGCCCCGAAGAAAACGCCTTCCCCGAGGTGCGGGGCCTCAAGGGCCCGTTCACCTGCCTCAACAGCGCGCGCTTCGGCATCGCCTGGGGCGCGCTGGGCGCGGCCGAAGACTGCTACGCCCGCGCGCGCCAGTACGTCATCGACCGCAAGCAGTTCGGCAAGCCGCTGGCGGCCAACCAGCTGATCCAGAAAAAGCTGGCCGACATGCTGACCGAAATCAGCCTGGGCCTGCAGGGCTGCCTGCGCCTGGGAAGGATGAAGGACGAAGGCAGCCCGGCGGTGGAGCTGACCTCCATCATCAAGCGCAACAGCTGCGGCAAGTCACTGGACATCGCCCGCCTGGCGCGCGACATGATGGGCGGCAACGGCATCAGCGACGAGTTCGGCGTGGCGCGCCACCTGGTGAACCTGGAGGTGGTGAACACCTACGAGGGCACGCATGACATCCATGCGCTGATCCTGGGCCGGGCGATCACCGGGGTGGCGGCGTTCTGAGCGCTCGACTCACTTGCCCAGCCCCTTGAACCACTGCGCCAGCATCGCCCGCTCGGCATCGGTCATCTGCGTGGCGTTGGACAGCGGCATCTGCTTGGTCACCACCACCTGCTGGTAGATGTCGGGCGCGTGGGCCTTGACCTGGTCCTCGGAGTCGAAGCGCAAGCCTTTCTGCTGCACCTCGGCGCCGTGGCACAGGTAGCAGCGTTGCTCCAGCACCGGCTTGAGCTGGGCGTAATCCACCGCCTGCGGCACGCCGGCAACAGGTGCCACCGGGGCGGGCTTGATCCACGCGATCAGGCCCAGCAGCACCACCACGCCGATGGCGGCAAAGGGCCAGGGGTTGGCGGCGCGGTCCAGCTTCCAGCCATGGCGCTGCACGAAGAATTGCCGGATCAGCGCGCCCGCCAGCATCAGCAGGAGCAGCAGCACCCAGCGGTGCTCGCTCGAATAGACGAAGGTGTAGTGGTTGCTGAGCATCGCGATCAGCACCGGCAGCGTGAAATAGGTGTTGTGCACGCTGCGCTGCTTGGCGCGCTTGCCGTAGATGGCGTAGTCGGCGGCGATGTAGGGCTGGCCGCTGGTCATGGCCGCCACCACCTTGCGCTGGCCCGGGATGATGACGAAGAAGACGTTGGCGCTCATCGCCGTCGCCATCGAAGCACCGACCAGGAGAAAGGCCGCGCGGCCCGAGAAGAAGTGAAAGGCGATCCAGGACGTGATGGTGATGGTCAGGATCACCAGCAGGCCGACCACGCGGTCGCCATGCTTGCCCTTGCCGAAGACATGGCAGACGGCGTCGTAGATGAACCAGAACGCGGCGATGAAGGCCACCGCACCTATACCGGCGGCGGTGCCCGACCAGTCGTAGACCTGCCTGTCGACCAGGAAAATGCCGGCATTCCACAGGTAGAGCACGCAGAACAGCAGAAAGCCGGAAATCCAGGTCCAGTAGCTTTCCCAGTAGAACCAGTGCAGATGGCTGTCGATGCCGCCCTTGGGCGAGACCATGTACTTCTGCGCGTGGTAAAAGCCGCCGCCGTGCACCGACCAGATCGCGCCATCCACGCCCTTGGCCTTGAGGTCCTCGGCGGTCGGCGCAAGCAGGCTGCTGTCCAGAAAAACGAAGTAGAACGACGAGCCTATCCATGCGATCGCGGTGATCACATGCAGCCAGCGCACCAGCAGGTTGGCCCAGTCCAGAAGATATGCATCCATGGTGAAGTCTCCGGCTGCTCACCACTGCGGGCGCTCTGAGCAGATGTGATTGGGCCGCGCTCGGGGTTCATCGTTTCCCGGCACCGCTGCGACCAGATTTGTAGACTTAAATTGTATACACGTTTGGTTGCCACGCCAGAGGGCTAACCCGCATCAGCCACCCGCATCAGCAATTGCGCCGCCACCGCCACGGCGATGACCTCCGGGTCCTTGCCATTGACGCCAGGCACGCCGATGGGGCAGGTGATGTGCGCCAAATCATTCTCGCCATAGCCGCGCGCCTCCAGCCGGTGGCGAAACGTCGCCCACTTGGTCTTGCTGCCGATCAGGCCGATGAAGGGCAGGTCGGCCTGCTTGCGCTGGCGCTTGAGCAATTCGGCCACGATGTCCAGATCCTCGGCGTGGCTGAAGCTCATGATCAGCACCATCGCACCGGGCGGTATGTCGGCCACGGCCGACTGCACCGGCTCGGAATGCTCGCATTGCACCTTGCTGGAGAGGCCTGCGGGAAAAATCTCGTCGCGGCTGTCCACCCAATGAATGGCAAACGGCAGCGGCGCGAGCACCCGCACCAGCGCACGGCCCACATGCCCGCCGCCGAACAGCACCAGCCGGTGCAGATCGGGCGCGAGGCGCTGGCGCACGGCCTCCGCATCCTGCGGCCCCAGGCATTCAAAGCGCAGAAACACCACGCCGCCGCAGCATTGCCCCAGGCTGGGGCCCAGCGCCTTGCGCAGCACCGGCGCTCCCGCGGTCGCATGGCTCTCGCAGGCCTTGAGGCGCTCATGCGCCTCGTGCATCGCCTGCCATTCCAGGTGCCCGCCGCCGATGGAACCGATGAGCTCGCCGGGCGCCGCCAGTGCGATCGCCATCCACGCGCCCTGCTCGCGCGGCGTGGAGCCCTGGGCCTTGTCGACGGTGACCAGGCACACCGGCCCCTGCCGCAGGGCGGCCAGCAGTTGTTCCAGCGGCGTGGGCATGGCGTTCAGGATCCGCGGTAGGTCGAATAGCTCCAGGGGCTGACGAGCAGCGGCACGTGGTAGTGCTGGTCGGCGTGGGCAATGCCGAAGTCCAGGCTCACGCGGTTCAGGAAATTGGGCTCGGGCAGCGGCACGCCCCTGGCCTTGAAATAGGCCGCCACGTCAAACGTCAGCCGGTAGGTGCCGGCGCGCAGGCTGTGGTTGTCGAACAGCGGCGCATCCGTGCGTCCGTCGTGGTTCAGCGTCAGGCGCTTGAGTTCGGTCGCCTGCTCGCCCTCCGTGGCGTACAGCGTGACCCGCATGCCTGCGGCAGGGCAGCCGTGCATCGTGTCGAGAACGTGGGTGCTCAGGCCCATGGTGTGCCTCCGTGTGGGTGTTCAGGCCAAAGTGTATACACTTTTTGTACTCTTTATCATGGATACTCGATTGGTTACCCTCAACGGTCTCGCATCGTCCGGAGTTTTCCATGTCCCTGCGCACCACCGTGCTGATGGCGAGCGTCCTGCTCGTCCTGCTGGCCGCCTGCAGCAGCCCTCCGGCCACACCCGTCGCCGCACCCGCGCAGACCAGCGCCGCACAGCAGGCCGCCGCAGCCTACGACTTCGACATGGACGTGTTCCACCCGGTGGTGGCGCGCCATGGCATGGTGGCCAGCGAGCAGGCGCTGGCCACACGCATTGGCCTCGACATGCTGAAAAACGGCGGCAACGCGGTGGACGCGGCCGTCGCCGTCGGCTTCGCACTGGCCGTCGCCCTGCCCAACGCCGGCAACCTCGGCGGCGGCGGCTTCATGGTGGTGCACGATGCCAAGAGCGGGCGCGACGTGGCGCTGGATTTCCGCGAGACGGCGCCCAGCGACGCCAGCCGCACCATGTACCTGGACGGCCAGGGCAAGGTCGTCAACGGCAAGTCGCTGTACACGCACTACGCGGTCGGTGTTCCCGGCACCGTCGCCGGCCTGGCGCACGCACTGCAGCAATGGGGCCAGCTGCCGCTGGCCAAGGTCATAGAGCCGGCCGCCGCGCTGGCGGAAAAAGGCTACCCGGTAAGCGAGACGCTGGCCAAGGTGTTGGCGCGGGAGCAAAAAACCTTCGCCCCCTGGCCCGCCAGCCAGGCCATTTTCTGGAAGCACGGCGCGCCGATGCAGCAGGGCGAGCTGCTGGTGCAGAAAGACCTGGCGGCGTCGCTGCGCCTCATAGCCAAGGAAGGCGCCAAGGCCTTCTACGAGGGCGCGATCGCGCAGAAAATCGCCGCCGAAATGGCGCCGCACGCGGGCGCGATCACGCTGGCCGACCTGAAGAACTACAAGGCCGTCGAGCGCGAGCCGGTGCGCGGCAGCTACCGCGGCTACCAGATCGTGACCATGCCGCCGCCGTCCTCGGGCGGCGCGCACCTGATCCAGATCCTGAACATGATGGAGCGCTGGCCGATCCAGGACTGGGGCGTGAACAGCGCCAATACCGTCCACCACATGACCGAGGCGATGAAGCTCGCCTACGCCGACCGCGCCGAATACCTGGGCGACCCGGACTTCGTCAAGGTGCCGCTCAAGGGCTTGACCAGCAAGCGCTACGCCGACCGGCTCGCCGCCGGCATCTCCGCCGACAAGGCGCGCCCGGCGGGCGACATCCAGCCCGGCAAGCCCCAGCCCTACGAGAGCGATCAGACGACGCACTTCTCGGTGGTGGATGCCGCCGGCAACGCCGTGGCCGTCACCTATACGCTGAACACCAACTTCGGCAGCGGCATCGTCGCCAGCGGCACCGGCATCCTGCTCAACAACGAGATGGACGACTTCGCCGCCAAGCCCGGCGTGGCCAACGCCTACGGCCTGGTCGGCGGCGACGCCAATGCGGTAGCGGCCGGCAAGCGCCCGCTGTCGTCGATGACGCCGACGCTGGTGCTCAAGGATGGCAAGGTGCGGCTCGTGACCGGCAGCCCCGGCGGGCCGCGCATCATCACCACGGTGCTGGAAACCGTGGTGGACATGATTGATTTCGGCATGAACCCGGCGGAGGCCGCGGCCACGCTGCGCTTTCACCACCAGTGGATGCCCGACGAGCTGCGCCTGGAGAAAGGCTTCTCCAGGGACACGCTGGACCTGCTCGCCGCCAAGGGCCACAAGATCGCCGTCAAACCGGCGATGGGGCGCACGCAAACCATTCAAGTGCAGGGTGGCCTGCTGCTGGGGGCGTCTGATCCGCGCAACCCCGACGGCCGCACGCTGGGGTATTGACGCCGGGCGCGGGTGCGTGCAAGGAAAATACCCCGATGAACCAGGACTCGGACTTCGCCGAAACCGCCCTGCCCGCCCAGCGCGAGATGGCAGCGCAGGCGGCCAGCCTGCGCCAGCAGCGGCTGGGCCAGATCCTGGTGGCATTGATGCTCGCGTTTGCCGCGGTGATCGCCGTCAACGTCGCCAGCGGCCGCGCCAACATGAACGTCGTGATGGAGGGCGCTGCCATCGCGCTTTTTGCCTTCGCCCGGCAGCGCAACCGGCGCGGCGACGTCATCGGCGCCGCCTGGATTCTGCTGGTCACGCTGATGGTGGTGCTCACCAGCCTGATGGTCTTCGGCCAGGGGCTGTACGACGAAGTGCCCATGGCCTTCCCCGGCATCCTCGTCATGGCGCTGATGTTTGCCGACGGCCGGGTTTTCTCGGCCGTGCTCGCGACCATGCTGCTGGTGCTGATCGGCGTTTACGCGCTGCAGGCGACCGGGGTGCTGCCGGCGGTGCCGGGCGCGGTCGAGCCGTCGCGGCTGCTGGTGCTGGCCGTCATCCTCTGCGTCACCGCGTATTTCGTGCACACCATCACCAAGGACCTGCGCCTCCTGCTGGACCAGCAGGAGGCCGACAAACAGGCGCTGGCGCAGTCGCACCAGCAGATTGCCGAGCTGGCCTACCACGATCCGCTCACCCACCTGCCCAACCGGGCACTGGGGCTGCAACGGCTGCAGTTCCTGCTGGCCGAAGCCCGGCGCGGCGGCCACCAGGTGGCGGTCATGTTCCTGGACCTGGACAACTTCAAGACCATCAACGATTCGCTCGGCCATGCGGCGGGCGATGAGCTGCTGCGCCAGGTCAGCGAGCGCCTGCAGGCCTGCCTGCGCACCACGGACATGGTGGCGCGGCTGTCGGGCGATGAATTCCTGCTGCTGCTGGGTGCGGTGGAGGACGAGCGCGCCATCACCACCATGGCCAGCAAGGTCATGGAGCAGCTTGCGCCGGTCTTCAATCTGCAGGGCGTGGAAGTGCATGCCAGCGGCTCGCTGGGCATCAGCGTTTCACCGCGCGACGGCGATGCCCTGGAGACCCTGCTCAAGCACGCCGACCTCGCCATGTACCAGGCCAAGGCGGCGGGGCGCAACACCTTTCGCTTCTTTGACGAGAGCATGAACGCCAACATGCTGGCGCACCTGCATTTGGTCAATGCGCTGCGCCAGGCGCTGGCCACCGATGCGCTGCAGCTGTACTACCAGCCGCAGCTGGCGCTCACCAGCGGCCGCGTGATCGGCGCCGAGGCGCTGCTGCGCTGGCACCACCCGGAGCTGGGCTGGGTGCCGCCCAACGAGTTCATCCCGGTGGCGGAAAGCAGCGGCCTGATCCACGATCTGGGCACCTGGGTGCTTTACCGCGCCTGCCGGGATGCTCGCACCTTTCGCATCCAGGGGTTGGCCGATCTCACGGTGGCGGTGAATGTCTCGCCGCTGCAGTTTCGCCGCGGCAACCTGAAGGAGCTCGTCGCCCAGGCGCTGGCCGCCCACGCCTTGCCGCCGAGCGCGCTGGAGCTGGAAATCACCGAATCCGTGCTGATCGACGACCGCCAGCGCCCGAACGAGATGCTGGACAGCCTGCACGGGCTGGGCGTGCGCATCGCGATCGACGATTTCGGCACCGGCTACTCCAACCTCAGCTACCTGCAGCGCTACCCGCTGCACCGGCTCAAGATCGACCGCTCGTTCACCAGCCAGGTCACCAGCAGCCCGCAGGCGGCGGGCATCGTGCAGGCCATCATCGAGATGGGGCACTGCCTGCGCCTGCAGCTCGTGGCCGAAGGGGTGGAGGACATGGCCACGCTGACGCGCCTGCGCAATGCCGGCTGCGAATTTGGCCAGGGCTTTCATTGGTCGCCGGCCATACCGGCGGAGCAGTTCGTCGCCTTTGCGCGCCAGAGCCGGTCCAGACCGCCCGCTTGAGCCAGGCGGCAACACAGCGTTGCTATTAACCGACACCACGCCCACGCGAGCGGCGGTAAGGTCCGCGTCATGCAAACGCTCTGGGATATTTCACCGCCGGTCCACGCCGGCTCGCCCGTCTTTCCCGGCGACACCGCCTACCAGCAGGCATGGACCGCGCAGATCGCGCCCGGCTGCCCGGTCAACGTCAGCCGCATCACGCTCTCGCCGCATGTCGGCGCGCATGCGGATGCGCCGCTGCACTACGACCCGCAAGGCCTGCCGATCGGCGCGCTCGATCTCGCACCCTTCCTCGGCCCCTGCCGCGTGGTGCACGCGGTCGGTGTGCGCCCGCTCATTTTGTGGGAGCATCTTGCGCATGCTGCGCAAGCGCTGCCGCCGCGTCTGCTGGTCAGAACCTACGCGAAGATGCCGGTCGATCGCTGGGATGGCCAGCTCGCCGCCTTCGCCCCTGAAACGGTGGAGCGCCTGGCCGACCTGGGCGTGCGGCTGATCGGCATCGACAGCGCCAGCATCGACCCGGCCGACAGCAAGCCGCTGGCAAGCCACCAGGTGATCCGCCGCCGCGGCCTGCGCGTACTGGAGAACCTGATGCTGGATGCCGTGCCCGAGGGCGACTACGAGCTCATCGCACTGCCGCTGCGCCTGACGACAGCCGATGCCTCGCCGGTGCGTGCGGTGCTGCGCGCCCTCCCCCCTGGCTGATTCAGGCAAAAACCAGCTCCAGCGCTTGATGGACAAGCGCTGGCAGCTATCACTGAGAGAGCAAGCATGACTTCCACGACACCCACCATGGCCACCCTGGCAAGCTGCCAGGCGCGCGACGCCGCCGACCCGCTGCGCCCGCTGCGCGACCTCTTCACCCTGCCCGAGGGCGTGATCTACCTGGACGGCAACTCGCTCGGCGCCCTGCCCCGCGCCGTGCCCGAGCGCGTGGCGCGGGTGGTGGCGCAGCAGTGGGGCCAGGACCTGATAGTCAGCTGGAACAGCGCCGGCTGGTTTGCGCTGCCCAGGCAGGTGGGCGAGCGCATCGCGCCGCTGATCGGCGCCGGCCCCGGCGAGGTGGTGGCCAGCGACACCACCTCCGTCAACCTCTACAAGGCGCTGTCGGCCGCGCTCTCGGTCGCGCGGGAAAACGACGCCCAGCGCCGCGTGGTGGTGAGCGAGCGCAGCAACTTCCCGACCGACCTCTACATCGCCGAGGCGCTGTGCCGCGAACGCGGCTGCGCGCTGCGCCTGATCGAAGCGCACGAGCTGCAGGCCAGCCTGCAGCCGGATGTGGCGGTGCTGCTGCTGTCACACGTGAACTACCGCACCGGCGCGCTGCACGACATGGCGCAGGTGACGGCCGCCGCGCATGCCGCGGGCGTGCTCACGCTCTGGGACCTGTGCCATAGCGCGGGCGCGCTGCCGATTGGCCTGACCGCCGCCGATGCCGACTTTGCCGTCGGCTGCACCTACAAATACCTCAACGGCGGGCCGGGCGCGCCCGCCTTCGTCTGGGTGCATCCGCGCCACGTGGCGCGCTGCTGGCAGCCGCTGGCCGGCTGGTGGGGACATGCCCAGCCCTTCGCCTTCACGCCCGAATATGAACCTGCCATGGACATCACGCGCTACCAGTGCGGCACGCAGCCCATCCTGAGCCTGGCGGCGCTGGATGCGGCGCTGGACGTGTTTGATGCGGCAGCAAAACTCGGCGGCATGGCGGCGCTGCGCGCCAAATCGCTGCAGCTCACCGACCTGTTCATCGCAGCGGTCGAGGCCGAATGCCCCGGCCTGTTCGATCTGGTCACGCCGCGCGCGCACGCCGCGCGCGGCTCGCAGGTCTGCCTCACGCCCACCGCCAGGCTGCCCGAAGGCTGCGCCTACGCCATCGTGCAGGCGCTGATCGCGCGCGGCGTGATCGGCGATTTCCGGGCCGGCGACGCGCAGCAAAGCGACATCCTGCGCTTCGGCTTCACGCCGCTTTACCTCAGCCACCAGGAGGTGCTGCAGGCCGCGCACCATCTGCGCGACGTGCTGTCAACCAAGGAATACACCCAGCCCCGGTTCAACCAGCGCCACGCGGTGACGTGACGCGCGGGGCAAGGGCTTTTTGCAAAGGAGAACGATCCATGTCCGAAAAAACCACCGAATCCATCGTGCAGGAAGAGCACGCCCAGCTCGACTACGCGCACAGCATGAGCTATGGCGACTACCTGCACATCGACCAGGTGCTGAGCGCCCAGCACCCGCTGTCGCCCGCGCACGACGAGATGCTGTTCATCATCCAGCACCAGACCAGCGAGCTCTGGATGAAGCTGATGCTGACCGAGATCGGCGCCGCGCTGGCCGACATCCGCGCCGACCACCTGCCGCCCGCGTTCAAGAAGCTGGCGCGCGCCAGCCGCATCTTCGACCAGCTGGTCAACGCCTGGGACGTGCTGGCGACGATGACGCCGCCCGAATACACCGCGATCCGCCCCTACCTCGGGCCGTCCAGCGGCTTCCAGAGCTACCAGTACCGCTGCATCGAATTCGCCTTGGGCAACAAAAATGCCGCCATGCTCAAGGTGCATGCGCACAAGCCCGAGCGCCTGGCGCTGGTGAAAAGCTATTTCGACGCCCCCTCGCTCTACGACGAGGCGCTGCGCCTGATGGCGCGCCGCGGCCTGCCCGTACCCGCCGAATATCTGGAGCGCGACTGGAACCAGCCGTATGAGGCCAGCGACGCCGTCGAGGCCGCCTGGCTCACGGTGTACCGCGAACCGGAAAAATACTGGGACCTGTACCAGCTGGGCGAAAAACTGACCGACCTGGAAGACGCCTTCCGCGTCTGGCGCTTCAAGCACGTCACCACGGTGGAGCGCATCATCGGCTTCAAGCGCGGCACCGGCGGCACCAGCGGCGTGGGCTATCTGCGCAAGATGCTGGACGTGGTGCTGTTCCCCGAGCTCTGGCGGCTGCGCACCGACCTGTGATGCGGCGCCCGGCGGCCTCGGGCGCAACGCCCGCAGGGTCGTCGACAAAAAGTGTATGCAGTTTTTGTGTCCGAGCGGTATCATCCGCTCCATGGACACCACCGCACCCGCATCTGCATCGGCGACGGACACCATCGTCGAACACCTGACCCGGGCCATCGTCGAACACCGGCTGCTGCCCGGCACCAAGCTGGCGGAGCAAAAGCTCGCCGACCACTTCGGCGTCTCGCGCACGCTGGTGCGCCAGGCGCTGTTCCAGCTGGCGCAAAACCGCCTGATCCGCCAGGAGCCGGCGCGCGGCGCCTTCGTGGCCACGCCCTCGGTCGAAGAAGCGCGCCAGGTGTTTGCCGTGCGCCGCATGCTGGAGCTGGCCACGGTGCGCGAATTCATCGCCAGCAGCACGCCCGCGCGCATCAAGCTCTTGAGAAAGCACATGGACGCCGAGCGCAAGGCCATGCTGGAGCCCGATGTAGGCCGGCGCACCGAGCTGCTGGGCGATTTCCACGTGCAGATCGCCTCCCTCATGGGCAACGCCGTGCTGGCCCAGCTGCTGGGCGACCTGATCTCGCGCTGCGCCCTGATCACGCTGATGTACCAGACCACCACCGCGGCCGAGCACTCGCACGACGAGCACGAGGGCATCTTCAACGCCATCGTCGCCGGCGACGAAGCCGCCGCCGTGCAGCTGATGCAGGAGCACCTGGACAACGTCGAGGCCGGGCTGATGTTCGACCGCAGCGTCCCCACCAACGATTTATCCATGGCCCTTTCGGGCAGCAACTGATGACCACGCCTGCTTTTTACGATGCCACCGCCCCCTACCCGCGCGACCTGATCGGCTACGGCCGCCACACCCCGCAGCCGTGCTGGCCGGGGCAGGCGCGCATCGCGGTTTCCTTCGTGCTCAACTACGAGGAAGGCGGCGAGAACTGCGTGCTGCACGGCGACGCGGGCAGCGAGCAATTCCTGTCGGAGCTCTTCAACCCCGCCGCCTACCCGGCGCGGCACATGAGCATGGAGAGCATCTACGAATACGGCTCGCGCGCCGGCGTCTGGCGCATCCTGCGCGAATTTGAACGCCGCAAGCTGCCGCTCACCGTCTACGGCATTGCCACCGCGCTGCAGAAAAACCGCGAGGTGGCGCAGGCCTTCGACGAACTCGGCCACGAAGTCGCCTGCCACGGCCTGCGCTGGATCCACTACCAGGACATGCCCGAGGCGCAGGAGCGCGCCCATATGCAGCAGTGCCTGGAAATCTTCGAGCAGCTCTACGGCAGCCAGGGCGACCACGCCCAGGGCTGGTACACCGGCCGCGACAGCCCCCACACCCACCGCCTGGTGGCCGACACGGGGCGCTTCACCTACGACGCCGACTACTACGGCGACGACCTGCCTTTCTGGATGAAGGTCGCCAGGACCGACGGCTCCACCGCCCGGCAACTCATCGTGCCCTACACGCTGGACGTGAACGACATGCGCTTTGGCCTGCCCCAGGGCTATTCGCATGCCGACCCGTTCTTCGCCTATATGCGCGATGCGTTCGACGTGCTCTACGCCGAGGGCGACCCGCGGGGCCAGAACGCGCCCAAGATGATGACCATAGGCCTGCACTGCCGCATGGTCGGGCACCCGGGGCGCTTCATCGCGCTGCAGAAATTCCTCGACCACATCGCGCAGCACGAGCAGGTGTGGGTGTGCCGGCGCATCGATCTGGCGCGGCACTGGCAAAAGCAGTTCCCCGCTCCGGTTTAAACGAAATATGCCTCCAGCGCTTGATAGGCAAGCGCAAGCAGCTATCAATTGAATAGGACATTCATGCCCCTGACGCTAGCCCAACTCAACGCCGCGCCGCTGGCTGAAGCCACGCAATGGCTCGATGGCATCTACGAGCATTCGCCGTGGATCGCCGAAGCGGCACTGGCCCAGCGCCCGTTTGCCACGCTCGCACAGCTCAAATGGGCGATGGTGCAGGCGCTGGAAGCTGCGGGGGTGGACGCGCAGCTCGCGCTGATCCGCGCCCACCCGGAGCTTGCGGGCAAGGCCATGGTGAGCAAGACGCTCACGGCCGAATCGACCCACGAACAGAGCAAGGCGGGCCTGACCGACTGCACGCCCGAGGAATTCGCGCGCATCCAGCAGCTCAACAGCGACTACAACGCACGCTTCGGCTTCCCCTTCATCCTCGCGGTGCGCGGGCCGCGCGGCACGGGCCTTGCCAGGCAGCAGATCATCGACACCTTCGCGCGGCGCCTCGCCAACCACCGCGACTTCGAGCGTGCCGAGGCGCTGCGCGCCATTCATCGGATCGCCGAAATCCGCCTGAATGAAAAATTCGGCCACGAGCCCGCCCTGGGCAACGAGGTCTGGGACTGGCACGAGCGCCTGGCCCAGCACAGCGAGCCCGCCTATGCCGAGAAGGGCCAGCTCACCGTCACCTACCTCACCGACGCCCACCGCGCCTGCGCACAGCGCATCAGCCACTGGATGCGCGACTGCGGCTTTGACGAGGTCGAAATCGACGCCGTGGGCAACGTGGTGGGCCGCTACAAGCCTGCGCACGATGGCGGCAAATACCTGCTCACCGGCAGCCACTACGACACCGTGAGGAACGGCGGCAAGTACGACGGGCGCACCGGCATCTTCGTGCCCATGGCCTGCGTACGCGAGCTGCACCGCCAGGCCAGGCGCCTGCCCTTCGGCATCGAACTCGTCGCCTTTGCCGAAGAAGAAGGCCAGCGCTACAAGGCCACCTTCCTCGGCTCGGGCGCGCTGGTGGGCGATTTCGACCAGCACTGGCTGGAGCAAAAAGACGCCGAAGGCATCACCCTGCGCGCCGCGATGGAGCATGCGGGGCTGTGCATCGCCGACATCCCCAAGCTCAGGCGCGACCCGGCCAACTACCTGGGCTACATCGAGGTGCACATCGAGCAGGGCCCGGTGCTCAATGAAATGTGTCTGCCGCTGGCCGCCGTCACCAGCATCAACGCCAGCAGCCGCTACCAGTGCGCCATCATCGGCATGGCTAGCCACGCCGGCACCACGCCGATGGACCGCCGGCGCGACGCGGCCGCCGCCGCCGCCGAGCTGCTGCTCTACATGGAAGAGCGCGCCGCCCGCGATGGCGACAGCGTCGCCACCATGGGCATGCTGCAGGTGCCCAGCGGCTCGGTCAACGTGGTGCCCGGGCGCTGCGAATTCAGCCTGGACATGCGCGCCCCCAGCAACGCGCAGCGCGATGCGCTCGTCGCCGACATCCTGCAAAAGCTCGACGACACCTGCCAGCGCCGCGGCCTGCAGTACCTGGCCGAGCGCAGCATGCAGGCCAGCTGCGCGCCCAGCGACCCGGCCCTGCAATCCCGTTGGGAGGCCGCGGTGCAGGCACTGGGGCTGCCGGTGCACCGCATGCCCAGCGGCGCCGGGCACGACGCGATGAAGATCCACCAAATGCTGCCCCAGGCCATGCTCTTCGTGCGCGGCGAGAACAGCGGCATCAGCCACAACCCGCTCGAATCGACCACCAACGACGACCTGCAGCTTGCGGTCGATGCGTTCAACCATGTCCTGAACCAACTGGCCACCGCCTGATGACCAATGACCGCTGCTGCGCAGCGATGACGGCGGCTGTGCCGCCATGACGAAATGACCAGACAGCCCCGTCATGCGGCGCAAGCCGCGTCATCGCGACGCGCAGCGGCGCAGTCATCCTTCATTCACCCCAAAACCCCGAAAAACACCATGACCACCCCCTACGAACAACTCGACGCCTGGATCGACGCCCACTTCGACGAGCAGGTGCGCTTCCTGCAGGAGCTGGTGCGCGTACCCACCGATACGCCCCCCGGCAACAACGCCCCGCATGCCGAACGCACAGCCGAGCTGATCAAGGCCTTCGGTTTCAAAGCGGAAAAACACCCCGTGCCGGCCAGGGACGTGCACGGCTACGGCATGCAGTCCATCACCAATCTGATCGTGCGCCGCCCCTACGGCAAGGGCGGCATCACGCTCGCGCTCAACGCCCATGGCGACGTGGTGCCGCCGGGCGAAGGCTGGCAGCACGCGCCCTATGGCGCCGAGATCGAGGACGGCAAGATGTACGGCCGCGCCACCGCCGTGAGCAAGAGCGACTTCTCCACCTTCAGCTTCGCGGTGCGCGCGCTTGAAGCCGTGGCCAGGCCCACCAAGGGCGCCATCGAGCTGCACTTCACCTACGACGAGGAATTCGGCGGCCTGCTCGGCCCGGGCTGGCTGCTCGCGCAAGGGCTGACCAAGCCCGATCTGATGATCGCCGCCGGCTTTTCCTACGAAGTCGTCACCGCGCACAACGGCTGCCTGCAGCTGGAGGTGACGATCAACGGCAAGATGGCGCATGCCGCCGTGCCGCACACCGGCGTGGACGCGCTGCAGGCGGCGGTGTTCGTCATGAACGCGCTGTATGCCGAGAACACCGCCTACCAGAAGGTGCGCTCCAAGGTGAAGGGCATCCACCACCCCTACCTCAACATCGGGCGCATCGAAGGCGGCACCAACACCAACGTGATCCCCGGCAAGGTGGTGCTCAAGCTCGACCGCCGCATGATCCCCGAGGAAAACCCGGCCAGGGTGGAAGCCCGCCTGCGCAAGGTGATCGCGGATGCGACCAGGCACTTCAACCGCTGGCGCGGCGTGAGGGGCGCGGACGCGGTCACGAGCGACGTGCGCCGCATCCTGCTGGCCAACGCCATGACGCCGCTCAAGGGCAATGCGCCGCTGGTTCATGCCCTGCAAAAGCATGGCGCAGCGGTGTTCGGCGAGCAGCCCCCGGCCGTCGGCACGCCGCTGTACACCGACGTGCGCCTGTACGTGGAACGCGGCATCCCGGGCGTGATCTACGGCGCCGGCCCGCGCACGGTGCTGGAAAGCCACGCCAAGCGCAACGACGAGCGCATCGACCTGCAAGACCTGCGCCGCGCCACCAAGGTGATGGCGCGCAGCCTCTGCGATCTGATGGCTTGAGCACGCCTACCGGATCACGGGGCTTTCGTCAACCCCGTGAATCCCCATAGTGTTCATGCCTCAATTTTTGTATACATTTTTTGTATGTAATCAATCCACCAGGAAACAAGCATGCAAAACACCGTACACCCGGTTGATGAAAAACTCCCCTGGGGCCAGCTGATCGCCCTGGGCATGCAACACGTGCTCGTGATGTACGCCGGGGCGGTGGCGGTGCCGCTCATCGTCGGGCGCGCGCTCAATCTCACGCCTGAGCAGGTGGCGCACCTGATCTCGGCCGACCTCTTCGTCTGCGGCCTGGTCACGCTGATCCAGGCCGCCGGCGCCACGCAGTGGTTCGGCATCAAGCTGCCGGTGATGATGGGCGTGACCTTCGCCGCCGTCGCGCCCATGGTGTCCATGGCGCAGACCAACGCAGGGCCCTATGGCGCCGGTCTCATCTTCGGCTCGGTCATAGGCGCGGGCGTGGTCGCCATCCTGATCGCCCCGCTCATGAGCCGCATGCTGCGCTTCTTCCCGCCGGTGGTCACCGGCACCATCATCGCGGTGATCGGCATCAGCCTGATGCGCATCGGCATCAACTGGATTTTCGGCAACCCGGTCGGCCCCACCGCACCCGCGGTGACCAATCCCGACTACATCAAGTGGCTCAAGGAGCTGCAGGCCGCCGTCAGCGCCCCCGGCTCCTCGCTGCCCGCCGTGCCCAAGGGCTTCGCCATCCTGCCCACCGTGCCCAACCCCAAATACGCCGACCTCACCGGCATGGGCATTTCCGCCATCGTGCTGCTCACCATCCTGTTCGTCGCGCGCTTCGGCAAAGGCTTCATCGCCAACATCTCGGTGCTGATCGGCATCCTGGCGGGCGGCGTCATCACCGCCGCCATGGGGCTGATGGAATTCAGCAAAGTGGGCAAGGCGGCATGGTTTGACTTGGTGCTGCCGTTCCAGATCGCCTACCCGGTGTTCGACCCCATCCTCATCCTGACGATGTCGCTGGTGATGATCGTCGTGCTGATCGAATCCACCGGCATGTTCCTGGCCCTGGGCGAAATGACCGACAAGGAAATCACGCCCGACGACTTGAAGCGCGGCCTGCGCACCGACGGCCTGGGCACCGTCATCGGCGGCCTGTTCAGCACCTTCCCCTACACCAGCTTCTCGCAGAACGTGGGCCTGGTGGCAGTCACCGGCATCAAGAGCCGCTGGGTCTGCGTGGCGGGCGGGGTCATCATGATTCTCTTCGGCATCGTGCCCAAGATGGGCGCGCTGGTGGAGTCGCTGCCCACGGTGGTGCTGGGCGGCGCCGGCCTGGTGATGTTCGGCATGGTGGCGGCCACCGGCATCCGCATCCTGGCGGCCGTGGACTTCCACCACAACCGCAACAACGCCATGATCGTCGCCATCTCCATCGGCGTGGGCATGATCCCGCTGGTCGCCCCCAATTTCCGCCAGTGGATGCCGCACGCCATCCACCCGCTGATCGAATCGGGCATCCTGCTCGCCTCGATCGCCGCCGTCGCACTCAACCTTTTCTTCAACGGCGCCAAGGAGGACCCCGGAGCCGCCCGCCGCGCCAGCCTGCAGGCCGGCGCCCACTGACCGCCCGCCTGCAAAAGCCGACAGGAGCGATTCCCCCGCCCTGTCGGCTTTGCCGTTTGCAGTAAGCTAGTTGTGCATTTTTTCCGCCAGGAAAGCCACCATGAGCAAGTCCCTCCCCCCCGCCGAAGCCGCACTGCGCGATGCCGCGCTGGATTACCACCGCACCCCCGCGCGCGGCAAGGTCTCCGTCACCCCCACCAAGCCGCTGGTCAACCAGCGCGACCTCTCGCTCGCCTACTCGCCCGGCGTCGCCTACCCCTGCCTGGACATCCAGGCCGATCCGGCCAAGGCCTACGACTACACCTCGCGCGGCAACCTGGTGGCCGTGGTCACCAACGGCACGGCGGTGCTCGGCCTGGGCGACATCGGCCCGCTGGCCGGCAAGCCGGTCATGGAAGGCAAGGGCTGCCTGTTCAAGAAATTCGCCGGCGTCGATGTGTTCGACATCGAACTGGCCGAACGCGACCCGGACAAGCTCGTGGACATCATCGCCGCGCTCGAACCCACGGTCGGCGGCATCAACCTGGAAGACATCAAGGCGCCCGAGTGCTTCTACATCGAGCAGGAGCTGTCCAAGCGCATGAACATCCCGGTGTTCCACGACGACCAGCACGGCACCGCCATCATCTCCAGCGCCGCGCTGGTGAACGCGCTGGAACTCGTCGGCAAGAAGATCGAAAACGTCAAGCTCGCCGTCTCGGGCGCCGGCGCCGCCGCCACCGCCTGCGTGGACGTGATGATCGGCCTGGGCCTGAAGCGCGAGAACGTCTTCATGTGCGATTCCAAGGGCCTGATCCACACCGGGCGTGAAAACCTCGACCCCTCCAAGGCCCGCTTCGCGCAGGAGACCGAGCACCGCACCCTGGCGCACGCGGTGGAAGACGCCGACGTATTCCTGGGCTGCTCGGCCCCCGGCGTGCTGACGGCCGAGATGGTCAAGACCATGGCCGCCAAGCCCGTCATCCTGGCGCTGGCCAACCCCGAGCCCGAGATCCGCCCCGAACTGGCCAAGGCCGTGCGCCCCGACTGCATCATCGCCACCGGCCGCAGCGACTACCCCAACCAGGTCAACAACGTCCTGTGCTTTCCCTACATCTTTCGCGGCGCGCTCGATTGCGGCGCCACCCGCGTCACGCAGGAGATGAAGCTCGCCTGCGTGCGCGAAATCGCCGCGCTGGCCAAGGCCGAACTCTCGCCCGAGGTAGCCGCCGCCTACCAGGGCAAGGAGATGCACTTCGGGCCCGACTACCTCATCCCCACGCCGTTTGACGTGCGCCTGATCCTGCGCATCGCCCCCGCCGTGGCGCGCGCCGCGGAGCTCTCGGGCGTCGCCACCCGCCCCATCGCGGACTACGCCGCCTACCGCGAAAGCCTCACCCGCTTCGTCTACCAGACCAGCATGTTCATGCGCCCGGTGTTCGCCGCCGCCAAGGCGCGCCCGCAGCGCGTGGCCTACGCCGAGGGCGAGGACGAACGCGTGCTGCGCGCCGCGCAATTCGCCATCGATGACGGCATGGCCAAGCCCATCCTCATCGGCCGCCCGGAAATCATCCAGGCGCGCATCGCACGCAACGACCTGCGCCTGCAGCCCGGCGTGAATGTGGAAATCTGCAACCCCGAGGACGATCCGCGCTTTCGCCAGTACTGGGAGGCCTACCACAAACTCATGGGCCGCCACGGCGTGACGCCGGAAACCGCCAAGGCCTCGGTGCGCCGCTCCAACACCCTGATCGCCGCGCTGATGATGCACCTGGGCGACGCCGACGCCATGCTCTGCGGCCTGGTCGGCAAGTTCGACAACCACCTGGCGCACATCCGCGGCGTGCTCGGCCTGCAGGAGGAAGAGCACGATCTGGCCACCGTCAACGCCGTCGTCGTGGGCCAGAGCACGCTGTTCATCGCCGACACCTACATCACCGACGACCCCAGCGCCGAACAGCTCGCCACCATCGCGCTGCGCACGGCAGAGGAGGTGCAGCGCTTCGGCCTGCCGCCCAAGGTGGCGTTCCTCTCGCACTCCAACTTCGGCTCCTCCACGCGGCCCAGCGCGCTCAAGATGCGCAAGGCGCTGGAAATCTTCCGCGCGATGGCGCCGCACATCGAATGCGACGGCGAAATGCACGGCGATGCCGCCCTCTCGGAAACCATCCGCCAGCGCACCCTGCTCGATTCCACCTTGAGCGGCAGCGCCAACGTGCTGATCTGCCCCAACCTGGATGCCGCCAACATCCTCTTCAACGTGCTCAAGACCACCGACGGGCACGGCACCACCATAGGCCCCATCCTGCTGGGCTGCGCCGCACCGGCGCATGTGCTCACGCCATCGTCCACCGTGCGCCGCGTGGTCAACATGACGGCCCTGGCCGCCGCCAACGCCGCCGCCCGCGCCCACCGCTGAACGGAAAGCCCCGCCACATGACCACCACCGCCGACAGCGCCGTCATCTACGGCACCAGGGACGTCCTCATCAGCCTGTGCAACTCCGTCACCCGCGTGCTCTCCGTCGCCACGCAGGGCACGGTGCGCTATTCCGCCATGGTGCAGCGCATAGGCAAGACCTGCCTCAAGCCCGACATCGGCTGCTTCGTGCTCTTCAACGGCGGCTTCTCCGGCCTGGTGATCATCAACTTCTCGGCCGCCGCCGCGATGGAGATCTACCAGAGCTACCTGCTCAGCATGGGCATGTCGAAAAGCGACCTCGCCCCCGCCTACACCTCCGACGAAGTCGCCAACGTGATGGGCGAGCTCGTGAACCAGATGGTGGGCGACTTCACCAGCGCCATCCAGCGCGAGCTGCAGACCCGCATCACCCAGAACCAGCCAAAGATGCTGGTGCTCAACCAGCAGGTGGTGCTGAGCGTGGACGCCAACCTCGACCAGCCCGAGGCCCGGCGCGTGACCTTCTACACCGCCAAGAACAACATCTTCTACCTGGAGCTGGCGATCGACCGCACCCAGTTCATCAAGCTGCACGACTTCGAGCCCCAGGAAGCGCCCGACCCCGACGCCCTCATGACCCTGGCCGCCGGCGCGCCAGCGATTGCGCAGCCCCCCGCGGCGGGCACCGATGCCGATACCGACGCGCTGCTGAAATCGCTGGGCATGTAGCCGCAGCTACAATCGGCGCCCCATCGCAGGACGCGCCACGGAGACTTGGGTGAGTGGTTTAAACCAGCAGTCTTGAAAACTGCCGACGGGCAACCGTCCGTGAGTTCGAATCTCACAGTCTCCGCCAGATACGGTGCACGGTGGCCACCAAGGCGGCTTTTTGCTGCCTTGCGGGCACTATGAAAAGACACTGAACAGGCTCTTACGCCGCCAGCTCTCCTCGGCGCACCGCCTCACGCAGCAGCGCATTCACGCGGGTTTGCCAGCCGCTGCCGCTGGCCTTGATGGCGGCGAGTACGTCGGCATCCACGCGCATGGTCATGGGCTCCTTGGGGTGCGCCGCCACGGGCCGTCCGCGTGCGCGCAGGGGCATGAGGCGCCGAGCCAGCGCGGGCGTGAGCTCCAGCGCATCGCTGTCTTGGGCAATGCCCCGGTTGATGGCCGCGTCTTCTTGCGCCGTAGGCAGGGTAATGCCTGTCTTACTGAGCTTGGATGGCTTTTTCATAGAGCTTGACCTCTCGGCTGTTGGCCTTGCGCAGGCTGATGATGCGCATCACCCCACCGCGCTGCACGAACACTACGGAGTACAGACGAGCATTTATGCGCGTGTACCCCACTTCGCGCACCTCACCGTAATCGGCTCGATCATCGACAAAGCTGTATACGCTCGGCCAGTCTATCTCTTTGGCCAGCGCCAGCGACACGCCGTGTTTTTGCTGGTTGGCAACGTCTTTAGCCGCGTCGTATTCGATGCGCATGGTTTATTGTACGTACATAAATACGCCTGTCAACGGCAAAGGTGGCTCGTCACTTTCATCCGAGCCATGTCATGCGCCTAGTGTGCTGCCCCACTGATACGTGAGCAAAGTCGATGCAGCTTCTCAAGAATCAAATCGGCGGTGGCAGTCCAGCGGAAGGGTCGGCAGTTGGTGTTGTGGTGCGTGACGAACTGGTCAATGCGACTGATCAGTTGCTTGACGCTGGTAAACGAGCCGCGACGTATGGCCAGCCACCCGTGGCCAGCGCTCGCGCCGCTTCTGAGCTGTCGCAAGCGCGGTTTGCCCGGCTCATGGGCGTGAGCGTGCGCACCCTGCAGGAATGAGAGCAAGGGCGGCGCCAGCCCAGCGGCGCCGCGCAAACCCTGCTGGCAGTGGCACAGCGCCGCCCTCCTCACCACCACCCCGCCCCACGCCCTGGGGCAGCGTTGCAGCCACTGCGGCACCTCGGACACACCCGCCAGAACGGCTTGGAGCCCATCTTGCGCGGGCGCGGAAAACCGCGCTGCCCGATCACAGCGCGCGCAGGGGCGTGAGGCGCGTAGTCGGGCCGCTGGCAAAGGGGAGCACCCTGCCGCCTCTCGCGCCGCCGCCCGGGAACGCTGGAAGCCACTCATCCGCAAAGCGGAGCCGCCCATCGCCCGGCACGCACAAAGCGATACACATGGCCTAGCATGTTTACATGCAAGTTCTGCGCAGATCCAGCCAAAGGGCCAATCGCCCCCATGGCGGTACACACGGGTTCACTGCCATTGAGTTGATGGTGACGATCGCCATCCTGGCCATCCTTGCGGCGCTTGCAGCGCCAAGCTTCAATCCGATCATCGAACGCTATCGCGCAAGGCAGGCGGCAGAAGACCTGCTGGGCACGCTCTACTACGCACGCTCCGAAGCCATGAAACGCAGTGGCGGTATCACCATAAGCGCCAATAGTGGGGATTGGAAAAATGGATGGGCAGTGAAGGTAGACGGAGATGCATTGCAAAACACCGCTGCGCCCACGAAAGCGACCATAACCACCGTCGGTGGAGACGGAACCATCGCTGCCGACAGATGGGGCGTTCTGACCAGCAACGGCGCCACCCAATTCCGCATCCAGATTGCGCCACAAGGGGGAAATGCCAGCAACGGAAGCACACTGTGCGTCAACCCCGGCGGAATGATCAAGCGCGAAGACGGCATCACCAGTTGCTCATGACAAAGGAACACGATGCGCCGATCCAGCTCCTATTTTCAGCACACTGCGCGGCGCGCCGCAGCCGGCGCATCGGGCTTTACGGCTATCGAATTGATGGTCACCATCGCCATCTTGGGCGTACTCATAGCCCTTGCTGCACCTAGCTTTGCTTCGATCATCGAATCTTGGCGCGTACGCCAAGCCGTTGAAGACTTGCAGTCGACACTGTATTTCGCCCGTTCCGAAGCCATCCGGCGCGGTGGCAAGGTCGTTATCCAGAAAATCAACAACGGCACCAACGGGTGCAATACGGCAACCGCCAAGACGGACTGGGACTGTGGCTGGTTCGTCTGCGAAGACACCAACGACAATGGCAAATGTGCCGCCAGTGAACCGGTTCTACGCAGCGTGAGCGCACCACGCAATACGCAGGTCACTCGCACTGGTGGGGCAGACACCATCAAACTCAACCGCTGGGGCCTGGTGGACGGCACTTGGTTGGGTTTCAGCCTGGTCCCCTACGGCAAATCCACCACCCACACTGGCGCCCGCGGCCTATGCATGAGCTCGGCCGGGCGCATACGCATCATTTCACCCGAGGAAATTCCATGCACCAGCGGCTGACCCCTGCATACGGCGCGCGGCAACGCGGCATCACACTGATTGAATCCATGATTGCCCTGGTTGTCGCTGCCTTGGGAATACTGGGCATCGTCGGCGTGCAAATGCGCACCCTGACCGATACCACGACAACGGTGCGCAGAGCGCAGGCCATTCGATTGATTGAAGACCTGAGTGAACGGATGAAGGTCAACCCGAATGCTCTGCTCGGCATAAGCGACTACAAATCGGACTACGCAAAGAAAGCATCCGACTATTCAGGAAGCGATTGCGCAGCCACCGCCTGCTCCGCCGACAACCTGGTTACCTATGACCTGAATCAGTGGCGCAAGACAGTGGAACAAACCCTTCCAGGTGGTCAAGCCAGCCTGTTTTTTGCCCCGGGTGAAGGCGCAGGCAACAGCAACCGCCGCCTGCTCGGCGTCATCATTGCCTGGCGTAAGAACGAACGCGAAGACATCACGGACAAGAACGACAAAGATGCCATCGACGCAAGCAAGTTTCTCGTGAAGAACGATGACGGCACCACCAAGGAAATTATTACCGGCACGGACGCCGCCAATGCCTGCCCAGACGGATTCACCTGCCAACTGCAATACCTTCCCGTGTCAGCGCGGTGCGCCCCGTACGGCGGTGCTGGGTCCGAAATCGTCTACTGCTCATGAAGCAGCGCCACGTCAAGAGGAAAGCAATGGCAGCCAACCGCATGCACCCCGCAGCAGCACAGTCTGCTCCCTCCCGACCCCCTGGCCAAGCCAGGCAGACGGGCGTCACCTTGGTAGAACTGATGGTCGGTCTGGCCATCGGCCTGCTGGTCGTTGCCGTTTCCATGGGCGCCATGATGCTCTCGCGCGGCATCTCCGGCACCGTAAGTGATGCCAGCGGCATCCAGCAACAGGGCTCTTATGTTCTGCGCGTCATAGGCCAACAACTTCGCCAGGCGGGCTCTCTTTACCTCAACCCCAGCCCTGTACCTGGCGATATCAGCACAGATCCGATGACTGCCGTGATCTTCGAAACCAAGGCCTTGGCGCATGGCGGTGG
Organism: Comamonas badia DSM 17552; assembly: GCF_000484635.1. GTDB lineage: Bacteria > Pseudomonadota > Gammaproteobacteria > Burkholderiales > Burkholderiaceae_C > Comamonas_C > Comamonas_C badia. Next base: position 13,996 of record NZ_AXVM01000013.1, on the reverse strand, counting down.
CAACAGCTTCGATCAGTCAAATACCTTGGCGGGCGGCAACGATACGGTAACTACTGGGTTCAGGCGCTATTCCGACATGGTATTCATCGCCGATAACGCCAAGGCCGCTGACCCATCTGCAGTCCCCCCCGTCAGCGCCGCCTTTGGTACCGATTTTCTGGCGCGCAACTGCGTTGGTGGCCCAGGAAACAGCAAGACCGACGAGCGTGTGGAAAGCGATTTCACCTATTCAGACAACCAACTTTTTTGCAGCGGCAATGGAGCAACTGTCCAGCCTCTTGCGCGCAATGTCGCTGATTTCCAAGTGACGTATTTGGTTCAGACCGTTGTTGGTGGGACCGGAACCACCATGCAATACACCAAGGGAAGTGACATGCCGACGGACTCTACCGACCCCATGTGGCGGCGCGTACAGGGCGTGCAAGTGTGTCTGGTGCTCTACGGCAACGAGCCAGTGAATATGCCTGCCGGCAGCAGCTATACCGATTGCAGCGGCGCGAGTGTTGACATGACAACACTCACCGGTCCACGCAAGGACCGCATGCATCTGCTGTTTCGCAACACCTTTCAACTGCGCAGCCAAGGGCTGCTGGATGCTGGCGCATGACCACTACAACCCCATACGCGCCCATACCCCAGTCGGCGCAAGCGCCTGCCACCGGACCGGTCATCTTGCCGCTGCATGCGCACCGGTCTCGACAGCGCGGCGTGGCGTTGTTCGTGGTGCTCGTTTTCGTGATGCTCTCCATGCTGCTGGCACTGTGGGCGTCCCGGACTTCGCTCTTCAATGAAATGGTCGTCGGCAACGATGCGGACTACCAACGTGCCTTTGAAGCGGCACAGGCTTTGTTGCAAGACGCAGAACTGGACATCCGCGGCGAGCAAGCGGACGGTACGCCCTGCAGCACCACCAAGTGCCGCCCCTACATGGGCGACAAGGAGCAATATCCGGGTGACACCAAGGAAATCAATCCACTCATCACCAACCTTGAAGCGCTGCCTCTGCGCTGCAGAGACGGCATATGCGCACGCCGCGTAGGCCGACAGGACTTCTGGAATTACAAGGACGCTTTCACCAGCGTTACGCCCCCAGCAAAATCAGAATGGGGCGAAGTACCGCTCACACAATTGATGACCGTTGGTGCCCGTTATGGTCAATATACCGGCGCCATCAATACGGCCGGCGCAGGCCCCATCAATCCCATATTGGCAGACCAGACCGCAGGACAAGGCGGCTGGTACTGGGTTGAAGTCTTGCGCTACAGCGACAAGGCCAAGAGTGCCAACCTGATTGTGGATGCCACCACCAGCCAGTTACCACTCAACCTCGATGTCTACGTCGTCTTCCGTATAACTGCCCTGGCCTTGGGTCGAAAGCCAGGAACCATGGTGGTATTGCAGGAAACCTATGCACGCCAACGGATGAAAGACTAAGGGGCTGTTCCAGATAGCTATTGAATAAATAGCTTATAGCACACACACAGCAAGCGTTTCAGACTGTTTTGTTTATTTTTTTGATCTGATCTCAAGGAGCATGCTATGAGCCGCATCCCCTACCTGCCCTTTCAAAAAAACCTGCTGGTGCTCGCCATCAGCGCCGGGTTAGCGCCCGCCACCACTTGGGCACTCAACTTGGTGCAAGAGCCCCCGCTGCCTACCTCCAAGTCGGCTTTTGTGGCACCGAACGTGATTATCTCTATCGATGATTCGGGGAGTATGAATTTCGGCGTCAAAACCGACTACACCGTTTCGAACATCTCCGGCCCAGGCTATTCCGAACCTGACGCCGATGGAAAATGGAAGAATGACGCCAGGCGTGTCAATGTTTTGAAATACTCATTAAACAAAATTTTCAACGACAAGGATCTGATACCAGAAAACAAACTGCGGATTGCCTGGCAGTCCATGAACAACGGCTCCCAGAAAAATGTCAACGCGGCCGGCATGGTGACCAACTCCATGCGTCCCATTGACGCGGTCGTAAGCGGCAAGGTCCAGCGCGCCAATTTCCTTACCTTCATCAATAATTTGTCGCCAAACGGCAGCACTCCATTGCATCAGCTTCCCAGCCAGGCAGATGCCTACATGCGACGCCCCCTCAACAGCAGCAGCCCGTGGGCCACCGACCCCGGCGGCACCGGCAGCAAGGCCACTGAATATCTGGGCTGCCGCCGCAACTATCACATCCTGATGACCGACGGCCGTTGGAATGGCACGGTGTCCGGCGGCGATCAGGACGGTAAGAATTGGCCTGCACTGGGCGATCGGCAGGCATACAGCACCACGTCCGATCAGACGAGAATTTATTACGACGACTATTCCGATACGATTTCCGATTGGGCATTCAAAAGCTGGATGGATCCTTTGCAGAACGCATCTAATTTGAAAGATTCGGACAAGCTCAAACCATCGAAAATTTATGACGAGGCCCCGGCCACGGAGTTTTTTACCGCAACAAGAGACAAATTTAAAATTGTAACAACCTCAGGTAGCAATACTACCCAGAGGAGAAACGCATGTCTAGCCATTCCCGGAGAATGGCTTGGTGGCTCAACCAATAATTGTAAATTACCAGATGGCACCGAAACCAAATCGGTCGATTTACAGAAATATTGGAACCCAGAATACGATCCTGCCACCTGGCCGCACATGGTCACCTACACGATTGGCTTCAGCAGCGACGCCACAACTTGGCCCGGCGCCAGCGACATCATTGGTCCGTCAACGCAGGTTCCCTTTGGCTACGACAACAGCTTCGTCGACTTGGTGACCGGTTTCCAAACCTGGCCACCCATGAATGCCGAGAACAAGCGCGCACTGGATTTGTGGCACGCCGCCATCAACGGTCGCGGCCGGTTTTATGCGGTGTCCGAGGCCGAAGACCTCGCCAAGGCCTTCACCGAGATCATCGGCAAGATCAACGAAGAAAGCGCCCCCCTGCCCGATGAAATTGCCGGCGGTGGCAGTACCAGCGGCTACAACGTGTCGCAAAACAATGCCGGCATATTTGCCTCCACGTTCAGCCCCAAGAACGCATGGAGTGGTTACATAACGGCAACCAGTGCCGTCTTGCCCGAGGAGTATTCATGCCCCGACGCAGGTGACCCGGATAAGAAATGCATCCGCTTTCCCAATGTGACATCCGGCTGGGAAGGGAAAACCACGGCGGATCGGCTGGACGACCCCTCATTCAACATCAATACCCGCAACGTCATCAGTTGGAGTGATGCGAGCAAGGGAATCGATTTCAAATGGTCAAGCACCGATGCCATAGGCTATACGGATGCTCAAAAAAGATCGCTTCTAGGGCTTGGAGCAGCCGATCTCATCACCACCCCTTTGATAACGCAGGGGCAGAATATCGTCAATTACATTCGCGGCGACAGATCTCTTGAAGGCATAACGCCTGAAAAGCCTTTGCGGGTTCGCTTCAGCCGCGAGGGAGATATCGTCAACTCTGATATCTGGTACACCGGGGGTCCCATCAGCAATTATGGTGATGGCTACTCAAGCTTTGTATCAGCCCAGGCAGGCCGCACACCCATTTTGTACGTGGGTGGCAATGATGGCATGTTGCACGGATTTTCTGCGACAGACGGCAAAGAACAATTAGCCTACATACCGCGAGGTGTGATTGGCGGGCTGAAAGCGTTGACGGACAAGGACTACGCGCATCAATACTACGTCGATGGTTCGCCCATGACCGGGGACATCAAGGATGCCTCTGGCTGGAAAACCATGCTGGTGGGCACTTTGGGTGCTGGCGGCAAGGGTTATTTCCTCTTGAATGTCACCAGCCCAACTGCTTTTACCAAAAGTGATGCAGTTCTGGATCGTACGCGCGGCAACGCGGAAACCACCAACTGCAGCACGCTCACGGACCCTGCCGAGAAAGCCGCGTGCAACAGCACTGCGAATGAAGACAAAGACATTGGCAACATTACGTCTCAGCCAGGGCGTAACCCAACCAACCTGCAGGAGGCGACACAAATCACTCGCCTGAACAATAACCGTTGGGCGGTGATCTTGGGCAATGGCTACAACAGTGCCAACCAGCGCCCCGTATTGCTGGTCCAATATCTGGATGGGGATCTGTCTCTCAAGCGCATCCAGGCAACAACCGATGCCACGGGCAGCGGCAAGGCTTCAGACAACGGTTTGGCTTCTCCCGCGCTCATTGATCTGGATGGCGACGGCAAGACCGATGTGGTCTACGCCGGTGACAACCTGGGCAATCTCTGGAAATTTGACCTGATGAGCGATGACGACAGCGAATGGGCTGTTTCCTTCGGCATCAATACCCCCTTGTTTACTGCCAAAGGGCCAACGACCCTCGGAGGTAGCCGCACTGAAATACAACCAATTACCGCGCCGCCCATCGTTCGCCCCAACGACCGCATGATGACCTGTGGAGTGGGTAGTAAAACAGTACCCATCGGAGGCATGATGGTGGCATTCGGAACCGGCCGCAATCTTACCGCCGACGATCGCAAAACCGACATCACCCAGCCGATACAAACCATCTATTCCGTGCTGGACAACACACGTTATCGGACCAAGGCTGGTACAACCCACCTGCAAGTTCATCCGGGAACCGGTGCTTGCGGCGATGCCAATTACGTGCCCACGCCTGCCCCTGTCGGGGACATGAAAAGCGGCTTGCTCGCACAGCAGTCAATCAGCACCGTTGCAGGCGATTACGCCACCGTAACTGCCACCGATGAGCTGAAAAAGGAAACTTGGAACGGCTACAAAGGCTGGTATCTTGACCTGCCAGCGAAAGGTGAGCGTCTGCTCAAGCCCATGCAATTCTTCGATGGCAGCAATATCTTGGCTGTTTACAGTGAAACACCGAACGGCACCAAGAACAGTGCGAGCGACAACATCAACGAGAGTTGTGTCCCAGTCAAGGTCGATACCAGCGCAGGCAGCCAATTCCGCACGCTGATCAACATCATGGATGGCAAGCGCCCATCAGTTCCGCTGGTGGATTACAGCGGTGACGGGCAATATGATGCCAGCGACATGAATGTGGCACGCGCAGCTGTACCCACAGGTACACCCATCCTGATTACCAAGCCCAACAACATCGTTGACCTGACAGGCGGCGGCGGCGGCAGGGATACGCTGGCACGCATGCCTGAGCAATCCACGCGCCCAAGTTGGCGCCAACTGAAATAACGAGTGAGGCACAACATGCAGCCAACGACAGCGGCCAACCAGCCGATTGCACAAAAAGGCTTTACCCTGATCGAGTTGATGATCGTGGTGGCGGTGGTGGCCATACTCTCCGCCATCGCCTACCCCAGTTATGCCGAGTACATTCGCCGTGGCCACCGTGCAGACGCGCGTGCGGGGTTGCTGCAAGCAGCCCAATGGCTGGAACGGGCCAATACCGCTACGGGCGCGTATCCGACGACATTGCCCGCGGCACTGACATGGTCGAGCGATACCGCGAAGCGCTACACCATCGGCTTCAAAGGTGCGAACGACAACACAACCTTCACCTTGATCGCCACGCGCAAGACTGGCCCCCAGGGCAGCGACCGCTGCGGCGACTACACCCTGACCAACACTGGCGCGCAAGGCAACGACAACCTTGGGTCTGGTGCCACCACTGCAGATTGCTGGAGCAAATGATTCTGAAGCTACCATGCCGGGCACCATGACTGCCCACCATCCAGCCTTCATCACCCAAGCGCTTGAGCTCGCCGCCCAGGCGCTTTTTCTTTCCAACCCCAATCCGCGCGTGGGCTGCGTCATCGTCGGCGCACAGGGGCAGGCCCTCGGTCAGGGGTTTACCCAGCAGGCGGGCGGGCCGCACGCCGAGGTGATGGCGCTGCGCGATGCCGCGGCGCAGGGGCACGACGTGCGCGGCGCGGCGGCCTATGTCACGCTGGAGCCCTGCGCGCACCAGGGGCGCACGGGGCCGTGCTGCGATGCGTTGATCGCCGCGGGCATCGCCCGCGTGGTGGCATCCGTTGCTGACCCGAACCCGCTGGTGGCGGGCCAGGGTTTTGCACGGCTGCGCGCTGCGGGCGTGGCGGTGGAGGTGGGGCCGGGCGCCGCCGAATCGCGCGAGCTGAACATCGGCTTTTTCAGCCGCATGGTGCGCGGCCAGCCCTGGGTGCGGATGAAGGCGGCTACCTCGCTTGACGGCGTGGCGGCGCTGGCCAATGGCGCCAGCCAGTGGATCACCTCGCCCGAGGCGCGCTCGGACGGCCACGCCTGGCGCGCGCGCGCCTGCGCGGTGCTGACGGGCGTGGGCACGGTGCTGGCGGATGACCCTTTGCTGAACGTGCGCGGCGTGGCCACGCCGCGCCAGCCGCACCTGGTGATTCTGGACAGCCATTTGCGCACGCCGCCCGCGGCACGGCTTTTTGGCGTGCCCGGCAGGCAGGTCTGGATTTACACCGCGCACGAGGATGCGGAGGCTGCCGCTGCGCTGCGCGCGCGCGGCGCCACGGTCACGTCCCTGCCCAATGCCGATGGCCAGGTGGATTTATCTGCGCTGCTGCTCGATCTGGGGCGGCGCAATGTGAATGAACTGCACCTGGAGGCGGGGCCGCGGCTGAGCGGCGCTTTTGTGCAGGCAGGGCTGGTGGATGAACTGCTGCTGTACCTGGCCCCCCTGCTGCTGGGCAGCGGCGCGCGCGGCCCGGCAGACTGGGGGCCGCTGCAGGCGCTGTCGCAGGGCCTGGCGCTGGAATGGCGGGATATGCAGCGCGTGGGCGCCGATTTCAGGGTGCTGGCGCGGCTGGCGGGGCGCGGGAATTTTTAATGAAAACGCGCTCCAACCTCAACACACCATGTGCAATACGCTACAAAAATTATCTGATTGGCGACATGCATCAGATGCGGCTGCAAGCCCTCACCCCACCCTCTCCCAGAGGGAGAGGGAGTAAAGCCCGCACCATCGATCGCCCTTGTTCTTTGTTGCACTTCGTACTTGAATCCGCCATCCGGGAAAAGAGGCAAAGGCGTACCAAGTGGAGCAGGCCCGCGATTTTCTGGCCCTGATCGGAGTAAAACCATGAACACCATGACCTGCAAAGGCTACACCGCCCGTGTCGAGTTCGATGAACGCGATGCCATCTTCGCCGGTCGCATCCTCGGTATTGCCGACGTGATCGGCTTTCACGGCGAGACCGTGGCCGAGCTGCGTGCTGCATTTGAAGAAGCTGTCGAGGACTACCTGACGACCTGCGCGCAAATCGGCAAGCAGCCGCTCAAACCCGTCAGCGGCAACATGATGCTGCGCGTGCCGCCCGAGGTGCACCTGCAGGCACAGATCGCGGCACAGGCACATGGACAAAGCCTCAACCAGTGGGCTGCCGAAGCGTTTCGCAAGGCGGCACTCGCCTGACGCCAGTGCTTGATCCTCGCAGGCTTTGGGGAGGCCGGGGGACAAGCGCCCGAACGCAACTATCAAAAAAACCCTGCTAAAACCCTTACCCAGCCTGCGCAGGCAGCTCTAATTCAAGGAGCGCTGCAGCCGCACTTCCTCAATCTTCACGCCGCCGACGACGGCCGTCTTGGCGGTGCTCATTTCGCGCTTGAAGCCGGCGGCCTCGTGAAAATGCAGCGCGCGTTCATTGCGCAGCGGCACCCAGGCGGTGACGGTGGTGCAGCCCTCTTCCGCCAGGCCGTCGCGCGCGGCATCCCAGAGGGCCAGGCCCACGCCCTGGTCCCAGTGGGTGGGATCGGCATAGATGGCCCAGATTTCGCCGGTGGTGGGGCGGGTCTTGGGGTCGCGCGAGCGATCGAAGCCGACAAAACCGACGATCTTGTCGCCATCGACGGCGACCTGCACCTGCGGCTCGCAGTAATTGATGGCTTCGCGCCAGTAGGCCTGGCGCTTTTCGACGGAGGACATGGCCTTGAGCTGCTCATCCGGAACGACATCCTTGTAGGCGTGCAGGGCAGCGGCGGTGTGGACTTGGGCGATGGCTTTGGCATCGCGCAGGGTGGCGGGGCGTACCTGAATGCGGGACATGTAAACGACAACGGGACTAATGGAAAACCCGTAATTCTCGCGCAAAAACTTTTTGTTGCCTACCCTGGTGAGGTCGCTTGTGTAACGCTGCATGCGTTTTGGCCCGTCACAAACAGAGTACTGCCGATCAGAAGTGCATCGCGACGGTAAAAATTCTTCAGTGGGCCGAAGTGATTTCTGCCCAAGCCGCTTGCGCCTGCGCCCTCAAGTTGGGCAAATCGCTGGCGATGGTCTGCCAGACTATCGCGTAGTCCACTTGGAAATACCCGTGCGCTACCGCGTTGCGCATCTGATAGCCAAAAATGTCGTGGCGTCAAGGCGCTGGTGCTGAGCCATCACACAGGCCGGGCCTGCGCCAGGACTTGGGCGCGAAACCGTTGCGGCAGTGCATTGGGCGTAAGCACATCGACGGGTACACCCAGAAGTGCCTGCAACTCATGGCGGATGGCGCCGATGTCCAACAGCGTGGTCTCTGGCGTGGGATCGACAAGCACGTCGAGATCGCTGTCTTCCGTATCCAGGCCCTGCAACACCGAGCCGAAAACGCGCGCATTGCGTGCACGCCGTGATCGCACTATTTCGCGTATCGCAGCCCTGTTGGCAACCAAGGCCTCCGATGGTTTCATGGGCTCGCTCCAGAAAAACACACTGCGTGGCGATGGTAAGGCATCCCGCCCTACATCAACCGCCGCAGCAGACCCATCACGCGGTCAAAACGCGCCCCGTAAGGCGGGTAGAGCATCTTGCCCGCGCCCCAGCGCGACTGCACCAGCACGGGTTTTTCGTGGCTGAAGCGCAGAAAGCCGCGCTCGCCGTGGTAGGCGCCCCAGCCGCTGTCGCCGATGCCGCCGAACGGCAGGTTCTCGTGCGCGATGTGCAGCAGCGTATCGTTGACGGTGACGCCGCCGCTCACCGTGCGCGCCAGCACCTCGTCGCGCACCGCCGCGCGGTTGCCGAACCAGTAGAGCGAGAGCGGGCGCGGATGGGCGTTGATGTGGCGCACCACGTCATCGAGCGCTTCGTAAGGAATCACGGGCAGCAGCGGGCCGAAGATTTCCTCCTGCATCAGCCGCATCTGGCCGGTCGCGCCCAGCACCAGCGCGGGCGGCATCTGGCGCGCGATGCCGTCGCCCAGGGTTTGCTGCGGCGGCTCGGGCGTGCCGGGCGCGGCGGTCATCTCGTGCACGGTGGCGCCCATGCCCTGCGCTTCCTGCAGCAGATCGCGCAGGCGCGCCAGGTGGCGCGGCGTGATGATGGAGGCGTAATCGGGGTTGCCGGCAAAGTAGGGGAACAGCTGCGCCACCGCGGCGCGGTAGTGGTCTGCAAACGTGGCTTCGCTGCCCTTGGGCACGAAGAGGTAGTCGGGCGCGATGCAGGTCTGGCCGGCGTTGAGCAGCTTGCCGTGGGCGAGCTTGAGCGCCGCGTCTTTCAGGTCGCAATCGGCGTCGATGATGGCGGGCGATTTGCCGCCCAGCTCCAGCGTGGTGGGCGTGAGGTTGGCGGCAGCGGCCAGCGCCACCTTGCGGCCGACGGCGGTGGAGCCGGTGAACACCAGATGGTCGAGCGGCAGCGCCGCCACCTGCGCGGCCACTTCGGGGCCGCCCTGCAGCACGCAGAATTCATCGGGCGCGAAGGCCTTGGCGACCAGATCGGCCAATTTGGCACTGGTGTGGGGCGTGAGTTCGCTGGGCTTGAGCAGCACGCGGTTGCCCGCCGCGATGGCACCGATGGCCGGGGCCAGTGCAAGCTGCACCGGGTAGTTCCAGGGCGAGATGATGCCAACCACGCCCAGCGGCTGGCGCTGCAGCCAGGCGCGCGCAGGGCGCAGGTACAGCGGCGTGCCGACACGCTGCGGGCGGCACCAGCGCTCCAGGCGCCTCAGCGTCTGCGCCATCTGGGTGCGCAGCAGGAAGAAATCGGCGACTTCGGTCAGGCGCGGCGAGCGCATGCCGAAATCGGCCTGCACCGCGGCGGCGATGGCCGGCGCGTGCTCCTGCAGCAGCGTGCGCAGGCGCAACAGGCGCTCGCGGCGCACGGCGACGGGCACGTCGGGCTGCGCGCGGCTGGCGCGGTGCTGGGCATCAAACAGGGAGCGGATCGCGTCGGGGGTCATGTCCGCCATGCCTGGAGGTCGCCAGCGGCCTTACCTTACTGGCGGATCTCGCGTGGCTGCACGTCGGTCACGTCACGCGGGCGGCTGCCGCGGTGGCGCGCCTGCTCGGCCGTATGGGCCGTCCAGCGCGCGGTGCTGCGATACACCGTGCTGAAACCATGGCGCGGGTCCATGCGCATCACCCACGGCGTGACCGGGCGGCCGGTGAGGCGCGCCCACAGCGCACGCAGGCTCCAGGCCATGGCCAGCACGCCAGCGGCGACCAGCAGGCTCAGGAACAGCACCACACCCATGGCGATCACGATCAGGCGCAGGCTCCAGCGCACGATGGTGGTGACGACTTCGTTCAAACCTTGCCTCTTTCTGACGAAATGGGCGTACAGCATCACGCCGCACGCCTGCCTATGGTAAGCCGCAATTGACACCGCGGCGTCTTGAAAAGCGAATAACCGCACGCGCTGCCCGCGGCGGAGAATGGTGCAGCGCAATCTGCCGCTGCTCCATAGATGGCATCAGAGGCCACAAGTTCAAGGCTGGAGGGCCGCCGCCACGCGGAAATGCGGCTCCAGCACCCCGGCCAGCCAGCTGCCAAAGGCCTGCACCCGCGCCGACAGATGGCGCCGGTGCGAAACCACCAGGTGCACGGCCATGCCGGGCTGCGCGCAATCGCCCAGCACCTGCACCAGCGCGCCGCTTGCCAGATGCTCCTGCACGTCATAGGCCGGCACCTGGATCAGCCCCAGGCCGGCGAGCGCGCAGGCGATGTAGGTTTCGGCGTTGCCCACGGTGACACGTCCCGGCATGGCCTTGCCGTGCAGCTGCCCCTGTTCCAGCCACTCCCAGGGCGCGGGCCGCCCCCCGGCCGTCGCCGCGTACTGCACCGCCTGATGCCGGGGCAGTTCATCGGGGTGGCGCGGCACGCCGTGGCGCTGCAGATACCCGGGGCTCGCGCAGGTGACCACGGCAAGCTGCCCCAGCGGACGTGCCACCAGGCTGCTGGAGGCCAGCTCTCCCACGCGCAGCGCGCAGTCCACCCCCTCTTGCACCAGATCGATGGCGCGGTCGCTGGAGCCCAGCTCCAGCGTCACCCCCGGGTGCCGCTCAAAAAAATCCGGCAGCGCGGGCGCGACCAGGCGCCGCGCGATGCGGCTGGGCAGGTCCACGCGCAAGCGCCCGGACAGGGCCGCGCCCTGCGGGCGAAACTGCTGCTCCAGCTCCTGCGCATCGGCCAGCAGCACGGCCGCGCGCTCCAGCAGCGCCTGCCCATCCGCCGTCAGGCTCACGCGCCGCGTGGTGCGGCTGAACAGGCGCGCGCCCAGGCGTGCCTCCAGCCGCTGCACGGCCAGCGATACCGTGGGCCGCGGCATGTCCAGCTGCTCGGCCGCGGCGCTGAAGCCGCCGCCATGCGCCACGCGCAGGAAGACGCGCAGTTGATCGAGCAAATCCATGGGGAGATTGGGCGTTGGGCGCGGACTACCGAATACGGGTTCCCGGTTCCCTCGCTGAACGCTCAACGCCAAACGCTGAACTCTTCATGAACCCTGAACCGCGCAACAGTCTTGATTGGTAATTTTTCATGAATAGTTTATCTATAAAAATCCTGTTTATCTAATTTTTTCAAAACAATAAAGTGCACTCCGTTTCCTCTTTCCCCACCATCACAGGAGTTGCACATGTCCAGGCACAGCATTCAAGACAAGGTCGTCCTCATCGCCGGCGGCGCCAAAAACCTCGGCGGCCTGCTGGCGCGCGACCTGGCCGCGCACGGCGCCAAGGCCGTGGTGATCCACTACAACAGCGCGAGCACGCGCGCAGCGGCGGAGGCAACCGCCACCGCCGTGGAAAAGGCCGGCGCCAAGGTGGCGCTGTTCCAGGCCGACCTGACCAAGGCCGCGGCCATGGAGGCACTGTTCACCAACGCGGTGGCCGCCGTGGGCCGCCCCGACATCGCGATCAACACCGTGGGCAAGGTGCTCAAGAAGCCCATCCTGGAGATCAGCGAGGCCGAGTACGACGCGATGAGCGACATCAACGCCAAGTCGGCCTTCTTCTTTCTGAAGGAGGCGGGCAGGCATGTGAATGACAACGGCAAGGTCATCACGCTGGTCACCTCGCTGCTGGGCGCGTTCACGCCGTTCTACGCGTCGTATGCGGGCACCAAGGCGCCGGTGGAGCACTTCACGCGCGCGGCGGCCAAGGAGTTCGGCGCGCGCGGCATCTCGGTGAACGCCGTCGGCCCCGGCCCGATGGATACGCCGTTTTTCTACGGCCAGGAAGCGGCCGACGCGCAGGCCTACCACAAGAGCGCCGCGGCGCTGTCGCCGTTCAGCAAGACGGGCCTGACCGACATCGAGGACATCGTGCCTTTCATCCGCCACCTGGCGAGCGAAGGCTGGTGGATGACCGGGCAGACGATTCTGATGAACGGCGGCTACACGACGAAGTAACCATCCCCGCCGTCTTGCCGCACCCACCCGCGGGCCTCGTCGCCGCCTTCGATCAAAGCGCAGGCGCCGTGCGGGCTGCCAGCGGCAACCGCTTCTGGCAGCTCTACGCCAACACCCGCAAGTCCGGCGAAATGGTGCTGCTGCATGCGTGGGACAACGGCGCCACACCGAAGCCATGGGCCCAACTGCCGGAAGGCGCAAGCCTGCGGGCATTGATCACGCAGTCAGCCACCCACACCGTGGAACTGCAGAAAATCTGACAGACTGCACACCACCACTTTTGCCACGGGAACACACCATGCACATGCTGCTCGTCATCGTCGCAGGCCTGGCGCTGCTCGGCGTCTTCACCCTGTTCGGCTGGCTCTGGGGCGCCAGCGCCGCGGGCATGGCCCTGGCGGCCAAGGCCTTCATGCCGGCCTGGCTGGCGGTGACGCTGGCCAATATGTGGGTGGGCGTGACGCACGCGGGCTACAGCGTGCGCGAGGAACTGCCCATCCTGCTCATCGTGTTCGCGGTGCCCGCCGTGCTGGCCTTTGGCCTGGCCTGGTGGCTGGCGCAGCGCTGAGCCCGCTGACCATGAACGCCCGCAACACCGCACTTTCCACGCCCGCCCAGGCGCTGGCCGTGGTGGATTTCTGGCGCCGCAACAGCGGTGACTGGTTCAGCAAGAGCGTGCGCTTTGACCGGCAGTTTCGCGAGCGCTTTCTGGCCCTGCACGAGGCCGCCGCCAGCGGCGCGCTCGCCGGCTGGAACGACACGCCCGACGGCGCGCTGGCGCTGCTGATCCTGCTGGACCAGTTCCCGCGCAACGCCTTTCGGGGCACGGCGCGCATGTACGCGACGGATGCCTTGGCGCGCGATTACGCGCGCACTGCCGTCGCTGCCGGGTTCATGGACGAGGTCGATCCGCCGCTGCGCCTGTTCTTCTGCCTGCCGTTTGCGCATTCGGAAGATCTGGCGGATCAGGACGTTTCGGTGGCACTCAACAGCCGCCTCGGCAACTGGACGCGCTCGCACGCGCTGGGGCACCGGGACATCGTCCGGCGCTTTGGCCGCTTTCCGCACCGCAATGCCTTGCTGGGGCGACGCACCACGCTGGCCGAGCAGGCGTTTCTGGATGGCGGCGGGTTCGCAGGCTAGGAGTCTGCGCGGCAGACGTGAAATGATGAGCTGTTCGACGCCACTGCAGGCACCGAGCCGTTGGTGCGAAGACCAAGGAACGCGCATCCGATGCGCTGCAGGGTCGAGTATCGAGTCGCCATTCGGGCGGCAGCGGGTTCGAGAAGGTTTTGCCTTGTGTTTTGCCTCACAAGTACGCCATGCGCCGCAGATTCAGCGCCATGCAGACGAGTTTCCACTCGCATCTGGCTTTGGCGAAGCTGCGCAGACTGAACTGGCGGAACCCCAGGACCGACTTGATCCACCCATTGGGTGGCT
>NZ_AXVM01000012.1 GCF_000484635.1 Comamonas badia DSM 17552 | reverse complement strand
TCGAGCATCGCCCCCGCGATCATCGAAAGCTGCGCCAGCCGCATCTTCCTGCCCAATCCGCAGGCGACCGAGCCGCAGATTCGCACGATCTACGAAGGATTCGGCCTCAACAGGCAGCAAATCGAGATCGTCGCCACGGCCGTTCCGAAGCGCGACTACTACTACCAATCCCGCCTCGGCAACCGCTTGTTCGACCTCGACCTGGGGCCGGCGACGCTGGCCTTCGCGGGCGCTTCCACGCCGCAAGACCAGCGCGACATGGATCGCGTGCTGCTGGATGCCGGCGTGCCCGGCTTCGCGGGCGTCTGGCTGCGCCACCGCGGCCTCGATTGGGCGGCCGATCTGCTGCCCTCGTTCCCCGGCCTTGCGCCGGGTTCCCTCCGTACTGCTGACCACCCACAGGAGAACCTGTCATGAAACTGCATACCCCCAAGCTCGCTGCGCTCACGACCGTCTGCGTGCTCGCCTTCGGCGTCGCGCAGCCCGCGCACGCGCTGTTCGGCGTCGGCGACATCGTGCTCGACCCGACCAATCTGGTGCAGAACACGCTTACCGCCGTTCGCACGCTGGAGCAGATCAACAACCAGATCCGCCAACTCCAGAACGAGGCGCAGATGCTCATCAACCAGGCGCGCAACCTGGCCAGCCTGCCGTCCAGCGTGGTGGGCCAGTTGCGCGCGAATCTGGCAACCACCCAGCGGCTGATTGCGCAGGCCAAGGGCTTGGCTTATGACGTGACGAATCTGGATCGGGAATTCCAGCGCCTGTACCCCGAGCAATACGCCGCCACCGTCAGCGGCGACCAGATGTACCGCGACGCGCAGGAGCGTTGGCGGAACACGCTCAACGGCTTGCAGACCACCATGCAGATGCAGGCTCAGGCGTCGCAGAACCTGAGCGACGACGAAGGCGTGCTGGCCGACCTCGTGGGCAAGAGCCAGTCCGCAGTCGGCGCGCTGCAAGCCATGCAGGTCACAAACCAACTGCTGGCCTTGCAGGCCAAGCAGTCGATCCAGACCCAGCGGCTCCAGATCACACAAGACCGTGCCGCCTCGCTGGAGCTGGCGCGGCAATCGGCTGCAACGGAGCGCGCCCGCGAAGTACGGCGGCGTTTCATGGGTGACGGCACGCCGTACACGCCACAGTCCGTGAACTTCTACCGCGACTGACGGGAGGCCGTCATGCGAGGCGTCCTCATCCTGTGTGCCGCGCTCCTGGCCGCTTGCGGCAAGCAGCCGGCCAACACCCTTGCCGACGCCCTAGCCGCCGATCCTGTGCGGCTCAAGGCATTGCGCACGCAATGCGCGGCCAATCCACAGGTAATCGTGCAGGCCACGGGCGAGGACGTTTGCCGCGCCGCCGCCGAAGCCTTCCGGCGGCGCTTCTTTTCCGGTGAGGCCGGGCCAGATGAATACCGGACGCTGGCCGACCTGCCGCCGATCCCGCCGAGTTTCGATGAGCCGGCGAATGGCGTAGCGCCGGCACCGCCCATTGAACCGGAGGGCACGCCATGAATGACGTGACCATCATCGACCAGTTCCTCAACACCTTCGCCACCTACATCGACTCGGGTTTCGGGCTGTTGCGGGGCGAAGTGGCGTTCTTGACCGCCACGCTGATCGTCATCGACATGACGATCGCCGGGCTGTATTGGGCCATGAGCCACGCCACCGGCCAAGGCGAGGACGTGATTGCCAAGCTGCTGCGCAAGGTGCTCTACGTTGGCGCCTTCGCCTACATCATCAACAACTTCAACTGGCTGGCCGGTATCGTGTTCCGCTCATTCGCGGGACTGGGCATCATGGCCACTGGCTCGGCCATCACGATGGAGAACTTCTTGCAGCCGGGCCGGCTCGCCAAAACCGGCATCGACGCCGGAGCGCCGATCTTGAAGCAGATCGGTGACATGGCCGGGTTTCCCGAGGTGTTCGCCAATCTCGATCCCATCGTGGTGATGTTCCTCGCCTGGCTGGTCGTGGTGTTGTGCTTCTTCGTGCTGGCGATCCAGCTTTTCATCACGCTGATCGAGTTCAAGCTGACCACGCTCGCTGGGTTCGTGCTGGTGCCATTCGCACTGTGGAACAAGACCAGCTTCCTCGCCGAGAAGGTGCTGGGCAACGTCGTGTCCGCCGGCGTCAAAGTGCTGGTGCTGGCCGTGATCGTCGGCATTGGATCGGGCCTGTTCGCTCAGTTCCAAGTCCATCCCGCCGAGCCGTCCATCGACCATGCGCTGGTCATCATGCTGGCCTCGCTCACCTTGTTGGCGCTCGGGATCTTCGGCCCCGGCATCGCCACGGGCCTGGTGTCCGGTGCGCCGCAGCTTGGCGCGGGCGCGATGGCCGGGGCTGCGGTCGGCGCTGTCGGCACCGGCGTTGCCATTGGTGCCGCCGCGACCGGCGTGGGCGGCGCGGTCATGGCCGGGGCGCGCATGGCGCCGGCCGCCGCCAAGCTGGCCGGCGGCAGTGCGCGTGCCGCCACGTCGGCGGCCAGCAGGGCCAAGTCGGCGTTCCAGGCCGGTTCCACCGCAGCAGGCGGTGGTGTAAGGGGGGTGATGGCCGGCCTGGGTAACGTTGCCAAGACCGGCGCACAGTCCACCGGGCGCGCGGCTGCATCCCGCGCTTCCGCTGCCGGACAACGGATGGCCGCACCGTTCCGCGCTGGCTGGAACGGCCCGGTCGCTGACGAAGGCGCGGCAGCCGGTGGAGCTGGGGCATCCGGCCATGCCGCCGCAAGCGAAGCCGTTTACGACGCAGCCAACGCACAGCCCGCTTGGGCCAAGCGGCTGCATCGCCGCCAGCAACTCACCCACGCCGCGACCGCCGCCGCCCACACGCTGCGCGGTGGCGACGGTGGTGGCTCCGGGCAAGGCCCGAGCCTACGCGGTACCGACGAATAAGGCGATTTCCAAGGAGAACTGAGCATGCGATTCAGAAAACCGCAGGTGCGCTATGCCGACACACCGCAGCCCGCCACGCCGTACCAAGCTGCCGGCCAGGTGTGGGACGAGCGTATCGGCTCGCCGCGTGTGCAGGCGAAGAACTGGCGGCTGATGGCCTTCGGTTGCCTGACGCTCGCGCTGCTGATGGCCGGCGGCCTGGTATGGCGCTCGGCGCAATCCATCGTGACGCCCTACGTCGTGGAGGTGGACAACGCAGGCCAGGTACGCGCGGTTGGCGAAGCCGCTACGCCGTACCGGCCCAGCGATGCACAGATCGCCTACCACCTGGCCCGCTTCATCGGCCTCGTACGCTCGCTGTCCATCGACCCCATCGTGGTGCGGCAGAACTGGCTCGATGCCTACGACTACACCACCGATAAGGGCGCTGTGGTGCTCAACGAGTACGCCCGCGTGAACAACCCGTTTGCGCGCATCGGCAAGGAGTCGGTGACGGTGCAGATCACCAGCGTGACCCGCGCCAGCGACACGTCATTCAACGTGCGCTGGACGGAAACGCGCTTCGTCAACGGCGCGCTAGACCGCACCGAGCGCTGGAACGCCGTGGTTTCCATCGTGCAGCAGACCCCGCGCACCG
Source organism: Comamonas badia DSM 17552 (assembly GCF_000484635.1). Taxonomy (GTDB): domain Bacteria; phylum Pseudomonadota; class Gammaproteobacteria; order Burkholderiales; family Burkholderiaceae_C; genus Comamonas_C; species Comamonas_C badia. Next base: position 34,402 of record NZ_AXVM01000012.1, on the reverse strand, counting down.
AGCAGCGCCTGCGCAAGAACCCCTTGGGTATCTACGTCAACGGGCTGTCGTGGAGCCGCGAACTGGAAGGAAACGAAGGAGCAAAACCATGAATGCAGTTTTCCGTAAATCCGCGGTGTCGGTGATCCTGCTGGCATCGGCTGTCCTGTTCGCGGGCTGCGCCACGCCGGGCAAGCCACCGCCGGTGATCCCGCTCGATGAGCCGGTACAGGCCCATCCGTTGCCCGAGGCGCCGAAGCCGGTGGAGGTCGTGACCGTGCCTGAGGTGTTGCCGATGCCGGCGCAGTTGAAGCCCATGCCCAGTGTCGATGCGAAGTCCGCAGCAGAACCTGCCGATGAAACCGTGCGCGTAGCCCGCGCCAATGCCGAGGCGCGCATTGCCCCTACACGGGAGGGCTACGTCAATGCGATTCAAGTCTGGCCCTTCACCGAAGGCGCGCTGTACCAGATCTATGCGGCCGTGGGCCGTGTGACGGTGGTTACGCTGCAGCCGGGCGAAGAATTGATAACGGTCGCCGCCGGCGACACGGTGCGCTGGATCGTCGGGGACACGTCAAGCGGCAGTGGCGGCGCGCTGCGCGTGAACGTGATGGTCAAGCCGATCCGCTCGGGGTTGAAGACCAATCTCGTCATCACCACCAGCCGGCGCACCTACCTGCTGGAGCTGACTTCGACCGAGAAGACGTGGATGGCGTCGGTGTCCTGGGAGTACCCGAAGGACAAGATGCTGGCCTTGCAGCGCCAGGCACAGGCGGCCAGCGCCGCCGCGCCTGTCGATACCGGCCTGTCACTGGAGAAGATCCGCTTCCGCTATGCGGTCAGCGGCAGCAATCCGTCGTGGAAACCACTGCGTGCCTTCGATGACGGTGAGAAGGTCTATATCCAGTTCCCGGCGGGCATCGCCCAGGGCGAACTGCCGCCGCTGTTCGTCATCGGCGCGCAGGGCGACGGGCAACTCGTCAACTACCGTTTCCGCCCGCCGTACTACATCGTGGATCGGCTGTTCGGTGCGGCCGAGCTGCGCCTGGGCGGGGACAAGGGCGATGTGGTGCGGATCGAACGCACGGACGGCACGCGGAGGAATTGACCATGAGCCAGGACGATACCCCCGACCGTGCCGCGCCGCAGGCGGGCAAGGTCGCGCCCGAGGCGGTGACGCTGCGCGCGCAGCCGCGCCCGGTCACACGCCTGAACCGGCGCACGCTGGCGATGCTGATGGGCTGCCTGTCGGTCGCCGTGCTCGGGGCCACGATCTGGTCGCTGCAACCGCACCGGCGCGGCACCGGCGCGCAGACCGAGCTTTACAACGTCGATCGCGTCTCGAAGTCCGAAGGGCTCGACGGTCTGCCTTCGGACTACTCGAAGCTGCCGAAGGCGCCCGAACTGGGGCCGCCGCTTCCGGGCGACCTGGGTCCGGCCATCGTGAACTCGCAACAGGCGGCCGTGGCCGCCTACGCGGCCCCCGCCCACGATCCCAACGACGCCTTGCGCAAGGAGGCGGAAGCCGCAGCGGCTTCGTCGGTGTTCTTCCGTTCGGGCGGGCAAGGCCACGCCGCCGCCGCGGTGGCGCAGGCGGCGCCGGGCAGCACAAGCACGATCGCGGCCTTCGACCCGCTGGCGGCAGGGCCGGCCTCGACGGCTGCGCAACCCAGCGATCCGACCGCCGTGCAGAACCGGCAAAACCAGAAAGAGGCGTTCCTGAAAGCCGGTTCTACGGAAACCCGTAATTCCGGCAATCTACAAATGCCGACTTCGCCATATCAGGTGATGGCCGGGACAGTAATCGCCGGCGCGCTGGCGACGGGCATCAAGTCCGATTTGCCGGGCGACGTGATCGCCACGGTGACGGAGCCGGTCTACGACACGGCCACGGGCAAGTTCCTTCTGATCCCGCAGGGATCGCGCATCCTGGGCAAATACAACAGCCAGGTCAGCTACGGGCAGAGCCGTGTGCAAGTGGTGTGGAACCGGATCATCCTGCCGGACACGTCTTCACTGACCATCGACAACCTTGTTGGCACCGATCCGGCGGGCTATTCCGGCCTGGAAGACGGCGTGGACTACCACTGGAGCCGCATCGTCGCCGGCGCGGCGCTGACGACGCTGCTGGGCGTGGGCGCCGAACTGGCCGCGCCCGAGAATCGGCAGGACGGCAACCACATCGTCATCGCCGGGCGCGACAGCGCACAGGACAGCATCAATCAGGTCGGCCAGGAGATCACCCGGCGCAACCTGAACATCCAACCGACGCTGACCACACGGCCGGGCCTGCCGGTGCGGATCATCGTCAACCGGGACCTGGTGCTGCGGCCTTATCAGCCGCTTTTTTTCAACAGAGGGGCGATGCGATGAGCACGGCCAAGAAGCTGCGGCTCGGGCCGCTGCCGAAACTGGAATCCACGAAGATGACCTTTGCATGCCCGGCCAGCCTGAAAGCAGACCTCGACGGCTACGCCGCGCTGCACGCGCAGACCTACGGCGAAGCGGTCGATGCGGCGACGCTGATCCCGCACATGCTGGAGGCGTTCATGACTGGGGATCGTGGCTTCAAGCGCACGCAGCCCAAAAAAGGAAAAGCCGCCCCTGCGTGAACAGGGGCGGCTTTTGAATTGGTGCCCGAGGCCGGAATCGAACCGGCACGCCTTGCGGCGGGGGATTTTCTTCCCACTTCGGCTTTCGCCGCCGCCGTCTCCGAAGAAACGACGTTCGTGGGCTGGAGCACGCCTTCACCATAGCCTTTCGGCCTTAGGTGCCCGCCGTCTGCTCTCTACACCTTCCGAGGAACCTTTCGGCTCCAGGGCTTGGCTCGGTATTAGCTCGGACTTGCGTCCAGGGCCTTCGCCGAGTTTGACGGGCTTCACCTCTGGGGTTTCCCCCGGAGGGCTCAAATTTGGTCTGAGTCCCCTGCGTCTACCAATTTCACCACTCGGGCATGACGCACGATGCTACTTCAACTACCTACTCCTCGCTAGGAACCAGCTTGCATCGTCCTGGCTCCTAACTGACTCCTGGCTCGAAATGCTTGCATCTCGATCAAGAGGCGATTTTTCACTCAATCCCTTGCCCTATGCGGCTTGGCAGACGGTGGCCTCAAGCAAGACCTACGTAGAAGTCCCTGTTTTTGAGTCCCCTGCGTCTACCAATTTCACCACCCGGGCTGGTATCTCACGAAGCGTGGAATTATGGCACAGTAGGGGATATGAAAACGTATTCTTCGATTGAGAGCACGATAGGAAACACCCCCTTGGTGGCGTTGCAGCGCTTGGGCGCAGCCGAGCATGCCGAGCGGCGAATCGTGGTCCTTGCCAAACTGGAAGGCAATAACCCGGCCGGCTCCGTCAAGGACAGGGCGGCGCTGGCGATGATCCAGGGCGCGGAGCAGCGCGGCGAAATCAAGCCGGGCGACGCGCTGATCGAAGCCACTTCCGGCAATACCGGCATTGCGCTCGCGATGGTGGCGGCGGTCAAGGGCTATCGCATGGTGCTGGTGATGCCCGAAGATCTGTCCGTCGAACGCGCACAGACCATGAAAGCCTATGGAGCTGAGCTGGTGCTCACGCCCAAGAGCGGCGGCATGGAGTACGCCCGCGATCTTGCCCTTCAGATGGCGGCGCAAGGCAAGGGCAGGGTGCTGGACCAGTTCGCGAACGAAGACAATCCGCGTGCGCATTTCGAGGCAACGGGCCCCGAGATCTGGGAGCAGACGGGAGGGCGCATCACCCACTTCATAAGTGCGATGGGAACCACGGGGACGATCACCGGCGTGGCGCGCTACCTGCGCAAGAAAAATCCCAAGGTGCGCATCGTCGGTGCTCAGCCAACGGAAGGCTCGCGCATACCGGGCATCCGCAAGTGGCCGGAAGCCTATCTGCCCAAGATCTACCATCCGGAACTCGTCGACGAACTGGTGTCGGTCTCGCAGGGCGATGCCGAGGACATGGCGCGACGGCTGGCGGCGGAAGAAGGCATCTTCGGCGGGATTTCGTCGGCGGGAGCTTGCTGGGCAGCACAACAGATTGCACAGCGCGAACATGACGCAACCATTGTCTTCATCGTGTGCGATCGCGGTGATCGGTATCTCTCCACCGGGGTTTTCCCCGCCTGAATGATGCTGCAGCAATACGAAATGCGCTTTTGCCCTCACTGCGCAACTGAACTTGCGCCGATCGCACAAATGGAGGATGGCGGCGAGAAAGTGCGCCTGCGCTGTGCCGCCTGCGGCTGGACGCACTGGAACAACCCTGTTCCTGTGCTTGCAGCCATCGTTGAAATTGAAGGCAAGGTGCTGCTGGCCCGCAATGCCGCGTGGCCCCCAAAGATGTTTGCTCTCATCACGGGCTTCATGGAGGCTGGAGAAAGTCCCCAGGAAGGTGTCGCGCGCGAGGTGAAGGAAGAAACCAATCTGGACGCTCATGCGATCACCATGGTGGGTGCTTACGAGTTTCTGCGCATGAACCAGGTGATCATTGCCTACCATGTTCAGGCGAGTGGCACGGTTCAGCTGTCGCCGGAACTGCTGGACTATCGGCTGATGGAACTCAAGGATCTCAAATGCTGGCCTGCGGGCACGGGCTATGCACTGGCAGACTGGCTGCGTGCACGCGGCCACGAACCCGTATTCTTTACACCGGAAGAGAACGCCGAACGCCGGCGCGGGCTGGATCAACCCAAGGAGGGAACATGAACATCGACAGTGAACTTGATGCACGCGGACTCAACTGCCCGCTACCCATCCTCAAGGCCAAAAAGGTGCTGACCAAGATGCTCAGCGGCCAGCTTCTCAAGGTCGTTGCGACGGATCCTGGCTCTACGCGCGACTTTCAGGCGTTCGCCAAGCAAACAGGAAACGAATTGGTGGAGCAACAGACCCAGGGTGAAGAGTTCATCCACATCTTGCGGCGGCGTTGATGTCAGAAGCGCTGAAATGCCAGCGTAAACGATATATATCCGGTTTTTACCTAAAAATTCCCGGATCAGATGTTCACGTCGCCGCTTTGCTTGCCGTATAACTCCGCGCCATATTCGCCGCAATCCGTTTCTGCCACTCCGCCGGCCCGGTGATGTGCTGGCTGGTGCCAGTCGAGTCCACCGCCACCGTCACCGGCATGTCCACCACGTCGAATTCGTAGATGGCTTCCATGCCCAGGTCTTCAAATGCCAGCACACGCGCGTGCTTGATGGCCTTGCTCACCAGGTAGGCGGCGCCGCCCACGGCCATGAGGTAGGCGCTTTGGTGTTTCTGGATCGCGGCAATCGCCTCGGGGCCGCGTTCGGATTTGCCGATCATGGCGATCAGGCCGGTCTGCGCCAGCATCATTTCAGTGAACTTGTCCATGCGCGTGGCCGTCGTCGGGCCGGCGGGGCCGACGACTTCGTCACGCACGGGGTCCACCGGGCCGACGTAGTAGATGACGCGGTTGCTGAAGTCCACGGGCAGCGTTTCGCCCTTGGCCAGCATCTCCTGGATGCGCTTGTGCGCGGCATCGCGGCCGGTGAGCATCTTGCCGTTGAGCAAGATGCGCTCGCCGGATTTCCAGCTCGCCACCTCGGCGGGGGTGAGCGTGTCGAGATCGACGCGGCGTGATTCGGCGTAGTTGGGCGCCCAGTCGAGCTGGGGCCAGAGCTTGAGGTCTGGCGCATCCAGGTAGGCCGGGCCGGAGCCATCCAGCACGAAATGCGCGTGGCGCGTGGCGGCGCAGTTGGGGATCATGGCGACGGGCTTGCCGGCGGCGTGCGTGGGGTAGAGCGCGATCTTCACGTCCAGCACGGTGGAAAGCCCCCCCAGGCCCTGCGCGCCTATGCCCAGCGCGTTGACCTTTTCATACAGCTCCAGGCGCAGTTCTTCCACCTGCGTGAGCTTCTCGCCCTTGGCCGAGCGCTGCTGCAGCTCGTACATGTTGAGGTCTTCCATCAGGCTTTCCTTGGCCAGCAGCGCCGCCTTTTCCATGGTGCCGCCCACGCCTATGCCCAGCATGCCGGGCGGGCACCAGCCGGCGCCCATGGTGGGCACGGTCTTGAGCACCCAGTCCACCAGGCTGTCGCCGGGGTTGAGCATGGCGAGCTTGCTCTTGTTTTCGCTGCCGCCGCCCTTGGCGGCAACGGTGACTTCCAGCTTGTTGCCGGGCACGAGCTGCACGTGGGTGACGGCCGGGGTGTTGTCCTTGGTGTTCTTGCGCGCAAAGAGCGGATCGGCCACCACGCTGGCGCGCAGCGTGTTCTCGGCCGAGAGGTAGGCGCGGCGCGTGCCTTCGTTGGCGGCGTCTTCCACCGCCTGGCCGGCCGGAAAGCCTTCGAAGCGCACGTCCATGCCGATCTTCAGGAACACGTTGACGATGCCGGTGTCCTGGCAGATCGGGCGGTGGCCCATGGCGCTCATCTTGCTGTTGGTGAGGATCTGCGCCATCGCGTCCTTGGCGGCGGGGCTTTTCTCGTGCTCCCAGGCGCGCACCAGGTGCTGGATGTAGTCGGTGGGGTGGTAGTAGCTGATGTACTGCAGCGCGGCGGCAATGGATTCCACCAGGTCGTCGTAGCGGATGGTCGTGGTCATGGACAGTCTTTGAGGATTGACGGTTGATTATCTCAAGTGCCTTGGGGAACCTGCGCTCCATATGCGGGCAAGTGGGATGCTTCGTGTGCGGCTCGCGCGATTGCGTTCCAATGGGCGGCTGTAGCCATCTGGGAGAACGCCATGAATCAGAAAACCCGCATCGAACACGACACCCTGGGCGATGTCGAGGTGCCCGCCGACCACCTCTGGGGCGCGCAGACGCAGCGTTCCAAACTCAATTTCGCCATCAGCGGCGAGCACCAGCCGGCCGAGATCATTCACGCGCTGGCCACGGTGAAGAAGGCCTCGGCCAAGGTGAACCATGCGCTGGGCCTGATGGACGAGAAGAAGACCAACGCCATCATCGCCGCCGCCGACGAGGTGCTGGCGGGCAAGCACCCGGATGAGTTCCCGCTGGTGGTCTGGCAGACCGGTTCGGGCACGCAGACCAACATGAACGTGAACGAGGTGCTGGCCAACCGCGCGAGCGAGCTGATGGGCGGCGAGCGCGGTGAGAAGCGCCTGGTGCACCCCAACGACGACGTGAACAAGAGCCAGTCGAGCAACGACGTGTTCCCCACCGCGATGCACGTGGCGGCGGTCGACACCATCACGCACAGGCTGCTGCCCGCCATCGCCAGGCTGCACGGCACGCTGGCGGCCAAGGCCCAGGCGTTCGACGGCATCGTGAAAATCGGCCGCACCCACCTGCAGGATGCGACGCCGCTGACCCTGGGGCAGGAGATTTCGGGCTGGGCAGCGCAGCTGGCGCATGGCGAGGCGCATATCCGCGCGGCGCTGCCGCACCTGTGCGAGCTGGCGCTGGGCGGCACGGCGGTGGGCACGGGGCTCAACGCGCCCAAGGGCTATGCGGAGCAGGTGGCGGCGGAGCTGGCGCGCCTGACGGGCCTGCCCTTCGTGACTTCACCGAACAAGTTCGAATCGCTGGCAAGCTGCGACGCGCTGGTCCATGCGCATGGCGCGCTCAAGACCCTGGCCGCGAGCATGATGAAGATCGCCAACGACGTGCGCTGGCTGGCCAGCGGGCCGCGCAGCGGCATTGGCGAGATTCACATCCCCGAGAACGAGCCAGGCTCGTCCATCATGCCGGGCAAGGTCAATCCGACGCAGTCCGAGGCCGTCACCATGCTGGCCGCGCAGGTCATGGGCAACGACGTGGCGATCAACATCGGCGGCGCTTCGGGCAACTTCGAGCTCAACGTGTTTCGCCCCATGATCGCGCACAACTTCCTGCAGAGCGTGCGCCTGCTGGCCGATGGCATCAATAGCTTCAACGACCACTGTGCCGTCGGCATAGAACCCAACCGGGCGCGCATTGACGAGCTGGTGGGGCGCTCGCTGATGCTGGTGACCGCGCTCAACACCCATATCGGCTACGACAAATCCGCCAGGATCGCCAAGAAGGCGCACGCCGAAGGCACCAGCCTGCGCGAAGCGGCGCTGGCGCTCGGGTTTCTCACGGCCGAGCAGTTCGACGAGTGGGTCGTGCCTGCCAAGATGGTTGGGAAATGATAGCTGGCAGCGCTTGATGGTCATGCGCTGCGCCCTGTTTTGGTTCAAATCAATGTACGGAGGCAAGCATGGAAACGCGATTTGACCTTGGAGACCATGTGGCCTGGAATTCCGAGGCGGGCCGGGTCTCTGGCACCATCGTGGCCGTGCATCTGCAGGATTTCGATTACAAGGGCCATCGCCACCATGCGTCACCGGCGCGGCCCCAGTACGAAATCAAGAGCGACAAGACCGACCACATTGCTGCCCATTACGCCACCGCATTGACCAAGCTATGAGCCTGCCTTTCTTCACCGTGGGCCACTCCACGCACAGCCTGGAAGAATTCGCTGACCTGCTCAAGGAGGCCGGCGTGCAGCGCGTGGTGGACATCCGCAAGATGCCGGGCTCGCGCAAATTCCCGCAGTTCAACGAGGATGCGCTTTCGGTCAGCCTGCCCGCGCATGGCCTGGCTTACGAGCATGTGGCGCAGCTCGGCGGCCTGCGCGGGAAGACGGCAGACATCGCGCCCGAGGTCAACGCGTGGTGGGAAAACCAGAGCTTTCACCGTTATGCCGATTACGCCTGCACGCCCGACTTCGACGCCGGGCTGGCGCATCTGATCGAAGAGGGGCGTGCGCAGCGCTGCGCGCTGATGTGCTCCGAGGTGCTGTGGTGGCGCTGCCACCGGCGCATCGTCACCGACCACCTGCTGGCGCGGGGCGAGCAGGTGTGGCACATCATGGGGCCGGGCAAGCTGGAGCCAGCGCACCTGAGCGCGGGCGCCGTGGTGGAGCAGGGCGGCGGGGCGGTGACTTACCCCGCGCCGCAGACCGAAGGGCTCAGGCCGCTTCGCTGATGCGCCCCAGCAGCAGGTATTCCATCACCGCCTTCTGCACGTGCATGCGGTTCTCGGCCTCGTCCCAGACGACGGATTGTGCGCCGTCTATCACCTCGGCCGTCACTTCCTCGCCGCGGTGCGCGGGCAGGCAGTGCATGAAAAGCGCATCGGGTTTGGCAGCAGCCATCATTTTTTCATCGACGCACCAGTCAGCGAAGGCCTTGCGCCGCGCCTCGTTCTCGGCCTCGTAGCCCATGCTGGTCCAGACGTCGGTGGTCACCAGGTCGGCACCTGCGCAGGCCTGCATCGGGTCCTTGAAAATTTTGTAGCAGCCAGCGCGCGGCTGGCGGGCGCCGAAGGCCAATTTTTCATCCACTTCGTAGCCGCTGGGCGTGCTCAGGTGCACGGTAAAGCCCAGCAGGTCGGCCGCCTGCAGCCAGGTGTTGGCCATGTTGTTGCCGTCGCCCACCCAGGTGACGACCTTGCCGGCGATGGAGCCGCGGTGCTCGATGAAGGTGAACAGATCCGCCATGATCTGGCAGGGGTGGAATTCGTTGGTCAGCCCGTTGATGACCGGCACGCGTGAATATTCGGCGAAGCGCTCCAGGCGCTCCTGCCCGAAGGTGCGGATCATCACGATGTCGGTCATGCGGCTGATGACGCGCGCGGTGTCCTCGATGGATTCGGAGCGGCCGAGCTGGCTGTCGGTGCTCGTGAGGTTCACCACCGTGCCGCCGAGCTGGCCCATGCCGGCCTCGAAGCTCACGCGCGTGCGCGTGCTCGCTTTCTCGAAAATCATGGCCAGCGTGCGGTCCACCAGCGGGTGGTATTTCTCGTAGCTCTTGAACTTGCGCTTGATGATGGCCGTACGCTCAAAGAGATAGGCGTAGTCGTCGGCGCTGAAATCGCTGAATTGCAGGTAGTGCTTCATGCGCTCACCTCGCTCGTTTCGGCCAGGAAGGCCTGTACCACGGGTGTGAGGAGCGCCACGATTTCATCCGCCTCGGCGCGCGTGAGGATGAGCGGCGGCACGATGCGGATCACGCTGTCGGCCGTCACCGAGATCAGCAGGCCCGCGGCGGCGGCGCGGTTGATGAGCACGCCGCAGGGGCGGTCCAGCTCCACGCCGATGATCAGGCCCTGGCCGCGGATTTCCTTCACGCCCGGCAGGCCGCCAAGCGCCTGCTGCAGCGCGGCCTTGAGGTGCGCGCCGACTTCGGTCGCGTTGGCCAGCAGCCGGTCTTCCTCCATGATGGCGAGGGTCTCGACCCCCGCGCGCATCGCCAGCGGATTGCCGCCGAACGTGGTGCCGTGGTTGCCGGGCTGAAACACGCTGGCGGCCGCGCCGCGCGCCAGCACCGCGCCCACCGGCACGCCCGAGGCCAGGCCCTTGGCCAGGCTCATCACGTCGGGCACGATGCCGGCCCACTGGTGCGCAAACCACTTGCCGGTGCGCCCCATGCCGCACTGGATTTCGTCCAGTACCATGAGCCAGCCGCGCTCGTCGCACAACGCGCGCACCTGCTGCAGGTACTCGGCTCGCATCGGGTGCAGACCGCCTTCGCCCTGGATGGGTTCGAGCATCACGGCGACGATGTCGGGGTTGCCTGCCGTGGCCGCCTTGAGCGCGGCGAGGTCATTGACCGGCACGCGCAGAAAACCTTCCATCAGCGGGCCGAAACCGCTGCGCACCTTCTCATTGGCCGTGGCGGCCATCGTCCCGAGCGAGCGGCCGTGGAAGGCGTGTTCGTAGACCACGATCACCGGCTTGGCGATGCCCTTGTCCACGCCGTATTTGCGGGCGATCTTGATCGCCGCCTCGTTGGCCTCAAGACCCGTGCTGCAGAAGAACGCCTTGTCCATGCGTGCACGCTCGGTCAGCAGCGTGGCGAGCTGCTCCTGGCCGGGCACGTGGTAATAGTTGGAGCAGTGGATGAGTTTGGCCACCTGGTCCTGCAGGGCAGGAACCAGTTTGGGGTGGTCGTGCCCCAGCGTGCTGACGGCGATGCCGGCGAGCGCATCCATGTACTCCTTGCCGTTCACGTCCCACACGCGCACGCCGCGGCCTCGCTCAAGCGCGATCGGCACCCGGTTGTAGGTGTTCATCACGTGGGGCGAGGCGGCAGCAATCGGTGCGCTCATGAAGGCTCTCCAAAGGGCGCGGTCAATGCATGCGCTGACCGCTGGGGAAAACTGGGCATTTTAGGGCGATGCGCCCGCCTGTGTTTGCCGGTGGCGGACCTGGGGTTCAGCCGCGTGCGGGCCGGTCCGCGTACTTGCCCAGCTCCCACTTGGCGATCGCGTTGCGGTGCACTTCGTCGGGCCCGTCGGCAAAGCGCAGCGTGCGCGCATTGGCGTAGGCGTAGGCGAGCGGGAAATCATCGCTGACGCCGCCGCCGCCATGCACCTGGATGGCCCAGTCGATCACCTGGCAGGCCATGTTCGGGGCGACGACCTTGATCATCGCGATCTCGGTCTTGGCCGCCTTGTTGCCCGCGGTGTCCATCATCCATGCGGCCTTGAGCGTGAGCAGGCGCGCCATGTCGATCTTGCAGCGCGCTTCGGCGATGCGCTCCTGCGTCACCGTCTGCTGGGCGATGGTCTTGCCGAAGGCGACGCGGCTGCTGGCGCGCCGGCACATCAGTTCGAGCGCGCGCTCGGCCTGGCCGATCAGGCGCATGCAATGGTGGATGCGCCCCGGCCCCAGGCGCCCCTGCGCGATCTCGAAACCGCGGCCTTCACCCAGCAGGATGTTGCCGGCGGGCACGCGCACGCGGTCGAAGATGACTTCCGAGTGGCCGTGCGGCGCATCGTCGTAGCCGAAGACGTTGAGGTTGCGCAGCACCGTGATGCCAGGTGTATCCGCAGGCACGACGATCATGCTTTGCTGCGAATGCCTGGCGGCCTCCGGGTCGGTCTTGCCCATGGTGATGTAGACCTTGCAGCGCGGATCGCCCGCGCCGCTGGTCCACCACTTGCGGCCGGTGATGACGTAGTCGTCGCCGTCGCGCGCTATGCGGGTGGTGATGTTGGTGGCGTCGCTCGATGCCACGTCTGGCTCCGTCATCGCAAAGCCCGAGCGGATGCGGCCTTCGAGCAGGGGTTTGAGCCATTCCGCCTTGATCGCCTCGCTGCCGTAGCGGGCGATGGTTTCCATGTTGCCGGTATCGGGCGCTGAGCAGTTGAAGACTTCGCTGGCCCAGAGCACGCGGCCCATGATTTCGGCCAGCGGGGCGTATTCCTGGTTGGTCAGGCCCGCGCCGTGGTAGCCCGAGGCTTCGGCCGTATCCACCGGCAGGAACAGGTTCCACAGCCCGGCCGCCTGTGCCTTGGGCTTGAGGTTTTCTATGGTCTTGAGCGGTGTCCAGCGCTTGCCGGCCTGGGTGTTGGCGGCGAGTTCCGCGGCGTGTTCCTTCTCGGCCGGGTAGACGTGGTCGTCCATGAACTGCGTCAATTTCTTCTGCAGCTCGCGGGTCTTGGGGGAGTAGGCGAAGTCCATGGGTTTCCTCGTGGAGATGAAAGGGGTTCAGGCCTTGCGGGCGAAGGACCAGGCAAGCTCCGCCATCGGGTGCGCCTGCGCCCCGGCGGCCCTGGCTTCGCTGCTCGCGGCCGTGCCGGCTTCCACGCGCTTGGCGATGCCCTGCAGGATGGCGGCGATGCGAAACAGGTTGTAGGCCAGGTAGAAATTCCAGTCGGCGTGCAGGCTGCTTGTGTCGGCGATGCCGGTGCGCTCGCAGTAGCGGTGGATGTAATCGCGCTCCGCGGGGATGCCCAGCGCCGCCAGGTCCAGCCCGCCGATGCCGCGCCCCAGTGCGTGGGGGATGTGCCAGCTCATGCAGTGGTAGGCGAAGTCCGCCAGCGGATGGCCGAGCGTGGACAGCTCCCAATCGAGCACGGCGATGATGCGCGGCTCGGTGGGGTGGAACATCAGGTTGTCCAGGCGGTAGTCGCCGTGCACGATGCAGACGCGGCTGTCGTCGCGCGCGCTCGCGGGCATGTGGGCGGGCAGCCAGTCCATCAGCTGGTCCATCTCGGCGATGGGCTGGGTGATGGAGGCGCGGTACTGCTTGCTCCAGCGGCCGATCTGGCGCTCGAAGTAGTTGCCGCCCTTGCCGTAGCTGGCCAGGCCCTGCTTCGCAAAATCGACGGTGTGCAGCGCGGCGATGACGCGGTTCATGGCGTCGTAGATCGCGCCGCGCTCGGCCGGGCTCATGCCGGGCAGGGATTGGTCCCAGAGCACCCGGCCCTGCATGTGCTCCATGAGGTAGAAGGCGCGGCCGATGACGGATTCGTCTTCGCACAACGCGACCATCCTGGGGACCGGCACATCGGTGCCCGCCAGACCTTGCATGACGGCGTATTCGCGCTCTATGGCATGGGCCGAGGGCAGAAGTTTTGCCACCGGTCCGGGCTTGGAGCGCATCACGTAGCTGCGTGCGGGCGTGACGAGTTTGTAGGTGGGATTGGATTGCCCGCCCTTGAAAAGCTCCACCTGCAGCGGACCGGCAAAGCCGGGCACATGCTGCGCCGCCCAGGCGGCGAGCGCGTCGGTGTCGAAAGCCTGCTTGCCCGAGACCGGGCGCGTGCCGATGAATTGATCGTAGGAGGGCATGGCGGGCAATTCAAAAATGAGAGTGGCTGGCGCGCGTCAACCAAGGGTTTTCAATTGATTCATGCCTTAATTCATTGTCCAGCGAGCGCGAGAAGCTATGAATTTTCAAGCGCTCTAGAGCGCGCTTTCGGCAATGCGCATCAGCGCTTCGCGCTCGCGCACCACCAGGCCGCCGAGCTCGATGCGGATGGCATCCTCGCGCTCCATCGCCTTGAGCTCCTGGTTCACGCGTTGGCGCGAGGCGCCCAGCAACTGCGCCAGCTCTTCCTGCGCCAGGTGCAGGCCAATGCGGATTTCGCCCTCGTTGGCCAGGCTGGTCACGCCGTAGCTGCGCGCCAGGTGCAGCAGCTGCTTGGCCAGGCGCGCGCGCAGCGGCAGGGTGTTGAGGTCTTCCACCAGCCCGAAGAGCTGGCGGATGCGCCGCGCCTGCAGCCGCAGCAGCGCTTCGTAAAGCTCGGTGTGCTGCGTGAGGATTTTGCGGAAATCCGCCCGCGCCACGCAGACGATGGTGGTCTCGCCATGCGCGTAGGTATCGTGCGTGCGCTGGTCGCCGTCCAAGATGGCGATGTCGCCGAACCAGATGCCCGGCTCCACGTAGGTCAGCGTGATCTGCTTGCCCGACAGCGAGGTGGAGCTCACGCGCACCGCCCCGCGTGCGCAGGCGATCCATTCTTCGGCCATGTCGCCGCGGGCGGCGATCAGCGTGCCATCGCGAAAGCGTTTGACGTAGGTGCATCGAAGAATGTCGTGTCGCAGCGATGGCGAGAGGGAGGAAAACCAGCGACCGGAGTTGATCGCCTCGCGTTCTTCAATCGTAAGGATGGGTTCATCCATGGTCTGTCTTTTGGGTGACTGTGTTCGATGCGCCGATGATGCCTCAGCGCGCAGCGCCGCCGCCATGGCGGGCCATGGCGGTCGTGCCGGCATCGGGCGAGCGCAGGTCGGCCACGGGTTCGGCGCCGAAGTCGGCGCGCTGCAGCCACGCCAGCACGCGCTGGGCCGCGGCGTCGGCGCTGGCCAGCGCGTGCTCCTGCTTCAGGCGAAGGAAGCGCGAGTGGTCGGGAAAATCACTCGCCTGGGCCCCGCGCAGCTGAACCTGCATGTCGGTATCGATGACGCCGGGCGCCAGCGAGCAGACGCGCGCCCCGTGCGGCTTGCCGGCTTCCTCCAGCGCCAGGCAGCGGGTGAAGTGGTCCATGCCCGCCTTGCCGGCGCAGTAGGCGGCGGTGGATGCCATCGCCCTGCGCCCCAGGCCGGACGAAATGTTGAGCACCTTGCGCGGTGCCTTCCAGTGCCCGGTGGCGCAGAGGAAGGCGGCGCACAGCAGCATCGGCGCCTCCAGCCCCACGCGCAGCGCGCTGGCCAGCGCCGCCTGCCCGGTGGCGTCGGCACTCTGGCTCAGGGGCACGATGGGGGGCAGCACGCCGGCGTTGTTGATCAGCGTGGCGCTGGCATGGCGCTCGGGCGGCTGGGCGGCGAGCCAGTCGCGCAGCCGCGCGGCGGCGGGGGCGGCATCGGCCAGGTCGTGCTGCCATTGCTCCAGCCGGGCGCCGGGCGGGGCGCTGAGCCGCGCATGGGTGCTGCGCGAGATGAGAATCAGCGTCTGCCCGGGTTGCAGCAGCTGGCGGGCGAGCGCCAGGCCCAGGCCGCGGGAGGCGCCGGTGATGATGGTCAGGTGTGAAGAAGGCATGCGGTTCGTGCGGTGGGTGCTGCGCGCGCTGTGGCGACGCCATCACCTGCATTCTGGTCCATCAGAAAGGCGGCGGCGCGCTGTATTGCATCCATTGGCCTGTGGCCGGATGGGCAAACCCGAGTTTCCAGGCGTGCAGCAGCAGGCGCGGGCTGGCGGCGGCAACCGCTTGCGGGGCATAGAGCGCATCGCCCAGGATGGGGTGTCCGATGTGCGCCAGATGCAGGCGCAGCTGGTGGGTGCGGCCGGTCAGCGGCTCCAGTTCCAGCCGCGTGCCGTGGCTGGCGGCATCGTGGCGCAGCGTGCGCCAGCGCGTCTGGCTGGGCTTGCCTTGAACGAAATCCACTTTCTGCAGCGGACGGCGCGGCCAGTCTGCCATCACCGGCGCGGCTATGGTGCTCCAGCCCTCGGCGTCGGCATTTCCCCGGGGGTGCCCGTGCACGATGGCCAGGTAGCGCTTGGCCATGGCGCGCGCCGCAAACGCGTGGCTCAGGCTGCGCTGGGCAGCGGGATGGCGCGCCATCAGCACCAGGCCCGAGGTGGCCTGGTCCAGCCGGTGCACCACGAGCGCATCCGGGTAATGGCGCTGGGCGCGGCGGCTCAGGCAATCCTGCTTGTCCGCTCCGCGCCCCGGCACGCAGAGCAGTCCGGCGGGTTTGCACAGCACCAGCACATCGTCATCCGCGTGCAGGCACTGCACGGGCGCTGCCGCGTCAAGGGCGGCCATCGATGAGCCGGTCCACCGTCTCGCACAGCTCCTGCACGTCGTTGGGCTTGTGGATCAGGGCGCGCGCGCCTTCCTGCAGCGCTGCCTGTTCGATCTCGGCGGTGATGTAGCCCGAAGCCAGCGCCACCGGCAGATCGCCGCGGATCTGGCGCGCGGCGCGCAACAGCTCCACGCCCGAATAGCCGGGCATGTTGTAGTCGGTGACCAGCAGGTCGTAGCGGCCCGGGTCCTGCGCCAGCGCGGCGGTGGCCGCCTGCGGGTCGGTGAAGCCGCTGACCTCGTAGCCGCGGCGTGCCAGCAGCCGCTGCACCAGAAACACCAGCGCCTGGTCATCGTCCACGTACATCACGTGGCGCTTGCGTGCGGGTGCGGCGGCGGCCTGCGCCGCGGGCATGCCGGGCAGGTACTGCTGGCGGGTGTCGGCCTGCGGCGGGTCTTCCTGCTCCGCGGCGGGGAAGTACAGCGTGAAGCAGCTTCCCTGTCCGGGTGCGCTCTGCACGTCGATGGCGCCGCCATGCGTGCGCATCACGCCATGCACCACGGGCAGGCCCAGCCCGGTGCCCTGGCCAACCGGCTTGGTGGTGTAGAAGGGTTCGAAGATGCGTGCGCGCGTGGCGGCGTCCATGCCCGGCCCGTCATCGGTGACGTCCAGCGCCACGTAGGCGCCGGGCGCGAGGTTCAGGCGCTCGGCCAGGCGCTGCTGCGGGCGCACGCGCCGGGCCCGCATGCGGACTTGCCCGGGTTGCGTGCCCAGCGCCTGCACCGCGTTGGTGCAGAGGTTGAGCAGGGCCTGTTCCACCTGCGTGGCATCGGCCAGGATGGGCGGCAGGCGCTCGGGCGGTTCTATCCGCAGCGTGACGCCGGGTGGCAGCGTGACATGCAGCAGGCGCTCGGTCTCGTGCATCAATTCGGCCATTTGAACAGGCTTGCGCTGCGGTGCTTCGTTGCGGCTGAAGGCAAGAATCTGGCGCACCAGGTCGCGCGCGCGCCGCGCGGCTTTTTCGATCTCGTGCAGGCTCTCCAGCACGCGCGCATCGACGGCGGGTGCCTCGGCATCGGCCTTGGCCAGTTCGACGTTGCCCAGGATGGCGTGCAGGATGTTGTTGAAATCGTGCGCAATGCCGCCGGCCATGGTGCCCACGGCCTGCATCTTCTGCGATTCGCGCAGCTGCCCTTCCAGTTCGCTGCGCCGCGCCTCGGCGCGCTTGTGCGCGGTCAGGTCGCGCGCGAAGATGGTGGTGGTCACGCGCCCTTCGTGGTGCTCGAAGGCCATGTTCACTTCCACCGCCAGCGGCTGGCCCGCGGCGGTGCGCGCCTGCACTTCGCCCAGGGCCGCCTGCGTGGTGAGCTGGGCGTAGGCGGGTGCACGGTCCAGCTCGGGGAAGAAGCGCGACAGCGGGCTGCCCAGGGCGTCGCGCGTCGGGCACTGGAACAGGGCGGCAGCCGTGGGGTTGAAGACGGTGATGCGCTGGTGCTGGTCGATGCAGATGATGGCGTCCAGCGCCGAGTTGATCACCGCCTCCAGCCGCTCTTCGCTGGCGTGCAGCTGCTCGTTCCTTTGCTGCAGCGTCTTGCGCTCGGCCAGCAGCGGGCCCTGGTCAATCACGGCGCACAGGAACTGGCGCAGCGGCTCGCCCTGGGCCAGCGGAATCTCGGCGTAGGCAATGTGCAGGTCGCCCGTCATCTGGCGCTCGCGCCCGATGCGGAACACCACTTCGGAACTGTCGCTGCGTCCCTGGACGCGGGCGATGGCAAAGGCGCGGTGCACGCGGTCGGCATCCGTGTCGCTCACGAAGGGCATGAGCGAGATCAGTGGCCGATCGGTTTCGGCGGGCTGGAACGAGCGATGCGCCATCGCATTGGCCTGCACCACCATGTCGTGCTCGTCCAGCACCATGAGCGCCAGCGGCACGCTGGCAAACAGCGCCTCGAAACGCTCGGACGCGCTTTCCGCCACCTGCTGGCTGTAGAGCAGCTCCTTGTTCTGCACCTGCAGCTCGCGCTGCGCGGTCCGTAGCTGCTCTATCACCTCGCCGATCGGGCCTTCGAAACGGTCGGCGCCGCGGCGATTCACGGTGGCTTGTCCAGGCTGGGCCGTGGCGGGCGCCTGGTGCGTGCCGTCCTGGTTCAAAAATGACAGGTCAGGGAGGTTCATGGCTGTCGATGGGCAGTGGCGCCAGTGTAGGCGCCAGCCGTCAGCGCTTGACGGCCAGTAGTTCCACTTCAAAGGTCAGCGTGGCGTTGGGCGGGATCACGCCACCCGCGCCGCGTGCGCCGTAGGCGATCGCGGGCGGGCAGGTGAGCCTGGCCTTGCCGCCCACCTTCATTTTCTGCAGCCCCTCGGTCCAGCAGGGGATGACGCGGTTCAGCGGGAATTCCGTGGGTTCACCGCGCTGATGGGAACTGTCAAAGACCTTGCCGTCGGCGAACATGCCCTTGTAGTGCACCTGGACGGTGTCGCCGGCTTTGGGTGCGTCGCCCTGGCCTTCGGTGATGGACTCGTAGACCAGACCGCTGCCGGTGGTGACCGGGGCGGCGTGCGGAGCAGCCGTGGCGGATAGTGCCAGCAGGCTGGCGAGCAGAGCGGAAACAGGGCGCATGGGTGTTCTTGAAAAAAGGGGAGTAGAACCAGTCCTGCACATCGCTCGGGGATGTGCGGCAGCAGAAATGATAGGGACATCCGGCGAAGGACTTGGCGGATGCAGGCGGAAACCGGTGCTATGGCGCAATGGGCGACTGCATGCGCATGCCCTCGCTGCTGATTTCAACGTGATCGACCTTGCCCAGCAATTCGGAAAAACTCTCAAACCCG
Source organism: Comamonas badia DSM 17552 (assembly GCF_000484635.1). Lineage (GTDB taxonomy): Bacteria > Pseudomonadota > Gammaproteobacteria > Burkholderiales > Burkholderiaceae_C > Comamonas_C > Comamonas_C badia. The sequence goes on along the minus strand of NZ_AXVM01000012.1, from coordinate 15,661 downwards.
TACTCCTGCCAGTTCCAGCGCGGCTTCACGTATTTGCCGACCACGTCGAGGCTGGCCCAGCCCTTGGCACTCTTGAACCTGTTGAAGGCTTCGTCGAGCAGCTTGATGAGATCGCCGAAGGGCACCTTGCGGCAATACATGCGGTTGACTTCGTCGGTGCGAAACTGCAGGCCCCTCAGGTCGCGCAGCATGCCGGAAAGCTTGGCGTAGCCGTAAGTGCGCGAATCGAAGTCCGGCCGCGTTTCGCTGATGACGTTGCCGATCTTGCCTACGAAGGCCCAGCCGGTGGCTTCGTCGGTCGCGTCCTTGATCGATTTTTTCAGCAGGTTCTTGATGGCGGTATCCATCTGCCTTGGCTTGGCAACTGGCCTGGCAAGGTCGGGTGGGCTGCTGGGAGCAGTGGCGGACGCGGCATCCGCTTCGCCCTTGCCTTGCGCGCCTTCGCCAAGGTTTTCGATGTAGAAGAACCGGTCGCAGGCTTGCCGGAAGGCTTCGGGCGTCTTGGTTCGGCCGAATCCGTAAACCACCCGCCCCGATGCCCGGATGCGCGAGGCCAGCGGCGTGAAGTCGCTGTCGCTGGAGACCAGGCAGAAGCCGTCGAAGTGGCCGCTGTAGAGCAGGTCCATGGCATCGATGATCAAGCCCATGTCGGTGGCGTCTTTGCCCTTGGTATAGGCGAATTGCTGGATCGGCACGAGCGCGTGCTTGAGCAGAATGCTGCGCCAGCCGCTGAGCAGGGGGCTGCTCCAGTCGCCATAGATGCGCTTGACGCTGGCAATGCCGTATTTGGCGATTTCCTCCAGCAAATCCTGCGCGCATGCGGCGCTGGTGTTGTCGGCGTCGATGAGGACGGCCAGCTTTGCGGGGTTCAGGCTTTCGCCGGGCGGCATCGTGGTTTCTCGGTGCGCGAGGGCGTCACGCCGGCTCCTCGATGGGCACGCAGCTGCAGAACAGGTTGCGGTCGCCATAGACGTTGTCCACGCGGCCCACGGGCGCCCAGTATTTGGTCTTGCGCAGGCCCGCCACCGGGAAGGCAGCGGCTTCGCGCGAGTAGGGATGGGCCCAGTCGGCAGCCAGCAGGGTTTCTGCGGTGTGCGGGGCGTTCTTGAGCGGGTTGTCGTCCTGCGGCCAGGTGCCGTTTTCGATCTGGCGGATCTCCTCGCGGATGGCGACCATCGCGGCGATGAAGCGCTCGATCTCGGCCAGGTCTTCGCTCTCGGTGGGCTCGACCATCAGCGTATTGGCGACCGGGAAGCTCAAGGTGGGGGCGTGAAAGCCGTAGTCGATCAGCCGCTTGGCCACGTCCTCGGCCATCACGCCGCTGCTTTCCTTCAGCTGGCGCAGATCCAGGATGCATTCGTGCGCCACGTGGCCGTTGGCGGATGCGTAGAGCGTGGGGTAATGCTGGGCCAGGCGCTTGCTGATGTAGTTGGCGTTGAGGATGGCGGCTTCGGTGGCCGCGGTGAGGCCGTCGGCACCCATCATGCGGATGTACATCCAGCTGATGGGCAATACGGCTGCATTGCCCAATGGTGCTGCGCTGACAGCTCCTACTTTGCTAGTGATGCCCGCCGTGCGATGGCCCGGCAGAAAGGGCACCAGGTCTTGCACCACGCAGACCGGGCCGACGCCCGGGCCGCCGCCGCCGTGGGGGATGCAGAAGGTCTTGTGCAGGTTCAGGTGACTCACGTCGCCGCCGAATTCGCCGGGCGCGGCCACGCCGACCAGGGCATTCATGTTGGCGCCGTCCACGTACACACGCCCGCCGTGGCGGTGCACGATCTGGCAGAGTTCTTTGACCTGGGTTTCAAACACGCCGTGCGTGCTGGGGTAGGTGATCATCACGCAGGCGAGGTTGGCGCTGTGCTTTTCGCACTGCGCCTGCAAATCCTGCATGTCCACGTTGCCGTTGTCGTCGCACTTGGTCACCACCACCTGCATGCCCGCCATCTGTGCGCTGGCCGGATTGGTGCCATGGGCGCTGGAGGGGATCAGGCAGATGGTGCGGTGTGCGTTGCCTTGCGCTTCATGCCAGGCCTTGATGGCGAGCAGCCCGGCGTATTCGCCTTGTGAACCCGCGTTGGGCTGCAGGCTCACGCCCGCGTAGCCGGTGGCCTGGCAGAGCCAGTCTTGCAGCAGGCGGTCCAGCTCGGCGTAACCCGCGAGTTGATCGGCGGGGGCAAAGGGATGGATGTGCGCAAACTCCGGCCAGGTGATGGGGATCATCTCGCTGGTGGCGTTGAGCTTCATGGTGCAACTGCCCAGTGGGATCATGCTGCGGTCCAGCGCCAGGTCCTTGTCCGACAGCATGCGGATGTAGCGCAGCATGGCCGTTTCGGAATGGTGGGTGTTGAACACCGGGTGCGTGAGGAAGCTGCCGGTGCGCGCGAGCGCTGCGGGGATCAGGCTGGGGGTGTTTTCCAGCGCCTGCACACTGGGCTGCGTGGCGTTGGGCGCAAACACCTTCCACAGCAATTCCAGATCGGCGCGTGCCGTGGTTTCGTCCAGAGACACGCCCACACGGGCATCACCATAGTCGCGCAGATTGGCACCCGCGGCCACGGCGCGTGCCAGCACAGCCTGCGCGGCTGCGCGGCTGCCCATGTCCACCGCCTGGGTATCGAAGGCGCTCTGGTTCACCAGCTTCAAGCCCATTTCTTTCAGGCCCGCCACCAGGATGGCGGTGTAGCGCGCCACGCGCTGGGCGATGCGCGTGAGGCCCTCGGGGCCGTGGTAGACCGCGTACATGCTGGCGATCACCGCGGGCAGCACCTGCGCGGTGCAGATGTTGCTGGTGGCTTTTTCGCGGCGGATGTGCTGCTCGCGCGTCTGCAGCGCCAGGCGGTAGGCGGGCGCGCCGTGCACGTCCACACTCACGCCCACCAGGCGCCCGGGCAGGCTGCGCTTGAAGCCATCCTTGCAGGCCATGTAGCCCGCGTGCGGGCCGCCCGCGCCCATGGGCATGCCAAAACGCTGGGTGGTGCCGATGACGATGTCTGCGCCCATCTCGCCGGGCGACTTGAGCAGCGTGAGCGCCAGCAGGTCGGCCGCGACGATGGCGGCGGCGCCCTTGGCGTGAATCTTGGCGATTTCCGCTGTCCAGTCCATCACCCAGCCGCTGCTGACCGGGTACTGCATCAGCGCGGCGAAGTAGTCGTCACCCGCCAGCGCGGCGTGCCAGTCATCGGCCGATTGCGCGAGGCGCACGGTGAAGCCCATGGGTTCGGCGCGGGTGCGCAGTACCTCCACGGTTTGCGGATGCACGTCGTCAAACACCACGATGGTGTTGCCCTTGGCCTTCACGCTGCGCCTGGCCAGCGTCATGGCCTCGGCGGCGGCGGTGGCTTCGTCCAGCATGGAGGCGTTGGCGATGTCCATGCCGGTCAGATCGGTCACCATGGTCTGGAAGTTGACCAGCGCCTCCATGCGGCCCTGGGAGATCTCGGCCTGGTAGGGCGTGTAGGCGGTGTACCAGGCAGGGTTCTCCAGCACGTTGCGCAGGATCACACCCGGCGTGTGCGTGCCGTGGTAGCCCTGCCCGATGAAGCTCTTCATCACCCGGTTCTTGCTCGCAATCGCCTTGAGTTCGGCCAGCGCCTCGGCCTCGGTACAGGCCGGGGGCAGTTGCATGGCGCTGGCGCGCGCGATGGACTGCGGCACGATGGAGGCCACCAGCGCCTGGCGCGACGCCGCTCCCACGACGGAGAGCATGTGGGCTTCGTCGGCAGCGTCGATGCCGATGTGGCGGGCGTGGAATTCGCTGGCGTTTTCCAGAGCGGACAGGGACAGGGCGGACATGGAAATATAGATCAAATATGTTCGAAAGCCGCGCCAGTCAAGTGCAGCAAGCTATTGTTTTTGGTTGGGTGTTCGGCGTTGAGCGTTCAGCGTGGGATGCAAAACGCCCAACGCCCAACGCTGAACGCTCAACCTCTCGTCACGCCTTGGTGAAGTCGTTGTAGGCCGCTTCCGTCATCAGCGCGTCCACTTCAGCCGCGTTGCTCAGCTTGACCTTGAAGAACCAGCCTGCGCCCATGGGGTCGCTGTTGGCGAGCGACGGATCGGCGCGCAGGGCTTCGTTCACTTCCACGACCTCGCCCGAGACCGGCATGTACACGTCGGACGCGGCCTTGACCGACTCGACCACACCGGCCACGTCGCCTGCGGCATAGGTCTTGCCCACTTCGGGCAGGTCGACGAACACCACGTCGCCCAACGCATCCTGCGCGTGGGCGGTGATGCCGACGGAGGTGGCTGCGGGGTTGGAGGAATCGACCCACTCGTGGTCTTGCGAAAACTTGATGCTCATGGCGGGGCTCCGTTGAAGAGAAGGTAATTCCATTTCCAGATCAATCGATTACTTTGTCGGCTTCGCTCGCCGTGCTACAGCACTGTCTTCGCTTCGCCTTCGCGTACTCGAATGATATGGAATTGGAATAAGGGCAGGGAATCAGCCGCGGTGGTAGCGCGGCGGCAGGAAGGGGGTGGCGGCGACTTCCATGGACACGGCCTTGCCGCGCACCATGGCATTGACCTTGGTGCCCACGGCGGCCAGGGCCGGCGGCAGGTAGCCGAGCGCGATCGGCTTGCCCAGCGTGGGCGCGAGCAGACCGCTGGTGACGGTGCCTGCGGGTTTGCCGTCCAGCTCCTGCAGCTCGGTGTGCTCGCGCACTGGCACGCGCTCCAGCGCGACCAGGCCCACGCGCTTGCGCGTGAGCTGGGCCGGGTCGGCGATCTGCGCCAGGATTTTTTCGGCACCCGGAAAGCCGCCTGCACGCTCGCCGCCGGTGCGCCGCACCTTCTGGATCGCCCAGTTCAGCGCCGCCTCGGGCGGGGTGGTGCTGGTGTCGATGTCGTTGCCGTACAGGCACAGCCCCGCTTCCAGGCGCAGCGAGTTGCGCGCGCCCAGGCCTATGGGCTGGACCTCGGGCTCGGCCAGCAGCGCACGGGCCAGCGCCTCGGTCTGGTTGCCGGGAACGGAGATTTCAAAGCCGTCCTCTCCGGTATAGCCGCTGCGCGTGATGAAGAGTTCCGCGCCTTGCCAGTGGAAGTGCGCGCCGCTCATGAAAACCAGCGCCTGCACGCCCGGCACCACGCGCTGCAGCGCGGTGGCCGCCTGCGGCCCCTGCAGCGCCAGCAGGCCGTGATCGGGCATGGTTTCGATTGCGCAGCGCGCACCGATGCGCTCGCGCATATGGGCGATGTCGCCCACCTTGCAGGCGCCGTTGACGATCACGAAGAAGCGCTGCTCTTGCTGGCGGAAGAACATCAGGTCGTCGATGATGCCGCCCGCCTCGTTCAGCAGCAGGCCGTAGCGCTGCTTGCCGACGGCAAGGCCTGCCACATCGACGGGCATCAGGCTCTCCAGCGCGGCAGCGGCATCGGGCCCGGAGAGGGTCAGCTGGCCCATGTGCGAGACGTCGAACAGCCCCGCGTGCGCGCGCACATGCAGGTGTTCGGCCATCAGGCCTGCGGGGTATTGCACCGGCATGCTGTAACCGGCAAAGGGCACCATGCGCGCGCCGAGTTCCTGGTGCAGCGCGGCCAGTGGGGTGGTGAGCAGGGCGGTATCGGACAAGCGCGGACTCCTTGAAGGAAAAAGCATGGCACACCACGGGGTGTGGGCATGCCCGGCTGTCCGCTTTACCTGAGAGATTCACGCGGGCGATGCCGCGCTTGCTCCTTCGGTGGAAGCCTGCCGCGCGGTGGCTGCGGGCTTCTCTCTCCAGCAGGGTGGGTGCGCCGTTGCCGGGGCACTTGCCAGTCCTTTTGCCTGAGCGTTTGAGCGTGAAGCCTGGCGCCTTCGGCGGCGCCGGCCTTGCGGCGGCACTCTCTCCTGACAGCGGCGGATTCTACGTGGATTTTGGGCCTTGGCGCATGGGCGCCGGAAGCCGCCCAGGAGCCGTGGCCATGGCGCACAATCACAGCCCGTTGATCAAAGGCAGAAAGCAATCCATGGACAAACACGATGCGCAAGGGCTGGACTTCCCCTGCGGTGAAGCGCCTGCCAGCGGCGAGGCCAAGGAGGTGGCCGATGGTGTTTACTGGATCCGCATGCCGCTGCCGTTTTCGCTCAACCACATCAATCTCTGGGCCTTGCGCGATGGCGATGGCTGGACGCTGGTGGATACCGGCATCTGGTCCACCGTCACCGTCGATGCCTGGCGCACGCTGTTCGCGGGCACCCTGGCCGGCCCGGTCAAGCGCGTCATCGTTACCCACATGCATCCGGACCACATCGGCATGGCGGGCTGGCTCACGCGCAAGTTCGGCTGCCGCCTGTGGATCAGCCGGCTGGAATACCTGACCTGCCGCGCCCTGGCTGCGGACACCGGGCGCGAGGCGCCGGAGGACGCGATCCAGTTCTACCGCCGGGCCGGATGGACCGAGGACGCCATCGAGACCTACCGCGCGCGTTTTGGCGGCTTCGGCAAGATGATTTACGCCATGCCGGACAGCTTCCGGCGCCTGACCGATGGCGAGAGCATCCGCATCGGCAGCATCGATTGGCGCGTGGTGGTGGGCCGGGGGCATTCGCCCGAGCATGCGTGCCTGTACAGCCCAGAACGCCAGCTGCTGATTTCGGGCGATCAGGTGATTGCCGGCATTTCGTCCAATGTGTCGGTTTTTCCAACCGAACCCGAAGCCGATCCCCTGGGCGATTGGCTGGATTCGATCGACAAGCTGCAGCAGCAGCTGCATGATGATGTCCTGGTGCTGCCGGCGCACAACCGGCTGTTTCACGGTCTGCACGCGCGGCTGGCGCAGCTGCGGCGCAGCCACCATGAATCGCTCGATCGCCTGCGCGCCGCGCTGCATGAGCCGAAGCGGGTGGTGGATGTCTTCCCGGCGCTGTTCGCCCGGCCGATCACGTCGGATCAGATGCTCATGAGCCTGGCCACGGGCGAGAGTCTGGCTCACCTCAATTACCTGGTGGCGCGTGGCGAGGTGCAATCGAATCCGGGGGGCGATGGCTGCCTGTGGTACCACCGGCAGTGAAGCCTGTGCCGCCCGGCGCCGTGCCTCATGCAGGGGCGCAGGCTTTCGGGATGCGGTGTGGGGCCTCTCGATGGTTTATTTTGAAGAATTACTTGACATTTAAACTATTCATAAATAAATTACACCCATCTTCCAGCCACAGCACACCAGAGGTTCATCCATGAAGATTGTCTGTATCGGCGGCGGCCCCGGCGGCCTGTATTTCGCGCTCCTGATGAAGCAGCGCAACCCCTCGCACGACATCACCGTCGTCGAACGCAACAAGCCCTATGACACCTTTGGCTGGGGCGTGGTGTTTTCCGACGCCACGATGGACAACATGCGCCAGTGGGACAAGCCGACCGCCGACACCATCCAGCAGGCGTTCAACCACTGGGATGACATCGAACTGCTGTTCAAGGGCGAGGTGATCCGCTCGGGCGGCCATGGCTTCGTCGGCATCGGGCGCAAGAAACTGCTCAACATCCTGCAGGCGCGCTGCGAGGAACTGGGCGTCAAACTGGTGTTCGAGACCGATGTCGACTCCGATCTGGATTTTCCGGATGCCGATCTCATCATCGCCAGCGACGGCATCAATTCCAAGATCCGCACGCTGCACGCCGACAAATTCCAGCCCGAACTGGTGGTGCGCCCCAACCGCTTCATCTGGCTGGGCACCAAGCGCCAGTACGACGCCTTCACCTTTGATTTCAAGAAGACCGAGCACGGCTGGTTCCAGGCGCACATCTACAAGTTCGACGAAGAAACGTCCACCTTCATCGTCGAATGCCCCGAGCATGTGTGGAAGGCGCATGGCCTGGACAACGCCGGGCCGGACGAGTCGATCGAATTCTGCGAAAAACTGTTTGCCGACAACCTTCAGGGCGAGAGGCTGATGAGCAACGCGCGCCACCTGCGCGGCTCGGCATGGATCAATTTCACCCGCGTCAAGTGCGACCACTGGTGGTTCAGGAACCAGAACGGAGCGCATGTGGTGCTGCTGGGCGATGCGGTGCACACGGCGCACTTCGCCATCGGCTCGGGCACCAAGCTGGCGCTGGAAGACGCGATCGATCTCACGCGCAAGTTCATCGAACTGGGCGACGGCGCTGGCCAGATCGAGGATGTGTTGACGCAGTACCAGGCCACGCGCAGCATCGAGGCGCTGCGCCTGCAGAACGCCGCCTGGAACGCCATGGAGTGGTTCGAGGTGTGCGGCGAGCGCTACTGCGACCAGCTGGAGCCGCCGCAGTTCATGTACTCCATGCTCACGCGCAGCCAGCGCATCAGCCACGAGAACCTGCGCCTGCGCGACAAGGCCTGGCTGGAAGGCTACGAGCGCTGGCTGGCGCGCCGTGATGGTCTGACGGTGGCGGACGACCAGACGCCGCCGCCGCCGATGTTCACGCCGTTCACCGTGCGCGGCCTCACGCTGAAGAACCGCGTCGTCGTCTCGCCGATGGCGCAGTATTCGTGCGTCGATGGTCTGCCGGACGATTACCACCTGGTGCACCTGGGCGCACGCGCCATGGGCGGCGCCGGCATGGTGTTTGCCGAGATGACCTGCATCACGCCGGAAGGCCGCATCACCCCGGGCTGCCCCGGCCTCTACACGGCGGAGCAGAAGGCGGGCTGGAAGCGCATTGCCCGCTGGATTCACGAACACTCCGACGCCAGGTTCGCCATGCAGCTGGGCCACGCCGGCGCCAAGGCCTCGACGCGCCTGGCCTGGGATGGCACCGACCTGCCGCTGGAATCGGGCAACTGGCCCATCGTCGGCGCCTCCGAGCAGCAATACCTTGAGGGCGTGAGCCAGGTGGCCAGGGAAATCAGCAAGAGCGAGATGGAGCACCTCAAGCAGCGCTTTGTCGAGGCGGCGAAGGATTGCATCGACATCGGGGTGGACTGGATCGAACTGCACTGCGCCCACGGCTATCTGCTCTCCGAATTCATCTCGCCGCTGACGAATCACCGCCAGGACGAGTACGGCGGCAGCCTGGAAAACCGCCTGCGCTACCCGCTGGAGGTCTTCAGGGCCATGCGCGCCGTCTGGCCGGCAGACAAGCCCATGTCGGTGCGCATCTCCGCCACCGACTGGGTGGAGGGCGGCATCACGCCGGCCGATGCCGTGGACATCGCCAAGGCCTTCAAGGCTGCGGGCGCCGACATGGTCGATTGCTCGGCTGGGCAGGTCAGCAAGGAAGAAAAGCCGGTCTACGGCCGCATGTGGCAAACCCCGTTCGCCGACCGTGTACGCCAGGAGGCGGGCATCGCCACCATCGCCGTGGGCGCGATTACGGAGGCCGACCATGTCAACAGCATCATCGCCGCAGGCCGCGCCGACCTCTGCGCCGTGGCGCGCCCGCACCTGGCCAACCCGAACTGGACGCTGACCGAGGCGGCCAGGATCGGCTACACGCCGATCGCCTGGCCCAGGCAGTATTACCAGGGCAAACGCCAGATGGAGGCGCTGTTCGAGCGCGAGAAGGCGCAGATCGCGGCGCAGATCGCGGCCGCCGCCATCCACGTGCCGGCGTGAGTGCCATGAGCGCCGTTGCACCTGCCTGGGATGCGCGCCACTGCCTGGTGACGGGTGGTGCGCGCGGCATCGGTCTTGCCGTCACGCAGGCGCTGCTGGCCCGTGGCGCGCGCGTGACGATGCTCGGGCGCAGTCCGGTGGCGGCGGATCGCCTGCCGCAGCTTGCGGGCAGCGCCGGCGCGGCCGCGCGGCTGCAGGCGGTGTCTGCCGACGTGGCCGATCCGGCAGCCGTCCGCGCGGCATTTGCGCAGGCGGCGGGCCGCTTTGGCGCCATGGACACGCTGGTGAACAACGCTGGCCAGGCCGAAAGCGTGCCGTTTGCAAAGATGGACATGGCGCTCTGGAACAAGATGCTGGCGGTCAACCTGACCGGCACCATGGTCTGCACCCAGGCCGCGCTGCCGGGCATGCTGTCCGCCGGCTGGGGGCGTGTGGTGAACGTGGCCAGCACCGCGGCACAGCGCGGCTACGCCTACGTCAGCGCCTATTGCGCGGCCAAGCACGGGGTGCTGGGCCTCACGCGCGCGCTGGCGCTGGAACTGGCCACCAAGGGCGTCACGGTCAACGCCGTCTGCCCGGGCTATACCGAAACCGACTTGCTCAAGGACAGCATCGCCAATATCGTCGCCAAGACCGGCCGCAGCGAGGATGAGGCGCGGGCGCAGCTTGCGGCGGGCAATCCGCAGAAGCGCCTGGTGCAGCCCGATGAAGTCGCCAGTGCCGTGCTGTGGCTGTGCGAAGACAGTGCCGGTGCGGTCACCGGGCAGGGTATTTCCGTCAGTGGCGGAGAGGTGATGTGAGATGGCGCCTGTAGACATGGAAGCCCGCGCCCATGCGGGCCACCCCGAGGAATTGCGGCTGTGGCTGCGCATGCTGACCTGCACCCAGCTGATCGAGCGCGATCTGCGATCGCATCTGCGCGAGCAGTTCGACACCACCTTGCCGCGCTTTGACCTGATGGCGCAGCTGGAGCGCAAGCCCGAGGGCCTGCGCATGAGCGAGCTCTCCAAACGCATGATGGTCACGGGCGGCAACGTGACGGGCGTGACCGATCAGCTGGAAAAAGAGGGGCTGGTGGCGCGTGTGACCGATGAGGACGATCGCCGCGCGTTTCGCGTACAGCTCACCGCCAAGGGACGCCAGGAATTCCGCGCCATGGCGCAGGCGCACGAAGAGTGGGTAGTCACCGCGCTGGGCGGCCTGGCGCCCGAGGAAATCCGCGCCTTGCACCAGTTGCTGGGCAAGGTCAAACGCCACTATCTGGAACTGGAGACCCAATGAAACACTACATCGCTTCCAACAACCCCATGCGCCCGCAATTTGGTGCGCGCTCCGGCTATGAGGCTCGGCATTTCGCGTGGGAGTGCGGCGACGATGGCGTCGCCACCGTGATGCTCAACCGCCCGGACCGCAAGAACCCGCTGACCTTCGACAGCTATGGCGAGCTGCGCGACCTGTTCAACGGCCTGCGCTACGCCACCGATGTGAAGGTGGTGGTGGTGACCGGCGAGGGCGGCAACTTCTGCTCGGGCGGCGACGTGCACGACATCATCGGCCCGCTCACGAAGATGACCATGCCCGAGCTGCTGGAGTTCACCCGCATGACGGGTGATCTGGTCAAGGCCATGCGCCATTGCCCGCAGCCCATCATCGGCGCGATCGACGGCGTGTGCGCCGGAGCGGGCGCCATGATGGCGCTGGCCTGTGATCTGCGCTACGGCAGCGAGCTGACCAAGACGGCGTTTCTCTTCACCCGCGTGGGTCTGGCCGGCGCCGACATGGGCGCCTGCGCGCTGCTGCCGCGCGTGATCGGCCAGGGCCGGGCCAGCGAGCTGCTGTTCACCGGCCGCGCGATGACCGGGCACGAAGGCCTGGCCTGGGGCTTTTTCAACGCCTTGCACGAAAGCAGCGAGCTGCTGGGCAAGGCGCAGGCCACGGCGCGCCAGCTGGCCGCAGGGCCGATGTTCGGCCACGCGATGACCAAGAACATGCTGAACCAGGAATGGGCGATGACCATAGACCAGGCGATCGAGGCCGAGGCGCAGGCCCAGGCCATCTGCATGCAGACGCAGGACTTCCGCCGCGCCTACGAAGCCTTCGTGGCCAAGCAAAAGCCCGTGTTCGGAGGCGACTGATGAGCACCGGCATCCTGCAGGCCACGCACCTGCGCCCCTCTGCATCGCACCTGGCCTTGCCCTTCTTCGACGAGGCGCACCGGCGCATTGCCGCCGAGCTGCCCGACTGGGCCAACGCCCAGCGCGTGGATGAGGCCGATGACCGCGCGGCCTGCCGCGACTGGGTCCAGCGCCTGGGGCAGGGCGGCTGGCTGGGCTACTGCGTACCCGGCGAGTTCGGCGGCGCTCTGCCGCAGCTCGATTCGCGCGCCCTGGTGATGCTGCGCGAGACGCTGGCGTTCTACTCGCCGCTGGCGGACTTTGCGTTTGCCATGCAGGGTCTGGGCAGCGGTGCGATATCGCTGGGCGGCAGCGACACCACGCGCCGTGCCTACCTGCCCGAGGTGGCGGCCGGCCGCAAGATCGCCGCGTTTGCCCTGTCCGAACCCGAGGCCGGATCAGACGTGGCTGCAATGAAATTAAGAGCTACTGACGCACGCCCTGATTGCGTTGTAGGCCAAAAAGATGATTCTTATTTTCTGGATGGCCAGAAAACCTGGATCAGCAATGGCGGCATCGCCGATTTCTATTGCGTCTTTGCCAAGACCGATCCTGACGGTGGCAGCCGGGGCATCAGCGCCTTCGTCGTCGATCGCGGCAGTGAAGGGCTGGATGATTCCGTCCATATTCCGGTCATGGCGCCGCACCCGCTGGCCACGCTCACCTTCCATCGCTGCCGCGTGGACGGCGAGCAGATGCTGGGCGAGGTGAACGGCGGCTTCAAGCTGGCCATGCAGACGCTGGACATCTTCCGCGCCAGCGTCGCCGCCGCCGCGCTGGGCTTCGCCCGCCGCGCGCTGGCCGAGGCGATCGACCATGCGAAGCATCGCAAGATGTTCGGCCAGACGCTGGCCGACTTCCAGCTCACGCAGGCCAGGCTCGGCGAAATGGCCGCGCTGATCGACGCCGGCGCCTTGCTGACCTACCGCGCTGCCTGGATGCGCGACACCGGCCAGGGCGATCAGCGCGAACGCAGCGTCGCTGCCGCCATGGCCAAGATGACCGCCACCGAAAACGCCCAGCGCGTGATCGACATGGCGCTGCAGATGCATGGCGGCCTGGGCGTCATGGTCGGCAGCAAGGTGGAATCGCTCTACCGCGATATCCGTTCGCTGCGCATCTACGAAGGTGCGACCGAGGTGCAGCAGCTGATCATTGGCAAGGCCGCCCTGCAGGAGATGAAAAAGTGACTGTTGCATCCGCTCAGACAGATTCCTTCGTGCGCGACCGTCTGCCGCCCAAGGCGCAGTGGCCCGAATTCCGCTATGACCTGCCCGAGCAGCAGATCCAGGATCAGGCCAACGTCGTCACCGCGCTGTTTGCCAAGGCGCTGGCCGGCGGCAGGGCCGACAAGCCGTTTCTGCGCGCGCCCAGCCAGACGCTGAGCTACGCGCAGGCGGATGCCGAGGTCAACCGCATTTGCGGCGTGCTGCTGCATGAGTGCAGGCTGGTGCCCGGCAACCGCGTGCTGCTGCGTGGCGGCAACTCGATCGAGATGGCGCTGGCCTGGCTGGCCGTGGTCAAGGCCGGTCTGATCGCCGTGGCCACCATGCCGCTGCTGCGTGCCAAGGAGCTCGACCAGGTGGCTGACAAGGCGCTGCCTGCGCTGGCGCTGTGCGAAGCGCATCTGCTGCAGGAAATGGAGCAGGTGGCGCAGGTGCGGTCAGGGAAAGTGCCCATGATCGTGTTTGGCGATGCCACCCGCGCCGATGGCCTTGAGGCGCGCTCCGCCAGGCAATCCGCCCAGTATGCGGGTTGCCCGACGGCAGCCGACGATGTGGCGCTGCTGGCCTTCACCAGCGGCACCACCGGCGTGCCCAAGGCCTGCGTGACGACGCACCGCGAAATCCTGGCCGCCTGCAATGCCTGGCCGCGCCACGTGCTCAAGGCCACGGCGGACGACGTGGTGACCGGTTCGCCGCCACTTGCCTTCACCTTTGGCCTGGGTGGCCTGCTGGTCTTCCCGATGTGGGCTGGCGCCTCCATCTACTACCCCGACGGCCGCTACAACCCCGAGACCATGGTGCGCCAGATGCGCGAGCACGGCGTCACCATCTGCTACACCGCACCCACGTTCTACCGCCAGATGGCTCCCTTCATGCAGTCGATCGGCGCACCCAGCCTGCGCATCTGCGTGAGCGCCGGCGAAGCGCTGCCCGATGCCACGCGCCAGCTCTGGAAGCAGGCCACCGGCATAGAGATGCTGGACGGCATCGGCGGCACCGAGGTGTTTCACATCTACATTTCGTCGGCGGGCAGCGAGGTGCGCCCCGGCGCCATCGGCAAGGTGGTGCCCGGCTATATCGCCAAGGTGGTGGACGACGACGACAACGAGGTTGCGCGCGGCACTGTCGGGCGCCTGGCGATGATCGGCCCGACCGGCTGCCGCTACATGCAGGACGAGCGCCAGACCAAGTACGTGACCAAGGGCTGGAACCACCCGGGCGATTCGTTCATGCAGGACGAGGACGGCTATTTCTTTTACCAGGCGCGCAATGACGACATGATCGTCACCGCCGGCTACAACGTGGGCGGCCCGGAAGTCGAAGGCTGTCTGCTCACGCATCCGTCCGTCGCGGAATGCGGCGTGGTCGGCAAGCCCGACGAGGCGCGCGGCATGATCATCAAGGCCTTCGTCGTGCTCAAACCGGGCTACCAGGGCGATGCGGCCCTGGTGAAAACCCTGCAGGACTACGTCAAGAACACCATCGCGCCGTACAAGTACCCGCGCGAGATTGAATTCATCACCCAGCTGCCCCGTACCGAAACCGGCAAGGTGCAGCGCTATAAATTGAGGCAGACGCCATGATCCACGAGAACATCCAACCCGCGGGCTGGGCGCCCGCCAAGGGTTACGCCAACGGTGTGGCCGCACGCGGCACGCAGATTTTCGTTGGCGGCCAGATCGGCTGGAATGCGCAGCAGCAGTTCGAGAGCGACGATTTCATCGCGCAGGTGCACCAGGCGCTGGCCAACATCGCGGCCGTGCTCAAGGCAGCCGGTGCCGGCCCCGAGCACATGGTGCGCATGACCTGGTATGTGATCGACCGCGTCGAGTACAACAGCCGCCTGAAAGAGCTGGGCGGTGCGTACCGCGAGATCATGGGCAAGAACTTCCCGGCCATGACCTGCGTGCAGGTGGCGGCGCTGATGGAAGAGCGCGCCAAGGTCGAGATCGAAGTCACGGCCGTCATTCCCGATTGAATTTCACTTACCGACCGGAGCCTTTCATGTCCAACTCCAAGCCCAAGACCCCCTTCAGCTGGCAAGACCCGTTTGCCCTGCACGACCAGCTCACAGCCGACGAGCGCGCCGTGCAGGACGCCGCCCGCGCCTACTGCCAGGACAAACTGCTGCCGCGCGTGCAGGAAGCCTTTCGCCACGAGAAGACCGACCCGGCCATCTTCCGCGAAATGGGCGAGCTGGGCCTGCTCGGCCCCACCATCCCCGAGCAATACGGCGGCGCGGGCCTGAACTACGTCAGCTACGGCCTGATCGCGCGCGAAGTCGAGCGGGTTGATTCGGGCTACCGCTCCATGATGAGCGTGCAGTCCTCGCTGGTGATGGTGCCCATCAACGCCTTCGGCAACGAGGCCACCAAGCAGAAATACCTGCCCAAGCTGGCCAGCGGCGAATGGATCGGCTGCTTTGGCCTGACCGAGCCCAACCACGGCTCGGACCCCGGCAGCATGATCACCCGCGCCAAGAAGGTGCCCGGCGGCTATTCGCTCTCGGGCAGCAAGATGTGGATCTCCAACAGCCCGATTGCCGACGTCTTCGTCGTCTGGGCCAAGGACGATGAAGGCGCCATTCGCGGCTTCGTGCTCGAAAAGGGCTGGAAGGGCCTCACGGCCCCCGCCATCCACGGCAAGGTGGGTCTGCGCGCATCGATCACCGGCGAAATCGTGCTGGACGAAGTCTTCTGCCCCGAAGAAAACGCCTTCCCCGAGGTGCGGGGCCTCAAGGGCCC
>NZ_AXVM01000011.1 GCF_000484635.1 Comamonas badia DSM 17552 | reverse complement strand
AGACGGCACGGGTCAAGGACGCCTATCGTCGACGCAAGCACATCGTTGAGCCACCCAATGGGTGGATCAAGTCGGTCCTGGGGTTCCGCCAGTTCAGTCTGCGCAGCTTCGCCAAAGCCAGATGCGAGTGGAAACTCGTCTGCATGGCGCTGAATCTGCGGCGCATGGCGTACTTGTGAGGCAAAACACAAGGCAAAACCTTCTCGAACCCGCTGCCGCCCGAATGGCGACTCGATACTCGACCCTGCAGCGCATCGGATGCGCGTTCCTTGGTCTTCGCACCAACGGCTCGGTGCCTGCAGTGGCGTCGAACAGCTCATCATTTCACGTCTGCCGCGCAGACTCCTAGGGGCTGTCGGACTTGGGGCGTCGAAAGCGTTCTCGAAGAGCCGCGAAGCCAAAAATGGACCGCTGCGATCCATGTGCATCGGACGGTTTCCAAGGCCGGCAGCCTCCTGGATGCGGCGCTGCAGCAATGCGTTGCGGCCTCATGGGTACAATCCGATTTTTGGAGCTTTCCATGCGCCTTCTTGGAAAAGCGCTCACCTTCGACGATGTGTTGCTGGTGCCGGCGTATTCCCAGGTCCTGCCCAAGGACGCCTCGCTCGCCACGCGCTTCACGCGCGGCATTTCCCTGAATATCCCGCTGGTGTCCGCTGCCATGGACACGGTGACCGAAGCACGTCTGGCGATCGCCATTGCCCAGGAAGGCGGCATCGGCGTGGTGCACAAGAACCTGACGGCCGAGCAGCAGGCGGCGGAAGTTTCCAAGGTCAAGCGCCACGAATCGGGCGTGGTGCACGATCCGGTGGTCATCACCCCCGAGCACACGGTGCTGCAGGTGCTGCAGCTCTCCGAGGAACTGGGCATTTCCGGCTTTCCAGTGTGCGACGGCGGCAAGGTGGTGGGCATAGTCACCAGCCGCGACGTGCGCTTCGAGACGCGCTACGACGTCAAGGTGCGCGAGATCATGACACCGCGCGAGCGCCTGATCACCGTCAACGAAAAAGACGACACCGGTCCTGCGCACGCCAAGGCGCTGCTCAACAAGCACAAGCTGGAACGCCTGCTGGTGGTGAACGATGCCTTCGAGCTCAAGGGCCTGATCACCGTCAAGGACATCCACAAGCAGACGACCTTCCCCAACGCCGCGCGCGACAGCGCCGGCAGCCTGCGCGTGGCGGCTGCCGTCGGGGTGGGCGCGGGCACCGAGGAGCGTGTCGAGCTGCTGGTGAAGGCCGGCGTGGATGCCATCGTGGTGGACACCGCGCACGGCCACAGCAAGGGCGTGATCGAGCGCGTGCGCTGGGTCAAGAGGCATTACCCTCAGATTCAGGTGATCGGCGGCAACATCGCCACCGGCACCGCCGCCATCGCGCTGGCCGAGGCGGGCGCCGATGCGGTCAAGGTCGGCATAGGCCCTGGCTCGATCTGCACCACGCGCATCGTCGCCGGCGTCGGCGTGCCGCAGATCATGGCGATTGACAGCGTGGCTACCGCGCTCAAGGGCACGGGCGTGCCGCTGATCGCCGATGGCGGCATCCGCTTCTCCGGCGACATCGCCAAGGCGCTGGCCGCGGGTGCCAGCTCGGTGATGATGGGCGGCGTCTTCGCTGGCACCGAAGAGGCGCCGGGCGAGGTCATTCTCTACCAGGGACGCTCGTACAAAAGCTACCGTGGCATGGGCTCGATCGGCGCGATGCAGCAGGGCAGCGCCGACCGCTACTTCCAGGAGGCGAGCAGCGGCAACCCCAACGCCGACAAGCTCGTACCCGAGGGCATCGAAGGACGCGTGCCGTACAAGGGCAGCATGGTCAGCATCGTCTACCAGCTGGCCGGTGGCGTGCGCGCCGCCATGGGCTACTGCGGCTGCGCCACGATCGCCGACATGAACGACAAGGCCGAGTTCGTCGAGATCACCGCCGCCGGCATCCGCGAATCGCACGTGCACGACGTGCAGATCACGAAGGAAGCGCCGAACTACCGCGCGGACTGAGTCCTTCAGGCATCTTCATATTGATAGCTGCCAGCGCTTGCCAGGCAAGCGCTGAAGCCGTTTTTCTTATAAATCCATGCAGCACGACACCATCCTCATCCTCGATTTCGGCTCCCAGGTCACACAGCTCATCGCGCGGCGTGTGCGCGAGACGCAGGTGTATTGCGAGGTCCACCCCTGCGATGTGAGCGATGCCTGGCTGCAGGAACAGGCGCGGGGCGGGCACCTCAAGGGCGTCATTCTTTCGGGCAGCCACGCCAGCACCACGCAAGAGAGCACCGACCGCGCGCCAGCCGCCGTCTTCACGCTGGGCGTGCCGGTGCTGGGCATCTGCTACGGCATGCAGACCATGGCGCAACAGCTGGGCGGCACGGTGCAGGCATCCGGGCAGCGTGAATTCGGCTATGCCGAGGTGCGCGCGCGCGGGCACACGGCGCTGCTCAGGGACATCGCCGACTTCACCACAGCCGACGGGCACGGCATGCTCAAGGTGTGGATGAGCCACGGCGACAAGGTGACGCAGCTGCCGCCCGGCTTCAAACTCATGGCCAGCACGGCGTCCTGCCCCATCGCTGGCATGGCCGATGAGGAGCGGCATTTTTACGCCGTGCAGTTCCACCCCGAAGTCACGCACACGCTGCAGGGCAAGGCGATGCTGGAGCGCTTCGTGCTGGGCATCTGCGGTGCCCGCGCGGATTGGGAGATGCGCAACCACGTCGCTGAAGCGGTGGAAAAAATCCGCCTCCAGGTCGGCAGCCGGCAGGTGCTGCTGGGGCTGTCCGGCGGCGTGGATTCCAGCGTTGCGGCGGCCTTGATCCACCGCGCGATAGGCGAGCAGCTGACCTGCGTTTTCGTTGACCATGGCCTGCTGCGCCTGAACGAGGGCGACATGGTGATGGAGATGTTCGCCGGCAAGCTGCATGCCAAGGTGGTGCGCGTGGATGCGAGCGATCTGTTTCTGTCGGAGCTTGCGGGCATCAATGAACCCGAGCAAAAGCGCAAGACCATTGGCCGCCTGTTCGTCGACGTTTTCAAGGCCGAGGCGCAAGAACTCAAGAGCGCCGGCGGCGGCAATGCCATCTCCTTCCTGGCGCAAGGCACGATCTACCCGGACGTGATCGAATCCGGCGCGAGCAAAAGCAGCAAAAAGGCCGTGACGATCAAGAGCCACCACAACGTCGGCGGCCTGCCCGAGCAACTGGGTCTGGAACTGCTGGAGCCGCTGCGCGATTTGTTCAAGGACGAGGTGCGGGCACTGGGCATTGCGCTCGGTCTGCCACCCGAAATGGTCTATCGCCACCCCTTCCCCGGCCCCGGCCTGGGCGTGCGCATTCTGGGTGAGGTGAAGAAGGAATACGCCGACCTGCTGCGCCGGGCCGACGCCATCTTCATCGAAGAACTGCGCGGCTGCATCGACGAGAAATCGGGCAAGAGCTGGTACGACTTGACCAGCCAGGCCTTTGCCGTCTTCCTGCCCGTGAAAAGCGTCGGCGTGATGGGCGATGGCCGCACCTACGACTACGTGGTCGCGCTGCGCGCCGTGCAGACCAGCGACTTCATGACCGCCGACTGGGCCGAGCTGCCCTACAGCCTGCTCAAGAAGGTGAGCAGCCGCATCATCAACGAGATTCGCGGCATCAACCGCGTGACCTACGACGTGAGCAGCAAGCCGCCGGCGACGATTGAGTGGGAGTGAATTGACGTCCTTCGGGGGTGAATTTAGGTCCTTCGAGGACTATCGCCAGCTATCGAAAAACTGACGTAACGCGTTGATCTATAAAGAAATACGTCACAGAAGCTATCGGTGGCTATCGCCGGCCAGCAGAAAAAGTTGGCGGTAGAGTTGACGGTAAAAATCGAGGCCGGATTGCCGCGTGTCGTGGGGTGGCCCATCGAGACGAAGGAATAACCGCGCCCAGGCCGTTCCGCCCTGGGCGCGGTGCAACGCAAATCCGGGCGCGGCAGTGGTCGCGCCCGGTGCTCAAGCCCAACAGCCAAATTAGGACGCCGCCGCCTTCGCGCTGGCTCAGGCGGCGGTGTTACAGGGGCCGGTCAGCGTTGCATGATGGGCAGGCTGGCCATTGCATTCTTGAGGCGCAGCATGTCCCACGGCAGGAACTCCGCAAAGGCCAACCCAACCATGTCACAGGCGCTACTCACATCCTGCAACAGCCGAATGACTTGGCCCAGCCGCATCGTGCCTTGCACGATGCCGTCGAACGTGCCTTCCGGCTGCTCTGGCTTGTTGAACAGCAGCGGCGAGAAGTGGGCGGCATCGAGCACGTCCAGGTCGAAATGCACCGCCAGGTGCGAGATGCCTTCGGCTTTGATCCAGTCGAGGATCGACTGGCTGCTCTCAGCAAGGTCGGCTGCCGGGGTATGCCGGATGCCCAACTCCTGAAGAATGTTTCCCTCGGCGGGCGTCCAATCGCTCATGCCGGCGATCATCACGCGCGCCGGGTTCAGCTTGTGCTCAACCTCGGCCGTGAAATCCGCGTCGCCGCGCCCCAGCAGCATACCCAGCACATGAGCATGGGCGTGCGAGAACTCGGCGGCGCTCATGACGTCCGGGTGAGCATCGACCCACAGCACGCCCAGCTTGCCGTCATAGCGGCGATTCAAGTAGGCCATCGGGGCAAGGTCAACAAGGCAGTCCCCGCCCAGCGTGACGATGCGATCGGGCTGGTGCCGCTCGATGGCGGCCCGCGCAGCGCGCGCCTGCGCCAGCAGGACCATGCGTGCTTTGATGCCTTGTTCGATTTCCAGTGGCTGGCCGTTGGCTGCGGGAACCTCTATCGTTTCTTCCGGCCCTTCGTGCGCAGGTGCCAGCCAGCGCAGCAGTTCGGCGCCGAAACGATAGGCGGGCTCAGTGCCGCCTTGCCATTGCGGCATGTTCAGTCGGAGTGTCTTTGTGGGCATTGACGCATTCCTGTTTCAAAGCGCCCATGCGCGACAGCCCTCGGTTGAACTCTGTTTTCATGGGTGGCACCTGTCCGGGTGCGGATAGAAAGTGCTTTTGCCCGGCAATATGAGGGCGTTTCGAGAAATATAAAGATGGCACGGCCGGCCTGGGCGTGTCGGCGCTTCGCGCCGCCGGGCTTTCGGGCTGCGCCCCGTGCCGTCTTTGCCGTTACGGCCATTCAGCTTCAATCCCTTGTACCTTTGAAATGCGTGTTCGGCAGTGCCGTCACGCCCGAACCTGTCAGGGTTCGGGGCTCAACTTCACCATGCTGACCGATACCAAGTTGCGCAACCTCAAGCCGAAAGACAAGCTCTACGAGGTGAACGGCCGTGACGGCCTCTATGTAGCTGTCACGCCGGCCGGGGTGGTTTCGTTTCGCTGCAACTACGCCATCCACGGTCGACAGGAGATCTCAACTGGTGTCGGCGGCCTCACCAACTGGGCCGTTGTGGAGCCTTTGGCGGGACGGGAATCCTTCGCCGTCGATGCCGCGCGATCCGAGGTGACGGCAAGGGTCAGGATGCGCTGCAGGCCCGGCCTGACCGGCAAGGATCGCGTGGTCCATGAACGTACCATATACAACGTCGTGAGCGCGGTTGATGCGCGTTCAGAGCATCGGGAACCGGTGCTGATGTGAAACGAGTGGGGTAACCACACGGAATTACGATCCCGTTGATGATGGAGCGGCTAAGCGTGGCAGATCGCGTGCAGTGCGTGGTGGTAGGCGCTGGTGTCGTTGGCCTGGCGGTGGCGCGCGCGCTGGCTTTGCAGGGGCGCGAGGTGCTGGTGCTGGAGGCGGAGGGTGCGATCGGCACACAGACCAGTGCGCGCAGCAGCGAGGTGGTTCACTCCGGCCTCTATTACCCCACGGGGTCGCTTAAGGCGCTGCTGTGCGTGCAGGGCCGCGCGCTGTTGTACGACTACTGCAGGCAGCGCGGCATACCCCATAGCCGCTGCGGCAAGCTTATCGTGGCGACTTCCCTGCGGCAGGCAGACGCCCTGCGGGTCCTGGCGGCGCAGGGCGAGGCCAACGGGGTGGGCGATCTGCAGTGGCTTGATGGCGCCAGTGCACGGCGGCTGGAGCCGCAGCTGGCCTGCCACGCCGCGCTGCTTTCGCCCAGCACCGGCATCGTTGACAGCCATGCATTGATGCTGGCACTGCAGGCCGACTTGGAGCAGCAGGGCGCCATGGTGGTGCTGCGCACGCGTGTCGAGCGCGTCGCCCGTGTGCGAGGGATGCTGCGGCTGCACACCCAGGATGGCGCGCAGCTTGAAACGGCATGGCTGGTGAATGCCGCCGGCTTGGATGCGGTGAAGCTGGCACGGCATACCGAAGGACTGTCTGCGGCGTTCATTCCCCAGGCGTTTTATGCCAAGGGCAATTACTTTGCCTGCGGCGTGCGTGCGCCGTTCTCGCGCCTGATTTATCCCTTGCCGGAGGCGGCCGGTCTGGGTGTGCACCTGACGCTCGATCTGGCCGGCCAGGCGCGCTTCGGGCCCGATGTGCAGTGGGTGGATGACCCAAGCGACCTGCACGTGGATGCACGCCGGGCCCGGGTTTTCTATGGCGAGGTGCGCCGCTACTGGCCAGGCCTGCCCGATGGGGCGCTGCTGCCTGCCTATGCCGGCATGCGACCGAAGATCCAGGGGCAGGGCGGGCCTGCGGCGGATTTCGCGATCCAGGGGCCGAACGTGCATGGCGTGCCGGGGCTCGTCAACCTGCTGGGCATCGAATCGCCGGGGCTTACCAGTTGTCTGGCGATCGGTGCTCATGTCGCCGGTTTGCTGCACGGCGGCTGATGCATGTCAGGAATTCCTGATCAGACAGGGTTTTTCCGGGTGGCGCGGCGGGCTCCATGCAACAGAATCGCTCCCACGCGCGGTGGGCTGGAGTTTGCGGCCACGCCGTTTTTTCTTTTCCACAGGAGTGCTTGCATGCGTGAATCGATCAAAGTGGGTCGCCGTCCGGTTCTGGCGGCGTTGTCTCTGGCGGGTCTGGCAGGGGCGCCATTCATCGCACGGGCGCAATCGCCCATCGTGATCAAGTTCAGCCATGTGGTGGCGCACGACACACCCAAGGGCAAGGGCAGCGAGTTCTTCGCCAGGAAGGCCGAGGAGCTGACCGGCGGCAAGGTCAAGGTCGAGGTGTACGCCAACAGCGCCCTCTACAAGGACAAGGAAGAGATGGAGGCGCTGCAGCTCGGCTCGGTCCAGATGCTGGCGCCCTCGCTGGCCAAGTTCGGCCCGCTGGGCGCCAAGGAATTCGAGGTGTTCGACCTGCCCTACATCTTCGACAACCGCGACGAGCTGCACAAGATCACCACCGGCCCGGTGGGCGCCAGGCTGTTCACCAGGCTGGAGCCGCGCGGCGTCAAGGGCCTGGCCTACTGGGACAACGGCTTCAAGGTGTTCTCGGCCAACCGGCCGCTGCACGGCGTGGCGGATTACAAGGGCCTGAAGTACCGCATCCAGTCCTCCAAGGTGATCGAGGAGCAGATCCGCGCGCTCGGTGGCATTCCGCAGGTGATCGCCTTCGGTGAAACCTACCAGGCGCTGCAGACCGGCGTGGTGGACGCCACCGAGAACCCGCCGTCCAATTTCTACACCCAGAAGATGCACGAGGTGCAGAAACACCTGAGCATGACCCACCATGGCTACCTCGGCTATGCGGTCATCACCAACAAGAAGTTCTGGGACGGCCTGCCCGCCGACGTGCGCGGCCAGCTGGAAGACGCGATGCGCCAGGCTACGGCCTACGCCAACCAGATCGCGCAGGACGAGAACGACCGCGCGCTGGCCGAGGTGAAGAAGAGCGGCAAAACCGAGATCTACACGCCCACGGCCGAGGAGCGCGCCGCGCTCAAGAAGGCGCTGGTTCCGGTACACGAGAAGATGGCCAGCCGCATCGGCAAGGACACCATCCAGGAGGTCTACAAGGCCACGGGGTTTGATCCGACCAAGCTCTGATACCTACTGAAAATCAGGCATTGAGCGTTGAGCGGCAACCGTTCAACGCTCATTTTTTAGGTGAAAACCATGAAAATCCTCGATCACCTGGAAGAGTGGCTGATCGCCTTCCTGATGGGCGCCGCCACGCTCATCGTCTTCGTCGCGGTGGTGCACCGCTATACCGCCGGCTATGCCATTCCCGGCCTGCAGGACTGGCTGCTCTCCGTCAATCTGACCTGGGCGCAGGAACTGACCATCATCATGTTCGTCTGGATGGCCAAGTTCGGTGCGGCCTACGGTGTGCGCACCGGCATCCATGTGGGTGTGGACGTGCTCATCAACCGCATGCAGACGCCGCTGCGCAGCAAATTCATCATCTTCGGCCTGGCCGCGGGGGCCCTGTTCACGGGCGTGGTGGCCTGGATGGGCGGCAAATTCGTCTGGGAGAACGGCGCGCACTACGGCATCTTCAACGCCCTGGGTATGAATGTGGAGCACCTCATCGAAGGCCCGACGACGCCCGATCTGGAATGGCCCACCTGGGTGGTGTACAGCGCGATTCCGCTGGGCAGCGGATTGATGTGCTTCCGCTTTCTGCAGGTGCTGGTCAGCTTCATCCGCACCGGCGAGCTGCCGCACCACGACCACGGCCATGTGGACGGCCTGGACGATGACGAGGAGCCGGTGGTGGCGCCGCCCTTCAAGGATGCGGGCGAAGCCGACCCCTACGGCCTGCGCGACAACCTGCACCCGGATGAGACCGGCAAGCCTCGGGGAGGCAAGCCGTGAACGCCGCCATCATCTTCTTCCTCCTCGCGGCGCTGATGCTCACCGGCATGCCGGTGTCGATCGCGCTGGGCCTGACGGTGCTGAGTTTTTTGTTCGGCTTCACCGACGTGCCGCTGGAATCGGTGGCGCTCAAGCTCTTCACCGGCATCGAGAAGTTCGAGATCATGGCCATCCCGTTCTTCATTCTGGCGGGCAACTTCCTCACCCACGGGGGCGTGGCCAAGCGCATGATCCGCTTCGCCACCGCCATGGTCGGCCACTGGTACGGCGGCCTGGGCCTGGGCGGCGTGATGGCCTGCGCGCTGTTCGCGGCGGTGTCGGGTTCCAGCCCGGCGACGGTGGTGGCCATAGGCTCCATCCTGCTGCCGGCCATGGTCAAGGCGGGCTTCCCGAAGCGCTTCGGCGCGGGTGTCATCACCACCTCGGGGGCGCTCGGCATCCTGATCCCGCCCTCCATCGTGATGGTGATGTACGCCGTGGCCACCAATACCTCGGTCGGCGCCTTGTTCATGGCCGGCGTCATCCCCGGCATCGTGCTGGCCTTCGTGCTGGGCCTGGTGACCTGGTGGCGCGCGCGCAAGAACGACTACCCGCGCCTGCCCAAGGCCAGCTGGGGCGAACGCTGGAAGGCCTTTCGCGAGTCGGTCTGGGGGCTGCTCTTGATCATCGTGGTGATGGGCGGCATCTACGCCGGCATCTTCACGCCCACCGAGGCCGCGGCCATGAGCGCGGTCTACGCCTTCTTCGTCGCGGTGTTCATCTACAAGGACATGGGCCTGAAGGACGTGCCCAAGGTGCTGCTGAACTCCGCCAACATGAGCGCGATGCTGCTGTACATCATCACCAACGCGGCGCTGTTCAGCTTCATCATGGCCAACGAGAACATCCCGCAGGCCATGGCCGACTGGATCATGAGCCACGGCCTGGGCGTGATCGGCTTCCTGCTGGCGGTCAATGTCGTCCTGCTGCTGGCGGGCAACTTCATGGAGCCCTCGTCGATCATGCTGATCTTCGCGCCGATCCTGTTTCCGATCGCGATGAAGCTGGGCATAGACCCCATTCACCTGGGTATCCTGATGGTGGTGAACATGGAAGTCGGCATGTGCCATCCGCCGGTGGGCCTGAACCTGTACGTCGCTTCGGGCATCACCAAGATGGGAATTACCGAGCTGACGGTGGCCGTCTGGCCCTGGCTGCTGGCGATGCTGGGCTTTCTCGTCGCCGTCACCTACTGGCCCGCGATGAGCCTGTGGCTGCCGCGCATGCTGGGGATGATTTAGAGATACTCCAAAAAAAGAGCTGCCAGCGCTTGCTGGAAAAGCCCTGGTGGCTCTTTTCGCTTGAAACCTCAGACGGCTTCGAGGGCCTGGTTCAGGTCGGCAAGCAGGTCGCTGATGTGTTCGATGCCGATGGACAGGCGGATCATGCCCTCGGTCACGCCGGCGCTCGCCAGCTCCTCGGGGTTGAGCTGGCGGTGCGTGGTGCTGGCCGGGTGCGTGGCGAGCGAGCGCGTGTCGCCGATGTTCACCAGGCGGTAGAAGAGCTTGAGCGCGTCGAGGAAGCGCGCCCCGGCGGCGCGCGGGTCGCCGCTGGATTTGAGGTTGAACGAGACGATGCCCGAAGCCTTGCCGCCCAGTTGCCGTTGCACCAGCGCATGGTCCGGGTGGCTGGGCAGGCCGGCGTAGCGCACCCATTCCACCTTGGGGTGTTTCTCCAGCGTTTCGGCGATTTTCTGCGCGTTTTCGCAGGTGCGCTCCATGCGCAGGCCCAGGGTTTCGATGCCCTGCAGGATCAGGAAGGCGCTGTGCGGCGCCAGCGCCGCGCCGGTGTTGCGCAGCGGCACCACGCGCGCGCGGCCGATGTACGCGGCCGGGCCCAGCGCCTCGGTGTAGACCACGCCGTGGTAGCTCACGTCGGGCTCGTTCAGGCGCTTGAAGCGGGCCTTGTGCTCGGCCCAGGGGAACTTGCCGCTGTCCACGATGGCCCCGCCTATGCTGTTGCCGTGGCCGTTCAGGTACTTGGTGAGCGCGTGCACCACGATGTCCGCGCCGTGCTCGATCGGGCGCAGCAGGTAGGGGCTGGGCACGGTGTTGTCCACGATCAGCGGCACGCCGTGGGCGTGCGCCACGTCGGCCAGCGCGCGGATGTCGGTCACGTTGCCCAGCGGGTTGCCGATGGATTCGCAAAAGATGGCCTTGGTGCGTTCGTCGATCAGCGCGCCGAAGCTCTCGGGCTTGCGCGGGTCGGCGAAGCGCACCGTGATGCCCTGCTGCGGAAAGGTGTGGGCAAACAGGTTGTAGGTGCCGCCGTAGAGCGTGCTGGAGCTGACGATGTTGTCGCCCGCCTCGGCGATGGTCTGGATCGCCGCCGTGATGGCCGACATGCCCGACGCGAAGGCCAGCGCCGCCACGCCGCCTTCGAGCGCCGCGAGGCGCTTTTCCAGCACGTCGGTGGTCGGGTTCATGATGCGCGTGTAGATGTTGCCCGGCACCTTGAGGTCGAAGAGGTCCGCGCCGTGCTGCGCGCTGTCGAAGACATAGGAAGTGGTCTGGTAGATCGGCACCGCCGCCGACTTGGTGGTGGGGTCAGGGGAGTAGCCGGCGTGGACCGCCAGGGTGTCGATATGCATGGACTTGCCTTCGTGTTGTCGGAAAAACCGCCTATTGTGCGTGGTCGTGCCGGGATGCGGAAAGAACAAATGCTTATGTGCATATGGCCGGCGCTACCATGCACGGCAATACATGCAGGAGTGGGCAATGCGCTTTGGATTCAGCCTGGTGGGTTTGCTGGTCGTCCTGGCCATCGTGGCCATTTTGGTCAAGAAGCAGCTGCATGCGCCATCCATCGCGCTGCCGCCTGCCGCAGGGCAGGGCGCAGTCAATGCTGCCAAGCCGACGAGCGTGAAGGAGCAGAGCCAGCAGGTGCAGCAGCAGGTCAAGCAACAGATGGAATCGTTGATGCAGCAGCCTCGGGCGATGCCCGAAGATGGTCAATGAATATGCCTCTAACGCTTTGCTGTATTACGATAGATGCTATGGTTTGTGATTTTTTTACCGCATGATGGAAGGCGATGAGCACTGGATGCGCGCGGCGCTGGGTGCAGCGCGGGAGGCGCAGGCAGCGGGCGAGGTGCCGGTCGGTGCCGCGATCGTCCGGGAGGGCGTGCTCATCGCCACCGGGCGCAATGCCCCCAGGCAGCAGCACGACCCGACGGCGCACGCCGAAATCGCTGCCTTGCGCGCAGCGGCGCAGCAGCTGGGCAACTACCGGCTCGATGGCTGCACGCTCTATGTCACGCTCGAGCCCTGCCTGATGTGCGCCGGTGCCATGCTGCATGCGCGCCTGGCGCGCGTGGTGTTTGGCGCGCCCGATCCCAAGACGGGCGCCGCGGGCTCGGTTTTCAATGTGTTCGCCGAGCCGCGGCTGAACCACCAGACGGCTCTCCATGGCGGCGTGCTTGCCGCCGAGTGCACTGCGCTGCTGCAGGATTTTTTCGGCCAGCGGCGCCGGTTGCAGCGCACCAGCGCGCAGCCGCTGCGCGATGATGCGCTGCGCACACCCGACGCCCGCATGGCCGCCTTCGCCAGCCCGCTGTCGCGTTGGGTGTCCGATTTGCCAACATTGCAGGGCTTGCGCCTGCATTATCTGGACCTGGGCCCGGGTACGGGCGGCGGGGCCTGGCTGCTGCTGCATGGCGCCCGGGGCTGGAGCTGGCAATGGCGCGATTTTGCACCGGCGCTGGTCGCCCTGGGTCAGCGCGTGATCGTCCCCGACCTGATCGGCTTTGGCCGCAGCGACAAGCCGAAGAAGGCAGTGGTGCACAGCGCGGATTGGCATGCCCAGGTGCTCAAGGAACTGCTGGCGCGCCTGGGTCTGAATGCGGCCGTGCTGGGACTGGCGGATGGCCAGGGCGCCACGGCATGGCCCCATCGGCTGCTGCCCCATTGCGCCGGGGCGCTGCTGCTGCAGCTGCCCGCCATGCCCGCCGGTGCGGCAAATGCGCCCTACCCGGACGAGGGCCACCGCGCCGGTCCCAGGGCCTTGGAGCACTGGTCCCGGGAGCCGCGGCAAGTGCCCGACGGCATGCCATGGTTCGAGGCGGCGATCGCCGATGCCGCGGCCGCCGGAAACGTGGCGCGCCGCGCTGTGGAATACTTTGCGCCTGTCACCCATCCCGATGGAGCCGCGCCGCGCAGCCCGGCCTGAAACCCTTGCCTTCCACCCACGATCACGCACACGAGCACTGCAGCCACCACGCGGGCGCGCAGCATATTTACGTCTATTCGCCTTCCGGCGCGGTGCGCGACAAGGCCGCGCTGCGCCGCGCCATCAAGCGCCTGCAGCGGCTCGGCCATGAAGTGGAGCTGGACCCGGATGCGCTGTCCAGCCACACGCGCTTTGCCGGCGACGATGCCGCGCGGCTCGCCGCCATCCACCGCGCGGCGGCCAGCGGTGCCGACGTGGCGATGATGACGCGCGGCGGCTATGGCCTCACGCGGCTGCTGCCCGAGATACGCTACAAGCAGTTGGCCAGGGCCGTGGAGCGCGGCACGCGCTTTGTCGGCATGAGCGATTTCACCGCGCTGCAGATGGCGCTGCTGGCGCGCACGGGCACCGGCACCTGGGCGGGGCCGCTGCTGTGTGCGGACCTGGGCTGTGCAGAAGAACCCGACGACATCATGCTGGCCTGCCTGCAGGACCTTTTCAGCGGCGAAGGCGAGGGTACCGGCTGGCGCCTGCCCAAGGACAGCGAAGGTGTGCTGGCGGGCAAGGAGCTGCACGGCGCGCTGCTGTGGGGCGGCAACCTGGCGGTACTGTGTTCGCTGGTGGGCACGCCATGGCTGCCGACCATCCAGGGCGGCGTGCTGTTTCTGGAAGATGTGGGCGAGCACCCCTACCGCATCGAGCGCATGCTCACCCAGCTGCTGTACGTGGGCGTGCTGGCGCGGCAGAAGGCCATCGTGCTTGGGCAGTTCACGGACTACCGCCGCACGCCGCACGACAAGGGGTTTTCGCTGGCCACGGTGGTGGCGTGGCTGCGCCAGCACACGCGCGTTCCGGTGCTGACCGGGCTGCCGTTTGGCCATGTACCCACCAAGGTCACCCTGCCGGTAGGGGCGAAGGTGGCGCTGGCGGTCGAAGGGCGCGATGCGTTGATGCTCTGGGGTCACGTTCATTGACCGTTTTTTCAGATTTTGTGCGTTTGTACTGATAATGCACGGCATCCAACCCTGAGGCTTTCCCCTGTCCAACGCAGCCAGTCCCATCAAGACCGTGGTGTTTGCAGACATCGCGGGCAGCACGGCGCTGTTTGACGCGCTGGGCAACGCCGAGGCAACGCGTGCGGTCACCACACTGACGCGGCAAATGGGCCTGGCCATCAAGCACGGCGGCGGGCGGGTGGTCAAGAAGCTGGGCGACGGCGTGTTCGGCATTTTTGCCCATGGCGCCGACGCCGCCAACGCCGCCGTGCAGCTCATGCGCGAGCAATTCCTGGCGACCCGCGCGCTGCCCGAGTCGCAGCGCCTGGCGGTGCGTGTCGGCCTGTGCACGGGCGAAGTCGTGGAGGTCGAAGGCGATTGCTATGGCGATGCGGTCAATATCGCGGCGCGTCTGTGCGAGCGCGCGGGGCCGGATGAAATCCTGGCCACCGAGGCCACGGTGCAGGAGCTGCGCGGGCGCCAGCGCGGCGGGGCGAACCGCCTGGGGCACATCGAGGTGCGCGGCCGCTCGGAAGCCGTCGTCACCTACCAGATCGAATGGCGCGAAGAGGAGGGGCAGGACAACCTGACCGTCCAGGGCGGCCTGCCGAGCGAGCTGGGCGTGCTCCTGGCTGGTGCGGGCGGCACCGGCCGGCTCGAATTCGAGTGGCATGGCACGCGGCAGTGGTTCACCGCGGCGGCGGGCACCGTGTACATCGGACGCGGCGCCGATTGCCACGTGCGCGTCGATGACCAGCGCGCCTCGCGCACGCATGCGCGCGTGGATTGGCGCCAGGGCAGCGCCGTGCTGACCGATTTGAGCAGCTTCGGCACCTGGGTGCGCTTTGCCGGTGGCGCTTCGCCGGTGCAGCTGCGCCGCGAAAGCTGCCTGCTGCATGGTATCGGCGAACTCGCGCTCAGTGTGCCGTTTGCCGATGAATCGGCGCCGGTGCTGGGTTTTTCGATTTCCGGCGGGCCGCCGCCAAAACAGTAGCGAAGCGCCAGCCGAACCTCAGCTTGCGGGCGGCAGCAGCGTGCTTTCGAATTTGCCGGCCAGCTGGGATACCGCCAATGCCGCCGGGCTGCCCGGCATGTGCTGCACCAGCAGCTGGCGCCGCATCACGGCATCGCGCACGCTCGGATCGGCCGGGATATCGCCCATGTGGATCAGGCGCAGCGGCTGGCCCGAGCCGGTGGCGACAAAGCGATTGAGCACCTGCTGCAGCTGGCTGGTGATGGCCCGCCCATCGCCCGGCCGCGCCGTCTGGTTCACCACGAGGCGGATGTGCTGGCGGTCCTGCTGCGCTGCCAGCACCTTGATGGCGGCATAGGCGTCGGTGAGCGAGGTGGGCTCGGGCGTTGCCACCACCAGCACCTCGGAGGCCAGTGATACGGAGAACAGCACCACGTCGGAGATGCCGGCGCCGGTATCGAGCAGCATCACGTCGTAGTGCGGCGTGAGCTGCTCGATCACGCGCAGCAGCTCATTGCGCACCTCGGGGGTGAGGCGGGAATATTCCACCATGCCCGAACCGGCGAGCACGACGGAAAAGCCGCCGGGCGTGGGCACCACCACTTCATCGAGCTGCGCCTTGCCGGTGATCACGTCGTGCAGCGTGAGCTTGGGGTAGAGGTTGAGCACCACGTCCAGGTTGGCCAGGCCGAGGTCGGCGTCCAGCACCAGCACACGGTGGCCGCGGCGCGCAAGGGCGGCCGCCAGATTGGCGGAAACAAAGGTCTTGCCGACGCCGCCCTTGCCGCTGGTGACGGCAACGATGCGCGCACCGGTGCTCTGGATCGGGCGGCCGTCCTGCGCAGAGCTGGCCGCAGCGGGAGCGGATGCGACTGGCGGCGCGTCGGGCATGGAGGGAGATTCAGTGGGCGCTGCCATGGTTCAAAGTCTCATTGGACGATAGATCGTCCCAGCCCGATGCCTTGTATAGCGGGGCCAAAAGCATGTTTTTTTCGTCAGCGGTCACGGTGCTGTCCGGCGGCTCTTCGATGCAGGCGCGGTTGCGCCCGCTCTGCTTGGCCTTGTAGAGCTGGGCGTCGGCGCGGTCCGTCCACAGCGCGGTGGTGCTGCGGATCCACTCGATCGTGTAGGCGCCGCCGATGCTGGCCGTAACGTTCAGTGTCAGGGCCGGAGATACCGCCACCTGCGCCGCCTTGATGGCCCTGCGCACGCGCTCGGCCACCCGTTTGCCAAAACCGAACTGGCAGGCCGGCAGGATCACGGCAAACTCTTCGCCGCCGTAGCGCGCGACGGTGTCCATGGGCCGCATGCACGCGCGAATCGCCTGCCCCACCGCTTGCAGCACCTGGTCGCCCACGGGGTGGCCATGGGTGTCGTTGACGTTCTTGAAATAGTCGATATCGATGATCAGCAGCAAAGCCGCCTCGCCAGTGCGTGCGACGCGGTCAATTTCGCTTTCGAGCACGGCATTGAGGTAGCGGCGGTTGTGCAGGCCGGTCAGCGGGTCCTTGAGCGATAGCTCGCACAGCCCGTCGATCAGCGCCTGCAGGTAAACCGCGGGCTGTGCCTCAGGCGCCGGCAGCCGCTCGCCAAGGGACTCGGACACCAGGGCGTGGGCAGTGCCTAGACGCAGATCGCCGAGATCCATGGGGTTGCGCAAGTCCTGAAAAGTGGCAGCTGAAGCGGGTCCGTCAAGTGTAACAGCGCCCTGGTTGCATGGCTCGGCGCTGCAGCTTGTGAATCATCCCGGCGCGTAAAGTTTCTGCAGGGCGGCTACCGCCTGCGCGTCCGTGCGGTAGATGAGCAGGTGGGTATTGGTCTTCAGCGCGCCGGCCGCCTCCAGCGTCTGCTGCACCGGCAGCTTCAGGCCGCTCACATGCAGCACGCCGCCGCGGCTTTGCATCAGCAGCAGCAGGCGCACGAAGGCTTCCACGCCGGTCACGTCGATGCGGTTGATGGGTTGGGCGAACAGGCACAGGTGGCGCAGCTGCGGGCGGCTGGCCAGCTCGTCGGCCACGCGTTTTTCCAGCGCGGTGGCGGAGGCGAAATCCAGCGCCGCGTCCATGCGCAGCGCCAGCACCCCGGCCGGCAGCGCGGGCAGATTCCAGAGCATGCGGTCGCGCAGCGTGCCGTCGGGGTGCAGGCCGACTTCGATGATGCGCGGATGCAGGCGCTGAAAGAGGAAGTGGCTCAGGTTCACCAGCAGCCCGATCAGTACGCCCCAGTACATGCGCGGCGCGCTCAGCAGCGTGATCGCGAAGGTCAGCAGCCCGGTGACGGTTTCCACGCGCGAAAGGCGCCACAGCCGCAGCATGCTCATGGGTTTGATCAGGCCCTTGATGGCGACGATGACCACCGCCGCCAGCACCGATTGCGGCACGTGGTGGAGCAGCGGCACCAGCCACAGCAGGGCCGCGAGCACCAGGGCGAAGGCGAACAGCGTGGCCCAGCCGGTCTGCGCGCCGGCATACAGATTGAGCGCCGAGCGCGAGAACGAGGCGCTGGTGGGGAAGGCGCCGCACAGGCCCGAGCTCACCTTGGCCAGGCCGTGGGCGATCAAGTCCTGGTTTTCGTTCCATTGCGTGCCGCCCTGGCCATGGTCCACCTTGGCGCTGGAGGCGGTTTCCAGAAAGCTCACCAGCGTGATCACCATCACCGGCATGATGAGCGCGCTGAAATCACCCCAGCTCAGCCAGCCGGGCAGAAACAGGCTGGGCAGCCCCTGCGGCAGCGCGCCGATCACCGCGCCGCCGTGCGCCGCGAAGCCC
This sequence comes from Comamonas badia DSM 17552, assembly GCF_000484635.1. Lineage (GTDB taxonomy): Bacteria > Pseudomonadota > Gammaproteobacteria > Burkholderiales > Burkholderiaceae_C > Comamonas_C > Comamonas_C badia. The sequence continues at coordinate 26,572 of NZ_AXVM01000011.1, read as the reverse complement.
GTCGCCCAGCTGGCCGTGGCGGTGAGCGCGATCACCACGATGGCCGCCGGAAAGCTGCGCCGCCAGCGCTGCATCATCCACAGCAGGGCGATGCTCGCAAGGCCAAAGGCAGCGGCGCGCCAGTCCAGCGCCTGCCAGGAGGGCTGCTGCAGAAATGCGCGCCAACCCGTCGCGAGCCCCAGCAGCGAAGGCAGTTGCGATGTCAGGATGAGCAGCGCCGCCGCCTGGGTGAAGCCGTTCAGCACGGGGGAAGTCACCAGGCTGAGCAGCCAGCCAAAACGCACCACCCCAAGCGTCGCCTGCAGCAGGCCGGAGAGGATGGCGATCCACACCACCAGGGCCACCCAATGCGCGCTGCCGAGCTCGGCCAGGCCGATGAGCGAGGCGCCGGTGAGCAGGCTGGTGAGCGCCGTCGGCCCCACGCCCAGGCGCACCGAAGAGCCCCAGAGCACGGCGACCAGCATCGGGATGAACGAGGCATACATGCCCGTGATCAAAGGCATGCCGGCGAGCTGGGCATAGGCCACGCCCTGGGGCACCAGCATCAGCCCGACCGTCATGCCGGCCCAGAATTCGCCGCGCAGCAGCTCCCGGTCGGGCCGCGGCCATGCCAGGAAGGGAAACCAGCGCGCGAAGCCAGGGTGTGTGGTCATCGATGGATTGTCGCAGCGCTACCATGCGGGGATGACACAAAAGCCCGATCCGCACCACATCGCCACCGCCCTGATCCACCACGCCTACGCGCCGCCATCCGCCTTCGAGGGCATCCAGCCGCCGGTGCACAAGGCGTCCACCGTGCTGTTCCCTGACGTCGCCGCCATGCGCAAGCGCCGCTGGCAGGACAAGAGCGGCTATACCTACGGGCTGCATGGCACGCCGACGAGCTTTCTGCTGGAGGAGCGCATCGCCACGCTGGAGGGCGGCACGCACTGCCTGCTGGCGCCCAGCGGCTTGGCGGCCATCAGCACCACCTCGCTGGCATTGCTCTCACAGGGCGAGGAAGTGCTGCTGCCCGACAACGTCTATGGTCCGAACAAGGCGCTAACGCTGGAGCTGCTGGCGCGCTATGGCGTGCGCCACGCGCTGTACGACCCGCTGGACGTGCAGGACCTTGCCGGCAAGATCACGCCCGCCACGCGCCTGGTGTGGCTGGAGGCGCCGGGCTCGGTCACCATGGAATTCCCCGATCTCATCGCCCAGGCGCGTCTGTGCCGGGAGCGTGGCGTGGCGGCGGCACTCGATAACACCTGGGGCGCGGGCCTGGCGTTTGCGCCCTTTGACCTGCTGGGCGATGGCAGTCTGGGGGTGGATATCTCGGTGCATGCGCTCACCAAATACCCCAGCGGCGGCGGCGATGTGCTGATGGGTGCCATCACCACGCGCGATGCGGCGCTGCACCGGCGCATTCAGGAGACGCACATGCACCTGGGCCTGGGCGTGGCGGCCGACGATCTGGAGGCCGTGCTGCGCGCCCTGCCCAGCATGGCGCTGCGCTACCAAGCGCAGGATGTGGCGGCGCGTGCGCTGGCGCAATGGCTGCAGGGGCAGGCGTCCGTGGCGCAGGTGCTGCATCCGGCACTGGCCGGCGCACCTGGCCATGGCCATTGGCAGGCCCTGTGCGGCCGCCAGGGCGAAGGGCTGGCCGCGGGCCTGTTCAGCGTGGTGGTGGACGCGCGCTTCAGCAGCGCGCAGGTCGATGCCTTCTGCGATGCGCTCACGCTCTTTCGCCTGGGCTACAGCTGGGGTGGACCGCTCAGCCTCGTCATGCCCTACCAACTGCCGGCCATGCGCAGCCGCGCCACGCCGCACCTGGCCCACGGCACGGTGGTGCGCTTTGCGGTCGGGCTGGAGGACGTGCGGGATCTGCGCGCGGACCTGCAGCAGGCGATGGACACTGTTTTTTGCCAATAGCCCAATACAGACAAGCGCTGGCAGCTTCGGTATTGATAGTTGGTCAGCGCAGCATGGGCGCCAGCACCTTCCAGACGTTTTCCATCATGAGGGGCTGTGCCCGCGCGTTGGGATGGATGCGGTCGGCCTGAAACAGCCGCAGCGGCTCCGGCCCATCGGCCACGCCCGCCAGCAGGAAGGGAACCAGCGCCGCCTCGTGCGCCTTGGCGATGGTTTCAAACAGGGCGGCAAAGCGCCGTGCGTAATCGGTGCCGTAGTTGGGTGGCACCTGCATGCCCACAAGCAGCACCTTGGCCCGCGCCGCCTGCGCCTGCTGCACCATCCGGGCCAGGTTGTCCTCGGTGCCTTGCAGCGGCAGGCCGCGCAGCGCGTCGTTGCCGCCCAGCTCGATCACCACCAGCGCGGGCTGGTGCTTCTGCAGCAGCGCCTGCAGGCGCGAGCGCCCGCCGGCCGTGGTATCGCCGCTCACGCTGGCGTTGATCACCGTTGCCGCCATCTTCTGATCTGCCAGGCGCTCCTGCAAAAGGGCCACCCAGCCGCTGCCGCGCGCCAGGCCGTATTCGGCGCTCATCGAGTCGCCCAGCACCAGAACCACCGGCGCCGGCGCTGCCTTGGACGGCATGGCCGCGCAGCCCGCGAGCGCCAGCAGGATAAAGTCACGCCGGTGCGCACCGCGCCGGTTTCCTTCACGATCGTTCATGCCTGATTCCCAACCTTCCATTGCTTCGCCTCTGCTCTCGGTGCGCCAACTGCGCAAGACGGTCTTCGATGCCACGGGGCAGTTTGACATTTTGCGGGATGTCAGCTTCGCCTTGCAGCACGGCCAGACGGTCGCCATCGTCGGCGCATCGGGCTCGGGCAAGAGCACCCTGCTGTCCATCATGGCGGGGCTGGATACGCCCAGCAGCGGCACGGTGGTGCTGGATGGGCAGGATGTGTTTGCCCTCGACGAGGATACCCGCGCGGCGCTGCGCGCGCAGAAGATCGGCTTCGTGTTCCAGAGCTTTCAGCTGCTGAGCCACCTGAACGCGCTGGAAAACGTCATGCTGCCGCTGGAGCTCGCGGGCCATGGCGATGCGCGGCAGCGCGCCACGGAAATGCTGGCGCGCGTGGGCCTGGCGCAGCGGACCAGGGCGTACCCGCGGGTGCTTTCGGGTGGCGAGCAGCAGCGCGTGGCGCTGGCGCGCGCCTTCGTGGTGCAGCCGGCGCTGCTGCTGGCCGACGAGCCGACCGGCAGCCTGGACTACGCCACCGGCGAATCGGTGATGCAGCTCATGCTGCAGCTCAACCAGGAGCAGGGCACCACGCTGGTGCTGGTCACGCACGACCGCGGCATCGCGGCACGCTGCCAGCAGCGCATCACGCTGGAGGCGGGCGCCATCGCCACCATCGATCAGAGCTGAAAGCCGACCGTGGCGACGATGCCCTCGGCGATGTCGCGCGGCCAGCTCGGCGCCTTGCTGCTGGCGGGCTCGCCCAGGCGGGCCGTGTCCTGCACCCAGCGGGCCAGCCAGCCGATTTCGGCGGCGCCATAAAAGGCCGCCATGGCTTCGTAGTTGATGAACAGGCTGCGGCTGTCCAGATTGGCCGAGCCGCACAGCGCCAGCGCGTCGTCCACCACCACCGTCTTGGCGTGCAGCATGCCGGGCAGCAGGCGTACAGCCGCGCCCGCCTGCACCAGCGTGCGCACCGACCGCCCGCGCGCCCAGTCCGCAAGGCGGTGGTTGGAGCGGCGCGGCAGCACCAGCGTGATCGCCACGCCGCGCTTGGCGGCCAGCACCAGCGCCTCCAGCAGGCCCTCGTCGGGCACGAAATAGGGCGTGGCCAGCAACAGCCGCTGCTCCGCATGGAAGACGGCGGAGACGATCAGCGCGTGCAGAATGTCCTCGTGAAAATCAGGGCCGCTGGGCACCCAGTGCGCCAGCCCGCCAGTGCTTGGGGCGGCCGATCCGGCAACCGCCGCTCCGAGTGCCGCGTCATGGCGGGCAAGGCGGTCGGCATAGTCGGCGCGCGGCGCCTTGCGCACGCCCCGGGCGATGCGCCAGTCGCCCTCGAACAAGGCCAGCGCCTGCGCCGCCAGCGGCCCGTGCGCGACGAAGCTCAGGTCGCGCCAGGCGGGCTCACCATCGGTATCCACGAAATACTCGCTGGCCATGTTGCGCCCGCCGGCCCACAGGCGCTGGCCGTCGGCCACCACCATCTTCCTGTGGTTGCGCAGATTCGTCCTGCCGCGTCCCGGCAGGCCCAGCGCCGGTACGAACCGGCGTGTACGCACGCCCGCCGCCTTGAGCAGGGCATCATGGCTGCGGGCACTCTTCAGGCTGCCGATGCTGTCCACCAGCAGGCGAACGCGCACCCCGTGGCGCGCGCGTTCGGCAAGGGCAGCGGCAATCTCCGCGCCCACGGCGTCGTCGCCCAGCACATAGGTGCAGATATCCAGCGCCGCGTGGGCGGATGCGATCACGCCGTGCAACTGCTCCAGGGCCTCATGCCCGTCGCTGGCAAAGCGCACCGACTCCTGCGGACGCGCCGCAACCACGCCGAGGGCGGCCAGCAGCCGAGCGGCCCAGGGCGGCGCGCCCTCTGCCGTCTGCCCGATCGGCAGGGGCTGGCGCCGCGTCGCCGGCCGGATGAGCTTGCGCGTGCCAAACAGCAGGAACAGCGGCAGTCCAAGGTAGGGAAAGGCGGCGATCCCCAGTACCCACGACAGCGCGGCGTACGCCGGGCGGCGCTGGCGCCGGATGCGCGTTACCACCAGATAGGTCAGCAGCCCCGCCGCCACGAAGGCGCTGTGCTCCAGCGGTGAGAGATGGGGCAGGGACAGCATGCGGGTCGGGGCTGGGATCGGTTGGCGATGACTTGGTGCGGGTACGCGGCGATCATGCCGCAGCGCGGCATCCATAATCCCGGCATGGCTGATCTCAAAGTGCTTTTTGGCTTTCATGCGGTGGGCGTGCGCCTGAAGACCGCGCCCGCGAGCGTGGTGGAAATCCTGCACGACCCGTCGCGGCGCGACGCGCGCATGCGCCAGTTCATTGAACGGGCCAGGGAGGCAGGCGTGCGCCTGGTGGAAGCCGACAGCCTGCGCATTGCGCGGCTGGCCGGCACCCACAGCCACCAGGGCGTGGCGGCGCGCGTGCAGGAGATAACGCGCAGCCATTCGCTGGACGATCTGCTCGATGGCTTGAGCGTGCCGCCGCTGCTGCTGGTGCTCGACGGCGTGACCGATCCGCACAACCTCGGCGCCTGCCTGCGCGTGGCCGATGGCGCGGGGGCGCACGCGGTGATCGCGCCCAAGGACCATGCGGCCGGCATCAGCGCCACCGTGGCCAAGGTGGCGAGCGGCGCGGCCGAGACCGTGCCCTACTTCATGGTGACCAATCTCGCGCGCCAGCTCTCCGAACTGCAGGAGCGCGACATCCGGGTGGTGGGCACCAGCGACGATGCGCCGCAGACGCTCTACCAGGCCGACCTGAGCGGCCCGCTCGCGCTGGTGCTGGGCGCCGAGGGGCAGGGCATGCGCCAGCTCACGCGCAAGCGCTGCGATGCGCTGGTCTCCATCCCCATGCGCGGCGCGGTGGAAAGCCTGAACGTCTCGGTCGCCAGCGGCGTGTGTCTGTACGAGGCGCTGCGCCAGCGCAGCTGAATCCAAAAAAAATAGGCCCTCAGCGCAATGCAGGCAAGCGCGAGCAGCTCTACTTCAAATAGCAACCGCGGTTGGCTTGACGCCGTGAAGGCGGCTTCGGATACCACGCTTCGTGGCTGAACCTGCGCGATCGACCCTGTGGCTTGCACGGCTGCGCGAGCGGCTTGGCAGGCGCGCCCTGTATGCATTGCTGGGGGCGCTGCTGGCGCTGCTCACGCTGGCCGATCTGACGCACTGGCGTGCGCTCGATGCGCTGGACAACCGCGCCGGCGATGCCCTGCTGCGCTGGGACGCCGGGCGGCGCACGCCGCCCCGGGACGTGGTGGTGGTGGATATCGACCAGCCTTCGCTGGTCGATCCGCAGATGCTGGAGGTGGCGGGCACCTGGTCCTGGCCACGTGCCATCCATGCCGAGCTGCTGACGGCGCTGACGGCGCACCAGCCGCGCGCCATCGTGCTGGACATCATTCTTTCGCCCCAGGACCGGCTGCACCCGGAGAACGATGCCGCGCTGGCGCAGGCGATGCACGACGAGCGCATCTTCGTGCCCATGATCCTGCTGGAAGACTCTGCGCGGCAGGCGCCGCTGGCGCTGGCGCCCAGGGTGATGGGCATACGCGCCGGGCCGCACGCCGATCCGCAGGCGCGCTACGGCATCGACGCGCCCATTGCGCTGCCGCCCGAACTCTGGCGCACCGGCTACATCAATTTCATCAAGGACGCGGACGGAATCGGGCGCAGCATCGAGCTGGGGCGCGAAACCCAGGGCTGGTGGCTGCCGCACATCATCGGCCGCATCGCTGAACTGCTGCATCTGCCCGGGCCGCAGGCGCCGCGCTTTCGGCTGCACTGGTACGGCGAGCCCTTCACGCGCATACCGTATGCCAAGGCCTATCTGGCAGCGCAGACCGAGGGTGCGGCGCTGCCCTTCGATCCGGCGGGCAAGATCATCGTCATCGGCGCCACGGCCAGCGGGCTGCTCGACTTCGTGCCCACGCCGGTGAACGCCACCACGCCCGGGCCTTTCGTGCTGGCGACGGCGCTGGCCAATCTGCAGTCGGATGACTGGCTGCGCGAAGCGCCGGGCTGGGTGAACCCGGCGCTGGCGCTGGTGCTGATCGTGGCCATGGGCGTGGGTTTTGCCGCGCGCGCCTCGCCGGTCTGGCCCGCGGCCATGCTGGCCGCGGTGGCGCTGCTGACGCTGGGCATGGCCGTGCTGCTGCTGCGCATCAACCTCTACTGGATGCCGGTCTCGCCGCTGGCGATGGGGGCGCTGGCGCTGCTGGCCTTCGGCCTGCTGTCCTCGCGCCTGGAGATGGCGCAGCGCCACCACGTGCAGGCGATGTTCTCGCGCTTTGTCGATCCGCGCATCGTGAACAGCCTCTCCGAAGAGCGGCAGGTGGCGCAGGCCGAGGTCTCCGCCAGCCGCGAGGTGACGGTGCTGTTTTCCGACATCCGCGGCTTTACCAGCCTCTCGGAGCACCGCAAGCCGGAAGAGATCGTCGCGCTGCTCAACCGCTATTTCGAGATGCAGGTGCAGGTGATCTTCCAGCACGGCGGCACGCTGGACAAATTCATCGGCGACGCGATCATGGCCTTCTGGGGCGCGCCGGTGGCGCAGGCCGACCATGCCCAGCGCGCGGTGCGCGCGGCACTCGGCATGTCCGAGGCGCTTGAGCGTTTTGCCGCCGAGGTGGCGCGCGAGCTGCCGGGCACGGTGTTGGAGATCGGCATCGGCATCCACAGCGGCCCGGCCGTGATCGGCTTTCTCGGCACCTCGCAGCGGCTCGATTACACCGCCATCGGCGATACCGTCAACCTGGGCAGCCGCATCGAAGGCTGCACCAAGGGCATAGCGCGCATTCTGGTTTCCGAATCCACCCGGGCATTGTGCGGCGACGCCTTCGGCTTCATCGACCACGGCGCTTTCAGCGTCAAGGGGCGCGAACAACAGGTGCGCTTGCACGAGCCGCTGCCTACAATGCGCCGAACAGAAAAAACGGCCCCAGCGGCAAGAGAAGGAGGTGCAGCGTGAACCGGATTTCCATGGCCATGGCAAGTGGCTGGCGCTGGCTGGCCGTGCTGGCGGCGCTCTGCTGGGGCGCCTTGGCGGGTGCACAAACGCACGAAGTGACCACCGCCACGCAGCTGCGCGCCACGCCCTCGCTCAATTCGATGGTGGTGCGGCAGCTGCCCCTCGGCGTCCCGCTGCAGGCGGTGCAGGCGCAGGGCGGCTGGCTCAAGGTGCAGTCCGGCCAGCAGCAGGGCTGGGTGCGGATTTCGCACGTGAAATCGATGGCCGCTGCCAGGCCGGCGGCGGGCGGCGGCAATGCGCTCGCCAGCCTGTTCACCGGTTCCAGCTCGGCACCCACGGCGACGACGGGCACGCGCGGCCTCACGCAGGAGCAGCTGGCCAAGGCCCAGCCCGCGCCGCAGGAGGTGAAACAGCTCGACCGCTATGCTGTCAAGCCCGGCGATGCGCAGCAGTTCGCCCGCGGCGGCAAGCTCAGCGCCGTGAAGATCGCCGACTATGATGGAGCCGGGCAATGAAGGGCCCGGCCTTCAAGCGCTGGCTGGCGCTGGGCGCCTACGCTGCCCTGCTGGCCGGGTGCGAAACCATGCCCTCCGGGCTGAGCAGTGCGCTGAGCGGCCTCGGGGGCGGCGGTTCATCCGGCAGCGGCGTGGCGAGCGGCGTGCAGAACGTCATGCAAGGCGCTTCTGCCGCCTTCAAGGACTACAGCCCGCAGGAAGAGCGCGAGCTGGGCTCGGGCTTTGCCTCGGTGCTGCTGGGCGCGCGCCCGCTGCTGCGCGACGACGAGCTGCAGCGCTACGTCAACCGCGTCGGCCTGTGGGTGGCCGAGCAGACCGACCCGCGCAAGGACGGGCAGGGCAGGCCGGTGCACTACGACTGGCGCTTTGGCGTGATCGATTCCGACGCCGTCAATGCCTACGCCACGCCGGGCGGCTATGTATTCGTCACCAAGGGCCTGCTGCGCACGCTCAATTCCGAGGCCGAGCTGGCCGGGGTGCTGGGCCATGAAATCACGCATGTGCTGCACGGCCACTATCTGTCGGCGGTCAGGAAGGGCGGTTTTGCGCAGATGGCCGGCGGCATCGTCGAGGCGCGCAGCGGCAACAGCCAGCTCAGCGGCGCCATGGTCAACATGGTACGCAACCTCTACGCCCGGGGGCTGGACCAATCCGACGAATACGATGCCGATCGCTACGGCACGCTGTGGGCCGCGCGTGCCGGCTACGCGCCAGCAGGGCTGATGCAGTCGCTGCGCGCGGTGGCGGGCGGATCGGCGCAGGATGCCAACTACCAGCTGCTGCTGGCCACGCACCCGCCGGCGCAGGAGCGCATCGCCAGGCTGGAGCCGCTGATGGGCGGCAAATTTTCCGGCACCGGCGGCGCCACCAACGCGCAGCGCTACCTGGCGATGCGGCGGGTGCTGCGTTGAACCATCCCTGGGTTCTGCTGGGCATCTCCATCGTTGCGGAGGTGATTGCCACCACCGCCCTGAAGTCTTCGCAGGGGCTGAGCCGCATCGGCCCCAGCCTGCTGGCGGTGGCGGGCTACTGTCTGGCGTTCTACCTGGTGGCCAAGGTGATGGAGCACCTGCCCACGGGCGTGGTGTACGCCGTCTGGTCGGGCCTGGGGATCGTATTGATTTCCATCGTGGGCTGGCTCTGGCACGGGCAGCGCCTGGATGCGGCGGCGCTGCTGGGCATGCTGCTCATCGTCGCCGGCGTGCTGGTGATCCAGCTGTTCTCCAGGGCTGCCGACGGCGCATGACGGCTCGGAGCTGCCAGAGGCGGGCGTCTCATTCGTCGGCGGCGGCAGGCGCCTGCTGATCGGCCGCTACCTGGCTGCACAGGGTGCGGCACAGCGCCACCACATCGCGGTTGCCGATGCGGTAGAAGATCTGGTTGCCGCGGCGCTCCTTGTCGAGCACGCGCGCCTGGTAGAGCAGGTTCAAATGCTGGCTCAGGTTGGGCTGCGTGGTGGCGATATTGGCCAGAATTTCAGAGACGTTCTTCTCGCCATGGCACAGCGTATTGATGATGCGTATGCGTATCGGCGTGGACATGAGCCGGAAGATCTCCGCGGCCCGTGCAAATACCGCATCGTTGGGTTGGTACAACAAGGGTTCGCTGTCGGCTGTGTACGCGGGCTCGGGCTTGGGCATGGCGGCTCCCACTATAAACCAGCGGCCGGCACGGCATCCTGCAGCGGATGCGCCGCCGCGGCAAGGGCTTCAATCGGCTCGGGCTTGCTGAAAAGGTAGCCCTGGTAGGCATGGCAATCGCGCAGCCTGAGCCATTCGAACTGCTCCGGCTCTTCGATGCCTTCGGCCACCACCTGCAGCTCCAGGGTTTCGGCCAGCGCCAGAATGGTCTGGGCGATGGCGGCGTCGTCCGGGTCCGTCAGGATGTCGTTGACGAAGGATTTGTCGATCTTCAGCACATCCAGCGGCATGCGTTTGAGGTAGCTGAGCGACGAATAGCCGGTGCCGAAGTCATCCAACGAAAAACCGGTGCCCAGCGCGCGCAGCAGGTTCATTTTTTCTATCGTCTGCTCCACGTCGCTGTGGAACATGCTTTCCGTGAGCTCCAGGCGCAGCCGATGCGGATCGGCTCCGCTGACGGCCAGCGTGCGCTGCACGGTGGCGACGAACTCCGGGTCGCGGAATTGCCGCGCGCTGATGTTGACGGCGATGGTCAGATGCGCCGTTTCGGGCGACTGGGCCCACCGGGCGAGCTGGCGGCACGCCGTCTGCAGCGCCCAGGTGCCTATGGGAACGATGAGCCCGGAATCTTCCGCCTTGGCGATGAAATCCAGCGGCGGCACCATGCCGCGCTCCGGGTGCTGCCAGCGCAGCAGGGCTTCGTAGCCCAGGGGCCGGCGATCCTTGTCCACCACCGCCTGGTAGTACAGGCGCAATTCCCCGCGCGGCAGCGCCAGGCGCAGGTCGGCCATCAGGCTGGCGTGGGTCTCCACTTCCGCCTGCATGCTCGGATCGAACATGCAGACCTGGTTGCGCCCATGGGCCTTGGCACGGTAGAGCGCCATGTCGGCGTGTTTGAGGACTTCCTCCAGCGCGGTCGCCTTGCCCTGGAACAGCGACACGCCGATGCTGGACGAGGTGTGCACCGTGTGGCCGCCGAATTCATAGGTCTGCTCCAGCGCCACGCGGACTTTTTCGGCGACGGTCTGGGTCTCCTGCGCGGCGCCCGCCAGGGTGGCGCTGAGTCCATTGATGAGCACGACGAATTCGTCCCCGCCCAGGCGCGCCACGGTATCGCCGGGCCGCACGCTGTGGCTCAGCCGCCGGGCGACTTGGCGCAGCAGCTCGTCGCCCTGGTCATGCCCCAGCGTGTCGTTGATTTCCTTGAAATTGTCCAGGTCCAGCAGCATGAGCGCGCTGTGGTGGCGGCTGTCCGCGCTCTTGCCCATGGCGGTGCGGATGTGCTCGTACAGCAGCCGCCGGTTGGGCAGGCTGGTGAGCGCGTCGTACAGCGCCATCTGCTGCGCCGCCTCCTCGGCTTCCTTGCGCTGGGTGATGTCGGCGCGGATCGAGATGTACTGCACCGGGATCCCTTCATCGCCGATGAAGGGCACGATGGTGGTCTGCACCCAGTAGAGCGAGCCATCCTTGGCGCGGTTGCAGATTTCGCCGTTCCAGACCTCGCCGGAGGAAATCACCTTCCACATCGCCGCGAAAAAGCCCTTGGGATGCAGCCCGGAATTGATCACCCGGTGGGTCTTGCCCAGCAGCTCGCTGCGCTCGTACTTGGATATCTGGCAGAACTTGTCGTTGACCTTGATGATCACGCCGCGCGCATCCGTGGCGGCGACGATGGCATGCGCATCCAGCGCCGCGCGCAGCTCGGAAACCTCCTTGAGCGAGGCTTCCATCAGCATCCGTGCCGACTCCTGCGCGGTGGTGTCCGTGAGCATCACCACGAGGCCTTCGCCGGAGGCGCCGCCCAGTTGGGGCGAGGCCACCAGGTGAAAGCGCTGGGCTGGCGCGCCTTCCGCATCGAGCTGGACGTCCAGCTCGGTGGTCTTGGCCTGCAGCGCGGCGCGCAAGTCCCGCTCCAGGGACTGGCGCCGCGCCTGCGGCCATTGGCTGAGCCACGGCGTTCCCTGCAGCGCATCCAGGGTGGTGCCGGTGCGCCGGGTATAGCGCGGGTTGGCGTAGCGCACGTTCAGCTCGGTGTCGAGCTGCACGAGCTCCAGCGGGATGTCGTTCAGAAGTGCATCGAGCCTGCGCTTTTGCTGCATGATGGTGTGCTGCGAGGCCGCGATCATTTTCTGCGGGCGCTGGACGACGAAGAACAAGGCCAGCCGAAAGCCCAGGAAATACACCGCTATCTTGAGCAGGTGCACCGCCATGCCGACGCCATCGAGCGACCCCATGTGGCCGATGTAGGCCGCATTGGAGACGCCAAGAACAAAGGCCAGAGCGGCCAATTGCAGCCAGTGCGAGCCACCGTCGCGGCGCCAGCGGTAATACAGCAGCGCGGCGCATGCGGCATCGGCCAGCACCAATGCGTATTGCAGCAGCATGCCGGGCGAGGCCGGGGCCGCGCCGTCCCGCAGCCACTGGGCCAGCCACGCCGGATGCGAAGCGCCGATGTTGCCTATCGCGGCGGCAACCGCCACCGCGGCGATGAGCCAATAGCGCTTGTGCCCAGGCCCGCGCAGCTTCAGCCCGAAGGCCAGCAGCACGAGAACCTCGGCCAGCCGCGCCAGCTGCCGGTACCAGACGAACTCCGCGTTCGCCAGGCTGCTGGCAGGCAGCAGCAGACTGCGGTAATTGAGCGCGTGCAGCAAATCCAGCAGCGCCACCAGAGCCAGGCCGAAAACCATCCAGTTGCCGCGCTCCCGGCCTGCGGGATTGCGGTCGTACCACATGATCGCCACCGTCATCGCGCACAGGATGACGGAAGACAGTTCGAGCGCCAGGTGCAGCTCCAGCTGGCGCGTGCCGGAGGGATGGAAATCAGCGAGACCGGGTATCCAGGCGAACGCCGCCCATAAAAGCAGCGCGCCCAGACAAATGCCGAATTGCGTTTTATTGCGCGCCGTGTGTGACATCCCGTGAACCCGATGGCGAAGGCTGCGGCCACCGAGGTGGGCCCATGGCTGATCGGTGGTTCGGTTCGCAGCTTTCTTGCGCGGACCATCCTAGCAACAATTCAGCGCTTGCGCATCCATCGATACGCCGACTGTGGCGCCGTCACAAATTTTGACGATTGCCTTCACGCCCCGCGCCGGAACACCAGATCCCACACCCCATGACCGAGCCGCAGGCCGCGGTTTTCAAACTTGGTCAGCGGTCGGTAGGCCGGCCGTTCGGCCCAGTCCGCCGCCGTGTTGGCCAGCAGCGGTTCGCCAGAGAGCACCCGCAGCATCTGTTCGGCATAGGGCTGCCAGTCGGTGGCGCAATGCAGATAGCCGCCCGGCCTGAGCCGGTTGGCCAGCAGGGCGATAAGCGGCGGCTGGATCAGGCGGCGCTTGTGGTGGCGCTTTTTGTGCCACGGATCGGGGAAGAAAATGTGCACGCCATCGAGCTGGGCCGGCGCGAGCATGTGCGTGAGCACTTCCACCGCGTCGTGGCGCAGGATGCGGATGTTGGCAATACCGTGTTCACCAATGCGCCTGAGCAGCGCGCCGACGCCGGGTTCGTGCACCTCGCAGCACAGGAAGTTGTCGTCCGGGCGCACCCGGGCGATGTGCGCCGTGGCCTCGCCCATGCCGAAGCCGATTTCCAGGACCAGCGGCGCCTGCCGGCCAAAAGCCGCGGTGGCATCCAGCGGTACCTCGGCATAAGGGATGAGAAAGCGCGGACCGAGTTCGGCGAGTGCTTTTTCCTGTCCGGACGTGGTGCGGCCGGCGCGCAGCACAAAGCTGCGGATGCGCCGCTGGGGCGGCGCTTCAGCGGGGAAGAGGGGCAGGGGGCTTTGAGTCACGGCGCGCGATTGTAGAAGTGCGGCCATGCGGCACGCCAGAACGCCAGCGCGTCGGGCGGCGTGCTGGTCTCTGGCGCAGCGGGCAGGCCGAGCGCCGCCGCCGCCTGCGCCAGCGCCAGCAGCGGGCGCGATACGTCGATGGCGGGGGCGCCCTGCTGCTTCGACAACTTTTCGCCATCGGCCGCACGCACCAGCGGCAGATGCAGGTAGCGCGGCGTGGGCAGTCCCAGGGCCGCCTGCAACAGCATCTGGCGCGGCGTGTTGTCGGCCAGGTCTTCGCCGCGCACCACGTCGGTCACGCCTTGCTCGCCATCGTCAACGACCACCGCCAGCTGGTAGGCCCAGAGACCATCGGCACGGCGCAGGATGAAATCCCCGACCTCGCGCGCCACGTCCTGCCGTTGCGCACCCAGGCGCCGGTCCTGCCAGTGCAGTAGGTGTTCATTCATCAAAAAAATAGCTGGCAGCGCTTGCTGCATAAGCGCTGAAGCCCGATTTTCCATGTATTTTTTGGTGTGAAAACGCCAGGTGCGCGCGGGCTTGCCGTTCAGCCCTTCGCGGCAGGTGCCCGGGTAGGGACGCTCACCATGGCGTTCGTGCTGCCGGCCTTGCGCCGCCAGCGCGGCAGCGATGTCGCGCCGCGTGCAGCCGCAGGGGTAGGCCAATCCGCGCTGCAGCAGAGCAGTCAGCGCCCGCTGGTAGCGCTGGCCGCGCGCGGATTGCCACAGCACATCGCCATCCCAGGCGAGGCCGCAGGCAGCCAGCTGCGCAAGGATGGTCTGCGCGGCGGTGGCGCTGCAGCGCGGGGTATCGACATCTTCGATGCGCACCAGCCATTGCCCGCCGCACGAGCGCGCATCCAGCCAGCTGGCCAGTGCGGCGACGAGCGAGCCCGCGTGCAGCGGCCCGGTGGGCGAGGGGGCGAAGCGGCCAACGTACATGGGGGGTGAGGCGCGAAGCGTGAAGCGTGAAGCATTCCATTCACACGCTTCACACCTGACTCTCTCCTCACACCTGACGCTCAACCAATGCCAGCGCCAGCTCCAGCCCCGAGACGAAGGCGTCTTCCAGCCGGTGGCCCAGGCACCAGTCGCCGCAGGCGCCCAGGCCCTCGGCGGCATCCCAGACGAAGGGCTGGCCCAGCGGGGTCTGCGTTTGCGCGTGCGGCCAGAGCAGCGCCTGGGCGTCGCTGGGCGCGGCGCGGATGCCGGTGATTTCGGCGAACGCGCGGGTGAGTTTGTCCTGTACGCGCTGCGGGCTGTCGCCTTGGTGCTCAGCGGACCATTCGGGGCTGGCCTGCACCGTCCAGCGCTCGATCTGCGCGCGGCCGGGCTTGGACGATTCGCGCGCCAGCCAGGCGATGCGGTGGTGGGTGCTGCGCGCGGCGTTCCATTGCGGCCCCAGCGTGGTCAGGCCCGGGCGCACGGCCTGCGCAAAGCCCAGCATCAGCGTCCAGCAGGGCGCCATCTGCACTTGCGCGAGGGCGCCGGACCAGGCGGTCTGGATGCCGGATGCCTGCAGCAGCGCCCGGGCCTGCGGTGCCGGCAGGGCGAGCAGCACCGCATCAAAACCGTCGATGTCGCCGGCTTGCGTGTGAACGTGCCACGTGCCGTGGCTGCTGGAGAGGCGGGTGGCGCCGCATTGCGTGCGCAGACCGGCGAGCGCGGCGGCCCACGTTGCCACCAGCGCGTCCATCGCCGGTTCGGCCACCCAGTGCGATTCCCCGGGCGGCGGCGCGGCGCTGACCACCCGTCCGGCCCCGTCAAGCACGCGCACCGTGCTCACGCTCCAGGGGCGGCACAGGCCGGGCGTGGTCGCCAGCGCCTGGGCAAAACGCGCATCGCGCACGGTGAAATACTGCGCGCCGGCATCATGGCTGCCACAGGCGGTCTGCACCGCGCGTGTGCGGCCGCCGGCACGGTCGGCCTGCTCCAGCAGCGTGACGCGGCACCCGGCCTGCTGCAGCGTGCGCGCGCAGGCGACGCCTGCCATGCCGGCGCCGATGATGGCGTAGTGCCGGGAGGTTCGGGGGCGTTTGGCGGAAGGTTGTGCGGGCATGGCAGGCTTTCATGTGGACAGTGCCTGCACTCTACACGCCCGGCGCCTACCCAACGTGGTGCCCCTGCAGCAGCGCGCGGCGCGTGACGGGGCGCTGCAGCTGGTCCAGCCACCACTGCAGCGCCCGCCCGCGCGAGCGCTTGCCGAAGTCGCACCAGGCGTAGGAAAGCCGCGTGGTGCGCGCCGCGCGGCTGGCATCGCGCACCACCAGCTGCCCGGCGTCGATATACGGCTGCGCCATCGGCTGCGGCAGATAGCCCGCGCCCAGGCCGCGCAGCTGCGCGCGCAGCTTGGTGGCAAGGCTCTGCACCGTCAGCACCTCCTGCCCGGGCAGCAGACCCAGCGTTGCGCCGTGCTGGCGCGCGGAATCGGCCACGGCCACCATGCGGTGGCGCGCGAGTTCGGCATCGGCGATGGGTTCTTCGGCCGTTGCCAGCGGGTGGTGCGGCGCCACCGCAAACACGAAACGCAGATCGCCCAGCGGCGCGGTGCGCAGGTTGGCCAGCGGCGGCGCTTCCACCGCCACGCCGATGGCCAGATCGGCCTGCCCGCCCGTGAGCTGCTCCAGCGTGCCGGTGAGCGTGCCCTCGCGCCATCGCAGGCGGGTTGGACAGCCGAGGGCATAGAAGGCCTCGATGAGCTCCAGCATGGTGGTGCGCGAGACCACGCCATCGACCGAAAGCGTGAGCTGTGGCTCCCAGCCCGTGGCCACGCGCTGCACGCGCTGGGCGACGGCGTCCATTTCCGCCAGCAGGCGCTCGCCTTCGCGCAGCAGCTCGCGCCCGGCTTCGGTCGCCACCGCCTGGCGGCGGCTGCGGTCAAACAGCAGCACATCCAGCTGCTGTTCGATCTGGCGCACGCGGTAGGTCAGGGCGCTGGGCACCAGGGCGAGTGCGCGCGCCGCCGCCGCAAAGCTGCCATGGATGGCGATGGCCTGCAGCAGGCGCAGATTGTCCGGTGTGAGCGTGTCACCTGCGTTTTGCATCGGTTTGGCTTTCGAATTCGAATTATTTGAATGATGTCATCAAAAGGAAGTGCCCCGCAGAGACCATCCTCAGTCTTACATTGGAGACATCAACCCGTCCACGGAGAACACCATGCTCACACTGCGCAAATCCCAGGACCGCGGCTATGCCGACCACGGCTGGCTCAAGTCCTTTCACAGCTTTTCATTCGCCGGTTACCACGATCCGCGCCACATGGGCTGGGGCAATCTGCGCGTGATCAACGAAGACCGCATTGCCCCCGGCAGCGGTTTTGGCACGCACGGCCACCGCGACATGGAAATCATCAGCTACGTGCTTTCGGGTAACCTGGCGCACAAGGACAGCATGGGCAACGTCAAGGGCATTCCGCCCGGCGACGTGCAGCGCATGAGCGCCGGCAGCGGCGTGATGCACAGCGAGTTCAACCACGCGGAAGGCCAGCAGACGCATTTCCTGCAGATCTGGATCGAGCCCGATGCGACGGGCATCGCGCCAAGCTACGAGCAGACAGCCGTGCCGACGGATGCCAAGCGCGGCCGGCTGCGCCTGGTGGCTGCGCCCATGGGGCAAGGCGGCGACGTCGGCATTCACGCCGATGCGCGGCTGTATGCCGGGCTGTTCGATGGCGCGGAGTCGGCCACGCTGGAGATCGACCCCGGGCGCAAGGCCTATGTGCATCTGGTGCGCGGGCAGCTTGCGGTGAATGGCGCCGAGCTGGCCGGCGGCGATGCGGCCCTGCTGGATGGCGAGGCGCAGATCGTCCTGGCGCACGGCAGGGATGCCGAGGTGCTGGTGTTTGATCTGGCGGCCTGATGGCAGGTTCGCCGATGGTGGTCAGCCATCGGCGAAAATCACCCCATGGCAAAAATCATTGCACTCGCCTTCGTCCTGACCTTTCTGCTCTCGGGGCTGTACATGCACCTGCGCGGCAAGGTGCGGCACAAGCCGCTGCGCCAGCTGTTCGACCACTCCACCTTTACCGCGCCGTTCAATGTCTTCATGCTGGCGTTTTCCCGCGTGCCGCGCACGCCGTATCTGCCGGTGGCCACGTTTCCGGAACTGGTGGAGCTGGAAAAGCACTGGGACGAAATCCGCGCCGAGGCGCTGGATCTGGCACGCCAGCTGCGCATCCGGGCGCCCATCGCCAACGACGATGCCGGTTTCAATTCATTCTTCAAGACCGGCTGGACACGCTTCTACCTCACCTGGTATGGCAAGCCGCACCCGTCGGCGCTGGAATTCTGCCCGCGCACCACGGCGCTGGTGCGCGCCGTTCCCAGCATCAAGGCGGCCATGTTCACGCAACTGCCACCCGGCGCCAAGCTGGGCCTGCACCGCGATCCGTATGCCGGCTCGCTGCGCTACCACCTGACACTGCAGGCGCCCAACGACGACCGTTGCTTCATCAATGTGGACGGCGAGCCCTACAGCTGGCGCGAGGGCCAGGGCGTGATCTTTGACGAGACCTTCATGCATTGGGCATGGAACGACACCGACGGCCACCGCATCGTGCTGCTGTGCGACATCGAGCGGCCGATGACCAACCGCTTCGCGCAGGCCGTGAACCGCTGGATCGCCAGCCACGTGCTGGCCGCCGCCAGCTCGCCCAACGAGGAGGGCGATCCGCGCGGGCTCATCAGCCGGCTGTTCAAGATTTCCTTCTACGCCGGGCAATACCGGCGCCGCTTCAAGCAGTGGAACCGCCCGGCTTACTACCTGGTGAAGTACGGATTGATGCTGGCCGTGCTGGCGCTTTTCGTCTGGTGGCTGGTGCCCGCGCGGTGAGATTTTGCAATCATTTGCGTAGCTGACCCCGCAATCCTGGCAAGCGCCGACGGCGCTTTTTTCAACCATTTCAGCGGTCGAAACGCTCCCACTGCCCTCCCAGCCGCAACTCATACGGCCTGAAGTGGGTCTTGTAGTTCATCTTGGTACTGGCGGCGATCCAGTAGCCCAGGTACACGTAAGGCACACCCATGGCCCTGGCCTGCGCGATCTGCCACAGGATGTTGTAGGTGCCATAGCTCGCGCCTTCATCGGGCTCGTAGAAGGTGTAGACGGCCGACAGGCCGTTGTCCAGGATGTCCAGCACCGAAACCATCTTGAGCGCGCCCGACTCCGGCTCGCGGAATTCCACCAGGCGCGAGTTGACGCGGCTTTGCAGCAAAAATTGGGTGTACTGGTCGATGCTGTCGTGGTCCATGCCGCCGCCGGCGTGGCGCGTGTTCTGGTAGCGCAGATAGAGCTGGTAATGCTCCGGCATATAGCACAGGCGCAGGGTGCGCACCTGCAGCCTGTCGTGGCGCTTCATGGCGCGGCGCTGGCTGCGATCCGGCTTGAAATCCTGCGCCAGCACGCGAATCGGAGTGCAGGCGTTGCAGCTTTCGCAATGCGGGCGGTAGGTGAACATGCCGCTTCGGCGAAAGCCTTGCGCCACCAGTTCGGAATACACGCCGCTGTGGATCAGGTGGCTGGGTGTAGCCACCTCCGAACGCGCGAGATGCCCGGACAGGTAGCTGCAGGCATAGGGCGCCGTGGTGTAGAACTGCAGGGCCTGCAGGGGCAGGTCATTGAGCTGGGTCATGCCGCATCGTCACGAAGCAAAAACTGGTCCCAGCATTGTGGTGCAAAACGCCAATCCAGCGCTGGCAGTGTCTGTGCCTTTGCAATGTGCGCAAGAAACGCCTCGCGCCCGATTTCGCGCGCGCCCAGCGACGCCAGGTGTCCGGTGTTCTGCTGGCAGTCGATGAGTTCGACACCCTGGCCGCGGCACAACGCCACAAGGGCTGCGAGGGCGATCTTGGAGGCATCGGTGGCATGCGCAAACATCGATTCGCCGTACACCGCCCGCCCCAGCGCCACGCAGTACAGGCCGCCGATGAGCTGCCCGTCCACCCAGGTTTCCACGCTGTGGGCAAAACCCGCGGCATGCAATTGCTCATAGGCGCGCACCATCTGCGGCACGATCCAGGTGCCCGATTGCCCGGCGCGCGGCGTGGTGGCGCAGGCATGGATGACGGCGGAGAAATCGCTGTCCACGCGCACTTCGCAACGCGGCGTGGCGCGAAAGCGGCGCAGCGTCTTGCGCAGCGAATGGTGCAGGCGGAACCGCGCCACCGGCAGCACCATGCGCGGCGCGGTGCACCACCACAAAATCGGCTGTCCCTCGCTGAACCACGGAAAGATGCCCTGCGAATAGGCCGCCACCAGATGCGGCACATCCAGCCGCCCGCCCGCGGCCAGCAGCCCGGGCATGGGGCTGGCGGCATCCCAGCCGTCACCGGGCTGGGGAAACGGATCGTCAGCGTCCAGCCAGGGAAGGGCGCCCGTCATGCTTGAAGAAGGTCAGGCCGGTCTCTGGATCAGTTCGATCTTGTAGTCGATTGTCATGTTCATGATGATCTATGAAATCCTTATGAATCAACAACTTATTGAGTGATTGATGCTTGAGAAACGCCTCAAAAGTGGTCGAAGACGCCACAAAATGGCGGCTGAAACTCGATCAAACCATACAATGATCCATCTCATTGGCGCTATGGAGATTGTGGCATGGCAAAACCCCGACTGAAACCATCCGGGAAATGGGAAATAGGGCTGAGGCACCCATCACTCCCGAACGGACGCAAGTACTTCACCTTTGACACCGAGGTTGATGCCATTGCTTACGGGCAGCAGTGGAAGCTCATGAAGCACGCGGACATCCCTCCGCCTGCAGAGCTGACCACCCCGACATCTCCCGGCGAGGGCGTGCGCTTGTCCCGCATTCTTGGGGGAGTGGTCGGACAGCGGCTTCGCAGCGCCTACGCAAATTCTCACCCTCAAGACGTTGACGCGCGAGGTGGGGTCGGTGCGATTTTCCGAGGCTGGCTACAAGTGGCTGACCGGCTATCTCCGCACTCTGAAGGTGGAAAAAAACCTGTCGCCCACGTCCATCAAGCACCGTATTCAGGCGCTCAGCCGGGCCATCGATGAGTATCTGCGCAACAACCTGGACGTGACAATTAGCAACCCGGTGAAGCTGCTGCCCAAGGGCTACTCGACCTATTCCGATGTCGATGCCCAGATGGTGAAAGCCAAGGGTGGCAAAGTGAAGGTGAGTGAGGTACGCGATAGGCGCCTGCTGCCTGGGGAGCACGAGAAGATTCTGGCGGTGTTGTCGGGCTATGAGCGGCCGGATCGTGCGCGTGGTCTGGAACTCAAGGGCGGCGATGCATTGCTGACCCTGTACCTGTTGATCCTCAACACTGGACTGCGACTGAGGGAGGCCTACACACTGACCAGGGGGCAGATTGACACGGAGAGCAAGGTGATCCGCGTCAAAGAGACCAAGCAGTGGCGAGGGAAGATTTCCTTTCGGGATGTGCCGATGCGCCCCGAAGTGCATCAGGCGCTTTCCTCCTACTTTGCGAGCCGGCCGCCGTTTGAACGCAGCGCGCTGCTTTTCCCGTTCCTCGAAGAGGAAGGCGTGGAGAAAGGCAAGAAGGGCTTGACGCGGGCCAGTTCGCGGCTGTCGTTCCGTTTCAGGATCGCGTTCGAATACATGGGCATTGTTGACCTGCACGAACACGACCTGAGACACGAGGCGACGTGCCGATGGCTGGAGCTGAAAGACGCAGGCGGACGCGATATGTTCCGTCTGGAAGAGTTGAACAAGATCATGGGGTGGAAGCCCGGTTCGGTGATGGCCCAGCGTTATGCCAGCTTCAGGGGCGTGGACCTTGCGCAAAGGCTTTGGCCGGTACAGGAAGCGGTGGAGGCGTCTGCCGCCGCGGCCTGATCGGTATGTCCAGGCGCGGAACTGTCTTTCTGGCATTGAGGTCCTGGCGCCGTTCCTCTGCCTCCTTCCGAGCCCGGTCGGCAATGTAGGCCAGCAAGTCGGCCTTCACGTAAATCCAGCCGCGCCCGAACTTCATTCCGGGCAGTTCGCCCGTACGGGTCAGTTCCTCTACCCGCTGCTCGGTGCAGTGCAGGAGTTCGGCGCATTGCTCGGCGTTGATCGTTTCGTCGGTCATGCCGTACCGCCTCGCTGATCGCGCTCGCGGCCCTCGCGCCCATCAAGCACTTTGAAGCTCTTGCCCACCCGCGCGCCGTTCTTGGCCTTGTGATGTATGGCGTCTTCGCTGTAGCCGGTGACCTTGGCAAAACGCTTGATCAGCACCCACTGGCTTGCATTACTCATGGAGTCCTCCCGACATGACTGCCACGGCGGAGACAGTCGAATCGACATGGAGAAATTCTCACAAGAGATCAGCGCCGGTGAAACCTGCGCAGGCATAGGTGAGCGTAGCCGAACCCCGCGCTTCTGCCCAAGCGTGGCTATTCGGCTTCGCTCCTCCACGTCCCCGGCCTAGGTTGTTGGGCCTGTCGTGCGTGGGTAGTATGCAGAAGTGGGCGGCGGCGCTCCAAAAAAGCTTGGTATCTGGTGGCATTTAGAGGGCTTGAGAAGGCAGCTCTTGGCTACACAACGCATCAGATGGGCATGATGGTTACGCGAATCCGCTTTGGCCCCCGCGCCCAGTCAATCCAATACCCAGCCGCGCAGCCGTGTCTTGCTGGGGCCGTACTTCAGCATGCGGCATTGGAAATGTAATATAGCCCCCTGGACTATATTCATTGCCCTCTGCCATGTCCCATACCTCCCGTGAAAAAGCCAAGCTGATCGCGCGTGTCCGCCGCATCAAGGGTCAGCTCGAAGGCATCGAGCGCGCCCTGGAAGCGGATGCGGCCTGTGTCGAAGTGCTGCGCCAGATCGCCTCCGTGCGCGGCGCAGTCAGCGGCCTGACCGCCGAAGTGATGGAAGACCACCTGCGCGAGCA
Organism: Comamonas badia DSM 17552; assembly: GCF_000484635.1. GTDB lineage: Bacteria > Pseudomonadota > Gammaproteobacteria > Burkholderiales > Burkholderiaceae_C > Comamonas_C > Comamonas_C badia. The sequence continues at coordinate 4,175 of NZ_AXVM01000011.1, read as the reverse complement.
TGTCCTGGCGCCACCGGACGACAAGGAGCGCCTGCTGGGCGGCGAGGAAATGATCGAAGTCATCCGGGCCTACATGAAATAAACCTGCCGCCCGCAGACTGTCCCCACTTTGGAAACCACGCATGACCAGCGCCACGACCACCCCACTTGCCGCGTCCGCACACGACCACTTCTTTCTTGGCACCGACCACCAGCGCAACGAGCGCAAGGTGTGGCTGGTGATCGCCCTCACGGCCAGCATGATGCTGGTGGAGATCGTCGCGGGCACGATCTACGGCTCGATGGCGCTGGTGGCCGATGGCTGGCACATGTCCACCCATGCCGGCGCGATGCTGATCACCGCGCTGGCCTACCGCTTCGCGCGCAAGCATGCGGGCAATCCACGCTTCACCTTCGGCACGGGTAAGCTGGGCGATCTGGCCGGCTTTGCCAGCGCGATCGTCCTGGCCCTGATTGCGCTGCTGATCGCCTGGGAAAGTCTGGTGCGGCTCACCCAGCCCATCCATATCGACTTCAATCAGGCGATCGCCGTGGCAGTTGTCGGGCTGATCGTGAATCTGCTCTGTGCCTGGCTGCTGAAGGACGACCACACACACCACGGTCACCATCATGGGCACGACCATCACCACGGCCACGACGACCACCATGCGCACGAGGCGCCCGGCAAGAGCCGCGACAACAATCTGCGCGCAGCCTACATCCATGTGCTGGCCGATGCGCTGACCTCCGTGCTGGCCATCGTCGCGTTGCTGGTCGGCCGCAGCTACGGCTGGCTGTGGGCCGATCCGCTCATGGGCGTTGTCGGCGCGCTGGTGATTGCCCGCTGGTCGTGGGGACTGATCCAGGACTCTGGCAGCGTGCTGCTCGATGCCGTGGCCGAAGGCGAGGAAGTGCGGCAGGAGATCCGGGAGGCGCTGGAGCCGACGGAGAGCCAGGTCGCGGATCTGCATGTCTGGCAGGTCGGCCCGGGGCATTTCGCGGCCATTATTTCGATGGTGGCCCGGGAACCTCTGGAGCCCGCGCACTACAAGGCACTGCTCGTGCATATCCACGAGCTGTCGCATGTCACGGTCAAAGTGCAGCGGCAGGCCGCATGAGCATCGGCGCGTCCCTGAAAGCCTGGGCCAAGCGGATCAAGCGTGATGGCGTGACGCTGTGGTTTGCGGGCAAGCACCCCGGAACGCCTTGGTATGCCAAGGCCCTCGGGGTCTTCGTGGTGGCCTACGCTCTGAGCCCCATCGACCTGATCCCGGACTTCATCCCCGTGCTGGGCTATGTGGACGACATGCTGCTGCTGCCCGCGTTGATCTGGCTGACCGTCAGGTTATTGCCGCCAGAAGTCCTTGCGGAATGCCGTGGCCAGGCGGATGCGTGGATGCAAGCCAACGGAGCCAAACCCAGGAGCCGGTTCGGGATGGTGCTCATCGTGTTGATATGGTTGGCCGTCGGCACCGCAGCCTGGTGGTGGCTCCAGCCGCGTCTGTAGATTCCACAGCCATTCACGGCGCACTTGGGCATGGGCCGCAGCACCAGCGCCCGGAACACCACGAACTGCGCATCGTCCTTGTACTGCAGTTCCTGCCCGTCGCGGGTGACGCGGTAGCAGATCGGTTCGTCCTTGCTGACTTCCGGCTGCAGCAGGCAGAGCCGGTTGCCCTTGACCGACCAGCGCGCCGTCCGCTGGCGGCCGTTCTCCGAGCGCTCGACCCGCCCATCCGCGAAATACCTGTGCCCCCAGTGGTATTCGTCGGTCACGAGCTTGCCGCTGATGGCGGCGCTGACCTGCGGGCCGGTCAGCGCCACCTCCCTGGCGCTCGCGGCCAGTGGGGGGCAACAGGGTCGCGGCGACGGCGACAACAGCGCGCATGTGCCGGGCGGTTGCCGCCCTTCGAGAGGTTCTCTGCCTGGCGGGATCAGGCGGTCATGGCTGGGGGCCAGTTGTGCGTCTCGGCCTGGCACGAACGGCACCACGCATAGAGGGCGTCGTACATCACCATGCCATGCCGCAGCATCTCGTGGTCGTCGCTGAAGTTGTGCGACAAGCCCAGCGACAGCGCATAGAGCCCGGCCGACTGCGGCGTCAGGTCAAGCCTTGAGGTGTCGGCGCCGCGCACGATCCCGGCCAGTTGGCGCAGCGCGGGATCATCCAGGTCGTACTTCGCCAGGAAGGCATCGAAGCTGCACAGCTCGCCCACGTGACTCAGTTCGACATTCGGGATGTCGTAGGGAATAGCGCCGGTAGGCGCCGTCACGCAGGGCGGCACAGCCCAGCGCCTTGACGGCGCGCCAGATGCGCATACGCGCCGTGCCGCTGGCGGACGGGAGGCTGACGATTAGGGTCAGCCAGGAGGCAGGGGATAAGGTCATGGCAGCAGCTTAAAGTGCTGTCATGAGTGCTGCAATGGTGTAGCGATCTCTACAAATTATCTGTCGTGAGGCGTCGGGAATCCTAGATCAGCAGTTCATCAAACCGACGCCCTTCTCTTGCCGGCAGCCTGGTGGACAAGCGAGTCGGTGCGTCTCCGGCCGATCCATCGGCCGGCCGCGCTCTCGTGCTGCGCATCGAGCCTCGCTGCGCGCGTCTCGCCCCCTGCGGGCTTCCATCGCTGACGCCTCCGGCCCTCGCGGGCCTGCGCGCTTCGCTTGCTGAAAACCGGGGTGCGTGGAGGTGCTAGGGAGGCGGTCTTGCTGTTTCCTTCATCGTGCCACGGCGTTCTCGCCGTCAAGGGCTGCGCGCCGATGGCGCTTGCGTCCTGGCGGCCGTCGTTGACCCCTGACGGCTTGCGCTGCGCCGTGCCCCGGAAGGGTTGGGCAATTCCGCCCGGCAACCTTTCAGGAGTTCACCATGAACAACGCACTCATCACTGACGAGCAGCGCATCGTGCTGCTGGCCAACGGCCGCGAATCCTTGGAGAACGCGGACTTCGATCCGGCGCCCGTGGTCAAGCTGTTTACGCCGGACGCCGGCGCGACCTGGCTGCTGACCGAGATTGATCCCGACGACCACGACCACGCCTTTGGTCTTTGCGACCTGGGCCTGGGAGAGCCGGAAATCGGCTGGGTCAGCCTGGACGAGCTGGCAACTGTGCGCGGGCGGCTGGGGTTGCCGGTCGAGCGTGATCTGCACTTTCGTGCGGAGAAGCGGTTGAGCGCCTATGCGCGCGATGCGCGGCTGGCCGGGCGGATCGTTGTCTGACCCGGCCCTTGGAGCGCCGCAAGGCGCTCCTTGTGCTTTCTCAACCATCACAGGAGATCAATGCCATGAGCAGCCATCACGATTGGATCATCGAAATCACGGCGCAGCACGACGTGCTCAAGCCGTTCGCGCCGGAGAACGGCCAGCCCCTGCGCTTTGCCATCGGCGACGCGGTGGTCTTCACCAACGAGTTCGGCGCGCAGTTCTCGCGCCGCGTTACTGGGTTCTACCGGCCCACCGAGCCTTCGGGGCTGTATGCGCTTGGCGGGCGCTACTACCTGGATTCGTCTTCGCCGTGGATGCCGGTATCGGAATCCAGCCTGCGTCCTGACGACTCGGCGTGACGCCTTCGCGCCCCTCACGGGGCGCTGCGCGCTTCGCTTGCCTCCAGGGGAAAGCCCTGCGGGCTATCCCCGCCGCGCAGGCTTGGCGCCCCTGAACACCGCCGACCCGGCTGCGCCGGATCGGCCAGACAACATCAGCTGCAGATCCACGATGCCTTGCGTGTGCTCGTCCTGATCCTGCTGTCCATTCTGCTTTGAAGGCTGGGCGTCCCCGGCAACCTGAGAGATGGCCGGTCGCGCTGTCGTGCTGCGCATCGAGCCCCCTGCGGGGTCTCGCCCCTGACGGGCTTCCATCGTTCCCTCCCTCCGCTCGGCTGACGCCTCCGGCCCGGCTTCCAGCTTCGGGCCTGCGCGCTTCGCTTGCCGTGCGGTCGGCGTGTGGAGGGGCCGTTGCCATGTCCAGCCGTCTTCCCTGACCTCATCACCTTGTCCGCGACTGTAGCCCGCGCCCGTGTGCCGTCAAGGCGCGCAGGGCCGTGTCCTCGGCTGCGCCTGCGGGCCGCACCAACCCTGCGCTTGCCTCCTTGACGGCACCCGTTCGCGCGCTCCTGACCGTCGCGGGCGATGAACTCAGGAAAGACGGTGGCAACAGGGCCAACCGGGTTCCTCGTGCCGACCGCACCGAACAGCCGGAA
>NZ_AXVM01000010.1 GCF_000484635.1 Comamonas badia DSM 17552 | reverse complement strand
GCCGTGGTGCAGCTCCATCCCGACGCCGATCCACCCCCCGACGCCGCGGTGTTCGCGTTCTGGCACCTTCCCGGCCACAAGCAACTGCTCCACGACGGTAAGGGGCTGGCGCTGATCGCGCGCAGCCCAGGCCATTGCCTGCGCTTCGCCCTGGCGCCCGGCCTGGAAGACGGCATGGCCGTGGTCCAGGCCCACCGCGGCGGTGCTCTTGCGCCTGCGCGCCGTCATTCGCTGGGCACGGCCCTGTTCATCGTCAATCCCCGGCCAACGCCCGCCGCATTGATGGAGCTGCACACCTTGCAGGCGTTCGACGCAACCCTGGCGGGCGCGTCCTTGCGCGATGTGGGCGAAGGGCTGTTCGGTGCCGACGCCGTGGCCGATTGGTACAGCGACGGCGGCCTGCGCTCCAAGGTGCGCCGCCTCGTGCGGCGCGGCGACGCGCTGATGCGCGGCGGCTATCGCCGCCTAGCACAGCTTCCGCCGCTTGAGAAGGGTCGTTTTGAAGGGAGTGCAAAACGACCCTGAGCAGGAGGGCCGCGTTTTCTGAGACTGCCTCCATCCGGTCGCGTCGTGCGACCGGGCGTTTTCAACCGATGGAGGTTCACACCATGCGTCCCGCTCCCTTGCGGCCTGCCGCCACTGTCTCGACCGCTGCCGCGCAGCCCCAACGCTATCTCACCAACGACGAAGCCGCCGAGTACCTGCGCCTGTCGCCGCGCACGCTGGAGAAGCAGCGCGTGATCGGTGGCGGCCCGCGCTTTCGCAAGTTCGGGCGGCGCGTCATGTACGCCGTGGCCGACCTCGATGCCTGGGCCGCCGACCGCAGTTTCGAGACGACCTCCGATCCCGAATACGCCGAGCACCACTCGGCCGACAGCCGTGCGCGCTGACCGCTGGAGTGCGGGAGGCCATCGCCATGTCCAGCACCGCGCTGCCATCCCGGCAGCGGCCGATGCAGGAGCGCGAACAGCTCGACCTGTTCCGCGCCTTGCCCGGCGACATGGCGCCGCGCGACAGCCAGGATTTGATGGCTTATCCGTTCTTCTCTTTGGCGAAGTCCAAGCGGGTCAAGCCCATCGACTTCCGCGCGGGCAACGTTACGATCCGCGTGGAGGGCACGCAGGAGCACGGCATCGCCACAATTTGGGATGCGGACGTGCTGATCTGGGCGGCCTCGCAGATCGTGGAGGCGAAGGACGCGGGCCTGCGGCCCTCGCGGCTGATGCGCGCCACGCCCTACGAGATCCTGCGTTTCATCGGGCGCGGCAAGTCGCTGCACGACTACCAGCGCCTCAAGGCCGCGCTGGATCGGCTGCAATCGACCACGGTGGCCACGTCCATCCGCGAGACGACCGGGCGACGCTTGCATCGGTTTTCGTGGATCAACGAATGGAAGGAGCTGGCCGATGCCAATGGCACGCCGCTGGGCATCGAGCTGATCCTGCCCGACTGGTTCTATGCGGGCGTGCTCGACGCCGCCCTGGTGCTGACCATCGACCCGGCGTATTTCCGGCTGACCGGCGGCATCGAGCGGTGGCTGTACCGGCTGGTGCGCAAGCACGGCGGCAAGCAGGAATACGGCTGGCAATTCGACTTCCGCTACCTGCACCAGAAGTCCGGCAGCACCGCGAAGCCCTACGACTTCGCCTGCGACCTGCGCGCGCTGGTCGCGCGGCAGTCGCTGCCCGGCTATGTCCTGGGCATCGAGAGGATGCCGGACAACGGCATGGAGCTGCTGACGTTTCGGCCCGTGCCGCAGACGGCACGGGGATAACTTCGGGACAGCCTGTGAATGGTGTCGTGCTATCAGGCGTGCGGGGTATCGTGCTATCAGGCGTGGGACTATCGTGCTATCAGGCGTGCCGATCGGCCGCAAACCCGTGCCAGCATTGGGTTTGCGCGTCCTCTAACTTCCCTAACTTAATTTCTCTAACTTTTAGTAGAGAAGCGCCGCTGCGGTGGACAACCACCACGCGGCCACAAACGGCAGACAAAACCGGCCGCCAGTCGGCAGGTTTTGCAGGCGACTCCAAGCAAGGCTTTCCAGCATGGAGGGCCAGGCCATGATCGTCGCGATGCTCAATCAGAAAGGCGGCGTGGGCAAGACCACGCTCGCCACGCACATCGCCGGCGAGCTGGCGATGCGTGGCCAGCACGTCGTGCTGCTGGACGCCGACCCGCAGGGTTCATCCCTGGACTGGACGCAGCGCAGAAGCCAGCAAGGCTTGCCACGGCTGTTCAGCGCCGTGGGCCTCGCACGCGAAACGCTGCATCAGGAGGCGCCAGAACTCGCCAGGCGGGCCGATCACGTCGTCATCGACGGGCCGCCGCGCATCGCCGCCTTGGCGCGCTCCGCGCTGCTGGCGGCCGAGCGCGTGCTGATCCCGGTGCAGCCCAGCCCCTACGACCTGTGGGCCAGCGCCGAGATGGTGACGCTGATCCGCGAGGCGCAGGTGTTCCGGCCGCTGCTCCGCGCGGCCTTCGTCATCAATCGGCGCGTCAGCACCACCATCATCGGCAGGGAAGCGCGGCAATCGCTGGCCGAACAGCCGCTGCCGGCGCTACGCGCCGAGGTGTGCCAGCGCATCGTGTTCGCCGTCAGCGTGGCCGCTGGCCGGCTTGCGCGCGAGACGGCACCGGACAGCGCCGCCGCACGGGAAATCACCGCCCTGGTGGACGAACTGCTGCGGTGGACGACATGACAGCGAAGCCACCGCCGAACAGCAAACGTGCGGCAAAGCGCGTCGGCATCGGCGCGCGTCCGCCCGCGAATCCGCACGCCGAGGCGTGGATTCGCCAGGGCGATGCCGATGCGCTGGGCAAGGGCGACCTCTACACCGCCCGCCTGACCCTCGACATCACGCCCGCCATGCGGGCGCGCATCAAGGTGTCGGCCTTCACGCAAGGCGTGACCGTGGCCGACCTGCTGCGCGGCCTGCTGGAGCGCGAGTTTTCAGAACACCGCAGGGAGAACACGCCATGAACGCATCCGCTTCGCTTGCCAATGTATCCATTGCCTTCGCGACCACCGCTGCGCTCGCAGCCCCTTCCGTCCAGTCTGCCAGCGCGCCGCTGACGCGCGTGGCGTTGGCCTATATCGAACCGCGCTTCAAGCTCTACCTGCGCTTCGGCGAACCTGCGCGCACGCGCCAGCTCGACCGCTGGCGGCGCTGCGCGGTGTTCCTGCCGGGCGCCATGTTCTGCCGCATCCGCTGGCAGGCTAACGACTACGGCACGATTCGCTGGCAGCTCATGGTGATGCAGGCTTGCACGCCGCTCGATGCGGCGCAGCGCATTCCCGGCGTGCAGCCGGGCGCGCGCCTGCTGCTGCACGCCGAGGGCGACGGGCAGGTGCGCGCCGTGCTGGAGCGCATCGACGCCATCGAGGCACTGGGCATCGCGCCTGTCGCCGTCTCGCCCGCGTACTGGCGCACGCTCGCCAACCGGCTCGCCGCGCGCCTGCCGCTGCCCGAATACACCGCCGAGCGGCACGCCGCCTGGCTGGCCGGGAGGACGCTGCCATGACCGCCGTTTCCACTACGGGCCTCGCGCCGCGTCCTCGCTCGCGCCTGCGCGCCCGCATCGTGCTCGCGGGCCTCGCCGCCTGCGGCCTCGCTGCGCTGGCCTGGGCGTCCTTCGTGCATCCATTCCCGCGCCTGATCTACAACCCGTCCGACAGCGTTCCCGTGGGCTGGTATCGCGTCGATCCGCTGCGCCATCGGCCCGGCTCGCTGCCACGTCCATTGTCCGTGGACAGCATCGTCCTGACCACACTGCCGCCAGACGCCGCCGCGCTGGCCGCGCAGCGCGGCTACCTGCCGGCGCGCGTGCCGCTGCTCAAGCGCGTGGGCGCAGTCGCGCCACAGCAGGTTTGCGTTTTCGATGCGCTGGTGTGGATCGACGGCGTGCCGGTGGCTGCCGTTCGGCCCGCCGACCGGCTGGGCCGTCCGCTGCCATCCTGGCCGCAGTGCCGGCAGCTTCGGCCTGGCGAACTGTTCCTGCTCAGTGTGACCAATCCGGCGTCGTTCGACAGCCGGTATTTCGGGCCGGTCAGCGCATCCGCCGTGATCGGCGTCGCGCACCCGGTCTGGCTGGAGACACGCCCATGATGGCGGCCGACTTGCTGCACGTTGGTGTGCATCTTGTCGTGCGATCGGGCGTGTCGTTCTGCTGGCTGTCGCCGTGTCGTCGCGCATGCAGTGCGGGTGCCAATCCTGCGCATTGGGCACCGCACTTCGCGCTGCCTTCGGCGCAGCCACCCCACGTGCAGGCGTCTTGCCTCGAACGCTGCCGGCCTGCGGCCGTCGCCGCGTTCGCCGGCGCGCCGGCTGCTCACGCAGCAGCGCCGCCGGGCCGCCGCTGCCCGGAGCGTCAGCGAGGGGCAAAGGCGGAAGGCAAGACAAAAGGACGCGGCACCAGGCCGCGTCGAAAGCCAGTCTGCACATGGGGGTTGCGCGGCACGCAGCGGCTTTGCCGCCGTGCCGCGTGGGGCGCGAGGCCCGCGCCAATGCAGGCATGTCCGCGTGCTTCGCACGACCGGACACGCCGGAGTTTGCAGGGAGCACAGCCATGACCGACCGCCGCGACGACGATTTCCGCATCCGCCCCAGCGCCCCGAAGAACCGAGGCAAGGGCCAGGGTCAGAGCTTCGTTTCCAAGGTGCTCAAGCAGGCAGGCAAGGCCGGCAGCGGCAAGTCCTCGGTGCGCCGTCCGGCATCGGCGCGTGGCACCGGCCAGCGCCCCGGGTCGCGCCTCGGGCGCGGCCACACGGCGGCGCGCTTCGCGGGGGCGAAGCTGACGCCCCTATCTCGGCGTGTGACCATCAAGACGCTGTTGGTCAACCAGCGCCAGGCCAGTCCGCAGTCGCTCGCCAAGCACCTGCGCTACATCGAGCGCGATGGCGTGGGGCGCGATGGCGAGCCGGGCCGGGCCTATGGGCCGCAGACCGATGCCGCCGATCTGGATGCCTTCAAGGAACGCTGCGCCGACGACCGGCACCATTTCCGCTTCATCGTCTCGCCCGAGGATGGGGCCGAGTTGGAAGATCTGCGTACCTACACGCGACACCTGATGAATCGAATGGAAGCCGACCTGGGCACGCGGCTGGAATGGGTGGCGGTCGATCACTGGAACACCGACAACCCGCACACCCACCTGATCGTGCGCGGGCGCGACGATACCGGCAAAGATCTCATCATCGCGGGCGATTACATCGCCGATGGCTTCCGGCATCGTGCGTCTGAGCTGGCGACCGAGTGGCTGGGGCCGCGCACCGAGCTGGAGATCCAGCAGACCTTGCAGTGTGAGGTGGAGCAGGAACGGTGGACGAGCCTGGATCGCACGCTGAAGCGCGAGCTTGGCGACGGCGGTCAAGTGCAGATTGAACGCTTCAACGAGCCGCGGCTGCAACGCCAGCGCCTATTGCTGATCGGCCGCCTGCAGCGTTTGCAACGTCTGGGCCTGGCCGATGAAGTGCAGCCCGGCACCTGGGCCGTCCATGCCGACGCCGAAAAGACCCTGCGCGTCTTGGGCGAGCGTGGCGACATCATCCGCACCATGCAGCGGGCCATGCGCGGCGAGTCGCGCGAGCTGGCGGTGTTCGAGCCGGGAGACGACGGCCGAACCATCCTCGGCCGCGTGGCCGCGAAGGGGCTGGCCGACGAGCTGCGAGACCGGGGCTATCTGGTCATCGACGGGGTGGATGGCAAGGCCCACTACGTCGCGCTCAACGCCCGCGACGAGCTGGCGAACTACCCAGCCGGTGCCGTGGTGGAGGTGAAGGGATCGGCCGACGTGCGCGCCGCCGACAAGAACATCGCCGCACTGGCGAGCGGTGGCCTGTACCGCACCGACCACCACTTGGCGGTGGCACAGGGCCAGGCCGTCCCCGGACGCGACCCGCAGGAGGTCGTGGCCGCCCATGTCCGCCGGCTGGAAGCCCTGCGCCGGGCGGGCATCGTGGAGCGCGTGGCCGAAGGGCTATGGAACGTGCCGGGCGACCTGCCCGAGCAAGGCCGCCGCTACGACGCGCAGCGCTTGGGCGGCGTGGCCGTTGAGCTGAAATCGCACCTGCCCATCGCGCGACAGGCGAGCGTGATCGGCGCCACTTGGCTCGACCAGCAGTTGATCGGCGGTGGCTCAGGCCTGGGCGACCTGGGCTTTGGCAGTGAGGTCAAGGATGCGCTGCAGAAGCGAGCCGACTTCCTGGCCGAACAGGGGCTGGCCGAGCGGCGCGGGCAACGCGTGATCCTGGCGCGCAACCTGCTGGGCACGCTGCGTAATCGGGAACTGGCGCAGGCCGCCAAGGATATTGCGGCCGAAACTGGCCTGGAGCATCGACCGGTGTCAGATGGACAGCGCGTGGCCGGCATCTACCGGCGCTCGGTCATGCTCGCCAGCGGACGCTACGCCATGCTTGATGACGGCATGGGTTTCAGCCTGGTGCCGTGGAAGCCGGTGATCGAGCAGCGGCTGGGGCAGCAGATTGCGACGACTATGCGCGATGGCGTTGCGTCGTGGGATATGGGGCGGGGACGTGGGATGTCGATCAGATGAACTGAGCGAGAACATAACGTGCAGTCTCAAGCTGCAAGAGGGTTTTGTGCCCATTAATTTCGTCCTTTCTTGTTTCTGAATTCATCGAACACTCAGGTTCCGGCAAGATTCTTGCGGCAGTGCAGCGGCTGGGATGGGAACAAGGCCTCTGGCACCGAGATGCCAGAGGCCGAGGCAACGATCATGTGCACCGCTCAAATGGATGGAGCCGACTCTCTCGCCACTGTCGACAAGGGCGCTGAGTGCGCCGGTGTCGCGCGCCGCAGCAGCCGCATGGCATTGGCAATCACGATCAATACCGAGCCTTCGTGGAACAGCATGCCGGCGGCCATGGTCACCCCACCCATCAGCACACCGGTCAGCAGGAGGCCGACGGTCGCTAGAGCGATGACGATGTTCTGGCGGATGTTGGAGAGCGTGCGCCGCGCCAGCGAGATGGCCTCGGGCAGCTTGAGCAGGTCGTCGCCCATGAGCGCGATGTCGGCGGTCTCCACCGCCACGGCCGAGCCGGCTGCGCCCATGGCCACGCCGACGTCGGCGGTGGCCAGCGCCGGCGCGTCGTTGACGCCGTCGCCAACCATCGCGACGACGTGGCCGGCCCGCTGCAGGCGGGCGACGATGTCGAGCTTGTCCTCGGGCAGCAGCCCGGCGTGCACCTCGTCGATGCCGGTGGCGGCGGCGACGGCATCGGCCACCGGCTTCACGTCGCCGGTGAGCATGACGACCTTCTTCACGCCCGCCTTGTGCAGCGCGGCCACCATGGCGGCGGCGTCGCGCCGGATCTCGTCGGCCACGGCGATCACGCCCAGCACCTGGTCGTCCACGGCAACGATCATGGGCGTGCGCCCCTGGGTGGCGAGTTCGTGCGCCTGGCGGTCCGCGCCCACGGTATCGGCGACGCCGAACTGCTCCAGCAAGGCCAGGTTGCCGATCAGCACCCGCTTGCCATCGACGCGCGCGGTGATGCCCTTGCCGATCACGGGCTCGATGTGCTCGGGCAGCGCGGCCACCGGGATGCCGGCTTGCTCCGCCGCTTCCAGGATGGGCCGCGCCAGCGGGTGCTCGGAGCCGGCCTCGGCGCGCGCGGCCCAGGCCAGCACCTGGTTTTTGTCCACGCCCGGCGCCAGCGCCACCACGTCGGTGAGCTGCGGCCGGCCCTTGGTCAGCGTGCCGGTCTTGTCCACGGCCACGACGTCGATCTTGGCCGCGATCTCCAGGAACTCGCCGCCCTTGATCAGAATGCCGTCGCGTGCCGAGCGGCCAATGCCGGCGACGATGGACACGGGAATGGAGATCACCAGCGCCCCGGGGCAGGCCACCACCAGCAGGGTCAGGCCCAGCACCACGCTGCCGCTGATGAGGCCGGCCAGCAGCGCCAGCACGACGACGGCGGGGGTGTACCAGGATGAAAACCGGTCCATGAATTTCTGCGTGCGCGCCTTGGCGTCCTGCGCGTCTTCCACGCGGTGAATGATGCGCGCCAGCGTGGTGTCGGCGCCGATGCCGGTGGCCAGCACCTGCAGGAAGCCGCCGCGCGAGATGGTGCCGGCGAAGACGTGGTCGCCCTTGGACTTTTCCACCGGGATCGACTCGCCGGTGATCGATGCCTCGTCCAACGCGCCAGTGCCGGCGATCACCTCGCCATCGACCGGCACCTTGGCGCCGTTCTTGACCAGCACCACCTCGCCCATGGCGACGCTGGCGGCGGGGATTTCCACCTGCTCGCCCTTGCGCATGACGATGGCCGTGTCCGGCGCCACGGCAATCAGCTCGGCCAGCGCCGCGCGGGTCTTGTTCAGGGTGGCCGATTCCAGCGCGTGGCCGATGGCGAACAGGAAGGTGACGGCCGCCGCCTCCCAGTACTCGCCGATGACGAGGGCGCCGACGGCGGCGATGCTCACCAGCAGGTCGATGCTGATATGGCGCACGGCCAGCGCACGCACGGCGTTGCGCACGATGGGCGCGCCGGCGACGAAGGCGGCGGCGACCATCAGCCACTGGGCCGCCAGGGCAGCGCCGTAGCCCTTGGATGCGGTGAATGAAGCCAGGATCAGCAGGCCGGACAAGGCGGGAGTCGTCCAGCGGCCGTTGATCCATGCGTTGATCTTGTTCATGGGGTTGGCCTCCGAAGGTGGTCAAGCGGGACAGGGGCAGCCACCGCCGCCGGGCGCGGCGGTGTGCTGCTCGTGGAGTGAGCGGCGCGGGGGCCATGGTGGTGCGTCAGAACGCCGAGGCGCGCGCGGTGTAGCCCACCTTGGCGATGGCGGCGATGAGATCGTCCGCGCTGACGGTTTCGGGGTGGTGGTCGACTTCGATGCGCGCCGATGCGAAGTGCACCTTGACGTGGCTCACGCCCGCCATCGCGCCGACGCTTTTCTCGATCTTGGTCACGCAGGACGGGCAGGAAAAACCCTCGGCGCGCAAGGTGGTGCGGGTGTTGGTGTTGGTCATGGTTTTTTCCTTGTATGACGGTCTGGTTGAGGGATGCCTTCACTGTAGGCAGGCCCGCCGTATTGCTCCATGAGAAACGTCAATCAACAGCAGCCGACTTTGGCGCTGACTCAAACCATGCCGTCGCGCACTTGCTCCAAGCGCGCCGCATCGACGATGGCGACCCAGCGCCGGCCGGCGTCGATCCAGCCCTCGCGCTGCCACTGGCTGAGCAAGCGGCTGACCGATTCGGTGGCCGCGCCGGCCATGGCGGCCAGGTCCTCGCGCGCCAGCGGCACGTCCAGCAGCATGGCCTCGTTCCAGGGCTTGCCGACCTTGTCGGCAAGAACCAGCAGCAAGGCTGCCAGGCGCTGCTCCAGCGGCGCCCCGGCCAGCATGTGAATGGCGTGCTGCGACTGCGTCAGCCGGTGCGCCACGCCCTTGAGCGTGGCCACAGCGACTTGCGGAATTTCTTGCAGGATGGCGTCGTACTCAGGCGCATCCAGGCCCAGCAGGCAGGCCGGCGTCAAGGCGGTGGCGCTGTCGGCGTAGAACTGCTGGCCCAGCGCCGGCAGCGCGCCAAAGAAATCGCCTGGGGTGAGCAAGTCAATCAGCGACTGGCGCCCATCGGCCGCCAGCCGCGTGGTCTTGACGGCGCCGATCGCCACCACGTAAATGTGCGTCGCGGCATCGCCTTCCAGGTAGACGGGCTCCCCGGCCGCGAAGTTCTGGGCCTGGCAATGCCGGTTGACCTGCGCCAGTTGCCCGTCGTCGAGATCGGCAAAAAGAGGGACTTTGCGGCAAACGGCCATGCGCATGTCCAGCGAGCAGGCCGCCGGGTCCGGGTCTGGCATGGACAGGGGGATTTGGCGGCGTTTGTTTATGGCTTGTTTCATCGTGCTGTGGAATAAGTTCGCGGCGTCTTGAGCCGATCTGCCGGTGTTCCGGCCGGCGTCCAGATCCGGAGCTGGCAAGGGTTTTGCGGCAGCCGGTCAGCGGCTGTCTCTGGAGTTTGGGTCAAGTCGAGCCCGCCCCAGGCCCATGCGTGCCAGCGTCGTGTCGTGCATCAGGTAGTGATGCACCAGCGCCGCTGCAGCGTGTAGGCCGATCAGCCAGTACCCGAGTGTGCCGATTGCCTCGTGGACTTCTTTGAGGCCGCCTGCAAGCGCCTTGTCAGGCGCCATCAGCCCAGGCAGTTCGAGTCCGAACAAGGACACGGGCGCGCCCTTGGCGTTCAGGCTCAGATAGCCGAGAACGGGCGCCGCGATGAGCAGGCCGTAAAGCGCCCAGTGCATGACATGGGCCAAGCGGGACTGCCACGCGGGCGTACCGGCAAGCTCACTGGGTTGACCCAGCATCCACCGCAGCGGCAGCCGAACCAATACGACGACTGCGAAAACCAGGATGCCCAGGCTTTCATGCCAGCTCTTGGCCAGCGCCCGCTCGGCACTGCCCTTGGGCAGGCCATCGTGCAGCTCGATCAAGGCATAGACACCGACCATCAGCAGCAGCGTCAGCCAGTGCAGTGTGATGAGCGTTGGATGGTAGCGTTCAGTGGTTCTGGACATGAGGCTCTCAATGTGGATGCGGGCGTGAACGTGGCAGCCCGCGCTTTTGCAGGCGAGGCTGCCACGATGCCAACCCTCGTTCCGGTTCTGAAAAAGCAGCTGATGGATTCTTGCTGCCCCTGCTTGCAGCACCGTTTGTCAGCCGATGGATGCGTCGCGACCGGTTGGCTGCTGCGCCATAGCCACCCAACGCAGCCCATCGCCCTGGCTGAGGTAGTAGTGGCCGTCGGGACTGATCACCACCGCACGGGGTGCGATCGAGTCGAAGAAGTACTGCCAGCCAAACCCGGGCATGCCGGCCTGGGCCTGGTTGGCGATGGCCTGCCAGGGCGCCGTTGCCGTTTCCGCCGCTGGTTGGGCTGCGGCGATCCAGCGCAGCCCCTTGCCGCGGCTCAAGTAGTAATGGCCATCAGGGCTGATGACGACCGCGCGCGCTGCCTGCGGGTTGAAGAAATACTGCCAGCCATGTCCGGGCGAGCCTGCCTCGGCCGAGTTGGGAATGGCCTGCCAGGGTGCGTTCAGCGCTTCGATGCGCTCGGCGCGGCTGGCGTGGCGCTGCGTGCGATCGGAATGATCGCCGGCCAGGGCGGTGTTGCCCAGCAGGGCCGCGGCGATGCCGATGGAGGCGATGGTGGTGGCGACTTGCATGACGTTCTCCTTGAGTTGCAATGCAGTCACGATCGACTGTGGCTGCAGTCTGCGCGGGTGTGGGTGAACCGGTGCTGAACAGCCTCTTCACCCGCCGTTCATGCCGTACCCGCCGATGCGGCAGCGGCGAAGCGGCCCGAGCCCAACTCGACCAGCGCCTCGCCCCGGCGCAGCAGCCACAAGGCATCCAGGCCGTGCCGATGCGCCAAGGCCAGGCCCTGGCCCGAGCCCGCCACCAGCAAGGCGGTGGCCCAGGCGTCGGCGTCCATGCAACGGGGCGCCAGCACGGTGACGCTGGCGACGCCGTTGTTCACCGGCTTGCCGCTGCGCCCGTCCATGCTGTGCGCCAGGCGTGCCTGGCCCACCTGGACGAAGTGCCGGTAATCGCCCGACGTGGCCACGGCCAGGTCCTGCAGCTCGATCACCCCGTGCGCGGCGCGCAGGCCTGCACGCGGGCTCTCCAGCGCCACCGCCCAGGGCGCGCCGCTGGCCTGGGGGCCGATGGCGCGCAGCTCGCCGTCCAGTGCGACCAGGGCGTGGCACACGCCGTGTCCGGTGAGCACGGCACACATACGATCCACGGCATAGCCTTTGGCGATGCCGCACAAATCGAGCTGCAGTGGCGAGTGCTTGCGCGCCAGGCCGGCGGCCAAGTCCAGCTCAAGGGCTTGCGGTGTCGGCAGGCGTTTGGCATTGCGCGCGGCGCGGATGGCCTCGGCGTCCGGCGTGTCGCATGCCGCGCCAAAGCCCCAGGCATCGACCAGTGCGCCGACGGCGGGATCAAACGCTCCGTCGCTCAGGCGGCAGACTTCGAGCGCGCGGGCCAGCACCTCAAGGATCTGCGCCGGCAGTGCCAGCCAATCGCCTACCGGCGCACGGTTGAGCTGATTCAGTGCGCTTTCCGGCTGCCAGGGCGACATCTGGGCATCGACTTGTTCGACCGCTTCGGCCAGCGCCTGGCACAGTGCGTTCGTGTCCAGCACAGGCGGCACATCGCAGCTCACGGCCCAGCGCGTGGCCATGGTCGGCCCGTGCAGTTGCAGCCGGTGCAAGGGCTCAGAACAGGTCTTCGGCATAGCGCCCCTTGGCCTTCAGTGCGTTCACGTCAAGGCCCAGCGGCGCCAGCAGCGCATCGAGCACCTCGCCCACGCCCTGGGCCATGGGGCGGCTGCCGCACACGCGCACCGCGGCGCCGGCGGCCAGCAATTTGCGCAGGCGTTCGGCGTCGCGTTGCAGGATTTCCTGCACGTAGCCGCCGCCGGGCACGCGCGAGAAGATGGTGTTGACGCTGGCCACGCGCTGCTCGGCCTGCCAGCGCGCGATCTCGGAGCCGAAGTAGTAGTCGGTGGCCGGGTCGCGCGCGCCGAAGTACAGGTGCATCGGCGTGCGCTCGTCGTTGCGCCGAATGAAGCCTGCCAGCGGTGCCACGCCGGTGCCAGCGCCGATCAGCAGCACGCTCGGCGGTCGACCGCTGAGGGTAAAGCCCGGGTTGGCACGGATGAAGGCCTGCGTGCTGTCGCCCGGCTTGAGCCCCAGCAGGTGCGCCGAGCACACGCCGCCGGGCCACTGGCGCACGCAGATTTCCAGAAAGCCGTCGGCGCTGCCCGACGCCAGCGAGTAATAGCGCGCCACCGCGTTCCCCGGTGGCACGATACCTACCAGGTCGCCCGCCTCGAAGCGGCCCAGGCCGCAGCCGAGCAGACGCGCAAACCACGGCTGGCGCGGCCAGGCAAAGCGCAGGATGGCCGTGGGCCGATCGGCCTGGCCGGGGTAGTCGCGCCGCTCGACGAGCGTCAGCGCGGTGGTGGCGGGCAGACGGGGTCGGTAATCGATCGCCAGCGGCTGGCCCAGGGCCTGCGCCAGTGCCTCGCCCCAGCGGGCGAACTGCTGCGCCGACTGCTGGTGGATCAGCTCCAGCGGCAGTAGGCTCGCATGCCCCTGGGCACGCAGCGCCTGCTCGACGGCCTGTGCATATGCGCAGAACGCCGGGTATTGGCGATCGCCAAAACCCAGCACCGTCACCGGCACGCCGCTGCCGCCCTGCGCGGCAATGCGCTCCAGCGCATGACACGCATGCGCCGGCGGCTGGCCATCGCCATGCGTGGCCGCCAGGATGAAGACCTGCTGCGCCGTGGGCGTGATCTGGAAGTGCTCCAGTGCGCTGCTGTGCACGCGTCGCCCGGCGCGTACCAGCGCGGCATGCAAGGCCTGGGCAAAGCCCCAGGTGCTGCCGCCCTCGCTGGCGACGAAGATCAGCACCTCGGCCTGCTGCAGGCGGGAGTTGTCGGCGATGTGCACCGCGTTGCGGCGCCCCTGCCACCAGATCAGCACGCCGCTCGCCCAGAACAGCAGCACGCAGAGGCCCGCGAGGCCCATCACCACGGCCCACGGCCAGGCGCTCTCGCCGGTGTGCAGCACGCGGGCCCAGTCGTCCAGCCGCTGCGCCAACGTCGCCTCCTGCCAGGCCAAGGTATCGCCGCTGTGGCGGTCAATCCAGCCTTGGCCGCGCGTGGTCGCCACCTGCCAGGTGTCGGTGG
Organism: Comamonas badia DSM 17552; assembly: GCF_000484635.1. Lineage (GTDB taxonomy): Bacteria > Pseudomonadota > Gammaproteobacteria > Burkholderiales > Burkholderiaceae_C > Comamonas_C > Comamonas_C badia. The sequence continues at coordinate 34,418 of NZ_AXVM01000010.1, read as the reverse complement.
GGTCGCCCGCATCGGGGAGGTTGACGCGGTGCAGATCGCCGACGCCGAGGTCGCGCAGCAGCGGTAGCTGCGCCGGCGCCAGGTCGGCCCCCGTGCTGGCGCTGGAAACAACGTCGGGCTCGGGCCCGGCTTCCAGTTCGAGCAGGCCGAGTGTCGAGGCGCTCATGGTCAGCGCCGTGATCGAGGACAGCAGCAGCAGGGCCAGCACCACCCGGCCCGCCAGTACGTGCAGGCGCTGCGCCAGGGTGCCGCGCACCCGGCCTGCCACATGGCGCCAGCCGCCCATGCGGCGCACGAGCAGCACCAGGCCGGAAATCGACAGCAAGACCATGGCCAGCGCCGTGGCCGCGGCGCCCCAGCGCCCACCATCGCCCAGCAGCAGCAGCGCGCGGTGCAGGTTCTTGACCCAGCGCGGCATGCTGGAGGGCTGGTAGTTGCCAAGCAGCTGGCCGCTGGTTGCATCGACGTAGCGCGCCTGCGCTTGGTCGCCGTCGAAGCCGAAGGCGGCGACGGCGCCCGAGGGCAGGCGACGGATTTCCTCGACGCCGGGCATGGCCTGCTGCACCTGTTGCACCAGCGTGGCCACCGGCAGGTCGGCCGGTGCTGTCGGCGCCTGCCAGGCCTCCTGCACCGGATCCAGGGCCAGCAGGGCACCGGACAGGCCCAGCACCAGGGCCACGGTGCCCAGGCTCAGACCCAGCCATCGGTGGACGGCTTTCCAGTTCATGCCTTGCTCCTTACTTCAGCTGGAAGCTGGCCGACTGGATGTACTGCTTGCCGGCCTGCGCCTTGCCGGCGCCCGCCGCCGTCAGGGGCAGCCGCACCTCGGAGGGGCTGTCACGCATGTCTTCCACGGCGGCGTCGATGCGGATCTCGTAGCCGGCGTCGATCAGCGCGTCGGCCAGATCGGCCGTCACCCTGAGCGTGCGGCCCGCGCCGACGCTGGCGCCGGTCACGCCATTGAGACGTTTGGCGTCGCCGGCCGACAGGCGGCTCCAGTCCGCCAGGTGCTTGTAGTACTTGGCCTTGCCGCCGGCCACCCAGAGCGTGCCGGCGTAGGCGCCCTTGGCATCGGTCAGGTAGACCGCCAGGTAGGCGCCGTCGCCGCCGTAGTTCTTGAGCTGGGTGGCAATGGTGACTTCGCGCGCCTGGCCGAGGGCGGGCACGGCAAGCGCGCAAGCTGCGGCAATGGCGGTGATCAGGGGTTTGGACATAGGGTTCTCCTGGAAAGAGGGGAGGCGATTCATTGCACCTGGCCGCGCGGCGCGCTGCCCGGGGTAAAGAGGGGTGAGGAAGGGGCAGTGCCCGCATCCTGCGGCGTGTGGTCGCGCCGGCGCTCGCGCTCCCGGTCCCGGTCTTTGTGGTGGTCATCGCGCTCGCGCGACTTGATCTTCAGCACCTGCAGGGTCTCGGGGTCGAGCTTGGCCTTGAAGCGCTGGCCCTGGGCGTCGGTGCCACGGATTTCGTAGCAGCCGTCGTCAATCTTCAGTCGCTCGACCTGCCAGCCCTGCTGCGCCGCCATCTGGCGCACCGCTTCGCGCGACTGCCATCGCGCGGCCGGGACATCGCAGTCGCTGGATGCCACCGCTGGCAGCGCCGCGACGGCCAGCACCAGGGTGGCCAGCCGGGGCTTGAGGTGTAGGTTTCGTTTCATCGTCGGTTCCTTTCACAGCATCAGAGCTGTTGATGCCAATAATTTTGACGAACCGGGGGTGAATCAACACTGAACCTTCTGTTCACCTCGTGTTCATCCGATCGAGCCAACGGTCAGTTCACGTTGCCACATGCCCCCATCGGACGTATTGATGAGAAGCATGAAGCGAATCGCGAGTCTGGCTGGACTGACGAAGACGGGTTCGTCAGGGCTTGCCCGAAGATGGAACTTTTGCGCTCCTCATGCGTTAACGCCCCAATGCCCCAACCGAGCCAGTTTGACGAGACTGACTGCATTGCCCGCGCCCAGCGCGGGGAGGTCGCGGCGTTCTCTGAGCTGGTGACGCGCAACCAGGATCGCATCTACCGCTTTCTGGTGCGCATGACTCGGTCACAGGAGGATGCGCGCGAGTTGACCCAGGAAACCTTTCTGAGCGTCTACCAGGCACTGCCCAGCTGGCGCCCGCAGGCGCAGCTGTCCACGTGGCTGTTCCGCATCGCGCGCAACCAGGCACTGGACCGGCTGCGTCGCGCGCGGCACGTGGAGTTCGTGGCGCTAGACGACGCGCTGCATCAGCAGGTACCGGCGGATACGCCCACGCCCGAGGCCATGCTGCAGGCGCGCCAGCGCATCGCGGAGCTGGAGCGCGCGCTGGCGCGGCTGTCGGTGGAGCACCGTGAGATCCTGCTGTTGCGCGACATCGAGGACATGCCCTACGAGGACATTGCCCAGGTGCTGGGCATCGGCCTGGGCACCGTCAAATCCCGCATCGCCCGCGCCCGCGCCGGGCTGCTGCAGCACATGCCACGCTGACCGCAAGGAGCCACCATGACCTGCCCACGCATCGAAGACCTTTCCGCCTTTGTCGATCACGCCCTGCCCGCGCGCAGACAGGCCGCGCTGCAGAGCCACCTGCGGGCCTGCCCTGTCTGCAGCCAGCAGCTCGATGCGCTGCGGGCGCTGCGCCAGGAACTGCACGCCCTGCCATCGCCCACGCTGGGCTTCGATCTCGCGGCGCAGCTGCAGGAGCGCCTGCGCGACCGGCGGCCACCGCGCGCCGCCAGGCCCCGGCGTGCCGGCTGGGACCTTCTGGGCTGGATGCCCACGGGCCTGGCGGCTGGCGCGGCGCTGGTCTCGGGCCTGTGGATGGGCGGGCTGCTGCTGGGCACGGGGGCAGCCATTCCTACCACGTTTGCGGCCGCCGACCCCGCCATGGCGCGCGTGTTCGACCCCGTGCCGCCGGGCGGGCTGTGCGCCGCCACCGAGATTTGCCGACTGCCAAGGAATCTGCCATGAAACACCCCACCTGGATCCGCACCCTGCTGGCCGTCTCGCTGGCGCTCAACCTGGGCATTCTTGCGGCGCTCGTGCTGCGCCCTGCCCGCGTGGCGCCGCCCCCGGCGCCGGCCGTGCACCTGCCGGACTACCTGGCGCTCACGCCCGGGCAACGCACGCGCTGGGAGGCGCTGGAGGCGCCGTTCCTGCACGACCTGTCATCCAACTGGGACGACATACGCCACCGCCGCGAAGCCCTGGTGCGCCACATCTTCGCCGCCGCACCCGACCGCGCGGCCATCGACGCCGAGCAAGCCGCCATTGCCCGCCTGCAGGCCGCGCAGCAGCAGCGCGTGATCACCCAATTGCTGGCCGAGCGCGAGCTGCTGGACACCGCCCAGCGCGAGCGCCTGCTGCAGCTGTTGCTGGGTCGCTACGCGCAGGAGGCGACCGAGGAGGAGCTGCTGCACCGCAAATAAGGCCGTGCACCAAAGATGCAAAACACATGGAACATTCAGACGCGCGCTTCGTTGAAGAGGGCAAGGCAGCCAGGCAACCCGCACGGCCACCTTGCATGGTTCAACTTTCAACGGAGCATTTCCATGAAACAACTCACCACACTGCTGCTGGCCGCCGCCCTGGCAGTCCCCCTGACCTCGATGGCCGCGAGCGCGCACGACAGCCACGGCAGCGCCGAAACCCACCAGTTGCAACTCAACGCCGGCAAGAAATGGGACACCGACGCGCCGCTGCGCCAGGCCATGACGGCCGTCCATGCATCGGTGACGAAAATCCTGCCCGCGGCCCATGCAGGCAAGGCCACGGCGGCCGACTACGACGCCTTCGGCAACGCCGTCGGCCAGCAGGTCGCCTACATGGTGGAAAACTGCAAGTTGCCCCCCGAGGCGGACGCCCAGCTGCACATCATCGTGGCCGACCTGGTGGCGGGCGCCGAGGCCGCCCAGGGCAAGCACGGAGAAGGCAAGCGCGCCGCCGGCGTGGTGCAGGTCGCGCAGGCCTCCAACGCCTACGGCAAGTATTTCAGCCACAGCGGCTGGAAGGCCGTCAAGCTGCCCCATTGAAGGACATGCCAAGCAGGGTGAGGGTATGCCCAAGGCAGGCCCATTCGCCCCCGTGCAAAGTGTCTAGCCACGTTCGGGCACTTGGAGGCACCACGCCGTGCCAGCACCATGGAGCGCGTGGTCGAAGGGCTATGGAAGGTGCCGAACGATCAGCCCGAGCAGGGCCGCCGCCATGACGTGCAGCGTCTGGGTGGTGTGGCCATTGAGCTGAAATCGTACCTGCCCATCGAGCGGCAGGCCCGCGTGATCGGGGCCACCCGGCTCGAATGGCAGCAGGGCGGGCCTGAGCAACCTGGGCTCCGGTGAGGGAACCAAGCAGGCGATGCAGCAGCGCGCCGACTCCCTGGACGAACAGGGACTGGATAAGCGGTGCAGGCGATGCGTGATCCTGACATGCAACCTGCTGGGCACGTTGCGCAGTTGAGAACTGGCGCAGACCGCGAGGACATCGCCTCCACCGGCCTGGAGCTGCCGGCGCACTTCATGACCGGCACAGGATTCGCGTACCTGACTCACGGGCTCAATAAATCTTTGGGATCGCCGGTGCCATCAAGAGCCGCGCGCTGCGCAGGGTCGAGCAGTGCTTCACGATTCCAGCCGGCCACGGTCGCTGCGGCATCCACCGTATGCGCCCAGGTACAGCGGTTGGCGAACGGCATGCCGGGGACATCGAAGGTGCCGCCGCGGCTGATGTAGCCGAGGGCGTGCGTCCTGGTCGGGCCGTTGTCGATGCGGCGCAGAATGCCGAGCATGGGCTCGGGGCGCGTGTGGGTGAGGATCACGCGCGGCAGGCCTTGCGGGAACAGCGTGCTGACAGTGGCGTCTTCATCGACGAACTCCGCTTCCATGGCATCGCGCGGGATGCGCAGGCGGCCAGGTTCCAGGATGACGGTGACGCAGGCGCGCTTGCCCATCCCGGCAAGGTGCTGCTGCGCCTTGATCGCCTCGTCGAGTTGGTAGGCACCCAGCGCGATGAGCTGCACTTCGGCCTCGGCGGGGTCACCGATCAGATGGGCCGCGCCGTCACGGATCAGGCGTTGCGCCGATTCGGCATCGAAGCGGTTCTCCACGTCGCGCTTGGAAACGATGAGGCAGGCCAGTTGCCCGCGTCCGGCATAGATTTCGCGCAGCGCGGCGACCGCAGTGTTGCCATCCACCGGGAACAACACGCGCGAGGTGTCCGACATCTCGCCCAGCAGGGCTTCGCCGATCGTCGGGTCTTGGTGCGACTGTTCGTTTTTGGCGTTCTCCCAGGTGTGCGAGGTGACGATGAGTGGCACCGACAGCCAGCCGGCGGGCTGGCCGACCTGACGCAGGTGGCGGGCGAAGATGATTTCCTGCCGCATCAGGCCGAGCATTTTTACGGCGAAGGCCTCGTAGCTGACGATCAGGTTCAGTCCACCCTTGTTGCCGAGTGCGGCGGCGGCCACGGCCTCTTCGTTGAGCGCGGTGATGACGGCGCCGTGCAAATCCTCAGGCACACCGGGTTCGGGCTCGTTGACGCGGTGCTTGAGCAGCGCCAGCGTGCCGCCCATCTTGTTGCTGGCCAATTCGTCAGGGTTGCCGATGCGCATGCGCAGCTCGGGATTGGCTTTGGCGAATTCAACGAACCACTGATCCAGCGCCGTCATCGCACTGCCTTCGCTGCCTGATATTTCCCAGCGCGGTTCGGGCAGCCTGGGCGCAGCGGGGTGGCGGTGCGCCATCGGATGCGCGCTTTCCAGCGGGCGCTGCTGGGCGGCGTGGGTTGCGAAGGCGGTGAGCGTCGCGTCGAGTTCGACCGGAGCAACGAAGAGCGCAGCCGCGCTTTCGTTGAACCGCCCACGCATGGCGACATCGGTGTGGGGGTTGCCGCCCAACGGCAGGTTGTGCGCGACGTTGCTGCCAGCACCGGGAAAGCCGAAGCCCTTCTCGGTCTCGGCGATCACGTAGGGCAGAGGCGCCGGATAGCGGCGATCCGGATCGGCGGCAAACGCACGCAGCGCGCCCTCGGCTTCGACGATTGCCCAGGCGATCGCGGCCGGGTCACGGCCATCGACGATCACCGGGTCGAAGCCGTTGTGGCGCACGTCGTCGGCCAGCCATTGCGCACCCCCTTCCTGCATGATCTGGGTGCGCTGCTCGATGCGGCGGCCGTTGAGGATCATCACCGGTACAGCGAAGCCGCTGTCTTGCGCGCGCCACCAGCGCGGCGCCCAGTCCGGGCCACGCTGCTCCTCGAAGGCGCCGTCACTGAGGAAGGCGACCAGCGATTCGCCAGGCAGCGGCATGTGGATGTACTGCAGTTCGGCAAAGCCGAGGTAGCCGCCTTCGGACACGGCACCGGCGGTGTTGGGGCCGGCATGGCTGCCCAGCGGCACGGCCGGGCGGCCCTGCGCATCGATGGCATAGGAATAGAAATCGGCACACAGGCGCGACAGGCCTTGCTCGCTGCGGTCGTAGCGGCCCCGCTGCGCGGGCGAGACATCGCCGGTCAGCGCATTGACCGCTTCGATGGCGGCGACACAATGGCCCTGGCCCATGATCCAGCCGCGTGTGCTGCCGGTGAGCGCGTTGGCCAGCAGGTAGCCGACGAAGGCCTGCACCATGTTCAGCGAGCCGCCGGTGTGGCCTTCGGGCGTGGGCTTGAAGTCCTCGGCTGACAGCGCCGCGCCGGAAAGGTCGATGCGGCGCGCATAGGTCATGTGCGCGACCACGTTCATGGCCACGCAGCTCAGGCGGTCGGCGGCGGCAAGCAGGGTGTAGGCCGTCGTCTCGTCGGCAACACGGCCGTCGACGATCAAACGGGCCACCAGAGTTTCCATGCGCTTGATGGTCTCGTCGCGATGGACGATGGGGCCGTGGCCGGCGAGCCAGCACTGGCGGATGGTGGAAGCGGTGGTCATGCGATTTCCCCTCTTTGATGTCGATGAATCCCTGCGTGGCTACAGAGTCAGTTGAGTTGAGCGCGCTCGGCCTGGCTGGGACATCACGCGCCGCCTATCAAATCCTGCGTATAGCGCGCTGTGATCCATTCCTCGTTGGTAGGCTCCACCGCGGCCAGCACCCGGCTGTCGGTGGTGGAGATAACCGGGGCATCGATGGCGTTGGCATCGGCATCCAGCTTGATGCCGATAAATGCCAGGTCGCGGCAGACGCGCTCGCGCACGAAGGCGTTGTGCTCACCGACACCGGCAGTGAACACGAGCAGATCCAGGCCGCCAATGACTGCGATCAGTGCGCCAATCTCCCGCACGATACGGCGCACGTAGAGCGCCAACGCGATGCGGGCGCGTTCGCCGACTTCGCCGGAATCGCTCTCGTGCTTCACCACCACGCGCGGCTCGGCCGAAATCCCGGAAACACCGAGCAGGCCGGACTGGTTGTAGAGCGTGCGGCCTACTTCTTCCAGTGAGAGCTTTTCGATCTCCATCAGGTAGAGCAGGGCGCCCGGATCGAGCGAGCCGGTACGGGTGCCCATCATCAGGCCGTCGAGCGCGGAAAATCCCATCGTGGTGGCGATGCTTTGCAGGTTCTGCATCGCGCACAGGCTGGCCCCGCTGCCGAGGTGCGCGACGATGGTGCGGCCGCGTGCCAGATCACCGTGGCGCTCGGGCAGGACGTGGCTCATGTAGTCGTATGAAAGGCCGTGAAAGCCGTAGCGGCGCAGACCGCGTTCCCAGGCCGAGTACGGCAGCGGTAGGATCTGCTCCACCTTCGGCGCCGTGCGGTGAAAGGCTGTATCGAAGCACGCTACCTGAACAATTCCGGGCCACTGCTCGAACAGCAAACTCATGGCCTTCAGGGGAAAGGGTTGGTGCAACGGCGCCAAAGGAATCAAGGCCCGCAGCTCCGCGATGGAGCCATCGGTCACCACGGTTGGCTCGAAGTACCTGCTGCCGCCATGGACGACACGATGCGCGATGGCCACGATGCGGCGGCCATCGAGTCGGGCCACGATGCGCGCTTGAATCAACGCCAGAGCGGCGGTGTGAGGGTGTTCGTGGTCCAGATGGATGCGCTGCTGCGCAGTGCCACTGTCGCTGTACTCAGGCGCGGGCCCAGCAATCCCTTGCACCTTGCCGTGCCACAGCGGCTGGCGCGGCAACGGGCACGCCTGTGCATCGAACAAGGCGAACTTGATGCTTGAGGAGCCGCAATTGAGCACCAGGATGTGGCTCGGCTGGGAGTTGCTCATCGTGATGCCCCATACAAACCGGCCTGGGACAAATGCGTGTCAGCGACTCCCATAAAACTGTTCCACGAACGATTGTCGGAAGCTTTGGTGACAAGCGAGGCAGCTTTGTTGTGTCTTGGAGAATGCGGCGATAACGGCCTGGCCGTCGCCGCGCTTGGCGGCATCCCCCATGGCGCTCGCAGCGTCCTGGACCTGTCCATCGAAACCCCGGAATTTCCCGGCATCCGTGCCAAGCCAGCCAAGAATGCGCATCTTTTCGCCCAGAGGTGGCTCGGCATGCTTGGCGATTTTGGGCGCCAACTCGGCGACCAGTGTCCATTCCTCCTTGGAAATCGCACCGGTGACGGCTTGCATGTCACGGCCAAGTCGCTCCATGACGCTGCGAAGCGCCATCGGCTTTGCAGCGTCAGCGGACTGCGCGCCCAGTCCCGTGGTGGCGGTGGCCAAGGCTACTGACAACGTGATCGTCAAAAGCTGTCGAGGGTTCAAGAGGTAACTCACGGGATTCTCCATGGAGGTTGTTGGTGAATGCTTCGCAGGCGGGCGCATGGCTTCGGGATTTCAAAATTCCATGCTCAACGCAATCGATCCGAAGGCGTGATGGCCGATCTGCTGGTCGAACTCGCGGGTTCTCCAGACGCGCATCACGGCAAGCCGCACGCCATGCCCGGCAACAATCCATTGGCTGCTGATGCCAATGGCTGCCTGAGCGACCCAGGGTCGTCGACTGACGTGATGGCTGTGCCGAAACAGATTCCCGTCGAGCGAGAAATCCCAGGCAACGGCTTTGGCCTCCAGATTCAGGAATGCATGCGCTCCGGGTTTGGGCGCGCGCGCTGATTGAGGCTCTGTTCTGCGCAGGTCGGAAACGCCCGAGGGCGGGCGATTCTCCGCGCCGGGCCGAATCGGATAGCTGCCGAAGTCGTTCGGAATGTTCCAGCCCGCACGCAATTCCATGCCGGTGCTGGCTGCGGTTTCGATGTTTCCGATCCGCAGGGCATAGCTGCCGATCACGTCGCCGCTCCACCCCGGCCGGACGGCACCCTCTGTGTACGACTTGAACTTGCGCTCCATCGCCATCTGGAACGCGGGTTCGTTGCGCAACTGGTTGTCCCAGCCGCGAAAACGATCGATGCCCCGCACCCGATGCACCAGATCCTGCGATTGCTCCGCCAACGACCAGGGGCCAATCACGCCCAGGGTCAGTTCGCGCACATCAAGTATTTCATAGCTGGCGGCCTGTGGGTGGACGCGGTGATTCCATGCCAAACCCAGGTACAGCAGGCCGGCGTACGGGCGATCGTCGGAAATCAGATCGGTGCGCGTCTTGTCCTCGGGCGTGTACATGGACTGGCCGAAGCGCACGACGATGTTTTGCGATGCCGATTGGGCGCCAGAGTCGCGCCAGAACTCGGGATCAGCCCAGCCGATGAAGCGGGTGTACCAGGCAATCGGTTGGGGCAGACACTCCGGGCGGAGCGCGCCTTGCAGATCGCGCGAAACCACGCTCAGCGCCACACCGTTGGTGTAGTTGCGGTCGGTGCCCGTGAACAAATCGTTCTCCAGGCGCAGGGTTCCACCTCTCCAGTGCAAGGCGTGCTCTGGCAGGCAGCGGGAAATACCATCCGAGGATGCGGGCTCCGCGCCACGGGCGGCAGTCGAGCCGAGTACCGCGCACGCAATCAGCGGCGTGATACTGCGCATCGACCATTGCGCATTGGCCTTGGACAGCCGCGCGTGAAGGCTGCCGATGCGCATCATGATGGCGCGCCATCTGTTGCCCTATCGACGTAAAAGCGTTCCAAGGCACCCATGATTTCCTCGGCTTTGTCGACGCAGGTAAACAAGTCGAGATCGGACGGCGATACGTAGCCTTCGTCGAGCAGAAGATCGAAATCAACGGCTCGGCTCCAGAAGTCGCGACCGACAAGAACCACCGGAATCCGTTGCATCTTCCCGGTCTGGATCAGGGTCAGCACCTCGAACAGTTCGTCGAGCGTTCCATAGCCACCGGGGAAGGCCACCAGACCTTTCGCATGCAGCAAGAAATGCATTTTGCGTAGCGCGAAATAGTGGAACCGGAACGCCAGCTCCGGACACATGTAGGGGTTCGGCGCTTGTTCGTGCGGCAACGTGATGTTGAGGCCGATCGAGCGAGCCCCGGCATCGAAAGCACCGCGATTGGCTGCCTCCATGATGCCGGGGCCGCCACCGGTGATGACGACGAAATCGCATCGTCCCTCCTGCTGGAAACGAGCAGAGATCAGTTGAGCGAAGCGCTGTGCCTCTTCGTAATAGCGTGCCTGTTCCACGCGGCGACGGGCCAAGACTAGTTCCCGCCCAAGCGTCGAATTCCCTGGCATGGTGCCCGCTCGCTGCTCCAGCACAGCGAGCCGGTCGCGTGCAGTGGCAGCATCGCTTACGCGCGCACTGCCAAACACCACCACGGTCGAATGCACGCCTTGCTCACGCAAGATGCGTTCGGGCTTGAGCAGTTCGAGTTGGAGACGCAGCGGGCGCAGATCGTCCTGGCCAAGCAAATCGATGTCTTCATACGCAAGGCGGTATGTGGGTGAATCGAGGATGGCGCGCAGGCGCTCGTCAGGATCAGCGGGCGGTGTCATCGCTCGACCACCAGAAAATCCGGCCACGGAACGACCCGGCCGCGCTCGGGCACCGAGACCTGCCAGCCAAGCTGCTGTTGCAGGAGTTCCGCCAAAGCCTGCGCGGCGGACGGCTCCCCATGCACTACAAAGGTTTGCTCGGGGGCTTGCTTGAAGCCTCGGGCCCAGGCCATCAGGGCTGGTTGGTCGGCGTGCGCCGAGAGCCCATCGACACTGTGGATCGCCGCGCGCACCGGAATGTCGTCGCCGAAGATGCGCACGCGCGCCGCGCCATCGACCAGTTGGCGGCCCAGTGTTCCCTGCGCCTGAAAGCCGGAGAACAGGACGCTGCATTCCTTGCGCGGCAAATTGTGGCGCAGGTGGTGCCGGATGCGTCCCGCGTCGCACATGCCGCTGGCGGAAATGATGATCGCGCCCGAACGAATCTGGTTCAGCGCCATGGATTCGTCGGCGCTTTCCGTGAAATGCAGATACGGCAGGTTTTCGCCGCGCGCGTGCCACCCGGCCAAGCGCTTGGCCTGCTCGTCGAACAGCTCAAGGTGCTCGCGCGTGATGCGCGTGGCTTCCGTGGCCATCGGCGAATCAACGAATACCCTCGGTTGCCGCAGCCGCCCCTCGCTGGTGAGACGGTGCAGGTGGTACAGGACTTCCTGGGTTCGACCGACCGCGAAGGCCGGCACGATGACGTTGCCACCGCGTTCGAACAGGGTTTTCTCGACGATGCCGATCATCTCCTCTTCGGTTGCCGAAAAGTCCTTGTGCTGGCGGTTGCCATAGGTGGACTCGATGACGAGGATGTCGGCGTCCTCGATGGGTGTCGGGTCGCGCAATATCGGGCGTCCCGGCTGGCCAAGGTCGCCGCTGAATACCAGTTTTGTCGGGTAGCCGTACTCGGTGACCCAGACTTCGATGATGGCCGAACCGAGGATGTGCCCGGCATCGCGAAAGCGCGCGCGCACCCCGACCCGGGGCGCGAACTCCCAGTCGTATTCGATGCCTCGTACCTGCTGCAGGCATTCGCGCGCATCCTGCAGCGTGTACAGCGGCGGCAGCGGGTCCTTTCCGCGGAACCGCTTGGCACTGCGTTTTGCATCGCTCTCCTGGATGTGTGCACTGTCGGGCAGCATCACGCCCAGCAGATCAACCGTGGCGGGAGTGGTGTAGATGGCCCCTTTGAACCCGGCGCGGGTGAGTTTGGGCAATAGCCCGCTGTGGTCGATGTGGGCATGGGTCAGGAGCACGAAATCGATAGCTGCCGGGTCGAACGGAAATGGCTCGCGGTTGCGCGCCGCCGCCGCAGAGCCCCCTTGAACCATGCCGCAATCCACCAGGAAGCGCAGGCCCGCCGCCTCCACCAGGAAGCACGACCCGGTGACTTCGCGCGCAGCACCCAGAAATTTCAGTTTCATGGGATGCTCACTCGGGCTTCTTCTTTTGCATTGGACAGGTGTTCACGCCGAGCAGGCGATAGCCCGGACAGCGACCCGCCAGGCCGGTAATCAGCGGCATGATTCCGATGAGCCCCAGCCACCGCCATGGCGAATCCAGCCACAACGGCAAGCTGAGCAGGATCAGGCCGATGACGACGCGCGCGATGCGATCGAGGTTTCCTACGTTCGTTTGCATGGAGGCACTCCTTGATGGTGGGATAGAACGGGTTCGGGAAATCACGCCGACGGCTACATGGCCGCCGCGAAAATGGCACTGATTTCCTCGTGCGACGCCTGTATTGGATTGGTCAGTCCGCACGCGTCCTTGAGCGCATTGGTGGCCAGGGTGGGAAAGTCCTTGGCCTGAACGCCAAGCTGTGACAGCCCGTGGGGAATGCCGATGTCGGCGGACAATTGGCGAATCGCCAATAGGCACAGATCCGCGGCGGCCTCGTCGCCCAGGCCATCGGTCTTTTCCCCCATCGCGCGGGCGATGTCGGCGAGGCGTCCCGCAGCGACCTGCTTGTTGTAGGCCTGCACGTGCGGCAGCAGGACGGCGTTGCACACACCGTGCGGCAGGTCGTAGAAGCCGCCCAGTTGATGCGCCATGGCGTGCACGTAGCCCAGCGAGGCATTGTTGAAGGCCATGCCGGCGAGGAACTGCGCATAGGCCATCTGTTCGCGCGCTTCGACGTTTCGCCCGTCAGCCACCGCCTTGCGCAGCCATTGGCTTATCAATGCCACGGCCTTGAGTGCGCAGGCATCGGTGATCGGCGTGGCAATGGTTGAAACATAGGCCTCCACCGCGTGCGTAAGGGCATCCATGCCGGTGGCGGCGGTCAAGCTGGCGGGTTTGAGCAGCATCAGCTCGGGGTCGTTGACCGAGAGAATGGGCGTCGTGTGCTTGTCGACGATCGCCATCTTCACGTGGCGCGCCTCGTCGGTGATGATGCAAAAGCGCGTCATTTCGCTGGCCGTTCCAGCCGTGGTGTTGATCGCCACCAAGGGCAGCTGCGGCTTGGCCGACTGGTCAAGTCCCTCGTAGTCCTTGATCGTTCCGCCATTGGCAGCGACCAATGCGATTCCCTTGGCGCAGTCGTGCGGCGAACCGCCGCCGAGCGAGATGACGAAATCACAATCGTTGTCGCGCAGTTGCTTCAGCCCATCGGCCACGTTCTTGGTCGTCGGGTTGGGCTGCACTCCATGAAAAACCAGGGTATCCACGCCGTGGCTGGCAAGAAGGTCGCGCACGTTGCCGACCAGTCCGAGACGAACCAAGGGAAGGTCGGTCACGATCAGCGCTTTCCTGAAGCCATAGGACTGGATGGCCTTGGCTGCATCACGAAGACAGCCCGCGCCCATCAGGTTCACGGGCGGAATGAAAAAGGCGGTGGTGGTCATGGCTTGGCTCCTTCGGTTGGCCTGTTGATGATCAAGTGAGTAAGGGTTTCGCGTTCCGCGCTTTGGCTTGTGAGGTGTTCCGTCGCGGCGGCGCTTGCAGGCATGCCGGAGCGACTTGCACGAGGCGTGGGTGCGGCGGCGCCTGTAGGCGAATGGGCGGCGCTTGGCGTCATGTTGGATACCTCCCAGCCGCCCCCGAGCGCCTTGTACAGCGCCACCAATTGCACGGCGGCGCTGGTATGCGCACGTGCGGCCGCAGTCTCGGCTTCGTGCAGGCTGCGCTGGGCGGCCAGCAGCTCCACCAGTGCAACATCGCCCGCGGCGTAGCGAGCCTTGGCGTAGCCGTAGCTGGTTCGTGCCGCATCCAGGGCCATGGCACGGCGCTCCAACGTGTCCAGCCCGCCGTGGTAGTCGCCCAGCGCACGCTCGGCGTCACCCAGCGCCGCCAACACCGCCTGCTCATAGGCCAACGCCGCCTGCTGCTCGGCGGCCTCGCGTGCCCGAATCTCGGCACGCACGCGGCCACCATCGAACAGACGCCAGGAAATCAGCGGCAGGATGGAAAACCGTGAACTGGATGCATCGAACCAGTTGCCCGTGCTGAGCGCCTGAAACCCGCCGCCGACACCGATGGAGAGCTTGGGGAACAGCTCGGCCGTGGCCACGCCGATGTCGGCAGAACTCGCCGCCAGACGCCGTTCCGCGGCCAGCACGTCAGGGCGGCGGCGCAGAAGATCAGCACGTTCGCCCACCGGCAGGGCCCGCAGCGTGCACGGTGCCAAGGGGCCGTCGAGCAATGCCAGTTCACGCTCCGGTGGAGCGCCCAAGAGCACGCCCAGGCCCAGCACCGCGGCGCGCTGGCGGGCCTGGATGTCCGGCAGCAGTGCGTTGACGGCAGTCCACTGCGCATAAGCCGCCTCCACATCGGCGGCGGATGCGTCGCCCAATGCATGCCGCAGGCGCACCAGCTCCAAGGTCTGCTGCAGCGTATCCAGCGTGGCTTGTTGTGCATGCAGTTCGTATCCAGCACCAACGGCGGTGAACCAGGTGCGTGCGACCTCGGCCACGATGCGCATGCGCACACCCTGTGCTTCGACTTCGGTGGCTTGCAGGCGGGCGCTGGCGCCTTCCAGGGCGCGGCGCTTGGCGCCGAATAGATCGGCCTCCCAGGCCGCATCGAAGCCCGCATCGTAGATGGTCTGGGTGGCGTCCATGCCGGGAATCGAGCCCACGGGCAAGGGGCCGTTCTTGCTTTGCCCGCGTCGGTTCACGCTGGTGCCCGCGCTCACGGTGGGCATCTGGTCGCCAGCCACGCGGTCGCGCAGGGCGCGCGCCTCGTCGATGCGTGCCGCGGCTTGGCGCAGATCCAGGTTCTGTGCCAGTGCCGTGCCCATCAGGCGGTCAAGGATGGGGTCGTCCAACGCGGACCACCAGCGGGCCAGGTCCGCGGACTGCGATTCGCTCGCCAGAGGCAAGGTCCAACCGCTGCCGATGTCCACAGGAGGCGGCTCGCGGTAGTCGGGGCCCACGGCCGCACAGGCGGTCAGCAGCACGCAGGACAGGGCCAGCCCGAGCGGGCGCAAGCGCCTGGACGCCGGCGGTGCGGCTGGCGTGCGCGAGGAGAGGTGGCGGGTTTTGGTTTTCATTGCAGGCGTCCTCGGACGAATACGGTGGCCATCGTCAGCGTGGCGAGGGCGATGAGCGCCAGCGGCCAGAGGCTGGCGAGAATGTCGCCGGGCGGCATGGCCTTGAGGAAGCTGCCTTCGACGATGATGAGGAAGTGGGTCAGCGGAATGGCCTGGGCCAGCCACTGCAGGACGAGCGGCATGTTTTCCACCGGCGTCGCAAAGCCCGACATCAGCACCGCCGGCACGCCAATGGCGAACGCCCCCAGGATGGCCTGCTGCTGGGTCATGCTGACTGCGGAAATCATCAGGCCGATGCCGACCACCGACAGGATGAACAGCACCAGGCTGGCGAGCAGCAGCGCGAACGAGCCGGTGAACGGGATGCCGAACAGGAACACGCCGGCGCTGATCATGAACAGGCCCAAGAGCGTGCCGATCGCCAGCGCAGGCAGCGACTTGGAAACAATGATCTCCGGCGTCGAGGTGGGCGATACCAGCAACTGGTCGAAGGTGCCCAGTTCGCGTTCGCGCGCGATCGACAGCGAGGTGATGAGCAGCGCGCTGAACAGCGCCAGGATGCCCGTGAGCCCAGGCACGATGAACCAGCGGTAGACCAGGTTGGGGTTGAACCAGTGGCGCACGACCACGGGCGTCGGCGCCTGCGCGTCGGGCACGACCTCGGCGCCGACATCGGCGGCGATGGTGGACAGGTAGGCGACGGTGATCTGGCCCGAGTTGCTGCGCCGGCCATCGACCAGAACCTGGGCGCGGCCGCTGTCGCCGGCGGCGATGGTGCGCGAGAAATCCACGGGAATGGCGAGCGCGGCGATCACCTCGCCGCGGTCGATCATCTCGTGCAACAGCCGCTGGCTGTCCACGTGCCGCACGTGGGTGATGAAGCGGGCGCTGTCCAGGCGCTGCACCAGTTCGTGCGACCAACGCCCGGCGTCCTGGTTGTAGACGGCGATGTCGACGTTGCGCACTTCCAGTGTGGCTGCAAAGGCGAATACCAGCAGTTGCAGGATCGGCGGTACGAATACCACCATGCGGCTGCGCGGGTCGCGCAGCACGCTGAGCACTTCCTTGATGAATTGGGCGCGCAGGCGGGTGAACGAGAAGGCAGAGGTCAACATCGCGTCACTCCAGGTTCTTGCGCGTGGCGCGCTTGGCGATCAGGAAAAACAGCGCCCCAATCGCCGCCATGGCCGCCAGGTTGGGCAGGAAGACGGCCCAGATGTCGCCGGCCAGGAACACGGTCTTGAGCGAATCGACGAAGTAGCGCGCCGGAACCGCCCGAGTGATGGCGCGGATCGGCGCTGGCATCGCATCGATCTCGTACAGAAAGCCTGAGAGCATGAAGGCCGGCAGAAAGCCCGTGAACAGGGCGATCTGCGCCGCCAGGAACTGGTTGCGCGCCAGCGACGAAATCAAGAGGCCCTGGCCCAGCGCCGGCACCATGAACACCGCCGACAAGAGCAGCAGCGCCGCCAGAGAGCCGCGCATCGGCACGCCGAACACGAACACGGCTAAGGCCGCCGCGCCCAGCGTGGACAGCATGCCGAGCACGAAGTACGGCAGCAGCTTGCCGATCAGGATTTCGGCCACCGACGCGGGCGTGGACAGCACCGCTTCCATGGTGCCGCGCTCCCATTCGCGCGCCACCACCAGCGCGGTCAGCATGGTGCCGATGATGGTCATGACGATGGCAATGGCCCCGGGAATCAGCGCGCGACGGCTTTCCAGCTCGGGGTTGAACCAGTAGCGTGGCTCCAGCACGACGGATTGCGCGGGTGCCGCGACATCCAGCCCGGCACGCCAGGTCTGCACCACGCCGCGGGCGTAGTTCTCGACGTAGTTGGCGGTGTTGGGATAGGAGCCATCGGTGATGATTTGCACCAGCGGTTCTGCTCCGCGCTGGGCCAGGCGCTGCTCGAAATCCTGCGGAATGACGACGTAGCCGCGCAGCGCACCGGAGACGAGCTGGTCTGCCACCTCGCGCCGGTCGTGGGCGAATTGCGTCTTCAAGAAGCGGGTGCCCGAGAAGGCAGCGGCCAGCGACTGCGCCGATGCACCGGGCGACTCCAGCACGACGCCGACGCGGACCTCCTTGGCATCCAGCGACACCGCATAGGCGAACAGCAGCAGCAACACCACCGGCAGCACGAAGGCGATCAAGAGCGTCGAGGGGTCGCGCAGCGCCTGATAGCTTTCCTTGGTGACCAGGGCCATCAGCCGCCGCAGGTCAAAGCGGCGCAAATCGCTCGGCTCCAAAGCAGCCCCTTCCTTGCGTTGTGCTACAGCGTTCATGCGGCGGCCTCCATCTCGCGGTCGGCAGATTCCACCAGGTGAATGAAGGCGTCCTCCATGGTCGGGTCGGGGTGTTCGACATTGGCTGCGGCGCGCTTGAGCGCATCGGGCGTGTCCAACGCGATCAGGCGTGCGCGCGAGAGCATGGCGACGCGGTCGCAGTATTCGGCCTCGTCCATGAAGTGGGTGGTGACCATGATGGTCACGCCCTTGCGCGCCAGGCCGTTGATGTGGGTCCAGAACTCGCGCCGGGTGATCGGGTCCACGCCCGAAGTAGGCTCATCGAGGAACAGCACGGGTGGCCGATGCATGAGCGAGCAGGCCAGCGCCAGGCGCTGCTTGTGCCCCAGCGGCAGGGAATCGGGCGTGGCGGACAGCCACTCCCCCAGATCGAAGGTCTCGATCATCTCGGCAATGCGCTCGCGCCGGGTGTTGCCTTCCAGCCCGTAAACGCCGGCCGAAAATTCCAGGTTCTGCTGCACCGACAGCAGACCGTAGAGCGAGAATTTCTGCGCCATGTAGCCGAGCCGGCCCTTGGCTGCACCGGTGGCGCGGCGCAGATCATGGCCCACCACATGCGCTTCACCAGCAGTGGGTTTCAACAGGCCGCACAGCATCTTGAAGGTGGTGGACTTGCCGGCGCCATTGGGGCCGAGCAGACCGAAGATTTCGCCCTTTTGCACCTCGAAGCTGACCTGGTCGGTGGCGGTGAACTCACCGAAACGCTTGGTCAGATTGCGGCAGGAGACGGCTATTTCGGAGCCCAGTTCGACCGGTGACAGCCGTTCGGCCAAGGTTGAGGTGCCGCCGGGCCCGCCGCCGAGCAAATCGATGAAGGCATCTTCAAAGCGGGCGGGTACCGGCGCCAGCGCTACTCGCGCCCGATCAGCCAGCGACTGGATTTGGCTGACCTGCGCACCTTCGCGCAGCACCACCCGCACCCCGGCGCCCTGGATCACTCCGTCGCTCACGCTCTCCAGATCGAGTGCCTCGGTCAGAACCGCCCGGCGCTCGGCGCCGACGTTTTCCAGGCGAAAGCTGCGGCCTTCAAGTTGCGCGGTGAGTTGCTGCGGTGGACCATCGAACAGGAGCTGCCCCTGGTTCAACAGCAGCACGCTCTCGCAGCGCTCGGCCTCGTCGAGGTAGGCGGTGGACCAGACCACGGCCATGCCCTCATCGGTCAGTGCCTGCACCATGCGCCACAAATCCTGCCGGCTGACCGGATCGACGCCCACGCCGGGCTCGTCCAGCAGCAGCACCTTGGGCCGCGCCATCAGCGCACAGGCCAGCCCCAACTTTTGCTTCATGCCGCCGGAGAGCTTGCCGGCCAAGCGTTTGGTAAAGGGCCCAAGCCGCGTGAAGTCCAGCAACTCGGCAAACAGATCGGCATTGCGATCCGCGTCCATGCCGCGCAGCTGCGCATACAGGCGCATGTTCTCCATCACCGACAGGTCTTCGTACAGGCCGAAGCGCTGCGGCATATAACCGCTGGCGACATGGATGGCGTCGTTGTCCTTGACCACGTCAAAGCCAGCCAGGGTGACGCGACCGGCGTTGGGCACCAGCAGGCCGGTCAGAATGCGCATCAGCGTCGTCTTGCCGGCGCCGTCCGGGCCGACCAGGCCCGTCAGCCGTCCGTAGTGGATGTGCGCGCTCAAGCTGCGCAGGGCCTGCACCTTGCCGAAATGCTTGTCCACCCCTTCGATGACGACGGCGGCAGCGGCGACAGCGCTTGCCGGCGTGGCGGCCATGGCGGTGTCTGCCTGCATCTCAACGCTCCCCCGCGCGCGCGCCGGAGACCGGCTTGGCATCGACCGCGATCGTCACCGGCATGCCCTGGCGCAGGGCGGCATCGCTGTCGGCCTCGTCGATGACGATGCGCAGGCGGTACACCAGATCCGTGCGCAAGTCCGTTGTCTCCACCGTCTTTGGCGTGAACTCGGCGCGCGGCGAGATGAAGCCGACCTGGCCGCGATAGACCTTTTCCCCGGAATCGCTCCTGACGTGCACCACGGTGCCCGGTGCGATGCGGCCCAGATCCCGTTCGCCCACGTAGGCGCGCACGTACACGGGCTTGTCCAGACTCAGGCTGTAGACCGTGCTCTGGCTGGCCACCATGCTGCCGGGCTCGCGCACCCGCGCGATGATGGTGCCGTTGCTGGGTGCCGTCAGTTCGGTGTCCGCCAGGGAAGTGGTGGCTTGCGCCGCGGCTGCCTGCGCGGCTGCAAGGCGAGCCTGCGCTGCCTCAATGTCTTCCTTGCGAAAGCCTTCGGATGCCTGCGACAGGGCGGCCTTGGCGGATTCGACACCCGCGGCCGCCTGATCCCTGGCAGTGCGTGCGGCATCGACCGTGCGCTGGCTGCTGGCGCCCGACGCCAACAGGCTGCTCTGGCGCTGGAAGTTGCGCTCGGCGTCAAGCGCCTGCGCCTGCGCTTGTCTGAGCGCCTCGCGTGCCTGGGTGATTTCCTGCGGCCGCAGGCCGCGGCGCAGCTTGGCCAGCTCGGCCTGGGCCACCTGCACCTGGGCTTGCGCGGCTGCAAGGGCGTCTTGATATGGCTGCGCGTCGAGCGTGGCCAGGCGCGCGCCGGCGGTGACGACATCACCCTCATCGAAAGTCATTTGCGTGATGCGCCCGGGCTGGCGGAAAGCCAGTTGAACCTCGCGGATGTCGACGTTGCCATAGAGGCGCAATGCATCCTGGTTGTCATGGCCGCGCGTGAACCAGAACGCCAGTGCACCGCCAAGGGCGAGCAGGGCAACAATGATCACGGCCCAACGGGCTTTTCTTGTAGGGAGGTTCGGAGTTGTCATTGATGGGTTTCCACTGGAAAGAGATGCTCAGTGCTCGCGCGTGGTCGGTGCATGCGCTGTTGATCGACGCCAAGCCATGGCCGCAATGCCAACCCACACCAACGTACGCAGCGTCATGGCAATGAGCGTGCGCCGCTCCCAAGCGCCGTCCAGCGCCACATGCACTCCGAAGGCCAGGAATACGAGCGCCGTTGCCACCGCGATAGCCATCGACATCCATGCGGCCCAGCGCCGGCGCATCCACAATCCGGCGCCAGCGATGACGTAGGCAAACCCGGCCAGGAAGTTGAACCAGAGCACGAACGGCACGTAGCTTCCGGCTGCGGCACGCGCCGCGCCGTCAAAAAACAGAACGGCGCCGCCTTCCCTGATGGTCAGCAGACCAAATGCGATGGCAATCAGGGCGATCACACGCATCCAGATTCCGCGCCCGCTGTGTGCAGTCATGTTCATGGCTCCCGGTTCTTTGGAGGGTTTGCTGGATCGTCGTGCCGCTTGTGGACTGGACGGGCGCTTCATGTGCCGCTTTCGATGCCACGGCGATAGATGGCGAACACGGCGGGCGCATCGCGACGAATCCGGCTGACCTTGCCGGCCAGCAAGGACTGCATGACCAGTCCCTGGATCGTGCCGATGAACAGCACGGCGGCGGCGTCCACGTCCAGCTCCGCGCTCAGCTCGCCCTGCGCCTTGCCCGCTTCCATCAGGCGACGCAGGCGCTGCTCGTACTGGCGGATCAGGGTTTGCACCATGCGCTTGGCGAGCGTTTCGCCAGAGCGCTGCAACTCTCCGAACAACATGCGTGGCACGCCCGGGTGCTTGGACACGAAGTCGATGTGCGTGATGAACATCGCTTCGAGCGCTGCGGCGGGAGATGCGGCGCCCTCGGCCGCCTTGTCCACGCTGACCAGAAGACGTTCGCCGACCCACGACATCGTGGCTTCCACGATGGCTTCCTTGGTGGGGAAGTGGCGAAACAGCGCGCCCTGTGTCAGGCCCATTCGGTCGGCAATCGCCGTGGTCGTGATCTCGGCCGGGTTCTGCTCGGCTGCCAGATCAACCACGGCTTGCACTGTGGCCGCACGCCGATCTTCGGCGGACAGGTATTGGGGGCGTTGACTCACGATTCGGACTCCATGTAGTTAGTGATCTATTACTATCGTAACACGCAAAATGACCATGATGCAAGATCGGAAACTTGTCGGGTGAGGCAGGACTGTGGGCCCTTTCCTGGGGAGAGCGGATCGGTCAACTTGATGCAACTCAAGAAGCTGTATGGCCTTCCAGACAGATCGAAAAGTGCTTGATCGTCGGACTGCAGCATCAGCAGCGGTAGTGATTGAGCTTTGGGTGGCTGAAAAATTTGGCGCCCCTGCGGAAGGCTTGCAACTTTTCCTGTAAGCGATAAGATAGTAATATGTTACTCGCTAAATGAAGGGTTGGAGATGAGCAACGTCGCAACACACGGCAAGGCCGATCTGGCGCAGCCCGAAGCCTGTCGCCCTGACACCCTGGATACGCTTGCGAACGCCTGGCGGGCGCGCAGCACGGGTGGGCTGTCACCGGCGGCCGGCCTGCTGGCCTGGTACGACTGGGCGTTGCACCTGAGCCTTTCACCAGGCAAGCAACGCAGCTTGATCGAAAAGGGTTTGCACAAGCAGCAGCGCCTTGCGCGCTATGCCTTGCGCGTTGCCAGTGCGCACGACTGCCCGACCTGCATCGAACCGCTGGAGCAGGATCGGCGCTTTGCCGCCCCGGCTTGGCAGCAGTGGCCCTTCAACGTGATTCACCAGGGCTTTTTGCTGCAGCAGCAGTGGTGGCACAACGCCACCACGGGCGTGCGTGGCGTGTCGCGCCATCACGAGAACATGGTCACTTTCGCCGGGCGGCAGTGGCTGGACATGTGGTCGCCTTCGAATTTCATCTGGACCAACCCCGAGGTGCTGCACGCCATCACGCAAAGCGGGGGCGCAAACCTGTGGCGCGGCGCCATGAACTTTCTGGAAGATGCAAGGCGCCTCGCGCTCGACGATGCGCCTGCAGGGGTCGAAGGGTTCGAGGTCGGCAAGGACGTGGCGGTCACCCCAGGCAAGGTGGTGTTTCGAAACCACCTGATCGAGTTGATCCAGTACTCACCCACGACGCCGGATGTGCATGCGGAGCCGGTACTGATCGTGCCGTCCTGGATCATGAAGTACTACATCCTCGACCTGTCGCCGCACAACTCGATGGTGAAGTACCTGGTCGATCAGGGGCACACGGTGTTCATCCTTTCATGGAAGAACCCGACGGCGGCCGATCGTGACCTCGGCCTGGAGGACTACCGCTGGCTGGGGGTCATGGACGCATTGGATGCGGTCACGGCCATCGTGCCCGAACGCAAGGTGCAGGCGGTCGGCTATTGCCTGGGCGGCACCTTGCTCGCGATCGCCGCCGCCGCGATGGCGCGCGATGGCGACGAGCGTCTGCAAAGCCTGACGCTGCTGGCATCGGAGACTGATTTCCGCGAGTCGGGCGAGATCGCGCTTTTCATCGACGACAGTCAACTGGCATGGCTGGAAGCCGGTATGTGGGACAAGGGCTATCTCGACGGCAAGCAGATGGCTGGCGCGTTCCAGATGCTCAACTCACGCGACCTGATCTGGTCGCGACGGGTGCGCGAATACCTGTTGGGTGAGCGTCAGACCTTCAATGACCTGATGGCCTGGAATGCCGACGTGACCCGCATGCCGTACCGCATGCACAGCGAGTACCTGCGGCGCCTGTATCTGGACAACGACCTGGCCGAGGGGCGCTACCGCGTCGGCGGGAGACCCGTGGCGCTGGCCGACATCGAGGTGCCCATGTTCATCGTCGGCACGGTGCGCGATCACGTCGCCCCCTGGCCGTCCGTGTACAAGATGCACCTGCTCAGCGATGCGGAACTGACCTTTGTTCTCACCAGCGGGGGGCACAACGCCGGCGTCGTCAGCGAGCCGGGACACCCCCGGCGCAGCTTCCAGATTGCGACCCGTGCGGCCGGCGATCGCTATATCGATCCGCAACTGTGGCGTGCCGAGACCCCGATGAACGAAGGCTCCTGGTGGCCGGCATGGCAGCAATGGCTGGCCCAGCGCTCTGCCGGGCGCGTCGCGCCGCCTGCCATGGGCGGGACGCAAGCACCGCTTGGCGATGCGCCGGGAACCTATGTGGCCATGCGATGACAGGACAAAACACCGCCAAGAATACACCCTCAACTTTCATCGGGCCGTTGCGCAGCCATGGCCTACACCCGCCCCGGAGGGGCACATCATGACCGTGGAGCATTGACATGAACAGCGAACTGCCCATCCAACTCTACAAGGCCAATGCCGAGTTGCAGCTTCAGATCACCCGCTTGCTTCAAGAAAGCGGCCACCACTGGCTCGAAGCCATGCAGCAGCTCAGTGCCGGTGGCGTGCTGGAGACCACCTCGCGCATCCAGAACCTCCAACAGGCAGCGGACTGGCAGGCGCTTGCCACCTTGCCGTCCGAGGTGTTCTGGCGCCTGTGCCAAGGCCGTATGGGCGACACACAGGCGGTCGGCCGGGCTGCTGCCAAGAGCCAGGCGGCATTCGCCGATGGCCTGCGCGAAGCGCTGACCACCTGGCAGGCATCTGTCTCCGAGGTATTCGGCGCCAGCGGCGGCACAGCCTCTTTCGCGCAGTTTTTTCAGCAATGGACGCAGCCCTGGACTGCGCCAGGCGCCGCGCCTCAGGGCAAGGCCAAAAAGTGAGGAGGCGCATATGAGCAGTTCGGGACGAACCGCCCTGGTCACTGGCGGCAATCGCGGCCTTGGCGCGGCCATTGCCCGCGCGCTGGACGACGCGGGCCACCGCGTCATCATCACGCACACGCTCGGCAACGAGAAGGTCGCCGCCTGGCTTGACGCGCAGGACACCAAAGGCTACCGGTTCACGGCCTACGGCGTCGATGTCGGCGACTGGGAATCGACCCAGGCCTTGGCGCGTCAGATTCAGGCGGACGGCCACCACGTTGACATCCTGGTGAACAACGCCGGCATCACCCGCGACGCGACCCTGCGCAAGATGGACAAGGCCGGCTGGGACGCCGTGCTGCGCACCAACCTGGACTCCATGTTCAATGTCACCAAGCCATTCATCGATCCGATGGTGGAGCGTGGCTGGGGGCGCATCGTCAACGTCTCGTCCATCAACGGCAGCAAGGGTCAGTTCGGCCAGACCAATTACTCGGCGGCCAAGGCTGGCGTGCATGGCTTCACCAAGGCGCTGGCGCAGGAGGTGGCACGCAAGGGCGTGACGGTCAACACCGTCTCGCCAGGCTATCTGGCCACCGAAATGGTGATGGCGGTGCGCGAGGACGTGCGCCAGAAGGTCATCGAAGCGATTCCGGTGGGTCGCCTCGGCCAGCCGGATGAGATCGCGGCGCTGGTGGCCTTCATCGCCAGTGACGCTGCTGCTTTCATGACGGGCAGCAACGTGGCGATGAACGGTGGCCAGCACATGTCATGAGTCGGGAGAGCCCGCAGCCCTTGCGGGCGGTTTCCCGCGCGGCAGTCAGCGCCTCCCGGAGGAGTTCCATGTATTCCCGATTTCTGGTGCCGCTGGACGGCAGTCCCACATCCTTCCTGGCGCTCGATCATGCGGCAGAACTGGCACGCCTGAGCGGCGCCACCGTGATCTTGCTGCATATCGTCGAACCAACCCGCCACAGCACGGGTTTCGAACGTCCCGAGGTCTACATCAAGGATGTCCGCCCACGCTTCCTCAAAGCCGGCCAGACGTTGCTGGATGAGGCTGCGAGTCGGCTCCGCCGGGAAGGAATTGCCACAGAGACGGTGCTGCTTGAAAGCGGCACCGAACGCGTGTCGGAACAGATCGCGCATCAGACCGAGATCAACGATTGCGACCTGGTCATCCTGGGCACCCACGGACGTCGCGGCATGAACCGGCTGCTGCTGGGCAGCGATGCGGAGCAAGTAGCGCGCATCGCGCCAGTTCCGGTAATGCTGGTGCGCCAGTCGAGCCGAGATGGTGGCCCGCCATCTTCAGCCGCACGGGCGCCAGTGAAGGCCAGCGACAACATCGGTACGTCAGGCTGGCGTTCAACTGGCGCAAGCAAGGCAAAGAAATCACATGAATGAACAAGCCCCTGAGGGCGTTCGCGCCGATCCTCCAAGTGGTGTCGAGCGTCTTATCGCCCATGTCAAAACCATGGCCCCGGTTCGCACCGCGGTGGTGCACCCTTGCGACGCGCTCAGCTTGGGGGGTGCCTTGGACGCGCGCGATGCCGGCGTCATCTCGCCAGTATTGGTGGCGCCGCTCGCCAAGTTGCGTGCCGTTGCGGCCGACACGGGGTTGGAACTGGGAGACAGCGAGGTCGTCGATGTGCCGCACAGCCACGCCGCAGCGGCCACCGCCGCCCGGCTGGCTGGCAAGGGCGAGGTGCAGGCGCTGATGAAAGGCAGCTTGCACAGCGATGAGTACCTGGGTGCCATCCTGGCGCCCGAAGCCTGCCTGCGCACCGAGCGCCGATTGACGCACTGCTACATCATGCAGACGGCCAGCTACCCACGGCCCTTCATCATCACCGACGCCGCCATCAATATCGCTCCGACGCTCGAAATCAAGGCCGACATCGTGCGCAACGCCATCGACTTGGCGCGCGCCATCGGCATTGCCGAGCCCAAGGTGGCGATCCTGGCGGCGGTCGAAACCGTCAACCCGCGCATGCTTTCAACCCTGGATGCTGCGGCACTGTGCAAGATGGCCGATCGTGGCCAGATCACCGGAGGTGTGCTCGACGGGCCACTGGCCTTTGATAACGCCGTCTCTCCCGATGCCGCGCGCGTCAAGGGCATCAAGTCCGCCGTGGCCGGGCAAGCCGACATCCTGGTCGTTCCCGACCTGGAAAGCGGCAACATGCTGGCCAAGCAACTGGAATACATGGGCCAAGCCGATAGCGCGGGGATCGTGATGGGCGCGCGCGTGCCGATTGTGCTCACCAGTCGCTCGGACTCGCGCCGCACGCGAATAGCTTCATGCGCCATTGCACTGATCTTGGCGCATCGCCAGCGTGCTTTTGTTCAGGGCGAAGGGAGCCGCGTATGAAATGCAATTTCACGGGCAATGTTCCGTTCGTTTCAGGTAATGATTCTGCAGTGCCGGTACGCAGCTCTCGATCGTGAGGCATATGCTCCTTGCATCTCTCTGGCGTTGGTTGATCGTGATCACCGCCGCGTTTGCACTTGGTGGTTGCGCGGTCGTCAGTGAATTCAAACCTTCTGTCGCTGTACGCGCGATGACGCCGGATGAATACGTTGCCCTACGACGCGGCGATCTCCTCGGCAGAGGCAAACTCAGCGCACCGACCTTGCAGACAATCCGCGTGACCGGGCTCGATGAGCGAGTTTGCGCAACGAACACCTCGCTCACTTGCATCGAGGCGTTGACCATGATGAAGGACTTGGACGGCGAAACGAGGCTGTCGGCACTGGCTGAACTCTGGTTGCAGCATGCCACGTCGATCTCGACGGCAGTCCCAAATAGTCGCATCGTTTCTACTTCCGCCTGGATCGAGACGGCTCGGCACGCTTACGCGTATCTCTTTTTCACCAGGCGCTCGCCCGGCGAGCGCGCGTTTGAGGAACGGCAGACGCAGGTGCGCGATTGGTACAACTATGCGGTGCAAAAAACGGTCACGCAATTGTTTGGCCTACAGCACCAAGCACTTCGTGCACATGCTGGCGAAACCAAAGCGACATTGCGCTTGGGTGACTGGGCTTTGCGAGTCGACTTGAACGCCCGGCTGCCCAACGATGCGACCACGCCACGCGAGTTGCTGCCTGCGAACGCTCTGGCATTCCAAGGCCTGCGCGGCATCTATCGCAGGGACGGCTTGGGTGCGGAATTGGTGGCCGTAACGGAGGCAGATCCGAAGTCACTGGACGAATCAGACGAATCTTCCGCCGGTAACGAGCGCCCGGGGGTATTTCCCGCCTGGAGCGAAATGCCAACGCCCAACGTGACAGTAGTGCTTCGTTTTGATGCACTCACCGTCGATGAGCTGCTTGCCTCGCGTGAACTCGTCGTCGGTGTGTATGACCCCTTGGTACAGGACTATCTGCAACTCCACGGCCAACGCGTTCCACTGGCTGGTAACTTCACGGCTGGCTACGGCTTATGGTTGGCGCGTTCGGGATTCAACCAGCAATCCTTGCGAGGGCTGTTTGGGCGTGAGCGTGGCATCGATCAGCCGCATCTGTATCTGATGCAGCCGTTCGACCCGCGGCGGCGCATCATCGTGATGGTGCATGGACTGGCGAGCAGCCCCGAAGCATGGGTCAACGTTGCCAATGAGCTTCTGGCCGATGAAGAGCTGCGATGCGAATTCCAAGTGTGGGAGATCTATTACCCCACGAATATGCCTGTACCAGCCAGTCATGCAGCAATCCGCCAAGTTCTGGCGGCAGCTTTGCATCACTTCGACCCTGAAGAGGAAACCTTGGCTTCCCACGGGCTGGTGTTGATTGGGCACAGCATGGGAGGACTGCTGGCGCGGCTGATGGTTTCCACGGCAGACCAGCAGCTGTGGGAGTGGGCTGCATCGGATCCAAGAATCGATCTGAACCGTCTTGGGAGCACCCGTTCCCAACTTGACCCCCTTTTGCGCTTTCAGCCATTCCCAGGTGTTGATCGCGTGATATTCGTTGCCACACCGCACCGTGGAACCGTGGTTGCCGGGCAGGGACTTGGGCGTTGGGTGGCCGGATTGATCCGCTTGCCATTGACGCTGCTGTCAACCCTCGGCGACGCCTTCCCGGCTCGCGCGGAGATCATGGCCACGGCACAGGCCACGATCTTGCAGAACATCCCCAACAGCATTGACCAACTCGACGAAAACGACCCCTTCGTCAAAGCTACGAGCGAGCTTCCGATTTCGGATCAGGTGTCCTATCACTCGATCATTGCCAGGCGGCAGGCTAACGGCCCTCTCGCTGAATCGGACGATGGTTTGGTTCCCTATCGAAGCGCGCATCTGGAGGGCGCCGAGTCGGAAGAAATCATCGTGTCCGGACACAGCGTGCAGGAGACCGCGGCATCCGTCGTCGAAATCCGGCGAATCCTGCGCAAAGATATTTCCAAGCATCGGTTGACAGCCGCTGATTCGTCTTCCGTCCGGAGAGGGAGTTGCCCACCCCAACGATGAGTTCAGTCATTGATTTTTCGAAGCATAGTAAGTAACATATCACTTACTATGTGGTCTTGGCTGAATCGCTTGCATCGCACCGTGGATATTTTCGGTTTGGAAGGGCGGCGTCCTTGGTGTTCACACACGAGCGGAGCATCCGGCTGCATCCCACGGAACGTGGATGATCTGACACGCTAGGAAGGACAGAAGTGGAGCTACGCCACCTTCGATGTTTTACCGCAGTCGCGGAAGAGCTTCATTTTGCTCGGGCCGCTGAACGGTTACACATCGATCAATCGCCGCTGTCTCGCACCATCAAGGAACTGGAGGAAGACCTTGGTGCGCGCCTGTTCGTTCGCACTACTCGCAGCACGCAATTGACCCGTGCGGGTCGGTTGCTGTTGGAGCACGTACCGCGCATCTTCGCTGCGCTGGAGCAAGCACGCGATAGCGTCAGGTCTGCCTCCAATGGCTATCACGGGCAATTGCGCATTGCCTTGTCCGACGGCATCACGCCATCACGCTTGCCGGCGCTACTTGCGCAGTGCCGCGAAGAAGACCCCGAGGTCGAGGTTCGGTTGTTCGAAGTTTCGATGGCCCAACAAATCAAGGGTCTGCACGATGAGCTATACGACGCAGGATTTTCGATGGCCGAAGACGTAGGTGATGGCATCGTGGTTACGCCTGCCTGGGAGGATGAGTTGATGGTGGCGGTGCCCGCTCGCCATCCTGTTCTGGCCTTCAAGCAGATTCCGCTGGAGGAGGTTCTGCACTACCCGCTGGTGCTGGGCGACCCATTGATTTGCGAAGGACATGCACGTCAGGTCGATCGAATCTTGCGCAAGTACGAACGAGAGCCGCTCATCGTTCAGCACGTTGCCTCTTTTGACCTCATGATGACCTTGGTTTCCGCCGGGCTGGCCTTGGGCTTGGCCGGAGCGGCACACGTTGCGTCCAGCCGTGAGCTTGGTGTAGTGGCTCGGCCGTTGGCGGGTAAACCGCCAATGCTGACGACCTATCTACTGTGTCGCGATACAGAGGCTCCAGAGATGTTGGCCCGATTCATCGACCGGGTGGCCTCCATTGATTCAGCAGAATCTCTGAGCAGCATCGGGAATCCACGATCCACTCGATGAAAGGATTGACCCCATGAACAAAGTGATGCTGCTGATGGTGGTTGCTGCGCTGACCGCATGCGGCCCCTCCCAACCTTCGGAAACCGTGGATGCGCTCGCCGCCAATCCCGACCGCATCAAGGAGATCCAGCGCCAATGCAGGGAAGATCGATCGAAGGTCGGCGACGAACTCTGCTTGCGTGCGGCAGAAGCCGCCAACCGGCGCTTCTTCGGTGATCGGCCTGAGCAAAAATCCAAGTAACTTCCTTGTCGTCGTTTTACCGCACGAAGTTCTCGCTGATACATCACCACGCCGCAACGCGCTCGCGTCTGTGGTGTTTCTATTGCTTTCGCTTCCGCGCGAAATCTGGCTCTTTCAGCCTCAATCCCCGCCATAACGGCCTTTGACCGGCACTGACCCGGCACCGATCCTGACGCCTGTGGCACGTCCTTAGTGCCGCTTCTTCTATGAGCAATCCGCGTAGGAGGAATCGGAGGCCAGGTCATGCAAGGGACGAACGTGCTGTTCGGTCAGATCGCCGTGGTATTCGGCATCGTGATCGCCGGAGTGTGGGCAGCCACACAATGGACAGCCACTGCCCTGGGTTACCAGCTACGCTTGGGCTCGCCGTGGTTCGATTTTCTTGGCACGCCGGTCTACCACCCGTGGAAGCTGTTTGAGTGGTGGTTCGTCTTCGATGCCTACGCGCCGGAAGTCTTCAACACTGGCGGCATGATGGCGGGCGGCAGCGGGCTCGTCGCTGTGCTGGTCGCCATTGGCATGTCGGTCTGGCGCTCGCGGCAATCGCGCCTGGTCACGACCTACGGCTCGGCACGCTGGGCGAACGCGCAGGACATTCGCAAGGCCGGCCTCACACAGCCGACCGGTGTGTTTCTCGGCCAGCACGATCGCCAGTACCTGCGCCATGAAGG
This sequence comes from Comamonas badia DSM 17552, assembly GCF_000484635.1. GTDB lineage: Bacteria > Pseudomonadota > Gammaproteobacteria > Burkholderiales > Burkholderiaceae_C > Comamonas_C > Comamonas_C badia. The sequence goes on along the minus strand of NZ_AXVM01000010.1, from coordinate 3,791 downwards.
CCCGGAACACGTCCTGACCTTCGCGCCCACGCGCTCGGGCAAGGGCGTGGGCCTGGTGGTGCCGACACTGCTTTCCTGGCCTGCATCCGCCGTCATCCACGACATCAAGGGCGAGAACTGGCAGATCACCGCAGGTTGGCGCTCGCGCTTCTCGCACTGTTTGCTGTTCAACCCGACCGATGCGAAGTCGGCGGCCTATAACCCGCTGCTCGAAGTGCGGCGAGGCGCGCATGAAGTGCGTGACGTTCAGAACATCGCGGACATTCTGGTCGATCCCGAAGGCGCGCTGGAGAAGCGCAACCATTGGGAGAAAACCAGCCACGCGCTGCTGGTCGGCGCCATCCTGCATGTGCTCTATGCGGGCGAGGACAAGACGCTGCGCGGAGTTGCCAACTTCCTCAGCGATCCGTCGTGCCCATTCGAGCTGACGCTGCACCGGATGATGACCACGCGGCATCTTGGCGATGCACCGCACCCCGTTGTCGCATCCGCCGCGCGCGAAGTGCTCAACAAGTCGGACAACGAGCGCTCCGGCGTGTTGTCCACGGCCATGTCGTTCCTCGGCCTGTACCGCGACCCCACGGTGGCCGAGGTCACGTCGCGCTGCGACTGGCGCATCGCCGACCTGATTTCTGCGGAGCACCCGGTATCGCTGTACCTGGTGGTGCCGCCGTCGGACATTTCGCGGACGAAGCCGCTCATTCGCCTGATCCTCAACCAGATCGGGCGGCGCCTCACCGAATCGCTCGACGGCAGCGACGGCATCATGCGCCGCCACAAGCTGCTGCTGATGCTTGACGAGTTCCCAGCGCTGGGGCGCCTGGACTTCTTCGAGACGGCGCTGGCCTTCATGGCGGGGTATGGAATCCGCAGCTTCCTCATCGCGCAGTCGCTCAACCAGATCGACAAGGCCTACGGTCAGAACCATTCGATCCTCGACAACTGCCATGTGCGCGTGACGTTCGCCACCAACGACGAACGCACGGCCAAGCGCATTTCCGAAACGCTGGGCACGGCCACTGAATTGCGCGCGCAGCGCAACTATGCGGGCCACCGGCTCGCGCCGTGGCTGGGCCACCTGATGGTGTCACGCCAGGAAACCGCGCGCCCGCTGTTGACACCGGGCGAAGTGATGCAGCTTCCGCCCGACGAAGCCGTGGTGATGGTGTCCGGCGTGGCGCCCATCAAGGCCAAGAAGCTGCGCTACTACGCGGACAGCAACTTCAAGCGCCGCGTGCTCCCACCGCTCGTGCTGGCAGGCGGGCAGTACGCCGACGCCCCGCCATCGCGGCCTGACGACTGGAGCGCGCTGGCGATTCCCGCCGTGCCCGCCGCGCCGGCCACGGCATCCGTCGATGGCCTGGAGAACTTGGGTTCAGCCGACGACGGTGGCCCGCGCCGTCAGCCCGAACTCTCCGAAGTCGTTGCCTATGCCCCCGAGCTGGCCGCGCCTGCGGCCGACCTCGCGCTGCTCGACGACGACGACCTGCCGCTTCCCCTTCCTCGCCAGCTTGATCCAGCCATGCAGCGCACGGCCCGGCTGGCATCGCTGAACCCCAACGACGGAATCGAGCTATGAGCCACTACCGCCTCAACCTGTTCATCCAGCCGGAGCACGCCAAGCGCCTGGACGAGCTGGCCGCCAAGAAAGGCGTTTCCAAGTCGTCCATCGTCGCGGCGGCGCTCGCATCGTGGCTGTCGCCAGATGCTGCCGACCAGCGCGAGGCGGCCATTGCCAAGCGGCTGGATCGCCTGTCGCGCCAGGCCGAGCGCATGGAGCGCGACCAGAACATCCAGATCGAAACGCTGGCGCTGTTCATCCGCTACTTCCTCACGGTGAGCACGCCCGTACCTGAAGCGCATCAGGACGCTGCACGCGCCCAGGGCAAGGCGCGCTTCGAGCAGTTCGTGGAGCAGTTGGGTCGCCACCTGCTGCGCGGGCGCAGCCTGGTGCGCGACGTGGTGGAGGAACTACATCCCGACCCCATGCGGATGGAGGACGCGGCAGCGGACGCGCAGGCGTGGGAGCGTGCGTCATGAGCGCCCGAATTTCCATTGAAGGGCAGTCCATGACCGCCACTTCGCTGGACCGCCGGATCCAGATGCTACGCACGGCGATGGGGCCGCTGATCGCCACCGCGCTCGAAGACCCGGACGTGGTGGAAATCATGCTCAACCCCGACCGGACGCTATGGATTGATCGCCTGTCCTCGGGCTGCGCGCCGATGGGCGTGGAGCTGTCCGAGGCCGATGGCGAGCGAATCATCCGCCTTGTCGCCGCCCACGTCGGCGCGGAAGTGCATCGCGGCCAGCCGCTGCTGTCGGCCGAACTGCCTGAAACCGGCGAACGCTTCGAGGGCATCTTGCCGTCTGCCGCGCCGGGGCCAGCCTTCGCGCTGCGCAAGCGGGCCATCGGCGTGATCCCGCTGGAGCGGTACATCATCGACCGGATGATGACCGCCGCCCAGGCGGGCTTTCTCGTTCGCGCCGTGCGCGAGCGGCAGAACGTCTTGATCGCCGGCGCCACCAGCAGCGGAAAGACCACGCTCGCCAATGCGCTGCTGGCTGAGATTGCCGCCACGGGCGACCGCGTGCTTGTGCTCGAAGATACGGTGGAGCTGCAATGCGCGGCCCGCGACCACGTACCGCTGCGCACGCGCGCAGGCGTGGTGTCCATGACGGAGCTGGTGCGTTCGTCCATGCGCCTGCGCCCGGATCGCGTTGTCGTGGGTGAGGTGCGCGGCGCCGAGGCGCTGGATCTTATCAAGGTGTGGGGCACGGGTCATCCCGGCGGCATCGCCACGATCCACGCCGGTTCCGCGCTCGGCGCGCTGCTGCGCCTGGAGCAACTGATTCTCGAAGTGGCGGTGAATCCGCCCCGTGCGCTGATCGCCGAGGCGGTCAACGTGGTGATCCACATCGCCGGACGCGGGCGCAAGCGCCGCATCGAGAGCATTGCCCGCCTCAATGGCTTCGACGGCGTGGGCTACCAACTGGCGGATGCGCTGGAAACACCGTTTCCCGAGCTGCTGCCGCAGTCCGACCTTTCTTCTCTGTCCCCTGACAACTCTGGAGAACTGCCATGACGCACGTTGATGCTTTCCGTATTTCTGTAAATCCGCTTTCCCGCCGCTCCAGTCCCGCGCGGTTGGATGGCCTGGCTCGCCCGGCCATGCAAGGCTTGATGCTCGCTGCCTTCATGCTGCTGCTTGCGGGCACTGCGCAGGCTGCCGGCTCCTCGATGCCCTGGGAAGGGCCGCTGCAATCCATCCTCGAATCCATCCAGGGGCCGGTGGCGCGCATCGTCGCGGTCATCATCATCATCGCCACGGGCCTCGCGCTCGCCTTCGGCGACACGTCGGGCGGCTTTCGCAAGCTGATCCAGATCGTGTTCGGCTTGAGCGTCGCCTTCGCCGCTTCGAGCTTCTTCCTGTCGTTCTTCAGTTTCTCCGGTGGGGCTGTCGTATGAAGAGCCCGGATACCTTCGCGGCCGGGTTCGAGGTGCCTTTGCACCGCTCGCTGACCGAGCCGATCTTGCTGGGCGGCGCACCGCGCACCGTGGCAATCGCCAACGGCACGCTGGCCGCCGCTGTCGGGCTGGGGCTGCACCTGTGGATTCCGGGCGTGGTGCTCTGGATCGTCGGCCATTCGCTGGCGGTGTGGGGAGCGCGCGTCGATCCGCAGTTCATGGCCGTGTTCGCCCGGCACATCAAGCACCGCCCGCTGCTGGACGTGTGAGGGGACACCGCCATGCTGAACCTCGCCGAATATCGCCAGCGCCCGGCCTTGCT
>NZ_AXVM01000009.1 GCF_000484635.1 Comamonas badia DSM 17552 | reverse complement strand
TTCCTTGCCAGCTTGCGCGAGGAGAACACCCCAGTGGCATAACCGTAGACCACCACCTTGACCATCATCGCCGGATGGAACGGCTGATTGCGCGGCCCACCCTTGGCATACCTCGCATGAAACGCCGACAGATCCAGCGCGTCGACCGTATCGCTGATGAAGTAGGCCAGATGCCCCTGCGGCAGCCACTCCTGCAGCGTCGGCGGCAACAAGAGCGATTGCTCAGGAACGTACGGTATGTAGCTCGCGGTCATGCGCGTCATTCTCTTTCACCATTCCGAGCGCGTGGCGTCTGCCGCGCAGACTCCTAGGCGCCGCCATTCGGCGCCGCTACACTGCGCGCATGAAACTGCACAAGCTTCTCTTGCTGGCATTCGCCTGCTTCTGGGCGATGGGAGCCACCGCCCAATACCAGTGGGTGGACAAGGATGGCCGCAAGGTCTTCAGCGACCGGCCGCCGCCCCTGGAAGTGCCGCAGAAAAACATTCTGAAGGAGCCGCGCGCGGTCTCCGCGGCGCGTACGGTCACCGCCCCTGCCGCACAAGGCGATGGTGCCGTCAATGCAGCGGACACGGCCGCGCCGCCCGTGGTGAACGGCAAGGACAAGGCGCTGGAAGAACAGAAGGCCAAGGCCGAAGCGCAGGAAGCCGCCAAGAAGAAAGCCGAGGAAGATGCCAAGGCGGCCCAGGCCGCCAAGGTACGCGCCGACAATTGCGCCCGGGCACGCCAGAGTGCCCAGGCGCTGCAGCCCGGGCGGCTGGTGGGTACGACGAACGCCAAGGGCGAGCGCGGCTACATGGACGACGCCACGCGGGCAGCCGAGCTCCAGCGCGCCCAGCAAATCATCCAGTCGGACTGCAGATAGCGCCGGCAGTCAACGGGTGCGCCTGGCGAAGAGGCCGGTGGCCCGGGCGCCCTGGCGCGCAAAGCGCTCGCGTCTGGCCACCTTCGGGTCCACCCGCAAAGGCCTGCACCACTCGACACGATCACCGCTGCGCAGCAGCGCATCCAGGGCAACCGCCCTGCCCCAGATTCCAGCCTCGTACAGCGGATCGTGGGCCTCCAGGCCGCAGGCATTGAGGGCGTCGGCCACGCTGCATCCCAAGGGCAGCTCCAATGCCCATTCGCAGGTCTGGCGCGGGGCGGCCGATGCGACGACCACCACTGAAACCCGCTCACCCATAGACCTTCTCCGCCCGCGCGACAAAGGCATCGACCAACGAGGCGGCGATCTTGTCAAACACCGGGCCGACGAGTGTTGCCAGCGTCGAGCTGCTGAAGCCGTAGCGCAGCTCAAGTTCGACCTTGCAGGCGCGCTGCGAGCCATCGCCGACCGGATGGAAGTGCCAGTCGCCATCGAGCTGCGAGAACGGCCCTTCCACCAGCGTCATGGTGACGCGCCGGCCCGGTTCATGCCGGTTGCGCGTGACAAACGATTTGCGCACGCCCGCCAGCGCGATACCCACTTCCGCCGTCATGCCCTGGCCGTCCCGCTCGCGGATGAGCGCATGGTCGCACCAGGGCAGGAATTGCGGGTAGCTGGGCACATCCGTGACCAGCTCGAACATCTCTTGCGGGCTGTACCAGATCAGGACGGATTTGCGGACGGTCTTCATGCACGATTCATGCCGGTCGGCAGCCTAGAATGGGCGCCTTCCCTGCTGCGCCGATTCTAGTGGCGCGCCCCATCTTTCCCGCATGGCCAAGAAACCAGAACCCTCCCCGCGCATTGCCGAAAACAAGAAGGCAGCGTTCAATTACTTCTTCGAAGAGCGGCACGAAGCCGGCATCGTGCTGCAGGGCTGGGAGGTCAAGGCCCTGCGCGAAGGCAAGGCGCAGATCACCGAAGGCTATGTCGTCATCAAGAACGGCGAGCTGTTTCTGATCGGCTGCCAGATTCAGCCGCTCAAGACCGCTTCCACGCACGTCAGCCCCGAGGCAGCGCGTACCAAGAAGCTGCTCATGCACAAGGATGAAATCCTGCGCCTCATCGGCAAGGTGGAGCAGAAGGGCTACACCCTGGTGCCGCTCAGGCTCTACTGGAAAAACGGCCGCGCCAAATGCGAGATCGCCCTGGCCAAGGGCAAGGCCGAGCACGACAAGCGCAGCACCATCAAGGAGCGCGAAGGCAAGCGCGAGGTGGAGCGGGCGATGAAAAGCCGCCACCGCTGAGCGGCCGTTCAGCCGGCGGGCGGCACCGCGCACCCCTGTTCGTCGCAGCCATCTCCGGCTGGCGTGGCAACAGCGTCTGGGACGGCGTTCGGCGCCTCTTCAAGAAGCTGGCCCAGAAAAACCCCGAGTTGCAATTCATCGACGTTGCCGAATTGGTGAGCGCGCAGCTGACCAGACTTGTCAAACAGCAGCAGGCTGGGCGTGCCTTGCAGTTCCCAGCGCGCCATGGTGCTGGGCAGCGTACTGTTGGGCATGGGTGCATCCACGCCCACGGGAAAGCGGATTTTGTACTCATGGAGGAAGGCCGCGAGCGCATGCGGCTGCATCGCATCGTGGTGCTCGAACACCGTGTGCAGTCCGATCACCGCCACCCCCTGCCCGCCCAGGGCTTGGTGCACTTTTTTTGCCAGCGGCAGGCCATGCGACACGCAGCCGGGGCAGAGCATCTGGAAGGCTTCCACCAGCACCACCTGCCCACGCAAATCCGCCAGGCGCAGTGGATGGTCGGTATTGAACCAGCGGGACACCTCCCATTCGGGAAACACTGTGCCTGGTGACTGCATACCCGCCCTCCTTTCGACGTTGGGCTGCAATGATAGGCGCAGCGCGGGTTCAAGCGATCCAGCGATCAGGCGAGCCCAGCCAGCGGATGCAGCGCTTGCGGCCAGGGGCTGGCAAAGAAGGCCTGCACGAGCTGCGGGTCCACCGCCTCGATGCGCGCCGGGTTCCATTGCGGCTTGCGGTCCTTGTCCACCGCCAGCGCGCGCACGCCCTCCAGGGTCTCGCTCTGGCCAGGGCGCAGATGAAAGCAGTGGCGCATCAGGTCGCGCTCCATGCGCAGATCTTCGGCCACCGTCATGCCGCGCGCGCGGCGGATTTGCTCCAGCGCCACATACAGCATGAGCGGTGAACGCTGGCGCAGCAATGCAGCCGTCGCTTGCTCCCATGCGCCTTCGGCGGCCTCCAGCGCAGCAATGATGGCGGGTACATCCGGCAGCGAAAAATAACGGTTTATTCTGGCCATATCGCTTGCGTGGTCTGCGCTTGCAGCTATACCTTGTGCAGCAATCCAGCGCTCCACGGCGGCGCCATCGGCAAAGGTCTGGGCACCCAGCGCGTCCCACAGCGCAGGCAGCTGGTCGGACGGCAGCACGACATCGGCAAGCTTCACAGCCACCGCATCGCCCGCGTTGATGGTTTCGCCGGTGAGCGCCAGCCACTCGCCGGCATGGCCCGGGCAGCGCGAGAGAAAATACCCGCCGCCCACATCCGGGAACAGGCCGATGCCGGTCTCGGGCATGGCCATCCTGGTGCGCTCGGTGACGATGCGCAGGCTGGCGCCCTGGCTGATGCCCATGCCGCCGCCCATCACCACGCCGTCCATGAAGGCGATGTAGGGCTTTTTCAGGTGGTGCGTGAGGTGGTTGAGGATGTATTCCTCAGTGAAAAAATCCTCCACGCGCGGATCGCCCTGCTTTGCGGCTTGGTACAGAAACCGGATATCTCCCCCGGCGCAGAACGCGCCAAAAGGCCCTTCCTTGTTGCTGCCGCGGATGGCGATGGCGAGCACCTCGGGGTCTGCCTCCCATTGGCGAAGCGCCGCATGAAGGCCGCGCACCATGCCCAGCGACAGAGCGTTGAGCGCCTTTGGGCGGTTGAGTGTGATGCAGCCGATCTGGCCGTGTACTTCCGTGAGGATTTCTGCCGTGTCCATGCCCTCTCCTTCAGCCTCATTCAATCGCCGCGGTCTTCGCGCGCCGCGCGTTTGCGTTCATGCTCGCTCAGGTGGCGCTTGCGCAGGCGGATGCTCTTGGGCGTGATCTCGACCAGTTCGTCGTCCTCGATGAATTCGACGCCGTATTCCAGCGTGAGGTCGATCGGCGGCGTGACCTTGATCGCATCTTCCTTGCCGCTCACGCGGAAGTTCGTGAGCTGCTTGGTGCGCGTGGCGTTGACCACGAGGTCGTTGTCGCGGCTGTGGATGCCGACGATCATGCCCTCGTACACCGGATCGCCGGGCTTGACGAACATGCGCCCGCGGTCGTCCAGTTTGCCCAGCGCGTAGGTGAAGATTTCGCCCGCATCCATGCTGATCAGCACGCCGTTCTTGCGCCCGCCGATCTCGCCCTTGTGCGGCTCGTAGCTGTCGAAGATGTTGCTGATGAGCCCGGTGCCGCGCGTGAGGTTGAGAAATTCGTTGGTGAAGCCGATCAGCCCGCGCGCCGGAATGCGGTATTCCAACCGCACGCGCCCGCGCCCGTCGCTTTCCATGTTCACGAGCTCGCCCTTGCGCTCGCCCAGCGCCTGCATCACCCCGCCCTGGTGGTTCTCCTCCACGTCGGTGGTGACGAGCTCCACCGGCTCACAGCGCACGCCGTCGATTTCCTTGAAGACCACGCGCGGCTTGGAAACCGCCAGCTCATAGCCCTCGCGGCGCATTTCCTCCAGCAGGATGGTCAGGTGCAGCTCGCCGCGCCCCGCCACTTCGAAAATGCCGTCCTCGCTGGTTTCCTTCACGCGCAGCGCGACGTTGGAGCGCAGCTCCTTCTGCAGCCGGTCCCAGATCTGGCGGCTCGTCACGTACTTGCCCTCGCGCCCGGCCAGCGGACTGGTATTGACGCAGAAATTCATCGTCAGCGTCGGCTCGTCGATCTTGAGCATGGGTAGCGGCTGCGGGTTCTCCGGGTCAGTCAGCGTCTCGCCTATGCCCAGGTTTTCAATGCCGTTGACCAGAACGATCTCGTCCGGTCCGGCCTCGCTCACCTGCACGCGATCGAGCCCCTGGAACTGGTGGATCTGGTTGATGCGCGCCTTGTATTTCGCGCCATCGGGCCCGGCCATCACCAGCACTTCCTGCCCGGCGTGCAGCGTGCCCTGGTTGATGCGGCCCACGCCGATGCGGCCGACGAAGGTGGAATAGTCCAGCGCCGAAACCTGCATCTGCATCGGCGCGCTCGGGTCACCCTGCACCGAAGGCACATGCTTGAGGACGGTTTCGAACAGCGCGGACATGTCCGGCCCCCACTGCTCGCCGGCGTTGCCCTGCGTGAGCGAGCTCCAGCCGTTGATGCCCGAGGCGTACACCACGGGAAAGTCCAGCTGTTCATCATTGGCGCCCAGCTTGTCGAACAGGTCGAACGCCGCGTTCACCACCCAATCGGGCCGCGCGCCGGGTTTGTCCACCTTGTTCACCACGACGATGGGCTTGAGGCCCAGCGCCAGCGCCTTCTTGGTAACGAAGCGCGTCTGCGGCATCGGGCCTTCCTGCGCGTCGATCAGCAGCACCACGCCATCGACCATGGACAGAGCGCGCTCCACCTCGCCGCCGAAGTCCGCGTGCCCGGGCGTGTCGAGGATGTTGATGTGCGTACCCTTCCAGGTCACCGCGCAGTTCTTGGCCAGGATGGTGATGCCGCGCTCGCGCTCGATGGCGTTGTTGTCCATCACGGTATCGACCACTTTTTCGTGCGCGGCGAAGGTGCCGCTCTGGCGCAGCAGCTGGTCCACCATCGTGGTCTTGCCGTGGTCCACGTGGGCAATGATGGCGATGTTGCGAATGTGCTTGCTCATGATGTCAGTGCTTCTTCTTGCAGGATTTGCTGGATTTCAAGGGGGCTCAGGAGCCGGTCGGGAATGAGTTCGCCAGCCGTGACGTGGCCGACGCCGAGCAGCGCAGGTGGCTGCTCGCCATAGACGGCGACGGCAGGCTGGTCGGGCCAGGCGCCGCGGCGGCGCAGGCCGGAGAGAAAGCGCCCAGCTTCTTCGGGCGCCAAAGTGATGCGGGTGTGCTCGGCCAGCAGCGCATCCGTCGGCAGCAGATGCGTGGGCCGTTCGGCCTCGGAGAGTGCTTCGAGCTCGACCAGGCCTATGCAGCGGGAAAGACCGATGCCGCCCGTCTCGGTACGACGCAGCGCACCCAGGTGCGCGCCGCAGCCCAAGGCTTTGCCCATGTCCTCGGCCAAGGTGCGGATGTAAGTGCCCTTGCTGCAGGCAACATCCATTTTGATAGCTGGTCGCGCTTGTCCATCCTGCGTTACAGCCATATTTAGCTTGAATATTTCAACGCGGCGCGCGGCCCGCTCCACCGCGACACCCGCGCGGGCATATTCGTACAGCGCCTTGCCATCCTTCTTGAGCGCGCTGTGCATGGGCGGCACCTGCGCTATGCAGCCAATGAACTGGCGCGTGACGGCGGCCAGACGCTCGGGCGCGAGCATGGCGGCCTCCACGGGCGTGCGGCTCAGCACCTCGCCCTCGGCATCACCCGTGCTGGTCGTCACGCCCAGCACCACCAGTGCCTCGTAGCGCTTGGGCGCATCGAGCTGCAGCGCGCTGAATTTGGTCGCCGCGCCAAAGCACAGCGGCAGCACGCCGGTGGCCATGGGGTCGAGCGTGCCGGTATGCCCGGCCTTCTCCGCGCGCAGCAGCCACTTGGCCTTCTGCAGCGCCTGGTTGCTGGAGAGGCCCAGGGGTTTATCGAGCAGCAGCACCCCATGCACCGGGCGCCGCTGCACCCGGATGCGTGGGGCAGCCGTCATCCTGCGTCCTCGTCTTTGGAGCGGGAAGCCACGGCGCGTGCGATCAGCGCGTTCATGTCGGCCGCGCGCTCGCTGGTGCGGTCGTAGACGAAATGCAGCGTCGGCACGGTGTGAATCTGCAGCCGCTTGAACAGGCTGTTGCGCAGAAATCCGGCGGACAGGTTCAGCGCCTCCTGCGAGGCCTCTCCGTCGCCCACCAGCACGCTGAAGAACACCTTGGCGTGCGCGTAATCGGGCGTGACCTCCACCGCCTGCAGCGTGACCATGCCGACGCGCGGGTCTTTCAGCCCGCGGATCAGCTCGGCCAGATCGCGCTGGATCTGGTCGGCGATGCGCAGGTCGCGGTGGGGGCCGGAATGCTTTTTCATCGTTGAGCGTTGAGCATTGAGCGTTGAGCGTCGCTGAACGCCCAACGCTGAACGCTCAACCTTTTACAGTGTCCGCGCCACTTCCTTGACCTCGAAGAATTCGAGTTCGTCGCCTTCCTTGATGTCGGTGTAGTTGCGCAGCTTGATACCGCACTCGAAGCCTTCCTTGACTTCCTTCACGTCGTCCTTGAGGCGGCGCACCGATTCCACTTCGCCGGTGTAGATGACCACATGCTCGCGCAGCAGGCGGAACTTGCAGTTGCGCGTGACCTGGCCCGAGGTGATGTAGGAACCGGCGATGGTGCCGATCTTGGTCGCCACGAACACCGTGCGGATCTCGGCCGTGCCCAGCGCCTCTTCGCGCTGCTCGGGCGCGAGCATGCCGGACATCGCCGCCTTCAGCTCATCGACGGCGTCGTAGATGATGTTGTAGTAGCGCAGGTCCACTGCGTTCATCTCGGCCGCCTTGCGGGCATTGGCGTCGGCGCGCACGTTGAAACCGATGACGATGGCCTTCGACGCTATCGCCAGGTTCACGTCGCTCTCGCTGATGCCGCCAACCCCGGCGTACACCAGCTGCACCTTGACTTCATCGGTCGAGAGCTTGAGCAGCGATTGCGACAGCGCCTCCTGCGAGCCCTGCACGTCGGCCTTGACGATGATGGGCAGGTGCTGCACCTCGCCCGACTGCAGGTCGGCAAAGACGTTTTCGAGCTTGGCCGCCTGCTGCCTGGCCAGCTTGGTGTTGCGGAACTTGCCGGCGCGGTAGGTCGCGATTTCACGTGCGCGGCGCTCGTCGCCCAGCACCATGAATTCGTCGCCGGCCTGCGGCACTTCGGAGAGACCCTGGATTTCGACCGGGATCGATGGGCCGGCTTCCTTGATGGCGCGGCCATTTTCGTCGCCCATGGCGCGCACGCGGCCAAAGGTCTGGCCTGCCAGCACCATGTCGCCCACCTTGAGCGTGCCGGACTGCACCAGGATGGTGGCCACGGGACCGCGGCCCTTGTCGAGCTGCGCCTCGATCACTAGGCCCTTGGCCATGGCATCGATCGGCGCCTTGAGTTCCAGCACCTCGGCCTGCAGCAGCACGTTTTCCAGCAGTTCGTCGATGCCCATGCCCGTCTTGCTGGACACCGCGACGAACGGAGCGTCACCGCCGTATTCCTCGGGCACCACTTCCTGGGCCACCAGTTCCTGCTTGACGCGGTCGGGATTGGCCTCGGGCTTGTCCGACTTGGTGATCGCCACCACGATCGGCACCTTGGCGGCGCGGGCGTGCTTGATGGCTTCCTTGGTCTGCGGCATGACGCCGTCGTCGGCCGCCACCACCAGAATCACGATGTCGGTGGCCTGCGCACCACGGGCGCGCATGGCGGTGAACGCCTCGTGGCCCGGGGTATCGAGGAAGGTGACGATGCCGCGCGGCGTCTTCACATGGTAGGCACCGATGTGCTGCGTGATGCCGCCCGCCTCGCCCGTCGCCACCTTGGTGCGGCGGATGTAATCGAGCAGCGAGGTCTTGCCGTGGTCCACGTGGCCCATGACGGTGACCACCGGCGCGCGCGGCAGCGATTCAGCTTCGTGGCTCGAAACCTCTTCGGCGGTGAAGGCCTCGGGGTCGTCCAGCGCCGCGACGACGGCGGTATGGCCCATTTCCTCCACGATGATCATCGCGGTGTCCTGGTCCAGTGGCTGGTTGATGGTGACCATCTGGCCCATCTTCATCAGTACCTTGATCACTTCGGAGGCCTTCACGGCCATCTTGTGCGCCAGCTCGGCCACGGTGATGGTCTCGGGCACATGCACCTCCAGCGCACGGAACTCCACCGGCGCGGCCGACTGGTGATGGCGCTCTTCGCGGCCACCGCTGCGGCGCCCACCGCGGGAGGTGCCGGCACGCCAGCGATTGGCGCCCACGCCGCCCGAGGAATCGCCCCGGGTCTTGAGGCCTTTTTTCTTGTCGCTGTCGCCCGCCCAGCTCGAAGAGAGCTTGGACGACTTCACTTCCTTGCTGTTCGAAGGCGTGGCGGGAGCAGTCGTCTTGTGCAGCGTGCCCTTCTTGGCGTCGCCCTTGGCGGCGTCCTTGTCCTTGGCGCCGCGCGTCTCTTCCGGCTTCTTGGCCACCAGCACCTTCTTGGGCGCGGCCATCATGGCGCGGATGGCCTCGGCTTCCGCCATGGCCTTGCGGCGGCGTTCATCCTGGTCTTCGGCCCGGTCGGCTTCCTCGGCGGCTTTGGCCTGCGCCTCTGCTTCGGCCGCCTTGCGCGCCTGCTCTTCAGCGGCCTGGCGCGCAGCAGCCTCTTCAGCAATCTCCCGGCGGGCTTCTTCGGTCAGTGCCGCTTCACGCGCCTTCTTTTCGCGCTGTTCAGCGACATAGGCCGCAGCGCGCTCTTCGGCTTCGCGCTCCTTGCGTTCGCGTTCGACGCGCGCAGACTCCAGTTCCGCCGCCTGGCGGCGCATCAGCTCTTCCTGACGCTGCGCCTCCGTCTCGCGGCGCGCCTGCTCGTCGGCCTCGAGGGCCACCGGCGACTCCGCGACCCTCTCGGCAGGCGCATCGGGCGTGCCGTCGCGCTTGACGAAGGTGCGCTTCTTGCGCACCTCCACCTGGATGGTGCGCGCCTTGCCGGTCGCATCCGACTGGCGGATTTCGCTGGTCGAGCGCTTGACCAGCGTGATCTTGCGCCGCTCGTCCACGGCGGTGCCATGGCTGGCCTGCAGGTGCGCCAGCAACTGCTGCTTGTCAGCATCGCTGAGCGCATCGGCCGCCGATGTCTTGGCCACCCCGGCAGAGCGCAGCTGCGCCAGCAGGGTTTCGGGAGTCTTGTTGAGTTCGGCAGCGAACTCGGTGACGGTATTACTCGACATATGCAGTACGTTCCTCCCCGATCTCATTCATCGCCCGCGGCAAACCAGTGTTCGCGGGCTTTCAGGATCAAGGCCTTGGCTTCATCCTCGCTCTGGCCGGTGAGCTCCACCAGCTCATCCACGGCCAGATCGGCCAGATCGTCGCGCGTCGTGATGCCGCCCGCCGCCAGCTTGACGATCAGGTCGGCATTCAGGCCGGGCAACTCGCGCAGGTCTTCATCCACCTTGCCAACCACCTGCTCGCGCACGATCTGCATCGTCAGCAAGGCGTCCTTGGCGCGGGTGCGAAGTTCGTTGACGATTTCTTCGTCGAAGCCTTCGATTTCCAGCATCTCCTGCAGCGGCACGTAGGCCACTTCTTCGAGGTTTTCGAAGCCTTCCTGAATCAGGATGTCGGCGATGTCCTGGTCCACGTCGAGCTTTTCCATGAACAGCTGGCGTGCGACGCTGGTCTCGTCGGCTTCCTTCTGCGCCGATTCGGCCGCATCCATGATGTTGATCTTCCAGCCGGTCAGGTCGGACGCCAGGCGCACGTTCTGCCCGCCGCGGCCGATGGCGATCGCCAGGTTTTCCTCGTCCACCACCACGTCCATCGCGTGCTTTTCCTCATCGACGACGATGGATTGCACGTTGGCCGGCGCCAGCGCACCGATGACGAACTGCGCCGGGTCTTCGCTCCAGAGCACGATATCCACGCGCTCGCCGGCCAGCTCGTTGGTGACCGCATTCACGCGCGTGCCGCGCACGCCGACGCAGGTGCCGATGGGATCCACGCGCTTGTCGTGCGAGAGGACGGCAATCTTGGCGCGGCTGCCGGCGTCGCGCGCGCAGCTCTTGATTTCGAGCAGGCCCTGTTCGATCTCGGGCACCTCGTTGCGAAACAGTTCGATCATGAACTCCGGCGCCGAGCGAGAGAGCAGGATGGGCGCGCCGCGCAGCGTCAGGTCCACCTCCATGATCATGGCGCGCACGCGGTCGCCGCTGCGCAGGTTTTCCTTGGGAATCATCTCGCCGCGGCGCAGGCGCCCTTCCACGCGTCCGCTCTCGACGATGATGTCGCCCTTGTCCATGCGCTTGACGGTGCCGGTGAAAATCTTCTCGCCGCGGCTCATGAAGTCGTTGAGCAGGGTCTCGCGCTCGGCATCACGGATTTTCTGCAGGATGACCTGCTTGGCCGCCATCGCGCCGATGCGCCCGATCGGCACCGAATCCACCGGCTCCTCGATGTACTCGCCGACCTGAACGCCTGGCACACGCTCCTGGGCATCCATCAGCATTTCTTCGGCGTCCGGGTTCTGCAGACCGGCATCATCGGGCACGACCAGCCAGCGGCGGAAGGTTTCATGCTCGCCGGTCTCGGGGTCGATCGCCACGCGGATGTCCACATCGCCCTGGTAGAGCTTCTTCGTAGCCTGGGCCAGCGCCGATTCCACCGCTCCCATCACCACATCGTGTTCCACGCTCTTTTCGCGTGAAATCGCCTCGATGAGCATCAACAACTCGCGATTCATGCCTCGCACTCCTGTTTCCAAATGTCGGTGGGCCGCCATTGCAGACGGCAGCCCCGTAGTGTTTCTATCGCTCAGCCCTGCGGCGGCGCCTTGACGCCGCGCCCCTTGAAATTGACGACCGGCGCGAGCCTGGCTTCGCGCAGCTCATCCCACACGAAGCCCAGCACCTGAACGGGAGCGCTTTCACGCTTCTTGCTGATGCGCTGCCCTGGCTTGGGAGCGGGCGCATCGCTCCAGCTGATCTGCCAGCTGCCCGCATCGCCGCGCGCCAGCAGGCCCCTGAACTTCTTGCGATTGGCCGCCACCTGGCCCTGCGCCGCAGCGCCCAATGGGGCCTTGAGCGTGATGTCGACTTGTTCGCCGCAAAAGCGATCGAGATCCGTTTCGTTGCGCAGCAGCCGGTCTATGCCCGGCGACGAGACCTCCAGGCGCCTGTAATCGGCATCTTCCACTTCCAGGGCAAACTGCAGCTGGCGAGTCACCGCCTCGCAATCGTCCACGGTGATGAAACGTTCTGTCTGCGCCGGCTCCCAGGGCACATCGATGGTGACGCGCAGCACGCCTCCCGCGGAGTGCTCTATCTCCACGAGTTCGAAACCCAGGCCCTCTACGGTCTGCTGGACGACTTGCTGCAATGCCACTGCTGTCTGCGCTCCTGGGGACAGCGCGCTGCGCCGCCCGGTCAAAAGTCAAACGACCAAAAAAAACGGGCGGTTGAAACCCGCCCGTTTTGGTCGTGAAGCTAGCATTGTAGTGAAAAAAACCCCAATTTTCAACAGCTTCAATCGCCGGGAGGCCACTTGGCACTCACGTGCGGCTCAGGATGACGGCCTGGAGCGCTGCCAGCGCAGCAGGATCGTCCAGCGCCACGCCATCGTCAGAGGTCAGACCTGCCAGCAGGCGCGCCAGCACCTCGGCGCGCGGCTGCACGGGACCGAGGAAGCGCACCTCGTCCGCGTTGCCGATCAGCATGGTGGGGAAAGTCTCGATTTCGAGTTCCTCCACCAGCGCTTCTTCGTCTTCCACATCCACCCAGGCAAAGCGGATTTGAGGCCAATCGGCCGACAGAGCTTCGAAATCCGGGTGCAGAGCGCGGCAGACATTGCACCACTCGGCACACAGGCAGAGTATCCACCAGGACCTTGGATCGCTGTTCAGGACTGGCATGCGCGGCTCACGAACCGGCGCGCTCACGCGCGCGGTGAACGCCCACAATGCCAACGGGCGGCGCCCCATTGCCCCAGGCATCGCGGATGTAGGACAGAACGGCCGCCACGTCGTCGTCCGACAGGCTCTGGCGAAATGGCGGCATGCCGTAGGGGCGGGGATTGCCCGCCGTCGCGGGAAGATAGCCGCCGTGCAGCACGATCTGCACGAGGTTCAAGGGTTCGGCCATGCGCACCGCCCGGTTGCCGGCCAGCGCCGGGAATGCTCCCGGCTTGCCCTGCCCCTCGTCGTCATGGCATTGGGCGCATTGGTCGTGGTAGATCTCGTGGCCGCGCTCGAGTACGCCCGCAGGGGGTGGCTTGCCATGCGCGGCAGTCTCCGCCCTCTGCGGCAACTGGCGCAGCCAGGCCGCCATCGCGCGGGCGTCCTCCGCATCCAGGTACTGGAGGCTGCTGAACACCACTTCAGCCATGGGCCCGGAGACGCCGGCCTGCGCCGAAACGCCGCGGGTGAGCAGTGCCACGACGTCATCCTCAGCCCATTGGGAAACGCCGGCCTGCGCCTCCGACGTGAGTGAAGGCGCCCACCAGGCGTCGCCCTCCACGAGCCCGCCGCCCAAAGGTGCATCGCTGCGCAGCCCGCCCAGCGCGTTGCGCGGTGTGTGGCAGGCAGCGCAGTGCCCCAGGCCTTGCGTCAGGTAGGCACCGCGGGTCAGCTCGGGGCTCGCCTGCTGCGCCACTTCGCCGCTGCCCGGGCGGAAGTACAGCGCCCGCCAGACGGCCAGCGCCGCCTGGGTGCTGTAAGGAAAATCCAGCTGATGGCGTACCGGCTCCTGCCGCACGGGCGCGAGCGTGCGCAGATAGCTGAAGATCGCATCCGCATCCTCGCGCGTCACATGGGTGTATTCGGTGTAAGGGAACGCCGGATACAGCAGCCGCCCATCGCGCGAGCGGCCGTTGTGCAGTGCGCGCCAGAACTCATCGGGCGTCCAGTGCCCCAGTCCGGTGGCGTCGTCGGGCGTGAGGTTGCTCGAATACACCGCACCAAACGGGGTTCGGATGGCTCGCCCGCCAGCGTAGTCAGCGCCGCCCGGCTGGGTGTGGCACGACGCGCAGTCCCCGATGCGGGCGAGGTAGGCTCCGCGGGCCACCACTTCTGGCGATGTGGCAGCCGGGCTGCCAGAGCCCAGAGGGGTTTCGCCAAGCCGGTTCAACGCCGACACCGCGTAAACCGCTACGGCCACGAGCGCGGCAGCTGCCAGGGCGATCGGCCCAAAAATCCGCCGCTTCATCGCTGCTCTCCGCGCTGGTCAGGGGGCAACTGCACTTGCAGGCTGCCGCAGCGCAGCGGCAGGGTGTCGGGTGCATGGGCTGCAGCCTTGCCGTCATCCGGCACGGCCTGGACGGAGAGCCAGGCGGCCACCGCCTGCACATCGTCCAGGGACAGGTGCCTGGCTATCTGCGCCATGCAGTCGGGTGCCGGCGCATGGCGCTGGCCGGTGCGCCAGGCCCCCAACTGGCTGCTCAAGTAGTCTCGCGACAGACCCAGCAGGCTGGGAATGAACGGCTCCGCGCCGGTGAGCTTCTGGCCGTGGCACTGCTGGCACGCCGGCAAGTCACGCGTTGCATCGCCATGGCGAACAAGTGCCTCCCCGCGCTCAAGCACCGCCTGCGGTGCCGTTGCGGGTGCGGGCGCGGCGTAAGGCAGCTGCAGCTCGGAAAAATGACTGGCCATGGCGTACAGATAGCCGTCCGTCAGGTGCGTGAGCAGATAAGCCATCTGGGGATAGCTGCGCCGCCCTTCGCGGAAATTGCGCAACTGGTTGTAGAGGTAGCCTGCAGGCTTGCCGGCGATGCGCGGGAAATAGCCATCGGGCGTGGCGCGCCCCTCTTCGCCATGGCACGCGGTGCAGGGCAGGACCCGGTCTGCCATGGCATCCTGTGAAGCACCCTGGGCCCAGACCGCACCCATGCAGCACAGGCACGCCAGCAGCGCGCTGCGAATGAAATTGCGCATGGCCCTACCCCCTGCCCACAAATGGCATCCTGGTTGCCATGACGGTGTGAAACAGCACATTGGCCGTCAGTGGCAGATTGGCCATGTAAAGCACGGATTGCCCGACGATGCCTACATCCATCAGTGGTTCCTCGGCCACCGCCCCATGCGCCTGCATCACGCCCTGGGTGAGCCGGTGCGCCAGCGGCGTATCGGCATTGCCGACGTCGATCTGACCCACGGCAATGTCGAAGTGGCGCCCATCGAGCGACGCCGACTTGGTCATGCCCGAGACCGCGTGCTTGGTGGCGGTGTAGGCGATGGAATTCGGGCGCGGTACATGCGCCGAGATCGAACCATTGTTGATGATGCGCCCGCCGCGCGGCGCTTGCGCCTTCATCACGCGAAAGGCGTTCTGGATGCCGTAGAACATGCCGTTGAGGTTGACATCCACCACGGCTTTCCACTGTTCCACCGACAGCTCATCGAGCGGGATGGCGGGCGCGCCATTGCCCGCGTTGTTGAAGAGCAGATCCACGCGGCCAAAACGCTCCACCGTGGCATCGAACAAATGGCGCATGGCCACCGGATCCGCGACATCGGTGGGAACGGCAAGGGCCGCGCCGCCCACAGCCCACCCGCCGGCGACTTCCTGCAACGGCTTTGCGCGCCTGCCCGCAAGAGCAACGCACCAGCCGTCGCGCAGCAGGGCCAGTGCGGCTGCGCGGCCAATGCCCGAGCCGGCGCCCGTGACGATGGCGATTTTTTGATTCATCTTCATCAGCGTCTCTTTCGCGGAGCATCCCGGCCATGCGCTTCGCGTCCGGCTTTGCCTTTGTAGGGGATTTTCTTCGCTTTGGCGTCCTTGCCGCCCGCATCCCGCTCGTCCCGGTCGCGGTTGCCCTTGGAAGCCTTGCGCGGCGCCACCTTGGCTCCCGTCGTCTTCTCCGTCGCGCCTGAACCCGGCTCCTGCACCAGGCGGAAATCGATCTTGCGGCCGTCCAAATCCACGCGGCTGACCTGCACGCGCAGGCGCGTACCTATGCCGTAGCGCACGCCGGTGCGCTCACCGCGCAGTTCCTGGCGCACTTCATCAAAGCGGAAGTACTCGCCACCGAGCTCGGTGATGTGCACCAGCCCTTCCACATAGAGTCCATCCAGGGTCACGAAGATGCCAAAGCTCGTGGCCGCGGTGACGATGCCTGCGTATTCCTCGCCCAGGTGCTCGCGCATGTACTGGCACTTGAGCCAGGCCTGCACATCGCGGCTGGCTTCGTCGGCGCGTCGTTCGTTGGCGCTGCAATGCAGACCAGCCGCTTCCCAGCCCTGCAGGTCGCGGCGGTTGGCCATACCGGCAGGGGCTGGTGAGGCCGCTGGTGCCTGCCCGCGGCTGGCCCACTGGCGTGCCAGCTTGCGCTGGGCCTCTCCGGGTACCGGCAGCGGCGGCAACTGGTACTTCCTGCCTGCCAGGATGGACTTGATGACGCGGTGCACCAGCAGATCGGGGTAGCGCCGGATCGGGCTGGTGAAGTGCGTGTAGGCCTCATACGCCAGGCCGAAGTGCCCGCTGTTGATCGGCGTGTAGATCGCCTGCTGCATGGAGCGCAGCAGCATGCTGTGGATCTGCGCCGCATCCGGCCTGTCTTTGGTGGCCTCGGCGATCGCCTGAAACGCCCCGGGCCGAGGGTCCTCAGGCAGCGACGCCTGCACCGCCAGCGCCCGGAGGTAGCCGCGCAGGATCTCGAGTTTTTCCGGCGTCGGTCCTTCATGCACGCGGTACAGGCAGGCGCGCTGGTGTTCGCCCACGAAATCGGCCGCGCAGACGTTGGCCGCCAGCATGGCCTCCTCGATCAGCCTGTGGGCCTCGGTGCGGGTGCGTGGCACGATCTTCTCGATGCGGCCGTTGTCGTCGCAGACGATCTGGGTTTCGGTCGTTTCGAAATCCACGGCGCCGCGGGCGTGGCGCGCGGCCAGCAGCGAGCGATACGCTTCATGCAGGTTGAGCAAATCCTTCACCCGATCCGCGAGGCGGCTGGCCTCGGGGCCGCGGGTATTGGCGAGCACGGCCGCCACTTCGGTGTAGGTCAGGCGTGCATGGCTCTCGATGACCGCGGGGTAGAACTGGTAGGCGTGAATATCGCCCTTGGTGCTGACGATCATGTCGCACACCATCGCCAGGCGCGCCACCTGCGGGTTCAGCGAGCACAGGCCGTTGGAGAGCTTCTCCGGCAGCATGGGCAGCACGCGGCGCGGAAAATACACGCTGGTGGCACGGTCGTAGGCGTCGGTGTCGATCGCGCCACCCGACTCGACGTAGTGGCTCACATCGGCAATCGCCACCAGCAGGCGCCAGGCCTTGCTGCGGCCGATGCGCGCGGGTTCGCAATACACCGCATCGTCGAAATCGCGCGCATCTTCGCCATCGATGGTGACAAAGGGCACGTCGGTCAGATCCACCCGCTGGCGCCAGTCCTGGGCGCGTACCGCATCGGGCAGCGCCTGTGCCTGCGCCAGGCAGGCATCGGAAAACACATGCGGCACGCCGTACTTGCGCACCGCGATTTCAACCTCCATGCCCGGGTCATCGACTTCGCCCAGCACCTCCGCCACGCGCCCGACGGGCTGGCCGTAGAGCGCGGGCGGCTCGGTCAGCTGCACCACGACGACCTGTCCGACGGCAGCGGCGCCCGTTGCCGTCTTCGGGATGAGCACATCCTGGCCGTAGCGTTTGTCCTCGGGCGCCACCAGCCAGATGCCCGCCTCGTTGAGCAGGCGCCCGATGATGGGCTGTGCAGGCCGCTCGATGATTTCAAGCACGCGCCCTTCAGGGCGCCCGCGCCGGTCCTGGCGCACGATGCGCACGCGCACCCGGTCCTTGTGCAGCACGGCGCGCATTTCATTGGGCGGTAGATAGATGTCGCCCTCACCATCGTCACGGATCACGAAACCATGTCCGTCACGGTGGCCTTGCACGCTGCCTTCAATTTCGTCGTCGGCGGTTGTGCGAATTTCATTTTTTTTGCTATACAATCTTGCTCTTTCCTGAAATGCCCAGGTGGCGGAATTGGTAGACGCACTAGTTTCAGGTACTAGCGGGTAACTCCGTGGAGGTTCGAGTCCTCTCCTGGGCACCAAGTGTAGAAGAACACTTGGCAGTAAACATGAAGACAGGCCGCTTGCATTTGCATAGCGGCCTTTTCTTTTGCTGCGCTCACTTGCGCAGCAGGATTTTGAGCGCGCCTTGCAAGCGGCGCTCGCTACCCGGTTCAGCCGCGGTGGCAAGAACGCGCCCCGCGTCCTGCGTCCAGGTTTCCTGGGGCGACGGGTCGTTGCGGCGCGTGAGCATCTGCAGCTGCAGCGCGCGACGGGCGTCGTGGTGCTCGGCGGGTGTGGGCACGTCAGCGGCAATCTCCAGGCGCAGCAAGGCGTCGCCTGCAGCCTGCTGGACGTCGCCGGACAAGGCCTTGGCCCACGCGGCATGGGCCGACGGGCTGACCGTGCGGCCGAGGTCGCGCGCCGCTGGCAGCAAGGAGGCATCGCGCTTTTTCCATGCATCCATCAGCTGCGCCAGTGCCTCGCCGTGGGCTTGGGCTGCGAGCTTGCGCAGCGCGCCCTGCGCCTGCTCCAGCGCGTCGCGCTGCGCGCGAAACGCCGCATCACCCAGGCGCGGTCCACGGTCGGCCCGCTCGGGGCGGTCGCCGAAGCGATCCGCGCCGCCAGAACGCGGGGGGCGGCGATCTTTTCGGTCCATGGTTCGCGCGGGCGCTGCAGCAGGTTTGCCGGCCCCAGGGCGGTCATCTCCGCGTACCGCAACCACACGCCGAACGGCAGCGACAGGCGCCGGTGCGTCTTCTTGCCCAGCCGTACTTTCGCTGGGCGCGTCGTTTACTTCTTCTTTTATAGCTGCTTGCACTGATGTATCAAGCTCTGAAGCCTGTTTTTTATCTTGCTCAACAGCCAGCGGCCGCATGTCTCCGCGCAAGGCCGCCTGCAGTGCCTGCATGGCAGCCTGAATGGCGCCGGCGTCCCCTGCGGCATTGGCGGCCTCCAGAGCCTTGGAGGCATCCAACACGGCGCGGTCGTGTGCATTCAGCGATGCCGCCATCTGCTCGCGCTGTGCGCTTTTGCGCTGGAACGCTTCATCAATGGGCTTGCGGAAAGCATACCACAGCTTTTGCTCCAGGCGACGCTCCAGTGGAACGGCCTGCGCCAGCACCTGCCAGCGCTGCTGCAGCGCCTTGACGGCATCCACGCGCAATTCAGGTGCCGCCCCCAGCGCAGCCGCTTCATCGACCAGGCTCCTGCGGGCGTCGAGGTTGCCCTTTTGCGCCGCCGCCAAAGGACCGCTGGCGGCATCCATGGCCTGGCGCCACAACGGCTGCAGTTCGGCAAACATCTTTTCGCCGATATGCCCGGCGTTGCGCCAGCGTTCGCTGAACTGGTGCAGGCTGCGGAGCTGCATTTTCCAGTCCTGCGATGCGGCATGCGCCTGCGTCCACGCCTTGACTTCCTCGATCAGGGCCAGGCGCTGTGCCTTGTGCTCCTGTGCCTCGGCACAGGATTTTTCAAGCCAGTCCTCGACCACCTTGTGCGCTGCGTTGCAGGCATCGTCGAATTTCTTCCACAGCGCATGGTTGGCCATGGCGCCCTGGTCTGCCTGCTTCCATTGCTCACGCAACTGGCGCAGCAGCTCCTGCATCTTTCGCCCGCCCAGCGACTGGCCTTCGGGGCGGCTCAGCAGGCCCTGCGCCTTGGCGAGCAGGTCTTCGCGGATCTGATCGGCGCTCCAGCGCTGCCAGCCTTGCAGCTCGCCCGCGGCGGCCAGTGCGGCATGCACCCTGCCTTCGAGCACCGCATCGACAAAGCGGCCATGGTCCTTCCATGTCGCGCGCAACGCGGTGGCGGCGCCCACGCTGGCCTTGCCGTGGCCCTCGGTGGTTTCGTGCTCCAGTCGCGCCAGCGCGGCATCCACGGCTTGCACGGCCTTGGCAACGCGTTCGAGATCCACGGGCGGCCGGGCCGGTGCCGCAGGTGGCGCGGCGGCTTCACCGCGGGCGGCACGCAATTCATCGGCCCAGACGGGCACGGGTGGCAGCGGCGCCTGCGCATCCTCGCTGGCCGCAGCTGCCTGCACCAGCGCCGCCTGGAAAGCCTCCCAGACGGCCAGGAGCTGCGTTTGCGCCAGCTCCAGCTGCGGGGGAAAACGCAGGTCCACGCTGGGCCAAACCGCATCCTGCACGATCTGCCCCGCCTGGTCCGTCCAGTGCGCCACGTCCGCAGTCAGCTGCTCGCGCACCGCCTGGGCTTCGCGCCAGGCTTTGGTGGACAGCACCTCGATGCGCTGCGCCATCAGCACCGCCGCTTCGCGCTGCACCTGCACACGATGCTGCAGGTCCTCGATGAGCTTGACCTGGTCGGCCAGCCGGGTCTTGAGCTGCGCCAGCGGCTCGCGCGACAAGGGTGCTCCGGCCTTGGCGGCATCACGCTGCCACGCGAGCGCATCGGCGATGTTCAGGCGCGCAGAGGCCAGCAAGGCCTCGGCCTTGGCTGCCCAGTCGGCGGCGCTCGCCTCCTGGGCAGTGGCGCGGCGCAGTTCTTCCAGGCGCTCGCGTATCGCACGCGCGGCGCCCTTGTCCTTGGTGCTGAGCTTCTTGAACACCTCCTGCAGCTGTTCGGTACCGGGGTTGCTGGCGAGCCAGTCGCGTATGCGGGCGGCGCGTTCGCCGGAGGTTTCGGCCGAAAAGGCCCCGCCGGTAAGGGCATCCAAGGGATGGGGCTCGGCGGCTGGCGCTGCAGCGGCGGCTTCAGGGGCGGGACTCTGGGATGAAAAAGGGAACATGGGATTGGGACAGGAAAAATCAAATGGCGTGCGCACCACTTCAACCCGCCGGGCACGGCTGCACGCGCGGGCAAGGGGCTATTGTGGCTTGGTTTGCGCCGGTTTCAACGGTCGGCCTCAACTGGCGGACAGTTGCAACTGCACCTGGGGCGCTGAAGGCTGATCCTTTTCGCCTGGCTGCTGCAGCTTGCTGGCGCCAATGAACAGGCGATCGACAGGCACCTTGTGCTCCGCGAGGTAGTCGCGCACAGCCACGCTGCGCGCCAGTGCGAGCGCCTGCATGGCGTCGTCAGGCACCGCGATGCTGTCCAGCAGCAGTTTTTCCATTTCGACCTGAGGAAGGTCCTTGGCCATGCCAATCAGGTTGCGCGGTTTCTTGATGTTGCCAGCCCGCTGGTAGACGCGCTTGAGCAGGGCCGGATATTCTTCTGCGGACACCTGCGCAATGGCGGCGGCGTCCTTGCCCTCCTGCACGGCTTCGCGGCGCTTTTCCGCCAGCAGCATGGCTTGGAGCTGCTGTTCCTTCCAGCCATCTTTCTCCTGCCGCGGCAGCGCCCAGCCAATCACCGTGGCCTTGAGCGCCGGACGATCCGCCAGCGCCTGGGCGATTTTTTCCAGCTGCTCGCGGCTTTGGGCATTCAATTGGCTGCTGCCGGCTGCGAAGGCGACAGCGCCTTGCTCGTCGCCACCGCCGAAAGCGCTGGCCAGCAGCGAAAACGGCGCGGTGATCGCCTTCATGATGAGGTTGCCTATCACCTTGAGGATCACCGGGCCGAGGCTGAAATCCGGGTCGTTGAGCGAGCCGCTGATCGGCAGATCCACGTCGATGACACCGTTGCGGTCGGCCAGCAGCGCCACCGCCAGGCGTACCGGCAGACTGGCGGGCGCGCCCTTGACCTCGTCGCCGAACGCCAGTTGCTTGAGCACCAGCTTGTTGTTCGCGGTCAGCTGGCCATCCGGCAGCACCTTGTAGGCCACGTCCACGCTAAGCTTGCCGCGCTCTATGCCGTGTCCGGCGTATTTCACGCTGTAAGGCGAGAGCGGCGGGAGCTCCAGATCCCGCATATGCCCCTGAATATCCAGCGCCAGCGGTTTGGCCAGGGGGTTGAGCTCGCCGTTGATTTCCAGCGTGGCCGTGCCCTGCGCCCGGCCCTTGAGCTCCAGTTGCGCCATTTGCGGCGCGGCGCCGGGCGTTGCCTCGCCGGACGCAAACGCGCTCAGGCTGCCGGTGAGCTCGGTCAGGTTGGCAGAATAATTCGGCTTGATGAAATGGTCGGTGAAATCCACGGTGCCGTTGGTCAGCGCGACCGGCCCGAAGCGGATTCTGGGGCTCGGGCCGGAGTCTTCGGCCGCGGACTGCAGCACCTCCTGGGCGCCCGCAGCCGGCACCGTGCCGATGTCCTGCAGATTGATGCGCCCGTTTTCCCGCACGATGACGCGCGCAAAAAAATCCGTCAGCGCCGTTTCGCGCACATCCAGCGCCAGCGGCTGGCCGGGTTCGATGTCGAGCGCCAGGCCACGCAGCACCAGAGCGTTCCAGCGCAAGAGGTCGGCGCCCTGGGAAACGGGGCCACCCGAATCGGTGAGCGCGAGCGCCTCCGGCTTGAGCTGCACCTGCACTTCACTCAACTCGGCGTCTCCCTGCACCTGCAGCGCCAGCCCCGCCTGTTGTTCGTGCAGATGGACATTGCCGTTGAAACTGCCGTCGGCGCGCAGCACATCCACATTCAGCTCTTGCGGCAGATAGGCCTGTACCACCTGCAGCGGAAGGTTGACGGCGCGCACCGAGCCCTTGACCTGCAGCGCAGGAGAAAGCGCCGCCGAGCCGTCCCAGACGAGCGAGCCAGGGTCGGCCTTTCCCGTGCCCACGCGGGACCGCACGCGCAGGCCGAAGGCCGGCAGGCGGCCGTCCTTCCAGGCAAGGTCGCGCACAGTCACATCCAGCGCCGTGGCGTCGAGCGCCACCGGGCTGCGTGCCGCGGCATCGCGCAGGGCCACGGCGGCGTCCTTCATTTGCAGTTCGCCCAAGGCAACACTCCATTCAGCGGACTTTTCCGTGGATTCGGCAACGCCCGCGGCAGGAGATTGCAACCAATGCTCGAACATCCAGCTGCCGGCCTTGTCGCGCTCGGCCAATGCCAGCGGCTGCTGCAGCAGCACCTGACGCAGGGCCACGCTGTGTTTTTGCAGGTCAACATCCGCATCGTGCACCTCCAGGGCCCGCACGCTCAGCTGGGCTTGCGCCGGGATGCCACGCATGCCTGCCGCGCGCAGATTGGGGCAATCCTTGCGCTGCACGCAGGACAGACTGAGTCCGCTGACGGCCAGTTGCCGCACCTTGAGCGACAGGGCGTCGCCATCGCGCACCAATGTCGCCTGGCCCTGCGCCGTGCCGGCCAGCGCAGGCGCAAGCGTTTGCGCCAGGTACGGGGCTGCCAACCCCAGGGACAGATCGTTCACGGACAGCTCCACCTTGGCACCGCTTCGCGTGGCTTCGCCCTCGGCTTCGAAACGGGCGGCTTCTCCCTGGGCACTCGCCTCGCTCAGCTCGAACCTGGTCGTGAAGTGCAACGGCTGCGTGAGCGGCCAGACGATGTCGGTGGCTTCGGCTTGCCAGCCACCGGCCTGCCAGCGCGCCGCTTTGGCTGCGCCGGGCAGGCTGTCATCCTGCCAGTGCACGGCGCCATCACTGAGCTGAACCTTCTGCACGCTGACGGCCCAATGCGCGGAGGGGCTGTCTGCTTGCGCCACCTTGGCATCGCCTGGCTGGCCGGCCCCAGGCAGCGCTAACGCACCGGCGGCATCGCGGCGCAGATACAGCACGGGTTTGTGCAGTTCCACCGCTGCCAGGTGCAGTTCGCGGTGCAGCGGGCGCACATCCGCGATGGAAACCGTCAGGCCATCGAGCGCCAGCAGCGGCTGACCGGCACCGTCCGCAATCGCGAGTTTGTCCAGTTGCAGCAGCCCGCCAAGCGTCACCTTGGGCGTTGCGTCCTGCTCGGAGAAGTCGAGCTGCAGGTCGGCACTGAGAGCCGCCGACTGCAGCCGCACTCCCAGCGATGCAGGCACATAGGCTGCCAGTGGCGCCAGGTCAAAATCTTTGATTTGCAATCTTGCCTGTGTCGTGCGGGATTCGGCAAACGGCGTCGCCTCGGCCGATGAATCAAAGGCACTGCCATCCAACTCGAATGCCAGCCGGGGAGAGACCTTGATCTGCCGGTCCGCTGGCAGATTGCTCAGAAAAGGGAGGCTGAGCGTCAGGCGTTCCAGCTTGTGCCGACCTCCTACGGCGCGATCCTCAAAATCAACTTTCCCATCCCGCAGCCGCACGTTGTACAGCGCAAACCGGGCCGGCTGATCCGATGGGACGGCCTCCTGCTGGCCCAGACGATGCAGGATGTCGTCGAAATCGAAAGCCTCCGGACCTGTTCGTGCGACATGCAACACCGGGGCGTCCACCTGGAGGTCATCAACCACCGGCGCCAGGCGCCATAGCGATTGCACCGCGGCATTGGCATAGATGCGTTGAACCTGCAACTGGGGCGACTGGCCGGCGGCATCGGCCACCGCCAGGCCCTCGATAGTCAACTCCAGGGTCAAGGGGTTGAACTGAACGCCGGCCACGGTGACATGGCGTCCGAGCGCCTGCGAGCCCTGCTTCTGCAACTGGGAGCGCACAACCTGCGGCAGCGCCAGCCAGGCCAGCAGATAGAGAACCACCACCACTGCCGCCGCCCACGCAAGGCGCTTGAACGCCACCCTGTGCGCGGCTACCCAGCCCATTGACCGCATTGCGTCCCCATGAAAACCTTTGACGCACCGGATTCTGCACGGCGGCGCGAGCGATTGTCCAAAGCAAGAAACAGAAGACCCGGCGGCCGAAGGTACTCCGGGCACCGGGTCTGATGGCAGGCGCATGGCCAAAACCATCTTGAGCGCGGCGGAGATTGCTGTCCGCCGTGCCGGAGACAAAGGATTGCCTCCATCAGGGCCTCGGGGCGCAGCTTCCCGCGGTTTCAGGGCTTTTGAACACCTGTCCCCGCAAGCCTGCACCCTTGTGGCAAATACCTGCACCAAGCAGGCGAGGCAACCATACCAGCTTTGCCCACCGTGCGCACGGCCGTTGTATCCAACGGCAACGGGTGCGCGCACACTTTTTCATTTGCTGACGAACGTGCCCGGTCGCCGGCTCTTGCCTGCCGAAACCCGCCTTGAAGGTGGACGGGAGTCGATCGCTTAACACATTTATATCTAACAATTACCATTTATATCATTGACTAGATATTTCAACCCTCCCTAAAATCCGCCCGTTTTCAATGAATTGGTAGAAACCCTTACTGATTGATAGCTCAGGGCTATGAACAAGGTGCCACCGAAAGCACCGGCCCCGCAAAACGCACGAACTCAGAATCGCCCGGACCCTGCGTCCGGCCAGACCCATCGCACTGCCGACGATTCGG
This sequence comes from Comamonas badia DSM 17552, assembly GCF_000484635.1. Classification (GTDB taxonomy): domain Bacteria; phylum Pseudomonadota; class Gammaproteobacteria; order Burkholderiales; family Burkholderiaceae_C; genus Comamonas_C; species Comamonas_C badia. Next base: position 80,179 of record NZ_AXVM01000009.1, on the reverse strand, counting down.
ACGCAAGGCAGGCTGGGTAGAGAACGAAAGGATTCCCATGAAGGCAGGCACCCGCGCATTCGCCGGCTTGCGCACTTTTGCCGGCGACATCACCGCCGGCTTTTTCGAGCTGACCCACAGCGGACTCGCCTTGGTGGGCCTCGCGGTGACGTTTGCCGCCCTGACCCTGGTCGCGCGCCCGGATCTGCGCCAGACAGGCGCCGAGCAGCTGATGGGCTGGCTGCAGGAGCGCCAGGTGGCGATGGACGGGTTTGCCGCCGAACCCTTCGCCAGCGAGCGCGCCACTGCCAGCAACCCTAAGGCGCTTCCACGCGAGCAGGAAGCCGTCACCTATTGGCTGAGCAAGAAGTACAGCGTGGCGCCCGAGCCGCTGGCGGTGCTGGTGAGCGAGGCCTACGCCATCGGCGCCCGCACCAAGCTGGATCCGACACTGATCCTGGCGGTGATGGCGGTGGAATCGAGCTTCAACCCATTTGCGCAGAGCAACGTCGGCGCGCAAGGGCTGATGCAGGTGATGACACGCGTGCATACCGACAAGTACGAGGATTTCGGCGGACGCTTTGCCGCCTTTGACCCGGTGGCCAATCTGCGCGTGGGCGTGAAAGTGCTGCAGGAATGCATAACGCGTGCGGGTTCGCTCGAAGGCGGTCTGCGCTACTACGTGGGCGCCGCCAACCTGCCTGACGATTCCGGGTATGCCGTCAAGGTGCTGGCCGAGCACCAGCGGCTGCGCGACGTGGCCAATGCCTCGGTCAAGCCCAAGGTGGTGACGGCCAAGGCGCAGCCCGCGGCCAAGACCTCGGCGAAGGCGCCGGCCGGCGCGCCGCAGCAAGACCAGAAGGTGGCCTTGCTGGGCAATTTCTGATCTTTCAGTGCCCCCGGCAGCCGCGCGATACACTCGCGCGGTACGCGACTGGCGATAGGTTGTGCACCGCCGCAAACGGCAGCGCAGCCGACGTGGAGAGCCACCACGGGGGAGCGTGCCGCGCCGGAAGCCGATTTCCGCCGCGATCCGTCGTTCGCCTGGGCAGCCCTTGCACGCCAAGGGAGAGTCACCACGCAATCTGCCATGTACCAACGCAATATCCTCGTAGAACAGACCGACCCCGAAGTGTGGGCCGCCATCCAGGCCGAGAACCGCCGCCAGGAAGACCACATCGAGCTGATCGCCAGCGAGAACTACGCCTCGCCCGCCGTGATGGCGGCGCAGGGCTCGCAGCTGACCAACAAATACGCCGAGGGCTATCCCGGCAAGCGCTATTACGGCGGCTGCGAGAACGTGGACGTGGTCGAACAGCTGGCCATAGACCGCGTGAAGCAGCTCTTTGGCGCCGAGACCGCCAACGTGCAGCCCAACTCGGGCTCGCAGGCCAACCAGGCCGTGCTGATGGCGTTTGCCAAGCCCGGCGACACCATCCTGGGCATGAGCCTGGCCGAGGGCGGGCACCTGACGCACGGCATGGCGCTGAACATGTCGGGCAAGTGGTTCAACGTCGTCTCCTACGGCCTCAACGCCCAGGAAGCAATCGACTACGGCGCCTTCGAGGCCAAGGCACGCGAGCACAAGCCGAAGATCATCATCGGCGGTGCCTCGGCCTATGCCCTGCGCATCGATTTTGAACGGATGGCGCGCGTGGCCAAGGAAGTCGGCGCCATCTTCTGGGTGGACATTGCGCACTACGCCGGCCTCGTCGTCGCGGGCGAATACCCGAATCCGGTGCCGTTTGCCGACGTGGTCACCTCCACCACGCACAAGAGCCTGCGCGGCCCGCGCGGCGGCATCATTTTGATGAAGGCCGAGCACGAGAAGGCCATCAACAGCGCCATCTTCCCCGGCCTGCAGGGCGGCCCGCTGGAGCATGTGATCGCCGCCAAGGCCGTGGCCTTCAAGGAAGCGCTCTCGCCCGATTTCAAAACCTACCAGCAACAAGTGGCCAAGAACGCCAAGGTGTTCGCCGAGACATTGACCCAGCGCGGCCTGCGCATCGTCAGCGGCCGCACCGAAAGCCACGTCATGCTGGTGGATTTGCGCGCCAAGGGCATCACCGGCAAGGCGGCGGAGGCGGCGCTGGGCCAGGCCCACATCACGATCAACAAGAACGCGATCCCCAACGACCCGGAAAAGCCCTTCGTGACCAGCGGCGTGCGCGTGGGCACCCCGGCCATCACCACGCGCGGCTTCAAGGAAGAGGAGACGCGCATCACGGCCCACCTGATGGCCGACGTGCTGGAAAAGCCGCATGACGAGGCCAACATCGCCGCCGTGCGCGCGAAGGTGAACGCGCTCACCAGCCGCTTCCCGGTCTATCGCTGAGCTGCGCAGCCGGACGGGACACCACCATGAAATGCCCGTTCTGCAGCCACCCGGAAACGCAGGTCGTCGAGACCCGCGAATCCGAGGGCGGTGATTTCATCCGCCGCAGGCGCCGCTGCAGCGCCTGCGACAAGCGCTTCACCACCTACGAGCGGCCCGAGGTGAACTTCCCCGCCATCGTCAAGAAGGACGGGCGGCGCGTGGAATACAAGCGAGAAAAGCTCGAAGGCTCATTTCACATCGCGCTGCGCAAGCGCCCCGTCGGCACCGAACAGGTGGACGCCGCGATCAGCCACATCGAAGAACGCCTGCTGCAACTGGGCCAGCGCGAGGTGCTGTCCACCCGCCTCGGCGAGATGGTGATGCACGAACTGCAGAAGATGGACAAGGTGGCCTATGTGCGCTACGCCAGCGTCTACCGCAGCTTTGAGCACATCGAGGAATTCAAGGCGCTGGTGGACAAGGTGGGGGAGTAGCGCGCTACTCCAACCATAGCTGCCAGCGGTTTGCTGGCATGCGCCAGTGCCTATTTTCGTTCAGATCAACCGACCGGGCCCACCGCCTGATTCACATCCCCGCACTGCCCGCGGTGGCGCAGCGCGTGGTCCATCAGCACCAGCGCCAGCAGCGCCTCGGCGATCGGCGCGGCGCGGATGCCCACGCAGGGGTCGTGCCGCCCCTTGGTCACCACCTCAATCGGCTGGCCGTGGACGTCGATGGAGCGGCGCGGGCTCAGGATGGAGCTGGTCGGCTTGATCGCCAGGCTCAGCTCGATGTCCTGCCCGCTGCTGATGCCGCCCAGCACCCCGCCCGCGTGGTTGGTCTCGAAGCCTTGCGGCGTGATCGCATCGCCATGCACCGTGCCGCGCTGGGCAATGCTGTCGAACCCGGCGCCGATCTCCACGCCCTTGACCGCGTTCAGCCCCATCATCGCGTGGGCGATGTCGGCATCGAGCTTGTCGTACAGCGGCTCGCCCAGCCCCACGGGCACGCCCGTCGCCTGCACGCGAATGCGGGCGCCGCAGGAGTCATGCGCCTTGCGCAGCTGGTCCATGTAATTTTCATAGCTGCTCACGTCCGCCAGTGGTGCGAAAAACGGGTTTTTGTCTACAAATTCCCAGCTTTCGAAGGCGGCTGGCAGCTCGCCCAGTTGGGTCATGCAGGCACGGAACTGCGTGCCGAACTTTTCCCGCAGCCACTTCTTGGCAACCGCTCCGGCCGCGACGGTGGGCGCGGTCAGCCGGGCCGATGAGCGCCCTCCCCCGCGCGGATCGCGCAGGCCGTATTTGTGCCAGTAGGTGTAGTCCGCATGGCCGGGGCGAAACTGCTGGGCGATCTCGCCGTAGTCCTTGCTGCGCTGGTCCTGGTTGCGGATCAGCAGCGCGATCGGCGTGCCGGTGGTCTTGCCCTCATGCACGCCCGAGAGAATTTCGACCGCGTCCGGCTCGTTGCGCTGCGTGACGAAGCGGCTGGTGCCGGGACGGCGGCGGTCCAGATCGTGCTGGATGTCGGCCTCGGAGAGCGCCATGCCCGGCGGGCAGCCGTCGATCACGCAGCCGATGGCCGGACCGTGGGATTCGCCGAAATTGGTGACACAGAACAGGGTGCCGAGGGTGCTGCCGCTCATGGATGGAATGGCCCGGGTGCGGGTTGAAAAAGGGCAAAAGAATATAGCCCACAATCCACGGCTTCACGACTGCCCCACCAGACACCACCATGCCCGGCTACTCCGACCCCGGCTTCGACACGCTCGCGGTGCACGCGGGCGCGCGGCCCGACCCCACCACCGGCGCGCGCGCCACACCCATCTATCTCACCACCTCGTTCGTGTTCGAATCGAGCGATCACGCCGCCTCGCTCTTCAACATGGAGCGCCCGGGGCATGTGTACTCGCGCCTTTCCAACCCCACGACCGACGTGCTGGAACAGCGCGTGGCGGCGCTCGAAGACGGCGCGGGAGCGATCGCGACGGCCAGCGGCATGGCGGCGCTGCACCTGGCCATCGTCACGCTGATGGGCGCGGGCAGCCACATCGTGGCCAGCACCGCGCTGTACGGCGGCTCGCAGAACCTGCTGAACTACACGCTCAGGCGCTTCGGCATCGAGACCACCTTCGTCAAACCCACCGACGTGGACGCCTGGCGCGCCGCCATCCGGCCCACTACCCGCCTGCTGCTGGGCGAGACCATAGGCAATCCGGGGCTGGAGGTGCTGGACATCCCCACCGTGTCGCAGATCGCGCACGAGGCCGGCATTCCGCTGCTGGTCGATTCCACCTTCACCACGCCCTATCTGATGAAGCCACTGGCGCTGGGCGCCGACATGGTCTACCACGCCGCCACCAAATTTCTCTCGGGCCACGGCACGGTGATGGGCGGCGTGCTGGTCGATGGTGGCGCGTTCGACTGGGACGCCTCGGGGCGCTTCCCCGAGTTGGCCCGGCCCTACGACGGCTTTCACGACATGGTGTTCGCGCAGGAATCAAGCGTCGCCGGCTTTCTGCTGCGCGCACGCCGCGAGGGCCTGCGCGATTTTGGCGCCTGCATGAGCCCGCACAGCGCCTGGCTGATTCTGCAAGGCATAGAAACCCTGGGCGCGCGCATGGAGCGCCATGTGCGCAACACCGAAAAGGTGGTGCAGTTCCTGGCCAGCCACCCCTTCGTCGCGCGTGTGGGCCACCCGCTGCTGGAGAGTCACCCCAGCCACAAGATTGCGCAAAAACTGCTGCCGCGCGGCGCGGGTGCGGTCTTCAGCTTCGACTTGCGTGGAAACCGCGAGCAGGGCAAGGTGTTCATCGAGACGCTCAAGATCTTCAGCCACCTCGCCAACGTGGGCGACTGCCGCTCGCTCGTCATCCACCCGGCCAGCACCACGCATTTCCGCATGACCGACGAGGCGCTGCTGGCGGGCGGCATCACGCAGGGCACGATCCGGCTCTCGATAGGCCTGGAAGACCCGGACGACCTGATCGATGACCTCAAGCGCGCGCTCAAAGCCGCAGAAAAATTTGACGCAAAGGCAGGTGCGTGATGTTCTACCAAGTGCAGGGCGCGCCGCTCTACTGCTACACCGGCGACAAGGCGTTTGACGCCGCCAAACCCACCGTGGTGCTGATCCACGGCGTGCTGTGCGACCACAGCGTGTGGGTCTGGCAGGCGCGCCATCTGGCCAACCACGGCTTCAACGTGCTCTCCATCGACCTGCCCGGCCACGGCCGCAGCGGCGGCGAGGCCCCTGCCAGCGTGGCGCAGGCGGCAGACACCATCGCAGCGCTGCTCGATGCCGCAGGCGTGCAAAAGGCCGCGCTGGTGGGCCACAGCTGGGGCTCGCTGATCGCCATGGAAGCGGCCGCGCGCCTGAAAGAGCGCATCAGCCACCTGGTGCTGATCGGCACCGCCGCGCCGATGAAGGTCTCGCCCGCGCTGATCGCCGCCTCGCAGGACGATCCGGAAGCCGCCCTCAAGATGATCAACGTCTTCTCGCGCAGCACGCTGGCCTCGCCCACCGGCGCGGGCTTCTGGGTGTACGGCGCCAGCATGGCGCTGGGGCGCAAGGTGCTGCGCAGCAATCCCCGCGTGAATGTGTTTCATCGGGGCTTCGTTGCCTGCGACCAGTACGAAGGCGGCCCGGCGGTGATGGCGCAGCTCACCTGCCCCATCCTGTTTCTGTTGGGCAGCCAGGACCAGATGACCCCTCCCAGGGCCGCGCAGTCGCTGATCGCCGCTGCGCGCCAGGCTGGCAAGACGGTGCAGGTGCAGCACCTGCCCGTGGGGCACCACCAGATGACCGAGGCGCCTAAAGAGACGACGGCGGCGCTGCACGAATTTTTGTGCCGCTGACGAAGGGCGACTCGAATGACAAAGGAGAAAAAACACGATGGTGCGCAGTTCGTCCAGTATTTCGGGCCCTTGCTCGATGCGCTGCGCGACCTCGGCGGTTCGGCGACGGTGGATGAAGCCACGGACCGCGTTGCCGAAAATCTGCAGATCCCCGAATCGGTACTCAATGAAACGCTGCCTTCCGGCGGCTCACGTTTCAAGAACCAGGTGGCGTGGGCACGGTTTTACCTGGTTCGGGAGAACCTGCTCGACTCTTCCAGGCGCGGCGTGTGGAGTCTCACGGAACAAGGTAAATCAACGCACTTGAGCCACGAACAGGCTCGAGGCATCTTCCTCAAGTGGGTGAAGATTTTTCAAGAGGAGCGTGCCAAGAAGAGCGCCGACGAGATTCCGCAGGAAGTGGCTGAGGAGACCGGCAGCAGGTCCGAAGACTATCGCTCGCTCGTACATGCTCTCTTGCTCAAACTTCCTCCGTCCGGATTTGAACGTCTTTCCCAACGGTTGTTGCGCGAAGCAGGGTTCAATCAAGTCGTGGTCACGGGCAAGAGCGGTGACGGCGGCATTGATGGGTTTGGCACGCTGCAGGTGAACCCGCTGGTGTCGTTCAAGGTAATCTTTCAATGCAAGCGCTATTCCGGCTCCGTGTCTTCGTCCACGGTTCGCGACTTTCGCGGCGCGATGGCCGGGCGCGCAGAGAAGGGAATCATCATCACGACGGGCGGTTTTACGGCGGAAGCAAAAAAGGAAGCCGCCAGAGACGGTGCGCCACCCATTGAGCTCGTGGACGGCGAAAAGTTGATCGACATGATGGAGCGGCTTGAACTGGGCTTGCACGCAATCACCACCTTCGAGGTGGACCATGCCTTCTTCAAGGATTTTCAAGATTGACCGGCCCGCACCCTCTTTCGTGACATCTTCAGCAGCTCCGCCCACCAGGCATTACGAAAATTTTCCGGTTGCCTCCTGGCTTTGTCCGCCGCATCTGCGCGCCCCAATTCGCGCCATCTATGCGTTTGCGCGCACAGCCGATGACATTGCTGACGAGGGCAGCGCAGGCCCGGAGCAACGCCTCGCTGACCTGCATGCCTACCGTGCCGATCTGCTGGCTTGTTGCCGCTCAGATTCCGTCACGCCACGCTGGCCGCAGGTGTTTGCTCCGCTGGCTGTAGCCATCAAACAGCACACGCTACCCCTTCCTTTGCTCACTGATCTGCTCGATGCTTTCGCGCAGGATGTGCGCATGACGGCCAGCGGAGCCACCTACCCCGACCGCGCCGTGCTGCTCGATTACTGCCGCCGCTCGGCCAATCCCGTCGGGCGCCTGCTGCTGCACCTGTACGGCGTGCAGGATGAAACGGCACTGCGTGAGAGCGACGCGATCTGCACCGCGCTGCAGCTCATCAACTTCTGGCAGGACCTGAGCGTGGACCTGCCGCGCGGGCGGCACTACGTGGCAGATAGCGATTGCACGGCTCACGGCGTGGCGCGCGCCGATCTGGCGGCGCAGCGGCGCTCAAGCGCCAGCGATGCGCTCATCCTGGACTGCGCCGCCTGGGCACGCACGCTGATGCTGCAGGGGGCGCCGCTGGTGCATCGGTTGAGCGGTCGCATAGGCTGGGAGCTGCGCCTGGTGGTGCAAGGTGGCCTTGCGGTGCTGACGCAGGTGCAGCAGATGCGCGGTGCCAGCCTGCTGGCCCGGCCGCGCCTGCGCCCCTGGCACCTGCCGGGCATGCTGCTGCGTGCTGGCGCCATGTAATCTCAAATTGATAGCTTTAGGCGCTTTTGTATCCTGCGCAAAACGGGTATTTTTCCTGAATTCTCCCTGCGTCGGCAGCGACCCGTGGGCATGGGACAATTCCGCCCCGATGACCCCCGAGCAATACGTCCAAGAAAAAGCTGCTGCCTCCGGCAGCAGTTTTTATTACGCCTTCCTCTTCCTGCCGCGCGAGCGGCGCGCCGCCATCACCGCCTTCTACGCCTTTTGCCGCGAGGTGGACGATGTGGTCGATGAGGTGCACGACAAGGGCGTGGCCGCCGCCAAGCTGCAGTGGTGGCACGGCGAGGTGGCGCAGGCCTTTGACGGCAAACCCACGCACCCGGCGATGCGAGCGCTGCTGCCGCATGCGGGGCCGTACCGCATCCTGCCAGGCCCGCTGCACAGCATCATCGAAGGCTGCGAGATGGATCTGAAGTACGACGGCTACGAGGACTTCGAGGGCCTGGCCAACTACTGTCACCATGTGGCCGGCGTGGTGGGGGAAGTGTCGGCGCGCATCTTCGGCCAGCAGCAGGAGGCCACCACGCAATACGCACACAAGCTGGGCCTGGCGCTGCAACTAACCAACATCATCCGCGACGTGGGCGAGGATGCGCGCCGTGGCCGCGTGTACCTGCCGCAGGCCGATCTGCGCCGCTTCGGCGTGACGCCCGAGGACATCGCCCAGCGCAAGTACGGTGCCCCCTTCACCCAGCTGATGCGCTTTCAGGCCGAGCGCGCGCAGGCCTGCTACGACCAAGCGCTGGCACTGCTGCCCGCCATCGACCGGCGCAGCCAAAAGCCCGGCCTGATGATGGCCAGCATCTACCGCACGCTGCTGCGCGAGATTGAGGCCAGCGACTTTCAGGTGCTGCACCAGCGCATTGCGCTGACGCCGCTGCGCAAGCTCTGGCTGGCGTGGAAGGTGCAGGCGCTGGGGAAGATGTGAAGCTCTGCATCGTCGGCGCCGGCTGGGCGGGCTGCGCGGCGGCGCTGCAGGCGGCGCAGGACGGCCACCAGGTCACGCTGATCGAGGCCGCGCGCCAGCCCGGTGGCCGGGCGCGCACGGTGGAGATAGAGCGCAGCGACGGCACGCGGCTGCTGCTCGACAACGGCCAGCACATCCTGATCGGCGCCTACGGCGAATGCCTGCGGCTGATGCGTCTGGTGGGCGTCAATATAGCCGCGGCGCTGCACCGCGAGCCGCTGGCCCTCCTCTTCCCCGATGGCACGGGCCTGGCCCTGCCCGATGCCGCGCCGCCCTGGGATGCGCTGATCGGCATCCTGCGCGCGCGCGGCTGGAGCTGGCGCGAGCGCGCCGCGCTGCTGGCCCGCGCCGCACGCTGGCGCATGCAGGGCTTTCAATGCGCGCCGCAGGCCAGCGTGGCGCAGCTGTGCGCTGGGCTGCCACAACGCCTGATGGATGAATTCATCGCCCCGCTGTGCGTTTCCGCCCTCAACACACTGCCTGAAGAAGCCAGCGGCCAGGTCTTCCTCACCGTGCTGCACGACAGCCTGTTCGCCGGGCGCGGCGGCTCGCACCTGCTGCTGCCGCGCGTGCCGCTGGGCGCGCTGCTGCCCGAGCCCGCGCTGGACTGGCTGCGCCAACGGGGCCACGCCGTGCGGCTGGGCCAGCGCGTGCAGGCGCTGGCGCACGACGGCGTCGCGTGGCAGGTGGACGGCGAAGCCTTCGACGCCGTGCTGCTCGCCTGCCCCAGCGCAGACGCCGCGCGGCTCGCGGGCGAAGCCGGCGCCCCGCCCGCGCTGCAGGCGGCGGCGCGGGCCTGGGCCGGCGGCGCGCAGGCGCTGGCGTTCGGCGCCATCGCCACCGTCTATGCGCGGCAACCGGGCGCCACCGCGCCGCTGCTGCCCCATGCGATGCTGGCGCTGCGCGCCACACCGCAGTACCCGGCCCAATTCGTCTTCGACCGGGGCCACCTGGGCGGGCACCACGGCGTGCTTGCTTTCGTCGTCAGCGCCTTTACGGGAGAGCGCGAGCAGCTACAAAAACAGGTAATCCTTCAGGCCCGTAACGCGCTGGGCATCACCGGGCTGCAGCCCCTGCGGACGGTGATCGAAAAACGCGCCACCTTTGCCTGCACCCCGGCGCTGCAGCGCCCCGCCATGGCCATCGCGCCCGGCCTGCTGGCCTGCGGCGACTACGTCGCAGGCCCCTACCCCGCCACGCTCGAAGGCGCCGTGCGCGCGGGCGTGGCGGCGACAAAAGCCATCCTTCTCAAAGCCTCCCTGCGCACTGGTTTTGCGCCCTCTCCCCCTGAGAGAGGGCGGGGGTAAGGGCCTCGCGGCATACAAGTACGGCCCGACCAAGGCACAGCCCACGCCCCACTGGTACGACTTCAGCAGCCATGCCACCGTGAGCGGCAACACCATCACCCTCACGTTGACCGATGGCGCCGATGGCGACAGCGACCTGAGCGCCAACGGCTCGATCAGCGACCCGGGCGGGCCGGTTTTGCCAGGTGACGTGTCGGCGATACCGACGCTGTCGCAGTGGGCGCTGCTGCTGCTCTCGCTGCTGGCGGCCGCACTGGGCATGCGCGCGGTGCGCCGCCGATATTGAAGTGTTTTCGGGCTTCCGCGCTTGCCACGCAAGCGCTGGCAGCTCTCTTTTTGAAAGCGCTACAGCCCCAGCGCCAGGTGCGCTTCCTCGGTCATCATCGAGCGATCCCAGGGCGGGTCGAACACGATGTTCACCGTCACCTCCTCGACCCGTGGCAGGTTCAGGATCTTGTCGTTGACCTCGTTGGCGATCACCTCGCCCATGCCGCAGCCGGGCGCAGTGAGCGTCATGTCGACGATCACGCGCAGCTTGCCGGCCTCCTGCTCGTAGGGCTCGACCTCGCATTTGTAGACCAGCCCCAGATCGACGATGTTGACCGGGATTTCCGGGTCGTAGCAGGTGTGCAGCTGCTCCCAGATCAGGCGCTTGACTTCCTCGTCGCTGGTCTCGTCGCCGTCGTGGACCACGTTCATGGCTTCGGGCTTGTCCTTGCCGATGGCGTCGGCGTCGGCGCCGCCCAGGCGCACCAGGCGGCCTTCGACCAGCAGCGTGAACGAGGTGCCCAGCGCCTGCGTGATCTCGGCCCAGGTGCCCTCCTGCAACTCGAACGGTGTGCCATAGGGCACCAGTTCGCCGACCACGTCGCGCCTGACCAGTACCGATTCGCGTGAACGCGCCATGTTTTTACTCTCCAGAATTCGCTGTTTCGGTGGTGGCCGCGCCCGCCTGCCCGGCAATCGCATGCATCAGCGCATGCCAGCCCAGCAGCGCGCATTTGATGCGGCTGGGGTAGCGGCGCACGGCGGCGAGCGCCACGAGCTTGCCGATCTCGACATCGTCAGGATCGATCTCGCCGGTGAGCACGCCGCGAAAATGCTGCTGCAGCTCCTTGGCCAGCTGCACGTCGCGGCCCTTGATGGCTTCGGTCATCATCGAGCTGGACGCCATGCAGATCGCACAGGCCTGGCCGTTGAAGGCGATGGCCTTGATGTGATCGCCTTCGAGCTCCAGCTCCACCGCGATCTTGTCGCCGCACGAAGGGTTGGTGCCCTGCGCCTGGTGCGTGGGGTGCGCCAGGTGGCCGAAATTGCGTGGCGCACGCTTGTGCTCCATCACGATCTGCTGGTAGAGGTCGTCTTCGGCGCTGCTCATCGCAAGGCTTTCACGGCGTGGGCCACGGCCGCGATCAGCCGGTCCACTTCTTCGGGGGTGTTGTAGATGGCGAACGAGGCACGCGTGGTGGGCCCCTGCACCAGCTGATCGAGCAGCGGCTGCGCGCAGTGGTGGCCGGTGCGCACGGCGATGCCGCGTTCATCGAGCAGCGTGCCGATGTCGTGCGGGTGGGCGTCCTGCGCGACGAAGGAGACCAGCGCCGACGCTTTGGCGTGCGGCGCCAGCACGCGCACGCCGGCTATGTTTTGCAGGCCGGCGAGGGCCTGCGCGCGCAAGGCGTGGACATGTGCGTCGATCGCGGCGCGGCCCATGCGTTCGATGAACTGCGCCGCCGCCGCCAGGCCGACGGCGCCGCCGACATTGGGCGTGCCGCCTTCCAGGCGCGCGGGCAGTTCGGCAAAACCTGCGTCCTCATAGCGGGTCCAGTCCACCATGTCGCCACCCAGGCGCAGTGGATACAATTTTTCTAGCGCCGAGCGCTTGCCCACCATGGCGCCGGTGCCCATGGGGCCATACATTTTGTGGCCCGAAAACACCATGAAATCGCAGGCCAGATCGGAGAGATGGGGCAGCGCATGGCTCACGGCCTGGGCGGCGTCGAGCACCGTCAGCGCACCCGCCTCACTGGCCAGCTGGAGCAGCGCCTCATACGGTGGGCGCTCGCCGGTGGCGTTGGCACAGGCCGTGATGGAAAACACCCGCGTGCGCGGCGAGAGCAGCTTTTTGAGGTCCGCCTCATGCACCCGGCCTTGTTCGTCGGCGCGCAGGATCAGCAGCTTGGCGCCCGTCAGGCGCGCCGCGTGCTGCCACGGGATGATGTTGGCATGGTGCTCCAGGCCGCTCACGATGATTTCATCGCCTTCGCGCAGCCAGGCGTGACCTGGGCCACCGGCCCAGAGGCCGTTGGCGATGGTGTTGAGCGCCTCGGTGGTGCCGGAGGTGAACACCAGCTCATGCGCCTTGCCCGCGCCGACGAAGCGCTTGAGCACCGCCCGCGCGCCATCAAAGGCATCGGTGGCGCGCTGGCTCAGCGTGTGCACGCCGCGGTGGATGTTGGCGCGGTCATGCGTCTCGAAGCGGCGCAGGGCATCCATCACCTCCAGCGGCATCTGCGTCGTCGCGCCGTTGTCCAGGTAGGCCAGCGCGTGGCCATGCACCTGCTGGTGCAGCACCGGGAACAGCGCGCGCACGGCCGCGACATCCAGCCTTTGCGCCAGGGTGTCCGCATTACCCATGGATGGGCTCCCTGTTCCACTGCGCGGCGATGGCCTCGGCCAGCCACGGGCCGTCCAGCCACTGCGCGAGCGGCGCCTCGGCATCGTCCAGCGTATCGCCCAGGCAGCGCGCCAGCACCGCGCGCGCCATGCCTTCGACGATCAGCGCGCGGGCGCTGGCATCGTCCAGACCGCGCTGGCGGGCATAGAACAGCGCATCCTCGGGCAGCGCACCCCAGGTGGCGCCGTGCACCGCCTGCACCGCGTCGTGCAGGATTTCCAGGTGCGGGCGCAGCTGCATGTGCGGCTGGCCTTGCAGCGCAATGCCGGTGAGGCGCTGGAACACGTCGGCCTCGTCCGCGCCGGGCGCGATGCGCGCATACGCGTTGGAGACCGATTTGGCCTTGCCGCTGGCCAGCGTCAGCGTTTCGACCTGGTGGCGCGTGCGCGGTGCGGCCAGCCTGCCCACCATTTGGTAGTCCAGTGCCTGATCGGCATTGAGCACCAGCGCGGCATGGCGCGATTCGGCGTCCCGCTCGGTCAGCTGCACCGTATTGCGCTGCAGGTGGTAGCCGCAGCCGGTGGCGGCGAGCGCCTGCGCGTAGTGGGTCTTGCCCTGCAACGCCACCTGCACGTGGTGGGCCACACGGTCCTTCGCGCCGGGCGTGACGATGCGCAAATGCTGCATGTGCGCCCCTGCCGCAAGATGGATATGGGCGACCAGGTTCTGCGCCACGCCGTCCGGCTCCCGCGGCCAGGCATGTTCCTCGATCAGCACCAGCCGTGCGCCTTCCTGCAGCTCGACGATGAGCGCCGGGGCCTGCACCGTGCCCGCGGCCAAGTGCTTGAGCCGCAGCACCGCCGTCCCCGCGGATGCGGAAACCTGCAGATGCAAGGCGCCCGTGCACAGGGCGCGGTGGGCCCAGGCGAAAGGCGCGGCGCGATCGTCTTCGGGCGCAGGCAAATGGGCCAGCAGCACGGCGCGCTCGCTGGCATCGAGCGCATTCAGCGTGCGCACGCTCACGCCACTGCCGGCGCTTTGCTCCACGGTCCAGCCGCTGGCCATCTCCTGCGGCAACTCGGCGTGCATCCAGCGTTCGAACACGGGCGGCGGCAGGGCACGGAAATGCTCGCTGCGCCGGCCCGGCCAGCCCAGTTGCTGCGCCTGCGCGCGCGCGGCCTGGCGCTGTGCAAGAACATCGCTCATGCCGGTGCTCCCACAGCCGCCGCATGCTGCTTGAAGCCGGTACGCGCGATGCTGCGGGCCAGCTCCATGTCGCCTTCCTCGACGATCTTGCCGCCATCCAGGCGCAGCACGGCGTCCGGGTGCAGCGATTCGATCATCTGCAGGTAGTGGGAGATGATGATGAAGGCCGTGCCTTCGCTGCGCAGGCGCTCCACCAGCTTGACCACCGCCCGCACGCCGTCCACGTCCATGCCGGAATCGATTTCGTCGAGCATCGCCAGCCTGGGCTGCATCAGCGACAGCTGCAGCAGCTCATTGCGCTTGCGCTCGCCGCCCGAAAAACCCTCGTTCACCGGGCGGCCCAGCATGCTGGCGGGCAGCCCCAGTTCCTTGGCCGCCGCCTTGGCGCTGGCGAGGAAGTCAAACGCATCCTGCGGCTCCTCGCCGCGCGCCTGGCGCACGGCGTTCAGCGCGGTGCGCACGAAGAGGTTGTTCTTCACGCCCGGCACATCGGGCGGCGCCTGGAACGAGACAAACAGCCCGGCGCGCGCGCGTTCGTGCGCCTCCAGTTCCAGCAGGTTCTTGCCATCAAGCAGCGCCTGGCCCGACACCACGTGGTAATTGGGATGCCCCGCCAGCGCCATGCCCAGCGTGCTCTTGCCGCTGCCGTTGGCGCCCATCAGCACCACCAGGCTGCCCGGCTGCACATCCAGGGTGACCGATTGCAGCACGGTGCGCTCGCCGATATCGACCCGCAGATCACGCACCTGCAGCAAGGCGGAGGAAGCACTCATGGTTGGACTCTCTTCTTGAAAATTTCTGAAAACACCGCCCGGCGATGGATCAACCCACCGAGCCTTCGAGCGAGACCGCGAGCAGCGCCTTGGCCTCCAGCGCGAACTCCATCGGGAGCTCTTCGAGCACCGCCTGGCAGAAGCCGCCGACGATGAGCGCGGTGGCCTCCTCGGGTTCGATGCCGCGCTGCTGGCAGTAGAACAGGCGCTCCTCGGAGATGCGCGTGGTTGTCGCCTCGTGCTCCACCACGGCATCGGCGCGCGCGGTGTCGATGTAGGGGAAGGTATGCGCGCCGCAGTGCGTGCCGATCAGCAGTGAATCGCACTGCGTGTGGTTGTGCGCGCCCGAAGCGCCCGGGTTGATGCGCACCAGGCCGCGGTAGCTGTTCTGCGCGTGCCCGGCGCTGATGCCCTTGGAGACGATGCGGCTCTTGGTGTTCTTGCCCAGGTGCACCATCTTGGTGCCGGTATCGGCCTGCTGGTAGTGGTTGGAGACGGCGATGGAATAGAACTCGCCGCTCGACTCATCGCCGCGCAGGATCACGCTCGGGTACTTCCAGGTGACGGCCGAGCCGGTCTCGATCTGCGTCCAGGCGATGCGCGAGCGCTTGCCGGCCGCCAGGCCCCGCTTGGTCACCAGGTTGTAGATGCCGCCGACGCCGTTCTCGTCGCCGGGATACCAGTTCTGCACCGTGGAGTATTTGATGAAGGCATCGTCGTGCGCGATCAGTTCGACCACCGCGGCGTGCAACTGGTTCTCGTCGCGCTGCGGCGCGGTGCAGCCTTCGAGGTAGCTCACGTCGCTGCCCTCTTCGGCAATGATCAGCGTGCGCTCGAACTGGCCGGAGTTGGCCGCGTTGATGCGGAAGTACGAGGACAACTCCATCGGGCAGTGCACGCCCTTGGGGATGTAGACGAAGGAGCCGTCGGAGAACACCGCCGAGTTGAGCGCGGCGTAGTAGTTGTCGCTCACCGGCACCACGGTGCCGAGGTATTTCTCGATCAGCTCCGGGTGGTGTTCCACGGCATGGGAGAACGAGCAGAAGATCACGCCGACGTCGGCCAGCTGCTTGCGAAACGTGGTGCCGACCGAGACCGAATCGAACACCGCGTCCACCGCCACGCCCGCGAGCGCCGCGCGCTCGTGCAGCGGCACGCCCAGTTTTTCATAGGTTTCGAGCAGCTTGGGATCGACCTCATCGATGCTCTTGGGCTGGTCCTTGGCGGTCTTGGGCGCGTTGTAGTAGCTGATCGCCTGGTAATCGATGGGCGCGAGGTGCAGGTAGGGCCAGGTGGGTGCTTCCATCTTGAGCCAGCGCTCGAAGGCGGCCAGGCGCCAGTTGAGCAGAAACTCGGGCTCCTTCTTCTTGCGTGAAATCGCCCGTATGGTGTCTTCGTTCAGGCCAGGCGGCAGCGAATCGGTTTCGATGTCGGTGACGAAACCATGCTGGTAGCTGCGCTGCAGCGCCTGCGTCAGTGCGGCATCCTGGGGCTTGTCTTCTATGGCCGAGGCGGCGCTCACGGTGTCCACGGGTTCGGTCATGGGTCTCGCTGTGGAAATGCGTTAAAGGTGCATATCATATGCACCTTTAGCGACTGGGTAGCTGGCAGGGTCTTGCCCGCAAGGGCGGCAATGACGGCAGCGCCGCCCAAGGGCGGCGTTTCAATGCGGCCGGCAAGCTCCGGCGCCCGACCGAGCCGGAGCTGGAAACCTCGAACTTTACTTCAGAGCCGCCAAGGCTGCATTGAAGGTCCCGCTCGGGCGCATCACCGTTTCCAGCTTGGCCACATCGGGCAGGTAGTAGCCGCCGATGTCCACATGCTTGCCCTGCACCGTGTTGAGCTCGCCGACGATCTTCGCTTCGTTGTCCGTCAGCGCCTTTGCCAGCGGCGCAAATTTGGCCGCGAGCTCGGCATCGTCCTTTTGAGCCGCCAGTTCCTGCGCCCAGTACAGCGCCAGATAGAAATGGCTGCCGCGGTTGTCCAGTTCGCCGGTGCGCCGGCTCGGGCTCTTGTTGTTGTCCAGCAGCTTGCCGGTGGCCGCATCCAGTGCCTTGGCCAGCACCACCGCACGCGCGTTGTGGTGCTTGAGGCCCAGCTCTTCCAGGCTCACCGCCAGGGCCAGGAATTCGCCCAGCGAATCCCAGCGCAGGTGGTTTTCTTCCACCAGCTGCTCCACATGCTTGGGCGCCGAGCCGCCGGCCCCGGTCTCGTACATGCCGCCGCCCGCGAGCATGGGCACGATGGACAGCATCTTGGCGCTGGTGCCCAGCTCCATGATGGGAAACAGGTCGGTCAGGTAGTCGCGCAGGATGTTGCCGGTGGCGCTGATGGTGTCCAGCCCGCGCACGATGCGCTCCAGCGTGTAGCGCATCGCACGCACCTGGCTCATCAGGTGGATTTCCAGCCCCTTGGTGTCGTGCTCGTTGAGGTACATCTTGACCTTGGTGATGAGCTGATTCTCGTGCGGACGGTAGGGGTCGAGCCAGAACACCACCGGCATGCCGGAATTGCGCGCGCGCGTGACGGCCAGCTTCACCCAGTCGCGGATGGCGGCATCCGTGGTGCGGCACATGCGCCAGATGTCGCCCTGTTCGACCTTCTGGCTGAGCAGCACCTCGCCCGTGGCGTTGTCGGTGATCCGCACCGTGCCGTCCTCGGCGATCTCGAAGGTCTTGTCGTTGGAGCCGTATTCCTCCGCGCCCTGCGCCATCAGGCCGACGTTGGGCACGGTGCCCATGGTCACCGGGTCGAACGCGCCGTGCCACTTGCAGAAGTTGATCATCTCCTGGTAGATGCGGGCAAAGGTCGATTCGGGCATCACGGCCTTGACTTCCTTCAGCCGCCCGTCGGCGCCGTACATCTTGCCGCCGTTGCGGATCATCGAGGGCATGGAGGCATCGACGATCACGTCGTTGGGCGAGTGGAAATTGGTGATGCCCTTGTCCGAATCGACCATGGCCAGCTCGGGCCCGTTGGCATGGCAGGCATGCAGATCGGCGCGGATTTCCTCCTGCACGCTCTTGGGCAGCGTGGCGATCTTGTTGTAGAGATCGACCATGCCGTTGTTCACGTTCACGCCCAGCTGCTCCAGCACCTTGGCGTGCTTGGCAAACGCGTCCTTGTAGAACACGCGCACGCAGTGGCCGAACACGATGGGGTGCGAGACCTTGAGCATGGTCGCCTTGACGTGCAGCGAGAACAGCACGCCGGTCTTGCGCGCATCGTCGATCTGCTCCTGGTAGAAATCGAGCAAGGCCTTCTTGCTGAAGAACATCGAATCGACCACGTCGCGGTCCAGCAGGCTGACCTTGGGCTTGAGCACGATGGTCTTGCCACCCTGGGTAACCAGCTCCATGCGCACCTCGCGCGCCTGGTCCAGCGTGATGGAGAGTTCATCGTTGTAGAAATCGCCCCGCTTCATGTGCGAGACATGGGTGCGCGAGGCAGCCGACCATTCGCCCATCTTGTGCGGGTGCTTGCGCGCGTATTCCTTGACGGCCTTGGGCGCGCGGCGGTCGGAATTGCCCTGGCGGATGACCGGGTTCACGGCGCTGCCGGTGCAGCGCTCGTAGCGCGTGCGGATGTCCTTTTCCTGATCGTTCCTGGGCGCATCCGGGAAATCGGGGATTTTGTAGCCCTTGCCCTGCAGTTCCTTGATCGCCGCCTTGAGCTGCGCCACGGTGGCGCTGATGTTGGGCAGCTTGATGATGTTGGCGTCGGGCTGCAGCGTCTTTCTGCCCAGCTCGGCCAGGGTGTCGGGCACCTTCTGCGCGTCGCTCAGCAGCTCGGGAAATTGCGCCAGGATGCGCGCTGACAGCGAGATGTCGCTGCTCTGCATGTGGATGCCGGCCGACGCGGCGAACGCCTGCACGATCGGCAGCAGGGATGCGGTGGCAAGGCGCGGGGCCTCGTCGGTCAGCGTGTAGATGATGGATGTCTCTGGTGTGCTCATCGCGCAAGCCTCCGGAAATGGCGGAAAACAATGGGAATCCGGCCCGGATCACGGGCGCTGGACCAAGTTTTCATGATATCTGAGACGGATTTCATTTGGCAAAAATCCGCCTTGCTCCATCACGCGCCCAGCAAAAAGGGCCTTTGACGCCAAGCCAAAGACCCTTGCAGCCGATGCCGAACCCGTCGGCCAACCATCAGCCGAAATTCTTCTCGGCGAACTGCCAGTTGACGAGGTGGTCCATCACCGTCTCGACGAACTTCGGCCGTGCATTGCGGTAATCGATGTAGTAGGCGTGTTCCCATACGTCCACCGTCATCAGCGGCTTGTCGGCGCCGGTCAGCGGGGTGGCGGCGTTGCTGGTGTTGACGATGTCCACGCTGCCATCGGCCTTCTTCACCAGCCAGGTCCAGCCCGAGCCAAAGTTGCCTCCGGCGCTCTTGACGAAGGCCTCGCGGAAGGCGGCGTAGCTGCCCCACTTGGCGTCGATCGCCTTGGCCAGCGCGCCGCCGGGGTGGCCGCCGCCGTTGGGCTTCATGCTGTGCCAGAAGAAGGTGTGGTTCCAGACCTGGGCGGCGTTGTTGAAGAGGCCGCCGCTCGCCTTCTTGACGATGTCCTCGAGCGACATGCTCTCGAACTCGGTGCCCTTCTGCAGGTTGTTCAGATTGGTGACGTAGCCGTTGTGGTGCTTGCCGTAGTGAAACTCCAGCGTTTCCTTGCTGATGTGGGGCGCCAGCGCGTCCATAGCATAGGGCAAAGCGGGCAATTCGTGTTGCATGGTGTGTTCCTTTCCTTGTCTGTCAATAAAACCGGTGGCCGCGCAACCGCGCGGTCAACTCGGGCATTGTAGGAAGGTATGAGGCCGCCTGCCCGACCGCGCCGGCGCAGCCCCATCGCCCACTGCGAAATTCAGCCGCCCGGCCGACGCAGCGCGGCGAAATCGGGGCGTTCCAGCAGCAGCGACACCAGCACGCCCGCGACCAGCCCCCAGAAGGCGGCGCCGATGTTCAGGATCGTCAAATCCGTCACCGTCACCAGAAACGCCACCAGCGCCCCGAGCGAAAAGCGCCCGGCGAACGAGGCGACAAACGCGGTCTGCAGCACCCGCAGCATGGCCAGCCCCGCCAGCGTGGCGATGAAGGCCGGGGGCGTGGCCAGCATCAGGCGCGTGAACAGCGGCGAGAGCAGGCCAAACGCCATCGCCAGCAGGCCGACGACCAGCGCGCCGGTGTAGTGGCGCCGCTGCTCGCCCGAGGAAACGATGATGGCGTTGGTCGGCCCCGTGAGGCAGGTCGATACCGTGCCGACAAAGGCGCTGACCATGGAGCCCAGGCCGCAGGCCAGCGTGACCGCGTTCACCGGCGCTTCGTGCCCCGCCACCTTCAGCACCGCCACGCCCTGCCCGTTCTGCACCACCAGCACGGTGATGGCCAGCGGCAGCACCAGTTCGACCATGGCCTGCAGCGACCAGGCCGGTGCGTAGAGATGGGGACGTGCCAGGACCATGCTGGCGTTCAGCTCCGGCGCAAACCGTGCCGAGAACATCACGGCGACCGCGCCCACCAGCAGCGCGCCCAGCATGGGCGGCAGCCGCCGGCCCAGGCGCGGCCAGGCACTCAGCAGCAGGAAGGTGATGACCATGGGCGCGGCGATCGGCACGTCCTGGTGCAGCGCGCGCACCAGATCGGTGCCAAAGCGCAGGAACACCCCCGCCACCATGCCCATGACGATGGGCATGGGCACGGCCGCCATCGCGCGCCGCACCCAGCCGCTCACGCCCAGCAGCAGCATCAGCACGCCGGTGGCGAAAAAGGCGCCGATCACCTCGGGGAAGCTCAGATGCCCCAGCGCCGGCCCGACCAGCACCGTGCCCGGAATGGTCCAGAAGAACGCCAGCGGCTGGCGGTAGCGCCAGGACATCAGCAGCGTGATGAGGCCGTTGAGAAAGAAGGCGCCGAAGATCCACGAGGCCAGGTCCGCTTCCGACAAGCCGCCGCGCAGGCCCACCGAAAGGATGACCGCCACCGGCCCGGTGGCCGCGAAGATGAAGCCGATCAGGCCGTTGACGGCATAGGTCACGCCGGCATCGCGGCGCAGCGCGGCCCAGCGGGGGGCGGCTTGGGCGGGCGCTTCCATCGAGAGCATGGACAAACTCCTACAGCAGGCGTGGCTGCGCCACGGTCAGATCGAGTTCGCCCTCGGCCAGGCGGGCGTGCACCGGCGCGCCGGTGCGCACCTGCGCCGGGCGGGTCAGCACCTGCCCCCGCGCATCGGTGAGCAACGCGTAGCCGCGCGCAAGCACCTGCTGCGGATCGAGCAGCTGCAGGCGCAGCGCCGCGCGGTCCAGGCGCTGCGCTTCACGCGCCAGACGGCCCTCGAAAACATGAGAAAAATCAGCTTGCAGCGCTTGCTGAGACTGCGCCATAAGCTGCAATTTTGAGAGTACCGCATGGCGCATCCGCTGGGCCTGGCCGGCCAGGCGCAGTTGCGCCCCCGCCACCAGCCCCGAGGGACGCCCCAGGCGCTGCGCGGCGCCATCGAGCCGCTGCTGGCCGGTATCGATGCGGCGCTGCGCGGCCTGCTGCAGCCGGTCCTGCACCAACGCCAGCGCCCCCAGCCAGTCGGCGCGCGGCTGCGCCACCAGCTCGGCGGCGGCCGTGGGCGTGGGCGCGCGCAGGTCGGCGCAGAAATCGGCGATGGTGAAATCGGTCTCGTGCCCCACGCCGCTCACCAGAGGCACCGGGCTTTGGACCATGGTGCGCGCCAGCTGTTCGTCGTTGAAGGCCCAGAGGTCTTCCATCGAGCCGCCGCCGCGCACCAGCAGGATGACGTCGATGGGCGGATGGTTCAGAGGCTTTTTGCCTTCCAGCGCTTGCCCATCCTGCGTCAGCAGATACAACTGTGATAGCGCCTCGCACAGCGTTGCCGGTGCTGCCGCGCCCTGCACCTGCGCGGGCGCCAGCACCACCGGGATATGCGGCACGCGCCGCGCCAGCGTGGTGGCCACGTCGTGCAGCGCGGCGGCGCCCAGCGAGGTGACCAGACCGATGGCGCGCGGCATCAGCGGCAGCGGGCGCTTGCGCGCGGCATCGAACAGGCCTTCGGCCTCCAGTTTGGCCTTGAGCCGCAGGAACTGCTCGAACAGCTGCCCCTGCCCGGCCTGGCGCATGTCCTCGACGATGAGCTGCAGATCGCCACGTGCCTCGTACACGCCCAGGCTGGCGCGCAGCTCCACCTGGTCGCCGTCGCGCGGGTGGAACGCGAGCTGGCTGGCGGCGCGGCGAAACATGGCGCAGCGCAGCTGCCCCTGCGAGTCTTTCAACGTGAAGTAGCAATGCCCGCTGGCCGCGCGCGAGAAGCCCGCCAGTTCGCCGCGCACCGCCACCGGGTTGAAGCGCGCCTGCAGACTGTCCGCCACGGCGCGGCACAGCGCGCCAACCTCCCAGATCAGCGGCGCGGCTGCGTCGTTTTGGGTCTCAAACACAGACGGGACAAGGGCTTGCGCCCGATGTCTGCGAAGCAGTCATCCACAGCAAGGCCATGGCGGCCGGCAGGGGCTTGAATGCGCAAGCGATAGCACGAAAATCACCGGCACACATATAACATATTGATTTTATTGATGTTTTTACAGCTTAATTTTTAGGCATCGCGTGCAAAGCACCAGTGGATGCGCTCCGGACCCGCTTGTACCGCCAGTTACCCACAAAGTTGTCCACAGAAAAAGTGGAAGACTGGCGCTGGCTGCCTGCAGCAGGCTGCGGCGGCCGCGCGGCAGCGGTGCGCCATAATCAAACGCTTGCATCCAAAGCGCGGAGTACGCATTGTTTTCGATCATACAAGCCTCGGGCTGGCCGATCTGGCCGCTCATCGCCTGCTCCATCGCCGCGCTCGCGCTCATCATCGAGCGCTTCATTTCGCTGCAGGCGCGCCGCGTCGCCCCGCCCAAACTGCTGGATGAAGCCATCGCCGTCACCGCGCGCGGCCTGCCGGCGGCGGATGTCGTCAATCAACTGGAGCAGAACAGCGCGCTGGGCGAGGTGCTGGCCAGCGGCATCCGCCAGCTCGCCAGCCAGCCGCGCAGCACGCCGGAAGACGTCCGCGCCGCAATGGAGGGCAGCGGCCGGGCGATGGCGCACCGGCTGGAAAAATACCTCAATGCCCTGGGCACCATCGCCTCGGCCGCGCCGCTGCTGGGGCTGCTGGGCACGGTGGTCGGCATGATCGAGATTTTCGGCGCGCAGGCGGGTGCCGGCGCCGTCGGGCAGGTGGCGGGCGGCGGCAATCCGGCGCAGCTGGCGCACGGCATCGCGATGGCGCTGTACAACACGGCGTTCGGCCTGATCATCGCCATTCCGTCGCTGTTCTTCTGGAAGTATTTCCGCAGCCGCGTCGATGCCTATCTGCTGCAGCTGGAGCTGGCCAGCGAGCGCTTTCTGCGCCATCTGACCCAGCTGGGCCAGCGCAAGTCCTGAGCCGGCGAGAGATTCCGCATGAACTTTCGCGGCAGCCCCCGGGAAGAGCCCCGCATCGACCTGATCCCGTTCATCGACGTGCTGCTGGTGATCCTGATCTTTCTCATGCTCACCACCACCTACAGCCGTTTCACCGAGCTGCAGCTGACGCTGCCCGTGGCCGATGCGCAGCAGATGCGCGAGCGCCCGCGCGAGATCATCGTCGCCGTCTCGGCCGAAGGCCAGTACGCCGTCAACAAGACCACGCTGGCCGGCAGGGGCGTGCAGGAACTGGCGGCCGCGCTGCAGGCGGCCATGCCCAGCGGCAGCGAGCCCATTCTCATCATCAGCGCCGACGCGCTGGCGCCGCACCAGGCCGTCATCACGGTGATGGAGGCCGCACGCCGCGTGGGCCTGGCGCAGATCACCTTCGCCACCCAGAGCTCCGGCGGCGCCAGGGCCAGCGC
Organism: Comamonas badia DSM 17552; assembly: GCF_000484635.1. Classification (GTDB taxonomy): domain Bacteria; phylum Pseudomonadota; class Gammaproteobacteria; order Burkholderiales; family Burkholderiaceae_C; genus Comamonas_C; species Comamonas_C badia. The sequence continues at coordinate 56,509 of NZ_AXVM01000009.1, read as the reverse complement.
CAACCCCCAGTGACATGAGCGAGCGCCTGCGCCGCGCCTGGCAGCACCGTGGCGCACTGGCATGGCTGCTGTGGCCGCTGGCGCAGCTCCACGGCGCACTGGTGCGCCTGCGCCGCTGGCTTTACGCCCACCGCTGGCTGGCCAGCGAACGCCTGCCGGTCCCGGTGATCGTCATCGGCAACGTGGTGGCGGGCGGCAGCGGAAAGACCCCCATCGCCATCGCACTGGCGCAGCATCTGCGCGCAAATGGCTGGCACCCGGGCGTGATCTCCCGTGGCTATGGCCGGGCGATGGATGATTGCCGCGCGGTACTGCCGGGCAGCACGGCCGCAGAGGTCGGCGACGAGCCGCTGCTCATCGCCCGCCGCGTCCGGGTGCCCGTCTTTGTCGCGCCGCGCCGCGCCGACGCCGGCCGCGCGCTGCTCGCCGCCCACCCCGCCACCGACATCCTGCTGTGCGACGACGGCCTGCAGCACCTGGCGCTGGCGCGTGATCTGGAGCTCTGCGTGTTCAGCGATTCGGGCGCGGGCAACGGCTGGCTGCTGCCCGCCGGCCCGCTGCGCGAGCCCTGGCCGCGCGCCGTGGATGCCGTGCTCTACCGCGGCACGCCACCGGCTGGCGCTTCGCCTGCTTTTGCCGTCCAGCGGTCTCTGGCCGATCACGCCATCGCCGCCAGCGGGGAAAGCGTGGCACTGAGCAGCCTCGCCGGCCAGCCGCTGCACGCGCTCGCAGGCATTGCCGAACCAGAGGCCTTCTTTGCCATGCTGCGCGCACGAGGCTTGACGCTTGCGCACGCGCAAGCCCTGCCGGATCACCATGATTTTGATAGCTGGCAGCGCCCATCTGGTAAGCGTTATCCACTGATTTGCACCGAAAAAGACGCCGTCAAGTTCTGGCCACGCCATCCCGACGCGCTGGCCGTGCCACTGCAAACCTCCCTGGCACCGGCCTTCCTTGACTGGCTGGACGCCCATCTGGCCTCACTATCATCACGCCATGGACCCCAAACTGCTTGAACTGCTGGTCTGCCCCGCCACCAAGGGGCCGCTCACCTACGACCGAGAGCGCCAGGAACTCATTTCGCGCAGCGCGCGCCTGGCCTATCCGGTGCGCGACGGCATTCCCATCCTGCTCGAAAACGAGGCACGCACGCTCACCGACGACGAGCTTGAAACGAAGTGAGCACGCCGCCCTTCACCGTCCTGATTCCGGCGCGCATGGCCTCCACGCGCCTGCCGGACAAACCCCTGGCCGACATCGCCGGCCTACCCATGGTGGTGCGCGTGGCGCAGCAGGCCGCCAAAAGTGGTGCCGCGCAGGTGGTGGTTGCCGCCGACGATGCGCGCATCGTGCAGGCCTGCGCCGCACACGGCGTGAAGGCGCTGCTCACCCGAACCGACCATGCCAGCGGCAGCGACCGCCTTGCCGAAGCCTGCACCTTGCTCTCGCTGGCGCCCGAAGCCATCGTGGTGAACGTGCAGGGTGACGAGCCGCTGATAGCCCCGCAGCTGATCAGCGCCGTGGCCCAGCTGCTGGCGGCCCAGCCGGACGCCGCCATGGGCACCGCGGCACACCCCATCGCCAGCGCACAGGAATTCGCCAACCCCAACGTGGTGAAAGTGGTCTGCGACGCGCGCGGCATGGCGCATTACTTCAGCCGCGCCCCGATCCCCCATGCGCGCGACGCCGCGGCCGGCAGCGCCTGGTGGCAAAGCGCAGCAGCAGGCATTGCGCCATTGCGGCACATCGGCATCTACAGCTACCGCGCGGGCTTTCTGCGCGATTTCACCGCCCTGGCGCCTGCGCCCACCGAGCAAATCGAATCCCTGGAGCAATTGCGCGCGCTCTGGCACGGATTTCGCATAGCCGTGCACACCACGCCGGATGCACCGGGCGCCGGGGTGGACACCCCCGCCGACCTTGCACGCGTGCGCGAATGGTTCACTGAGCAGCGCCATCTGTAAGCAAAGGTGCATGCTATTCTTGACCGCCTGCGCGCACAGCGGCGCCGCCGATTTTCATAGTACGAGAGGATATCCATGAGACTGATACTGTTGGGCGCTCCCGGCGCCGGCAAGGGCACGCAGGCGGCCTTCATCTGCAAGCAGTTCGGCATTCCGCAGATTTCCACCGGCGACATGCTGCGCGCCGCCGTCAAGGCGGGCACGCCGCTGGGCGTGAAGGCCAAGGCCGTCATGGATTCCGGTGCGCTGGTGAGCGACGACATCATCATCGGACTGGTCAAGGAACGCATCGCCGAGCCCGACTGCGCCAAGGGTTTTCTGTTCGACGGCTTTCCCCGCACCATTCCGCAGGCGGATGCGATGAAGGCGGCGGGCGTCAAGCTCGACTACGTGCTGGAGATCGACGTGCCCTTCGACGCCATCATCGAGCGCATGAGCGGCCGGCGCAGCCACCCGGCCTCGGGGCGCACCTACCATGTCACGTTCAACCCGCCCAAGGTGGAGGGCAAGGACGACGTGACCGGCGAGCCGCTGGTGCAGCGCGACGACGACAAGGAAGACACCGTGAAGAAGCGCCTGCAGGTCTACAGCGATCAGACGCGCCCGCTGGTCGATTACTACGCCGGCTGGGCCAAGGCCGACCCGGCGGCCGCGCCCAAATACCGCGCCATCAATGGCCTGGGCAACGTGGACGCAATCACCGCGCGGGCCCTGGCGGCGCTGTCCAGCTGACACGGCACCACCCTCGCCCACCACCCGAATTGCCCCGCCCTGCGGGGCTTTTGCATTTCGGCACGACTCATACGACTTTGCATTCAAGCGTAGAACAAGGCGAGAAGCCGCAGATCAGTGCTGTCGCACGGCAAGGCGAACCAACGCAGTGATACGTTTGAAGGCGAAGTCGTATCAAGCACCGAGCTTCGCTGGCGAGCAGACCCCGCCTGGTGAATCGCGGAAAAATTCAACCGCAAGGAGCGGAGTTTCAACAAGGGGGTGAACTTCTAAACTGACCGCACTCTTCAAACTGCAGTGCTTGGTTGCCATGATGACCCGTTCCATTTCCATGCTCAGGTACCACTTCCGTGCCCCGGATAGCCCGGTGAAAGGCAGCATGAAAGCCGCGGCGAGCCACAGCCCTGCCATGGCACCCGGGGCCTCCGACTGGGTGAACGTAGTGCGTTCGCTCGATGCGCATGGAAACGCCGTGCTGCCTGGCCTTCTAACGGCGGAGCAATGCAAGCTGCTGGCTGCGCTCTACCCGCAGGAGGAGGGCTATCGCACGCGGATCATCATGGCTCGCCACGGGTTCGGGCGCGGCGAATACAAGTATTTTTCGTACCCCTTGCCGCCGCTGCTTGAACGGCTGCGCCACACGCTGCATCCCCGGCTTGCGCCGATTGCCAACCGCTGGAATGTGCAGTTGGGAAGCGATGTGCACTACCCGGATGATCTGGCCGCCTTCCTGCAGCGGTGTCACCAGGCCGGCCAGACCCGGCCGACGCCGCTGATCCTTCAGTACGGCGCGGGCGACTACAACTGCCTTCATCAGGATCTCTACGGCGACCACGTCTTTCCGCTGCAGGTAGCCATCCTGCTGTCCGAGCCCGGCAGGGATTTCACCGGCGGCGAATTCGTCATGACGGAGCGGTCCAACACAAGGCAGCGCGCGGAGGTCGTTGCGCTGCGCCAGGGCGATGCGGTGGTGTTCGCCGTCCATCGACGGCCTGCCACACCCCCACCTGCAGGGCGACGCGGCCCTCGCAAGGTGACCATGCGCCATGGCGTCAGCCGCATCGGCAGCGGCCAGCGCCACACCGTGGGACTCATTTTTCACGACGCGAGGTGAGCATGAAATCGCTTGAATTTTTCGATGTTCCGACGCAGAAGCCGCAACAGCGACCGGGGCTTGCTGCCATGGTGCCGCGAGGGCCTGCGCAACCCTGCCTGTTTGGCGAATTCGGCGCGGCGCGGCTGCAGCGCGGCCTGCGTCAACACTACAGCGACGCTGGATGGATGATGATGACGGGACTTCTGCCATGAATACACCTCTTGTTTACGAAACCGAAGACGACCGCTGGGCAGCCGTTCAGGCGCGTGACGCCGCGGCCGACGGTCAATTCGTCTACGCGGTGCGCACCACCGGCGTGTACGGCCAGCCGAGTTCGAATGCGCGGCTTCCGAAGCGCGAGAACGTGGCGTTCTTCGATTCCGCCGAGGCGGCCGAAGCGGCGGGCTACCGCTGCAGCCGCCGCGCCCGTGGCGACCAGACCAGCGCCATGGCAGAACGCGCCGCGGTGGTGGCACGCGCCTGCCGCCTGATCGAGGCCGCGCAGACACATCTCTCGCTCAATGTTCTGGCGGCCGAGGTGGGCCTGAGCCCGTTCCACCTGCATCGCCTCTTCAAGACCGAAACCGGCCTCACGCCCAAGGCGTACAGCTCGGCCTATCGCGCCGGGAAGCTGCGCGGGGAACTGAGCAGCGCGGATACGTCCATCACCCACGCGATCTACGACAGCGGGTTCAACTCCAACAGCCGGTTCTACGAAGCCTCCGCGCAGTTGCTGGGCATGCACGCGCGCGACTACCGGGCAGGCGGTGCCGGCGCGGTCATCCGCTTCGCGGTGGGCCAGTGCTCGCTGGGCGCCATCCTGGTGGCCCAGAGCCAGCGCGGGATCTGCGCCATCCTGCTGGGCGATTGTCCTGACCGGCTGGTGCGCGACCTGCAAGACCAATTCCCCAAGGCCGAAATCATCGGCTGCGACGGTGAATTCGAGCAGCTGATCGCCCAGGTGGTGGGCTTCATCGAAGCCCCCGCAACGGGCTTGCACTTGCCGCTGGATGTGCAAGGCACGGCGTTCCAGGAGCGTGTCTGGCGCGCGCTGCGCGAAATCCCGCCGGGCACGACCGCGAGCTACACCGAGATCGCCGAGCGCATCGGCTCGCCCAAGGCCGTGCGCGCCGTGGCCCGGGCCTGCGCCGCGAACCACATCGCCGTGGCCATTCCCTGTCACCGCGTCGTGCGGCGCGACGGCGACCTGGCCGGCTACCGCTGGGGCGTGGATCGCAAGCGCGAGCTGCTGCGCCGCGACGCCCAGGCTTGATGCAGAGGTGCCCCATGGCGGCATTCGACACCACGCTTGATCGCCTGAACTGGGGGGACATCTGCACGCAGCTCGATGCCGATGGCTTTGCCGTGCTTTCGGGCCTCCTGGACACCGATGCGGCGCGTGGCCTGGCACAGAGAGCCTTCGCAACCGACGCCAGCCGAGTGACTTTGGAATCCAACGCCCTGGGGCGCGGCGAGTTGCTGTACTTCGGCGCGGGCCTGCCGGCGCCGCTGCAGCAGTGGCGCACCGCTCTCTATCGCCGCCTGGTCATCGTTGCCAATCGCTGGAACGAAATTCTGGGCGCAGCCCATCGCTTTCCGGCGCAGTGGGAAGCGTTCTTGCGCTGCAACCGCATGGCGGGCCAGACGCCGGCACAATCCCATCTGAGCCGGCTCGGTGTCGAAGACCATGTAGCGCTGCACCAGCGCCAGGGCGGCGAGCAGGTGTTCCCCATGCAGATCGTCGCCGTGCTGTCGGAGCCGGACGTTGATTTCCAAGGGGGCGAGTTCGTGATGACGGAGCAGCGCCCGCGCATGCAGTCGCGCCCGGCGGTGTTGCCGCTCAGGCTCGGCGATGTGGCGATCATTGCCACGGCGCAGCGCCCCTTCAGGGGTACCAAAGGCCACTACCGGGTCAACCACAGGCACGCCATCAGCCGAATCCGCAAGGGCGAGCGCATCGGACTGAAGCTTTCGTTCCACGATGCACCTTGACGTGGAAGGCGTGCTGCACATGCCGGCATCGGACAGGACATTCGTGCTGGTGGGGCCGGATGGCACACCGTACTCCAGCGCTTTGCCCGGCACCATTGGAGGCCATCGCGGCGGCAAGTTGTACGGCCGCCTGGATTGCCGTGCCGCGCTCCAGGCCATTGCGCGCGGCGGCTATGTCAGGCACCGCGTTTTCTTTGCCGACGAGGCCACGGCCATCGCCGCTGGCTACCGGCCATGCGCCGTTTGCATGCCCCGGGAGTACGCGACCTGGAAAAAATCAGCCTGACAAGCCATCGGGTCGCGCCCCAAATGAATCCGATGCCTGCATCAACTCCAGCATCAGACTGATGCGCGCCTTGACCGGGCTCAGCCCTCCGGCATCGCGCCAGGGCTGATCGGTGACCGGGCTGATGCGACCTTCGCCACACCGCGAGGCGAGGCGCACCGTCACACCGGCCGAGACGGCCCGTCGCAGCGCTGCCTGCAGCGCCTCGTGCAGCGTGCCATTGCCGGTGGCTGCCACCACGATGCCGCGCACACCGCCCGCCACCAGCCAGTCCACCAAAGCGCCATCACTGCCGGCGTGGCTGAGAATGATCTCCACCCGCGGCCATTGCGGCGCCATGAAGGCAGGCTCCAGCAACAGCGCACCGCAGCGCGGCGCCGCCGGCTGGGGCGCCGTGGCGTGCGCCCAGCGCACTTCTCCGCCCTGCACCCAGCCCAGTGGCCCGCCATCGGGCGAAGCAAACGCATCCAGACGCTGCGGATGCACCTTGGTGACCTCGCGCGCGCCGTGCACCACGCCCGCAGCGACCACCAGCACGCCATGGGCTTCAGGGTGCGCCGCCAGCGTGACCGCGTCCAGCAGGTTCTGCGGTCCATCAGGCGAGAGGGCCGTCGCCGGGCGCATGGCGCAGGTCAGCACCACGGGCTTGTCGGCGGGCAGCAGTTCGTGCAGCAGCCAGGCGGTTTCTTCCAGCGTATCCGTGCCGTGGGTGATGACGATGCCGCCCACGGTGCCGTCGGCCAGGTGTGCCAGACAGCGCTGCGCCAGCCACTGCCACACGGCATGCGTCATATCCTTGCTGTCGATCCGCGCCACCTCTTGCACCAGCAATCCGCCGCCAGCGGCATTCTGGAGCGCGGGAATACTGCCGACGAGCTGCTCTGCCGTGAGCTGCGCCGCGGTGTAACTGCCACTGCCCGCCGGGCCGGTACCGGCTATCGTGCCGCCGGTACCCAGAATCACGATTTTTCTGCTCATGGGTTGCGTCTTTTTGAAAACTGGTTGAAAATACAGTTACTGGATCAAAAAACAGTTATGTATTTCGCCATAGCCCTGCCAATCCACCGGAGCCCCGCATGCCTGACCAGTCCAAACTCACCAGTCGCCAGCAGCAGATTCTCGAGCTCATCGAACGTGCCGTCGCGCAAACCGGCGCCCCCCCCACGCGCGCTGAAATCGCACAAGAATTGGGCTTCAAATCCGCCAATGCCGCCGAGGAACACCTCAAGGCCCTGGCACGCAAGGGTGCCATCGAGCTGGTCAGCGGCACCTCGCGCGGCATCCGTTTGCGCACCAGCGCCCTGCGCGAGATCAACACCCGGCGCGGTCTGCAGTTCAACCTGCCCATCCCCAGCCTGGCGCAGCTCACGCTGCCGCTCATAGGCCGCGTCGCCGCCGGCTCACCGATTCTCGCGCAGGAACATGTCGATCAAAGCTACACCATAGAAAGCACCCTGTTCGCCCACAAGCCGGATTACCTGCTCAAGGTGCGCGGCATGTCCATGCGCGATGCCGGCATCATGGATGGCGACCTGCTCGCCGTCAAAGCCACGCACGATGCCCGCAGTGGCCAGATCATCGTCGCCCGCCTGGGCGACGAAGTCACCGTCAAGCGCCTGCGCCGCAGCGGCGGCCAGATCGAGCTTCTGCCCGAAAACCCCGATTACCCGGTCATTCAGGTACACCCCGGCGAACCGTTTGAAATCGAAGGCCTGGCCGTGGGCCTGATCCGCAACACCATGCTGATGTAGGCATGGCAGTCCGCGCCGCAGGTGGCGGGCGTATGGCATGGCACGGAGCGCAAAGGCGCTTAGGCATGCCAACCCTGGGGCGAGACTTCGAATGGCAATCCTGCCTGTGTCTTTACCCAATGGAGTTTCACATGCAGTCTGCCCAGCGCCCGCTTCCTCTTTTCCCCACACCCTCTGAAGGCAAGGTCATCACCCTGCGGCCCATGCCGCAGCGGCGCCGGCCGCGCCAGGAATACGCCAACACCCACCCCTCGCTGCGCCTCATCGTCAACCGCGCCCCCGACGGTTCCTGCAAGCTGGTTGCATCGGGGCGCATGGCCGACGTCTGCGCCGAACTCAACCGGCTCGCGCTGGCGTGATGGCGCTCACGTAATCAGCTGCGCCCAGATCTTGTCCAGGCGCTTGCTGCTCACCGGGTAAGGCGTGCGCAGCTCCTGGGCGAAGAAGCTCACGCGCAGCTCCTGCAGCATCCAGCGGTATTCCTGCATGCGCGCGTCCTGCTGGCCCTTGCGTTCCGCCACCAGGCGCCAGTAGCGCTGTTCCAGCGGCTGCAATTCCTTGCATTTAGCCGCGTCGCGGGCCGGGTCGGCGCGGACTTTGTCCAGGCGCACGGTGATGGCCTTCAAGTAGCGCGCAAAGTGCTGCAGCTGCGCCCAGGGCGCCTGGGTGATGAAGTCCTTTGGCATCAATGTTTGTAGCTGCTTGCCCGCATCCTGCGTGGCTTCCGGCGCATTTTTAGTGTCTTTTATCTTGCGCTGCGCGGCGGCGTATTCGGTGAGGATCACGCCGGCCAGGCGCGCCACCTCGTTCGCAATCAAGGTCAGCCGCCCACGGCCGTCCTGCACACGTTGCTTGAACTGCGCCTCGTCCTGCGGCAGCGGCTCCTGCAGAAAGGCGCGCTCCATGGCGACGTCGATGACTTGCGCGCGCAACTCCTCCTGCGTGCCCAGTGGCATATAGGCCACGGCCATTTTTTGCAGGTCGGGAATGTTCTTTTCCAGGTATTTCAGCGCGTCCTTGATCTGCAGGGCACACAGGCGGCGCAGGCCCAGGCGGTGCTTGGCGGCTGCCACCTCGGGCTCGTCAAAGACTTCGATAGTCACGGCGTCACCCTGGTCGGTGAGGGCCGGAAAGCCGATCAGCTGGTGCTGGCCTTTTTTCAGCTCCATCAGTTCGGGGAGTTGGCCAAAGCCCCAGCTGGTGTAGCGTTCCCCGGCCTTCACTCGCGGATTTTCTCCCTCCCCCTCTGGGGGAGGGTTGGGGTGGGGACGGCTAGAGGAGGAAGGCACTGCCCCAGGCTGGCCCCCACCCTGCCCTCCCCCAGAGGGGGAGGGTAAAGAAGGTGCAGCCAGCTTCAACTCCGCCAGCGCCTGGAACGCCCCACGCGCCTTGCTGCCCCATTCGGCCTTCAGCGCCGCCAGGTTGCGGCCTTGGCCCAGCTGGCGGCCATGCTCGTCGGTCACGCGCAGGTTCATGAACAGGTGGGCGCTGAGCATGTCCAGCTTGAAGTCGGCACGCTTGATGTCCAGCGAGGTTTCGTCGCGCGCCTGCTTCAAAAGCACGTCCAACAAACCGCCGCGTTCCCAGCGCTCTTCCTGCAGAAACAGCTGCGCCAGACGCTCGGCGTGCTCGGGCAGGGGCACGAAGCGGCTGCGCGGGCGCTGCGGCAGGCTTTTCAAGAGCGCCTGGATCTTCTCCTTGAGCATCCCCGGCACCAGCCATTCGGCGCGCTCCTCGCTCACCTGGTTCAGCACAAAGAGCGGCACCGTCACGGTGAGGCCGTCGCGCGCGTCGCCCGGACTGTGCAGGTAGCTCGCGCTGCAATCCACGCCGCCCAGCTTCACCGTCTTGGGGAATTTGTCGCTGGTGATGCCCGCCGCCTCATGGCGCATCAGCTCGTCTTTGGACAAGCGCAGCAGGTTCGGTTCGGCCTTGGACGCGGCGCGGAACCACTTGTCAAAGCTCGCGCCGCTGTACACAGCCTCGGGAATCGCCTGGTCGTAGAAGGCGTAGATCAGCTCGTCATCGACGAGCACATCCTGGCGCCGGCTCTTGTGCTCCAGGTCTTCCACCTTGCGCACCGTCTTGTGGTTGGCGGCCAGGAAGGGCCAATGCGTCTCCCACTCGCCTTCCACCAGCGCGCGGCGGATGAACAGCTGGCGTGCCTCGACGGGATCGATGCGGCCATAGCTCACGCCGCGCTGGTTGTAGACGACCAGGCCGTAGAGCGTGGCACGCTCATACGCCACGACATCGGCCTGCTTCTTGCTCCAATGCGGGTCGAGCAGCTGCTTTCTGAGCAGATGCGCGCCCACCTCCTCCAGCCATTGCGGCTCGATGGCGGCAATGCCCCGACCATACAGGCGGGACGTCTCCACCTGCTCGGCGGCGACGATCCAGCGCCCCGGTTTTTTGCTCAGGTGCGCGCCCGGGTGCGGGTGGAACTTGATGCCGTGCGCGCCGAGATAGGCCTCGCTTTCCTCGCCCTTGAAGCCGATGTTGCCCAACAGGCCCGAGAGCATGGACAGGTGGACGGCCTCATAGCCGGCGGGCTGCGGGTTGAGCGGCCATTGGTGTTCGCGCACCACCGTGAGCAGCTGCGAATGGATGTCGCGCCACTCGCGTACGCGGCGGATGTTCAGGTAGTTCTGGCGCAGCAGCTGCTCCCACTGGCGGTTGCTGAGTTTGTGGTTGTCACCCTCACCCCTGCCCTCGCCCGCAGGCGGGAGAGGGAGTGAACTCCCCGCGCCCTGGCTGTTGCCCCCTCTCCCTCTGGGAGAGGGTTGGGGTGAGGGCTGAGCGCCCGACGCACGCTTGGCCACCGGCAAAAACGCCTGCGCCCGCGCCGACGGCCCTACAGGCGCCGCCATCTCCTTACGGCTGCTGGCCACCACCTTGCCGCCACGCGCATCGTGCAGCCAGTGCCATAGCCGCACATAGCCGCTGAACTCGCTTTTCTCGTCGTCGAACTTGGCGTGCGCCTGGTCGGCCTGGGCCTGCGCCTCCAGCGGCCGGTCGCGCACGTCCTGCACCGACAGGGCCGAGGCGATGACCAGCACCTCGGAAAGAGCCCCGCGCGTGCGCGCCTCCAGAATCATGCGGCCGACGCGCGGATCGAGCGGCAGCCGGGCCAGCTCGCGCCCCATGGGCTGCAGGGCGCCGCGCTCGTCCACCGCGCCCAGCTCTTGCAACAACTGGTAGCCGTCCGCAATCGCCCGGCCCGAGGGCGCCTCCAAAAACGGGAAGTTCACCACGTCGCCCAGGCCCAGGCTCTTCATGCGCAGGATGACGCCGGCGAGCGAACTGCGCAGAATTTCCGGATCCGTAAAGCGGTCGCGCTGGTTGAAGCCCGCCTCGTCGTACAGCCGGATGCAGATGCCGTTGGCCACGCGCCCGCAGCGCCCGGCGCGTTGGTTGGCGGCGGCCTGGCTGATGGGCTCAACCAGCAGTTGCTCCACCTTGCTTCTGAAAGAATAGCGCTTGACGCGCGCCGTGCCTGCGTCAATGACGTATTTGATTCCAGGCACCGTGAGCGAGGTCTCGGCCACGTTGGTCGCCAGCACAATGCGGCGGTTGTGGTGCGCATCAAAAATCCTGTCCTGCTCGGCCTGCGACAGACGCGAGAACAGCGGCAACACCTCGCTGCTGCGCAGCACGGGCGAATGCTGCAGGTGCTTGCGCAAATGGTCGGCCGCCTCGCGGATCTCGCGCTCGCCGGGCAGAAAGATCAGGATGTCGCCACCCGCGCCGCCCGTCCAGAGTTCATCCACGCCGTCGGCAATCGCGTCGTTGAGGTCGAAGTCCTTCTTCTCCTCGAACGGCCGCCAGCGCATCTCCACCGGGTAGGTGCGGCCCGACACCATGATGACCGGCGCATCCTTGCCCTTGGCGTCGGCAAAGTGCCTGGCAAAGCGCTCGGCGTCAATCGTCGCCGAGGTCACCACCAGCTTCAAATCCGGCCGCTGCGGCAGGATCTGGCGCAGATAGCCGAGCAGAAAGTCGATGTTCAGGCTGCGCTCGTGCGCCTCGTCGATGATCAGCGTGTCGTAGGCCTTGAGCAGCGGGTCGGTCTGCGTCTCGGCCAACAGGATGCCGTCGGTCATCAGCTTGACCGAGGCGCCCTTTTGCAGCGTGTCGGCAAAGCGCACCTTGTAGCCCACCACCTCGCCGGGCGGCGTCTTCAGTTCCTCGGCAATCCGCTTGGCGACGCTGCTGGCCGCAATGCGCCGCGGCTGGGTGTGGCCGATCAGCCGGCCGCGCTCGCCTTCCTTTGCGTTGCATTTGCCGCGTCCCAGGGCCAGCGCTATTTTTGGCAGCTGCGTGGTCTTGCCAGAACCGGTTTCGCCGCAGACGATGATGACCTGGTGCTTGTCCATCGCGGCCATGATTTCGGCGCGGCGGGCGGACACGGGAAGAGATTCGGGAAAAGTGATGGCAAGCGGCATGAAGCGGGCGATTATCCCCATCACCCGCGCCAGCCTTGCGCCGCTACACTGCCGGTTTTTCCGGTCGCCTGCCCTGTCGCCCCCATGTCCGCCGTCTTCAACTTCACCTTCGTGCCGTGGTTTCGCTCGGTCGCGCCCTATATCCACAAGTTCCGCCACCAGGTCTTCGTCGTCGGCCTCACCGGTGAGGCGGTGGCCGCGGGCAAGCTGCAGAACACGGTGCAGGACCTGGCGCTGATCCAGGCCATGGGCGTCAAGATCGTGCTGGTGCACGGCTTTCGCCCGCAGGTGAACGAGCAATTGCGCCTGAAGGGGCACACGCCGCGCCACCACAGGGGCATCCGCGTGACCGATCCGATCGCGCTCGATTGCGCGCAGGAGGCCGCCGGCCAGCTGCGCTATGAGATCGAAGCAGCCTTCAGCCAGGGCCTGCCCAACACGCCCATGGCCGATGCGCGCGTGCGCGTGATTTCGGGCAACTTTCTCACCGCACAGCCCATGGGCATCATCGACGGCGTGGATTTCCAGCACACCGGCAAGGTGCGCAAGGTGGACGTGGAGGGCATACAGCGCGCGCTCGATTCGCAGGCCATGGTGCTGATCTCGCCGTTCGGTTTCTCGCCCACCGGCGAGGCCTTCAACCTGAGCATGGAAGAGGTGGCGACGCGGGTCGCGAGCGAGTTGCAGGCCGACAAACTGCTGTTCCTCACCGAAATTCCCGGCGTACGCGAAAAGCCCCAGGAGCCCGCGGGCGACGACAACCCCATCGATACCGAAATCACCCTGGCCGCCGCCCGCCGCCTGCTGCAGGAACTGCCCGAGCCCGTCGAGCCGACCGATCCGGCCTTCTACCTGACGCGCTGCGTGCAGGCCTGCGAGCACGGTGTCGAGCGCAGCCATATCCTGCCCTTCGGCGTGGATGGTTCGCTGCTGCTGGAAATCTACGTGCACGACGGCATAGGCACGATGGTCATCGACGAAAAGCTCGAAGAACTGCGCGAAGCCACCATCGACGACGTCGGCGGCATCATCCAGCTGATCGAACCCTTCGAGCGCGACGGCACGCTGGTCAAGCGCAACCGCACCGAAATCGAGCGCGACATCACCAGCTACCTGGTGATAGAGCACGACGGCGTGATCTTCGGCTGCGCCGCGCTCTATCCCTACCCCGAGCAGAAAACCGCCGAAATGGCAGCACTCACCGTATCGACCGACAGCCAGGGCACGGGCGATGGCGAAAAACTGCTCAAGCGCATAGAGCAGCGTGCGCGCGACATGGGCCTGGCCAGCATCTTCGTGCTCACCACGCGCACCATGCACTGGTTTCTGAAGCGCGGGTTTTCTCCCGTCGAACCCGACTGGCTGCCCGAGGCGCGCAAGCGCAAGTACAACTGGGACCGCAAGAGCCAGGTGCTGGTCAAGCGCCTTTGAGGGCGCTCGCGCGCGCTCCTGCGCAACTCATTTGAGCAGATCGAACACCCCGCCACCGCTGCCGCGCTCCTCCACAGGCTTGCCGGTGGCCGTGTCCACCGCCCGCAAGAATTCGCGCATGGCGTCCACCGCCTGGCTCTTCACCTCGCCATTGCTTACCGTTTCCTGCACCACCAGGCCGTCGGCCATGACGACCCGCACCCAGCCACCAGCCCGGTAGGCAATGGCATCGATCAGCGACACCGGCGCGTCGAATGCGGTGGCCGGATAATCGCCCGGCGCGGGCTGCTCCCCGGAAGGGAGCATGAGCCGCACCACCTGGTTGCCGCCAAAGTGAAATTCGGCCCTCGCGACGGCCGATTTCTGGTAAGGCACCCCTATCGTCAGCATCGCCACGCCTGCGCGCTTGCTGCTCCAGCGCGCCGTCAGCTGCGGGCAGCGCGGCTGGCCGCACTCCAGCCCGGCCGTCGCGGATACCGCCTGCTTGCTGCCATCCGTGGCCACCGCCTCCTGCGGCGGTGCCAGAGTGGCCGTCGGGCTGGCGCAACCCGCCAGCACCAGGGCCAGTGCGCCCAAACTCCTGCGCGGGTTCAGCGTGATTGCCATGGTTCATCCCCAGCGTTGCAAACCATAAACCGCCGTCGCCATGCTGCTTACGCCACGCGCGGCAAAGCCCGGCTCCTGCGCGAGGATGTCAAGCCGCTCGCGCAACGCGACATCCCAGCTGCCTGCGTAGCGCGCGCGCACTTCGGGCTCCAGCACGGCAAAGGGCGGACCATCCATCTCGCTCTGCGCATACTCCAGCGTGAGCAGCAAGCCGCGGCAACCGGCAGGCAGGCGCGCCATCAATCCATCCACGTAGCCTGCGCGCATCGCCGGCGGCAGCGCGATCAGGGCAGCCCGGTCGTACACCGCCGCGCAATCGGCGAGCACAGCGGCATCCAGACCGAAGGCATCACCGCAGATGAGTTCGATGGCGCCCGCGCTGTAGTGCGTGCCGTAGCGGCTTTCATGCAATCGCGGCTGCCAGCCATGGTCGGCAAAAAACTGCCGCACCGCGACCGGCGAGAGTTCCACGCCCAGCACCGCGTGGCCCTGCTCGGCAAGCCAAGCCATGTCCAGCGATTTGCCCGCCAGCGGCACAAACACCTTGCTGCCACGCGCCAGGCCCAGTTGCGGCCAATGTTTCTGCAGCAGCGGCGAAACCAGCGGCTGGTGAAAGCCGGTACGCCCGTCGCGCCAGCGTTCCAGCCAGAATCCATGCTCCATGCCCTATCCCCAGTGATCCAGTGCGGGCAGTGTAATGAACGCACGGCACTCGGAATTGACGGCAGGTGCTGACGCAAGACCAAAAACTTGGCAAGATGCCAGCCGTTTCAACCATTTTCAACGGAGACATCCATGAGCAAACCCGTCGTCGCAGCCAATGCCCCCATCAAAGTCGCACTGGAGGCTGGCAAGTCCTACCACTGGTGCCGCTGCGGCCTGTCCAAGCGCCAGCCGTTCTGCGATGGTTCGCACCGCGCGACCGACATCACGCCGCTGGCCTTCACCGCCGACAAAACCGGTGACGCCTGGCTATGCCAGTGCAAGCAGACGCACAACGCGCCGAACTGCGACGGCACGCACAAGCGCGTTCCGGCAGACATGGTCGGCAAGGAATTCACGCTGTAGATCCGGCAGCCGCCAGATTCCCGCGGACATGCAAGCGTCCAGTGACGCAGCACTCGCCGGCATCAAGGTGCTGGATCTGTCGCGCGTGCTGGCAGGCCCCTGGTGCACGCAGATTCTGGCCGACCTGGGTGCCGATGTCGTCAAAATCGAGCGCCCCGGCAGCGGCGACGACACACGCCACTGGGGGCCACCTTTTCTGCAGACGGCCGATGGTGAAGACACCGACCAGGCCAGCTACTTCACCGCCTGCAACCGCAACAAGCGCTCGGTCACGCTGGACATGGCCCGCCCCGAAGGCCAGGCGCTGCTGCAGCGCATTGCGGCCGAGGTGGATGTCGTGGTCGAGAACTTCAAGGTGGGGGGTCTGGCCCGCTACGGGCTGGACTACGGCAGCCTGAAGGCCGCCAACCCGCGGCTCATCTATTGCTCCGTCACCGGTTTCGGGCAAAACGGCCCCTATGCCGAGCGCGCGGGCTACGACCTCATGGTCCAGGCCCTGAGCGGGCTGATGAGCGTCACCGGCCATGCCGATGGCAAACCCGGCGGCGGGCCCCTGAGGGTCGGCGTGGCCGTCATCGACATCTTCACCGGCCTGTACGCCAGCAACGCCATCCTTGCCGCCCTGCACGCACGCGAACGCACGGGCGAGGGGCAATACATCGACACGGCGCTGCTGGACGTGGGCATGGCGGTGCTGGCCAACCAGGCGGCCGGCTTTCTGGCGACCGGGAACAGCCCGATGCGCGCCGGCAACAACCACCCCAGCCTGGCGCCCTACCAGGATTTCGCCACGCGCGACGGCCAGGTGCTGCTGGCAATCGGCAATGACGGGCAGTTCAGCCGCTTCTGCAACGCCATCGACCGGCCCGAATGGGCGCGCGATGAGCGCTTTGCCACCAATACCGCCCGCGTGCACCACCGCAGCGCGCTGCTGGCGCTGATGGAGCCGGTATTGCGCGAACGCAGTACCGGCGAGTGGATTACCCTGCTGCACGACAAAGCCGTGCCCTGCGGCCCGATCAACACCATCGCGCAGGCGTTTGAAGACCCACAGGTGCGCGCCCGCGGCCTGCGCGTCGAACTCACACGCAAGGCCGGCGACGGCATACCGCAGATCGGGACTGTCGCAAGTCCGCTGCGGCTGTCGAAAACGCCGGTCCGCTACCGCGGCGCCCCACCCGCGCTGGGGCAGCACACCGAAGAGGTGCTGCGCGAGTGGGGCTTGTCGGAGCACGACATAGAGGCCTTGCGCGCCAGTGGTACCGTATGACCCATGCGCCCCTGCGGCGCCACGAGGTAAAGAACAGGTAAAACGGCGCCATGCCGTCAACCTTATGCGACAACCAGGCGTCACAACTGCATGCACGGATTTTTTGCCCACCCTGCCCTTCGTCCGCTGATGGCCGCCTGCGGCTTTGCGGCCGCGCTGCTGGCGGCGGGCTGCGCCGTGCCCGTGGCCGATCCCTATGGCTACGACGCCTATGGCTATGGCGGCCCGGCGTATCCGCCTGCGCCCTACATCAGCCCGGCGGAACCTGCGTATGTGTACGGAGCGCCTCCGCTGTTCCTCGGCGGTCAGATATGGATCGACTCTGGCCACGGGCGCGATCGGCGCGGATGGCGCAACCCGGGCAGGCACCGTCCAGACTGGCAACGGCCGCAGTGGCAGCACGACCGCCCTGGCAGCAACGCCCAGCCACGTCCGCACGAGCACCAGCGATCTCCGTTCGCGGGTGAGCAAGGCAGGCGCTGGCGGCAGTTCTCGCCAGACACCATGCCAAGGCCGCATGCGCAGGGCCGAGACCGCGCCGATCGCTCCCCGCCGGCATGGCGCGGCCGCGGGGGCCAGGGGGAAGGCGGCGGTGGACCCGGACGCGGCCACCGCTGAGTACGCCCTTCCTGCCATGCCCGCCCGATTTTTCGCCCCGAACGCTGCCCTGCTGCTTGCCGCATGCCTGTGGGCTGGTTCCGCCGCGGCCCAGGTCATGCGCTGCAGCGACCCGGCGACGGGAAAAATCACCTACACCGATGGCGACTGCGCCGCAGGGCAAGCGCGCAAGGAAGTGGCACCGCGCCAGACCACCGAAGACATCCAGCGCGAGCGCGATCAGGCACAGGAGGCCTTGCGGCTCAAGCGAGAGCGGCGTGCGCTGGAAGCGGCGCAAGCCAGCCCGGCGCCCGTGGACAGGCCCCGGCAGGACGCCGACACGCAGCGCGCACCCGATCCGGCCCAGTCTGCCGAATGCGCACAGGCGCGCCAGAGCCTGAAAGCCGCCCTGGCCCGCGATCCGTCGCTCTACGACACGAACACCCGCATCCACAGCGCCCAGCGCAACGAGGAACTGGCCTGCCTCACGCCGGTGGAAATCGCCCGCCTGCAGCGCGACCGCGAGCAGCGCTCGATCTACGGGAACCCGGGCTTCATCCCGCCCGTCGTCATCGTGCCGCCACTGCGCCCCCATCACCCGCACCACACCCAGCCCAGGCCCAAGCCGGAAATGGTGCAGTGCAACGTCTTTCGCTGCTACGACCAGCAGGGCAACAGCTATCCGCGCTGACCCTGCGCAGTTGCGGCCAGGCCTTCCCGTACGGTCGGGTAGCGCAGCCGCAGGCGCAATTCCTGCCGCAGGCGCCGCGTGACCATGCGCCGCGATTCCCCCAGAAAGCTCAGCATGGCGGGCGTGAGTTCCCGCTGTGCCCGGGCGCGTGCGATGCGCGGCAGGCGCGGCAAACCGTAGCCATCGGCAGCCAGATCAAAGTAGTCGCCCATCAGCAGGCTGCTGTCATCGGCCACATTGCAGACGCGCTGCGGCCGTGCCCGCCAGAGCGCCAGCACACAGGCGCGCGCCAGGTCGTCGGCGTGGATATGGCTCACATACACATCGTCTTCCTGCCGCAGCAGGGGCGTGCCGCGCAGCAGCCGCTCGCGCGGCGCTCCACCGGGGCGGTCCGCGGCGTAGATGCCCGGCACGCGCAGCAGGGCCACGCGCACGCCCTGCCGGCCCAGTGCGCGCAGCGTGGCTTCGGCATCCACGCGCCGGCGGGCGCGCTCGGACGCTGGCGCCGGCATCCGGGTTTCATCCACCCAGGCACCGCCACAGTCGCCATAGACGCCGGTGGTTGAGATGTAGGCCAGTGTCCGAGGCAGGCGGCGCCGCGCCAGTGCCCGCGCCAGCGCCTGGGTGCGCGGATCAACCACGCCCCTGGGCGGCGGCGGCGCCAGGTGCAGCACCCGCGTGGCCAACCCTGCCAGGCGAGCCAGCGTGGCTGCGTCATCCAGATTGCCGAGCACAGGCACGATTCCCGCCGCGCGCAGCGCAGCGATACGGTCGGGCGAGGAGGTCAATGCCATCAGACGGACGCCGCGGCCCAGCGCCTTGGCAGCGCGCAGCCCCACATCGCCGCAGCCGACGATGAGCACGCGCTGGCGGCGAAAACGCGCCGGCAGAGCGCCCAGGGGATAAAGGTTGGAAGGCACAATCAGCGTCTATCCGTTTCACGCATGCAGGAGCATACCCAGCCCATGTCCGGTTCCGACAGCCCGTTCAACGTCACCGTCCAGCCCAGCGGCCGCACCTTCGCGGTCGAGCCCGGAGAAACCATTCTGGCCGCAGCCATCCGCCAGGGCGTCGGCATGCCCTATGGCTGCCGCGACGGCGCCTGCGGCTCCTGCAAATGCCGCAAGCTCGAAGGCGAGGTGCGCCTGCGCGAGCATCTGGACGATGCGCTCAACGCCCAGGAAGAAGCCCAGGGCATCATCCTTGCCTGCAGCGCCTGGCCGCAGGGCGACGTGGTGATCGAGTCCGATCAGGTCAGCAGCGAAGCGAGCTACCCCATCCGCAAATTCCCGGTGCGCGTGCTGCGCCTCGAACGTCCGGCGCCCGACGTGATCGTGGCGCAGATGATGCTGCCCGCGGGTGACGCCTTCGGCTACCGCGCCGGGCAGTACGTGGATGTGCTGCTCAAGGACGGCTCGCGCCGCTCCTATTCGATGGCCAACGCACCGCACACGCAGGCGACGCAGCGCGGGCTGGAACTGCACATGCGCCACACGCCGGGCGGGCTCTTCACCGAGCAGGCTTTCGCGAGCATGAAGGAAAAGGACATCCTGCGCGTCGAAGGCCCGTTTGGCAGCTTCCATCTGCGCGAAGAAAGCAGCAAGCCCATCATCCTGCTGGCGTCAGGTACGGGTTTTGCGCCCGTCAAGGCGTTGATCGAGCATCTGCAGCACCTGGGCAGCACACGCCCGGCCACCCTGTACTGGGGCGGGCGCCGGCCGCGGGATCTGTACATGGATGCCTGGGTGCGCGAGCGGCTGGTGCAGATGCCCACGCTGCGCTACGTGCCGGTGGTCTCCGACGCGCTGCCCGAAGACGGCTGGAGCGGACGCACCGGGTTTGTGCACCGGGCCGTGCTTGATGATCTGGCTGACCTGTCAGGCCACGAGGTCTACGCCTGTGGCGCACCGGTGGTGGTGAATGCCGCCCGTGCGGATTTCACCGCCCGGCGCGGTCTGCCGGAGGATGCCTTCTTCGCCGATGCCTTCCTGACCGAGGCGGACAAGCACCACGCATGACGGGCACGGCTACCAGCCGCTACCGGCCCAGGCGGACCCTTGCCGTACGCAGCGGATGCGCTGCCCCTGCACCAGGGCAAGCTGCGCAGCGCTGACCCGCTCGGGCGCCAGCTCGCGCAGCGGCAGCAGGACAAACGCGCGCTGCCACATCCGCGGGTGCGGCAGCGTCAGGCGCTCATCACCCAGCTGCAGATCACCCAGCTGCAGATCACCCAGAAGCAGCAAATCCAGGTCCAGCGTGCGCGGCGCATTGCGGTAGGGACGCGTGCGTCCCGCTTCGTTTTCAATAGCTTGCAGCGCCGCCAGCAAAGCGCCAGCAGCCATTTTTGTATCTAATTTGACAACGGCATTGAGGTAATCCGGCCCTTGCGCGTCCACGGGCGCGCTCGCGTAGAGCGAGGAAACCGCCAGCACGCGGCTGTGCGGCCACTGCGCCATGGCCTGTACCGCCGCGCGCAGGCCCGCCTGCGCATCGCCCAGATTGGCACCCAGGCCGATGAAGGCATTCACTCGGGCGCCGCCTCGCCGCCACCCCCGTCTGCCGAGGGCTTGCGGCGGCGGCGCCTGCGCTTCTTCGCCGCCACCTGCAGCGCGCCGTCAGCGCCCTCGGGTGCAGCCGCCGCAGACATCGCGTGCGCGGCGGGCGCCACCGGGGCAGACCGGCGCGGCTGCGCGCGCTGGCGCTGGCGCTGTTCATCGCGCACCTGATCGAGCATGTCCTGGCGGCGCGCATCATCGGCCATGGAGAATTGCTGCCACCAGGCCACCAATTCCTCAGCCACTTCGCCGCTGTCGGCGCGCAGGCGCAGAAAATCAAACCCCGCGCGAAAGCGGATGTGCGCCACCATGCTCAGCGCGCTCTGGCCGGAGCGCTTTTCAAAGCGCGGCTGCATGACCCAGATTTCGCGCATGTCGGCCGCCAGCTTGCCGCGGCCGGAGATGTCGCCGATACGCTGGGCAAACACCTCGTCGATCGCCGCCTGCAGCGCCGGAAAGGCATGCTCGCCCCGTCCCTGGTGGCGCTCCCAGCCCGCCTTCACATCCGGCCAGAGCACGCAGGAGAGCAGAAAGCTCGGCGCCACCGCCTTGCCTTCGCCCACGCGCCTGTCGGTGTCGAGCAGCACCGCATGCACCAGCGGCAGCTCGGCGCGCTCCACCACCACGTCCAGCAGCGGGTAGATGCCGCGTTCCAGCCCCAGCTTGCGCAACTGCTCCACCGAAGCCAGCGCATGCCCGGTCTGCAGCAGCTTGAGCATCTCGTCGAACAAACGGCTTTGCGGAATGTCGCGCAGCAGCGGCTCGCACGCCACCAGCGGTTTGGCGGTGCGCGGCTCCAGCGTGAAGCCGCGCACGCCCAGCTTGGCGGCAAAGCGCGCGGCGCGGATGATGCGCACCGGGTCTTCGTGAAAGCGCGTGGCCGGATCGCCGATCATGCGCAGCACGCGCTTGTGCGCGTCCTGGATGCCCTTGTGGTAGTCCACCACGATCTGCGTTTCCGGGTCGTAATAAAGCGCGTTGACGGTGAAATCGCGCCGCGCGGCGTCTTCTTCCTGCGGCCCCCAGACGTTGTCGCGCAGCACGCGGCCACTGGCATCCACCGCATGGCGCAGCCCAGCGAGCTCGGCCTTGCCGGTTTTCTCGTTGCCCCGCACCTGCTCCGCCGCCGCGTTGTCCAGATAGGCGCGAAACGTCGATACCTCGATCACCTCATGCTCGCGCCCGCGGCCGTGCACCACATGCACGATGCGAAAACGCCGGCCGATGATGAAGGCACGCCGGAACAGCCCCTTGACCTGCTCGGGCGTGGCGTTGGTCGCCACGTCGAAGTCCTTGGGCTTGAGGCCCAGCAGCAGATCGCGCACCGCGCCGCCGACGATGTAGGCCTCAAAGCCCGCCTGCTTGAGCGTGCGCACCACTTCTGCCGCGCGCTTGTCCACCAGCGCCGGATCGATGTGGTGCACGCTCTCGGGCACTTCTTCGCGCCTGCCGAAGGGGTTTTTGCTGCCGGTGCGCTTGCCCAGCAATTTGTCGATGAAGGTCTTGATCATGGAGTAGGTGGTTCGGCAAACAGATCCAGCACGGGCCAGCCGCGCGCATGCGCCAGGGCGCGCAGCTCGTCTCCGGGGTTGGTGGCGACGGGGTGATCGACCAGCTGCAGCAGCGACAGGTCGTTCATGGAATCGCTGTAGAAAGTGGATTCGCAGTGCTCCAGCGCCATGCCGCGCCCGGCCAGCCACTGGCGCAGGCGCACGACCTTGCCCTCGCGCATCGACGGCACGCCGCGGATTTCGCCGGTGATCCAGCCATCGGCGCCACGCTCCAATTCAATTGCTATCAAATTGGCAACATTTAACGCTTGTGCAATGGGCGCCGTGACGAATTCGTTGGTGGCCGTGATGATGACGACCAGGTCGCCCGCGTCGCGGTGTTTTTGCAGCAAGGCCAGTGCCTGCGGGCGTATGGCTGGTGCTATCACCTCGCGCATGAAGCGCGCGTGGGCAGCGCGCGCAGCGCCAGGGCCCTGCCGGCGCAGCGCCTGCGTCGCAAAACGCACGTAATCGTGAACATCCAGGCTGCCGCGCTGGTAATCGGCAAAGAATGCTTCATTGCGCCGCCCGAAATCGCCGCGGTCGCACCAGCCTTCGCGGATCGTGAACTCGCCCCATTCATAGTCGGAATCCAGCGGCAGCAAGGTATGGTCAAGATCAAACAAGGCCAGACGGGGCTGCGCGCCACGGCCATCGCGCTGCGTCATGCAAGCTCCGCCACGTCAGGCGCCTCGTTCAGCATCGCACGCACCAGCGGGATGGTGACCGCCCGCCGGGCTTGCAAGGCAAAGTGGTCCAACGCCCGCAGCATCTGCGCCAGGCTGCCCATGTCGCGCGCAAAGCGCACCAGCATGAAATCCAGCACCTCGTCGGGCAAGGCGATGCCACGCTCCTGGGCCTGCTGGCGCAGCACATGGCGGCATCCCACCTCGTCCAGAGGCTGAAGCTGAAACACCTGCCCCCAGCCCAAGCGGCTGCGCAGGTCGTCGCGCAGCGGCAGGTCCGCCGGCGGCAAGGCGCCTGCGGCCAGGACCCAGCGCGCGCTGCCGGCCTGCGGGTGGGTGGCATTGACGAACCAGTTGAACGCCGCTTCCTGCAGTGCCTCGTCGTACCGATGCACGTCGTCCATGGCGACGGCATCCCAGCCATCGTCGAAACCACCCGGGGCGCCCGATGCGGCATCCATCCAGCCCACCCTGGCGCCCTGCTGCTGCAGCGCCAGGACGCTGGCCCGCAGCAGATGCGATTTGCCGCAGCCCCGGCCGCCCCACAGGTACACCGGCGCTTGCGCCCGGCCCTCGCGGCACAGCCCCTCGTGCAGGCACTGCAGCGCCTGCCCATTGCCATCGGCGAGAAAATTGCCCAGCGTGGGGCCGGCAGGCAGCCCGATATCGAGCGCCAACTGTTTCATGGAGCAAACCGGACGGCGTTGGAAGACAAGAGGGTGTGCATGAAGAATGAGAGACGCGGCGTTTTCCTGCCGATGCGCAGGCTGAAGCCGGGATGATTGATTTTACGTTGCCCTAGAATCGTCGCCTGCCCCTGCAACCACCCTGCCGCCACGTGCGCGCACCGCCCATGAGTTCCCCAGCAGCGCAAGCTCCCATTTCCTACAAAGACGCCGGCGTCGACATCGATGCGGGCGACGCACTGGTGGAGCGTATCAAGCCCCTCGCGCGCAAGACGCTGCGCGAAGGCGTGATCAATGGCATCGGCGGCTTCGGCGCGCTCTTTGAGGTACCCAAGCGCTATCGGGAGCCGGTGCTGGTCTCCGGCACCGATGGCGTGGGCACCAAGCTCAAGCTGGCGTTCGAGTGGAACATGCACGACACCGTGGGCATAGACCTGGTGGCGATGAGCGTCAACGACGTGCTCGTTCAGGGCGCCGAGCCGCTGTTTTTTCTGGATTACTTCGCCTGCGGCAAGCTGCATGTCGATACGGCGGCCGCCGTCGTCGGCGGTATCGCGCGTGGCTGCGAACTCTCGGGCTGTGCCTTGATCGGCGGAGAAACCGCCGAAATGCCGGGCATGTATCCCGATGGGGAATACGACCTGGCCGGGTTTGCCGTGGGTGCGGTCGAAAAATCGAAAATTCTCGATGGCACCAGCGTCCAGGCGGGCGACACCGTGCTCGGCCTGGCCTCCAGCGGCGTGCACTCCAACGGCTTCAGCCTGGTGCGCAAATGCCTGGAACGGGCCGGCACCAAGGCCCCCACGCACCTTGACGGCAAGCCTTTTCGGCAGGCCATCATGGAGCCGACGCGGCTGTACGTCAAAAGCGTGCTCGCGCTCCTCGCGCAGCATCCGATCAAGGCACTGGCACACATCACGGGCGGCGGTCTGCTGGAAAACATTCCGCGCGTGCTGCCGCAGCACCTGGGCGTGCACCTACGGGCGGGAAGCTGGCCACGGACCGAGCTTTTTGCCTGGCTGCAGCGCACCGCCGGCATCGATGACGTGGAAATGAACCGCACTTTCAACAATGGCATCGGCATGGTGGCCATCCTGTCGCCGGACGCGGCGCCCGCGGCTGCCGCGGCCCTGCAGGCACTGGGCGAAACGGTCTATGCCATAGGCACCGTCGTGCAGCGTGGCGCCGACGCCGTGAGCATTGCCTGATTGCGCCAGCCCGTGACCCGTCCAATTGCGCCGGAAAGCACCCGTGCCATAGCCGCCAGCCACCTCTTGATGGCAGGTGCCCTGCTTGGCGTGATGCACTACGGCCTGCTGGCGGGCATGCTCAGCGCCTGCGTCGCCTTCCTGCTGACCCGCTGGCTGAACCAGCGCCTGCACTGGGCGCAGCGGCGCCTGCCGTTTGCGGTGCACAACCTGGCTGCGGCGCTGGTCATGCTGGCCCCTGTGCTGCTGCTGGCGCTGGCGCTCTCGCACTCGCGCTCCTACATCATCGAAGCGCCTCAGCAGTACCGCGAGCTGCTGGATTTTCTCGCCCGCACGGTGCTGGAACTGCGTGACAAGCTGCCGCCCGAGATCGCGGCGCAGCTGCCCGAGGGCGCAGCCGAAATCCAGCGCGTGCTGGCCGGCTATCTGGGCGCCAAGGCCGGCGCACTGGCCCTGGCGGGCCGGGCCTGGCTGGGTGGACTTCTGTATGCCTACGTCGGCCTGATCGTGGGCGCCCTGGCCGCCTTGCCCCACGAAACAAGGGCCAGCGGGCCGTTGGTGCGGCAGCTGATGCTGCGTGCCACCCGCATGGGCGAGGCATTCCGCCAGATTGTCACGGCGCAGTTCTGGATCGCCGCGTTCAACACCACGCTCACCGCCGTTTTTCTATTGCTGGTGCTGCCGCTGTGGGGGCTGAAGCTGCCCTACACCGCCTTGCTCATCATGCTGACCTTCGTCGGCGGGCTGATCCCCATCGTCGGCAACCTCCTGTGCAATGCCGTCATCACGCTGGTGGGTCTGTCGGTGTCGCCGCTCGCGGCAATCGCCTGTCTGGGCTTCCTGATCCTGATCCACAAGGCGGAATACCTGATCAACGCCAAAGTGGTCGGCCAGCAGACGCACATCCGCGTCTGGGAGCTGCTCACGGTGCTGTTCGTGGCCGAATCCATCTTCGGCCCGGCGGGGCTGGTGGCCGCACCGCTCTTCTACGCCTATGCCAAGAAGGAACTGGAGGCCGCGCGACTGGTGTAAACCAGCACCGGCGCGATTGCGCTGAAACGCATTGCTTCTTGCATAATCAGCACTGCTATCCACTACAAATATGCAGGTATCACCATGACCGTTCTCGTCGCCTACGTCCCCCGTCCCGAAGGCCAGGCCGCCCTGGACAAAGGCATTGAAATCGCCACCAAGAACAATGAGCAGCTCGTGGTCGTGAACGCCGGCCCAGGCGGTCGCTCGGACGACCCCAACGTCGTGAGCGGCTACGAGGTCGAGCGCGTGGAAGAGCGCCTGGCGACCTTGCCGATCAAAACGGAGTTCAAGGTCTTCGTGCGCGGCAACAGCGCGATCGAGGAAATCGAGGAAATGGTGCAGACCCTGCAGGTCACGGTGCTCGTGATCGGCCTGCGCAAGCGCAATCCCGTGGGCAAGCTGTTGCTGGGCAGCATGGCGCAGGACATCTTGCTCAACGTCCCCTGCCCCGTGCTGGCCGTCAAGGCGGACTGAGCCCTCCGCTAACCACCCACACGGGTTTGCATTCGGTCGGATAACGAGGCGGGAAGCCGAAGACAGTGCTGGCGCGCGGCTAGGCTGACCAACGAAGTTATACGGCTGAAGGCGAACCCGTATCAATCGGGCCGGCGCTCTGCGCCGGTACCGGAAGCACCGCGCAACTGGGCCACCAGCCGTGTGACTTCCTCCACGTCGCCCGCATGGGCGGCATGCGCCAGATAGGTTTCAAGATCCTGCACAGCCTGGACGGTATTGCCGATCTGGGCATGAGCGTACCCGCGGTCGCGCCATTCGCTCCACCCTTCAGGATGGAGCACCAGCATGCGATCCTGCACCGCAACCAGCCGGCCCCAGTCCTCGTTGGAACGGTGAATCTCCTTGAGGTTGCGCAGCATACGGCCCACGATATCCCGGGATGAGGCCGCCTGCAGGTACAGCGCCAGCGGAAGTTCTTCCTCCGACAGCGCTCCCAGACGCTCCCGCATCGGCTCCAGCCGCTCCCCGATCTCCTCGGGCGAGAGCGATCGCCCGTTCATGGGATCGATCACCACATAGCCATCAGGCAACCGCACTTTCAGGAGGAAATGACCCGGAAACGAAATGCCATCGGCACGCAACTGGATTCCGCGCGCCAGTTCCAGCCACAGCACCGCCAGTGATACCGGTATGCCCATCCGGGTGCGTACCACCTCGTGCAGGTAGCTGTTGCGGGCGGCGTAATAGTCGTTGCGGTTTCCGCCAAAGCCCAGCTCCTTGTAGAAATAGTGGTGCAGCATGCGCAGCCGGGTGAGCGCGCCCGCGTCCGCAGGCAAGCGCTGCCTGAGCCTGTGCAAAAGCGTGTCCATCTCGGTGACCAGCGCCTGCAGATCCAGCCGCGGCTCATCATCCTGCGCCAGGCTCGCCACCGTCTCCAGCAGCGGCAGGGTGTCGCCATGCACCAGCGATGCAAAGTATTCCAGAGGGGTCAGTGCAGTCCATTTCATCCGCGATGCGCCAGTTGCGCCCATTTCAAACCCGACGCGGTCAACACGCCAAAGTACACCATCGCCGAACCTGCCAGCAGCAGCGCCAGCAGACCGACACGTTCCAGGGGCCGCGCACTCAACGCTAGCCAGTCAAAACGCTGCGCGCCCCAGGCCAGCCACAAAGCCAGTGCGGCGGCGGCCACGGCCACGCGCGTCAAAAAGGCGCCCCAGCCCGGGTTCGGCCGGTAACTGCCCTTGCGCCGCAGGCCGATCAACAGCCATCCTGCATTCACCAGCGCGCCCAGCGCTATCGACAGCGCAAGCCCCGCGTGCGCCAGCCAGGGAACCAGCAGTACGTTCAGCAACTGCGTGATCACCAGCACCACAATGGCGATGCGCACCGGCGTGCGCATGTCCTGGCTCGCATAGTAGCCCGGCGCCAGTACCTTGACCGCCACCAGCCCCAACAGCCCCACTCCATATCCCATGAGTGCGGCCGCGATGCGCAGTACGTCGCTGCCATGCAGCGCACCATAATGAAACAGCGTGGCCACCAGCGGCCGCGCAAACGCCAGCAGGCCCACGGCGCAGGGCACCGCCAGCAGCACCACCATGCGCAAGCCCCAGTCGAGCATGGCCGAATAGCGCGCCTGGTCGCCGCCCGCCAGGGCGCTCGCCAGTTGCGGTGTCAGCACGACGCCGAGCGCCACGCCGAGCAGCGCCGTCGGAAATTCCATCAGCCGATCGGCATAGAAAAGCCAGGTCACGCTGCCAGGCGCCAGATAGGAGGCAATCTGCGTATTGATCATCAGCGACAACTGCGCCACGCCCACCCCCAAAACGGCTGGGGCCATCAGGGAGAGGATGCGCCGCACCCCGGGATCAGTCCAGGCCGCGCGAAGATGACGCCACCCCAGTGCGATGCGCGGCAACAGATGCAGCCGCCGCAACGCGGGGAATTGAACGGCGAGCTGCAGCGCGCCGCCCGCCATGACCCCGCCGACCATGGCGAAAATAGGCTCTACGCCCCTGGCTGCAAGCAGTGGCGCTCCCCACCAGGCGGCGGCGATCATGCACAGGTTGAGCAGTACCGGCGTAAGAGCAGGAACCGTGAAATGCTTCCAGGTGTTGAGGATGCCGGCCGCCAGCGCCACCAACGACATGAAGGCGATGTAGGGAAACATCCAGCGCGTCATGAAGATGGCCGCCTCAAAACCGGCGGGTTCCTGACGCAGCCCGCTGGCCAGCGCCCAGACCAGCGCCGGCGCCCCCAGCATACCCAGAATGCAGGTTAGGACCAAGGCACACAAAAGTGTCGTTGCAACGGCGTCGATCAACCGGTGCGTGTCCGCCTCGCCATGCGCCTGTCTGTGCGCGGCCAGGACTGGCACAAAGGCCTGGCTGAACGCGCCTTCAGCAAACAAGCGGCGAAAGAGATTGGGAATGCGAAATGCGACGTTGAAGGCATCGGTGAAGCTGCTGGCGCCAAAGACGGCGGCCATCAGCAGATCTCGCGCAAGCCCGGTCACACGCGAAGCCAGCGTCAGCAGGGAAACCGTGGAGGCAGATCGAATCAGGGACACCGAGGCGAGTGTATGCGCGCGCAGCAGCACTTTTCGAAGCAACCGGGATGAATTACAATCCCAGGTTCTTTCGACATCATCCACAGACACACAAGGAATTCATTCATGGCCTCTGGAAAGCCAGTCAAGAAAAACCCGCGCCTTGCCTCCGGTCGCAAGCGCGCCCGTCAAAACGTCAAGCTCAACGCCGCCAACACCTCGCTGCGCTCGCGCTACCGCACCTTCGTGAAAAACGTCGAAAAGGCCGTTCTCACGGGCGACAAGGCCAAGGCGACCGAAGCCTTCGCCAAGGCGCAATCGGTCATTGACTCGATCGCCGACAAAGGCATTTTTCACAAGAACAAGGCCGCGCGCGACAAGAGCCGCCTGTCCGCCAAGGTCAAGGCCCTGGCCACCGCAGCCTGAATATCTCAGGTTGCACGCACGGGCAGCTTGCTGCCTGCCGTTTGTAACGGGTGCGCTGTCGAAAGAAGGAAAAACCGCTCTTGAGCGGTTTTTTCGTTTCCGGCGTGGTGATCGCCCCCAAGGGCAGAGATCAGGATTTCCGGAAGCGCGGCGCTTCAAAATTTCGCCCGGTAGTAAATCATCGGCCCACCATGGCGCGCGCGCAGCAGCAGCCGCCCCGAGGAGCTGCCCTGCAGCTGTACGCCAATGGCGCGATATTCTGGAATCAGCCCGCCCCAGCGCGGCGAGCTCCATTGCACCTCAAGGCGGGCGGCATAGGCGGCATCGGGGTTTTGCAGCGGCCAGCTGCTGCGCGCCGCGTCGTTCACCTGCAGGGGAATCCAGCCGGAGATATTCAGCCGCAGGCGATTGGCAAGGGGCATGCGCCAGTGGACACCCAGTTGCGGCGTCCAAAGGCTGGGCGCGCTCATCGTACCGGTGGGAAGCGGCGCGGAATCGATTGCCCAAACGCCCAGCGACAATCCGGCACCGAGACGGCCTGGACGGCTCCAGCCAGTAAAGTCCAGCCGCTGCGCCGCCAACGGCGGAGCAGCCGGGTTCCGCAGATGTTCCAGCACAATTTCCGCGCGTGCGCCGGATGCAGTATCAGCCACAAGCAGCGGCAGCGCCTGGGCAGAAGGGCAACAACCCAGCAGACTGAACAGAGCCGGCGCCCAGCGTGCTTGCGTGATCCAGTCCATGGCATACCTCCATGAGCAGGCAAACCAATGTCTCGACACTTTTGATTACACGTACTCTGCCCAAGTTCCCGGAGCCACGGCGCATCGCCACGCTGTCCCTGGATTTACCCTGCCTCGAACAACTGCTGCGCATCCTTGTAACTGAAATCGCCCGCCAGCGCGTCGAAGCTGCCGGACAGCAGGATCTGCTGCGCCACCTGCCGCATGGCTCCGAGGGCCAGCGTGGCAAAGCGCGTGGCGGTGCTCACCCGCGCCACGCCGATCCGATGCAGTTCGGCGAGGTCCATTCCACCAGCGCCTGCCATGACATTCACCGGCATCCCTGCCGCACGCGCAAAGGCCGCGATCGTGGCCTTGTCACCCAAGCCTATAGGGTACAGGCAGTCAGCGCCTGCCGCGCGGTAGGCGGCGGCACGCGCCAGCGCATCGGCCAGCGGGGCGGATGGGACATCCACAGCGTGCATCCAGTTATCGATACGCGCATTGATGACCAATGGAATACCGGCTTGCGCCGCGGCTTGCCGTGCGGCGCGAATGCGTTCAGCACTCTCCCGCACGCTGCGCTGCGGCCCGTGGCCAGGCATGCCGTCTTCCAGATTCACGCCTACCGCACCGGTGGCGATCAGGGCGCGAACGGCATCCGCCACCTGCGCAGGTTCCGTGCCGTAGCCGCTTTCAAAATCCACCGTCACCGGCAATGCCACCGTGTGCGTGATGCGGCGCACCACGGACAGTACATCCTGCAGCGGCACCTGTTCGCCGTCCTGGTGCCCCAGCGCCCACGCCACGCCGCCGCTGGTGGTGGCAATGGCGCCAAAGCCACAATGGGCAAACAGGGCGGCGCTGCCGGCATCCCAGGCATTGGGGAGCAGCAGCACGGCGTCCGTATGGTGCAGACGGCGCAGTGTTTCAGCGTATTTGACCTGAGTGGCTTGATCCATGGAGACTCCGGAGAGGGATGATTTGCGTGGATGGTAGGGCTGGTCAATGGCCTGCGCCAGCGCAGTGAAACCCGCACTGCCCTACGCGCCATCCACCCGGACATGCCCCCACATCAGCTTCCAGCCCAGCACTACGCACAGCGTCAGGCCCAGCACCAGCAGGCCCTGGCCCAGGCGCTGCTGATCATCCAGCAGATAGCTGCTGCACAGGCGCACGGGCGATGCAAGGTAGAGCCACGCCAGGCGGAACGCCGTGGCAATGGCTTCCACCAGCACGGCGGCACGCAGCACGAAGCCCGCGCGTGGCCAGCTCAGCGCCAGAGGCAAACCGATCAGCAAAGGCATGGACGTGAATTTGGCGGCTTCCACCCAAGGCAGATCAAGCGTTTCATCGAGCATGCGCGGCACCATCCAGAGCATGCCGGTCAACGAGGCAATCAAAAAACCGTTGATGCCGTGCGCGTTCCACCTGTTTATCGCATTGCGCCAGACTGCTGGCACCACCGCAGCCAGCCACCAGCCGACGAGTGCGAGCAGCGGCATCTGAATGAGCATCTGGCGCGTCATGCTGGCTTCCAGCAAGGCCCGGGCAGGTGGCAGCGCCAGGCCCAGCCACAGCAGCGTGGCCAGCCCGGCCTTGGTGCGCGCCCCATTTTTCACGGCGCCACCCTTTGCAGCACATAGTCCTGCGCCTGCTGCATCGCGTCCCAGTCCAGCACCGCCACCACCCGCCCTTCTGGGTTGACGATGGAGATGGCCGCGTTGTGCACATAGCCATCGAGTCCATCGGGTACGGCCTTCACGCCAAAGGTGGCGAGCAGTTTCGGCAAATCGGTCGTCTGCACCGGCCGCGCGACAATCCAGCCGCTGCCGCGGTCGCCCGAGCGGCGCTGGTAAGCGGCAAGCTGCGCCGGGTCGTCATACGCCGGATCAAAGCTGATGCTCACAAGCTGCACCTGGCCTGCTTGGATCTGCGTGCCCAATCGTTGCTGCAGCCGGGCGAATTCATTGCCCTGCACCGAGCAGTAGGTCTCGCAGCGCGTGTAGATGAAGTCCACCAGCAGCCAGCGCCCGCGCAGATCGCCCAGCTGCACTGTGCTGCCATCGGCTGCCTCAAGCGGCACCTGCGGCAGCAGGCGCGGGTCCCTCGCGATGGAAAGGCGCCGCGCGGTTTCGGACGTAAAGGCCTGAAAGCCGTCGGTGGCGGCATGCAGTGCCGCCAGCCCGCCGGCAACAATCGGCAGGCTAGCGAGCAGCGTGCGCAGCGCCGGCACGACCCGCCCCCGCAGGCGCACGCGTCTGCAGCAGGCCGGCGGTGAGCCTGGCGGCAAAGTACAGCATCGCCAGGAACACCAGCGTGCCGCCAACAGCGCCAACCTGGTCAGTGAAGATCCAGGCGTCGATACGCTCGGCCATGCGCCTCGGCACGCTCAGCCGTCCGCCATCGAGGAAGCCGAAGAGGAAGACAAGGGCCCCCGCGAAGTACAGCCAGAAGACTTTGCCTCCCAGGCCCGATTGCACCGTTTCGGGCGAGCGATCGCCCACGACGTGGTAGATGAAACCCAGCGTCATCGCCACCACGCCCAGCAGCAGGTAGAAGTGAAAATGCCCCGGCACCCACTGGGTGTTGTGCATGGTGAGGTTCACCACGATGGTGCTGTCAAGGAAGGCGCCGAAGCCGCCCGTGACCCAGCCAAAGAGCGAAAGGATCAGCAGCATGGGCGGCAGGCTCCATTTGAAGTCCGCCTTGTAGATGTTGCTGAGTGCGCCCCAGGTCGTGACCACCACCACCGGGAAGCCCGAACCCCAGGAGGCGATCTGCCCCATCACCAGCATCCAGTGCGGCACGGCAAAATCCATCAGCAGGTGGTGCGGGAAGACGATGATCACCAGCGTGGAGGTCGTCGCCCAGCCCCAGAGGAAGGCACGCGAGAGCCCATAAGGCCGGTGGGTGTAGCGCGGCAGCAGCTCATAGATGCCGATCACGCCCATGTAGATCGCGGCGTTGATGTACATGTGGCCAAACCAGTAGATCAGCGCCTTGATCAACACCATGTCCAGCTTGACTTCGGGGAAGAAGATGGCGGCCAGGCTCATCACCAGCGCCACCGCCCCGGCCAGAATGCCCAGGGAATTGGCGATGACCATGCTGGTGCTCGCCACCACCGCCTTGGGATGATCCTGGTTGATGGTGCCGCCGAACAGCCATTGCAGTCCCAGCGCCCGTCCGAGGTTGCCGTGCACCTTGATGATGCCGGCGGCTGCATCGAAGTAGAAGATGAGCGAGCCGACGCCGATGAGAAGATAGCCCAGCATGAACAGCGCCGATGCGCCCGGCGACCACATGCCCATGCCCTGCATCGGCAGCGGGTAGAGGAATGTCCACAGCGCCGCATAGCCGCCGCCGAAGATGGCACCGATGATGCACAGCGCGCCCAGCATGAAGAGCACGTAGTTGGCGGCGAACGCCCACAGGTGCAGCGTGACGTATTTGCGCAGGAAGAACCACATGGTGGCGGTGGTGATCATCACCGAGGTGCCGACCATGCCCGCGCCATGCATGGACAGCAGCTGGTAGAACCAGTTGGAGGGCACGCCCAGCCATTGCGCCTGCGTCCAGCGCATGCCCAGGCCCAGCAGCATCATCAGCACGAACAGCACCAGGCCGGTGATGAGGTAGAGGTTGAACACCAGGCGGTCAGTGCCTGCCAGGCGCTCTTCGTCAGGGTACAGGGTGAGGGATGCCATGGTCATTGCCCCCTTGGCGCAAGAACTTCAAACGTGGCGCGCATCGGGCCGTGGCCGACGCCGCAGTATTCGATGCACTGCACCGTGTAGATGCCGGGCTCCGCGAAGATATGGACCAGCCGGTTGGTGTAGCCGGGCATGGCCTGCGTCTGCGTGACGATGCGGCCATCGGGCGCATACACGCCAAAGCCATGGTTCACATCCACCGTGGTGACGCGAAACTCCACCATGCTGCCTGCGTCGATCTTGTCGGGCCTGAGCTCCCAGGACCACATGCGGCCCACGGCCTCCACCGTCTGCGGCGCGCCGGAGGCAACATCCTGCCGGGGTATGGGGAATGTGCGCAACGTGGCCCAGGTGCCCACGATGAAGGCCAGCACCATCACGATGAACAGCCGGCCTTGCCATTGGTGCGATGCATGCACCCGGGCAGCGGCGTCGGTATCGGGCTGGCCGGCCTGCCGGATGACGAAGATGAAGCCAAGGCTGATCAGTACCGCGCCTGTCAGCCAGATCGTCAGAATCACGTCCTGGTTTTTCATGCGTCTCCTCACTTCCTGATCGGGAGGTTGGGGGAAAGCAGGCAATCACATCTCGTGCTGCCAGTCTAAGAGTGGTTACACAAAAATACCACCCCCATACGCATAGAGAAAACCCTATATCCAATTTTTTTATTATTGAAATATCAGTTGTACTCTTGCCCTTCCGACACTTCCAGCCAGGGCGCTGTCCAGCCACCACCCAGTGCCTGCACCAGTGCAACGAGTGCCTGTTGGCGTTGCAGCTGCAACTGCATCAGCGAGCGGCGCGCGCCCAGCGTCGCGGCCTGCGCCGTCACCACGCTGGTATAGGCCGAAAGGCCCGCCTGGTAGCTGTTCATGGTGCGCAGCTCCGCGCCCGCGGCCGCATCGGCGGCGGCTTTCTGGTGACCGATCTGGCGCGCCAGCGCGTCCAGCGCCGTGAGCTGGTCTTCCACCTGCCCCATGGCATTCAGGGCGCTCTGGCGGTATTGCGCCGTGGCCGCCTGCTGCGCGGCCACGGCCTGCTGCACGGCGGCGTCGCGTGCGCCCGCGTCGAACAAGGTCTGGGCCAGCGCAGCGCCCAGCGACCAGGTGAGCGTGGGCACGGAAAACAGGTCGGCGATGCTACCTGCCGCACCGCCGATGCCGGCCGACAGGTTCAGGCTGGGAAACCACGCCGCCTGCGCCGCGCCTATGCGCGCGTTGGCCGCCGCCAGACTGCGCTCGGCAGAGGCCACGTCGGGGCGGCGCAGCAGCAGCTCGGACGGCAGCAGCGCAGGCAGCTGAGGCACGGCGCTGTTCCAGGGCGCGGGCGCCAGCGTGAACTGCGCGGGCGCCTGGCCCAGCAGCAGCGCCATCGCATGCTCTGCCGTGGCCCTGCTGCGCGCCAGGCCCGCGCGCGTGGCGCGGGCGTTCTCCAGCGTGGTCTGGGCCTGCAGCAGGTCGGTGTGCGCCGCCACGCCCGCACGGTAGCGGTTGCCGGTGATCTGCTCGGCACGTTCGTAGCCCGCGATGATCTCCACCATCAACTGCGTTTCCGCATCCAGCTCGCGCACCTGCAGATAGGCCTGCGCCAGCGCCCCCTGCGCCGCCAGGCGCGCACCGGCCAGGTCGGCCTGGCTGGCCTGCACCGCCGCCTGCTGCGCCTGCACACCGGCCGCGATGCGGCCCCAGAGATCGGGCGCCCAGCTGGCCGAAAGGCCCGCGTTGGCGCCGCCGCTGGCGCTGCTGCCGCGCTGCGCACCGGCCTGCACACCCAGCGTCGGCCAGCGCTGCGCCTCACTTTGCTGCAGCAGGGCCTGCGCCTGCGCCACATTGGCCGCAGCGGTGGCGATGTTCTGGTTGCCGATGGCCACCTGCGCCATCAGCGCATCCAGGGTTTCATCGCCGAACCAGCGCCACCACTGGCCGCTGTTCCACTGCTGGTAATCCTGCGTGCTGACCCAGCCGGTCGGGGCGGCGCTCTTCCACCCTGCAGGGAGTACCTGTGAGCTGGTTTCGGGTACGGTGACGGTGGAGCATGCGGTGAGAAGCAAGCTGGCTAGCAAGAAGGTTACGACGCTCAGCATCGTGCTCCCTCCCCCTCTGGGGGAGGGCTGGGGTGGGGGCTGGCCGTGCTGGCTACTCCCACCACCGCGCGCATAGGGAGCAGCCCCCATCCCTGCCTTCCCCCAGAGGGGGAAGGAGTTCAAAGGCAAAGCAGGTAATTTCATAGTCCCTCCAGCGCAGGCTGGTGTGCCTGCCCCGTGGCTGGCCTTTCGCGGCGCAGCTTGTCCAGCAGCACATAGACGGCCGGGGTGGTCAGCAGCGTGAGCAACTGGCTTGCAATCAGCCCGCCCACAATGGTCACGCCCAGCGGCTGGCGCAGCTCGGCACCTTCGCCAAAGCCTATGGCCAGCGGCAGTGCGCCCAGGCCTGCGGCGAGCGTAGTCATCAGGATGGGGCGAAAGCGCAGCAAACAAGCCTCGCGCACCGCCTGCACCGCCGTCCAGCCGTGCTGGCGCTGCGCCTCGATGGCGAAGTCAATGATGAGGATGGCGTTCTTCTTGACGATGCCGATCAGGAGGAACACGCCTATCAGCGCCATGATGGAAAACTCCATCTTGAGCAGCATCAGCGCCAGCGCCGCGCCAAAACCCGCGCTGGGCAGCGTGGTGAGCACGGTGATGGGGTGGATCAGGCTCTCATAGAGGATGCCGAGCACGATGTAGATCACGACGATGGCCGCCAGAATCAGCAGGCCTTGACTGGATTGCGTCTGCTGCGCCTGGGCCAGGGCCCCGTCGAACGCGCCGCGCACGTTGTTGGGCATGCCAATCGCCGCCACGGCATCAAGCACCGCCTGCCTGCCCTGCTCCACCGAAACGCTGTCGCCCAGGTTGAACGAGAGCGTGCTGGAGAGCTCGCCGCCATCGTGAAACACGCTGGCGGGCACGGCGCGTTCGGAAAAGCGCGCGAATTCAGAGAGCGGCACCATGCTGCGCTGGCTCGTCGATATCGGCGAGCCGGTGGAGCCCGCGCGCAGCGCCGGGTTGGCCGATGTGCCGCCCGCATTGCCCGCCGCCACCATCACATCGCTCAGCGTGGCGGGCGACTGGGCATAGCGCGGTGCCCATTCCATGATCACGCTGTACTGGTTGAGCTCGCTGTACATCGTGGCCACCTGGCGCTGGCCGAAGGCGTTGTACAGCGCCGTGTCGATGCTGGAGGGAGAAACCCCCAGGCTCGCGGCCTTGGCGCGGTCGATCTCGACGAAGGTTTCCACGCCGTTGTCGCTCATGTCGTCGTCCACGTCGGTCAGACGCGCGTCCTGCTTGAGCTGGGCGGCGAGTTTGAGCGTCCAGCTTTTGAGGTCGGATTGGCTATCGGCCTTGAGGGTGTACTGGTAGGTGGAATTGCTGCTGCGGCCACCCATGCGCAACTCTTGCGCGGGGTTGAGGAAGACGCTCAGCCCTGTAATTTTTGATAGCTGGGGGCGCAGGCGGTTAATCACTGTTCGAGTCTTTTCGCCCTTGGGCCGCTCTGCTGCAGGCTTCAAGGCGCTGAACAAGAAACCGCCGCCGCTGCGGCCACCCGCGTAGGCCACCACGGTGCCCACCGAGGGATCGGCGCCGATGATGTTGGCCGCCTGCTGCAGCTTGTCGCCGAAGGCGAGCGAGGAAATGCTCTGGTCGGCGCGCAGCCCAGCGAAGAACTGGCCGTTGTCCTGATCGGGGAAGAAGCCCTTCTCGATATGCACGAAGAGGTAGCCCGACACGGCAATCACCACACCCAGCACCAGCATCACCAGCCAGGGGAAGGCCAGCGTCCAATCCAGCGCATGGCCATAGCCGCGCAGCAGCGCGCGCCACAGGCCGGAAAACAGCCTGCGCAGCCCGCCCGCCGCACTTTGGCGCGCCGGGGCCTGCGCATCGCGCGCGGGCAGCAGCATGGCGCACAGCATGGGCGTGGTGGTGAGCGAAATCACCAGCGAAATCATCACCGCCACCGACAGCGTGACGGCAAATTCGCGGAACAGTCGCCCCGGCTGCCCGCCCATAAACAAGAGCGGTATGAACACCGCCACCAGCGACACGCTGATGGTGAGCACGGTAAAACCTACCTCGCGCGCGCCGTCCAGCGCCGCCCGGGTGCGCGCCACGCCCTGTTCAAGATGGCGGCTGATGTTTTCGATCACCACGATGGCGTCATCCACCACGAAGCCCGTCGCCACCGTAAGCGCCATCAGCGTGAGGTTGTTGAGCGAATACCCCAGCGCCGCCATCACCGCAAAGGTGCCCAGCAGCGACACACCCGTGGCTACGGCCGGGATCAGCGCCGCGCGCAGATTGCCCAGGAAGAGGCCCACCACCAGCACCACCAGCAGCACGGCGATCGCCAGCGTGATTTCCACCTCATGCACCGAGCCGCGCACCGAGCCGGTGCGGTCTATCGCCACCTGCAGCTCTACATCCTGCGGCAGTTGCGCGCGCAGTTGCGGCAGCAGCGCCTCGATCGCATCGGCGGTGGCGATCAGGTTGGCATCGGGCTGCTGGGTGATGTTGACGACGATGGCCGGCTGGCCATTGAACATGCCGCGCGTGCGCGTGTCCTGCACGCTGTCACGCACGTCGGCCACCTGCGAGAGGCGCACCTCGGCGCCGTTCCTCACGGCCACGATCAGGTCACGGTAGTCCTCGGCATGCAGGCCGGGCGCGGGCGTGAGCACCTGGAAGGCCTGGCCGTCGGCATCGGTGCCCGTCTCCAGCACACCCTTGGGCCGGTTGGCGTTGCTCGCCTGCAGCGCGGCGCGCACATCGTCGCTGCTGATGCCCAGATCGTGCAGCACGAAGGGGTTGAGCTCCATGCGCACCGCGGGCTGCGAGCCGCCGCCCAGCGTCACGTCGCCCACGCCCGGCACCTGCAGCAGGCGCTGGCTCACGATGTTGTTGACCGCATCGAAGATCTGCCCCGGCGAGCGCGTTTTCGAGGTCAGCGCCAGGATCATGAAGGGCTGCGCCGCGGGATTGGCCTTGCGGTACGTCGGGTTGCTGCGCAGGTTGGCGGGCAGGTCGATGCGCGCGGCGTTGATCGCGGCCTGCACATCGCGCGCGGCGCTGTCGATGTTGCGGTTCAGGTCGAACTGCAGCACCACGCGGCTGGAACCCACGCTGCTGGAACTCGTCATCTGGTTCACGCCCGCGATGGTTCCCAACGTGCGCTCCAGCGGAGTGGCGACGGTGCGCGCCATGTCGGCGGGGCTGGCACCGGGCATGTTGGCGGAAACGAAGATCACCGGGAAATCGACTGCGGGCAGGCGGGCGATGGGCAGCGTGAGAAAGGCGGCGATGCCGGCCAGGGCCAGGCCTATGGTCAGCAGGATGGTGGCGATGGGGCGGCGGATGAAAGGGCGGGAGAGGTTCATGTGCCCGCCCTTTGGGAGTTACTCCCCCCCCTAACGGGTGAGGGTTGGGGCGGGGGCAGGCTCCCTCGCCCCTTTGGGGAGAGGGCTGGGGTGAGGGGCTTGCGGCTTGTGCATTGCACGGCTCTTGTTGCTTGCAGGCGCCGCTGGCCGGGTCTCGCCCCGGCGGGCGACTCACTTTTCTTGCTTCGCCAAGAAAAGTAAGCAAAAGAAGGCGACCCCCGAGTCTGCGACCCCTGCGCTTCGCTTCGGGGCAAACCTGCGTCGCAAGGCTTGCGGGGTGCGCCGCATAACTCGCTTTGCGCTGCGCGCTCCGCTCGGACAAATGCGGCGAGCATGTTGACGAAGCGTCTGCATCCTTCGGTGCAGCCGCCACCCCGCGAGCCTCGCGCCGCAGGCGCAGCCAAGGGGGTGGGAAGCCGCAAGCCCTCACCCCAGCCCTCTCCCAGAGGGAGAGGGAGGAAAACGGCAGTGCTGCCGCACATGCCCCCTGCGCTCGCATGGGCTGCGTCGGGGTCCCCTCTGCCCGTGCCGAGAAGCGCAGTGACTGCAGTGGGCTTGGGCAGTGGAACATGCCCAAGCTTCGTGAACTGACTTGCTGCGGCTGTCTGAGCGGAGCGCGCAAGCGCGAAGCGAGTTCCGCAGCACCACTGCAGGCACGAGCATCGCAGGTTGCCCGGAGCGAAGCGAAGGGACACGGGCATCGGGGTCGCCTTTTCTTTGCTTACTTTCTTTTGGCGAAGCAAAAGAAAGTGAGTCGCCCGCCGGGGCGAAATCCCGGCCAGCGGCGCTTGCAAAAAGCAAGCCTTTGGAAATGCACGAGCCGCAAGCCCCTCACCCCAGCCCTCTCCCCAAAGGGGCGAGAGAGAAACAGCCCCAACCCCGTTCATGACGCCGACTCCAACCGCTTAACCCCACCCCCCAGCCGATCAAACCAGATGTAAATCACTGGCGTCGTAAACAACGTCAGCAACTGACTCAACACCAACCCGCCAAAGATCGAGATGCCAAGCGGGCGACGCAATTCAGCCCCATCCCCCCAGCTGAGCATCAACGGCACCGCCGCCGCCAGCGCCGCCAGCGTCGTCATCAAGATCGGCCGAAAGCGCAGCAGCGCCGCCTGGTGAATCGCCTCTACCGCGCTCTTGCCCTCGCCGCGCTCGGCCTCGATGGCGAAGTCGATCATCATGATCGCGTTCTTCTTGACGATGCCGATGAGCAGCACCAGCCCGATGATGCTCACCACATCCAGCGCATGCCCGGTGAACTCCAGCGCCAGCAGCGCGCCCACGCCCGCCGAGGGCAAGGTGGACAAAATCGTGAGCGGGTGCACATAGCTCTCGTACAGCACGCCCAGCACGATGTACACGCAGACGACTGCCGCCAGAATCAGCCAGAGCTGGTTGGAGAGCGACTTCTGGTAGGCACCGGAAGAGCCGGTGAAGCGCAGCGTGATGCTCGCGGGCAGACCGGCCTTGGCCACCGCGGCCTGCACCGCCTGCACCGCCGCGCCCAGGCTCACGCCGGGGGCGGTATCAAAACCCACGGTGGCTGCCGGGTACTGGCCCACGCGCTGCACGGTCAGCGGTGCTGCCTCCTGCACCACCTCGGCAAAGGAGGACAGCGGTGTGGTGCCGCCCGCGCTGGTTTTCACCGGCAGATCGCGCAATGCCTGCAGGCTCATGGCATCCGGGCGCGCCGCCTCCAGGATCACGCGGTACTGGTTGGTCTCGCTGAAGATGGTGGAGACGATGCGCTGGCCAAACGCGTTGTAGAGCGTGTTGTCCAGCGTGCTGGTGGCCACGCCCAGGCGCGAGGCGGTGTCGCGGTCCACGCGCACCATGGCCGATGGCGCGGTTTGCCCCGCGTCCGTGATGGCGTGGCGCACCTCGGGCAGGCTGGCGATCACGCCCACGAGCTTTTGCGCCCACTGGTTCACCAACTGCGTATCCACACCTTCCAGGTCAAAGCGGTACTGCGTCGGGCCGGTGTCCGAATCGATGGTCAGGTCCTGCGTGGGCTGCAGGTAGAGATCCACGCCCGCCACCTGCTCGGCCACCTGCTGGCGCAGACGCTGCATGATGACCGCCTCGGAATCGCCAAAGAGCTGATGCGGCTGCAGGTTGATCACCAGCCGGCCTGAGGAGAGCGCGGCGTTGTTGCTGGCGTCCACGCCCACCACCGAACTGAGCGATTGCACCGCAGGATCGGCCAACACGGTGCGCGCCACCTCGCCCTGCAGCAGCGACATGCGCGCAAACGACACGTCGCTGGCCGCCTGCACCCTGCCCTGCAGCTGGCCGGTGCTCTGCGTGGGGAACAGGTCCTTGGGGATCAAGACGTAGAGCAGCGCCGTCACCGCGAAGGTGGCCAGCGCCACCCAGAGCGTGAACCGCTGGTGGCGCAGCACCCATTGCAGGCCCGCGTCGTACCAGCGGACCATGGTGTCTATCCAGCCCTGCAGCCAACGCGCGATGCCACCCCGCGCCTCGTCCAGGGGTTTCAAAACGCGCGCCGACATCATCGGCACCAGCGTGAGCGAGACGAGTGCCGAGAACAGGATGGTGATCGCCAGCGTCACCGCGAACTCACGGAACAGCCGGCCGATCACCTCCTGCATGAACAGCAGCGGAATCAGCACCGCGATCAGCGAGACGGTGAGCGAGATGATGGTGAAGCCGATCTCACCCGCGCCTTCCAAGGCCGCCTGCATCGGCGACTTGCCCATTTCCCGGTGCCTGGAAATGTTCTCGATCATCACGATCGCATCGTCCACCACGAAACCCGTGGCGATGGTGAGCGCCATCAGCGACAGGTTGTTGAGCGAATAGCCCAGCAGGTACATCGCCCCCACCGTGCCCATCAGCGAGATCGGCACCGCGATGCTGGCGATCAGCGTGGCGCGCAGGCTGTGCAGAAAGGCGAAGATCACCAGCACCACCATCAGCACGGCCAGGATCAGCTCCATCTCCACATGCTCGACCGAGGCGCGTATGCCCAGCGTGCGGTCGGAAAGCACCGCCAGGTGCACGCTCTCGGGCAGGCCCTGCTCCAGCAGTGGGAGCTGGCGCTTGATCGCATCGACGGTGGCGATCACATTCGCGCCGGGCTGGCGCTGCACGTTGACGATGATGGCGGGGTTCAGCAGCGTGGTGTTTTCAGATGAAATATCGCTCTTGCGCTTATCCACCGCACGCTGCAAGCTCTCATTTTTGATAGCCGTCCACGCCCCCAGCCGGTCGTTCTCCGAGCCATCCACCACCTGCGCCACATCCTTCAGCCGCACCGGCTGACCATTCACATACGCCACGATCAGCTCGCGGTACTCCTTGGCACTCAGAAGCTGGTCGTTGGCGTTGATGCTGTACTGGCGCTTGGGGCCGTCAAAAC
Source organism: Comamonas badia DSM 17552 (assembly GCF_000484635.1). Classification (GTDB taxonomy): domain Bacteria; phylum Pseudomonadota; class Gammaproteobacteria; order Burkholderiales; family Burkholderiaceae_C; genus Comamonas_C; species Comamonas_C badia. The sequence goes on along the minus strand of NZ_AXVM01000009.1, from coordinate 14,187 downwards.
TGCCCTTGGCGCTGCTGGCGTTGCCCGCAGTGATCGCACTGCTGATGGCATCCAGCCCCAGGCCCATGCCGGCAAGTGCCTGCACATTGCCCTGCACGCGCACGGCGGGGCGCTGCCCGCCCGCCAGCGTCACCAGCCCCACGCCGTTGATCTGGCTGATCTTGAGGGCCAGGCGCGTGTTCACCATGTTCTGCACCTCGGTCAGCGGCAGGCTGGTGCTGGTGACGGCCAGTTGCAGGATGGGCGCATCGGCCGGGTTCACCTTGGCGTAGACAGGCGGCGCGGGCAGGTCGGCGGGCAGCAGCGAGCCGGCCGCATTCATCGCCGCCTGCACCTGCTGCTCGGCCGCGTCCATGTTCAGGTTCAGGTCGAACTGCAGCGTGACCATGGAGACGCCCGCGCTGCTCACGCTGCTCATGCGCGAGAGTCCCGGCATCTGGCCGAACTGGCGCTCCAGCGGCGCCGTCACCGTGCGGCTCATCACATCCGGGCTGGCGCCGGGGTAGAGCGTCTGCACCTGGATCGTGGGGTAATCCACCTGCGGCAGCGCGGCCAGCGGCAGAAAGCGCAGGCCGACCAGACCCGCGAGCACGATGGCCACCATGAACAAGGCGGTGGCCACCGGGCGCTGAATGAAGAGGCGTGAGACGTTCATGCCCGCAATCCCAGTACGCTGCTCCTTCCCCCTCTGGGGGAAGGCAGGGATGGGGGCATGCGGCACCACACAACACACCAGTCGTCATGCAGGCACCGCAAGCCCCTCCCCCCCACCCTCTCCCCAAAGGGGCGAGGGAGTTGGCCGCCCGCACTCACTGCGCGCTCCCCTGCTGGCTACGCCGCTGCGCGAAGAAGGCACGGCGCTCCTCCGGCGTCATCTTTTCCACCTTCTCGCGCAACTCGGGTGGCAGGCGGCTCAGGTCAGGCGCTTTCTTTTCAGTAGCTGCTTGCGCTTGCCCATCCTGCGCTGCAGGCGTTTTTTGTTCATCCGCCAAGCGCACCTTGCCGCCATCTTTCACACGGTCGCCCCCTTCGGAGACCACGCGCTCACCGGTCTTCAGCCCCTGCGTAATCAAGACCTGCTCGGCGTTGGCCAGGCCCTTTTTCACCGCTCGGGTGTGCGCCACCTGCTCCTCGTCAATCACATAGACGTAATCGCCCTGCGGCCCGGTACGCACCGCCGTCACCGGCACCAGCACGCCCTCGTCCTGCCCCAATTGCAGCCGCGCGTTGACGAACTGGCCCGGGAACAACGCCCCATCGGCATTGGCAAAGCGTGCCTTGGCGCGCACCGTGCCGGTGGCGGTGTTCACCACGTTGTCCAGCGTCAGAAATTGCCCCTGCGCCAGCGGCTGCGTGCGCCCACGGTCCAGCGCCGCCACTGGCAGTTTTCCTCTCTTGTGCGCCGCCTGTACCGTGCCCAGGCGTTCCTGCGGCACCGAGAACACCACGTCGATCGGCGCCATCTGCGTGATGGTGGCAATGCCGCCCGCCGTGCCGCTGCTCACCAGGTTGCCCGGATCGACCGCACGCAGGCCGATGCGCCCGCTGATCGGCGCGCGGATCGTCGCAAAGCCCACGTTGAGCTCGGCCGAGCGCACGCTGGCGCTGTCCGATTCCACCGCGCCTTCGAGCTGCTTGACCAGCGCCGCCTGCGTATCCACGTCCTGGCGGGCGATGGAATCCTGCGTCAGCAACTGCTGGTAGCGCGAGAGCGTCAGTTTCGCTGCCGTCAATTGCGCCTCATCGCGCGCCTTCTGCCCGCGCGCCTGGGCAAGCTGCTGCTCATAAGGCCGCACATCGATGCGCGCCAGCACCTCGCCCTTCTTGACCATCTGCCCTTCGGTGAACAGCACTTCGGTGAGCACGCCCGAGACCTGCGGCACCAGCGTGGAGGTGATTGGCGGCGTGACCGTGCCCAGCGCATCCACCACGATGGGCAAGGCGCCCTGCGACGCCACGGCCGAGCCTACCGTCACGCTGGCGCCGCCGCCCCCGCCACCGGGCGGGCCGCCGCGCCCTGCTCCGAAGCCGGACGGTGCCGCGGCAGGCGCCTTGCCTCGCTGCACCAGCCACCACGCCCCTCCCGCCAGCAGCGCGATCACGATGAGGGTCAGAAAAACCGAGAGGCCCTTGCGGTGCGGGCGCGCCACGGGCGTGGCGGCGTGAGAAATATCGGTGGATTCGGCCATGTGCTTGCTTCTTGTGTGCGGCGCCCTGCATCGTAGCCAGCGGGCGCAAGCGGGCGGTATGCGGTACTTGAAGAAATGTAAAGGGAAGGTGCGCCCCACAATGGGGCCATGCACCCCGCCCTTCGCCTGCTGCTTGCCTGCCTCACCGCCTGGGGCAGCTGGTGGTTGTTGCACATCGCGTTCGCATTCTTCCCGGTCTTGCGCTGGCCGGTACAGCAGGCCGTCGTGGGCCTGTGCGCGCTGGTGCTGGGTGCCACCGTCTGGTGGGCTGTGCGCCCGCAGGCACCGGTCGGCCTGTTCAGCATCCTGCGCACCGCAGCCAAATGGGGGGTGATCGGCTTTGCGCTGGGCTTCTTTGGTCCCATGGTGCTTGCGCCGGGCGCCAACCAGGGGCCGATGCTGGGGTTCTTCACCGGGCCGGCGGCGCTGGTGGGGGGTGGCATTTATGCCGCTGTACGTGGATTTCGGCCCGGCGAATCCGATGCAGATTGAAAAACGCACTTGTACACGGCGGCGCTTTGATCCCACCAGCCCTTGAGGCCCAGAGTTCGCGCCTACCCATCCGACGCCTCTGTACCTATGATCCACAGAACCCTACGTGCTCGAATCCGCAACATTTCGCTGCGCGAGTACGTGGGCACGTGATGACGCACGCCCCGAATCATTCGCTGCTGTACGCACTTCGCCACCAAAGCCAGCTTTCTTTTGATTTTCAGGCGCTGTGGCCCAGCCACTGACAAGCCAGCGCACGCACAAAGACACCATGGATTACCAACAGCTCCAACAACTCGAAAACGACCTGTGGGCCGCCGCCGACCAGCTGCGTGCCAACTCCAAGCTCACGGCCAGCGAATATTCCATGCCCGTGCTGGGCCTGATCTTTTTGCGCCACGCCACCACGCGCTTTTACGACCTGCTGCCCGAGGTAGAAAAAGCCGTGCCAGCCCGCGCCACCGGCGCGCTGCGCGAAGACCGCATCAAGCTCGGCTTTGCCGGCAAGGCCGCCATCTACCTGCCCGAAGCCGCGCGCTACGACCACCTGGCCGCGCTGCCCGCAGGCACCCACGTGGGCGCGGCGATACGCGACGCCATGATCGCCATCGAGGCCTCGGTCACCGATCAGCAAGGCAACAAGCTGCTGGAGGGCGCGCTGCCCAAGGACTACCTGGGCCTGGAGCAAGACCTGCTGGCCGAGCTGGTCAAAATCTTCAACCGCCCGGCGCTGCAAACCGCCCAGGGCGACGTGTTCGGGCGCATCTACGAATACTTTCTGAACCAGTTCGCGCAAAGCGGCGCGCAAGAAGGCGGCGAATATTTCACGCCCCCCAGCCTGGTGCGCATGATCGTCAACGTCATCGAGCCCGACCACGGCACCGTGCTCGACCCCGCCTGCGGCTCGGCCGGCATGTTTGTGCAAACCGGCCACTTCATCGAAGAAGTGCGCCACCAGCACACGGTGGACACCGACATCACCTTCTACGGCCAGGAAAAAGCCGACCTCAACAGCAAGCTCGCCCGCATGAACCTGGCCGTGCACGGGTTGGAGGGGCAAATCCGCATAGGCAACACCTTTTATGAAGACCAGCACCAGCTGCTGGGCCGCTGCGACTTCGTCATGGCCAACCCGCCGTTCAACGTGGATGGCGTGGACACGAAAAAAATCGAGTCCCAGGTCAGCCCCACGGGCCGCCTGCCCTTTGGCCTGCCCGGCACCAACGGCAAAACCGGCGCCATCAGCAACGCCAACAGCCTGTGGATTCAGTACTTCTACAGCTACCTCAACGCCACGGGCCGCGCCGGTTTTGTCATGGCCTCCAGCGCGTCTGACGCCGGCAACAAAGACCGCGATATCCGCGAGCAGCTCGTCAAAACCGGCCATGTGGACGCCATGGTCGCCATCGGCAACAAATTTTTCTACACCCGCAGCCTGCCCTGCACCCTGTGGTTTCTGGACAAAGGCAAGGGCGATGATTTGCAGGGCCAGGTGCTGATGCTGGACGCGCGCAACGTCTATACCGTCGTCTCGGCGCGCTCACACGTCTTCAGCGAAGAGCAACTGGCCAATCTCAACGCCATCGTCTGGCTCTACCGGGGCGAAACCGACAAATACCGCGCCCTGCTGGCCCGCCACCAGGAGCAGGCGCACAGCTGGCTGGCGCAACTGCCCCAATGCCTGGCAGACGACGACGCCGCCGTGCAAACCCTGGCAGATTTGCTGCAAGCCTTTGCCGACAACGCCACGCTGGCTGAGCTTAACGCCGGGCAGGAAAGCCCCATCACCGTTGTGCAGTGGCAGGCCTTCAAAGACGAGCTGGCCTCCGCCCTTGCCACCCCCGCCCCCGGTATGCCTCCCTCGCCCCTCTGGGGAGAGGGCTGGGGTGAGGGGCCAGCCGCCCAGCAAGCCCAGCTCGACGCCCTGCAACCCGCCCTCAAAACCACCGCCAAAGCCTTGGAAGCCCGCCACAAACAATGGCTCAAGCTGCTGGAAACGGCAGAAAAACCACTGCGCGCCCGCCAAAGCAAAGCCTGGGACGCCAAGGCCATCCGCGAAGCCAAACGCGCCCTGCAGCCCGCAGACGCTAGCAAAACAGAAGCTGCCAGCGTTTGCCAGATAAGCGCTACAGCCCTAAAACAGTCGCAATACTTCATCCACCAAGGCCACTGGCTGCACAGCCGCTTTCCTGATGGCTACTACCAGGACGTGCCCGGCCTGTGCAAAGCCGTCACGCAAGACGAAATTGCCGCCAACGACTACTCCCTCACCCCCGGCCGCTACGTGGGCGTAGCTGCTGCGGCAGAGGACGACGCCGAAGACTTTGCCGAAAAAATGCGCGAGATCCACGCCGAGCTGGCGCAGTTGAACGACAAGGCGGTGGAGCTGGCGACGCGGATTGCCAGTAATTTTGAGGAGCTGCTGGCATGACCACACCCGTCCCCAGTACCGGCTACCAAGACCTGCTCGCGCAAATTTCCAGCACCTACGCCAGTGGCCGCCAGCAGGCCGCGCAGGCGGTCAACAGCTTCCTCGTGCAAACCTACTGGCAAGTGGGGCAGCACATTGTCGAGTTCGAGCAAAACGGCAAAGACCGCGCCGAATACGGCGCTGGCCTGATGCACCGCCTTTCCGCCGACCTGCGCACGCGCCACGGCAAGGGTTTTAGCCGCAGCAACCTGATCTCCATGCGGCAGTTTTATCTGCTCTACCCAAAAAGCCAGAAGCCTTCTGGCTTTTTGAGCTGGTCGCACTATGTAGAGCTGATCCGCATGGACGACCCGCTGGAAAGAGGCTTTTATGAGCAGCAAGCCATTGCCGAGCGCTGGTCTGTGCCCGAGCTCAAACGCCAGTACGCCAGCGCCCTCTTCCTGCGCCTGGCCGCCAGCAAAGACAAGGCGGGCATCCTGCAACTGGCCCGGCAAGGCCAGCGCGTCGCCACGCCGGAAGACCTGCTGCGCCAGCCCTATGTGTTCGAGTTTTTGAAAATACCGGAAACAGCGCAAGTTTCCGAAACCCAGCTGGAAACCGCGCTGATTGAAAATTTGCAGCACTTTTTGCTGGAGCTGGGCAAGGGCTTTACCTTCGTCGGGCGGCAATACCGCATCACCGTGGGCGGCACGCATTACCGCGTGGACCTGGTTTTCTACCACCGCATCCTGCGCTGCTTTGTGCTGATCGACTTGAAAATGGGCGACGTGCAGCACCACGACATCGGGCAAATGAACCTCTACCTGGGTTACTTCGCCAAGGAAGAAAACACCCCCGACGACCAGCCGCCGATCGGCATCATCCTGAGCCGCAACAAAGACGAGCTGCTGGTGGAATACGCCACCTACGGCATGGACAGCCAGTTGTTTGTGCAGAAATACCAGTTGTATTTGCCGGACAAGGAAGAGCTGCGGCGGGAGATTGAGCTGAGTTTGCGGGCAGCGGGGGATGCTGAGGGGGTGGTGGGATGAGTTGGCCCAAACTTCCCTTGGATCAGCTTGGATATGTGTCCCGTGGCCGATCTCGTCATCGTCCACGTAACGACCCGACCCTGTATGGAGGCCCGTACCCTTTCATTCAAACAGGGGATGTGAAGCACGCGAATTTTCGGATTACAGAACACACAGCGACATACAGCGACGCAGGTTTGGTTCAGAGCCGCTTATGGCCAAAAGACACGCTTTGCATCACGATTGCTGCCAACATTGCCGACACAGCCCTGCTTGCGTACGAAGCATGTTTTCCTGACAGTGTGATTGGCTTCATCGCAGACAAGGAAAAGGCCGATCCGCGCTTTGTGAAGTATTACTTCGACATCATTCAGCGTGAGCTACAGATGGTGTCTCAAGGCGCAACTCAAGATAACTTGAGCCAGGAAAAGTTGCTGTCTTTCGGAATTGTCTGTCCGCCAATTGAAGTACAGCGTCAAGTTGCTGAAGTGCTCTCCACCTACGATGACCTCATCACCACCAACCAGCGCCGCATCGCCTTGCTGGAAGAAGTTGCCCGCCGCCTCTACCGCGAATGGTTTGTGCATCTGCGCTTTCCTGGGCATGAGCAGGTGCCGGTGAGGGATGGGGTGCCGGAGGGGTGGACTCAAGGCTCTGCCCATGATTTCATTTCAATCTTGAGTGGTGGCACGCCAAAAACCAGTACTGAGCACTATTGGGATGGCGGCATTCCGTTCTTCACGCCGAAAGATAGCCCAGATGCGTTTTACGTTCTTGACACCGAAAAAACATTAACCGAGAGCGGTCTAGCCAATTGCAATAGTCGTCTTTTTAAGAAGAACACCACATTTATTACGGCACGCGGTACGGTCGGCAAAGTAGCATTGGCGCAGAAGCCAATGGCTATGAATCAATCTTGCTACGCGCTGGTGCCAAAACAGGAATACGACAATTTATTTCTGTTTGCTGCAATCAAAGATGCTGTCGAGCATTTCAAACAAGTTGCTGTCGGCGGTGTTTTTGATGCAATCGTGGTAGATACCTTCAAAGTAATTCCTTTTGTTTTGCCCGATGCGGCGATAACACAAGCATTTGGGAGCGCAGTCCAACCACTATTCCGGCAAGTCGAAACACTGCTACTGCAAAACCACGACCTCGCCCAAGCCCGCGACCTGCTGCTGCCCAAGCTGATGTCCGGCCAGCTCGATGTCTCCAACATCCCGCAGCCCGAGGAGAGCATCGCATGAGCGCCCCGCCCCGCGCCCTCATCATTGCCGGCCCCAATGGCGCGGGCAAAACCACGTTTGCCCGCGCCTTTTTACCGGCTGAAGCCGGGCTGCTGCGCTTTATCAACGCCGATTTGATCGCCGCCGGGCTGGCGCCCTTTGCGCCCGAGACGGCTGCCATTCGCGCCGGGCGGCTGATGCTGCAAGAGGTGGCGCACAGCGTGCAGCGCGGCGAGAGTTTTGCGATTGAAACCACGCTGTCCGGCCTGGGCTACTTGCGCCACATCACCGATTGGCGCGCACGGGGTTACTGCGTCACCCTGTATTTTTTGACCCTGCCCGATGCCCAAACCGCCATCCGCCGCGTGGCCGAGCGCGTGCGCCAGGGCGGGCATGACATTCCAGAACCCGTGATTCGCCGCCGGTTTGCACAATTTTGAGCACCATTACCGCCAGGCAGTCGATGACTGGATTCTGTTTGATAACGTCGGCAATGCGCCTATCGCACTGGAGTGGGGAAGCAACCTATGAAATCCACAGATTTTTCTCAGGCACCACAGCATTTGCGCGATGCCTACCCCGCCTTGCTGCGCGCCGCCGACATGGCGCGGCAGGTGGCGATACAGACCAACACCGCCATCGTCATCGTGCAAGACGGCCAGCTGCGGCGCATCACCGCCGAGGAGCTGCGCCAAGGGACGGCACCCATTGCACAGCCGCCTGCTGCGCAGACTTAAAAAAGGGCAATCCATGACACCACCCAACACCTTCGCTGCTCCCGCCAACCCGGCCTATTCTCAATGGCTGGCGCAGCTCAAAACCCGTTTTCGCGCCGTGCAGATCAAGGCGGCGGTGGCCGTCAATACCGAGCTGCTGCAGTTTTACTGGGCGCTGGGGGCGGACATTGCCGCGCAGCAGGCGCAGACGCAGGCGCAGTGGGGTAGCGGCTTTTTGGCGCAGCTCAGCCAGGATTTGATGCGCGAGTTCCCTGAGGTGAGGGGCTTTTCCAGGCGCAATCTGGAGGCCATTCGCCAGTGGCACCGGTACTGGAGCAGCGACGCCGCAATTGCGCAACAAGCTGTAGCGCAATTGGTCACCATCCCCTGGGGGCACAACCTGACCATCCTTAGCAAGTGCCCCACCCCCGCCCAGGCGCTGTTTTACGTGCAGCAAACCCAGGCCCACCACTGGAGCCGCGCGGTGCTGACGCACCAGATTGAAAGCGGCCTGTGGCAGCGCCAAGGCCAGGCGCTGAACAACTTTGCCCAGACTCTGCCCGCGCCGCAGTCTGACCTGGCGGCGCAGCTGCTCAAAGACCCCTATGTGTTCGATTTTTTGAGCCTCACGCCCGAGCACACCGAGCGCGAGCTGGAGGGGGCACTGACCGAGCACATCACGCAGTTCTTGCTGGAGCTGGGCGCGGGCTTTGCCTATATGGGGCGGCAGGTACCGCTGCAGGTAGGCGAGCGCGAGTTCTTTCTGGACTTGCTTTTCTACCACGCACGCCTGCACTGCTACGTGGTGGTGGAGCTGAAAACCGTGGACTTCGAGCCCGAGTTTGCCGGCAAACTCAACTTTTACCTGAAGGCGGTGGACGCCCAGCTACGCGGCCCGCAGGATGCGCCCACCATCGGCCTGCTGCTGTGCAAAAGCCGTGACCGGCTGGTGGCGGAATACGCGCTGTCGGACATCCACAAGCCACTGGGCCTGGCCAGCTACGAGCTGTCTCACACGCTGCCCGAGGCGCTGCGCGACCAGTTGCCCAGCATCGAGCGGCTGGAGGCGGAGCTGGATGCCGATCTGCGTGCCCCGTCAGGCAAATAAGCCACTCTGCCCACTCACCACCACCCCTGACCACCTGCCTGCATGAGCCCCAACCCCTACTCCGAAGACGCCAACATCCAGGAACCCGCCGCCCGGCTGCTGGAGCAGGAGCTGGGCTGGCGCTCGGTCTTTGCCTTCAACGCCGAAACCTTTGGGCCGGGTTCGCTGCTGGGGCGCAACCATGCGGGCGAGGTGGTGCTGGTGCGCGAGCTGGATGCGGCGCTGGCCAGGCTCAACCCCGCGCTGGCGGCCACGCCCGAAGGGCGCGCCCAGCTGGCCCAGGCGCGTGATGTGCTACTGGACACCGACCCAAGCAAGACGCTGCTGCAACACAACGAGGCCAAATGGCGCTGGATGCGCGATGGCGTCACCGTCAAGTCGCCCAGCGGCAATACGGCGCAGGACGTGCATGTGGCGGTGATCGACTTTCAGAACCCGGCGGCCAACGATTTTTTGCTGGTGCGCGAGCTGTGGGTGCACAGCGGGCCGTTCAAACGGCGCTGCGATCTGGTGGGCTTCGTCAACGGCCTGCCGCTGGTGTTTGTGGAGCTCAAACGCCATGACAAGGGGCTGAAGGCGGCATTTGACGACAACTACAGCGATTACAAAGACACCATCGCGCAGCTGTTTCACTACAACGCGCTGGTGGTGGTGAGCAACGGGCTGGATGCGCGCTATGGCTCGATCACCAGCAGTTGGGACCATTTTTACCGCTGCAAGCGCCTGGATGAAGGCGATGCCGACCCGGCACCCCAGCACGATGCGCCGCCGCTCAAGCCCCTGTTGCCCATTTTGCTGCGCGGCATGTGCGCCAAGGCGGCGCTGCTCGATTGGGTGGAGAACTTCACGCTGTTTGATGCCAGCGAGGAGCACACCGTGAAGGTGCTGGCGCGCAACCACCAGTACCTGGGCGTGAACCGGGCCATTGCCAGGCTGCAGGCCGGCGACCTGGGCGACGCCGACGTGCTGGCGGGCAAGCTGGGTGTGTTCTGGCACACGCAGGGCAGCGGCAAGAGCTATTCGATGGTGTTCTTCTGCCAGAAGGTGCACCGCACGGTGTCGGCGGCCTACACCTTTGTGCTGCTGACCGACCGCCGCGAACTGGACGAGCAAATCTACAAAACCTTTGTCGGCTGCGGTGTTTCGACCAGCAAGGGCGACAAGGCCACGGGAGCCGAGGGGCTGGAGCACCTGCTGAAGGACGAAAACCGCCGCTATGTGTTCAGCCTGATCCACAAGTTTCGCCACCGCGTGAGCGCGCCGTGGAACCAGCGCAGCGATGTGATCGTTGTATCGGACGAGGCGCACCGCACCCAATATGGCCGGCTGGCGCTGAACATGCGCATGGCGCTGGCGCGGGCCAAGTTCATCGGCTTTACCGGCACGCCGCTGATTGACGGGCCCGAGCGCAGCGTGACCGAGCAGGTGTTTGGCCCCTATGTGTCGGTGTACGACTTTCAGCGCGCGGTGGCCGACGGCGCCACGCTGCCGCTGTACTACGAGAACCGGGGCGAAAAGCTGCGCCTGGTGGATGCCAGCCTGAACCAGCGCATCGAAGCGCGCATAGACGCCGCCCGCGCCGACGGCGAGCTGACCGAGGAACAGGAAGAAAAGCTCTACCGCGAGCTGGCGCGCGACTACCCGGTGTTCACGTCAGACACGCACCTGAACGATGTGGCGAGCGATTTTGTCGATCACTTTCACCAGCGCTGGCGCTTGATGGAGCCGCCCGTACCAAAGGGCAGCACTCCAAAATACGGCGGCAACGCCAAGGCGCTGCTGGTATGCATCGACAAGATCACCTGCGCCAAGATGGCCCAGCGCATCCAGCAAAAATGGCAGATCAAGCTGCTGGAGCTGCAAACCCAGCTTGCGAAGGAAGAGGCGCACTTTGTCCAGGCGGGCAAGCCCGAAACGGCGTTTGTGGCCCGCCTGCGCGCGCAGATTGCGTGGATGGCCGATACGCAGATTCACCCCGTGTTCAGCCCCGAGCAAAACGAGGTGAAGGATTTTGCTGCAGAGGGCATCGACGTGCGGCCTTACCGCGAGGTGATGGCCAAGGGCATAGGCGGCAAGGCGCTGGACGAATGCTTCAAGAACGGCAAGCACCCGTTTCGCGTGGCGGTGGTCTGCGCCATGTGGCTGACGGGGTTTGACGTCAAGCCCCTGGCCACGCTCTACCTGGACAAGCCCATGAAGGGCCACACCTTGATGCAGGCCATTGCGCGCGTGAATCGCGTGGCGGCACACAAGAAAAACGGCTTGATCATCGACTACAACGGAATGCTCAAAAGCCTGCGCCAGGCGCTGGCCACCTACGCGCAGGGCGAGCAGGGCCAGCCCGCCGACCCGCTGTTCGACGAAGACCAGGCGCTGGCCGAATACGCGGCAGCCATCGGCAAGGTGCAGGCCCACCTGCACGCCGTGGGCTACGACCTGGCGGCGCTGGTGCGCGCCGAAGAAGGGGAGGAAACCTGGGCCGAGCTGCTGAAGGCGCAGAACGCGCTCAGCACCAGCGCCGAAGCCAAAAAGACCTTTCAGGTGCTGGCCGAAGATGTGTTTGACCGCTTTCGGGGCCTGTTCCCCCACCCCGGCCTGTTCGCCTACGAGCCGCAAGACAACGCGATTGCCGCGCTGTACAACCTGCTGCAAAAACCCAAGCCCAAGGTGGACATCACCGCCATCCTGCAGGAGATTCGCGGCGTGATCGATACCGCGCTGGAGGTGACGCCCAAGGGGAAAGCCCAGCTACCCACCAAGCAATACGACCTGTCGCACATCGACTTTGAACGCCTGCGCGCGGAGTTTGCCCAGTCGCCCTACAAGGAAACGGCGGTGCTGACTCTGCAGGAGCGCATCGACGCGCGGCTGGCCCAGATGCTGGCACAAAACCCCAGCCGCATCGACCTGTACCAGCGCTACCAGAGCATCATTGCCGACTACAACAAGGACAAGGACGCCGCTGAAATCCAGCGCGTGTTCGATGCGCTGCTGGCGCTGCACGATGGACTGGACCAGGAGGAGCAACGCTACATCCGCGAGGGCTTTGCCACGCAAAAGGAATTGGCGGTGTTCGATTTGTTGGCCAAGGACAAGGCCCATATCACCAAAGGCGACATCGAAAAAATCAAAAAAGTGGCGCAGGCGCTGATGGACACCGTGGAGCAGCGTCGCCACGAAATGGGCGAGCTGCGCGACCGCGCCTCAGCGCAGGCGCAGATGAAGGCGGCCATCATCGACCGCCTGCTCGATGGGATGCCCGAGGATTTCTCCAGCGAAGACATCGAGGCCCGCGCCGAGGGGGTGTACCAATACGTGCAAACGCAGCTGCCCTACCCCATGCGTTCGGCGGCGGTGCATTGATGCCATATCCTTTGACTACGCCACGATCACTGACGCCATGCAACTGCGCGCCCTTCAGGCCAACATCACCACGCTGCCGGTGGATGCCATCGTCAACGCCGCCAACACCACGCTGCTGGGCGGTGGCGGGGTGGATGGCGCGATCCGCCGCGCGGCCGGCCCTGAGCTGCTGGCCGAATGCCGGCTGCTGAACGGCTGCGCGACCGGCGAGGCCAAGGCCACGAAGGGCTACCGGCTGCCCGCCCGCCATGTGATCCACACCGTCGGCCCGATCTGGCGCGGTGGCGGTTTCGATGAAGCCCGGCTTCTGGCGAGTTGCTACCGCCAGTCGCTGGCGCTGGCCGAGCAGTTGGGTTGCACGTCGATTGCCTTCCCGGCCATCAGCACCGGGGTGTATGGCTATCCCAAACGCGAAGCGGCTGCAATCGCGGTGCGCAACGTGCGGGAACACCGGCCGGGTACGCTGCAGCAGGTGGTGTTCTGCTGCTTCAGCGCCGAAGACCTGTGGCTGTACCAGGAGGCGCTGAAAACCCAGGTTCAGACGTAATTCCACTTCCAAATCATTCGTGTCTAGGTGTCACATCCCGGATGATTGGATAAACAATAAACGCTACCCGCTCTTCATCGCGCGAGCGACGATGGCTGAACTGATAGCGTCATTGCAATCTGCATCCGGGAGTGCTCCATGATCATCGCCTTGCACAAGAACGCACGCACCACGCCTGCGGTGCGTGCCGAGATCGCCGCCAGCAGTGAACCTGCCCACGTGCTTGCTGCCCGCTACGGCGTCAGCCCGTTGTGTGTCTACAAGTGGAAAAAGCGTGAGGTCTTCACCGACCGCTCGCACACGGCGCACCACCTTCAGACGACGCTCACGCCAGCACAGGAAGCGATCGTGGTTGAACTGCGCAAGACGCTGCTGCTGCCCCTGGATGACTTGCTCGCTGTCACGCGTGAATTCCTGTGCCCCGAGGCCTCTCGCTCGGGGCTCGATCGCTGCCTTCGTCGCCATGGCGTGGGCAATCTGCGAGCGTTGTTGCCGCCCGCTCCCAAGGAGCCCGGCAAGACCTTCAAGGCCTACGAGCCAGGGTACGTGCACATCGATGTGAAGTATCTGCCGCAGATGCCCGGTGAGAGCAAGCGCCGCTATCTGTTTGTGGCCATTGACCGCGCTACGCGTTGGGTGTTCGTGGCCATCAAGACGAACAAGAGCGCAGCCAGTGCGCGCAGCTTCCTCAATGCGCTTGCCAAGGCTTGCCCGATCAGAATCAGCAAGATCCTCACCGACAACGGCAAGGAGTTCACCGACAGGCTCTTTGCCAGCCGGGAAAAGCAGCCCAGCGGTAATCACGAGTTTGACCTGCTGTGCAAGGAGCTGGCAATTGAGCATCGCCTCACCCAGCCCAGAACGCCCAGAACCAACGGGATGGTGGAGCGCTTCAACGGGCGCATTGCCGACGTGCTCAGAACGCACAGGTTCATCAACCAGGAAGACCTGGACGCTACGCTGCTGCGCTACGTGCATCTGTATAACCAGCAATTGCCTCAGTCAGCCCTCAAGAGCCAGACCCCGATGCAGACGATGAAACAGTGGTACAAATCCCATCCTCAGTTGTTCCATAGACGACCATATGATCGTCCGGGATGTGACA
>NZ_AXVM01000008.1 GCF_000484635.1 Comamonas badia DSM 17552 | reverse complement strand
GCTATCCGACATAAATTATGATGGAACACCAAAAAAGACGGAAATTTTGTTTGAATTTGAATATAAATGGTTTCAAAATTTCTCCTCCAATATAGAAGAAATAATCAGCAACTGGAGAAGCAATACAAATGACGGGAAAAAATCCACAGGGGCATCGAGAGGGAAAAAATCCAAACGCATGGTTGTAATTTATTCATTCCCCGATTCGGCCATTAATTCTTTACGCAATTCAGAAAGCAATTCCACCATTGATTCATGCTGGAGAAAAATAGAAGAATTCGAAAATTATTTAGAAGAATCAAAATTTGATGATAAATTCAAAAATGATACTTCTGCCTCGATCTAGTTTTAGCGGATTGTTGTCGCCTGTAAAGCCGACTTGATCGTAGATAATGACAGCAGCAAACTCAGCGGCGCATCCTGCAAACGCACCGCTCCATAATCTTCATACCAAGCCGCTACGCGCTCGTTCTTGGCGTCGATCAGCAGCGCCACGGCGCCCACATGCTCAGCGGCCAGCAGGCAGCGCCTGCCCGCGGCCAGCAGCAGTTGCCCACCCAGTCCGTGGCCTTGCATCCGCGCATCGACCGCCAGGCGCGCCAGCCGGAAGCAAGGCACCTCGTGCCGCGCCAGGCCCTTGCTGATGATGGGCGGCGTTCGGGCGTAGGACACGGAGGCGGAACTCAGGCTGTAGAAGCCCAGCACCTGCCCCGAATCCGCAACGGCCACAAACGTCTTGGCGCCGCCGGCCTCGTGGCTTTTGCGCGCATGCCTGCGCAGAAAGTCGTTGAGCGCGGCATCACCGCAGTCGAAGCCGTCGCGGTCGTGCCCCCTGCTGATGGCCTCTTCGCGCCAGCCCGGCTTCATGGCAAGGGCGGCAGGTTGCGGGCAGCGGCAAGCAGCCGGGCGTTGGGCGGCGGCGGGTTCTCCAGCAGGTCGAGCATGCGCAGGCTGTCGCGCTCGGACAAAACCACGCGCGAGGCCGCTTCAATAACGGCGCTTGCCTCGCGCAGGGCGGGCTGAAGGACGAAGTCGGTCAGGTCGGTGTTGCGCAAGGCAGCCGCCCGGCGCAGCAAAGCCTTCTGCTCGGGCAGCAGGCGCAGGCTCATTCGCTGGTTTTCATCGACGGCAACTCTGGGCATCACGATCTCCTTTGTACGACTTCAAATTGTACAAATATCGGAATTCCGATGTTGCGCAATGGTTCCCAAGGCAGGCCGCTACCGCGTCCGCACGGCCCCACCCGCCACCGGCAACCACAGCCACTGCTCCAGCACTGTCCGTCCCGTCACCGACTCGATGGCCTGGGCATAGGCCGCCAGTTGCCCCTGGTAGCGGCCCGCCAGCTCGCCCCACTGCCCGCTGGCGTGCGGCGATGATTTGTGGTCGATCAGGACAAAGCCCTGCGGCGTGTCCAGCAGCAGGTCGATGCGGCCATTGAGCACCTGGCCCTGGGGCATGAGCGCCCTCACCGGCACTTCGGCGCGGGCGCGGCAGCCGGACCAGCGCTGATGCGCCCAGGCGTGGAAGGCGGTGATCTGCCGCAGCACGGCGGTGGCTTCGACCTGGGCCTGCACCTCAAAGCCGCGCAGCACCCGCGCCACCGCCGGTTCGGACAGCCATGCGCCGCTGGCATCGGTGAAGCTGGCGGCCAGGCAGGCGTGGATGGCGCTGCCCAGCACGCCCCAGTCGATGGCCTGGCCGGTGACGGCGATGCGCTCGCCCACCTGCGCCTGCTCCAGCACGCGGCCTTCGCCGGCGGCCACGCTGGAGGGGTTGTAGAACAGGGGCAGGCGCACGCGCACCGGCTCGTCGGCCGGCCAGTGCAGCGGGGGCGGGTCGGCGCTGGGCACCGTTTCCGTGGGCTCGGGGCCTTGCAGCAGCCAGGTCTGGCAAGGCACGGCGGCGCCGGAGGGCAGCGGCAATTGCGTTGTGGCCTCGTCGCCCTCCAGCAGCCAGGGGGCGCCCAGGCAGTTGAGCCAGGCCTGTTCCTTGGCCTTGTCTTTCAGCGCCAGCACCAGGATTTCGCGCGGGCGGGTCATGCTGACGTACAGCAGGCGCTGCGCCTCGGCCAGGGCGGCGGCCTGAAAGCGCTGCGCGGTTTCGCTGGCGTCGATGGTGTCCTTGACGGCGATGCCCGCCGCCTGATTGCCAAAGGGCCAGGGCCAGTAGCGGGTGAAGCGCCCGCGCAGCGGGTCGGCCGCGTCCACGCCCTGCGGCGACACGGTGGAAATACCCCACAGGCGGTTGCGCACGGGCTTGTCCAGGTCGGTGAGGATGACCACGGGCCATTCCAGCCCCTTGGCGGCGTGGTGGGTGAGCACGCGCACGGCATCCACGCCGGGCTCGACCAGGGCGTCGTCTCCGGCCTTGGCCTGGGCGCGCAGCCACAGCAGCAGGCCCGAGATGGTGGCGGCCTGGCGCGTGCCCTGGCAGCTTTCTTCGTATTGCGCAGCCAGGGCCAGCAGGGCGTCGAGGTTGGCCAGGCGGGTGCGGGCCACGGCCTCGTCGGGGCGCCAGCGCAGCACGCGCCGGGGCAGGTCGCAGGCGGCGATGACGCGGCGCAGGGCTTCGTGGGGGGTGAGCAGCGGCAGTTCCCCGCGCAGCGCGGCCAGCTGGGCCACCAGCGGATGGGCGTTGTCGCCGCTTTCGCGCCAGGCCGACCGGGGGCCGCCTTGCTGCAGCCAGGCCAGGCGGTCGGCCAGCCAGTCCTCGGGCTGCAGGCCGTCGGCCAATGACAGGATTTCGGCCGTGGCGACGGTGTCGGTGGGGTCGTTCAGGCGCCGCAGGCAGGCCAGGGCTAGCGTGGCCTCGGGCGTGGCCAGCAGGCCGGGCTGGGCGGTGGCGGCATCCACGCCGGCGCGCCGCAGGCTGGCGGCGACCTGGGTGACGGCGTCGTTGGAGCGGCACAGGATGGCGACGTCGCTGGCCCGCAGCGGGCAGGGCGTTTCGCTGCCCTTGGCGGGAACCTGCAGACCGCTGGCCAGCAGGCGCTGCACGCCGCTGGCCAGCGCTTCGGTGATTTCGCCGGCGTTCTTGCCGCCAAGCTGCCAGCGGCACAGCGCCGGGTTGGCGGTGGTTTCGGGCCGGCGGGGTTGCAGGGCCACGTGCCCGGCGGGCAGCAGCGGGGCGAAGGCGGGCACGAAGACCTGGTTGGCCAGATCGACCAGCGCCGGGCGCGAGCGCCAGGAGCCGTCGAGGATGCGGCTGGTGCCGCCCAGGGCGGGCAGTGCATCGAGCACGCCCTGCATCAGCTCGGTGTCGCTGCCGCGAAAGCCATAGATGGCCTGCTTGATGTCGCCCACCCAGTAGGTGTGCCGCGCCAGGCGCGAGAGCTTGAGGAAGAGCGCGAGCTGGATCGGGCTGGTGTCCTGGAATTCATCGACCAGCAGCAGGTCGAGTTCTTCCTGGAGTACGGCGGCGACTTCGGGGTCATCGAGCAGCTTGAGCAGCAGGGCCTCCTGATCTGTGAAATCCACCACGCCCAGCGCCAATTTGCGCGCGCGGTAGTACGCCAGCGCGGCGGCGCAGATGCCAAACATGGCTTGCAGGTAGGCGCGGACGTCGGCGTGCAGGGCCGGGTGGGCGTCGTAGGCGCGGGCCAGCATCTGGATCGGTTCGGCGAGCGGCAGTAGGCCCTTCTCGGGCGCCTGCTTGGCCAGGTGCACCCAGTCGGACCACCGGGCGTTGCTGTGGTGCAGTGCGCGCTCGAACTTGTCCAGTTGGTCGATGTACTCGTGGGTCTTCTTGACGGTGGAGCGGGCAGCGGCGGCGCGCAGTTCAGGCAGGGTACGGCGGATCTGCGTGGCAATGTCTTGCGTCAGCGTGTCGCGCAGCGGCGCGGGGAAGTGCGCCAGCAGATCGTCGGCGTTCTGCGTGGCGAACTGCGGCAGTTGCTGCGGGTCGATGTCGTTGCCGCGCGCCTGCGCCACCAGTTCGGCGACGTCGCGCGTCCAGTCCTCGATGCCGAGCCGGTGGGCCAGGTCAGACACGGCCTGCACCGGCTCGCCATGCATCGCGGCCTCGATCGCTTCGCGCACCAATTGGGCGGTCTGCACCTCGTCCAGCACCTGCTGGCGCGTGGCCAGGCCGGCCTCGAAGGCGAAGCGCTGCAGCAGGCCGCCGCAGACGCTGTTGACGGTGCCGATGCGCGCCTGCCCCATGGCGTTGGCCAGGTCGACGCGCCCGGTGCCCAGCAGGTGCTGGCGTACGCGCTCGCGCAGCTCGGCGGCGGCCTTTTTGGTGAAGGTGGTGGCGATCACGCCGCTGGCGCGGATGTCGCCGCTTTCGAGCAGGCCGCCCAGGGTCTGCATCAGGGTGTAGGTCTTGCCGCTGCCGGCGCCGGCGCTGATGAAGGTCAGGCTCATTGCTCGTCCCCCCAGCCGGCCAGCGTGAGGTAGTCGTTGTAGGCGGGGTTGAGCACTTCGGGCCTCAATCCGTCCTCGGGCGGCTGTTCGTCGGGGTCGTCGTTCAGCACCACTTCGACGCGGCCGTCGTCCAGCTGCTGGCGGCGCCAGCGCCAACTGACCAGGAAGCGCTGCCACAGGTGGGCGGCGCCTTCGTCCTGCACTTCGGCCTGCTGGCGCACCACGCGGGCCTCGGGGAAGAAGTCGCGGTCAGCGGCCAGCAGCTCGCCGGTGCTGAGCGAGAAGTAGGCCAGCCGGGGCCAGCGTCCGGTCTTCTGGCGCAGCAGCTCGCCATAGATGGCCAGTTGCAGGTGGCGATTGCCGGCCAGTTTGTCGGCATAGCTTTTGGCACCCCACTTCATGTCGATGATGGCCTGCTCGCCGTCCTGGCGGGTGACCAGCAGGTCGCTGAAGCCGGTGATCTCGCCGCCGGTGAAATGGCCCTGGAGTTTTTCCTCGGCCACCACCGACACCACCTGCGCCGAACGCCACTGGCTGCGCAGGCGCGCCAGCGCGAACCGCAGGCGGCGGCGCAGCGCGGCCAGGTCTTCCTGGCGGCCGGGCATGCGCAGCACGGCGCCTTCCTGCGCCACCAGCTCGTCAAACGCGGCGGCAAACCAGGCCTTGAAGACTTCGTCCGACTGAGTCAGGGCCGACGGCTGCTGCACGTAGCGCTCGACCAGGTGGTGCGAGAGGTTGCCGTAAAGCAGGATGCCGTCGCTGACGTCGAGCACGCTGCTGGGGCTGAGCGCGGCTGGGTAGCGCAGCACCCACTGGAACGGGTTGAACAGCAGCGATTCGAGGCTGGAAAACGACTCGGTCTGACGCGCGAGGATTTGCGCACCTGCTGGCAGTTGCCACCAGCGCCGGCGCTGTGGAAGGGGCTGATGGGGCAGCGCGGGCAGGCGCTCGTCGCGCAAGCCCGCTTCCAGCGCTTCGACGCGGGGCGCATGGCCCGGCTCGAACAGCGACTGCAGCAGCAGCCAGACGGGATGCACTTCGGCACCCGGCGGCGGGAGCACCAGCACCAGCCGCTGGCGCGCGGCCAGCAGCGGACGGAGCCAGCCTTGCGCCTCGCGCGCGAGCAGGTCGTCCATGTCCGGCAGGGCGATGCCGGCCTGGCCCAGCGCCGCCATTTCGGCACGGGACCACGGCCAGGGCGTGGGGTCGCCCGGCGCCTGCAACTGCCACCAGAGCACCTGCTGCGCTGCGTCGATGGCCGCGGCAGGGTGCGTGATCGTGCGGCATGCGCCCGCCTGGGCGGCGATCAGCGGGTTGGGGCTGCCTTGCGCCGTGGCCTGCGCCAGCAGGGTCTGCAAGGGCTGCGCGGCGATGCGGCTCTCGCCCTGCAGGGCCAGGGCCCGCAGCGCACGCTGCAGCGTCAATATCTGCGACAGGCCGTTGTTGAAGGCCCCTTGGCGTGCCGCATCCGCGTCGCGCAGCCGCCCCTGGAAGTGCTGGGCCAGCGTCTGCAGCCGCTCGGTCAGCACCACCAGCGGCACGCCTTGCACCGGGTCGTGGCGCTCGTGCTCGACCCACAGGCGGATGCGCTCGCGCACCTGCGGCCAATCGGCGCCGCTGGTCTGGCTGGCAGCCTCGATCTCGGCCAAGGTGCGCTCCCACGCAGGGCCGTGGCCTATGCCGGGAGAGCGCGCCAGCATCTCGGCCAGCCGGGCGCGGGCCACGCGCGGCACGGGGCAGATGGGGTGCGTCAGGAATTGCAGCAGGCCGAACAGGTCCAGCGGCTGCCACAACTGGCCCAGCACCAGGGGCAGCACCTGCAGAGCGGGGCGGAAGGCGCTGGATTCCTTGAACCCCTGGCGCGCCAGGGCGGCCGCGGCCAGCACTTCGTCCAGCACACCGACGTCGGGTGCGCACAGCAGGGTGTCCATGGGCTCGGCATCGATCCAGGGCGCGAGGTGGCGGGCGGCCAGCCACCCGGTTTCGGCTTGCAACACGCGCACACTGCCGTCGTCCTGCCAGCGCAGGCGGTGGGCGCCGCCGACCGGCGCTCGCACCGCGTGCTGGAGATCGGCCAGCATGGAATCGCCCGGCTCCGGCACGACATCGTTCGAAGACTCCACTGGATTCAACCGGGCCAGTACGCGCTGCCAGGCCAGCGGCCAGTGCGCCAGCGGCTCGCAGAGCTGAAGCCGCTCGATGCGCGGCGCCAGGGCTTGCATGGCCAGCGCCACCTGCCGCAGGCGCTCACCCAAGCCCGGGGGCAGCTTGTCCTTGACTTCCGCCTCGACGGCCGCCATGTCGCGCAGGCGTCGCGACGGTGCGGCGGCGAGCGCGGCCTGGCTGCCATCGTCCCAGCCATGCAGGCGCCACTGATCGCGCCACGCCAGCAGGCTGGCTGCGGTACCGAGTTCATCCACCGCGAAGCTGCGGTGGTAGAAGCGCGCCGGACCGTCGAGGCGCTGCAGGGCTGCACGGTACTGCACGACGCGATCCGAGGCGCTGGGTTCCTGGCGCAGCAGGCCCAATTGCGTTTCCAGCACGTTGAGCAGGCCCAGCGGGCCGGTCGTCTGTTCGTCCAGCGCGGGCAGGACGGCTTCGCCGCGCTGCCCATCCAGGTGCAATCCCACACGCAGTTGCATGGCTATATCCGTGGTTGGTGGTTGGCCCTGTCGGGCCTGTTCTTGGTTTGCGGCGCAGTCTAGACCAGCGGTCTTTATCGCCATGCGTCATTGCCCGTCCGGCTCCGCTTGTTGCCCGTCGATCTGTACTCCCTTGCCCGCGTCTCCGTTGTTCCAGAGCAGCACCTGCTCATCGATGCCGCCCTTCTCCCCCACGCACGCCACCCGAAGCGTGGGGTATCGGCGTGAACGTATGCGCAGATGCATGCCAAGGACGTAGTCGAGATCGTAAAAATCGTCGTATTCATCGACCTTGACGGCGGCGCCGCTGGGCACATCGCGGTAGCTGATGCCCCCACCTTGCCATGTGGCTGTTTCCTCATCGAAGGAAGCGAAACCGATGGACGAGGCATGCACTGCGTCCAGGCGCTCGCCGCTGGCATTGACCAGATACAGCCCGCGGCCCTGGCGAACCAGCCAGAACACGGGGGTTCTGGTTTCCGGCTTTCGAGGGGGCATGGGGCCGAAACGGCCGGTGCGCTGCTCGGGCGGCACCCACTGACGCTGATCCTGGAGGACTTCGGGCTCAAACATCACTTCTCCTGTACCGGAACACTTGTCATTGTGGCAAAGAGCACGACAAAATACGTCGTACAACCGAATCAACTCACCACCCATGCCCGCCAAAACCACACGCCGCACGATTGCTCGCCAGTGGGAGCTGCTCAAACTGCTGCCCTCCCGAGGGGTAGGGAAAACTGCGGCCGAACTCACGCAGGATTTAAGCGCCTTGGGCTTCAAAGTGAGCAAGCGGCAGGTGGAGCGGGATTTGTGGGAGTTGTACGAAGCCTTTCACCTGGAGTGCAACGAGACCAGCCCGCCCTACGGCTGGAAATGGCCACAGGGCACCAGCATCGACTTGCCCGTCGTGACCCTGGCCGAGGCGCTTTCGCTAACCCTGGTGCAGGACACCCTCAAGCCCCTGCTGCCGCTGCCTTTGCTGGCTGTGCTGCAGCCGCGCTTTGATCTGGCGCGCAGCAAGCTCGATCGCCTGAACGGCGACAACGCCGCCGCGACGTGGCCGGAGAAGGTCCGAAGCGTGCTGCCCAGCCAGCCCCTTCTGCCCCCGCCACTGGACGAGGCCATCGTGGAAATCGTGCACGAAGGGCTGCTGCGTGACCGCCAACTCGATGTGAGCTACCTGGGCCTGGACGCACAGACCCCGACAACAATGCGGTTGCACCCGCTCGGACTGGTCAACCGGGGGGCGGTCAGCTACCTCGTCGCCACTGCGTGGGACTACGAAGATGTGCGCCTGTACGCCCTGCACCGCATCCAACAGGCCAGCCCGACCGAGGACGCCGTGCGGCGGCCGCCGGGCTTTGTACTGGATGCCTACATCCAGCAGGGCGCGCTGCAATTTGGCGGCGAACACACGATTCGGCTGAAGGCCCAAGTGAGCGACGGACTTGCGCGCATCCTCGCTGAAACGCCGTTGTCCGGCGACCAGACCCTGAAAGACGGCACACTGACCGCGACCGTGCGCGACACCTGGCAACTGGCATGGTGGGTTCTCAGCCAGGGCGCCGGCATCGAGGTGCTTGAACCCCGGCACCTGCGCGAGAAGATCGCACGAGAGATCAGTGCGGCAAACGCCCGGTACCAAGGCCGCATGTGAAAGCACCACATCTGGTCGTATCCACAAATCACAATAACACCTTGGCCCGCTGTGGCGGGTGCGTTTCACGTGACTTATGTACTTGATAATTTATGTTATTAAAGTCATAATTTGGGCATGAATTGGGTTGTTTTATTTCACGATGCGTTTGATGCAGAGTTCAGCAACCTGAAAGAAGACCTGCAAGACGAACTCTTGGCCCACGCGCGCTTGTTGGCGGAGTTCGGCCCCCACCTGGGGTGCCCTACCGTGGACACGCTCAAAGGCTCACGGCACCCCAACATGAAAGAGCTGCGCTTTGCCTGGAGTGGCCAGGTGTGGCGGGTGGCGTTTGCCTTTGATCCGCAGCGCCAGGCCATTCTTCTGGTCGGTGGTGACAAAGGCGGGGCAGACCAACGCCGGTTTTACAAGCGTTTGATTGACGTGGCTGATGGCCGTTACGAAGAGCACTTGGGCACATTCACCCAGCAAAGCAAGGAGCCTCCTCATGGCAAGAAAACTCGATGACGTTTTGGCGGCACTTCCCCAAGAGCGCCAACAGCGGGTGCAGACCCGCGCCAAAGAGCTGGCCACTCTCAAGGATCTGCGCCTTGCAGCGCAGCAGACCCAGGAGCAACTGGCCGCCACGCTGGGTGTGGGGCAAGACGCTATCTCACGCCTGGAAAAGCGCAGCGACATGCTGCTATCCACCCTGCGCCACTATGTGGAGAGCATGGGCGGCAAGCTGGAGCTCGTCGCCCAGTTCCCGGATCGTCCCCCGGTGGTCATTGAACACCTGGGTGTAACCACGGATTCCGGGCGCAGGGGACCAGCAACTGCCTGAACGCCGCTACCTGGAGCAGTCTGCGGCAATGGGTTACCTGTCGAGCAAATCCGGTCTTTTGCTTCCATCTGTCCGGGGTTATGCTTCCAGTAATTCTCTAAGTCGTTGATTTACAAGGGTTGAAAATCCGGGCTTATGGGTCTGTCTACACGCACCGACGGGCGGTACCGCGGCCGCCTGTGATCCGGGCGGTCACGGCTTGGTCATCGAACCGACACCCATCTGTCACGTCGCGGCATCAACATGAATGCGGGGCCGGAAGCCTTCTTCCGGCCGATGCCTTTGTGAGGAAGCGCCGTGATCTCCGTGGACCAGATCGTCGACCTGCACCTGCCGCGCCTGCAGCGGCATCCCTGGCTCAGCAGGGGCGTGCGCGGCGTCCTGCGCCGCCTGCTGCATGAGCAGAACTTCCACGCCTTCGCCCAGCGCTACCCGCACCTGGAGGGTTTCCCGTTCGTCGAGCAGGTGCTGGAGCACTTCGCCTTCAGCTGCGCGGTGCGCGACAACGAGCGCGAGCGCATTCCGGCGCGCGGGCGCGTGGTCATCGTCGCCAACCACCCCATCGGCTCGCTCGACGGGCTGGCGCTGCTGAACCTGGTGGGCGGCATCCGAGGCGACGTGAAGATCGTCGCCAACGGCCTGCTGGCGGCACTGGCACCGCTGCGGCGCCTGCTGCTGCCGGTGGCGGCGATGGGCGGGCGCAGTGGTGCCGGGCAGCTCAAGGCCATCCTGGAGCATTTGCGCGGCGAGGGCGCGGTCATCATCTTTCCGGCCGGCGAGGTCTCGCGCCTGCGGCCGGGCGGCGTGCGTGACGGGCGCTGGCGCAGCGGCTTCCTGCGGCTGGCGGCGCAGACGCAGTCGCCTATCGTGCCGGTGCACATCGACGGGCGCAATTCGGCGCTGTTCTACGGCGCCTCGATGTGCTGCAAGCCGCTGGCCTCGCTGCTGCTGGTGCGGGAGATGTTCGGCCAGCACCGCAAGAGCATCGCGCTGCGCATCGGCCACCCCATTCCCCACGCCAGTCACGGCGCCATGGCGCTGCCGGACGACGCCAAGGCCAAGCTGTTCTGCAAGCACCTTTATCGCGTGGCGCAGGACCGGCCGGGTCTGCTGCATACCGAGACCGCCGTGGCCCACCCGGTGGACCGCAGCGCGCTGGCGCAGGCCGTGGCCGCGTGCGAGCCGTTGGGGCAGACGCCCGACGGCATGCGCATCCACCTGTTTCGCGGCGGGCTCGACTCGCCCGTGCTGCGCGAGGTGGGGCGGCTGCGCGAGCTGGCCTTCCGCGCGGTCGGCGAGGGCAGCGGCCAGCGGCGCGATCTGGATCGCTACGACCTGCACTACGACCACCTGATCCTGTGGGAGCCGCGCGAGCTGGAGATCGTGGGCGCCTACCGCATGGTGCGCACCGCGCCGGTGGTGCAGGAACTGGGCGCGCAGGCGCTGTACACGCACAGCCTGTTCAGCTTCGGCCCGCGCATGGCGCCGTATCTGGCGCAGGGACTGGAGCTGGGCCGCTCCTTCGTGCAGCCGCGCTACTGGGGCCGACGCTCGCTGGACTACCTGTGGTTCGGCATCGGCGCCTACGTGCGGCGCTATCCCGAGTGCCGCTACCTGTTCGGCCCGGTCTCGCTGTCGCGCGACCTGCCGCAGGCCGCGCGCGATCTGCTGGTGCACCACTACCGCGGCCATTACGGCGAACCCGGCATCGCCGAGGCGCACCGCCCCTACGTGCCGGGCACCGAGCTGGACACGGCGGCGCACGGCAGCGGCGACAGCGCAGCCGACTTCGTGCGCCTGAAGCTGCTGCTGGCGCACCTGGGCTGCAGCGTGCCCACCCTGTACAAGCAGTACACCGAGGTGGCCGAGCCCGGCGGCGTGCGCTTTCTGGACTTCGGCGTGGACCCGGATTTCAGCCACTGCGTCGACGGCCTGGTGCTGGTGGACGTGCGGCAAATCAAGGCGCACAAGCGCGAGCGCTACATCGGGCCTGATTGATGGGTCGGCGCCGCGCCCACTGCCACAGCCGTACCCATGCCTCTCAAGCGAACGGGAATTATTTCGGATATCGAAACAATCAAATTCGGAAATTGATCTTTTTTAACCCAGGGTAAACCCGCACAATACAAGCCATCGAAGGAACACCACCGTGATCCTTCGACAAGGGAAGTGGCCTGAGGACGTCCTTGAGAGCCACCCGTTGACTGAATAGGTTTGTTTTTGGTTCACCACACTTTCAGGAGAAGACCATGATCCGCAAGAATGTTGCTTTCGCTTCCATCGCTGCCGCGCTGCTCGTTTCAGGCGCCGCCTTTGCGGCCGATGCCCAGCCCGCCGCCGGTGCCTTCCCGCTGTTTCAGGCACAAGACGCGGTCGTGAGCCAGGCGCAGCGTGCGGATGTGCATGCGCAGGCCGTGGCCCACGCGCCGGTGGCCGGCAACATGCCCGTGGCGCAGGCCACGGTGGACAGCAGCCTGACCCGCGCCCAGGTGCGCGAAACCACGCGTGAGGCGATCGCCCGCGGCTTTCGCCCGGCCAGCGGCGAACTGTCCTGATCGCCGCGCTGGCGCAAGGGCGGGCGCGGCCGCCTGAAGAGCGCTGCTACATATCCTGGCCGCTCCAGAAGGCGCGCCCTTGCGTGAGGTCATTGATGCGCTGTTGCAGCGCAACAGACTGATCGGCAGGCAGTCGCAGCAGCAGGCTGGCGAACTGACCGTGCTCTGCCTGCAGCAAGGTGGCGCCGGCGTGCTGGAGCTCCCGGCGCAGCAGGCCTTCCAGCGCGTAAGGCACGCTGCAGCGCAGCGTGGCGGCGCGCACCAGCGCCACCTTCTGCGCCGTCAGCAGCGTCTGCGCCACCGCATCGGCATAGGCGCGCACCAGGCCGCCCGCACCCAGCTTGACGCCGCCGAAGTAGCGCACCACGGTGGCGAGCACGCCTTCCAGCTGCTGGTGGCGCAGCACCTCCAGCATCGGGCG
Source organism: Comamonas badia DSM 17552 (assembly GCF_000484635.1). Classification (GTDB taxonomy): domain Bacteria; phylum Pseudomonadota; class Gammaproteobacteria; order Burkholderiales; family Burkholderiaceae_C; genus Comamonas_C; species Comamonas_C badia. The sequence goes on along the minus strand of NZ_AXVM01000008.1, from coordinate 109,184 downwards.
GCCGGCCGTGCCGCTGGGTTCGCCATCGTCCACCGCGGCGGATTGCCCGCCGGCCAGCAGCGCCCAGCAGACATGGCTGGCGCCGGGATGCTGCTGCCGTAGCGCCGCCACGCGCGCCTGCGCGCTGGCGCGGTCCGGCATGGGTTCGGCGCAGGCGATGAAGCGGCTTTTCTTGACGATGAGCTCGCTGTGCGCCGGTGCGGCGAGGGTCTGCGCCATCTCAGGGTTGGCGCGATGGCGCGAGGATGGCGCGCACCAGCGCGCGGCTGTGCGCGCCGAAGTGGCCCATCAGCGTGGCGATGCTCGCTTGCAGCGTTGCCTGGGCCTGCGGGCCTTGGCGTGCCACCTCGGCCATGAGATCGATGGTGCCGCCCTCCACGCCAAAGTCAAAGCCGGGATCGCTCACGTAGCGCGCAGGGGCGCAGGCAAGCAGCTGCTGCGTCACCGCCTCGCCCAGCTGGAAGGACTGCAGCGAGACGATGTCGCGCAGCGTGGCATCGTCCCAGGTGCCATCCGCGCCATCCTGGCGTCCATCGTGCAGCGCGTTTTCCAGCGCCGTCGTTTTGCGGACCTGGCCGCCGGCCTGGACCATCTGGCTCTCGTAGCGTTCGAGCACGAAATGGCGGTTGGAGAGCAGCACCACCATGTCGTTCCTGCGGCCGGGCATGCCCAGCGCGGCCAGCAGCTGGATGGCGATGAGCCGCGTGGTGGAAAAGCCCGGCGCCAGGCGCGCGTGGTAGGGCTGAGTCAGGTCCTGCACGTAATGCGCCGCCAGGCCGGCAAAGCGCCAGCCCCAGTAGGCATGGCCGCTCTCGAAGGCGAGCCTGGACAGGCCCATGAACTGGTGCACGCGCAGCTCGGGGTAGGTGCGCCTGAGGAAGCCCGCCGCCGCGTAGATGATGGGCGACTCATGGTAGAAGCCCATGTGAAACGGCGCCTGCGTGGCGAAGTCCAGCGCCGGGTTGCCGAACGGCAATGGGCCGAAGCCGTAGAGCGGCCCCCAGGCGGAGGGGCTGTCCTGCCAGAGGTTCACGTCCATGCCGTAGTCCGGCTCGTCGCTGGCGCTGGAGAGCACCGCCAGCGGTGCCACCGGCTCGCCCGCTTCAAGGCGAACGAAGCGGTGCGCCTCGCCGTCCTTCTCGCGCAGCGGCAGCGCGCTCACGGCATCGTGGGGCAGGGCAGCCGCCGCCGGCTCCGGTCCCCAGGGGTCGGGCTGCACATAGAGCGCGAAGCGGCTCTCGGGCGAGACGCGCAGCGCCATCAAAAAGGCGCGGCGCAGTGCCGGCGCGCCCTGGTGGGCAGCGGCGGGGTCAAAGCGCAGAGCGGCGGGCAGCGGCGGGTAATGCGCGATGTGGCTTTGCGCCCACGCATCCTGCGCCGCCAGCAGCCGGGCAATGGGCGCCGCCTGCGCGGCGAGGAAACTCTCCAGCGGCTCGGCCGCCACCGGCGGCGCCTGCGCGACTTCGGGCAGCACCTCGAAGGCGCGATAGCTGGCCAGCGCGTGGTTGCTCCAGGCCCGGGCGGGGGCGATGGCGCAAAGGGCCAGAGCGAAGGCGAGCAGCAGGTGTTTCATGGGGGTACGGGCCGTGTGGCGATTGTGCCCAAGCCGGGCCACCCTCAAGTCCGGCGCGCAATGGCCGATAGTTCCGGCATGTCCTCCCCCGCCGCCATCGCCCAGTCCGGATTGCAGACCGCCGGCCTGCGCCTGCAGGTGAGCGCGCACAACATCGCCAACATGAACACGCCCGGCTTTGCGCCGCAACGCGTGAGCGAGGCGTCGGCCGGGCCGCTTTCGGGCGTCAGCGCGCAGGTGGTGCCGGGTGATCAGCCGGGCGTCTCGCTGGAGCAGGAAGCCATCGAGCAGATGGCCGCCAGGCTGGCGTTCAAGGCCAACGTCTTCGCGCTGCGCAGCGCTCAGGACACCACGGGCACGCTGCTCAACGTGTTTGCCTGAGCACTGCGCCGCCGGGCCGCGCGCTCCCACGCCTTTTCGTGAAAGAAGAAGGCGCCGGCCTGCACCGTCGGCTCCAGCAGGCTGAGCGTGAGCGAGGCCCAGAAATTGCCGGTGACGGCGTAGGCCACGGTGGCCGCCACGCAGATATGGATCAGGTAGTAGCTGGCGGTCTTGGCGAGGGTGTGGGCGTTGCGGCGGGCCATGCGGCGGATGTGGGACATGAGAGACTCCTTGCAATGGTTAAATGATAACCATTCTCATTTAAATCGGCAATGGTTTCTGCCTATCGCCCGGATAGGCAAGTGGTGGCCCCGTCGCTATGATGCCCCCTCCCTGTCGTCACCGGAGCAGCGCCATGGCCCTGATGGATTTCATCAAGAAACAGTTTATTGACGTCCTGCAGTGGACCGAGGATGGCGACGGGGTGCTGGCCTGGCGCTACCCGATGCGCGACATGGAAATCCAGAACGGCGGCCAGCTGGTGGTGCGCGAATCGCAGCTGGCGATGTTCGTGGACGAAGGCCGCGTGGCCGATGTGTTCGGCGCCGGCACGCACAAGCTGGTGACGCAGAACATCCCGCTGCTGACCAACCTCAAGAACTGGGACAAGCTGTTCGAGTCGCCCTTCAAGAGCGATGTCTACTTCTTCAGCACGCGCCAGCAGCTCGACCAGAAATGGGGCACGCCGCAGCCCATCACCATCCGCGACAAGGAATTCGGCGCGGTGCGCCTGCGCGCGTTCGGCAACTACGCCTGGCGCATCACCGATCCGCGCCTGTTCTATTCGGAAGTCTCGGGCACGCGCGAGAGCTATGGCGTGGCCGACATCGAAGGCCAGTTGCGCGGCCTGGTGCTGCAGAACATCAGCAACGCGATCGCCAGCAGTGGCGTGGCCTTCCTCGACCTGGCGGCCAACCAGACCATGTTTGCCGACGTGCTGGCCAAGGCACTCGACCCGGAATTCGCCAGGCTCGGCCTCAAGGTCGAGGCCGTCACGGTGCAGAACCTCTCGCTGCCCGACGAGCTGCAGAAGGTGCTGGACCAGAAGATCGGCATGGGCATGGTCGGCAACGACATGGGCAGGTTCATGCAGTACCAGACCGCGCAGGCCATCCCCGAAATGGCCAAGGGCGTGGGCAGCGGCGGCGATGGCGGCGGCCTGGCCGGCGCCGGCCTGGGCATGGGCGCGGGCGTGGCCATGGGGCAAATCCTGGCGCAGAACATGCAGGCCGCGCTGCAGCCGGGGCAGGCGGCACCTGGCGCAGCGGCTGCCGCCACGGGCGTGAAGGCCGAGGATGTGATGGCCACGCTGGAGAAGCTGGGCGAGCTCAAGGCCAAGGGCATCCTGACCGACGAGGAATTTGCCACCAAGAAGGCCGAGCTGCTCAAGAAACTGGTTTGATCCCCCTGTTTTGATAGCTGACAGCGCATACCTCATAAGCGCTGTAGCCTGAAAACACCTCAAATCACTGCATGGCCGGCCCGTCCACCCAGCGCCACTACACCGCGCCCTGCCCGGGCTGCGGCGCGCCGGTGGAATTCCGCAGCGCGCAGTCCACCTGCGCCGTCTGCGGCTACTGCCACAGCACCGTGGTGCGCAGCGGCGAGGTGCTCTCGCGCGTGGGCAGGATGGCCGAGCTGTTCGAGGACCACAGCCCGCTGCAGCTTTTTGCCACCGGCAAGTGGCAGGGCACCACCTTCACCCTCATCGGCCGCATGCAGTTGCGCGGCGAGGAGGGCGGCTGGGCCGAGTGGAATGCCTTCCTGGACGACGGCAGCCGCGCCACGCTGGGCGAGGACAACGGCACCTACGTCTTCACGCAGCCGCTGGAGCTGAAGGGCGAACTGCTGCCCACGCCCGAGCAGATGGGCCTGGGCGCCAGCGTGCAATTGGCGGGCCGAAGCTGGAGCGTCGCCGCCTACCTGCGGGCGCATCTGGCCGCCGCCGAAGGCGAGCTGCCCAAGCTGCCGCCGCTGGGCCAGGAATTCCTGGTGGCGGAGCTGCGCAGTGACGACGGCCAGGTGCTCTCCATCGACTACGGCAGCAAAGAACCGCTAGTGGAATTCGGCCGCTCGGTGCAGCTCGAAGACCTGCAGCTCAAGGGCCTGAAGGACGACTCCGTCAAGCAGGAGACGGGCCGCCAGTTCGACTGCCCGCACTGCGGCGCGCCCGTGCAGGTGCAGCTGGAAACCACCAAAAGCTGCACCTGCGGTCACTGCCACAGCCTGATCGACCTCACGCGCGGCATAGGCGCGGAGATGGTCAGCAGCACGCAGGACGCGCTGGGCGCTACCTGCCAGTTCGAGGGCGTGCCCTGGCAGGTGGTGGGCTTTCAGCACCGCATGGGGCAGGAGCCGGGCGACGACGAGCAATTCGGCTGGGAAGAGTACCTGCTCTACAACCAGCAGAAGGGCTTCACCTTCCTCGTGGACGCCAGCGACGGCTGGAGCCTGGTGCGCCCGGCCACCGGCGCGGCCAAGGTCTCGGGCATCAACGCCAGCTACCTGGGCGCCAGCTATGTGCGCACCAGCGGCTACAAGGCCGAAACCACCTACGTGGCCGGCGAGTTCTACTGGCCGGTGGCGCGCGGCCAGCGCACCGAGAACGTGGACTACGCCGCCGCCAAGGGCAACGGCCTGCTGTCCAGCGAGAAAAGCGGGCGCGAGATCACCTGGTCCTACGGCAACCGGCTGGCCAGCAGCGCTGTGGCCGCGGCCTTCGGCCTGCAGGACAAGGCTGACCAGTTCAAGCGCGACGAGGTCGGCCCCTTCGTCGCCGCCAAGGGCGTGGGCTGCGGCACCATCCTCCTGCTGGTGGTGGTGCTGTTCATCATCCTGTTCCTGCTGAGCAGGTGCGCGTCGTCCGGGGGCGGCGGCAGCTACACGCGCAGCAGCGGCGGATCGTTCGGCGGCTATTCCAGCGGCGGCAGCCACAAGTAATCGGTCAATTCAACGGAGGTCTCATCATGGACATCGAATGGCTCAAACCGGCGGCCTTCCTCGGCTCCATCGTCTACGCCGTCATCGGCGTGGTCATCTTCTGGGTCTGCTTCATCATCGTGGACAAGATCACGCCCTACGACCTGTGGGGCGAGATCGTCGAGAAGCAGAACCGCGCGCTCGCGCTGGTGGTGGCCGCGATGTGCCTGGGCATCAGCATCATCGTGGCGGCGGCGATTCATTGAGTCTGCAAACCCGGCGGAGCACCCGCGCTTCAGAGAATCCTCGTTTGATAGCTTCTGACGCAAGCTGGGACTGCGCTGGAGCTGGATTCATACGGAAGTTTCCGACAAGCTGTGGAGCAGGGTGATAGGCTTGCGCCCGCCCTCAAGGCCCACTTTCCCGCCCTGTATCCATGCCCACGCTCGACTGGCTCAACCGCGCCACCGCCTTCACCGCCGCCGCCCAGGTGCCCTACCGCCTGCTGGATACCGTCAGCACCCACGGCGACGCGCAGGCTGCGCAGCACAACTGGCTGATCCAGGGCGACAACCTGCAGGCGCTCAAGGCCCTGCTGCCGTTCTATCGAGGGCAGGTGAAGTGCATCTTCATCGACCCGCCCTACAACACCCAGAGCGCCTTCGAGCACTACGACGACAAGCTGGAGCACAGCCAGTGGCTGTCCATGATGCTGCCGCGCCTGCAACTGCTGCGCGAGCTGCTGAGTGAGGACGGCTCGATCTGGGTCACCATCGACGACAACGAGGGGCATTACCTCAAGGTGTTGATGGATGAGGTGTTTGGGCGGGGGAATTTTGTGGCGAATGTGGTTTGGCAAAAAAAATACACCATCGCCAACGACGCGAAATGGCTCGCCGAGAACCACGATCACGTTCATGTGTTCGCCAAGAGCAAAGACTTTTGGCGCCCAAACCGGCTTCCACGAACCGAGGCGATGGATAAGCGGTATTCAAACCCGGACCAACATCCACGCGGCGCATGGAAAGCAACACCGCTATATGCCAAGCGCCTGCCATCTGAGCAAGAGCGAAATTTTTCATACACCTTCAAAAACGGCGTTACGTGGCGGCCACCTGTGGGAACGACTCCACGCTTCCCACGCGAGGAACTTGCCCGAATGGACGCCAACAATGAAATCTGGTTTGGAAGAGACGGTACGGCCACTCCGTCCCGTAAGACGTTCCTAGAAGGCCTCACTATTTCCAGCCCGCCTTCCGCAACTTTTTGGTCGCACACCGATGCTGGAAACAACCACGAAGCAAGAGAAGAAAGCAAGGCAATAAGCGCTGAAGAACCATTCGGAACCCCCAAACCCGAACGCCTCATCCAACGCATCCTCCACATCGCCAGCAACCCCGGCGACCTCGTCCTCGACAGCTTCCTCGGCTCCGGCACCACGGCCGCCGTGGCGCACAAGATGGGCCGGCGCTGGATAGCCATCGAGATGGGAGAGCACGCCCTCACGCACTGCCTGCCGCGCCTTGAAAAGGTGATCGCAGGCGAGCAAGGCGGCATCAGCCGGGCCGTGGGCTGGGGGCAGGGCACGAACGGCAAGCCGTTCGACGGCGGCGGCTTTCGCTTCGCGCGGCTGGGCGCGCCGGTGTTCGACGCCAGCGGCGCCATCCACCCCGAGGTGCGCTTTGCCACGCTGGCGGCCTTCGTCTGGCAGCAGGAGACGGGGCAGACCTGGGACGCAGCGGCAGGCCGCGCCGGCACGCCGTGGCTGGGGACGCACTCTGTTTTTGAGAGCTTGCCGCGCTTGTTGGACGGGGGCGAAGAGGCGATTTCTTTTGAATCGAGCGCCGCTGGCCCTCACCCCCACCCTCTCCCAGAGGGAGAGGGAGAAAGACAAGGGGAGGGAGAAGTGTCGTCGGGTGCTGCGCCGGTCTTGCTCCCTCTCCCGCAGGCGGGAGAGGGCGGGGGTGAGGGTGCACCCACCGCCCCCACACTGCGCAGCTGCACGGCCTTCTACCTGCTCTTCAACGGCATCCTGGGCGACAAGCGCCCGGCCGGCGGCAACGTGCTGACGCGCGCGGTGCTCGATGCGCTTGTGCAACTGCACGCATCAACGCCGCACCCCGACGCGCCGCTGGTGGTCTACGGCGAAGCCTGCCGCGTGGGCCCCGAGACGCTGGCGCGCTCGCGCGTGACCTTCAAGCACATTCCGTACGACGTGAAGGCGAGGTGAGGGTGATGCAAGAGTTCGACACCGCCGCTGAGCTTCAGCGTTGGCTGCACCTTCATTTTCCCAAGGAGAACGAGCGCCACGAATGGAAGGAGTGGCACTCGCTCAAGCACTGCATTTCGGGTCGCAAGGGCGAGGACTTGGTTTCCTACGTGAGCGCCTTGGCCAATATGGAGGGCGGCTGCATGGTGATTGGTGTGCGGGATGGAACGCTCGCGCCCACCGGCATCCGGGACTTCGCCGATTACACGCTGGAGAACGTGGTGCACCGCGTGCTGGGCAAGACGCTGGGTCTGCCTTCCCTGGGGCTGCACGTGCAGGAACTGCGCGCGAACGATACGGGTGCCATCGTGTGGCTGGTGCATGTGCCGCGCCATGCGCCGCGCGAACTGGTGCTGGCGCACGACAAGGCCTGGCAGCGTGATGGTGACAGTCTGGTGGAGTTGCGGGCCGACCGGCGACGCGCCATCCTGGCCGAGCATCTGGCGGGCGAGGACTGGAGTGCGGCGATCGTTGCCGAGGCCGCGCTGGCCGATCTGGATGAGGCGGCAATTGCCAAAGCGCGGGAAAAGTTCTTTGAAAAGCACCAGCGCGAACCCTGGGCAGCGCAAATCGCGCAATGGAGCGCGCAGCAACTGCTCGATCGGATCGGTCTGACTATTCATGGCCGCATCACCCGCGCCTGCCTGCTGCTGCTGGGCACGCGCGAGAGCGCGATGGCGCTGCTGTCGCCGCATCCGGTCGAGATCACCTGGAAGCTGGCCGCCGAGCGGGCGGCAGAGCACTTTCATCCGCCCTTTCTGCTGACCACCACCGAGGTGGCCCAGATGATCCGCAACCCCAATATCAAGCTGTCCCAGCCCAACGAGCTGCTGCCCGTGACGCTGCCGCGCTACGACACCAACACGGTGCTGCTGGAAGGGATGCACAACTGCCTGGCGCACCAGGATTACGCGCAGTGCGGGCGCGTGGTGGTGGAAGAAGGCGTGGGGCTGGTGCGCATGACGAATCTGGGCGGCTTTTTCGACGGCCAGCCGGATGATTACGCCAGCGGCGCGCGCACACCCGAGCGCTATCGCAACGAGCGCCTGGCCAAGGCCATGGCCGAGGTGGGCATGATCGACAAGGTGGGCTTTGGCATCCACGACATGGTGCTGGCGCAGCGGCGGCGCTTTCTGCCGTTGCCGGACTACGAGGGGTCCTCGCCCTTGCGCACGGTGTTCAGCGTGTACGGGCAGGAGATCGACGAGAACTACAGCCACTGGCTGATGCAGCGTGCCGATCTGTCCATCGAGCATGTGTTGTGGCTCGATCGCGTGCAGAAAAAACGCAAGCTGGATGCCGCGCAGGTGGCCGAGTTGAGACAAGCAGGCTTGATTGAAGGACGCAGTCCCAGGCTGATGATCTCCGCTCAACTGGCAGTGGCCTTGGGGCAGGAGGTGGAATACGTCAATCACAAAGGGCTGGACGCAAAACACTACAAGGCCCTGGTGCTGGATTTGCTCGCTCTGGGGTCACAACGACGCGCAAAGATCAATGCGATGCTGCTGCCAAAACTGCCAGCGTCGATCTCATCGGAACGTAGCCGCAAGATCTACATAAAGAATTTGCTGCAGGACATGGTGCATGAAGACTTGATCGAAAACGTCGGCGGCGCCACCAATGCGGCGCTGTGGCGGCGTAAGTTGCGGGGCCAAGGGGCAAGCCAATGAATCCAATAATTAAGCCAATCCAAAGCCAATCTGGTTTCAAAAACAATTACAAATCAATGACTTGCATTGGTGCATTGGCTTTTCATTGCTTCAGCTTGCGCCAATCGAGCCACCGCGCATGACCCCCATCACCCTCAAGTCCTACCAGCAGGCCGCGCTCGATGCGCTCACCGCCTTCGCCCGCGCCGCCCGCGTCAAGGGCGCGGCGCGCGGCTTTGCCGAGCTGGCCGGGCGGCCGTATCAGGCCGGGGCGTTTGGCGAGCTGCCCTGCGTGTGCCTGCGCATTCCCACGGGCGGGGGCAAGACGGTGCTGGCGGCCCACGCGGTGCCGCTCTTGGCCCGTGAATGGGCGGGGGTGGATGCGCCGGTGGCGCTGTGGCTGGTGCCCAGCGACGCGATCCGCGCGCAGACGCTGGCGGCGCTGCAGACGCCCGGCCACCCCTGGCGCGCGGCGCTGGCCGATGCCTATGGCGAGGGCCTGCGCGTGTGCACGCTGGACGAGGTGGCGCAAATTGCCCCGCCCGAGTGGGGACGCACGACCATCGTGGTGGTGGCCACCATCCAGAGCTTTCGCATCGAGGATGCGGGGCAGCGCAACGTCTACAGTTTTTCCGAGGGCTTCGAGCGGCATTTCAAGGGTGTGGATGAGCGCCGCTTGCAGACGCTGCGCGCGCTGCCCGACGCCGTCATCACACCCGACGACGTGGCGCGCGACACGAGCGGCGTGCTGGCCGGTTTTGTCGGTCAGCCGCGCTGGAGCCTGGCCAACTGGCTGGCGCTGCACGCGCCCGTCGTCATCGTCGATGAGGCGCACAACACCAAGACGGACAAGAGCTTCACGGCGCTCAAGCGCCTGGCGCCTAGCTTCATCCTAGAGCTGACGGCCACGCCGCTGGTGCAGCAGACCAATGTGCTCTACCACGTGAGTGCGCAGCAGCTCGCGGCCGAGGACATGATCAAGCTGCCCATCGTTCTGGCCGAGCACCCCGAAGGCTGGCCGCAGGCGGTGCTGAGCGCGGTGCAGACGCAGGCGGCGCTGGAGGCCGAGGCGCTGAAGGACGAGGCGGCGGGCCACGGCTACGTGCGCCCCATCGTGCTGTTTCAGGCTACGAGTGCGGGCGAGGAGATGCCGCCGGAGATGCTGCGCGAGTACCTTGTCGATGAACTCAAGCTGCCCGCGAACCAAGTGGTGGTGGCGACCGGCAAGGAGCGTGGGCTGGAGGACATCCGCCTGGCCGAGCGCGATTGCCCGGTGCGCTTCGTCATCACCGTGCAGGCGCTGCGCGAGGGCTGGGACTGCCCCTTTGCCTACGTGCTGTGCAGCCTGCAGAAACTCAGCAGCGCCACGGCGGTGGAGCAGCTTCTAGGCCGTGTGCTGCGTATGCCGTATGCCCAGCGGCGCGGGCGCGAGCGGCTGAACCGCGCCTATGCCCATGTGTGCGCTGCCGAGTTTGCGCAGGCCGCCAGCGCGCTGGCCGACCGACTGATCCAGCACATGGGCTTCGAGGCGCTGGACGTGGCCAGCATGATTGCGCCGCAGACAGACCTGTGGGATGACTTTGAACAAAATCAGGCTGCAGCGCCTCTCCAGAAATCGCCAATAGCTACGAATTTTGAAATTTCCGCAATCACGCCCGAATTGCTGGCCGCGCCCGGCGTCCAGGTGCAGACCACCGCCAGCGCGCCGCAGGTAGTGGTGACGGGCCACATCGGCACAGACACCGAGGCGCTGCTGCTGGCCCAGGTGCGTGGCGCGAAGAAGCAGGAGCACCTGCGCGAGCAGGTGGCGCAGCACAACGCACTGGTGGCCGCGCAGCAAGCGCCCGCCACGCGCGGCCTGCCGTTTGCGCCGCTGCCGCCGCTGGCCTACCGCACCGATGCGCAGGCGCCGCTGTGGCCGCTGGAGCGCGAGGCGGTGCTGGAGTCGGTCGAATTGGACCTGCTGACCCCACAGGCGGTGCAACTGCCCGGCTTTCACGTGGCGCGTGAATCCGACGTGATCCTGATCGACATGGAGGGCGAGCGCCTGCGTCTGACGCCGGGTGGCGAAGCGCAACTGCCGCTGGATGTGGGCGCCAGCCGCATCGATGCCGACACGCTGGTGGGCTGGCTTGACCAATCGCTGTACAGGGCGCTGCCCGGCATCACGCAGGCCCATCGCCGCGCCTGGCTTGCGGCGGTGGTCAACCACCAAGTACATGCATGCCGAATCCCGCTGGCGGAGCTGGCGCAGGCGCGCTTTCAGCTTGCGCGGGCGCTTGAAAACCATGTGGCCGACTTGCGCGACGCCGCCGCGCAACGCGCCTTCCGCCAGCAGGTGCTGGGCCTGGAAGGCGGCACCCCCTGGCTGGTGGAGCCCGATTGGGCGCATCCGCACATCTTCGAGGCCGCGCGCTACCCGGCGCCCGTGGCCTCGCGCTACGGTGGGCGCTGGCGTTTTGCCAAGCACTACTTTCCGGTGATTGCCGACTTGAAGAGCGAAGGCGAGGAGTTCCAGTGCGCGCAGCTCATAGACCGCCACACCAAGGTGCGCCAGTGGGTGCGCAACCTGGATACCGCGCCCTGCGGCTTTGGTCTGCCCACCTCGCGCGGACGCTTCTATGCCGATTTCGTCGCCGAGCTGGACGATGGCCGCGTGGCGCTGCTCGAATACAAGGGCGCGCACCTGAAGAACGATCCCTATGAAATGGAAAAGCGCCAGGTAGGCCAGTTGTGGGCCCGCGCCAGCGGCCAGCGCGCGGTGTTTGGCTGGCTAACGTTTGATGGCCTGGCGGCGCAACTGGATGCGGTGCTGGCATGAGCGATAGCGCCGCCGTTGCCGCGGGTGCGCTGCCCCCCCGCCCCATCGCCGTCGCCCTCTTCGCCAGCGTCTTCGTCATCGCCGCCTGCGGGCTGCTGTACGAGCTGGCGGCGGGGGCGCTGGCCTCGTACCTGCTGGGTGATTCCATCCTGCAGTTCTCCACCATCATCGGCACCTACCTGTTTGCGATGGGCGTGGGCTCGTGGCTGTCACGCTTTCTGGCACGGCAGTTGCCGGCGCATTTTCTGCGCATAGAACTATTGGTGGCGCTGGTGGGTGGGGCGCTTCCTGCCATGCTATTCATGGCAAATGCCTGGCTGCCGGGGGCGTTTCGGCTGCTGCTGTACCTGATGGTGTTCGTGGTGGGCACGCTGGTGGGGTTGGAGATTCCGCTGGTGATGCGCATCCTGCAGCGGGACGTGCAGTTCAAGGAGCTGGTCAGCCAGGTGCTCACCTTTGATTACCTGGGCGCGCTGGCGGTGTCGCTGGCGTTTCCGCTGCTGCTGGTGCCCTACCTGGGGCTGATCCGCTCGGGGCTGCTGTTCGGCATCCTGAATGCGCTCGTCGCCCTCTGGGCCTGGTGGCTGTTTCGCCATGAGCTGCGCCAGCGCGGCGCGCATCTGGCGGCCTGCGCGATGGTGCTGGCGCTGCTGGCGCTGGGCATGGCGGCGGCCGGCAGGATCACCACGCTGGCCGAAGACCATTTCTACCAGAGCCCGATCGCGTTCGCCGAAACCTCGCCCTACCAGCGCATCGTCGTCACGCATGGGCGCAACGGCTATCGGCTGTACCTTAACGGCAACCTGCAGTTTGCCCAGAGCGACGAATACCGCTACCACGAGGCGCTGGTACACCCCGCCATGGCCGCGCAGGGCGCGCCCCGGCGCGTGGCGGTGCTGGGCGGGGGCGACGGCATGGCGGTGCGCGAAATCCTCAAATACCCCTCGGTACAGTCCGTCACGCTGGTGGAGCTCGATCCGGCGATGACGCGGCTCTTCACCGATACGCCGCAGCTGGCGCTGCTGAACCGCCAATCGCTCTCCGATCCGCGCGTGCGGGTGGTCAACATGGATGCGTTCCAGTGGCTGCAGCAGGGCAGCGAGACCTTTGAGGTGATCGTGGTGGATTTCCCCGATCCGACCAACTTCGCCATCGGCAAGCTCTACACCAACAGCTTCTATGCGCTGCTCGACCAGCGCCTGGCAGCGAGCGGCTATGCGGTGATCCAGACCACCTCGCCGCTGGTCGCGCGCAAGAGTTTCTGGACGGTGGTGCACACCATCGAATCGGTGGGCTTCACGGCCGTGCCGTATCACGTGCATGTGCCCAGTTTTGGCGAATGGGGCTTCGTGATCGCCAGCCGCAGGCCCTGGCACCCGCCCGCCGCGCTGCCGCCGGGTCTGCGCTTTCTCGACGGCGCGGCGCTGGCCGCGATGCTGGACTTCCCCATCGACATGGCGCGCCTGCCCGCCGAGGTGAACCGCCTCTCCAACCAGGTGCTGGTGCGCACCTATGAGCAGGAATGGGGGCGCGTGGGGCCGTAAGCCGGCCCGGCGCTTCACAATACGCCCACCATGCTGCACCTCTCCGACATCCAGCAAGCCGCCGCCCGCATCGCCGGGCAGGTACTTGACACCCCCTGCGTCGAATCGCGCACGCTTTCCGAGCTCACCGGGGCGCAGGTGTTCCTGAAAATGGAGAACCTGCAATTCACGGCTTCGTTCAAGGAGCGCGGCGCGTGCAACAAGCTGCGCCAGCTATCGCAAGAGGAGCGCCAGCGCGGCGTGATCGCGATGAGCGCGGGCAACCACGCGCAGGGCGTGGCCTACCACGCGCAGCAGCTGGGCGTTCCCGCCACCATCGTCATGCCGGGCTTCACGCCGGGCGTGAAGGTGGCGCGCACCCAGGGTTTCGGCGCGCGCGTGCTGCTGCACGGCGCCACGCTGGAAGAAGCGGCGGCGCATGCGCGCGCACTCGCCGCGGACCAGCAGCTGACCTTTGTGCACCCCTACGACGACGAGGCCATCATGGCCGGGCAGGGCACGCTGGCGCTGGAGATGCTGGCCGCGCGGCCCGACCTGGACACGCTGATCGTGCCCGTCGGCGGCGGTGGGCTGATCGCGGGCATCGCCACGGCGGCCAAGGCGCTCAAGCCGCCAATCGAGGTGGTGGGCGTGCAGGCGCAGCGCTTTCCCGCCATGGTCAACGCCGTCAAGGGCGAGCACCATGCGCAGGGCGCCAGCACGATTGCCGAGGGTATCGCCGTGGGCGCGCCGGGCGTGCACTGCGTCGAGGCGATTCGCCGGCATGTGGACGATCTGCTGCTGGTTCAAGAGGGCGACATCGAACAGGCCATCGTGCTGCTGCTGGAGATCGAAAAAACCCTGGCCGAGGGCGCGGGCGCGGCGGCGCTGGCGGCGCTGATGCGCCACAAGCAGCGCTTTGCGGGCAAGAAGGTCGGCATGGTGCTCTCGGGCGGCAACATCGATCCGCAATTGCTGGCGCAGATCATCGGGCGCGGGCTGGTGCGCTCGGGCCGCCTCATGCGCATCGTCGTCGGCACGCGCGACGTGCCCGGCAGCCTGGCGCGCATCACCGCGCTGGTGGCGCAGGCCGGGGCCAACATCGACGAGGTGCACCACCAGCGCGCCTTCACGCTGCTGGCGGCGCAGAACGTCGAGATCGAAATGGTGCTGCAGACGCGCAGCCGCGAACATGCCGCCGATGTCATCGAGCGCCTGCGCGCGGCGGGGCTGGAGGTGCGGCAGCAGCCCTAGGGCTTTGCGCTGTCGATCCCATTGCCGCCGCGCTGCGTTGGTGCGCCTTCCCCCTGGATCCAGTGATCGATGAATGGGCTGGCCAGCTTGGGCTGGAGATGGAATGATTTTTGCTTGCGTTGCGTTGCGTTGCGTTGCGTTGCGTTGCGTTGATGTTGTCGCGCAACGGAGCACGGCGCCTGCGCACCGCCTGCCTGTCTGCTATAAAAGCAGGGACAAAATGTCTCAAACGTGACACCTGCCGCATCCACCCACGGACCTTGACGCATCACCCATGACCACGTTTCTCCAGGGTTTTTTCGTCACCGGTGTCGCCAGCGACCCGATGCTCTGGCGCGAGCACGATCCGTGGATGGTGGCGCTGTCGGCGGCGCTGGCGGTGGTGGCGTCGATGGTGGCGCTGCACATGGCGGCGCTGGCGCGCGAGGCCGATAGCCCGCGCAGCCGGAGCTGGATTCTGGGCTCGGGCGCGTTCGCCATGGGCGGCGGCATCTGGGCGATGCACTTCGTCGGCATGCTGGCCTTCACCCTGTGCGCGCGCGGGGCGTTCAACCCGTGGCTGACGCTGGCCTCGATGCTGCCCGGCTGGGGCGCCTCCTGGGTCACGCTGCAATGGCTGGCACGGCCGCAATTGGGCGCCGGCCTGCTGGCGCTGGGCGGCCTGCTGATGGGCGCGGGCATCGGCACCATGCATTACCTGGGCATGGCGGCCTCCAGCATGACGCCCTATTTCGGCTACGACCCGCTGGGCTTCGCCATCTCCATCGTCGTCGCCGTCGTGCTGGCCATGCTGGCGCTGTGGGTGCGCCTGGGCCTGCAGCGGCGCATGCTGAACAACAATTACCTGACCACGGCGCTCGCCGGTCTGGTGATGGGCCTGGCGATCACCGGCATGCACTACACCGCGATGGCCGCGCTGCGCTTCAAGGCGCCGATTGCGCAGATCGAAAGCCAGGCGTCCGCGGGCAATTCGTTCTCCCTGGCGCTGGCCATCCTGACGGTGGTGCTGAGCATGCTGGTGGTGGCCATCATCGCCGGGTTGCGCTACCGCGACTTGTTTACCGGCGTGCGCGCCAGCGAGGCCCGCCTGCGCGCCGTGCTGGAGACGGCGGTGGACGGCATCGTCACCATCGATGCCAGGGGCACGGTGCTTTCGTTCAACCCGGGGGCAGAGCGCATGCTGGGCTGGAGCGCGCGGGAGGTGATAGGCCACAACGTCAACATGCTCATGCCCGAGCCCTGGCGCAGCGCGCACGATGGCTATCTGGCGCACCACATGGCGACGGGCGAGAAGCGCATCATCGGCACCGGGCGCGACGTGCAGGCGCTGACGCGCGACGGCCGCACCCTGCCGATCCGCCTGGCCGTGGGGCGCATCACCCAGACCCATCCGCCCATGTTCGTCGGCTTCATCACCGACATGAGCGCGCGCCAGGCGATGGAAGATTCCCTGCGCCAGAGCGAGGAGCAATTGCGCACGCTGATGGAGAACATTCCCGGCATCACCTTCCGGTGCCGCAACGATGCCGACTGGAGCATGCTTCTGATCAGCCCGAGCGTGGAGGCGCTGACCGGCTGGCCCGCCGAGGCCTTCGTCGCGGGGCGCGTGCACCTGGAGTCGCTGATCCACCCGCATGACAGCGAGGCCGTGAAGCAGGCCGTGCAGCGCGCGGCGGCAGAGCGGCGCTCCTATGAGATCGAATACCGCCTGCGCCACCGCAATGGCCAGGTGCGCTGGGTGTCGGAGAACGGCCGCCCGAGCATGGATGCGCAGGGCCAGACGCTGTGGATCGACGGCGTGATGCTGGACACCACGGCCGCCAAGGCGCGCAACGCCGAGTTCGAAGGCATGCTGGCCGCCATCGGCCGTTCGCTGGCCGTGATCGAGCTGGACATGGATGGGCAGGTGCTCTCGGCCAACGGCAAATTCCTGGAGCTCACCGGCTATGCGCTGGAGGACCTGCAATGGCGGCACTACGGCCGGCTGTGCCCGCCCGCGCTGCTGCACGATGCGGCCCATCAGCGCGGCTGGGAGCGGCTGCAGTGGGCCGAGCCCTTCGCCGAGGAAGCGCAGCGCCTGCACAAGGATGGCAGCGTGCTGTGGGTGCAGGCGCTGTACAACCCGATTCTCGATTCCGACGAAGTGCCGTTCAAGGTGGTGCAGTTCGTCTTCGATGTCACCCAGCGGCGCCAGCAGCAGGAGCTGCGCGCCGCCAAGGAGCACGCCGAGCAGGTGGGCAGTGCGCGCAGCCACTTCCTGGCCAGCATGAGCCACGAAATCCGCACGCCGATGAACGCCATCCTCGGCTTCACCGAGGCGCTGCTGGATACGCCGCTCACCGATTCGCAGCGCCACCAGCTGGGCATCGTGCACAGCGCCTCGCAGTCGCTGCTGCAGCTGCTCAACGACATTCTGGATACCGCCCGCCTGGAGCGCGGCGCGGTGGCGCTGGAGGTGGCGGATTTCTCGCTGCGCGAAGTCTGCCGGCAGGCGCTGGACACGCTGCGCGTGCTGGCGCGCCCCAAGGGGCTGTCGCTGGTGCTCGATTACCCGCCGGCGCTGCCCGACTATTTCCGCGGCGACAGCCTGCGCCTGCAGCAGGTGCTGCTGAACCTGCTGGGCAATGCCGTGAAGTTCACCGAGCGCGGCGAAGTCCTGCTGCGCGTGGGGTTTGCCCATGGCCAGCTGGGCCTGGAGGTGCACGACACCGGCATCGGCATGACGGCCGAGCAGCTGGAGCGCGTCTTCGAGCCCTTCAGCCAGGCCGACGCCAGCACCGCGCGGCGCTTTGGCGGCACCGGGCTGGGCACCACGATTGCACGCCAGCTGGTGGAGCTGATGGGCGGCGGCATCAGCGCCGCCAGCGTGCCGGGGCAAGGCAGCGTGTTCACCGTCCGCCTGCCGCTGCAGCAAGGCCAGGCGCCTCGCGTCGCGGCGGTGCAGCGCAGCCTGCTGCCGGCCATGCACCTGCTGGTGGTGGACGACGTGCCGCACAACCTGGAGCTGCTGCAGACCCTGCTGGCACGCGATGGCCACCGTGTCACGCAGGCCGGCGGCGGCGAGCTGGCCGTGCTGCTGTGCGCGGCACAGCGCTTTGACGTGGTGCTGATGGATTTGCAGATGCCCGAGGTCGATGGCTTTGCCGCCACGCAGCGCATCCGCGCGCAGGAGCAGCGCGGCAAGCGAGCGCACCTGCCCATCATCGCGCTGTCGGCCAGCGTGCTGGAAGAAGACAGGCAGCATGCGCTGGATGCCGGCATGGACGGCTTTGCCACCAAGCCGCTGAATCTGACGCGGCTGTATGCCGAGATCGCCCGCGTGCTGGGGCTGCAGGTGCAGTATGTGGAGGCACCGCCGCCGCCCGTGGCGCCCGCTGCTGCAGCGGGGCCCGTCCCGCCGGTGGACTGGGCCGGTGGCGCGCGGCTCTGGGGCGGCGACGCCGCCTTCCTGCGCGCGCTGCGGCGCTTTGTCGGCGAGCAGGCGCAGGCGCCGCGGCAGCTGGCGCAATTGCACGCACGGGGGCAGTGGCCGGCGCTGGCCGCGCAGGCGCACCAGTTGTGCGGCGTGGCCGGACATCTGGCGCTGGCGCCGCTGCTGGCCGTGCTGCGTGCGCTGGAGCAGGCCGCCCGAGGCGCGCAGGCCGCCGAGGCGCAGCGCCACCTGCAGGCGCTGCCCGCTGTGTGGCAAGCCGTCTGCATTGCGGTGCAGGATGCCGGCGCGCCGCCATCGCCGCCGGCTGATGCGGATGGCGCGCTGGACGCGGCGCAGGTGCCGCAGCTGCGCCAGGCGCTGGCCCAGGCCACGGCCTTGCTGGCGCAGGGGCGCCTGCCGCCCGCGCTGGCGCCGGCCTGGCGCGCGCATCTGCCGGCAGCTGCGCTGCAGCGCCTGAATGACGCCATCGAGCGCTTTGATTTTGCTGCCGCGCAAGTCGAAGTCGATGCGCTGCGCGACGCGCTGGAGACGGGTGTGGCCGCCGTGGCCGTGAACCCATGAACACCCCGCACGACCACCGTCCCAGCGTGCTCATCGTCGACGATGAGCCGGCCAATCTGCATGTCCTGCGCCAGGTGCTCGATGCCGACTACCAGCTGCTGTTTGCCACCAGCGGTGCGCGTGCGCTGGAACTGGCCCGGGCACAGGCGCCGGACTTGATCCTGCTGGACGTGATGATGCCGGGCATGGATGGCTACAGCGTCTGCGCCGCGCTCAAGGCCGATGCGCAGACCCGCGCCATTCCGGTGATTTTCGTCAGCGCCCTTGGTGATGCGGGGGATGAAGCCCGGGGCTTCGAGGCGGGCGCGGTGGACTACATCACCAAGCCGGTGCGCGCCGCCGTGGTGCGCGCGCGGGTGAGGACGCATCTGTCGCTGGTGCAGATCGACGAGCTGCGCGAATCACGCCTGCAGATCGTGCAGCGCCTGGGGCGCGCCGCCGAATACAAGGACAACGAAACCGGCATGCACGTCATCCGCATGAGCCATTACGCGCGCCTGCTGGCGCTGGCGGCCGGCTGCAGCCCGCGCTGGGCCAGCGACCTGCTGAACGCCGCGCCCATGCACGACGTGGGCAAGATCGGCATTCCCGATGCGGTGCTGCGCAAACCCGGCCCGCTGGACGCGCACGAGTGGGCCATCATGCGCACGCACCCGCAGATCGGCGCGGAGATCATCGGCCGGCACCCTTCGGGCGTGCTGCAGCTCGCGTATGCGGTGGCGCTGTCGCACCACGAAAAGTGGGACGGCAGCGGCTACCCGCACGGCCTGGCGGGCGAGGCCATCCCGCTGGAAGCGCGCATCGTCGCGCTGGCGGATGTGTTTGATGCGCTCACCTCCGATCGCCCCTACAAGCGGGCCTGGCCGCCGGAGCAGGCGATTGCGCACATCCAGGAACAGGCTGGCCGGCACTTCGATCCGGCGCTGGCCGCCCTGTTCACGCCCTTGCTGCCGCAGTTGCTGGACATCCGCACGCGCTGGGCGGATTGAGCCCATTCGCCCCATGCGCCGCCGCGCCCTCTTGAGCCTGCCGGCCCTGGGCGCGCTGGCGGCCTGCGCACCGCGCGTGCGCGAGCTTGCGGGCGGCTTCACCGGCATCGATGTGCAGCATGGCCACGCGCTGCGCGATGCGCTGGCGCAAGGGCGCGGCCCCACCCCCGACGAGCACCGCCGCACCCGCGTGCTGATCGCCGGGGGCGGCGTGGCCGGCCTCTCGGCCGCGCGTGCGCTGCGCCTGGCGGGCATGCAGGACTTTGCGCTGCTGGAGCTGGAAGCCGAAGCCGGCGGCAACAGCCGCGCCACGCAGGTGGCGGGCATCGCCTGCCCGCGCGGCGCGCACTACCTGCCGCTGCCCGGCGACGATGCCCCCGAGGTGCAGGATTTTCTGGAAGAACTCGGCCTGCGCCGCCGCGTGGCCGGGCGCTGGCAGTACGACGAGCGCACGCTGTGCCACAGTCCGCAGGAGCGGCTGTACTGGCAGGGTGCCTGGCACGAGGGACTGCTGCCCGTCGATGGCGTGGGCGCCGGCACGCTGGCGCAATACCAGCGCTTTGCCCAGCGCGTGGCCGCGCTCTCGCGCCAGGCGCGCTTTGCCATGCCCACGCTGCGGACATGGCAGCAAAACAACGGTCTGGCACCCGCCCATCAAGCGCTGGACGCTCTTGTTTTTGATAATTGGCTGGCCCGCGAGGGCTTTGACGATGCGCATCTGCGCTGGTACCTGGACTACTGCTGCCGCGACGACTATGGCGCCGGCAGCGCCCGCGTCTCGGCCTGGGCCGGCATCCACTACTTCGCCAGCCGCCACGGCTTCGAGGCGCCGGGCGAGCATGGCGACGACGAGCACGACGCCGTGCTCACCTGGCCCGAAGGCAACGGCTGGCTGACGCGCCAGCTTGCCGCGCCGCTCGTCGCCCAGGGGCAGCTGCACCCCGCCACCAGCGTGCTGCGCATCACCGAGCAGCGCCACGGCGTAGAAGTGGATGCGCTGGAGCACGCCAGCGGCCGCGTCACGCGCTGGCAGGCCGAGCGCTGCGTCGTCGCGCTGCCCCTGTTCATCGCCGCGCGCGTGCTGCAGAACCCGCCAGCCTTCGTGCGCGCCGCCGCCGCGCGCCTGGCCTGGGCGCCCTGGCTGGTGGCCAACATCCACATCGCCCGCCCGCTGCAAGACCGCCCCGGCGCCGCCCCGGCGTGGGACAACGTGCTCTATGACCACGAGGCGCGCGGCGGCCTGGGCTACGTCGATGCCGGCCACCAGCGCCTGAACCTGGGCGCGCAGATCGCCGGCCCCACCGTGCTCAGCTACTACCAGGCGCTGGGCGACTGGCCCGATGGCCGCACGCAGTTGCTGACCCAGCCCTGGACGCACTGGCGCGACGCCATCCTGCGGCCGCTGGCCCGTCTGCACCCGGACATTCTTGAGCGCGCCACGCGCATGGAAATCACGCGCTATGGACACGCCATGGCCATTCCGCGGCCGGGCGACCAGACGGTTCTGAGCCAAATTGGCCTGCAGCGCTTGTCAGGCAAGCGCTACCAGCTATTGAATGGTGAGCGTACGGCATTGCCCCCGACGCCTGCGACCGGACGCCTTGCGTTCGCGCATGCGGATTGGTCGGGCTATTCGGTGTTCGAGGAAGCCTTCACGCGCGGGATGGGGGCGGGGATGCTGGCTGCGTTCTAGCCCAACCCATGCGCGCCAGCGTGCCGTCGCGCATTCCGTAGTGGTGCACCAGGGCCGCCGCGGCGTGCCCGCCGATGAGCCAGTAGCCCAGCGTGCCCACGGCTTCGTGGATCTCTTTCAGATTGCCCGCCAGCGCGCGGTCCGGCCCGAGGAAGGCGGGCATCTGCAAGCCAAAGAACGGCACCGGCGTGCCCTTGGCGTTCAGGCTCAGGTAGCCGAGGAGGGGCGCGGCGATGAGCAGGCCGTACAGCGCCCAGTGCATGCTGCTGGCCAGCCGGTGCTGCCAGCGCGGCGTGCCGGCCAGTGCGGGCGGCACGCCCAGCCACCAGCGCAGCGGCAGGCGCAGCAGCACCAGCGCGAACACCGCCACGCCCAGCGTCTCGTGCCAGGCCTTGGCGAGCGTGCGCAGCTCGCTGCCCTTGGGCAGGGCGTCGTGCCACTGGATCAGCGCGTAGACACCGATCATCAGCGCCAGCGTGAGCCAGTGCAGCGCGATCAGCGGCGCGGGGTAGCGGGCGAGGGAGGGTGCGGTGCGCATGGTGTGCTCCACTTCAGCCAAAGGGATTCGGACCGGCTATTTCGCGCGCTTGATGCGCGTGGCTTCGATCGCGCCGGTCTGCGCGTTGAGCGTGAGCTTCACGCGCTGGCCCTGGGCATTCACGGCTTTCACCTCGTAACGGCCATGCTCGAATTCGATTTCCTGCTGATCGTGGTAGCCGGCGGCTTCGACGCGGTCGTAGATGTCGCGGATGGAGAGCTGCTGCGCCATGGGGACGCCAGCGCTGGCGGTGGTGGGGGCCGCGGGCGCGGCGGTCTGCGCCCGTGCGGCGCCCAGCGGCAGCGCGGCGGCGATGGCGGTGGCCAGGAGCAAGCGGCGGGAGGTGGTGAACATCGTGCATTCCTTCAGGTTGCGGACCGGTACCGCACCGGCCTTGGAGCGCATTCTGGAAAACCGCGACTGAACGCTTGCTGAAGGCGCCGTTCATCTGCCATTCACGCGGCCACGGCTATACATTGCAGGCATGACACGCCGAACCGTTTTCCGCTGCGCCTGCGCCGCCCTCGCCCTGGTGCTGGCCATGCTGGGTGCGGCAACCCGTTTGCACGCCGGCGATGACGACCACGAACGTGCCCGCCAGGCGCTGGCGCAGGGGCTCGTGCTGCCGCTGGCGACCGTGCTGACCGGGCTGGAGCCGCAAGGCTATCCCGGGCAGGTGCTGAAGGTGGAGTTCGAGCGCGAGCACGGCCGTTTCATCTACGAAATCCGCCTGCTGCGCCCCGATGGGCGCGTGGCCAAGCTGGAGGTGGATGCGCAGGATGGCCGCGTGCTCAAGGCCAGACAGAAAGCCGGCGGCAAGGACGGGGACTGATGCGCATCCTCGTCGTCGAAGACGAAGCCCTGCTGCGCGAACAGCTCGTGCAGGCGATCGCCGCGGCCGGCCACACGGTGGAACAGGCGGGCGATGGCCGCGAGGCGCATTACCTTGGCGAGGTCGAAGATTTTGATGCGGTGGTGCTGGACCTTGGCTTGCCGGTGCTCGACGGCCTTTCGGTGCTGCGCCGCTGGCGCGCCGCGGGGCGCGGCATGCCGGTGCTGATTCTCACCGCGCGGTCGAGTTGGCAGGAGAAGGTCGAGGGCATGGATGCCGGGGCCGACGACTATCTTGCGAAACCGTTTCACATGGAAGAGCTGCTGGCGCGCCTGCGCGCGCTGCTGCGCCGCGGCAGCGAGCATGCCAGCAGCGAGTGGCGCTGCGGCGCCATCGTGCTCGATACGCGTGCGGCGCGGGTGCTGGTGGCGGGCCATCCGCTCACGCTCACCAGCCACGAATTCAAGCTGCTGCAGCTGCTGATGCAGAAAAAAGGCGAGGTGCTCTCGCGCACGGAGCTCTCGGAGCACCTCTATCGACAGGATGAAGACCGCGATTCCAACACCATCGAGGTCTTCGTCGCGCGCCTGAGAAAGAAGCTGCCCGAGGGCAGCATAGAAACCGTGCGCGGCCTGGGCTACCGGCTGGCAGAGCCCGGCGCCAGCGCATGAATGGCTCGCTGCGCTGGCGGCTGCTGGCGGGAACGCTGGCGTGGGTGGGGCTTACGCTGGCCGTCGCCGGCTGGGGCCTGAGCGCGCTGTTTCGCGACCACATCACGCAGCAGTGGCAGGCGCAGCTCACGCTGCAGCTGGACCAGCTCAGCGGCGCGGTCGACTGGACGGACGGCCAGCTGGCGCTGGGCCCGCTGCCCGAGACACGCTTTGCGCAGCCCCTGTCCGGGTGGTACTGGCAGGTTGATCGCCTGGGCCAGGCGCCGCGGGCGGGCGTGGCGCGTTCGCGCTCGCTGTGGGACGAAGTGCTGGCGCTGCCTGCG
Organism: Comamonas badia DSM 17552; assembly: GCF_000484635.1. Classification (GTDB taxonomy): domain Bacteria; phylum Pseudomonadota; class Gammaproteobacteria; order Burkholderiales; family Burkholderiaceae_C; genus Comamonas_C; species Comamonas_C badia. Next base: position 85,755 of record NZ_AXVM01000008.1, on the reverse strand, counting down.
GTGGCGGCGCCGGGCGATGCGCTGCTGCATCTGCGCGACGCGCAGGGCCACGCGCTGCTGGGGGTGACGCGGGCGCTGCAGCTGCCCGAAGACGACGCGCCGCCGCTGCGCCTGACGGTGGCGGCCGACGAGACGCTGATCGCCGAGCCGATGGCCCGCTTTGCGCGCCTGCTCTGGGCAGCGCTTGCGGTGCTGGCGCTGGGCCTGCTGCTGGCGGTCTGGCTGCAATTGCGCCTGGCGCTGGCGCCGCTCGCGCAGCTGCGCGTCCAGCTGGCAAGGGTGCGGGCGGGAGAGGCGGCGCAACTGCAGGGGCGCTTCGTGCGGGAAGTGATGCCGCTCGTGGAGGAGTTCAACCACGTCCTGGGCGAAAACGCGGACATGGTGCGGCGTGCCCGCGCGCAGGCCGGCAACCTGGCGCATGCGGTGAACACGCCGCTCACCATCCTCGCCAATGCCGCCGCGCAGCAGGACACGGCGCTGGCGCGGCTGGTGCGCGAACAGGCCGAGAGCGCGCGCCGCCAGATCGACTGGCATCTGGCGCGCGCCCGCGCGGCGGCGGCCGTGCGCGCCACCGGGCTTGCCACGCCGGTGCTGGCGCCGCTCGCCGCCTTGCTGCGCACCATGGCGCGCTTGCATGGCGATCGCCGCGTCGCATTCACGCTGGCCGCCGATGCGCGCGAGGGCCGCTTTCGCGGCGAGGCGCAGGATCTCTATGAAATGCTGGGCAATCTGATCGACAACGCCGGCAAATGGGCGCGCGCGCAGGTGCTCGTGGACGTGCGGCCCGAGGGCGGCATGCTGGTTTTCACGATCGACGACGACGGCCCCGGCATCCCCGAGGCCGAGCGCGAGGCGATGTTCGCGCGCGGCGTGCAGCGCAGCGATACGCACGGCGGCGCCGGGCTGGGGCTGGATATCACGCGCACGCTGGCGCAGACTTATGGCGGCAGCGTTGAGGCGCAGGCCTCGCCGCTGGGGGGCTTGCGCATGCGGCTGCGGCTGCCCGCCAGCGCCGGCGAACCCGCGCCGCGCAAGGCATGATAGGCACCGTTGCATGCAAGGAGACAGGACATGGATTTGGGAATCGCCGGCCGCTGGGCGCTGGTATGCGGCGCCAGCAAAGGTTTGGGCTACGGCTGCGCCAGCGCGCTCGCGGCCGAGGGCGTGCATCTGCTCATCAATGCCCGCGGCGCCGTACCGCTGGAGCAGGCAGCTAGACAATTGAGAGCTGCCGGCGCCCAATGGGCAAGCGCTGCAGGCCAGGATGATCCCAAAGTGGTGGCGATCGCCTGCGACATCACCACGCCCGAGGGGCGCGAAGCCGTGTGGGCGGCGGGCGGCGGCCCGGGGCGGGATTTCGACATCGTGCTCACCAACGCCGGCGGTCCGCCGATGGGGGACTTTCGCGGCTTCACGGCCGACGATTGGCAGCGCGCGGTCAATGCCAACATGCTCACGCCCATCGAGCTGATCAAAGCGGTGCTCGATGGCATGGCGGCGCGCGGCTACGGGCGCATCCTCAACATCACGTCAAGCGCGGTGAAGGCACCGATCGACATCCTGGCGCTCTCCAACGGCGCGCGCAGCGGGCTCACCGGCTTCATCGCCGGCCTCGCACGCTCGGAGATCGCGGCGCACGGCGTGACGGTGAACAACCTGCTGCCGGGCAAGTTCGACACCGACCGGCTCAACGCCACCTTCGAGGGCGCGGCGCAGAAAACCGGAAAGCCGCTGCAAGACATCCGCCGCAGCCAGGCGGCGCAGATCCCGGCGCGGCGTTTCGGCACGCCGGCGGAGTTCGGCGCGCTCTGCGCATTTCTCTGCAGCCCGCAGGCGGGCTACATCAACGGGCAAAACCTGCTGCTCGATGGCGGGCTGTACCCGGGGACTTTCTGAGGCGGTTTGAGCGATCGAGGCGTATTGGGACAAGGAGGACTGGGTGGCGAGAAAAAAGGCGAACGGCCTTGGAAAAGAGCTTTTCGATCTGGTGGTGCTCCTGCCGTGGTGGGTGGGCGTTAGTGCTGCGGCCATCTCGTATGTTGCCTTGCATTGGGTCGCTGCAGCAGAAGTGGGCGGCGCGGCCCATCAGGCGGCGCCCTTGGTTGCCGCGCATTTGCTCAAGGCCTTGGCTTTTTGGGGGCAATACCTTCTTCCCGTGATTTTTCTGGTCGCGGCACTGGGCTCGGCATTGAGGCGACGCAAGCGCGGACGTCTTGTCGCAAGCGTGGCGAACGATGGGCCGGGTGTGGCCTTGCGTGAGATGGCATGGGACGATTTTGAGCGGTTGATTGGCGAAATGTTTCGGATGCGCGGATATTCCGTTCTTGAAACCGGCGGTGCAAAGGCCGATGGCGGCGTTGATTTGCGCTTGAGAAAGGAGCGCGAGATTTTTCTGGTGCAGTGCAAACACTGGCGTGCGTACAAGGTGCCTGTCCAGGTCGTCCGTGAGCTTTATGGTGTCATGGCTGCAGAAGGCGCATCGGGAGGGTTTGTCGTCACCTCGGGGACGTTCACCGCGGAGGCCGTCAAATTTGCCGATGGTCGCAATGTGGATTTGGTGAACGGTACCCGACTCACCGCGATGCTGAGTGCACTGCCGTCGGATAACGGGAACCAGGCGCGATCGGCAAATCTGGCGCCGTCTTCGACGAAGTTGGCCGCGCCGCCATGCCCGCGTTGCAATCACCCCATGGTCAAGCGCGTGGCGAAACAAGGCAACCACGCAGGCATGGAATTTTGGGGTTGCAGTACCTATCCGAAGTGCCGAGGCACCCGTCCGGTTTCGGAGCCGGGTGGCGCATGAATCGTCGCGCCCTGCGCGCTTCAAAACTGGTTCAACCCAGCCAGCGCTGCGCCCCGGCGTTGAGCAGCGCGCCGCCGAGCACCAGCCAGGCGAACAGCAGCAGCGCCAGCAGCAGCGGTTTGAGGCCCGCGCGCCGGATCGCGCCGACATGCGTCGTGAGGCCGAGCGCGCCCATGGCCATCGCCAGCAGGAAATCGTCGAGTGCCGTGGCGCTGGACTTGAGCGCAGGGGGGAAGGTGACCAGGGAATTGAGCAGCACCACGGCGATGAAGCCGAAGGCAAACCACGGGATGGCGATGCGCCGCCCGGCGTGCGGGGCGCCGGTGCGCGGCATCCGGCCCGCTTGGGGTTCGCGCGCCAGCCAGGCCGAGAGGATGACCAGAAACGGCGCCAGCAGCATCACGCGCACCATCTTGGTGATCACGGCCGCGTCCGCCGCCTGGGGGCTGATCGCGTCGCCCGCCACCACCACCTGCGCCACCTCATGCACCGTCGAGCCGATGTAGATGCCGAAGGCATGCTCGCCGCCTGCGATCAGGCCCCAGGCGCTATTGAGGTGAAACAGCACCGGATAGAGGAACATCGCCAGCGTGCCGAACACCACCACGGTGGCCACGGCGACGGCCACCTGCTCGGGCCGCCCGCGCACCACCGGCTCGGTGGCGAGCACCGCGGCCGCGCCGCAGATGGAGCTGCCGGCGCCTATGAGCATCGCCGCATCGCGGTCCATGCCGAGCCAGCGCGTGCCCAGCCCGACGGCGAGCGTGAAGGTCGCGCCCACCACCACGGCGTCGATCAGCACGCCGGTCATGCCGACCGAGCCCACGTCCTGCAGCGTCAGGCGCAGGCCATAGAGCACGATCGCCAGCCGCAGCACCCGTCCCTTGGCCTGCGCGATGCCGGCATCCATCCAGGGCTGCAGGCGCGGGTACAGCGTGTTGCCCACCACCATGCCGAGCACGATGGCCAGGCTCATGGCGCTCAGGCCCAGATGCCGCACCGCCGGGGCCGTATGCAATGCCGCCACGGCCAGCAATGCCGCCAGCGCGAGACCGGGCAGCCACTGAACCGGCCCGGGCAGGCCAGGCGGGGCGGACTTGAGCGGTAATGTGGTCATTTCCATCCTTGCGATGTGCATATCCATAAAGCTGTAAGGAATATAGAAAAGGGCGTTCAACCTGTCCAACGAATCATTTGCGTATCATTGATTCATTGAATGGGTAGATCCATGGCGGAAATACATTCGCTTCACCTCACGCTGCGCCAGTTGCAGGTGTTTCTGGCGATCGCGCGCTGCGGCACCACGGTGGCCGCGGGGGCGCAGATCGGGCTGTCGCAATCGGCCACCAGTGCGGCGCTGGCCGAACTGGAGCGCAGCCTGGGCATGCGCGTGTTCGACCGCAGCGGCAAGCGCCTGCTGGTAAACGACAACGGGCGCTCGCTGCTGCCGCGCGCCGGGGCCTTGATCGATGGCGCGCACGAGATCGAGCGCCTGGCCCAGCAGGCCCGGCCCTCGCTGGCGTCGCTGCGCATCGGGGCCAGCACCACGCTGGGCAACCACGTGCTGCCGCGGCTGCTGCGCCAGTGGGGGCCGGGGTGGCTGGGCGATGCGCAAAGCCCCTGGCATGCGCGCATCCTGATCGGCAACACGGAGCGCGTGTGCGGCGCGGTGGCCGATTTCGCGATTGACATCGGCCTGATCGAAGGCCCGTGCACGGTGGCGCAGCTGGAGGTTGAACCCTGGCTCAGCGACGAGCTTCAGGTGGTGGCGGCGCCCGGGCTGCTCGCCCGCCTGCTGCCCGCCTCCGGCGTCCACCGGGTCGTGCCGCTGGAGGCGCTGCAACGTGAGCTGTGGCTGCTGCGCGAGTCCGGCTCGGGCACGCGCGTGGCCACCGATCTGGCCCTGCTGCCGCACCTGCATGGCTATCGGCGCACGCTGGAGCTCGGCCATTCCGAAGCCATCCAGCAGGCGGCGGTGCAAGGGCTGGGCCTGGCCTGTCTTTCGCAATGGGTGGTGGCGGAGCAACTGGCGGCGGGCCATCTGGCGTGCGTGCCCACGCCGTTGCCGAAGCTGCTGCGCCAGTGCTACCTGGTGCGCCGTGGCGACCGGCAGCCCACGGCGGCGCTGGAACGCCTGATGGCGCTTCTTGGATGCGCTGTGCCGTAGCGCTGGGCGGGTGGAGCCGTACCCAGGCCTGCCGCCGGGCAGTGGAGGCCGCCTGCGTGCGCGCGCAGGATGCTTTGCGTCAGAAGCGCCTGCCTTCGCCCGCCTCCTCGTGGGTCACGCCATCGCGGATGTGGTAGATGCGCTTGAACGTCGGGATGATTTTTTCGTCGTGCGTCACGACGATGATGGCCGTCTGGTACTGGCGCGCCATCTCGTCGAGGATGCGCACCACGGCGAGCGCGCGCTCCGAATCGAGCGGCGCCGTGGGTTCGTCGGCCAGGATCACCGGCGGGCGGTTGACCAGCCCGCGCGCGATCGCCACGCGCTGCTGCTCGCCGCCCGAGAGCTGCGCCGGCATGGCCTGCGCGCGGTGCCGCACGTCCAGCGCCGTGAGCAGCGCCATCGCCCGCTCGCGCGCCTGGCCGTTGGACATGCCGGCCAGCATGGGCAGCAGCGCGACGTTGTCCGTCACGTCGAGAAAGGGGATGAGGTAAGGCGCCTGAAACACGAAGCCGATCTTGTCGCGGCGCAGCGCGCGCAGGTCGCGCACCTTCCAGCCGCCGTCGAAGATCACCTCGTCGCCCAGCGTCATGCGGCCGGTGGTGGGGTCGATCACCGCGCCCAGGCATTTGAGCAGCGTGCTTTTGCCCGAGCCCGAAGGGCCGATGAGCCCCACGACCTCGCCCGGCGCCACATGCATGTTCACGTCCTTGAGCGCGAGCACCGCGGTGTCGCCGCTGCCGTAGCGCTTGGAGAGGCCTTCGATGTGGATGCCCTGTCCCGCCATGTCAGCCCCCGATCGCCTCGGCCGGGTCGATGCGCAGCGCCATGCGGATCGCGACGATGCTCGCGGCCGCGCAGATGCCCATCACGGCGAGGAATCCCATCACCGAATCCTGCGGAATCAGCAGCACGTACTTGGGGAAGATCGGCGCCGACCAGGTGGCGCTGATCTTGCCCACGGCAAAGCCGATCAGGCCCAGCGCCAGCGCCTGCTGCAGGATCATCCAGGCGATGGTGAGGTTGCGCGTGCCGATGAGCTTGAGCACGGCGATTTCCCGGATCTTGTCCATGGTGAGCGTGTAGATGATGAAGGCGACGATGGCCGCGCTCACGATGGCGAGGATCGCGAGGAACATGCCGATCTGCCTGGCGGAGGTGGCGATCAGCTTGCTGACCAGGATTTCCTGCATCTGCGCGCGCGTGTGCACCGTCAGCCGCAGCGAACGTTCGATGTCGCGCGCCAGCGCGTCGGCATCGGCGCCGGGCGCCAGGCGCACCAGCACCGCATTCACCGACGTGCTGGCCGACTGCGCCGCGTTGACCGCCTCCAGCAGTCCGGGCACGCCGGGGCGGTTGAACGCGGGGTTGGCCGCGGTGCGCCGCCGCGCGGCCTCGATCGCATCGTTGTCCTTGAGGAACTGCGCCTGCTGCGCATCCTTGAGCGGGATGAAGACCATGGGATCGCCGCTGGAGGACACCATGCGCCGGGTCAGGCCGACGACGGTGTAGCGGTGGCGGCGGATGGTGATGGCCTCGCCCAGCGCGAAGCCGCTGGCGATGTCGGCAACGGCCTCGTAATGCCCGCGCGTGATGTGGCGCCCGGCGATGAGGTAGGGCGGCGCGCCCGGTGTGCCGGGCGTGGCGTCGGCGGCGATGCCCACGACCATGGCGCGCACGTCGTGCTCGCGTGCGCGCACCTGCATGGTGAAGTAGGTCACATTGGCCGCGCGGGCCACGCCGGGCAGCGCCATCAGCTGGCGCCAGGCGTCGTCGGCGAGGTTGGATGACTCGGCGTACGGTCCCATGGTGTCCTGCTGCACCACCCAGAGGTCGGCGCGGCTGTTGTCCAGCAGCGCCTGCCCGTCGTCCACCATGCCGCGGTACACGCCCGCCATCACCAGCGTGACGCCGATCAGCAGGCCCAGGCCCACGCCGGTGAAGACGAACTTGCCCCAGCTGTGCAGGATGTCGCGTCCGGCGAGCGAGATCACGACGCGCCCCGGGCGAGTTCGGCCACTCCATGCACCCGGGTGTTGCGTGCCAGCGCCTTCTCGCTGTAGACGATGATGGTCTCGCCTTCGCTCAGGCCGCCCAGCACCTGCACCTGGCCATCGAGGTCGGCGCGGCCGATCTGCACGGGCGCGAACTGCGCGCGGCCGTCCACGATCTTCCATACCCCCGTGCGCTCGCCCTGGCGCTGCAGCGCGGCGTTGGGCACGACCGGAGTCCGTTGCAGCGGCGGCAGATGGATGGTCACCTCGGCCAGCTCACCCAGGGGCGGCAGCGCTGCCGGGGCCACGTCGAGCACCACCTTGGCCAGCATTTCCTCGGTGACGGCGTCGGCCTTGGGTTCGACACGCAGCACGCGCGCCGCGAGCTCCTGTCCGGCATGGGAGCGCAGCGCCACGCGCGCGGGCAGGTCGCGCGCGAGCCCCGCGGCACGCGCCTGGTCGAGCCGCACGTTGATCCACAGGCTGCGCGGATCCACCAGCTCCAGCACCGTCTGCCCGGCGAGTACGGTGCTGCCCGGCTCGGCTTCGCGCGCCGTCACCACGCCGTCACTGGCGGCCACCAGGCGCCACTGGCTGCGCTGCGCGCGCAGACCGGCCTGCTCGGCGTCCAGGCGGCGTACTTCTTCGCGTGCGGCCGAGAGCTGCGCATCGGCGCTGGCCAGCTCCTGCTGTCTGGTGCGCGCCGTTTCCTCGCTCGTGGAGCGCGCGGCCAGCAGATGGGCGTAGCGCCTGGCCTGCTCGGCGGCAAACGCCTGGCGCGCCTGGGCCTCGCGCAGGCTGGCCTGCGCCCGCCGGCGCGCCGCGTCCTGCGCGCGCACGCGCTCATCCAGATCCACGGGATCGAGCTCGCCCAGCACCTGCCCGGCGCGTACCGCATCACCCACGTCCACGCTCAGGCTGCGCACGCGCGCCGGCAGGGTCGCGCCCAGGCGCTGCGTGTGGCGCGCCTGGACCGTGCCGATGCCGAAGAGCGCGGGCTGGATCGCCAGGGTCTGCACCTTGGCTTCGGTCACGTTCACGGGCGCGAGCGGCCCCGAGCGCACGGCCACGTAGCCCAGCAGCGCGGCCAGCGGCACGAGCACCGCGAACAGCGCCAGCGTGCGCCGCTTGGGAAGGGCGAATTTCATGCGCGGGCTCCCGCCAAGGCGTCACGGAACAGGGCGAAAACCCCGGGGGCCTGCACCCCCATCTGCCCCACGTTGCCCGCAAGCAGCGACTGCATGACCAGGCCCTGCACGCTGCCGATGAAGAGCAGCGCGGCGGTGCCCTCGTCCACGCCGCTCCTGACTTCGCCCACCGCCTTGCCCTGCGCGAGCAGCGCGCGCACGCGTTCGCCGTAGCGTGCGATCAGGGTCTGGGCCATGCGTTTGGGGCCGCTCATCTCGGCGCGCTGCAACTCGCCGAACAGCATGCGCGGCACACCGGGGTGCGCGGTGACGAACGCCACATGCGCCATGAAGACCGCTTCCAGCGCGGCGAGCGGCGAGGCCGCCTGGCGCGCCGCCGCATCGACACGCGTGAGCAGGCGCTCGGCCACCCAGCCCATGACGGCTTCCAGGATGGCTTCCTTGGTCGGGAAGTGCTTGAACAGCGCACCCTGGGTCACGCCCATGTGCCTGGCGATCGCGGTGGTGGAAATGTCGCTGGGGTTGGTCCGCGCCGCCAGGTCGACGAAGGCCTCGACCGTCGCGGCCCGGCGCGCATCGGCTGGCAGGTGCCTGGAGGCAGTCGGTGTTTCCATGGTTTCATAAGAAAGTAAGTTATTACTATCTTATGAAAATGCGGAAAATCTGTCAACAGCGTTTGAAAAGCGGGCGAAGAAGCGCGGGAAGTGGCGTGCGTGCGAATGCAGCCGTGCCGGCGCCTTGCCTGGCGTGTCGCTCAGGGCATGCTGGCCAGCACCTGCGCCACCGCCGCGGTAAGCCGCTTGGCGTAGGGCAGGTGCAGGAATTCGTTGGGCCCGTGCGCATTGCTTTTGGGCCCCAGAACGCCGCAGACCATCATCTGCGCCTTGGGAAAGCCCTGGCTCAGAATGTTCATGAGTGGAATCGTGCCGCCCTGGCCGATGTAGCCGCAGGGCGCGCCGAACTGGGCCTGGCTGGCGGCATCCAGCGCCTGCGTGAGCCAGGGCGCAACCGCCGGGGCGTTCCAGCCGTTGGCCGCGCCGTCGGCATGAAAGGTCACGCGGGCGTGGTAGGGCGCGTTGTCTTCCAGGATGTGCTTCATCTCGGCCACGCAGGCGGCGGCGTCCACCAGCGGCGGCACGCGCAGGCTGAGCTTGAAGGCGGTGTAGGGGCGCAGCACGTTGCCCGCATCCTTGAGCGCGGGCAGGCCTTCGGCGCCGGTGACCGAGAGCGTGGGCTCCCAGGTGCGGCGCAAGAGCGCCTGCGCCGGGTCTTCGGTGGTGGGCAGCGCGATCTGCTGCGCGCCGCCGCAATCGGCGTGCACCCAGGGGTAGTTGGTGATGACGGACTGGCCGAGGATGGCGGCCGTGGCACTGGCCTGCGCGACGCGTTCGGGCGGGGTGGCGCAGTGAAAGCTGGCGGGCAGCAGGCGGCCGGTTTTCGAATCCTCCAGCCTGTCGAGCACCTGCCGCACGATGCGAAATGACGAAGGCACCACGCCCGAGGAATCGCCGGAGTGCACGCCCTCGGTGAGGATCTCCACCTTGAGCGTGCCGCTGGCCATGCCGCGCAGGCTGGTGGTGAGCCAGAGCTGGTCGTAGTTGCCCGCGCCGGAATCCAGGCACACCACCAGCGCCACATCGCCCAGGTGCGCGCGCAGCGCGTCCACATAGGGCAGCAGGTCGGTGGAGCCGCTTTCCTCGCAGGTCTCGAACAGGCCGACGATGCGCGGGTGCGCCACGTCCTGGCGCTGCAGCTCCTTGATGGCGGCGATGCTGGCGTAAATGGCGTAGCCGTCGTCGGCGCCGCCGCGGCCGTAGAGCTTGTCGTCCTGGATCACGGGCGTCCAGGGGCCGAGCTCGCTCCTCCAGCCCTCGAATTCGGGCTGTTTATCCAGGTGCCCGTACATCAGCGCGGTCTGCGTGCTGGCGCTGTGCGCGGCGGGCACCTCAAAAAAGATCACCGGCGTGCGGCCTTCCATGCGCACCACCTCCAGTTTCAAGCCCGCCACCTGCTGCTCTTCGGCCCAGGCGGCGGCGCGGCGCACCACGGTGTCGATGTGGCCCAGCGCGCGCCAGTCGGCGGCGAAGGCCGGAGATTTGGCCGGGATGGCGATGTAGTCGGTGATCTGGCGCGTGATGTCGTCGTCCCAGGCCTGGGTGAGGCGCTGGGCGGCCAGCTGGCTGTCAAAAGTGGTCATGGCGTGATGGTGGTGGTGCTGGGCTGGCCTGGTGAAACGAACGCGCGGGCGCCGGCAGGGCGCCGATCAAGGCGTGCATGCGCGACAGCGGCGCGCTTTCGACGCGGTTGCGGCCTCCGCGCTTGGCGGCGTACAAGGCCTTGTCGGCAGTGGCGATCAGGTGCTCGGGCTGGTCGCCCGGCTCCAGCGATTCGGTGCAGCGGCCGATGCTGATGGTGAATGCAATACTTTTGCCTTGGTAGGCGCAGGGGCTCTGCGCCACCAGCTGGCGCAGCTTTTCCGCCGCGATCTGCCCGCCGCTGTCCGCCGTGCCGGGCAGCAGCAGCAGGAATTCCTCGCCGCCCCAGCGGCCCGCCAGGTCCTGCGCGCGCAGCCGCTGTCTGAGCAGCCCGGCCATGTGCTGCAGCACGGCATCGCCGGCCGCGTGCCCGTAGGTGTCGTTGATGGCCTTGAAATGATCGACATCCAGCATCAGCAGCGCGTAGGGCTGGCGCGCACGGATGGCGCGCGCCACGTCGCGCGCCAGGGTCTGCAGCAGCAGACGGCGGTTGGCCAGGCCGGTCAGATCGTCATGGAGTGCCAGGTGGCGGTTGGTGGCATCCGCCCTGTCCTTGGTCATGAGGATGAAGCCCAGCGAGGCCAGCAGCACGACGACGAAGGCAGAGAGGAAGGTGATGCTCTGTCCCGCGCCATTGCCGATGAAGCTGCCTTGCGGCGCGCCGTTGATGCCGTGCCACAGCCCGCGTCCCAGCAGGATCAGCCCCTGCGCGCCCAGCGCTACGCTGACCAGCAGGGCGCCGCGCAGTTGCGCCGGCGCTGCGGGGCGCCACAGCGCCCAGAGAACCAGAGCGATCTGCAGCGCCAGCATGAAGCTGCTGGAAAGCAGGCGCCCCTGGTAGTTTTTCAGAAACAGTGCCATCAACGCCGCGGTAGCGACAATGGGCAGCGCCATCCGCAGGCGTGGCAGCGCCCGGCCGTGGAATTCGGCGACGGCACCCAGCAGCAGCGCGAACACCAGCGCCAGCACCGTATTCGCCAGCACCACGCTGATCCAGTCCGCTGTCTGCTCGCGCAGCAGAAACAGCACGTAGGTAACGGTATGCGCCACCAGTGCCAGCGCCCACAGGCCCAGGCCTTCGCGGCGCTCCGGCCGTACCACGCTCATGGCGATGGCCATGCTGAGCGTTCCAGCGGCCACCATGACCATCATGGTGGGGGTGTCAAGCAAGGGCAGGAGGACCATGGGATGCCAAAGTGCGAGCGTTTGCGCAAGTCTATCGCCGCGGGTGCGGACGGGGGAGACAAGGCGGCTGGACAGGCGCACAATCGCCGCCCGCCGTTTGCGGCGCTCAAACCCTTTCGGAAGACCCGACCATGCCCCTCTCCAGAGCCTATCGCCAGCGGCTGTTTCCGCTGCTGCCCGACCTTGCCGCCAGCTTCGGCACGCCGTTTCATATCTATGACGAGACCGGCATCCGCGGGACCGGTGCGCAGCTCAAGCAGGCCTTTGCCGGAGTGGGGCGTTTCCGCGAGTTTTACGCCGTCAAGGCGCTGCCCAATCCGCGCATCCTGGCGCTGATGCATCAGATGGGCTTCGGCTTTGATTGCAGCTCTGTGGCCGAGCTGCAACTGGCGCGCGCCGCCGGTGCCAGGGCCGAGGACATCATGTTCACCTCCAACAATACCTCGCCCGAAGAGTTCGAAGCCGCGGCGCACGGCGGCGGCTGCATCCTGAACCTGGACGACGTCAGCCTCGTCGCCAAGGTGCCGCGGATGCCAGAACTCATCTGCTTTCGCTACAACCCTGGCCCCGCGCGCAGCGGCAACAGCATCATCGGCAACCCGGTGGAGGCCAAATACGGCGTGGCGCACGAGCAACTGCTCGATGCCTTCCGCCAGGCGCGCGCGCGCGGCGCCAGGCGCTTTGGCCTGCACACCATGCTGGCCTCCAACGAGCGCGACTGCCGCTACGTGGTCGAGACGGTGCGCATGCTGCTTCAGGTCATCGCCTGGGTGGGCCAGGAGCTGTCCATCCGCTTTGAGTTCATCAACATGGGGGGTGGCCTGGGCATTCCCTACAAGCCCGAAGACGGCGTGTTCGATGTCGCCCAGCTCGGGCGCGAGACGCAGGCGCTGGTGCAGGCATTTGAAAAGGAACAGGGCTATGCCCCGGCCGTGTTCATGGAAAGCGGGCGCTACATGACCGGCCCTCATGGCGTGCTGGTGACGCGCGCGATCAACCACAAGGACACCTACCGGCGCTTCATCGGCGTCGATGCCTGCATGTCGGCGCTGATGCGCCCCGGCATGTACGGTGCCTACCACCACATCGAGGTGGTGGGCAAGGAGCCGGGTGCCGACGACGTGGCGGTGGACGTGGTCGGCTCGCTGTGCGAGAACAACGACAAGTTCGCCATCGAGCGCCCCCTTCCGCCGATAGCGGACGGCGACCTGCTGGTGATAGCAGACACCGGCGCGCACGGCCACGCCATGGGCTTCAACTACAACGGCCGCCTGCGTCCGCAGGAACTGCTGCTGCGTGCCGATGGCCAGGTCGAGCTGATCCGCCGCGCCGAGACGCTGCAGGACCACTTCGCCACGCTGCAATTCGAGCCCAAGGTCTGGCACAGTGAGGCTGCCTGACCCCAAAGGAGTATTCATGAGCCGCCAGACCGAGATCGCCGCCGCCCTGCAGGTGGTGCCGCCGTTTGCCGACGAGGCCGCGCTGGCGGCCGAGTGCCAGCGGCGCATCGCCTTCATCCGCGCTACCTTGCAGAGCAGCGGCCTGCGCACGCTGGTGCTGGGCATCAGCGGCGGCGTGGATTCGCTGACCGCCGGGCGCATGGCGCAACTGGCGGTTGAGCAGCTGCGTGCCGAAACGGGCGATGCCGCGTACCGCTTCATCGCGGTGCGCCTGCCCTACGCCGTGCAGTTCGATGAGCCGGACGCGCAGGCGGCGCTGGCCTTCGTGCGCGCCGACGAGGAAATCACCGTGCCGATCGAGCCCGGCGTGACCGCGCTGGCCGTGCCCATCGCCGCGCTGCAGGCCCTGCCCGATGCGCAGCGCGACTTTGCGCTGGGCAACATCAAGGCGCGCTGCCGCATGGTGGTGCAGTACGCGGTGGCCAATGCCCACCGCGGCCTGGTCATCGGCACCGACCACGCGGCCGAGGCGGTGATGGGTTTTTTCACCAAGTTCGGCGACGGCGCCTGCGATCTGGTGCCGCTCAACGGCCTCGTCAAGGGCCAGATCCGCGCCATTGCCACACACCTGGGCGCGCCCGCGCACCTCGTCAACAAGGTGCCCACCGGCGATCTGGAAAGCCTCAAGCCCGGCAAGCCCGACGAGGTGGCCTACGGCGTGAGCTATGCCGAGATCGACGCCTTCCTGCAGGGCGGCACGGTGAGCCCCGAAGCCGCCGCACGCATCATCGCAACCTACGACGCCAGCCAGCACAAACGCAGCCTGCCGCTGGCGCCTTGACCGAATGACGGAATGACGAAGCTTGCCTTGGCCGCCGGGACTTATAAAAAATGCCTGAGATTCGCACGATCAAAGAACACATCGCCTGGTCTTACGCCAACCTGGCCGCAGCCCATTCCGCAGTGTCTGCAGGTGCCAAACGATATGGGCGACTGAACTACATGATCCGTGCACGCCTGAACAAGGGCCTGGTCTCAGGCGCAATGAGCATGCGGTCACTGCTGGATGACGAGAAAGTCAAATATCAGTACCCTCACTCATGCTGTTACTGTGGTTCCACAGAGCAGTTGCATATGGATCATCTGATCCCAAAAATCAAAGGCGGCCCTGACACTGGAGACAATATCGTATGGTGCTGCCGCTCCTGCAACAGTTCCAAGCGTGATAGCGATGTGATACGTTGGCTGGAATCCAAACGAGCACTGCCTTCCATATTATTGCTGCGCCGCTACTTGAAGTTGATTACGGCGTATTGTCTGGAGCACGGTTTGATGGATTCCGATCTGGCGGAGGTGGATAAATTACAATTGCCTTTTGATATCATGGCAATTCCGTATAAATTACCGGAACCGGGTGAGCTTGTTTTATGGGTAAAACCAAAACAATCATGAACTCCGACATTTTATTGCAAACATCGTCGATGACGTCTGGCCTCGGGATTCATCATGAATGAGGCAGACTCTTTATTTGCCGATGCATCAGAATTTGCCTTGCATCTGCGTGAATTGCGCAACCACCGACTTGCTGCCAAAAAACGCGAGGAAACCAAAAGAATCTCCCCGACCACAAAGCAAAAAGTCCTGATTTTTCAAAAGACCAATGGACATTGCCATATTTGTGGCGGGCAGATTACCGGGAACTGGGTCGCCGATCATGTACATCATCACATATACGGTGGAGAATCCGCGATAGAGAATTATCTTCCTGCCCATAGAATTTGCAACAGTGCAAGATGGTTTTATGGGACGGAGGAATTCCAGTGGATCATGAAAATGGGCGTGTTTTTCAGAACCCAATTGGAAGAAAAAGGAAATGCGGACGCCATCAATTTGGCCGAAGCTTTCATGGACCATGAACGGCATCGCGTCTCTCGCCGGAAACAATCCTCCTGACGTTTCACTGCACCCGACCCCCATCCTGCGGCCCCGTTGCGTGCTGCCAGCAGGAGACTTTGCATGTACCGCACGAATTTGAAGCTTTTTTTGGTCTTCAGCACTTTCGCAGCAAGCGCCGTCAGCTATTGTTTTTTGGTTTATTCCGTTGCCGCAGCTCGGCGCTTTTGATTGTTTCCGCTGCACGAAAGACGCAATGACCAACACCCCCCGTCATGCGGCGCAGGCCGCGTCATCGCCAGCGCCAGCTGCGGTCATGGCGCGCAGCGCCGTCATTCGTGATTGAGCAGCATGCAACGCCCAGCCTGGCTGCCGGATTCCTTCGTCCTCACGCTGATCGCACTCGTCGTGCTGGCCAGCGTGCTGCCGGTGCACGGCGCGGCGGCGCATTGGGCGGCGTGGCTGACCAATGCGGCGATCGCGCTGCTGTTTTTTCTGCATGGCGCCAAGCTCTCGTTTGCCGCGGTGGTGCAGGGGCTTTCGCACTGGCGGCTGCATGGCTTCGTGCTGGGCGTCACCTTCATTGCGTTTCCGCTGCTGGGCTGGGCGGCGCAGCCGCTGCTGGTGCCGCTGCTGGGGCAGGAGCTGGCGCGCGGCGTGCTCTACTTTTGCGTGCTGCCTTCCACGGTGCAGTCGGCGATTGCGCTTACCTCGATGGCGCGCGGCAATGTGTCGGTGGCGGTGTGCGCGGCGGCGGTCTCCAGCCTGCTGGGGGTTTTTCTCACGCCGGCGCTGGTGCTGCTGCTGCTGGGCTCGGCGGTCGAGGGCATTGATTTCGGGCAGGCGCTGGTGCGGGTCATGGTGCAGCTGCTGCTGCCATTCGCGCTCGGGCAGGTGGCGCGCCGCTGGATCGGCGGCTGGGTGGCGCGGCACAAGGCCCTGCTCAAGCAGGTGGACCAGTCCTCAATCTACCTCGTGATCTACACCGCGTTCAGCAAGGCGGTGGTCGATGGCATCTGGCAGCAGTTGCCGCTGGCCAGCCTGCTGCTGCTGGTGCTGTGCTGCCTTGCGGTGCTGGCGCTGGCGCTGGCGGGCTGCCACTGGGCCACGGGGCGCCTCGGTTTTGCCACCGAAGACCGCATCACCGCCCTCTTTGGCGGCTCGCAGAAAAGCCTGGCCACCGGTGTGCCTATTGCGCAGGTGCTGTTCACTGGTGGCAGCATGGGGGCCTTGCTGCTTCCGCTGATGATTTACCACCAGGTGCAGCTGATGGCCTGCGCGGCGCTGGCGCGACGATTTCAAGCGCGTTCTACTGGAGCACCCCCATGAACTGGACCACCCACGACGTATTTAACCAGGTCAGCGAACTGCGCGACTACGACCTGCTGGCCACCGACCCGGCGCTGGCCGAAGCTATTCGCCGCGATGGTGCCGAATGGGCCATGCCGCAGCTCTCGCACTACGCGCAGCTCATGGGCCAGTCGGACACCTACGAGCTCGCCGCGATGGCCAACCGCCATACGCCCGAGCTGCACAGCTTCGACACGCGCGGGCGGCGCATCGATCAGGTGGAGTTCCACCCGGCGTGGCACCAGCTGATGGCGATGTACCGCGGCGAGGGCCTGATCTCGCTCCCATTCAAGGAGCGCAAGGCGGGCCGCTGGACTGCGTGGGCGACCGGTTTCTATCTGCACGGCCAGATCGAGCAAGGCACGCTGTGCCCGGCGACGATGACGCAGGCCTGCATCCCGCTGCTGCAGCGCGAAGAACCACTCTGGGCCCTGCTGGGCGCCAGGCTTTGCAGCGACGCTTACGACCCGCGCGACCTGCCGGTGGCGGCCAAGGACAGCATCTGGGTCGGCATGGGCATGACCGAGAAGCAGGGTGGCTCGGACGTGCGCGCCAACACCACGGTGGCCACGCCCGTCGCGGCGGGCGGGCGCGGTGGCGAATACCTGCTGCGCGGGCACAAATGGTTCTTTTCGGCGCCGATGTGCGACGCCCACCTCGTCGTCGCGCGTGTGGGCGAAGGCGGGCCATTCGCCTGCTTCTACGTGCCGCGCTGGCGCCCGGACGGCAGCAAGAACGCGGTCAACATCCAGCGCCTGAAGGACAAGGTGGGCAACCGCAGCAATTCCAGCAGCGAGGTGGAATTCCACGACGCCTGGGGCGTGCTGATGGGCGAGGAAGGCAAGGGCATACGCACCATCATCGAGATGGCGACCTTCACGCGCCTCAATTGCGTGGTGGGCAGCGCGGCCATCCTGCGCCAGGCGCTGGTGCAGGCGATCGCCTACGCGCGCGAGCGCCACGCCTTCGGCAAGGCGCTGGCCGAACAGCCGCTGATGCGCACGGTGCTGGCCGACATGGCGCTGGAAAGCGAGGCGGCGCTGGTGCTCTTGATGCGCCTGGCGCGCGCCTACGAGCGCGACGACACGCCCGCCGAGCGCGCCTGGAAACGCATGATGACGCCGGCCGCCAAGTTCTGGGTCTGCAAGCGCGCCGTGGAGCTGACCGGCGAGACCATGGAGGTGCTGGGCGGCAACGGCTACATCCTGGACGGCATCGTCGGGCGGCTGTTTCTGGAGGCGCCGGTCAATTCCATCTGGGAAGGCTCGGGCAACGTGATGTGCCTGGACGTGCTGCGCGCGCTTGCGCGCGAACCCGAGGCGGCGCAGGCACTGCTGGCCGAGCTGGCACCCACGGCGCTGCGCGAGGCGCCGCTCAAGGCGCTGCTGCAATCACTCACCGCGATGGTGACCACGGCGCCCGAGGAACTGGAAGCGCTGGGCCGCATCTTCGTGCAGCAGCTGGTGCTGCTGGCGCAGGCCTGTCTGCTGCGCCAGCATGCGCCGGCCTATGTGGCCGACGCCTTCATCGCCACGCGGCTGGGAGCGGCGGGCCAGGGCGGGCGGGTGGCGGGGGCGATCGACGTGCGTGGCCTCGATGTGCAGGCCATCCTGCAGCGGGCGCTGGCGCGGTGATCCTTCATGCAACGCCGCGCACCCAGCGCGCATACAACTGCGTCAGGACGGCGTGCATGCGCGCCGTGCGCCCGGGCAGATCGCGCCGCACGCCGGCCGGATCGCAGACCGCCGGGTTGCCCAGCGTGAACTGGCGCTCCAGCTGCTGGCCGTTGTGCTGCAGCGAGAGTTCCACCAGCGCGGGCGTCATCTCCAGGTGCGATTGCAGCATCAGATGGCGGTCGTGCAGGACGAAGGCCTGGTGCTCGCAGTGGCTGCTGCGCGCAATCTGCTGGGCCGCGGGCGGCGGCGTGAAGGTGTCGCCATGCCACTGGAAGGTCTCCAGCGTCTGCGCGGCCCAGGGGCCCCACCAGTCGCGGGCCGCCGCGGTGGCTGCGGTCTGCAGCGGCTGCCAGCCGATTTCCGGCCGCACATGCTTTGCCACGCTGCCGCCCAACGCCAGCGCCACCAGCTGGCTGCCCAGGCAATGCCCGGCCACGGGAATGCCCTGCGCGGCGGCGGCGCGGATCAGCGCCAGCTCCTGCGCGATCCACGGGTAGTCGTCGTGCACGCCCATGTAGCCGCCCATGAACACCAACCCACCGAAGGCGCCCGGGTCGGTGGGCACCGCCTCGCCCGCCACGATGCGCACCAGCCGCACTTCGCAGCCCAGCGTCCGCAGGATGGGCAGCACCGCGCCGGGCGCGCCGACCACGGTGTGCTGGAAGACGGCGATGGGTTTCATGCGGGTGATGCGAGCCTCACTTGCCGGATTTGCCTGGATCCTTCACCGCCTCGTAGGTGGCGAATTCCACGTTCTGCAGCACGCCATCCACCTTCTCGACCTTGCGGATGTAGACGTTCTGGATGATGTCGCGCGTCTCGGGGTCGATCTGCACCGGGCCGCGCGGGCTCGTCCACTTCATGCCCTTGACGGCGGCCATGAAGGCCGGGGCCGAGGCATCGCCCTTGGTCTTCTCCAGCGCCTGGTAGATCATCTGCATGCCGTCGTACCCCGCGGCGGCCATGAAATTGGGCCGGTCCTTGGGGTAGGCCTTGGTGTAGGCGGCGACGAAGGCCTTGTTCTCGGGCGAGTCGTGGGCCTGCGAGTAGTGGTAGGAGGTAATCATGCCCATCGCGGCATCGCCCATCGCGGCCAATTCTTCTTCGTCGGTCACGTCGCCGGTGGCAATCGCCTTGACGCCGGCCTTCTCCAGCCCGCGCTCCTTGATGCCCTTGGCCAGCGCCACGTTGTCCTCGCCATTGGGCACGAAGAAGAAGGCGGCATCGGGCTTGGCGTCCAGCACGCGCTGCAGGAAGGGCGAGTAATCGGGCGTGTTCACGGGCGTGCGCACGCTGCCGACGATCTTGCCGCCCAGCTCCTGGAAGGTCTTCTGGAACTGCTTTTCAGCATCGTGCCCGGGGCCGTAGTCGGTCACCATGGTGTAGGCCGTCTTGATGCCGTTGTCCCAGGCCCAGCGCGCCATGGGCATGGCGTTCTGCGGCAGCGTCATCGAGACGCGCACGATGTTGGGCGATTTCTCCGTGATCGACGAGGTGGCCGCGTTCAGCACCACCATGGGCACGTTGCCCTGCGTGGCGATCGGCGCGGCGGCAAACGCGTTGGGCGTGAGCGAGAAGCCCGCGAGGATGTCGGCCTTGTCGTTGACCAGCAGCTCCTGCGCATGGCGCTTGGCCACTGGCGGGGCGATGCCGGTATCGTCCTTGACGATGAGCTTGATCTTGCGCCCGGCCACGGTGTCGCCATGCCCGGCCATGTACAGGTCGATGCCGTGCTTGATCTGCTTGCCGTGCGCGGCGAACGAGCCCGACATCGGCAGGATCACGCCTATGGTCAGGTCCTTGGTCTGCGCGCTGGCCAGGCTTGCCGCGCCGGCCACCAGCAGGGCGGTGGCGGCCCGTCTCGTGAAATGCTTCATGGTGTCTCCTTGTCTGGAATCGTCAGGGTGGGAAAGCTGCGTATTGTGTGCGGGGCCGCGGTCATTGCCCCGGCGCCAGCGCATTGGGCATGACATGGCCGCAGCCCTTGCAGGTACGGTGGTCTTCGCTCTCAAAAAAGTTGCGGTAGGCCTGGCTGACCGGGTCCTTGCCGTAGTCGGCGACGCTGAACACTTCGGCGTGCAGCAGATGGTCGCAACGGGGGCAGAACCACTGGAACTGGTCGTCCTCGCCGGGGCGGCGCGCGCGCTCCTGGATCAGCGCGTAGGCGTCGGGGGCGAAGCGGGGCGAATGCGGGATGCCGGCGGGCGTGTGGATGGCGGCGCCTTCGGGGATGACGGCCACCTCTTCCCTGCCCTCGGGCGTGCGGTAGTGCAGCCGCATTTCGCCCTTGAGCATGATCATCATCTCGTCGCTGGGGTTGATGTGGAATTCGCTGCGGTAGGGCCTGCCGCGCGCGATGAACACCAGCGATTCGGGCTGCTGCCAGACCACGCTGACATAGGCGCCGGTTTTGCCTAGCTGCTCGATGCGATCCTGAAAGGCGACGATGGGCATCTGGTACATGAGGCTCTCCTTCAACCGAGGTAGGCGACGCAATCGATCTCCACCAGCACGCCCTTGCGGTGCGGCGTGCCGCCGGTGCAGGTGCGGGTGACTTTTTCGCCATCCATGAAGTCGCGGAAGGCTTCGTTGAACGCCGGAAAATCCGCCGTGTCGCGCAGGCAGACGCGCATGTTCACCACCTGCGCCATGCCGGCGTCCGCGGCCTGGAGGATGGCCTTCAGATTGCCCAGGGTCTGCCGCGTCTGCTCGGCGATGCCACCCGCAACCACTTCGCGGGTCTGCGGATCGAGCGGCCCCTGGCCCGAGACATAGAGCATGTCGCCCGCACGGATGGCCTGCGCCAGCGGCGAGGGCTTGCTGTGGTCGGTGAAGCCGGTGACCGGCGCCTGGCTGCTGTGGATGAGGATCTTGGGCATGCGGGGGCTTCCTCAGGCGTTACCTGGTCTGGGCGGCTTCGGCGGGCTGCTCTTGGGCCAATTGCTCGCGGTGCGCGATGTTGGCAAGGATCTCCGCGCCCCGGTTGGCGGCCGAGAGGCCGCGGAACAGAAAGCAGAGGTTGACCGTGTCCTGCAACTCGTTCCAGCTGGCTCCCGCGCGACGCGCGGCGATGGCGTGCAGGAGGGCGGCGTCGCTCAGATCCATCAGCAGCATGCCGAACAGCATGAGCTGCGCCGTCTTCACGTCAAAGCTCTTGGGGTACATGGCGTGCGCGCGCATCTGCTCCTGCAGATCGACCATGGCCGGGTCGAGCGCGCCGGTGACGGCAAAGCGCGCCTCGATGCGCGGCGGCACGAAGCCCAGCAGTTCTTCGTAGATGCGGCCGCGCTCTTCGGCGCTGCGCTGGGTGTCGGCGTAGTCGCCGATGCGCGCGCGCACCGATGCGGTGTGGATTCGGGCGGGAATCATGAAAGGCTTTCCGGGCAATCAAAACATGTCGAAATATTCACGCTGCTCCCACTCCGACACCTCCATGTTGAAGCGCGCGATCTCCGCTTCCTTGATGCGGCAGTAGTAGTCCACAAAACCTTGTCCCAGCTTGTCGCACAGCCAGGCGTCTGCGCGCAGCGCCGCCAGCGCCTGCTCCAGCGTGCGCGGCAGGCGCGGCGCGGGGGTTTCGTAGGGCGCATCGGCGGAGGGGCCGGGATCCATGCGCTCGGCCATGCCGTGCATGCCGGCAAACAACTGGGAAGCCAGGTACAGATAGGGGTTGGCCGTGGGCTCGCCGATGCGGTTTTCGATGCGCGAGGCGCTGTCGCCGGGCGCGCCGAGCACGCGCAGCATGGCGCCGCGGTTGTCCTCGGCCCAGATGGCGCGGTCCGGCGCCAGCGACAGCGGGCGGTAGCGGCGGTAGCCGTTGAGCGTGGGGCTGGCCAGCGCGGCCGATCCGCAGCCATGCACCTGCAGGCCGGCCAAGTACTGCATGCCCAGCGGGCTGAGCGGCGTGGCGGCATCGGCTGAGGGCATGAAGGCATTGGCGCCGCTTTCGCCGTGGCGCAGCGACTGGTGCAGATGCCAGCCGCT
Organism: Comamonas badia DSM 17552; assembly: GCF_000484635.1. Lineage (GTDB taxonomy): Bacteria > Pseudomonadota > Gammaproteobacteria > Burkholderiales > Burkholderiaceae_C > Comamonas_C > Comamonas_C badia. Next base: position 63,900 of record NZ_AXVM01000008.1, on the reverse strand, counting down.
GGACATCACGTTCGGGATGCGCGGGCGGCACATGAAGGTGGCGTGGTAGCCGTGGCGGCGGCAGATCTGCTTGATCGCGCTGCGCAGCAGCACCATGGTGTCGGCCGGCGCAAGACCAGCGGTGGGGCCGAAGACCAGCTCGAACTGGCTCGGGCCGAATTCGATTTCCAGCGACTGCAGCGGCAGGCCCAGCGCCAGCAGCTCGCGGCGCAGCAGCTCCATCAGCGCATCGACGCTGTCGTAGCGCAGCTCGGTCAGGTACTGGTGGCCATGCGTCAGCAGCGAGACGTTCGGCGGTGTGCCGGGCTGGCCCGAATCCGCCAGTTGCATCGCTGCTTCGTCGAGCCTGAAGGCGTGAAACTCCACCTCCAGACCGGCGACGAATTCCAGTTGCTGCGCGCCCAGCTCGGCCACGGCGCGGCGCAGGATGCGCCGGGTGTCGAAGGGGCAGGGCTGGCCATCCTTCATGTAGGCGTCGCACTGCAGCCAGGCCGTGCGCGGCGCCCAGGGCAGGGTGCGCAGGGTGCCGGGATCGGCCACGATGATGAAGTCCGCCCCGCCCTGCAGCCCGGGCACCGGGAAACCGCCACCGGTGGCGAAGACCGGGAATACCGAGCGGTGCGAGGTGTCCTTGGCCAGCAGCGTGGTCGTCAGATTCACCCCGCGGCGCAGGGCGGAACGCGCGGCATCCCCCACCAGCGTCTTGCCGCGCAGCACGCCATGCTGGTCGGCCCAGGAAAAGCGCACCACATCCCATTCACCCGCGTCGATTCGGGCAATGACGTCGCGCGCCTGCGCCTCCTGCGTTTCGCTCCACAGCCCGTGGCGCGTGACGAAGTCGCTCATCGCGGCCCCGGGTCAGGAGCCCAGGCGGGCGGCGGCCCAGTCACAGGCCTGGCGGCGCTGCAAGTCGGCGGTTGCGCAAAATTGCATGGCGGCATCCGCCGTCGTGACGCCGTCCACGGCCGGCGGGCCACTCAGAGTGCCGCCCTGCCCCGCCGCCGGGCGCGCCGGCAAAGGCTGGCCCTCCTGCACCGCATCGATCGCATCCACCAGCATGCGGCGGTAGGCGGCGATCGCCTTGTCGGTCGTGCCCAGGTGCTCGCGCGTGCGGTCCTGGATGGTGCCCATGGACTCGCAGGCCCACTGGTCGTGCACGTTGATGTCCATGCCCATGCCGGTATAGGTCTGGCTCTGCTGCTCGGCGATGTCGTAGCCGTAGTGGTTGCGCTTGTTCTTGCGCGAGTTGTACAGCGGCAGCTCGATGGTCTTGAGGCGCTGCTCGCGCATCTGCTGCTTGTCCACCGCACCGGCGAAGCTGGTGAAAATCGCGTACCAGTAGCTGTTGTGGTCGTCCACCGGCACATGCCACTGGGTGATGGTCATCTCCGGCCCCATCGGGATGGCGAAGACGTTGGGGAAGGCGACGTTGGTGATGCGCACATGGGTTTGCCCGGGCGAGAGCTTGCGCAGCGTCGTCAGGCGCAGGCCGTAGCCGGTGGCATCGACGCTGATCTCCGGCCGCTCGTACTCGCGCAGCACCTTGGCGATCGGAAGATCCGTGCCCATCGAGGCGCCGCGAAACTGCTTGCCAAAGCTCTCGGAGACATCCTCATCTTCGAAGAAGCGGTGCAGAAACGAGGCATGCGCCGGGTCCATGCCCACCTCCAGCGCCTGCAGCCAGTTGCATTCCCACAGCCCCTTGAACGCGAAGGTGTGGCTGTCCGGCGCGACGAAGCAGTCGAAATCGGCGAAGGCCGGCGGCTCGCCTCGGCCCAGATAGGCAAAGATGATGCCGCTTTTCTCGACCACCGGGTAGGCGCCCTGGTGGATGCGCGAACACAGCTTGCTGCCCTCGGGTTCGGCCGGGGTCTGCATGCAGCAGCCGTTCACGTCGAACAGCCAGCCGTGCAGCAGACAGCGCAGGCCGCCATCCTCGATGCGGCCATAGGCCAGGTCGGCCCCGCGGTGCGGGCAGTCGCGATCGAGTAGTCCCAAACGCCCCTTTTCGTCGCGGAACAGCACCAGGTGCTGCCCCATGACATCCACCGTTTTCAGCGGCCGCGGTCCGTTCAGCTCCTCGGCCAGCGCCACCGGCTGCCAGTACTGGCGCAGCAGAGTGCCGGCAGGCGTGCCGGGGTTGGTACGGGTCATCCAATCGTTTTGTTCCGCAGTGGCCATGGGTCTCGGTTCCAAAATGAGTTGCATACCATTGCATGCAATTTGGCTTATTCTTCGAGACACCCTTTCTTTTGTCAATCCTTCTGAAATGGGTATTTACCCTAGGAAAATAGGGGCAGGCGCGTGGCAGGATTGTGCAAAAATGGAATACCGCATCGCCTTGAACAGCAGTCGTTGCATGCAATCGAATCCATGACTTCCCAGCAATCCCGCGTCGTCGTGCAATTGCGCGACATGATCCTCAAGGGCGACTTCGCCCCTGGTGAGCGTCTCGCCGAAATTCCCCTGGCGGAGCGCCTGGGCGCATCGCGCACGCCGGTGCGGCTGGCGCTGACGACACTGGAGCACGAAGGCCTGATCGAGCCCTCGCCCGCGGGCGGCTACCAGATGCGGCGCTTCACCTCGCGCGAGATCGACGACGCCATCCGCCTGCGCGGCGTGATCGAAGGCTGCGCCGCGCGCCTGCTGGCGGAGGAAGGCGCGCCGCGCCCGCTGCTGCGCAAGCTGCGCGACTGCCTGGAGGAGGGGGACCAGATCGTCAATCGGCCGGGCATGGGGCTCGATGACTATGCCGCCTATGTCGAGATGAACAACCGCTTTCATGCGCTCATCGTTCAGGGCAGCGGCAACGCCGCGATCCGGCGCACGCTGGACTTTCTCAACAGCCAGCCCTTTGCCTCGCCCAGCGCCATGCTGCCGATGCAGTCCTCGATGCAGGAAGGCCAGCAGTGGATGCAGTTGGCGCAGCGCCAGCACCATGCGACGCTGCAGGCGATCGAGCGCGGCCAGGGCGCGCGCGCGCAGGCGCTGGGCGAGGAACATGTGGAAATCGCCCGCATGAATCTCGAATACGCGATGGACCGGCCGGAGCTGGCGGCCCGGCTGCTGCCCAGCATGCGGCTGGTGACGGCCCCGACCTTGGGTGGCTAGCGTGCAACACTAACGTCCCCAAAGCGATACCCACCATGAGCACTACCCTGCAAGCCTACGTCCACGCCCTGACCTTCGAGGCGCTGGAGACCATCAGCGTCGAGCTGCGCCCGCAGCGCGGCGGCGATTTCCCGGCCTTCACGCCGGGCTCGCACATCGACCTCAACCTGCCCAACGGCCTGGTGCGCAACTACTCGCTGTGCAACAACAGCGAGGAGCGCCAGCGCTACGTCGTCGCCGTATTGCTCGACCGCAACAGCCGCGGCGGCTCGCGCTGCGTGCACGAGAGCCTGAAGGTCGGCATGCCCATCACCATCGCCGCGCCGCGCAACAACTTCGCGCTGCGGGAAGACGCCGCGCACAGCGTGCTCGTGGCCGGCGGCATCGGCATCACGCCGCTCTTGTGCATGGCGCGCCGGCTGAAACAGCTGGGGCGCTCCTTCGAAATGCTGTACTTCGCCCGCGAACGCAGGAGCGCTGCCTTCCTGGCCGAACTGCAGGCCCTGGGCATGCCGCTGCACCTGCACTTCGACAAGGAAGCGGGCGGCCCGCCCGATCTGCGTGCGCTGCTGGCCCGGCGCGCGCCCGACGCGGGCACGCACCACTACGCCTGCGGCCCCGCGCCCATGCTGGACGCGTTCGAGAAAGCCTGTGAAAACCTCGGCCACGCCAACCACCACATCGAGCGCTTCGCGGCGGTGGAGGTGGCGGCATCCGATGAAGCGCTGGTCAGCTTTGCCGTCGAGGCGCGGCGCAGCGGCAAAATTCTGCAGGTCAGCGCCGACAAATCGATCCTGGACACGCTGCTGGACGCTGGCATCGAGGTGGACTACAGCTGCTGCGAGGGCGTGTGCGGGACCTGCGAAACCAAGGTGCTGGAGGGCATTCCGGACCACCGCGACTCGGTGCTGAGCGCCAAGGAGCGCGCGGCCAATCAATCGATGATGGTCTGCGTCGGCGGCAGCAGGAGCAAGACGCTGGTGCTGGATATCTGATCCATTTCCCGATCAAACGATTGCTCTGCCGGCTGTGCTCGCCGTGCTGCGGCACTGTCTGCGCTCCACCTTCGCGTACGCGCTTGATCGAGCAATGGAATGACGCTTCCCCTGCGCGCGGCACGGCGGGATCAGCGCGGCTGCACGAAGCTGCCTGACTTGCCGCCGTGCTTTTCCAGCAGCCGCACGCCCTCGATCACCATGGCGCGATCGACCGCCTTGCACATGTCGTAGAGGGTCAGCAACGCCACCTGCACGGCGGTGAGCGCTTCCATCTCGACGCCCGTCGGGCCGACGGTCTCGGCGGTGGCGGTGCACTGCACGGCATGCGCATCGGCCAGCAGCTCGAATTCCACCGCCACGCGCGTGAGCGCGATCGGGTGGCACAGGGGAATCAGCTCGCTGGTCTTCTTGCTGGCCATGATGCCGGCGATGCGCGCCACGCCCAGCACGTCGCCCTTTTTTGCGCTGCCCGAGGCGATCAGCGCGAACGTGGCGCCCTGCATGCGGATGCGCCCGGTGGCGACGGCGATGCGGTGGGTTGCACTTTTGGCGCCGACGTCAACCATGTGGGCCTGGCCCTGGGCGTCAAAGTGGGTGAGCGGGGAATCGGACATGGCGGGCGGAAACCTTCAGTGGGAGCAGGCATCATACGGCCGTCGCGAGCGACGGGGCCTTGTGTGAAATATATGCAGATAAAAGCGGTGATTGCGCAATACGGACGGGCGCTGACAGCTCTTGTTTTAGTAGTTATGGCAAGCATCATGCCAGCGCTGTCGATGGCCCAGGGGCTGCCGGCGATGGGCGATGGCGACGAGATGTCGCTGGCGAGCGAGCGCCAGCTCGGCGAGCGCATCGTCGCCGAGATCTACCGCGACCCCAGCTACATGCAGGACCCGGCCATTCAGGAATATGCGCAGGACATTCTGGACCGGCTCATCCAGGCGGCGCTGGCGCGCGGCGAAATGACGCCGGAGATGCATGAGCGCTTCGCCTGGAAGATCCTGCTGATCCGCGACCGCACGGTCAATGCCTTTGCGCTGCCGGGCGGCTTCTTCGGCCTGCAGCTCGGGCTGCTGGCGGTGGTCGATACGCCTGATCAGCTGGCGTCCGTGCTGGCGCACGAACTCAGCCACGTCACGCAGCGCCACATCTCGCGCCTGATTGCGCAGGACAAGCGCATGACGCCGCTGATGATGGGCGCGCTGATCCTGGGCGCCATCGTTGCCGGGCACAGCCCCAATGCCGGGCAGGCGCTGATGGTGGGCGGGCAGGCGCTGGCGGTGCAGAACCAGCTCAACTTCTCGCGCGACATGGAGCGCGAGGCCGATCGCGTCGGCTTTTCGCTGATGCAGCCCGCCGGCTTTGCGCCGCAGGGCTTCGTCGCGATGTTCGACAAGCTGCAGGCGGCCAACCGCCTGAACGACAACGGCAGCTGGCCCTGGCTGCGCAGCCACCCGCTGACGACCCAGCGCATCGCCGACATGCACAGCCGCCTGCCCAGGGATGAGCCGCCCGCGCCCGCGGCGCCGCTGGTGCATGCCATGATGGTGGCGCGCGCGCGCGTGCTGGCGCAGCCGGGCATAGACCTCTGGCGCCAATGGATGCAGGACGCCCAGGACGCGCGCACCGCCAGCCGTCCGTTGGCCGAGCGCGTGCGGGTGCGCACCCAGGGCCTGCTGGCCGCGCAGCAGCTCAAGGACCTGAAGCTGGCGCGCGCGCTTTTCGGGCCCCTGCAGGCCGATGTGCGCCACGACGCGGCGGCGGCGCGCCAGGCGCGCCTGATGGATGCCGAGCTGGCGTTGGCCGAAGGCGATGCGGCGGCGGCGCTCGAGGCGCTCGGGCCGGCGGCCGAGAAGGAAGCGCGTCCCGAACTGCTGCTGCGCACGCAGGCGCTGCTGGCCACCGGCACGGCGGCTGCCATCGCCGGGCCCTTGCAGACCCGGGTGACGCTGCATCCGGGGGATGGCGCCGCATGGCAGGCGCTTGCGCAGGTCTGGCACCAGCAGGGGCAGATGCTGCGCTCCATCCGCGCCGAGGCCGAGGTGCAGGTGGCGCACTACGACTACGCCGCCGCGGTGGACCGTTTCCGCGCCGGGCAGGACCTGGCGCGAAAGAGCGGCGGCGCGCAGGATTACATCGAAGCCTCGATCATCGACACCCGGCTGCGCGCCGTGCAGTCACTGCTGAGCGAACAGATGCGCGAGCGCCGACTCGATCAGTAGTCCCAGCGCGGAGTAGATCAGCGAGCCGATCAGCGCCGCGCCGAAGCCCGCCACCTGAAAGCCGTCGCCCAGCAGGCCGGAGGCGGCCCAGAACATCAGCGCGTTGATGACGAACAGGAACAGCCCGATGGTGACGATGGTCACCGGCAGCGTCAGGATCACGAGGATGGGCCGCAGCACGGCGTTGAGCAGCCCGATCACGAAGGCCGCGCCCAGCGCCGCGCCGAAACTGTGCACCTGCACGCCGCTGTAGAGGTAGGCCACGCACAGCAGCGCCACCGCGTGCAGGGCCCATTTCAAGAGGATGCGCATCATGCCAGCATAACAGCGCTATGACGAAATGACGCCGGCTTGCGCCGGGCATGACGAAATGACCCATACCTCCGTCATGCGGCGCAAGCCGCGTCATCGCCGCGCAGCGCGGTCATTTCGTCATCTGAGCATGCCGAGCCGCCAGCCACTTGCCTAGCGTCAGCACCAGCAGCGCACCCACCAGGTGCGCGCCGTAATACAGCGCGCCATGCACCTCGGCCAGGCCATCGGCGTTCAGCGTGCCCAGCTTGGGCGCCCAGAGCCATTGATCGGGATGGGTGAACACCGGGTCGGTGACGAACATGCCGCCGGCGATCCAGCCCAGCAGCATGCCGCCGAGCACGATGATGATGGGGAAGCGCTCCATCAGCTTCATCACCAGCTGCGAGCCGCCGACGATGATGGGCACCGAGATCAGCAAACCCAGGATGACCAGCAGCAGCTCATGCGATTGCCCGGCGTTCTTGGCCGCGGCGGCAATCGCGATCACGTTGTCCAGGCTCATCACCACATCGGCGACGACGATGGTCTTGATGGCCGTCAGCAGCTTGTCGCTGCTCTGGATGGCTTCATGGCCGTCTTCGTGCGGCGCGATCAGCTTCACGCCGATCCAGACCAGCAGCACCGCGCCCACCAGCTTGACGAAGGGCAGCGTGAGCAGCGTCATTGCAAAAATGATGAGCACCACGCGCAGTCCTATGGCCGCTGCCGTGCCCCAGAAGATGCCTTTGGCGCGCTGCGCGGGCGGCAGCTTGTGGCAGGCCAGCGCGATCACCACGGCGTTGTCGCCGCCGAGCAGGATGTCGATGATGATGAGCTGGCCGAGCGCGACCCAGAAGGGCGCGTGCAGAAAGAATTCCAGATCCATGTGTTTGCTGTCCTCAAAACCGCTGAAAAGCGGGTCGGTGGTTGTGGATCTTCCGCACCAGCCCGGGAGCTTGCTGCAAGAATTGCAGAGAGACACCTTGGACCGCGCACGGAAAATCCGGGGTCCAAGGGTCTTGCTCGGCATGGCGTCCGCCACACCCGGCAGGCCGGAAGCGCACCCGCGCTTCGTGATGACGACCCTGCCATCCACCCGCGCGGCAAGGCCGCGCTGGCGGGGAGCTACTCCCCCTTGAATGGGTGAAATTAAACCACAAGCCGCCTATGATGGCCGCTTCAGCCGTCTGTTTTCGCCCCATGCAGCGTCTCACCCAAGCCCCCAACATCGCGATCGCCACCGTCTGGTGCGACCTGCTGTGCGAGGCGGGCATGCCGGCGACGGTGCAGCGCCAATACCTGAGTTCGGCGGCCGGACAGCTGCCGCCCAGCGAATGCCTGCCCGAGATCTGGCTGGACCACGGCGAGCACCTGGTCCGCGCCCGTACGCTGCTCGATGAACTGCGGCGTCTGCCCCAGCGCCGCTGGGCCTGCCCTTCGTGCGGGGAGATCGTGGAAGGCGGGTTTGAACAGTGCTGGAATTGCGGCGCCCTCATGCCGCGCTGAAGGTAATTATTGCCAGCGCAGCGGCTCCAGCACCACGCTGCCCTGCTCGCTGCTGAGCGTGAGCGCACCCTCCTGCACCGTGGCCTGCAACTGCATGCTGCGCTCAGCCAGGGCCGCGAGCTCCTTGGAGGCTTCGGTCGGCAGGCGCCAGACCTGCAGCTTTTGCAGCCGCGCGAGTTTGGCGGCCATGCCGCGCCACCAGACCTCGGCGGCCGGGTGAAAGGCGTAGACCAGCACTGCGTCGGCGCGGCTGCAGGCCTTGGCAAGGGGCTTGTCCTCGGGTTGGCCGACCTCGATCCACAGGCGCTTGCGGCCGGTGAAGTCGGTGAGCGACACGTCCGGGTCGTCGGTGTCGGAAAGGCCCGCGCCGAAGGCGAGCGTGCCGTCGCCCTGGCAGGTGTCCTGCAGCGCGTGGGCGTTGAGCGCGAGTGCCGCCAGGCGCACCATCATGCGCTCGTCGGTTTCGCTCGGGTGGCGTGCCAGCGTCAGCGCGTGGTCGGCGTAGTAGCCGTGGTCGATGTCGGCGATCGCGAGGTTCGCCTTGAAGATGGTGGATTTCAGAGCCACGAGAAAGCTTGGGCGTTCAGGGTTGAGCGTTCAGGGTTGAGCGTTCAGCGTGGCAACTTACGTGCGGCGGGCGAGTTCGGCGGCCTTGCCGATGTAGCTGGCCGGGGTCATCGCCAGCAACCGATCTTTGTCGGCCTCGGGAATCGCCAGGCTCTCTATGAGCGCGTGCAGCGCTTCGGCGCTCACGGTTTTGCCGCGCGTCACTTCCTTGAGTTTTTCGTAGGCACCGGCCACGCCGTGGCGGCGCATCACCGTCTGAATGGGCTCGGCCAGCACTTCCCAGCTGTGGTCGAGGTCCTGCGCCAGGCGCTCGGCGTTGAGTTCGAGCTTGGACAGGCCCGTGGCCAGCGAGGCGTAGGCCAGCACCGCATAGCCCAGCGCCACGCCGATGTTGCGCAGCACGGTGGAATCGGTCAGATCGCGCTGCCAGCGGCTGATCGGCAGCTTCTCGGCCAGGTGGCGCAAGAGCGCGTTGGCCAGGCCCAGGTTGCCCTCGGCGTTCTCGAAGTCGATCGGGTTGACCTTGTGCGGCATGGTGGACGAGCCGATCTCGCCCGCCTTCAGGCGCTGCCTGAAATAGCCCAGGCTCACATAGCCCCAGATGTCGCGTGAAAAATCGATCAATATGGTGTTGGCGCGCGCCACCGCGTCGAACAGCTCGGCCATCCAGTCGTGCGGCTCGATCTGGATGGAATAGGGCTGGAATGTGAGGCCCAGGCCCTGCGGCTGCGGAGCTTCGACCACCTTGCGCGCAAACGCCTCCCAGTCAAACTCGGGCCAGGCCGCGAGGTGCGCGTTGTAGTTGCCCACGGCGCCGTTCATCTTGGCGAGGATTTTGACCTCGGCAATCCGGACGGTGGCGTGTTCCAGGCGCACCAGCACGTTGGCGATTTCCTTGCCCACGGTGGTGGGGCTGGCGGTCTGGCCGTGCGTGCGGCTGAGCATGGGCGCGGCGGCGTACTGGTGCGCCATGGCGCGCAGCGTGGCGGCGATGCCGCGCAGGGCGGGCAGCAGCACCGCGTCGCGCGCGGCCTGGGTCTGCAGCGCGTGGCTGGTGTTGTTGATGTCTTCGCTGGTGCAGGCGAAGTGCACGAACTCCGCCGCCTTTTCCAGCGCCGCATGGCCCTGGATGCGTTCCTTGATCCAGTATTCGACGGCTTTCACGTCGTGGTTGGTGGTCTTCTCGAAGGCTTTGATGGCAGCACAATTTTCTTCATCAAAACCAGTCACAAGGCTTTGTAGATAAGCGCGATCAGCTCTTGATAACGGAGCAAATTCAGCAAAACCGGCATCCGACAGCGCGATGAACCAGGCCACTTCCACCTGCACGCGCCGGTGCATGTAGCCCATCTCGCTCATCAGGGGGCGAAGGGCGGCGAGTTTGGCGGCATAGCGCCCGTCCAGGGGCGAAAGAGCGGTCAGGGGCGAGAGTTCCATGGGGCGCGATTGTAGGAGGCGGGCCTGCATAAAATGCCTTCCTTCCCATTGCCGTGCCCTTGGCCGCCGTCCCATGAAGCTCATCGGAACCCTGACCAGCCCCTATGTGCGCAAGGTACGCGTGGTGCTGGCCGAGAAGAAGCTCGATTACCGCCTGGAACTGGACAACGTCTGGTCTGAGGAGGCGGCGATCGGCCGCTCCAATCCGCTGGGCAAGGTGCCCTGCCTGGTGCTGGACGGGGGTGACGCGATGTTCGATTCGCGCGTGATCGTCGAGTACCTGGATACGCTCTCGCCGGTGCAGCGGCTGATTCCGGCCGGCGGGCGCGAGCGCTCCGAGGTCAAGACCTGGGAGGCACTGGCCGACGGCGTGCTCGATGCCGGCATCCTGGCGTGGCTGGAGCGCAACTGGGCCGGACGCGGCGATGGCGAGCGCAGCCAGGCCTGGATCGATCGCCAGCTGGGCAAGGTGCGCGCGGGTCTGCGCGGGATCGACCAGGGCCTGGGTGACAAGCCTTTTTGCACTGGCGTGTACCTGAGCCTGGCCGATGTTGCCGTGGGCTGCGCGCTGGGCTGGCTGGCATTCCGGCTGCCCGAACTCGACTGGCGCGGGGAGCACCCCAATCTGGGGCGGCTGCACGACAAACTGATGCAGCGCGCGAGCTTCATCGACACCCAGCCGCGGCTGCAATAAGACCGCCACCCCATGACGCGCAAGGCGCGCATTCCCGTTGGGGAATGCGCGCCTTGCGCGTTGTAAAAACAGTCGCGAAGCGCCCTGAAACGAAAGAAGAGAGGGAGGGAGGAGAGGCCGCCTCAGGCTTTCAACCGGAGATCCGGAAGGCTTCGCAACTGGAAATGGTGTGGTCGTCCTGTTCCTGCAAATCAGTGTCAACGCTCTCGCGGACACCGTATGGACTATACGCTTTGCCCAAAAGTTCCGCGGACGATTGTGGCACTTCAACTCGTCAAGGCAATTTGAAAAGTCGCTGAAGCGACACCTGCGGGCGCACCCCGTGCGTGGTCGGGCGCCGGTCCGCGCCGGCGCATGGCCGTCGATCTTCATCGCCGCGATCTGGGCGTGAGGGACAGCGGCTTGCCCAGCGGCAGGAATCGATAGTGGCCGGGATCAGGTTCATTGGCAGCGCCGTTCAGCCTGGATTATCGGCAGCTCCCGCCCGGGCATGAGGCCGCCGATGCGCCAGCCGGCGGATCCAGTGCTCGAAATCGTCCACGTAGGTGAATACGGCGGGCACCACCAGCAGGCTCAGCACGGTGGAGGTCAGCAGCCCGCCGATCACCGCCATCGCCATCGGCGAGCGAAAGCTCATGTCGGCGCTGCCCAGACCCAGCGCCACCGGCATCATGCCCGCGCCCATGGCGAGCGTGGTCATGATGATGGGGCGCGCGCGCTTGTGGCAGGCATCGAGCAGCGCATCGAGCCGGCGCATGCCGAGCTCGCGCCGCGCGGTGATGGCGTATTCCACCAGCAGGATGGAGTTCTTGGTGGCGATGCCCATGAGCATCACCAGGCCGATCAGCGAGGGCATGGAAAAGCTCTGGTGCGCCAGCATCAGCGCGACGAAGGCGCCGCCGAGCGACAGCGGCAGCGCCACCAGGATGGTGAAGGGCTGCAGCAAATCCTTGAACAGCATCACCAGCACGATGTAGATGCAGACCACGCCGGTGAGCATGGCGATGCCGAAGCTGGAGAACAGCTCGGACATCATCTCCGCGTCGCCCACGTTGACCAGGCGCACGCCGGCGCCCATGTGCTGCACGGCGGGCAGATCGCGCACCGCCTGCTGCACCTCGCCCAGGCCGCGGCTGCCCAGTTCGATCTCGAAGCGCACGTTGCGCGCGCGGTCGTAGCGGCGGATCACGGCCGGTCCGCCCGCGAGCGTGAGCGTGGCGACCTCGCCCAGGCGCACCGGGCCCTTCTGCCCCGGCACCGCCAGGCGTTCGAGCACGCTCAGGTCGGCGCGCGCCGCATCGTCGAGCCGCACCAGGATGGGTATCTGGCGCTGCGCGACGTTGAGCTTGGCCAGGTTCTGCTCGAAATCGCCCACGGTGGCCACGCGCAGCGTCTCGGCGATGGCGGCACTGGTCACGCCCAGATCGGCGGCGCGGGCGAAATCGGGCTGCACGTAAATCTCGGGCCGCGCCAGGCTGGCCGTCGACGTGACGCCGCCGATGCCGGGAATGGTGCGTATGCCGCGCTCCACCTCGCGCGCGGCCCGCTCCAGCTGCTGCGGGTCGTCGCTGGAGAGCGTCATGATGTATTTGTCGTTGGAGCCGCCCAGCCCGACGCGCACGCGCGCGCCGGGCAGGTCGCGCATGGCCTCGCGCAGGCGCGCCTCGATTTCCTGCTTGGACGGGCGTTCGGCGCGCGGCGCCATGCGCAGCGTGAGCGTGGCCTTGCGCGGATCGGCCGCGCCGCCGCCGGTCACCGGGTCCGCACCCGCGCTGCCGCCGCCGATCGTGCTGTACACGGTCTGCACATGGCCGACGCCGAAGGCGCGCTCCGTGGCTTGCAGCACCAGCGCTTGTGTCTCGGGCAGCAGCGTGCCGGGCGGTAGTTCCAGGCTCACCTGCGTCTGAGCGTTGTTGTCGGGCGGCATGAAGCCCGAGGGCAGCAGCGGAATGAGCGCCAGAGATCCGGCGAAGAACAGCAGCGCCGCCACCAGCGTCGCGAAGCGGTGGTGCAGGCACCAGCCGACGGCGCGCATGTAGACCCTGAGCCAGCCCGGCTCATGATCGGCATGCTTCACCGGCTTGAGCAGATAGGCGCACATCATGGGCGTGAGCAGGCGCGCGACGATGAGCGAGGCGAACACCGCCAGCGCCGCCGTCCAGCCGAACTGCTTGAAGAAGCGCCCGGGAATGCCGCTCATGAAGGCCGTGGGCAGGAACACCGCGATCAGCGTGAAGGTGGTGGCCACCACCGCCAGGCCGATCTCGTCGGCCGCCTCCATCGCTGCCTGGTAGGGGCTCTTGCCCATGCCCTGGTGGCGCACGATGTTTTCCACCTCGACGATGGCGTCGTCCACCAGGATGCCGACGACCAGCGACAGCGCCAGCAGCGTCAGGATGTTGATCGTGAAGCCGAACTGCTGCATGCCGATGAAGGCCGGAATCATCGACAGCGGCAGCGCCACCGCCGAGATCATCGTCGCCCGGAACGAGCGCAGGAACAGCCAGACGACGGCCACGGCGAGCGCGGCGCCTTCGTACAGCAGCCGCATCGAGCTGTCGTACTCCTCCTGCGCGATGTCGACGAAATCCACTGTCTTGGTCAGCTGCAGGTGGGGGTAGTCGGCCTGCAGCCTGGCAAGCACCTTCTGCACGCCCGCGCCCACTTCCACTTCGCTCGCGCCGCGCGAGCGCGAGACCTCGAAGCCGATGACCGGCTGGTCACCCAGCAGCGCGGCGGCGCGCGGTTCGGCAAAGGTGTCGGTGACGCTGGCAAGCTGATCGAGCCGCACCTTGCGCGCGCCCGAGAGCGCGATCTGGATGCGCGCCACCTCCGCGGCCGTCTTCACCGTGGCCAGCGTGCGCAGCGGCTGCTCGCCGCTGCCCAGGTCGGCGCGCCCGCCCGCGCTCTCCAGCTGCACCTGGCGCAGCTGGCGCGAGATTTCGCTCGCCGTGGCGCCCAGCGCCTGCAGCTTCACCGGGTCCAGCAGCACGCGCACTTCGCGCGTCACGCCGCCGACGCGGTTGACCGCGCCCACGCCGGGCACGGCCAGCAGCCGCCGCTGGATGGTGTCGTCGACGAACCATGACAGTGCTTCGTCGTCCCAGCGGCTGGAAGCGACGGCGTAGGCCAGGATGGGCTGCGAGGTGAACTCCAGCTTGTTGACGATGGGGTCGCGCAGGTCGGCCGGCATGTCCGATCGCACGCGCGAGACCGCCGAGCGCACGTCGTCCACCGCCTCCTGGATGGGCTTTTCCAGCACGAACTCGATCGCCAGCGTCGCCACGCCGTCGGTCAGCGTGGTGGTGATGTGCTTGAGCCCCTGCACCGTGGCGATGGTGTTTTCCAGCCGCTGCGCGACATCGCTTTCCAGCTGCCCTGGCGCCGCGCCCGGCAGCGCCGCGGTGACGATGACCACCGGCAGATCCATGTCGGGGAAGTTCTGCACCTTCATGGTGCGAAACGCCATCAGCCCCGCCAGCGTCAGCAGGACGAACAGCATCGCCGCAGGAATGGGGTTGCGGATGCTCCAGGCCGAGACGTTCATGGTGACTCTGTTTTTGTAGCTGCCTGCGCTTTATTGGCGGTTGCTGGAGCCTGTTTTTGTTCTGATTTTTCAACCACCCGCACGAGATCGCCGTCGTTCAGGAAGGTGCCGCCGCGCACGACGATGCGGGCGTCGGGCGCCAGCCCCTCGACGACTTCGATGCGCTCGCCGTTCTTCTGGCCGGTGCGCACGCGGCGCAGCAGCACATGCGCGCCCTCGCCGAGCTCGAACACGCTGGGAAAACCATCGCGCACCACCACGGCCGACAGCGGCACGGTGAGCGCCTGGCGCTGGCCGAGCAGGAACTGGCCACTGGCGTACATGCCCGCGCGCAGCGCGCCGCCGCTGGGCAGATCGACATAGATCAGCGCGTTGCGGCTGGCGAGATCGACGGTGGGCGCCAGCATGCGCACCCGCCCCTCGGCCTGCGCACCGCCGGGTGCCGTCACCACGGCCCGGGTGCCGATGGCCAGGCGTGCAAGGTCGGCCGAATTCACTTCCGCGCGCCACTCCAGCCGGTTCCTGCGCACCAGCCGGAACAGCTCGGCGCCGACGTTGACGACCGCGCCGACGGTGGCGCCGCGGGCGGAAATCACGCCGTCATCCGGTGCGCGCACCTCGGTGTGCTTCAGGCGCAGCCGCTGTGCCGCCAGCTGCGCCTGCGCCGCCGCCAGCGAGGCACCGGCACTCAGCTCGGCGGTGGCGTACTGCTGGATCTGCTGCTGGCTCATGGCGCCGCTGCCGGCCAGCGCCTGGGCGCGCGCGGCGTTGGCCCGTGCCTCGGCGACGGCGGCCTGCGCCTGCTGCAGCGCGGCGCGCGCCTGCGCCACGTCGCTTTGCACCAGATCGGTGGCAAAACGCGCCAGCACCTGGCCCGCGCGCACCTGATCGCCCACGTTGACCAGCACCTGCGCGATGCGCAGGCCGCCGATTTCAGCGCCGACACTCGCTTCCTGCCAGGCGGCGATGTTGCCGTTGGCGTTCAGGTGATCGGTCAGCGGTCCGCGCACCGGGGTGGCGGTGGTGACGGTGAGCGCCGGCTGGGGCTGGGGCTTGGGCTGCTCGGCGGCAAGCTGCCCGGCCAAGCCTGCCGAAAGCGCCAGCGCAGCCGCGCACGAAAGGAATCGCGGCATGGGCATATATGCGCAAAAGGCGCGAGTGTCGCACGCAGCAGCGGTGGCCCGGGTCGCGCGCGGCTCACAATTTGTCGAGGGCGATGGCGCCGGGCCAGTCTCCTCCCGCGGCGTGGGCGAGGCGCTGCAGCAGCGCCTGCACTGCGATCCATTGCGTGGCGTTGGCATGGCTCAGCTGCTGGAAGCTGGGCTCGTCAATCGCCAGGATGGCGATCGGCCGATGGCTTTTGCCCGGTGCCGCCAGCAGACTCCAGAGGTCGAAGGTCTTGAGCTCCAGTGCATGCCAGGGGGTGTGTCAACGTCAAGGCAAAAACCAGCGCCAGCGCAAGCAGGGCGGTGCCAATGGATTTAAAAACGATAGCTTTCATCGTGGGTGACGCGGGCCTCGCGCCGCGATCTTCGCATCCGGCGGGCGCCAGACGTACCCAGAAAAACCCGCATCAATCAGACAGGGGGCGAGGCGGGGGTGCTTGCGGCGCCGCTGGAAAAACCGCCTGCCAGAGCGCCAGCACGGCGCTGCGCTCCTGTGCGACCTGTCCGGGCGCGATGCGCGTGGGTTCCTCGTTCAGGCGCGCCTGGTGTTGCACCTGGCGCAGCTGGCGGTAGGCGGCGGCGGCGGCGCGGCCCGTGCCCGCCGGCAGCAGCCCGGCAGCCTCGGCACGCTCCAGCAGGCCGATGTTGCCCTTGTTCTCGCGCAGCCCGGGATGGGCTGCGGCGTGGGCGAGCACGAGGTATTGCACGGCAAATTCCACATCCACCATGCCGCCCGGGTCGTGCTTGACATCAAACAGCCGCGGGCTGCTGCGGTGGGCGGCGCGCAGGCGTTCGCGCATCGCAAGGATTTCCTGCGCCAGCGCGGCATGCTCGCGCGGGGCGGTGATCACGGCTTCGCGCACGGCGTCAAAGCGCCGCCGCAAGGCATCGGAGCCCAGCACGCAGCGCGCGCGCGTCATGGCCTGGTGCTCCCAGGTCCAGGCGGTATTGCTGCCGCGCTGCTGCTGGTAGGCGGCGTAGGCGTCAAAAGTGGTGACGAGCAGCCCCGAATTGCCGTTGGGGCGCAGCTGCGTGTCGATCTCGAACAGATCGCCCTCGCCCGTCTTCGCCGTGAGCCAGGAGGTGAGCTTGCGCACGAAGGCGGCATAGGCCTCGGGCGCCCGTTCGTCGGTGTCGTCGTAGGCGAAGACGATGTCCAGATCGCTGCCATAGCCCAGCTCTTTCCCGCCGAGCTTGCCGTAGCCGATGATGGCGAGCTGCGGCGCGTCGCGGTGGCGGTCCCTGAGTCGCTCCCAGCACCATTGCACCGTGATGGCGAGCAGGCTGTCGGCCAGCAGCGAGAGATCGTCCGCGACCTGTTCCACCGTGATGCGTCCGTCCACGTCGCGCGCCAGGGTGCGGAACACCTCGGCATGGTGGGCGCGGCGCAGCAGGTTCAGCAGCGCCTCTTCGTCGTCCTCGCCGGTGGAGCGCAGGCTGGCGCGGCGCGCATGCAGCTCGCGCTCGAAGGCCGCGCGGTCAAAGCGCTCGTGGAACAGCGCTTCGCTGGCCAGCTCGTCGATCACGCCCGGGTGCTGCTGCAGGTAGCGCGCGGGCCAGCGCGCCGCGCCCAGCAGGACGACCAGGCGGCGCAGCACCAGCGGACGCTCGACCAGCAGCGCGAGATAGCTTTCGCGGCGCAGCAGCAGTTCCAGCCAATCGAGCAGGCGCAGCGCGCCCTGCTCGGAGACGCTGCCTTCGCGCAGCCATTCGCCCGTCTGCTGCAGGATGCGCAGCAGCCGTGCCGTCGCCTGCTCGCGCAACTGCGCCACGCGCGGCTGCTCGCGCCATTGCTGCATGCGCTTCGCCATGGCGGCGGGCTGGGCGGCGATGACGCTTTCCCAGTCGGAGGCGTCGTCCTGTCCGCGCCCGCAGCCGGGGCCGCTGCATTTCTTCTTTTCCGGGCCGCCCAGCAGCGCGTCGAATTCCTGCGCCACGCGCTCGCGGTGGGCGTCCAGGGTGCGCAGAAATTCGCAGCAGCCCAGGCCCATGGTGCGGGCGATCCAGGCCAGATCGTCATCGCCCGTCGGCAGCACATGCGACTGCTGGTCGTCCAGGTACTGGATGCGGTGTTCCACCTGCCGCAGAAAGACATAGGCCTGCGCGAGTGCGTCCGCCGTCTCGCGCTGCATGAGCTGCGCGCGCGCAAGGCGCTCCAGGGCCTCCAGCGTCGGGCGGCAGCGCAGCTCGGGGAATTGCCCGCCGCGCACCACCTGCACCAGCTGCACGGTGAACTCGATCTCGCGGATGCCGCCGCGCGAGAGCTTGACATCGTTGGCGCGCTCGGGGTGGCCGGCGCAGCGGCGCTGCGCCTCCTGCCGGATCTGGCGGTGCAGCACGCGCAAGGCGTCAAAGACTGCGTAATCAAGATAGCGCCGGAATACAAAGGGTAAAACCACGCCGCGCAGTTGCTGTACGCCGGGGCTGGCAAGCGCTGCCGCCGGCGCGACCACGCGGCTCTTGAGCCAGGCAAAGCGCTCCCATTCGCGCCCCTGCTGGCGCAGGTAATCCTGCAGCGTGGCCAGCGACACCGCCAGCGGTCCCGAGTTGCCATGCGGGCGCAGCGCGAGGTCCACGCGGAAGACAAAGCCGTCTTCGGTCTGCTCGCTGACCAGACTGCCCACGCGGCGCACGGCGCGCACGAAATATTCATGGTTGGTAATCTGCCCGCGCCCGTCGGCCAGGCCGGCGGTGTCGCCATCGGCTTCATAGACGCAGATGAGGTCGATGTCGCTGGAGACATTGAGCTCGCGCGCGCCGAGCTTGCCCATGCCGATGATCCACAGCGGCACCTCTGCGCTCGTCTCCGCGGAAAGCGGCCGGCCATGCAGCGCATCGAGTTCCGCGCAGGCCTGCCGGCAGGCCCGGTCAAGCGCAAATTCGGCCAGCCGCGTCAGCGCGCTGCAGACATCGCCCAGCGCGGCGCCGTGGCCGCAGTCGAGCACCATCAGGCGTTCGATCACCAGCTGGCGCAGGATGCGCAGCGCGGCTGCCAGATCCCTGCCCTGTGCCAGCAGCTGGTCGCAGGCAGTGGCCATGGCGGCGCGGTCCGGCACGCCCGAGGGCAGCAGCGCCCACTCTGCGCCGTAGCGCCGGTGCAGGCGCTGGTACAGGCGCGAATGCGCGGCAGGGTCACCCGCGGCGGTAGGGGGCTCGGGGGCGGGTGGCATGGTGGATGAAGGTTCGCCCCCGGAAGAGCGGGGGTGAAATCCGGCGGGGCCGCGGGTCATAATTCCAGTTGCTGCAATCGATGTTCATGTCCGAGGCGTCCACACATTCCCCCCGCTGGCTGAGATGGCTGGCGGGTGCCGCGCGATGGGCCTTGGGGGCATTGCTGGCGTTCTGGGTGCTCCTGGCGCTGGCCTGGGCAGGATTGCATTGGTGGATTGTGCCGCGTATCGATGACTGGCGCCCGGTGCTGGAGCAGCAAGCCCGACGCGCCCTTGGGGTTGATCTGCGCGTGGCGCGGCTGTCCGCACGCAGGTCGGGCGTGCTGCCGACGCTGGAACTGTCGGGCGTGCAGGTGCTGGACGCATCGGGCCAGGCCGCCCTGCAGCTGCAGCGCGTGGTGCTTGCGCTGTCGCCGCGCTCGCTGCTGCGCCTGGGGTTCAGGCAAATCTACATCGATGCGCCGGTGCTGCAGGTGCGGCGCGACCTGCAGGGGCAATGGTTTGTCGCGGGACTGCCCGTGGCGGGCGCCGGCGGCGATGCCTCGGCCATCGATTGGCTGCTGTCGCAGCGCGAGGTGGTGATCCAGGGCGGAGCGGTGCAATGGGTGGACGCGCTGCGCGGGCTGCCCCCGGTCGGTCTGAGCGCCGTTGACCTGGTGCTGCGCGGTGGCGCCTGGGACCACGCGATCCGGCTGGATGCCACGCCGCCGCCGGAGTGGGGGGCGCGGTTTTCGCTGCGCGCGCGCCTGCACGAGCCCTTGCTCAGCCCCTTCAACAATGCCTGGACGCGCTGGAGCGGCGAGGCCTATGCCGAATGGCCCGAGGTGGACATGGCGCGGCTTGCGCCTTACCTCGATCTGCAGGGCGTGCGCGTGGACAGCGGCCGCGGGGCGCTGCGCAGCTGGCTGGATGTGCAGCAGGGGCAGCTGCGCCGCGCCGTCAGCGATGTCGCGCTGGCGCAGGTGCGCGTGCAATGGCCGCAGGCGCAGCAGCCGCTGGCGCTGGCAGAGGCCGGTGCGCGCCTGGGTTTCGAGCCGCTGGCCGCTGGTTTCGCGGCCAAGGCGGAGCGGCTGCACTTTCGGACCGATGACGGCCTGGTCTGGCGCAGCGATGCGCTGGCGCTGCGGATGCAGGGAGAAGGCAGCGCGCGGCGCAGCCGGCTGCAGGCGGACCAGCTCGATCTGGCACTGCTGGCGCGCATCGCCAGCCGCGTGCCGCTGGCGCCTGCCTTGCGGGACGCATTGGCCACCTATGCGCCCGAGGGCCGGGTGGAGCAGCTGCAGGCCGGCTGGCAGGGGCCGCTGGATGCGATCGCGGCCTACAGCGCCAAAGGCCGGGTGGCGGCCCTTTCGCTGGCCGGTGGCGATGGGAAGACCTGCGCCCCGGCTGCTTTCGGGTTGCGCAATGCGGCCGGTCATTTCGAGTTGACCCAGGCGGGCGGCAGCGCAGCGCTTTCCATCGAGGACGGCGCGCTGCTGTTGCCCGGTGTTTTCGAAGACCCCTGCCTGCCGCTGCAGACGCTGGCCGCCAGCGTGCTCTGGCAGATCGACGGGGATGGCGTCAGCGTCGAGAGCAGCGACCTGCGCTTTGCCAATGCCGATGCGCAGGGCCAGGCGCGGCTGCGCTGGAGCACGGGTGGCACGCCCGCATCCCGCCTGCCCGGGATGCTCGATCTGTCCGGCAGCCTCACGCGCGCCAATGGCACGCGCGTGCACCGCTACCTGCCGCTGGCCGTGGGGACGGAGGCGCGCCATTACGTGCGCGACGCGATCACCGCGGGCGTCAGCGACGAGGTGAAATTCCGCGTCCGCGGCGACCTGCGAAACCTGCCGTTCGAACACGATCCACAGGGGGAATTCCATATCGCCGCGCGCGTGAAAAATACCACCTATGCCTATGCGCCGCGCTCGGTGCTCAAGCCTGGCGACCGGCCCTGGCCGGCGCTCACCGGCTTGTCTGGAGCGCTCGTTTTTGACCGTGCCAGCATGCGGGTGGAAGGCGCCGCCGGGCAGGTGGCGGGCAGTCCGCGCCTGGCGGTCAGCCAGGTCAGCGCCCGCATC
The DNA here is from genome assembly GCF_000484635.1 of Comamonas badia DSM 17552. GTDB lineage: Bacteria > Pseudomonadota > Gammaproteobacteria > Burkholderiales > Burkholderiaceae_C > Comamonas_C > Comamonas_C badia. The sequence goes on along the minus strand of NZ_AXVM01000008.1, from coordinate 43,128 downwards.
CCCGACCTGGCCACGCCGGTGGTGCAGGTCACCGGCGACGTGGCCGGGCCGCTGGCCGACATGCTGGCTTTCGTGCGTGGCTCGCAGGTCTCGCAGCTCACCCAGGGGGCGCTCGATGGCATGCAGGCGCAGGGCGCGGCATCGCTGCGGCTGCAACTGCAGCTGCCCATCGCCGGGCTGGAGCAAAGCCGGGTGCAGGGCAGCGTGCAGCTGGCGGGCAACGAGGTGCGCGTGGCCCCTGCAGCGCCGCTGCTCACGCAGGCGCACGGCCAGGTGCAGTTCAGCGAGCGTGGCTTTGATCTGCAGCAGGTGCGCGCCCAGGCCCTGGGCGGGGAAGTACGGCTCTCCGGCGGGTTGAAGGCGCCGGCGCAGGGGGGCGACGCGGTGCTGGCGGTGCAGGCCAGCGGTGTGGCCAGTGATGAGGGCCTGCGCGCGGCGACGGCCGATTCGCCCGGGCTGCGCCCGCTGGCGGCCCACCTGCACGGCCAGGCGCAGTATGAGCTGGCGCTGGGCGTGCGCCAGGGCGTGCCCGAAATCCTCGTCACCACCGACCTGCAGGGCATGGCGCTCGATCTGCCGGCGCCGCTGGGCAAGCCGCGGGAGCAGGCGCTGCCGGTGCGTTTTCAGAGCCAGCTGGTGGCGGCTGCCCACGGCAGCGATCCGCCGCTGGAGCGCCTGACGCTCAAGGCCGGGGAGCGGCTTGCGTTCAATTACCTGCAATCCCTGGGCCACGGCGGACCGCAGGTGCTCTCGGGTCGCCTGGTTCTGGGTCCGGGCGACGCGGCGGCGCAGGCGGGTGAACGCGGCGGCGTGCAGGCCAGCGTCACCCTCGATGCGCTGGACCTCGATGCCTGGAGTGCCCTGACGCTGGCGCCGGCGCCAGGCCGGACGGCCAGGCGCTCGCCGTGGGAGCCCGATCGCGTGGACCTGCGCGTGGCTTCGCTCACCTACTTGCGGCGCACGCTGCATGACGTGGTGGCCCATGCCTTTGCCGAGGGCGGTGGCTGGCGCGCCAGCGTCGCCGCCAGGGAGATGGAAGGCAGCATCGCCTACCGCCCCGCCGATGCCGACCTGCCTCAGGGGCAGGTGCAGGCCCGCCTGTCGCGGCTGTCGCTGCCCAAGGCGGCGGAGTCGCAGGTCGATAGCTTGCTGGACGACGGCCCGGGCGAGCTGCCCGCGCTGGATGTCCAGGTGCAGGACTTCGAGCTGCGCGGCAAACACCTCGGGCAGCTCACGCTGCAGGCGCACAACCGCACCAGCAGCGACGGCCTGCGCGAATGGCGCCTCACGCATCTTGACCTTGCGATGCCGGAGGCGAACTTCAGCTCCAGCGGCAACTGGGCGCTGCTGGGGCGCGCCGGCCCCGACGCGCAGCGGCGCACCGCGCTCAAGTTCGAGCTCAAGGTGCGCGATTCGGGCGCCTTGCTCGATCGCCTGGGCATGCCTGGCGTGCTGCGCCGGGGCAGCGGCCAGCTGTCCGGGCAGGTCGGCTGGCTGGGCTCGCCGATGTCGCCGGACTACCCCAGCATGACCGGGCAGATGCGGCTGGACATGGCCTCGGGGCAGTTTCTCAAGGCCGACCCGGGGCTGTCCAAATTGCTCGGCGTGCTCAGCCTGCAGGCGTTGCCGCGACGCCTGGCGCTGGATTTCCGCGATGTGTTCAGCGCCGGTTTTTCGTTTGACTTCGTGCGCGGCGACGTGAAGATTGCCAACGGCATCGCCAGCACCAACAATCTGCAGATGAAGGGCGTGAACGCCGCGGTGCTGATGGAAGGCCAGGCCGATATCGCCGGCGAAACCCAGGATCTGCATGTGGTGGTGGTGCCGGAGCTCAACACGCTGACGGCTTCGCTCGTCGCCACGGCGATCAATCCGCTCGTTGGCCTGGGCAGTTTCCTGGCGCAGTTCGTGCTGGGAGACACGTTGGTGAAAGCAGCCACGCGCGAGTTCCGCATCGATGGCACCTGGAGCGATCCGCAGGTGCGGCAGGTGCCTGCGGGCGAGACGGGCGCCAAGGAGGAAAAGAAGCCATGAAAGTTGCGGCCATCCAGATGGTGTCGGGTGTGGATCTGCAGGCCAATCTGGCACAGGCAGCCGCCCTGATCGCGCAGGCGGCGCAAGCCGGTGCCGAGCTTGCCGTGCTGCCCGAGTATTTCTGCCTCATGGGCCAAAGCGACCAGGACAAGCTGGCGCTGGCCGAGCGGCCCGGCGATGGCGCGGTGCAGCGGTTTCTGTCGGAACAGGCGCGCGCGCACGGGCTGTGGCTGGCGGGGGGCACCTTGCCGCTGGCCACCAGCGATGCGGCGCGTGTGCACAACACCTCGCTGGTCTTCGATCCGCAGGGGGCCTGCGTGGCGCGCTACGACAAGATCCATCTGTTTGGTTTTGACACCGGCGCGGAGCACTTTGACGAGGCGCGCACCATCCTGCCCGGCAGCCGGCCGGTGCGCTTTGTGCTCGCGTCACGCGGCGGTGGCTGCTGGCGCGTGGGGCTCTCGGTGTGCTATGACCTGCGCTTTCCCGAGCTCTACCGCGCGCATGCGCGCTCGGGCTGCGATCTGCTGCTCGTGCCCAGCGCCTTCACCGCCACCACGGGCCGCGCGCACTGGGAGGTGCTGCTGCGCGCGCGCGCCATCGAGAACCAGGCCTATGTGCTGGCCGCGGCCCAGGGTGGAACGCACGAGAACGGCCGGCGCACCTGGGGCCAGAGCATGGTGGTCGGCCCCTGGGGCGATGTGCTGGCGCAGCAGGCGCAGGGCAACGCGGTGGTGCTGGCCGATCTGGACCCTGCGCGGCTGCGGGAAGTGCGTGGGCAGCTGCCGGCGCTTAAACACCGGGTTTTGTAGACGTCATGCGGCGCCAGCCGCGTCATCGCCAGCGCACGCTGCGGTCATTGCGTCATTTCTCAGCCCGCCTGGCGCTCACCCACGTAAATCTCCACGCGGCGGTTGTGCGCGCGGCCTTCGGCGGTGTCGTTGCTGGCGATCGGCTCGTGCGAGCCGCGGCCGGACACCTGGACATGCGCCGCGTTCACGCCGCGATCCGCCAGGTAGTTGCGCACGCTGGTGGCGCGTTCGAGCGACAGCGGGTTGTTGATCGCGTCCGAGCCGGTCGAATCGGTATGGCCGATGATGCGCACATCCGCGTTCGGACTGGTGCGCAGGCCGTCGGCGAAACGGTTCAGGATCGCGCGGAAATTGGGCTGGATATCGGCGCGCCCGGTGGCAAACGAGATGTCGCTGGGGATGTCGAGCTTGAGCTGGTTGTCCGCCGTCTGCGTCACCGCCACGCCGGTGCCTTGCGTGGCGGCCTGCATTTCGCGCTTCTGCTTTTCCATGTGCTGCGACCAGATGTAGCCGCCCAGCGCGCCCGCGCCCGCGCCAATCACGGCGCCGGTGCCTGCGCTGCCGCCCACAATGGCGCCCAGCGCCGCGCCGCCCAGCGCGCCCACGCCGGCGCCGGTGGCGGTATGGCGCTGGGTGTCGCTCATGTTGGCGCAGCCGGTGAGCAATGCGGCGGCCGCTACAGTGGAAATGATCAATGTACGCATGGCGTTTTTCCTTTCATGGACGCTTGGAGTCAGGTGATTCGGCATCGTCCGCCGGATTCTGGTCCGCATGCAGTTCGCCCTTTTTGCGACCGGAAAACATGGTCCACCAGATCAGCAGCAGAAAGAGCGCCAGCGCCAGCAGGGCTTCAAGGAAAATCAGCAGCATGTGGCTCAGTCTCTCGCGTCAAATCATCGTCGCCGCCATTGTAGGAGTGCTGGCCGCGTGCGGCACGCGCCCGCCGGCGCCGCCCGTGGCCGCGCCAGGCGGCGAGGCGGGAACGCTGGGCCCGCCGCGCCTGGGCCCGCTGGGCGGACCGCTGGCGGTCCCGGGCACGCTGCCGGGCTACCGCAGCCGCTGGGTGCCCGTGGACTGGAACGAGCTGCCGGGCTGGTCGCAGGATGCGATGCATGAAGCCTGGGAGGCCTGGCTGCGCAACTGCGAGCGCCCGGCGCCCGCGTTCGTCCCCCTGTGCCCCGAGGTGCGGCGGCTGGCGATCGCCGGCGAAGACGAGCAGCGCGCCTGGATGCAGCAGCGCCTGCAGCCCTGGCGCATCGAGGCGCAGGATGGCAATGCCAATGGACTGCTCACCAGCTATTTCGAGCCCGAGCTGGAAGGTGCGCGCGTGCGCGGCAATGGCTTCGAGGTGCCGATCTACGCCCCGCCGCCGGGCCTGCCCGCCAGACAGCCCTGGTACACGCGCCGGCAGATCGAGAGCCAGCCCGAGGCGCAGGCGCAGCTGGCCGGCCGCGTGATCGCCTGGGTGCGCGATCCGGTGCAGGCCCTGGTGCTGCACATCCAGGGCACGGGCCGCCTGCGCCTGCAGGAGGCGGACGGCAGCACCCGCCTGGTGCGCCTCGCCTATGCCGGCACCAACAACCAGCCTTACCAGAGCGTGGGCCGCTGGCTGCTCGATCGCGGGCTGGTGCGTGACGCCACCTGGCCGGGCATCAGCGCCTGGGCGCAGGCCAATCCGGGCCGGGTGCAGGAGATGCTCTGGGCCAATCCGCGCTATGTGTTCTTTCGCGAAGAGCCGCTTGATGCGGTCTCTGCCGAGGAGGGCCCGCGCGGGGCGCAGGGCGTGCCGCTGACGCCCGGTCGCTCGATCGCGGTCGACCGCACCAGCATTCCCTATGGCACGCCGGTGTGGCTGGCAAGCGAAGGCCCGGTCGCGCGGCTTGATCGCCTGGTGATGGCGCAGGATACGGGCAGCGCCATCGTCGGCGCGGTGCGTGCGGACTATTTCGCGGGGTCGGGCGATGCGGCGGGCGAACTGGCCGGGCGCCTCAAGCAGGGCTTGCGCCTGTGGGCTCTGTGGCCACGGTAAGATTTGCGCTTCTGCGCTTGCGCCGCAGCGAGCAAGTGCCTTGTTTGCACAAGGCATTTATATAATTATTTACGCATATTTCTCACCCTCTGCCTCAGGCAGGAGCAAAACTCATGGCGGACTCTCGACAGATGGCGAACGCAATCCGTGCGCTCGCAATGGATGCCGTTCAACTTGCCAATTCCGGTCACCCCGGCGCGCCCATGGGCATGGCCGACATGGCGGTGGCGCTCTGGGGGCGGCACCTGTCGCACAACCCGGCCCACCCGCGCTGGGCCAACCGCGATCGCTTCGTGCTCTCCAACGGTCACGGCTCCATGCTCATTTATGCATTGCTGCATCTGACGGGCTACGGCCTGCCGATGGCGGAGCTGAAGAATTTCCGCCAGCTGCACAGCAGGACGGCGGGCCACCCCGAGGTGGGCGTGACCCCGGGCGTGGAAACCACCACCGGCCCGCTGGGCCAGGGCGTGACGAACGCGGTGGGCATGGCGCTGGCCGAAAAACTGCTGGCGGCCGAGTTCAACCGTGACGGCCATGCCATCGTCGATCACCATACCTATGTGTTCCTGGGCGACGGCTGCCTCATGGAAGGCATCAGCCACGAGGCCTGCGCGCTGGCCGGCGCCTGGAAGCTCAACAAGCTGATCGCGCTGTACGACGACAACGGCATCAGCATCGACGGCCAGGTCAGCCCCTGGTACGTGGACGACGTGGCGCAGCGCTTCAATGCCTACCAGTGGAATGTGATCGGCCCCATCGACGGGCACGATCCGGATGTCGTGGACGCCGCCATCGCGCAGGCGCGCGAAGAAACGGAGCGCCCCACGCTCATCATCTGCAAGACCCACATCGGCCACGGCAGTCCCAACCGCGCGGATACCGCCAAGGCGCACGGCGAGCCGCTGGGCGTCGATGAAATCGCCCTCACGCGCGCGGCGCTGGGCTGGAACCACGCGCCGTTCGAGATTCCTGCAGAGGTGTATGCCGACTGGGATGCCAAGGCGGCCGGGGCTGCGCGCGAGGCGGCCTGGAACCAGCGCTTTGCCGCCTACGCTGCGGCGTACCCGGAGATGGCCGCGGAGTTCACGCGCCGCATGGCGGGCGAGCTGCCCAAGCACTTTGCACAGACCGCCGTGGATGCGGTGGTGGAGGCGCACACCAAACGCGAGACCGTCGCCAGCCGCAAGGCGAGCCAGATCACGCTGGAGGCCCTGACCGCGAAGATTCCCGAGCTGCTGGGCGGCAGCGCCGACCTGACCGGCTCCAATCTCACCAACACCAGGAGCACGCCGCAGCTGCGCTTTGACGCAGCGGGTGCGGTGCTGAAGAACGAGGCCGGGCAGGGCGGACGCCACATCAATTACGGCGTGCGCGAGTTCGGCATGGCCGCGATCATGAACGGCATCGCGCTGCACGGCGGCTTCATCCCCTACGGCGGCACCTTCCTCACCTTCAGCGACTACAGCCGCAATGCCATCCGCATGGCCGCGCTGATGAAGCAGCGCGTGGTGCATGTGTTCACGCACGACTCGATCGGGCTGGGCGAGGATGGCCCGACGCACCAGCCGGTGGAGCACACCGCCAGCCTGCGGCTGATTCCGGGCCTGGATGTCTGGCGCCCGGCCGACACGGCCGAAACCGCCGTGGCCTGGAGCGTGGCGCTGAGCAATGCGCATCGGCCCACCGCGCTGCTGCTCAGCCGCCAGAACCTGCCCTATCTGCCCAAGAAGGCGCTGGGCGACATCGCGCGCGGCGCCTATGTCCTGGCCGAACCGCAGGATGCCGGCCTGAAGAAAAAGGCGCAGGCGGTGATCATCGCGACCGGCTCGGAGGTGCATCTGGCGCTGGAGGCGCAAAAGCTGCTCGCAATCAAAAAGATAGCTGTCCGCGTTGTATCCATGCCGAGTACAACCGCATTTGACCGTGAAACGGTGAAATACAAAAAGCTGGTGCTGCCCGACAGCCTGCCGCGCATCGCGGTGGAGATGGGCGTGAGCGAAGGCTGGTGGAAATACGGCTGCGCGGCGGTGGTCGGCATCGACAGCTTCGGCGAGTCGGCGCCGGCCAAGGTGCTGCTGCCGCACTTCGGCTTCACGGCGGAGAACGTCGCCGCGACCGTGCAGGCGGCGCTGGCACGCCGCAAATGATTCTTCGGCAACTGTGTAAAGGGTGACCCCATGACGATCAAGCTTGGCATCAACGGTTTTGGCCGCATCGGCCGCAATGTGCTGCGTGCAGCGATCCAGAATTTCCCCGACATCGAGATCGTGGGCATCAACGACCTGCTCGAACCCGACTACCTCGCCTACATGCTCAGGCACGACAGCGTGCACGGGCGCTTCGATGGCGAGGTTTCCGTGGACGGCAATACGCTCATCGTCAACGGCAGGAAAATCCGCCTGACGGCCGAGAAAGACCCGGCCGCGCTCAAATGGAACGAAATCGGCGCCGACATCGTGCTCGAATCCACCGGCCTGTTCCTGACCAAGGAAACCGCGCAGAAGCACATCACCGCCGGCGCGAAGAAGGTGCTGATGTCCGCGCCCTCCAAGGACGACACGCCGATGTTCGTCTTCGGCGTCAACGACAAGTCCTACGCGGGCGAGGCGATTGCTTCCAATGCCTCCTGCACCACCAACTGCCTGGCGCCCGTGGCCAAGGTGCTCAACGACAAATGGGGCATCAAGCGCGGCCTGATGACCACGGTGCACGCGGCGACGGCCACGCAGAAGACGGTGGATGGCCCTTCCGGCAAGGACTGGCGCGGCGGACGCGGCATCCTGGAAAACATCATTCCGTCCAGCACCGGTGCCGCCAAGGCCGTGGGCGTGGTGATTCCCGAGCTCAACAAGAAGCTTACCGGCATGAGTTTCCGCGTGCCGACGTCCGACGTTTCGGTCGTCGATCTGACGGTGGAGCTGGAGAAGGAAGCCAGCTACGAGGAAATCAAGGCCGAGATGAAGGCGCAGGCCCAGGGCGCGCTCAAGGGCGTGCTGGGCTATACCGAGGACAAGGTGGTGGCCACCGACTTCCGCGGCGATGCGCGCACCTCGATCTTTGATGCGGATGCCGGCATTGCGCTGGACAAGAACTTCGTCAAGCTCGTGGCCTGGTACGACAACGAATGGGGCTATTCCAACAAGTGCCTGGAGATGGTGCGGGTGATGGCGAAGCAATAAGAACGGCCCGGAGCCGGGCTTGCATGAAAAACGCGCCCAAGAGCGCGTTTTTCATGGGGCGGCGCAAAAAATCACCAGGTCTCGCGCAGCACGTCGTTGAACGCGTGGTCGCCCAGCTGGCGCTGCGAGGCCGGCGAGATGTAGACCCTGTCGGCGAATTCGTAGGTGGTGGGATCGGCTCCGGGGACCAGCGTGTTGCTGGTGCACAGCGCGGAATTGACCTGGCCCGTGCCGGTGCCGATGCCCGCCCCGGAATCCGTCGAGGTGCATACCGGGTTGGTGCTGTTGGCGAAGCCGATGTAGTTGTACGGGCGGTGCACGCTGTCGTCGATGGGGTTGACGTAACCCGCCATTTCCACGTAGCGCACGCGCGCGCCCAGGTCTTCGATCTTGAGCAGCAGGCTGGCGTTGAAGGCATCGCTGGCCTGCGTGAGCAGGCTGGTGTTGCTGTTGCTGTCGCTTTGTCCCAAGGCCGCGGCCCAGGGGGTGCGGCCCAGGCGGTAGACGCCGCTGACGACCACATGCAGGTTGGCGCTGGCCAGGCGGCGCACCTGCGCGGCCAGGTCTGCGCCTGCCTGCCGCACCTGCGCCAGGTATTGGTCCGCCGTCTGCGTGCCTGCCTGCACGGCCACCATGCCGACGATCAGATCGGCGGTGCCGGCGCCGATCAGCACCATGTCGCCCGGCAGCACCGTCTGGGTGGCGAGGAAGGCATCGACCTGTTCGCTGACCGTGGGCGTGCCGGCGTTGCCCGCGGCGTCGGGCTTGGCGGTGATGCGTGCATTGCCCTGGGCGAAACTCAGGCCGCCGGCGGCGCTGGAGGCGAGCGTGAGGCCGTAGCGCTGCGCGACCTGTACCGTCCAGTTGTTGACGCTGGCGTCGTTCACGGTGTAGCGGCCGTTGCCGGATGCGTCGCCGAGATAGGCCATGCTGTCGCCAAAGGCGATCATGCGCTGGGGTTTGAAACCGTCGACGACGCTGGAGCCGCAGGCGGCGAGCCAGGCGGTCGATGCGCAGGCCGCCGCAAGCAGGGTGCGGCGCAACCAAGGTGCTGACATGGGGTCGTTCTCCGAATAGAAGCAGCGAGTGTAAACGGTGCTCCGGGCCCGGATCAGCGCGCCGCAGCCGCGCGCTGCAGCCGGTCGCGCACGCCGTCCCATTCGGTGTCGGTGGGGGGTGTTTCGACCCAGATCAGGTGCGCGCCGGCATCGTCGAACGCGCGCAGCTGGGCGAACAATTGCCGTGCGGCGGCCGCGGAGTCATCGGGCATGCGCCGCAGCAGCCGGTGCCTTGCCGTGGCGCGCAGGGGGCTGCGGGCGTAGACGGCCACGTGCGCTGCGTCTTCGCCCAGCAGATCCAGGCCTGCCTGCAGTTCCTGGGCGTTCATCAGGCGGACCGTTGCCCTGGGGGCATAGTGCATCAAAAGTGTGCCTGACGCCCGTGGTTCATGCGCTGGCAGCTCCTCTTTCAGTAGAACCCGCTGCCCACAGGCGCTGGAGAGCCGCTCGCGCGACAGCATGCCGGGGCGCAGCAGCACGGGGGCGGCGCGCGTGCAGTCGATGATGGTCGATTCGATGCCGACGCTGCAGGCGCCGCCATCGAGCACCAGCAGCGCATCGCCGAACTCGTCCTGCACATGCCGGGCGGTGGTGGGGCTGACGCGGCCGAAGCGGTTGGCGCTGGGCGCCGCGAGGCCCCGGATGGCCGGCTGGTGCGCGGCGCAGGCGGCAAGCACCCGCTGCGCCACCGGGTGCGCCGGGCAGCGCAGGCCGACGCTGTCTTGCCCGCCCGCGGCGGCCCGCGCCACGCCCTCGCGGCGCGGCACGATGAGCGTCAGCGGCCCGGGCCAGAAGGCGGCCATCAGCCGCTGGGCAAATGTGGGAAGGCTGCCGGCGTAGTGCAGCGCGCCGCCGGCGTCGGCCACATGCACGATCAGCGGGTGGTTCGCGGGCCGTCCCTTGGTGGTGAAGATGCGGGCGACGGCGGCCTCGTTGTCGGCGTCGGCCGCCAGGCCATAGACGGTTTCGGTGGGCAGGCCGAGCAGGTCGCCCCGGGCAAGCGCCTGCACCGCCGCCTGTACCGAGCTGTCGGGAGTGCCGTCCAGGATCATGGTTCAGAAGGGTGCGATGCCGAGGATCTGCGCCGCGCGCAGCGCCGTGGCACGCACCGCGGCGCTGCTGCTGCCGGTGACCGTCAGGTGCCCCATCTTGCGCCCGGCGCGGGCATCCAGCTTGCCATACAGGTGCAGATGGCAGCCGGGCAGGCGCAGCACTGCGTCCCAGGGCGGAGTGCGGGCGTTGGTGCCTTGGGTGAACCAGAGGTCGCCGAGCAGGTTCAGCATGAGCGCGGGGCTGTGCTGGCGCGGCTGCACCAGCGGCAGGCCGGCCATGGCGCGCACCTGCAGCTCGAATTGCGAGACATCGGCGCCGTCGATGCTCCAGTGCCCGCTGTTGTGCGGGCGCGGCGCGATTTCGTTGACCACCAGGCGCCCATCGGCCAGCACGAAGAATTCGACGCACAGCACGCCGACATAGGCCATGCCGTCGGCGATCGATCGGGCAGCCTCCAGCACCTGGCCGGCAAAGGCTGCGGGCATGCTTTCTTCCAGCACTTCGGTCACGGCGAGGATGCCGTCGCGGTGCAGGTTGCGCTGCACCGGCAGGTGCACCACCGTGCCATCCTGCCCGCGCGCCAGCACGACGGAGCATTCAAACGCCAGCGGCAGGCGCTTTTCCAGCACGCAGGGCGCGCGCCGCAGCTGCTCCCATGCGGGCGCCAGTTCCTGCGGCGTGCCCACGCGCACCTGGCCCTTGCCGTCATAGCCCAGCGTCGCGGTCTTGAGGATGCCGGGCAGCAGGGTGGCGCTCACCGCGGCGAGCTGCTCGGGGGATTCAATGACGGCATGCGGCGCCACCGGCACGCCGCAGCGCACGAAATGGGCCTTCTCGCGCGCCCGGTGCTGGGCGATCGCCACCGCTTCGGCCGCGGGCGCCACCGGCAGCGCGCGCGCCAGGGTTTGCAGCGCCCCAGCGGGGACGTTCTCGAATTCGGTCGTCACCGCCGCGCACAGGCGTGCCAATTCGGCCAGGCCTTGCGGGTCTTCGTAGCCGGTGCGGATGTGGTGATGACTCACGCGCCCCGCCGGGCTGTCCGTATCCGGGTCGAGCACCGCCGTGAAGTAGCCCATGCCTTGCGCCGCATGCACGAACATGCGCCCGAGCTGCCCGCCGCCCAGCACCCCCAGCGTCGCGCCGGGCAGGATCACGCCGTGGCTCATGGCGCCACCGGCGGCAGCGCCATCGCCTGCGCCGCCGCGGTCTGCTCGGTCCGGAAGGCTTGCAGACGCTCGCGCAGCAGGGGGCGCTCATTGGCCAGCAGCGCCACGGCAAACAGCGCCGCGTTGGCCGCGCCCGCGGCGCCGATGGCAAACGTCGCCACCGGCACGCCCCTGGGCATCTGCACGATGGAATACAGCGAGTCCACGCCCTGCAGATGGCGGCTGGCGACCGGCACGCCCAGCACCGGCACCGTGGTCTTGGCCGCCAGCATGCCCGGCAGGTGGGCCGCGCCGCCGGCGCCGGCGATGATGGCCTTCAGGCCGCGCGCCGCGGCGTTTTCGGCATAGGCGAACATCGCGTCGGGCATGCGGTGGGCCGAGACCACGCGCGCCTCGTGCGTGATCTCGAATTGCTGCAGGAGGGCGACGGCGTGCTGCAGGGTCTCCCAGTCGCTGGAAGAGCCCATGACGACGCCGATGTCGATGGAGTTCATGGTGGGGGCGCGAGAAGCGCGCCATGCGGTGCAAGGCCCTTGATTTTAGTGACCCGCGCCTGCAGCTTGCGTGATGTTGCACACTAAGGGTTTGCCAGACAATCGGGCGCATCGCGCCTTTGCAGGAATGGATTGCCATGGATGTCACCACGCAGAATTTTGAAGCCGAGGTCATCGCCGCCTCGATGACCACCCCCGTCCTCGTCGATTTCTGGGCGCCCTGGTGCGGCCCGTGCAAGACGCTGGGGCCCATATTGGAGAAGCTGGAGGCGGACTACGGCGGGCGCTTCAAGCTCGCCAAGATCGACTCCGACCAGGAGCAGCAGCTCGCCGCGATGTTCGGCGTGCGCAGCATTCCCACGGTGGTGCTGATGATGAACGGCCAGCCGGTGGATGGCTTCATGGGGGCGCTGCCCGAGAGCCAGGTGCGCGCCTTCCTGGACAAGCATCTGCCGCCGGCCGGTGAAATGCCCGAAGAGCCGGCCGAGGCTCTTGAGGAGGAGGCCGGCGCCGGCACTGCCTTGGAAGCGCTGCAGGCCGCGGTGGAGGCGGCGCCGGACAATGACGACGCGCGCTTTGATCTGGTGAAATGCCTGCTGCAGCAGGGCCAGCTTGACGCCGCCAAGGTGGCATTCGCCCCGGTCGCGGCCAAGGTCGAGATCTCACGGCGTCTGGCGGCGCTGCAGCTATGGATCAATGCCATCGATTTCGTAGCTGAAACTACAGGCGGGCAAAGCGCTGTTGCCGAATTCGATGCAAAAATTGCCACCAACAAACGCGATTTTGCGGCGCGTTTTGGGCGTGCGCGATTCCTGATCGCCGGCCAGCGCTGGACCGACGCGATGGACGAACTGCTCGAAATCCTGATGCGCGACAAGGCCTGGAGCGAGGACGCCGCGCGCAAGGCCTATGTCGCGGTGCTCGACCTGATCGAGCCGCCGCAGGTCAAGGTGGCCGACGGCCAGATTCCGCCGCAAGACCCGGTGGTGGCAAGCTACCGCAGGCGGCTTTCGAGCGTCGTGCTCAGCTGATGCGCCTGGCGGGCGCCGCGCTGCTGCTGGCGGCGCTGTGGCTGGCCGGTTGTGCCAGCGTGCCGCCGCCCGATGCGCTGCTCGGCGGGGTCGCGCTCACGCGTGCGCCGCTCAGCCTGCCCCCGGACAGTGTCTTTGAAGCCGCGCTGCTGCAATGGCCAGGCGACGGCGCCCCCCCCGTCGTGCTGGCGCGCCAGCGCATCGATGACGCCGGCAGCCCGCCCTATGCCTTGCTGCTGCCCTACCGCCAGGCGGAGATCGCCCCGGGCCTGCGCCACGCGGTGCGCGCCAGCGTCTCGCAGGGCGACGGCCTGATCCTGCACAGCCCCGAGGATGTGGTCGTGCTGCTCGACCCGGCGCTGCGCCGCGTCGACGTGCCGCTTGCGCCGGTGGCGCCGGCGCAGGCCCAGGCGGCGGTGGCGCTGCGCCAGACCTGGTGGCGCCTGGTGGAAATCCCGGACGGCGGCCCGCCCGTCGGATGGCCCGCGGCGCAGGCACGGCCCGCCCATTTGCTGCTGCAGGACACCGAGGCGCGGGTCAGCGGTTCGGGCGGCTGCAACCGCTTTGACGGCAGCTACCAGCTGCAGGGCCGGTCCCTGCGGTTTCTCGCGCTGACGGCGTCACTGCGCCTGTGCCTGGATGGGGGCTTGAGCGAGGCCGCGTTCTTCGAGCGCCTGGCCAAGGTGGCCTCCTACCGGCAGAAGGACAGGCGCCTGGAACTGCGTGGCAGCGATGGCAAGGCCCTGCTGGAATTCGAAGCGCAGGAAGACGGCCTGGCGCCGCTGGCGCCCCGGCCCGACACGCTCAGGCGGTGAGGCGCTCGAAGGCTTCGCGGTACTTGGCGGCCGTTTTGGCGATCACATCCTGCGGCAGGTGGGGCGCCGGCGCGGTCTTGTTCCAGGGTTTGCCGTCCACCAGCGCCTGCTCCAGCCAGTCGCGCACGAACTGCTTGTCAAAGCTCGGCGGGTTGGCGCCGGCGGCCAGCGCCGCCTCGTACCCTTCCACCGGCCAGTAGCGCGAGCTGTCGGGCGTGAGCACCTCGTCCATCAGCACCAGCGCGCCGGAGGAGGTCAGGCCAAACTCGAACTTGGTGTCGGCAATGATCAGCCCCTTGGTCAGCGCATGCGCCGCGGCGGCCTCGTAGAGCGCGATCGCGGTGTCGCGGATTTTTGCCGCGAGGGGCTCACCCACCATCTGCACGGTGGCCGCGTAGCTGATGTTCTCGTCGTGCCCCGACGCCGCCTTGGCCGCGGGCGTGTAGATGGGGTGCGGCAGGCGCGCCGCGTTGGTCAGGCCCGCGGGCAGCGGCACGCCGCAGACCTCGCGGCTCGCCTGGTATTCCTTCCAGCCGCTGCCGGCCAGATAGCCGCGCACCACCGCCTCGATGGCGATGGGCTGCAGGCGCCGGACCAGCATGGAGCGGCCCAGCACCTGCGGCCGTTCCTCGGCCGTCACGGCGGATTCGGGCGCTTCACCCGTCAGGTGGTTGGGAATGATGCGGGCGAGGCGCTCGAACCAGAACAGCGCCATCTGCGTGAGCAGCTGGCCCTTGCCCGGGATGGGTTCGCCCATGATCACGTCGAACGCCGAGAGCCGGTCGCTGGCGATCATCAGGATGCGGTCGTCGCCTACCGCGTAGTTGTCGCGCACCTTGCCGCGCGCCAAGAGCGGCAGCGAGGTGATGCGGGAGGTGTGCAGGGCGTTGGAAGCGGTGTCTGTCATGGTGCGAATCGGTGCCACGCAGACCGCCGCACCCCGGACTAATCCCGCCATTGTGCCGTCTTTTCGACCGCTTGCGGGGCAAAGCCACTGGCGCCAGGCGGATGTCCTTTGCGCGGCGCAACTTCCCGGTGCATAGTGGCTCCAAGGGACAGGACAGGTTCGTCGGCCGCCCGGCACCGGGCGGCATTCTTCCACCGTGAACTACAGGAGAGTTTCATGAATTTGACGATCAGCGGCCATCATCTCGAAGTGACCCCCGCCTTGCGCGGCTACGTCACGTCCAAGCTGGAACGTCTCATCCGGCACTTTGACCAGGTGGTGGACATCAAGGTCCTGCTCACCGTCGAGAAGCAGAAGGAAAAGGAAAAGCGCCAGCGCGCCGAATGCAACGTCCGCGTCAAGGGCTCCGATCTGTTCGCCGAGGCCAGCCACTTCGATCTCTATGCCGCGATCGACGAACTCATGGACAAGCTCGATCGCCAGGTGGTGCGCCACAAGACGCGTACGCAGGACCACCAGGCCGATCTGCGCCGCGCCACGATGCAGGCGGCGGGCGCGATGGCCTGAGCCCAGCCTCGCACCCAGCGCAGCCGTCTTTCGGGGCGGTTTTTTATCGGTGTTTGTCCTTGGGCCGGACACCGATGTCATGAAATTGTCACCGGCGCACCCAATACTCCGTCGGCATGACGCCTGTGCAGACCCTCGACCCCGCTGCCGCGGGGTTCGCCGCTGGTGACGGACCCGAGGCGGCGGCCCTTGCGCCCGCCCGCCTGCTGCTGCTGAACCGCGACCACAGCATCCTGGCCTTCAACGAGCGCGTGCTGGACTGGGCGGTGCGCGAGGACGTGCCGCTGCTCGAGCGCCTGCGCTACCTGTGCATTGTCTCGTCCAACCTGGACGAGTTCTTCGAGGTGCGGGCCGCGGCCCATCTGGCCGCGGCCAGGGCGGCGCAGGCGGGCGAGACCGCCGATGACGGCTACGGCGCCGGCAGCTTCGAGGCCCTGTCGCTCAAGACGCACGCGCTGGTGGCGCGCCAGTACGCGCTGTACAACGATTCGCTGATGCCGGCGTTCGCGGCGCATGGCATCCGCATCGTCTCGCACGGCGAGCGCACGCTGGCGCAGCGGCGCTGGGTGCGCGAGTACTTCCGGCGCGAGGTGCGCCCGCTGCTGATCCCCGTGGGGCTGGACCCGGCGCACCCGTTCCCGCAGGTGGCCAACAAGTCGCTGAACTTCATCGTGCGCCTGCGCGGCGGCGACGCCTTCGGGCGCGAGAACGAGATCGCCATCGTCAAGGTGCCGCGCGCGCTGCCGCGGCTGATGCGCCTGCCGGCCGGCGTCGCGCCGACGGGGCTGCGTTTCGTCAGTCTGTCGAGCATCATCCGCACGCACCTGGCCGAGCTGTTTCCGGGGCGCCAGGTGTGCGAGTTCTCGCAGTTCCGCGTCACGCGCCACTCGGACCTGGCGGTGGACGAGGACGACGTGCGCAACCTGCGCACCGCGCTGCGCCAGGGGCTGCAGCACCGCCACTACGGGCAGGCGGTGCGGCTGGAAGTTTCGGCCGGCTGCTCGCCCGTCCTGGCGGATTTCCTGCAGACCCAGTTCGCGCTGCCGGCGGCGGCGCTGTACCGGGTGCATGGCCCCGTCAATCTGGTGCGCATGGGGCAGCTGGTGGACCTGGTGGACGATCCGGCGCTGCTGTTCACGCCCTGGCGCCCGGCCTGGCCGGCCCGGCTGCCGCAGGCCGGCGCCATCCTGGCGCGGCTGCGCCGGCGCGACGTGCTGATCCACCAGCCGTTCGAGAGTTTTGATGGCGTGCTGGCCTTCCTGCGCGAGGCCGTGGGCGACCCGCAGGTGCTGGCCATCAAGCAGACCATCTACCGCACCGGCGCCGATTCCGAGCTGATGGAGCTGCTGCGTGAGGCGGTGCACCGCGGCAAGGAGGTGACGGCGGTGGTGGAGCTGAAGGCGCGTTTCGACGAGGAGGCCAACATCAACTGGGCCGAGGCGCTGGAGTCCATCGGCGCGCAGGTGGTGTATGGCGTGGTGGGCCTGAAGACGCACGCCAAGATGCTGCTGGTCACGCGCCGCGAGGGCAGCGGCCTGCGCCGCTACGGGCACCTGTCCACCGGCAACTACAACCCGCGCACCGCGCGCCTGTACACCGATCTGAGCTACCTGACGGCCGACGAGCACGTCACGGCCGACATGGACGCCGTGTTCGACCACTTGGCCAACCAGAACCGCCTGCCGAAGCTGCGCCGGCTGCTGCTGGCGCCGTTCGAGCTGCAGCGCAGCCTGATCGGCAAGATCGACGCGGCGGGCCTGGCGGCCGAGCGCGGCGAGGGCGGGCGCATCGTCGCCAAGATAAACGCGCTGACCGACGAGGACCTGATCCGCGCCCTGGTGCGCGCGGGCCAGCGCGGCGCGCGCATCGACCTGATCGTGCGCGGCGCCTGCATGCTGCCCGCGCGGGTGCCAGGCATCACCGACAACATCCGCGTGCGCTCGGTCATCGGGCGGTTTCTGGAGCACACCCGGGTGTTCTACTTCTGCGCCGGCGCGCAGGAGGAGCTGTACCTGGCCAGCGCCGACTGGATGAACCGCAACATGCTGCGGCGCGAGGAGATCGCCTGGCCGGTGACCGATCGCAAACTGCGCCAGCGCATCATCGACGAGTGCCTGGTGGCCTACCTGCACGACGACCGCGACGCCTGGACGCTGGAGCCGGACGGCCGCTACGCCAGGGCGCCGCGCGCGCTGGACGGCACGGGCGCGCAGAATGCACTGATGGCACGCTATGCGCCGTCGCCTGCGTCCACGGTTCCCCATCCGGACACCTGAAAATGGACCTGATTCTCTGGCGCCACGCCGAGGCGGAGAGCGAGGGCGACGAGGGCGAGGACATCGCCCGGCCCCTGACGCACCGCGGCGAGAAACAGGCCGCGCGCATGGCCGTCTGGCTGGAGCGCCAGCTCCCGGACGGTCTGCGCGTGCTGGCCAGCCCGGCGCGCCGGGCCGAGCAGACCGCGCGTGCGCTGGGCCGCAAGGTCAAGCTGCGTGCCGAACTGCTGCCCGGCGGCAGCCCCGACGAGCTGCTGACGCTGGCCCAGTGGCCGGACGCCCGCAGCGCCGTGCTGGTCGTCGGCCACCAGCCGCTGCTGGGCCAGACGGCCGCGCGCCTGCTGGGCTTGCAGGCGCCGGATTGCGCGATCCGCAAGGGGGCCGTCTGGTGGCTGCGGCACCGGCGGCGGCAGGGGGTCGAGGAAACCATCCTGCTGGCGGTGCGTTCGCCGGATTTTTTCTGAAAACTATCGAAAAATGAGCTACTGGCACTTGTATATCAAGCGCTTTATCCACTTTTGACCATTATTTTTTCGCTGCCTTGGGGCGCCCGGTCTTGATCGCCGGAACGGCCTGCAGGGCCACCAGCAGCGCGGCGTCGTCCAGGCCGGCGAGCAGCTTCAGGCCGGCGCGCAGCAGCTCGCTCTTCTTGGCCGGGCGCGCCAGCGCCGCCGCGCGCTGCTTGAGCGCGTCGATGGCGGCGTATTCGTCCTTGGGCATGGTGAAGCCGTCGCGCACCAGCTTGGGCTTGCGCGGCTTGGCGTCGGGCTCGGCGGCGGCCGGAGCGGGCTTCTTGCCCGGTGCGGGTGCGGCCGCGGCCGTTTTGGTTTTGGTCTTGGCGGCCGGGGCGCGAGGGGTTTTGGCGGTGGCGGGCATGGTCTGGATCGGTTTGAAAACGGTATAAACAGTTTATACCGTTTGAAGACGCCGCGCCATCACGCCAGCTCGGCCACGTATTCCCAGGGCGTTTTCTGCCAGGCCTGCGCCTCCTCGCGCAGCAGGTGCGCCGACTGCGGGAAGGCCGCCGCCCAGCCGGGGCGCGAGCGCACGCTGCAGCGGCGGCCATCCAGGCGCAGGGTCAGGCCTTGCACGTCGGGCGCGCGGCGTGCGTGGCACAGCGCGATGGCGGTGCGCAGGCACATGAGCTGCAGCGCCAGCACCGGGTCATCCAGGCCGGCTTCGAGCTTGCGCAGCTTGCCGCGGTGGCCCAGCACCAGCAGGCCCAGGGCGTGCAGCTCGGGCAGGGCGAAGCCGACGGCGTCGGCGTGCTCAAGGATGTAGGCGCCATGGCGGTGGTAGTCTTGGTGCGAGATGCGGCAACCGATCTCGTGCAGCTCGGCCGCCCATTGGAGCTTGCGCGCGGCGCGCTCGCTGCCCGGCGGCGCTGCGCCGGCGAACAGCCGCAGCGCCAGCTGTGCCACGCGAGCGGCCTGCGCTTCGTCCACGGCGAAGCGCCGCATCAGTGCGCGCACGCTGGCTGCCCGCAGGTCGGTGCCGGGCCGCTCGCGATCCAGCAGGTCGTACAGCGCGCCCTGTCGCAGCGCGCCCTGCGCCACCGCCATCCGCTCGACACCCAGCAGCTCGAAGACCGCGCGCACGATGCACAAGCCCCCGCCAATGACCGGGCGCCGGTCGTCCTTGAGCCCTTCCAGGCGCACGCGGTCGGCATGGCGGGCGCGCAGCAGCTGCTCGCGCAGCCAGTCCAGCCCGGCGCGAGTGATGTATCCCTGTTCCCGGCCGGCCGCGGCAAGCATCGAACCGATGGCGCCCGCCGTGCCCGAAGAGCCGTAGGCCACATCCCACAGTTCACCGCGGTATGGCTGGGCCGCCTCGTCGAGCACCGCCTTGGCGGCGGTCTCGGCGATCTCGAAGGCTCTGGGCGTGAACATGCCATCGGCGAAATAGCGCGCCGACCAGGCCACGCTGCCGACGCGGCAGGAGACGACGGCGCTGGACTCGAACTGCCGGCCCAGGATCAGCTCGGTCGAGCGCCCGCCGACATCCACCACCAGCCGCCGCTCGTCGGACTGCGGCAGCAGCCGTGCCACGCCCTGGTAGATGAGGCGTGCCTCTTCGGGGCCGGAGACCACGTCGATCGGGAAGCCCAGAATCTGGTTGCCGCGGGTGATGAAGGCTTCACGGTTGCGCGCCTCGCGCAGGGTCTGCGTGGCGATGGCGCGCACATGCCCTCGCGGGAAGCCCGAGAGGCGCTCGGCGAAGCGCGCCAGGCAGTCCCAGCCGCGCTGCATGGCGTCGGGCGTGAGGTTGCGCTCCTCATCGAGCCCGCCGCCCTGGCGGACGGTTTCCTTGCGGTATTCGACGCGGTGGATGTGCCCGTGTTCGAGGCGGCCGATTTCGAGGCGAAAGCTGTTGGAACCCAGGTCCACGGCCGCCAGCAGTGTTCCGTCTTGCATGGTGCGCTGCGTGCTTGTTGAGGTGGGGCGGCGCAGCATAGCACCGCGCCGTGCGCAGGCGGGTTACTAGGGTTTACGCTAGTTGTGCATAATTACGACCCATCCGCCATGAACCGACTCGCATCCATATTGCCTCCCGCGCAGGTGCTCGTGGGCGTTGACGCCACCAGCAAGAAGCGCGCCTTTGAAGAGGCCGGTCTGCTGTTCGAGAGCCAGCACGGCCTGTCGCGGGCATTGATCACCGACAGCCTGTTCGCGCGCGAGCGCCTGGGCTCCACCGGTCTGGGCCACGGGGTGGCGATTCCGCACGGACGCATCAAGGGCCTGAAATCGCCGATGGCGGCGGTGTTCCAGCTGGCGCAGCCGATCGGCTTCGATGCGCCGGATGAGCAGCCGGTGGGGCTGCTGATCTTCCTGCTGGTGCCCGAGGCGGCGACCCAGAAGCACCTGGAAATCCTCTCGGAAATCGCCGAGCTGCTGGGCGATGGCCAGCTGCGCGACCGCATCAAGACGAGCGCCGATGCGGCCGAGCTGCACGGGCTGATCGCCGGCTGGCAGAGCGCGCACGCGGTGTGACCTGGGCTGAACGGCGGGCCGCATGAAAGCCAACGTCGTTCGCGCCGATACCCTGTTCGAGGAATTCCGCACGCTGCTGCATTGGCAGTGGCTGGCGGGGCAGGAGGCGGGCGAGCGCTGTTTTGAAGATGATGCGGTGCGCGCCGCGCGCTCCAGCGCCGACCTGGTCGGGCACCTCAATTACATCCATCCCTATCGGGCGCAGATCATCGGCGAGCGCGAGGTCGCCTATCTGCTGCGCGGCAGCGCGCAAGACTGCAAGCGGCGCCTGGCGCGCATCGTCACGCTGGAGCCGCCGGTGCTGATCCTGGCCGATGCCCAGGAGGCGCCCGATGAAATGCTTGAAATGTGCGAACGCGCGCAGATCCCGCTGTTTGCCACGCCCGAATCGGCCGCGTTCGTGATCGACGTGCTGCGCGCCTACCTCTCCAAGCACTTTGCCGAGCGCACCTCGCTGCACGGCGTGTTCATGGACATCCTGGGCATGGGCGTGCTCATCACCGGCGAATCGGGCCTGGGCAAGAGCGAGCTGGGACTGGAGCTGATCACGCGCGGCAACGGCCTGGTGGCCGACGACGTGGTCGATCTGGCGCGCATCAACCAGAGCACCATCGAGGGCCGCTGCCCCGATCTGCTGCAGAACCTGCTGGAGGTGCGCGGCATCGGCCTGCTCGACATCCGCGCCATCTTCGGCGAGAACGCGGTGCGCCGGCGCATGCGGCTGCGCCTGATCGTGCATCTGGTGCGCAAGGAGACGCTGGAGCGCGACTACGAGCGCCTGCCGGGCGAGCCCCTGAGCCAGGACGTGCTGGGCGTGCCCATCCGCAAGGTCGTCGTCGAGGTGGTGGCCGGGCGCAACATCGCGGTGCTGGTCGAGGCGGCGGTGCGCAACACCATCCTGCAGCTGCGCGGCATCGACACCTACCAGGAATTCGTCAATCGCCACCGCGACCTCATGGCCAGCGGCAGGGAACCCGGATGAAGCGGTGATTCAGCGCTTGGCCGCGCAGGCCTGGCACAGGCCGTAGAGCGCCATCGCGTGGTCGTGCACCTCCCAGCCGCGCTCCTGGGCGATCAGCTTCTGGCGCTTTTCGATCTCGCTGTCGAAGAACTCCTCCACCTTGCCGCAGCCGGTGCAGATGAAGTGGTCGTGGTGCTGGCCCTCGTTGAGTTCGTAGACCGCCTTGCCGCTCTCGAAATTGCTGCGGATCAGGATGCCTGCCTGCTCGAATTGCGTGAGCACCCGGTAGACGGTGGCCAGGCCGATGTCCGAGCGCTCCTCCAGCAGCACGCGGAACACGTCCTCGGCCGTCATGTGCCGCTGCGAACCCTGCTGAAAGACTTCCAGAATTTTCAGGCGCGGCAGCGTCGCTTTCAGGCCGGTGCTCTTGAGTTCTTCAATATTGGTCATCGTGGTGCGCCCCGTGGTGGCGGGCCGCGGGCGCAGGCCTGCCGCTACAATGAAAACAATCATAGACCGGATGCACAAAACCATGCCAGCCCTCCCCCGTTGGGGCGCTCTTGCGCTCGCCGTCGTCCTGCCTGCAGCGGGGCTGCTGGGGGGCTGCGCCGGTTCGGGCGATCGGCTGGCGAACATGGTCACGCCCTACCGCCCGGAGGTGGTCCAGGGCAACGTCGTGACGCGCGAGCAGGTCGATGCCCTCAAGCCCGGCATGAGCCGCCAGCAGGTGCGCGAGATTCTGGGCACGCCCCTGATGACCAGCCTGTTCCATGCCAATCGCTGGGAATATGTCTTCACCATCCGCCGCCAGGGCGTGCAGGACCAGGCGCGCCACCTGACGGTGTTTTTCGAGCAGGACCGGTTCGACCGCACCGAAGGCGACGAGATGCCGACCGAGCAGGAGTTCATCGCTTCGCTTTCGTCCAGCGTGAAGGACGTCAAGGTGCCGGAGCTCGAAGCCACCGAGGCGCAGCTGGAGCGTTTTCCCAGGGCCAGGGCCGAGGCGGACAAGGCCTCGCCCCAGCCCGCGGCGCCGCCCGCCGGCACGCGCTACCCACCGCTCGAAACCCCGGGCCGCTGATGTTCTCCGGCGGCACCAATCGGCCGCCGGTCTTTTCCGAATGAGGATGGCATGACTTCCACTACCGCACGGCGCATCGCCATTGCCGGTGCCAGCGGCCGCATGGGCCGCATGCTGATCGAGGCCGTGGGCGCCAGCGGCGACTGCGTGCTGGCCGGTGCGCTGGACGTGGCGGCCAGCCCCGCCATCGGGCATGACGCCACGGCCTTCCTGGGCCGCACCAGCGGCGTCGCCGTCACCGCGGACCTGCGCGCGGGGCTTGCGGGCTGCGACGTGCTGATCGATTTCACCCGCCCCGAGGGCACGCTGGCACATGCCAGGGTGTGTGCCGAGCTGGGCGTGCAGATGGTGATTGGCACTACAGGTTTTGACGATTCAGGCAAAGCCCAGCTTGCGCTGGCGGCTGAAAAGACGGCCATCATGCTGGCCCCCAACATGAGCGTGGGGGTGAACGTGACCATGAAGCTGCTGGAGCTCGCGGCCAAGGCGCTGGCCGATGGCTACGACATCGAGATCATCGAGGCGCACCACAAGCACAAGGTGGATGCGCCGTCGGGTACCGCGCTCAAGATGGGCGAGGTCATCGCCGAAGCCCAGGGCACGCGCCTGGCAGACCGCGCGGTCTACGAGCGCTACGGCCACACCGGCGAGAGGAAGGACGGCGCGATAGGCTTTGCCAC
The DNA here is from genome assembly GCF_000484635.1 of Comamonas badia DSM 17552. GTDB lineage: Bacteria > Pseudomonadota > Gammaproteobacteria > Burkholderiales > Burkholderiaceae_C > Comamonas_C > Comamonas_C badia. The sequence goes on along the minus strand of NZ_AXVM01000008.1, from coordinate 19,992 downwards.
CGTGCGCGGCGGCGACATCGTGGGCGACCACACCGTACTGTTCGCCGGCACTGGCGAACGCGTGGAAATCACCCACAAATCGGGCAGCCGCGCCGGCTATGCGCAGGGCAGCCTGCGCGCCGTGCGCTGGCTGGCGGGCCAGCCGCGCGGGCTGTTCGACATGTTCGACGTGCTCGGCCTGCGCTGAGTGCCCGAGCCACCCCCATGACCGCCCTGCAGTGGCTGCGCGAGGCCGATGGCGTCATCCAGGCCTGCGCCGCCGTGCTGCTGGCGATGTCCGTCGCCAGCTGGGCGGTCATCCTCTACAAGCTGGTGCTGATGGCGCATGCGCGCACCGATGTGGCGCGTGCTACCCAGGCACTCTGGGCGGCGCCTGCCCTGGATGGCGCGGCGCGGCGGGTCAGGCCGCTGGACCGGCACGCGCTGGTCTGGCCCCTGGTACAGGCGGCGGCCGACCTGCATGCCGGCGGTCGCTCGGACGCGCTGGCGCAGCAGGCCACGCGGGCGCAGCGCGCCACGCGGGTACTGCGCGGCGCCCTGCATGCCGCCCTTTCCCGCCTGCGCTGGGGCCAGGTGCTGCTGGGGACCGTCGGCGCCACGGCACCGTTTGTGGGCCTGCTCGGCACTGTCTGGGGCATTCAGCATGCCCTCATGCAACTTGCGGGCAATGGCCAGATCAGCATGGAGAAGCTCGCCGGTCCGGTGGGCGAGGCGCTCATCATGACGGCGGCGGGCCTGGCGGCGGCGATTCCCGCGGTGCTGGCCTACAACGGCTTTGGCCGCTCGGTGGGCGAGATCGAGGCCGAGCTTGAAGGCCTGGCGCACGATCTGCAGGCGCTGATCGCCGAGCCGCCGGCAGAGGGCTGACATGGCTTTCGGGCGCTTCAGCGAATCTGCCCAACCCCGCCCCATGGGCGAGATCAACGTCACGCCGCTGGTGGATGTGATGCTGGTGCTGGTGGTGATCTTCATCCTGGCGGCGCCGCTGCTGGCGAGCGGCATCCGGCTCGATCTGCCGCATGCCGCCTCGGCGCAGCCCGGCGCGTCCGCGTCCGCCATCACCGTGGTGCTGGACAGGGCGGGCGGGGTCTTCGTGGATGACGCCCCCATCGCGGCGGATGCGCTGGCCGAGCGCCTGAAGCGCCTGGCCGCGCAACAGCCCGGCGCCGAGCTGCAGCTGCGCGCCGACGCGGCCGTGCCCTATGGCCGCGTGGTGGAGCTCATCGGCATGGCCCAGGCCGCCGGGCTGGCTCGCATCGGCTTCGCGGCACAGCCGGAGAAGCTTCTGGAAAAATAGCTGTTGGCGCTTGGTAGTCAATAGTTTGAACCGATTTTCTTCATGGAAATTCGTGCCGCCGCGCCGCGCGAGCGCGTCGGCGGCCAGCGGCGGCGACAGCAGGGGGCCCTGCATCACCACGCAGCCGTGGGCGCGCAGGTTCCTGCTGCTGCGCGGGCGTCTCCACGCCTTCGGCGACCACGTCCAGGTTCAGGCTGCGGGCGATGTGCAGCATTGCGCTGATGAGCGCCCGGGCGGTGGCGCTGCCCTCGATATCGCGCGCGTGGTCTTCAAGCAGAGTGAGCATGTCTGAAAAGACAGAAGCTTGCATCGCGCGCAGGTACTTGGTTTCGATTGGAAAACCATTTGAAACCATTGCCTGCATGGTGCAGGCAGCTCTTGTTTTTGAAATCTGCCCGCCTGCACTCGCAGGTTCGCCGGCGTGCGGACGGATGCGCGGCATGCGCGCGCTCTAGAATGATCGGCTTGTGATTTCCGCGCCCGCGGGTGCGGCTCCTCTCTTTCCCAGCTTCCATGCAAGACCGATACGACCCCGCCGCCGTGGAGCGCGCCGCGCACGCCCATTGGCAACAGCACGATGCCTACCGCGTCACCGAAGACGCGGGCAAGAAGAAGTTCTACGCCTGCTCCATGCTGCCCTACCCCAGCGGCAAGCTGCACATGGGCCACGTGCGCAACTACACCATCAACGACATGCTCACGCGCAGCCTGCGCATGCAGGGCTACAACGTGCTCATGCCCATGGGCTGGGACGCCTTCGGCCTGCCGGCCGAGAACGCCGCGCTCAAGCACAAGGTGCCGCCCGCCCAATGGACCTGGGACAACATCGCCTACATGAAGGGCCAGATGCAGGCGATGGGCCTGGCCATCGACTGGAGCCGCGAGGTCGCCACCTGCTCGCCCGACTATTACCGGTGGAACCAGTGGCTGTTCCTCAAGATGCTGGAAAAAGGCATCGCCTACCGCAAGACCCAGGTGGTCAACTGGGACCCAGTGGATCAAACGGTACTGGCCAACGAGCAGGTGATCGACGGCAAGGGCTGGCGCACCGGCGCGGTGGTGGAAAAGCGCGAGATTCCGGGCTACTACCTCAAGATCACCGACTACGCGCAGGAACTGCTGGACCACGTGCAGCTCGGCGGCGACAAGGCGACGCTGACCGGCTGGCCCGACAAGGTGCGGCTGATGCAGGAGAACTGGATAGGCAAATCCAGCGGCGTGCGCTTTGCCTTTCCTCACGACATCCATGGCGCCGACGGCAAGCTGATCCAGGACGGGCGGATGTACGTCTTCACGACGCGCGCCGACACCATCATGGGCGTGACCTTCTGCGCCGTCGCGCCCGAGCACCCGCTGGCCGCGCACGCCGCCGCGACGAACCCGCAGCTGGCCGCCTTCATCCAGCACTGCAAGGAGGGCGGCACGACCGAGGCGGAGCTCGCGCTCAAGGAAAAAGAGGGCATGCCCACGGGCCTCACCGTCACGCACCCGCTCACGGGCGAGCCGGTGGCGGTGTGGGTCGGCAACTACGTGCTCATGGGCTACGGCGACGGCGCGGTGATGGGCGTGCCGGCGCACGACGAACGCGACTTCGCGTTTGCCAAGAAGTACGGCCTGTCCATCCGGCAGGTGGTGGCCGTCGAGGGCGAGACCTATTCGCTCGATGCCTGGGCCGAGTGGTACGGCGACAAGCCGCGTGCACGCTGCATCCACTCGGGCGTGCTCGATGGCCTCACGCACCCGCAGGCGGTGGACAAGGTGGCCGGGCTGCTCGCGGCCAAGGGTCTGGGCGAGAAGAAAACCACCTGGCGCCTGCGCGACTGGGGCATCTCGCGCCAGCGCTACTGGGGCACGCCGATCCCCATCATCCACTGCGACGATTGCGGCGTGGTGCCGGTGCCCGAGAAGGATTTGCCGGTGGTGCTGCCCGAGGGGCTGGTGCCCGATGGCAGCGGCAACCCGCTCAACAAGTGCGAGGCCTTCCTGAAGGTGAACTGCCCCTGCTGCGGCAAACCCGCGCGGCGCGAGACCGACACCATGGACACCTTCGTCGATAGCTCGTGGTACTTCATGCGCTATTGCGACCCGAAGAACAGCGAGGCCATGGTCGGCAGCGGCACCGATTACTGGATGCGCGATCAGGCGCATGCCGCGGGCGGCAGCGGCATGGACCAGTACATCGGCGGCATCGAGCACGCCATCCTGCACCTGCTGTACGCGCGCTTCTGGACCAAGGTGATGCGCGACCTGGGCCTGGTCAAGGTCGATGAGCCCTTCACCAAGCTGCTCACGCAGGGCATGGTGCTCAACCACATCTACAGCCGGCGCACCGCCAAGGGCGGCAAGGATTATTTCTGGCCCAAGGATGTGGAGCATGTGCTGGATGAAACCGGAAAGATCGTCGGCGCGCGGCTGAAGAACGCGGCCGACAGCAGCGACGGCCTGCTCCCCGTCGGCACGGCGATCGACTACGAGGGCGTGGGCACCATGTCCAAGTCCAAGAACAACGGCGTCGATCCGCAGGAGCTGATAGAGAAATACGGCGCCGACACCGCGCGGCTGTACACCATGTTCACCTCGCCGCCCGAGCTCACGCTGGAGTGGAACGATTCGGCCGTGGAGGGCAGCAGCCGCTTCCTGCGCCGCGTCTGGGGTTTTGGCAGCAGGCTTGCTGCTATGGATAAGGAAGCTGCAAGCGCAAGCGCAGCGGGCGCCAGCGGCCTGAATGATGTGCAATTCGGCAAGGCGGCAAAGGCCTTGCGGCTGGAGATCCACAGCGTGCTCAAGCAGGTCGATTACGACTACCAGCGCATGCAATACAACACCGTGGTCTCCGGCGCGATGAAGATGCTCAACGCGCTGGAGAGCTTCAAGGAGCTTGAAGACGCGGGCGCGCAGGTGGCGCTGATCGAGGGCTACGGCATTCTGCTGCGCGTGCTCTACCCCGCCACGCCCCACCTCACGCATGTGCTCTGGCAGGAATTGGGCTATGCCGGGGTGCTGGGCGAGCTGCTCGATGCCCCCTGGCCGCAGGTCGATCCCGAGGCGCTCAAGCAGGACGAGATCGAACTCATGCTGCAGGTCAACGGCAAGCTGCGCGGCGCGATCCACGTGCCTTCGGACGCGGACAAGGCGGCGATCGAGCAGGTCGCGCTGGCCAGCCCCGATGCACAGAAATTCCTGCAAGGCGGCGCCGCGAAGAAGGTCATCGTCGTGCCCGGGCGCCTCGTCAACATCGTCGCCTGACCGTGATGCATCGCCGCGCGCTGTTTTCCCTCGCAGCCACCGGTCTGCTTGCTGGCTGCGGCTTTCACCTGCGCGGCGCGCCGGATTTCGCCTTCAACTCGCTCTACGTGCCCGCCAGCGGAACCTCGCTGAACAAGGAAATGATCCGCACGCTGCAAGGCGCCGGCGGTCATCTGGTGCTCATCACCGACGCCGCGCAGATCCATCAGGCCGAGGCGCAGTTGGAGCTCTTTGGCGAGCAGCGCTCGCGCACCGTGGTGGGCCTGACCACCGCCGGCCAGGTGCGCGAGCTGCAGCTGGGCCTGGTCGTGCACTTTCGCCTCAAGGACAAGCACGGGCGCGAGTGGGTGGGCGATACGCGGCTCTCGCGCACCGAGGACGTGAGCTACAACGAATCCGTCTCGCTCGCCAAGGAGTCGGAAGAGGCGCTGCTCTACCGCAACATGGCGACCGACCTGGTTCAGCAAATCGTGCGCCGTCTGGCGGCGGTGAAGGCGCCGCGGTGACGGCGGCCTGAGGATCGCCCGTGCAGCTTGCATTGAACCAGCTTGAAGGGCACCTGGGCAAAGGCCTCAAGCCGCTGTATGTGCTGCATGGCGACGAGCCGCTGTTGCAGCAGGAGGCGCAGGACGCCATCCGCGCCGCCGCGCGCGCGCGGGGCTACGGCGAACGCAGCAGCTACACCGTGCAGGGCGCGCATTTCGACTGGAGCGCGGTGCTGGCCGCCGGCGGCAGCCTGAGTCTGTTTGCCGACCGCCAGATCATCGACATCCGCATCCCGAGCGGCAAACCCGGCAAGGAAGGGTCGGCCGCCCTGCAGCAGATCGCCGCCAGCGCGCAGGGCAACGATGGCGTGCTCACGCTCGTGAGCCTGCCGCGCCTGGACAAGGCCACGCGCGGCAGCGCCTGGTTCGCCGCGCTGGAAGGCGCGGGCGTCGGCATCGCCATCGAGCCCATCGCCCGCGAGCAGCTGCCTGGCTGGATTGCCACCCGCCTGGCAGCGCAAGACCAGCGCGTGGCCGGCGGCGTGGAGGGCCAGCACACGCTGCAATTCTTTGCCGATCGCGTGGAAGGCAATCTGCTGGCGGCGCACCAGGAGATTCAGAAACTTGCGCTGCTCTATCCGCCCGGCGAGCTCTCGGCCGCGCAGGTCGAATCGGCGGTGCTCAACGTTGCGCGCTACGACGTATTCCAACTGAGCGAGGCCGTGCTGGCGGGGCAGTTGCTGCGTGTGCAACGCATGCTCGACGGCCTGCGCGCCGAGGGCGAGGCCGAGGTGCTGGTGCACTGGGCCCTGGCCGAGGACATCCGCCAGCTCGCGCGCGTGCGCGCGGCGATGGACGCCGGCAAGCCGCTGCCGCTGGCGCTGCGCGAGGCGCGCGTCTGGGGCAGGAAGGAGCGCCTGTACGAACGCCTGCTGCCGCGCCTTGGCGGCCGCCAGGCGGCGCAACTGCTGCTGGCCGCGCACCGGGTGGACGGCATCGTCAAGGGCCTGAAGGCGCCCGGCTGGCCGGGCGACCCGTGGCAGGCATTGCTGCGCCTGGCCATGCAGACGGGCCGGCTGGCGCGCTGAACAAGGCGGTGGTGCCTGTGGCGGTCGGCAATCAATGGCTGGAGTGAGCGGCTTGCGTCATGCCGGTTGACATGTGTGCACTCGCCGACTTCATCCGCCGCCACCCGCGCCTGATGGTGCTTAGCGGCGCCGGCTGCAGCACGGAAAGCGGCATCCCCGACTACCGCGACCACGACGGCCAGTGGAAGCGCCCCGCGCCCATGACTTACCAGGTCTTCATGCGCGAGCCGGGCGCACGCCAGCGCTACTGGGCGCGCTCCATGATCGGCTGGCCGCGCATGGCGGCCAGCAGGCCGGGGCCTGCGCACGTGGCGCTGGCGCAGCTGGAGGCGGCAGGGCATGTGCCACTGCTCGTCACGCAAAACGTGGATGGCCTGCACGATGCGGCCGGCAGCCGCCGGGTGCTGGACCTGCACGGCCGGCTCGACACCGTGCGCTGCCTGGCCTGCGCCGCCACCCTGCCGCGCCACGATCTGCAGCAAAGGCTGCAGGCGGCCAATGGCGGCTGGCTGCGTGCGCATCTGCCGCGGGACATCGCCACCGCGCCCGATGGCGATGCGTATCTGGAGGGCCTGGATTTTTCCGGCTTTCAGGTGCCGGCCTGCCCGGCCTGCGGCCATGGCGTGCTCAAGCCGGACGTGGTGTTCTTTGGCGAAAGCGTGCCGCGCGTGCGGGTTGATGCGGCCATGGCGGCGCTGCGGGCGGCGGATGCGCTGCTCGTCGCCGGCTCCTCGCTCATGGTGTATTCGGGCTTTCGCTTCGCCCGCGCCGCCGCCGAGTGGAGCAAACCGATTGCGGCGGTGAATCTGGGCCGGACGCGGGCAGACGAATGGCTGGCGCTCAAGATACAGGCGCCGGTGGGCGCCGCGCTCACGGCGCTGGTGGCGGCCATCGGCTAGTGGCCGGCGGCATCTGACATTCCGATACATCCCCGCGCGTGCAGGTGCTATGTTCAGCGCGCTGCGGTGCGCAGGGCGCGCACCGCGAAGGCCACCCATCCCAGGAGACGGCGACATGCCATCCACGGTACTCATCACCGGTTGTTCGTCCGGCATTGGCGCTGCCACGGTGCAGTGCTTTGCAGACCAGGGCTGGAACGTGGCGGCGACGCTGCGCAAGCCGGCGCAGGCGCGGTTCGGCCAGGGCCGCGGCTGCGTTGAGCCATTCGCGCTCGACGTGACCGATCAGGCCTCGGTGGATGCGGCGGTGGCGCAGGCCACCCAGCGCTTTGGCCGCATCGACGTGCTCATCAACAACGCGGGCTACGGGCTGTTCGGTCCGTTCGAGACCGCCACGCCCGCAGCCATCCGCAGACAGTTCGCCACCAATGTGGAGGGCGTCTTTGCCGTCACGCGCGCGGTGCTGCCGGGCATGCGCGCGCAGGGCAGCGGGGTGCTCATCAACATCGCGTCGCTCACGGGGCTGGTGGCGATGCCGCTGTATTCGCTGTACGCGGCGTCCAAGTACGCGGTGGTGGGGTTTTCCGAGTCGCTCAGCCACGAGCTCGCGCCGCTGGGCATCCGCGTGAAGGTGTTCGCGCCGGGGGCGGTGGCGACGGATTTTTCGGGCCGCTCGATGGTGCGCACCTTCGAGAGCGACGGCGGGCCGTACGCCGATTCGATCGCCAAGGTGCAGGCCACGTTTGCCACCAACCGTGCCAGCGGCGGCGCGGCCTCGTCGGCGGAGCAGCTGGCGCAGGCGCTGTACGGCGCCGCCACGGATGGGAGCGGCCAGGTGCGCTACGTGGTGGGCGCCGACGCGCAGCAGGTGATGCAGATGCGCCAGCAGATCGGCGACGAGGCGCTGCTGGCGGGGCTGCGCCAGCGCTTCGGGCTGGCGGCCTGAGCGCCGCGGCCGCGGCGTCTGCCGGTGCGCTGCCGATTGCGTCAAAATCCGGGCATGAATGCCCTGAACATCGCCGAATACACCGAATCGCTGGGCCTGCAGGCAAAACAGGCTGCAGCGCTTATGGCGTCTGCGTCAGCAGCTATCAAAAATAAGTCTTTGCTGGCGCTGGCGCGGCTGCTGCGCGAAAACGGCGAGCCACTGGCGCAAGCCAATGCGCAAGACCTGGCGCAGGCCGAGGCCGCGGGGCTTGCCGCGCCCATGGTCGATCGCCTGCGCCTCACGCCCAAGGTAATCGAGACCTGCGCACTGGGCTGCGAGCAGCTCGCGGCGATGCCGGACATCATTGGCGAAATCATCGGGATGAAGCAACAGCCCAGCGGCATCCGCGTGGGCCAGATGCGCGTGCCTATCGGCGTGTTCTGCATGATTTACGAAAGCCGCCCGAACGTGACGATCGAGGCGGCGAGCCTGTCGATCAAGAGCGCCAACGCGGCCATCCTGCGCGGCGGCTCGGAGGCCATCCATTCCAACCGCGCGCTGGCCGCGCTGGTGGTGCGGGCCTTGGCCGAGGCCGGCTTGCCCGAACAGGGCGTGCAACTGGTGCAGACCACGGACCGCGCGGCGGTGGGCCAGCTCATCGCCATGCCGCAGTATGTGGACGTCGTGATCCCGCGCGGCGGCAAGGGCTTGATCGAGCGCGTCAGCCGCGAAGCGCGCGTGCCGGTGATCAAGCACCTGGACGGCAACTGCCACAGCTATGTGGACGACCCCTGCGACATCGCGCTCGCGCTCAAGGTGGTGGAGAACGCCAAGACGCAGAAATACAGCCCCTGCAACGCGACCGAAAGCCTGCTGGTGGCGCGCGGCGTGGCGCGGGAATTCCTGCCGCGCATGGCGGCCGTCTTCGTCGCCAGGGAGGTGGAGATGCGCTGCGACGAGGAGGCAGCGGCATTGCTGGCGCCCGCGCATCCGGGCAACGACATCGTCAAGGCCTATGCGTCGATGAGCACGAAGAAATACGTCAAGCGGGCGCAGGAGCCCGACTGGTCCGAGGAGTACCTCGCGCCCATCATCAGCATCAAGGTGGTGGCGGGGCTCGATGAAGCCATCGCGCACATCAACCGCTACGGCAGCCACCACACCGATGCCATCCTGACGACCGACCACAGGCATGCGCAGCGCTTTCTGCGCGAGGTGGATTCGGCCAGCGTGATGGTCAACACCAGCACGCGCTTCGCGGATGGCTTCGAGTACGGCCTGGGCGCCGAGATCGGCATCAGCACCGACAAGTTCCACGCCCGCGGGCCGGTGGGCATCGAGGGCCTGACCTCGCTCAAGTGGGTGGTGCTGGGCGAGGGCGAGGTGCGCGGCTGACCGCGCGCCGCGGTGCGATGAAGATCATCATCGTCGGCGCCGGGCGCGTGGGCACGGGCGTGGCCGAGAGCCTGGTGTCGGAGAAGAACGACATCACGGTGATCGACAGCGACGCCGAATGCCTGCGCGAGCTGCAGGACCGCATGGACCTGCGCGGCGTGGTCGGCAGCTGCACCGACCCGCAGGTGCTGGCCGAGGCCGGCGCGCGCGATACCGACCTGCTCATCGCCGCCGCATCGCAGGATGAGGTCAACCTGGTGTGCTGCAAATTGGCCTGGATGCTGTTCAGCATCCCCACGCGCATCGCCCGCGTGCGCGCGCAGGGCGAAGGGTTCGAGGACGACAGCGCGCTGATGAGCAAGGAGGGCTTCGCGGTCGATCACGTCCTGTGCCCGGAGAATTCGCTCACGCGCTACATCGGCCTGCTGGTGGAGCACCCCGAGGCGCTGCAGGTGCGCGAGTTCGCGGGCGGGCGCGCCTGCCTGGTTTCCGCGCGTGCACGCCACGGTGCGCCGGCCGTGGGCATGCAGGTCAAGGCGCTGCGCGAGCAGATGCCCGAGGTGGCGATGCGCATCGTCGCCATTTACCGCCGCTTCACCGATGGGCCGGACCGCTTCGTGCCCTGCGACGGCGCCACCTTCATCGAGCCCGGCGATGAGGTGTTCGTTCTGGCGGGGCGCCAGCGCGTCGCGCAGGTGCTGGCGGCGCTGCACCGTCCGGAGGGCCAGTCGGCCAGGCCGGTGCGCCGCATCATGGTGGCTGGCGGCTCCAGTGTCGGCGAGCGCCTGGCGCAGGAGCTCTCGCGCCAGGCCGGGCGCTTTCACATCCGCATCATCGATGACGACGCCGGGCGCTGCGAGCAGCTGGCGGCGCGCGTGCCCGAAGGCGTGCTGGTGCTGCATGGCGAGGCATCCGATGAAGACCTGCTGGCCGAAGAGGGGGTGGAGGAGACCGACCTGTTCCTGGCGCTCTCGGACGACGACGAGGACAACATCATGGCCTGCCTGCTGGCCAAGCGCATGGGCGCGCGCCGGGTGCTGGCGCTGATCAACCGCCACAGCTACGCCGACCTGATGCATGGCACGCAGATCGACATCGCGCTCTCGCCCGCGCAGACCATCCTGGGCGAGCTGCTCACCTACGTGCGCCGCGGCGACGTGCAGGCGGTGCACAGCCTGCGCCGCGGCGTGGCCGAGGCGCTGGAGGTGGTGGTGCGCGGCGACCGCAAGAATTCGCGCGTGGTGGGGCGGCGCGTGCAAGACCTGCCGCTGCCGCCGGAGGTGCATATCGGCCTGATCGTGCGCGGCCTGCCCGACCCGGACGCATCGCCGCCCGTGGAAGGCGAAGCATCGCCGCCGCAGGCACCGCGGGGCGAACCTGAAATCATCATCCCGCGCAGCCACACGGTGCTCGAACGCAACGACCATGTGGTGTTCTTCCTGCCGCGCAAGCGCCTGGTCAAGGAAGTGGAAGAGTTGTTCCGCGTGCGCGCCACATTCTTCTGACCGGCCCGCTCCAGCATGAAGGATCTGGCCCTTGTCGCGCGCGTGCTGGGCATGCTGTTGTGCATTTTTTCCGCGGCGCTGCTGGTGCCGCTGGGGATCTCGCTGGCCTGGGATGACGGCCTGTGGCGCATCTACGCGGTTTCCGGCTTGTTCATTGCGGCCGTCGGCGCGGGGATGTGGTGGTGGCTGCGGCGCCAGCACCGGGACATGCTGCCGCGCCACGGCATCATCCTGGTGACGCTGTCCTGGCTGCTGCTGCCCTTGGCGGCCAGTCTGCCGCTATGGCTGGCACTGGCGGATGTCGGCAAACCCCTGTCGTTCACGCACATTTACTTCGAGGCGGTCTCGGCGCTCACGACCACGGGGGCGACGGTGATCGAAGGGCAGGATGGCTTGCCGCTCTCGCTCAATGTCTGGCGCACCTTTCTGCAGTGGATCGGCGGCATGGGCATCCTCATCATGGCCATGGCGGTGCTGCCCATGCTGGGCGTGGGCGGCAGCCAGTTGTTCCGCGCCGAGGCCGCCGGGCCGATCAAGGACACCAAGCTCACGCCGCGCATCACCGAGACGGCCAACGGCATGTGGAGCGTGTACCTGGCCATCTCGACCGTCTGCGCACTCGCCTTCTGGGCAGGCGGCATGAAACCCATGGACGCACTGATGCACATGTTCACCACCATGAGCCTGGGGGGGCTGTCGCCGCACGACGCGAGCTTTGCGTACTTCAACTCGCCGCTGCTGGAAGGCATCGCGGTGCTGTTCATGGTGCTGGCCAGCTGCAATTTCACGCTGTACTTCGTGGCGCTGCGCAAGCGCAAGTGGTTCGCGCTGTGGCGCGATCCGGAGGCGCGCGCCACGGTGCTGGCGCTGCTGGGCGGCGGGCTGCTGGTCTCGCTCATCCTCTGGGTCAAGGGCGTGTACGCGCCGCTGGAGGCCTTGCGCTACGGCATGTTCCACACCGTTTCGGTGGCCACCACCACGGGATTTGCGAGTGTGGACTATCCGCACTGGCCGGTGTTCGTGCCGGTGTTCCTGCTGCTGCTCTCGGGCGTGGCGACCAGTGCCGGCTCCACGGGGGGCGGCATCAAGATGGTGCGCATGCTGATTCTGGTCAAGCAGGCCCGCCGCGAACTGCGCCGCCTGGTGCATCCGCACGCCATGCAGCCGGTGGTGCTGGGCGGCAGCGTGGTGGACAACCGCATGATCTTCTCGGTGCTGGCCTTCATGCTGGTCTATGGCGCGACGGTGATCGTGCTGTGCATGGCGCTGCTGCTGACCGACGTCGACCCGCTGACGGCGTTCTCCATCGTGCTCTCCAGCGTGAACTGCACGGGCACCGGGCCCGGCACCCTGGGTGTGGATCTGAGCTACACCCAGCTGAGCGATTTTCAGGTGTGGATCTGCACCCTGGGCATGCTGCTGGGGCGGCTGGAAATCCTGAGCTTCGTGGCGCTGCTGTCCCCGGCATTCTGGCGACGCTGAATCCGCTTTCTACAATGCCGCGCTGAACCACGAGACGAGATACCCGCATGGTCCCCCACCTCATCACCGCGCTGACCGGTCCGATCAATGAACTGGAGCAGCGCATGCTCGATGCGATGCCCGCGATCGAGCGCTGGTTCCGCCTTGAATGGATGGAGCACACGCCGCCGTTCTACACCTCGGTCGATCTGCGCAACGCGGGCTTCAAGCTCGCGCCGGTGGACACCAGCCTGTTCCCGCACGGCTGGCACAACCTCACGCCGGAAATGCTGCCGCTGGCGGTGCAGGCGGCAATGGCGGCCATCGAGAAAATCTGCCCCGAGGCGCGCAACCTCCTGATCATTCCGGAGAATGGTTTGCGCGGGCCGGGCGATCTGGCCGACGTGGCGCAGCTGCAGCGCATTTTCAATCTGGCCGGGCTGAACGTGCGCGTGGGCTCGATAGACCCGGAAGTGAAGAAGACCGCAGGCTTCGACCTGCCCGATGGCGCCAGTGTGCAGGTGGAACCTGCGCTGCGCCTGCGCAAGCGGGTGGGGCTGAAAAATTTCGACCCCTGCACCATCCTGCTCAATAACGAACTGGCGGCGGGCGCGCCGGGCATCCTGGAAGAACTGTACGAGCAGTATCTGCTGCCACCGCTGCAGGCGGGCTGGACGGTGCGCAGGCGCAGCCGGCACTTTCAGAGCTATGAAGAGGTGGGCAAGCGTTTCGGCAAAATGCTGGGGATCGATCACTGGCTGATCCATCCGATCAGCGCCAGTGCCGAGGCCGCAAAGGGCAAAGGCAAGGAGCTGGAGCAGTTGCGCGCAGCGGTGGATACGGTCATCTCCAAGGTGCGCCGCAAGTACAAGGAATACGGCATCAATGAGAAGCCGTTCGCCGTCATCAAGGCCGATGATGCGAGTGACGAGGCCGGCGTGGCGTTGTTGCGCGATGCCCGGGACGTCGAGGTGCTGGCGGCCGAGGGGCGCCTGCCCCAAAGCGGGCACTGGCTGGTGCAGGAAGGGGTGCTGACGCAGGAGCGCGTGCACGAGGCCGTGGCCGAGCCGGTAGTCTACACCATGGACCGCTACGTTGTCGGCGGCGTCTATCGCGTGCATGCCCAGCCGGACACGGCCGAAGGCGCGCGCGTGCATGGCGCCTGTTACGTGCCGCTGGCGTTCGAGCACAGCACCCATCTGCCGCAGCCTGGCGTGCGTCCCGGCGCGAGCGCTCCCAACCGGTTCTACATGTATGGCGTGGTGGCGCGCCTGGCAATGCTTGCCGCGAGCTACGAACTCGAAGCCACGGACCCGGAGATGCAGGAACTCGCCTGAGTCTCCGGCCTTTCGGGCGCACAATGGCGCCCCCGCACCTCGCGTCCATCCGCATGTCCGATTCGCGCTCCTCGCTGCCGACGCTGATGGTGGGCGCCATTGGCGTGGTGTTTGGCGATATCGGCACCAGCGTGCTCTATACCGTCAAGGAGGTCTTCGGCAGCGGCCACGTGCAGTTCACGCCGGGCAACGTGTATGGCGTGCTGTCGCTGATTTTCTGGACCTTGACCATCGTCGTGTCGGTCAAATACGTGGCGCTGGTGCTGCGCGCCGACAACAACGGCGAGGGTGGCCTGGTGGCGATGCTCACGCTGGCATCGGGCGCGGTGGCCGACAAGCCCGTGCTGCGCCGCCGCATGCTGCTGGTGGGCATCTTTGGCACCTGTCTGTTCTACGGTGATGGCGTCATCACGCCCGCCATCACCACGCTTGGCGCCATGGAAGGCCTGCAGGTCTTTTCGCCGGCGCTGGGCGACTATGTGATCGAGCTCACGCTGCTGGTGCTGCTGGCGCTGTTCCTGGTGCAAAAAAAAGGCACGGCAGGCATTGGGCGGTTTTTCGGCCCGGTGATGCTGCTGTGGTTTGCCGTGATTGCGCTGCTGGGCGTGCTGCAGATCTGGCACCACCCGCAGGTGCTCTGGGCGGTATTGCCCATCCATGCGTTCAAGTTCGCGCTGCACGCGCCGGGGGTGACCTTCATCATTCTGGGGGCGGTGGTGCTGTGCGTCACCGGCTGCGAGGCGCTGTATGCCGACATGGGGCATTTCGGCCGGCGTCCGATCCGCCTGGCCTGGTTCTGGATCGCGATGCCGGCGCTGGTGCTCAACTATTTCGGACAGGGCGCGCTGCTGCTGGCACGCGGCAAGGCGGTGGTGGACAACCCCTTCTTCCATCTGGCGCCCGCCTGGGTCACGCTGCCGCTGGTGGTGCTGGCGACAGCCGCCGCGGTGATCGCCTCGCAGGCCTTGATATCGGGCGCGTTCAGCGTGACCAAGCAGGTGATCCAGCTGGGTTTTCTGCCGCACCTGAAGATGGATCACACCAGCGTGCGCAACCTCGGGCAGATTTACATGCCGCTGGTCAACTGGGGGCTGTTCGCGATGATCGTGCTGGCGGTGGCGATGTTCCGCTCGTCCAACAACCTGGCGGCGGCCTACGGCATCGCGGTGACGACGGACATGCTGATCACCACGGTGCTGACCTTTTTCGTGGTGCGCTACGCCTGGAAGATGTCGCTGGTTCTGACGCTGGCGGTCACCGGGCTGTTTCTCACGGTCGATCTGTTGTTCTGGAGCTCCAACCTGCTCAAGCTCCTGCACGGCGGCTGGTTTCCGCTGGCGATCGCGGGCACCGTCTTCATGCTGATGATTACCTGGCGCGACGGTCTGGAACTGCTGCGCCGCGCGTTGCAGGCCACCGCGCTGACGCTGGAGGATTTTCTTGAATCGCTGTTTGTCGCGCCACCCACGCGGGTGGAGGGCACGGCGGTGTTTCTCTGCGCCGACCCTGCCATCGTGCCCAATGCCTTGCTGCACAACCTCAAGCACAACAAGGTGCTGCACGAGCAGAACCTGTTTGTGAGCGTGCACCAGCATGAGGTGCCGTGGATCGGCATGGAGAAGCGTGTGCAGATCGAGGCGCTGGGCCATGATTGCTGGCGCGTGGTGCTGCACTACGGCTTCAAGAACGATCCTGACTTGCCCAAGGCACTTGGCCTGCTGGCAGGGCGCGGCGTCAATCTCGATCCCATGAGTACCAGCTATTTTCTGTCGCGCCACATCGTCGCGCCGGGCCTCGCCACCGGTCTGGCGCCATGGCGGGAAAAGCTTTTCGCCTACATGCACCACAGCGCCACGGCTGCGGCCGAATACCTCAATCTGCCGAGCAATGCCGTGGTCGAACTGGGATCGAAAGTGGAGATCTGAATGCCCGGTCGCCCTGAACGACGCTCCGGCACCCTGGCGCTGTCCATCGGCGCCGTCGGCATCGTCTTCGGCGACATCGGCACCAGCGTGCTCTACGCCTTCAAGGCGGCGCTTGGCGCGTCTGGCGCGCCGCTGTCCGAGGCCCAGGTGCTGGGCGTGGTCTCGCTCTTCATCTGGGCGCTGATCGTCATCGTGGCGTTCAAGTACGTGGCGCTGGTGATGCGCGCCGACAACCATGGCGAGGGCGGCATGATGGCGCTGCTGGCGCTGGCCTCGCGCGCGGCCGATGCGGCCGGCCAGGGCCCGCGCCTGCGCGCCGGCGTGACGGTGCTTGGCATGTTCGGCGTCGCGCTGTTCTTTGGCGATGGCGTCATCACACCGGCGATCTCGGTGCTGTCGGCGGTCGAGGGCCTGGAGATCGCCACCCCGGCGGCCAGGCCCTACGTGATCCCGATCACGCTCGCGGTGCTGGTGCTGCTGTTCATGGCGCAGCGTCGCGGCACGGGCCAGATCGGCCACCTGTTCGGGCCGTTGATGGTGCTGTGGTTCGTCGTGATCGGCGGGCTTGGCGCGCGCCAGGTGTGGGCGCACCCACAGGTACTGTCGGCGCTGTCGCCGCTGCATGCGCTCACTTTTGCAGCGGCCAACCTGAAGATCGCCTTCATCACCCTGGGCGCCGTGTTCCTGTGTCTGACGGGCGCGGAGGCGCTATACGCCGACATGGGCCACTTCGGCAAGCGGCCGATCCGCCTGGCCTGGTTCGTGCTCATCATGCCGGCGCTGATGCTCAACTACCTCGGCCAGGGCGCGCTGGTGCTGCACGACGCGGCGGCCATTGAAAACCCGTTCTACCGCCTGGCGCCGCCGTGGGTCCTGATCGCCCTGGTGGTGCTGGCCACCGCGGCCACCGTGATTGCCTCGCAGGCGCTGATTTCGGGCGCGTTCTCGGCCACCAAGCAGGCGATCCAACTCGGCTTTCTGCCGCGCATGGTGATCGTGCACACCTCGCTGCGCGAGCTTGGGCAGGTGTATGTGGGCATCACCAACTGGCTGCTGCTCGCCGGCGTGGTGCTGGCGGTCGGCCTGTTTCGCAGCTCGGACAACCTGGCGGCGGCCTACGGCATCGCCGTGAGCCTGTTGATGGTGATGACCACGCTGCTCACCTATCTCGTGATCCGCCAGGGCTGGCGCCTGTGGGCGCCATTGGCCGTGGGCGCGACGGTGTTCTTCCTCGCCATCGACCTGGTGTTCTTCAGCTCCAACGCGCTCAAGGTGGTGGACGGCGGCTGGTTCCCGCTGCTGATCGCCGGGCTGATCTACGTCGTGATGTCCACCTGGAAGCGCGGCCATGAGCTGCTGGGCCAGCGCATGCGCGCGCAATCGATCGATCTTCAGTCCTTCCTCGACGCCGTCTTCATCGCCCCGCCGCCGCGCGTGGCGCGCACGGCAGTGTTCATGGCGCCGGTGGCCGGCGTTGCGCCCGCCGCGCTGATGCACAGCCTCAAGCACTTTCAGGTGCTGCACGAGCGCATGCTGTTCGTCACCGTCGTGAGCCACGAAGTGCCGTGGATCGGGCTCGATGAGCGCGTGCGCGCGCAGGCGCTGGGGCACGACTGCTGGCAGGTGAGCGTGAACTACGGCTTCAAGAACGATTTCGACATTCCGGCGGCGCTGGAACTGCTGCGCACGCAGGGCTGCGCGCTCGACCCCATGACCACCAGTTACTTTCTGTCGCACGCCATCGTGCTGCCGCACGCCGGCGGCGCCATGGCGCCGTGGCGCGAAAAGCTGTTCGCCGCCATGCGGCAGATGGGCTCGACCGCGACGGTGCAGTTCCTGAACCTCCCGGGCAATGCTGTGGTCGAGCTCGGCGCCCAGATCGAAATCTGACGGTGTTGGTCACAATCTTCAAATGCAATTTTTCCGTGACGTGAGCTTTTCGGCGGCGAGCGCAGGCTTTGTCGCCACATTGGTGGGCTTCACCAGTTCGGTGGCGCTGGTGTTCCAGGCCGCACAGGCCTTTGGCGCATCCGAGGCCGTGATCGCCTCGTGGATGTGGGCGCTGGGCTTGGGGATGGGCCTTGCCACCGCCATCCCTTCGCTCATCCTGCGCAAGCCGGTGATGATCGCCTGGAGCACGCCCGGTGCGGCGGTGCTCGCCAGTGCCGGCCTGGGCTTTGATCTGGCGCAGGCCACGGGGGCCTTCATGGTGTCCGCGCTGATGGTTGTCTTGGTGGGCGCCACCGGATGGTTTGAACGCGTGATGAACCGAATTCCGATGGCCATCGCAGCGGGGCTTCTCGCGGGCGTGCTGGTGAACTTTGGCATGGCCGCTTTCAGTGCCGTGCAGGCCGCGCCACTGCTGGTGCTGGCGATGCTGACGACATACCTGCTGAGCAAACGCTGGCTGCCGCGCTATGCGGTGCCGCTCACCTTGCTGGTGGCTGTCGCAGTGGCTGCGGCTCAGGGCGGCATCGCCTGGTCAAAGGTGGCGTGGGATTGGGCGGTGCCCGTCTGGACGACGCCGCGCTTTACCTGGCAGGCGGCAGTGAGTGTGGCGCTGCCGCTGTTTGTCGTCACCATGGCCTCGCAGAACATGCCCGGCGTGGCGGTCATTCGCGCGACTGGCTACCAGATGCCGATCAGCCGCATCATCAGCATGACCGGCCTCGCCACCCTGGTACTTGCGCCGTTTGGCGGCTATGCCTTGAACCTGGCGGCCATTACGGCCGCCATCTGCATGGGGCCTGAGGCGCACCCTGATCCGGGGCGCCGGTATGCGGCGGCTGTCATCAATGGCCTGCTTTACGTGCTGGTCGGCCTGTTTGGCGCCGCCGTTGCTGGTTTGCTGATCGCCTTTCCCAAGGAGTTGGTGGCGGCCATCGCCGGACTGGCGCTGCTTTCCACCATAGGCGGCGGGTTGGTCGCCGCGCTGCGGGACGAGGTGCATCGCGAGCCAGCGCTCATCACCTTTCTGGTCACTGCCTCTGGCGTTGCCCTTGCCGGCATCGGCTCCGCGTTCTGGGGCGTGGTTGCGGGCAGTGCGGCGCTGTTTGTGCAACAGTATGGGCGACCGCGTACTGCCGTACGCTCTTGAGAACTTGCACCATGAACTTGCTTTACGTTGCCGATCCACTCGAGCATTTCAAGATTTACAAAGATACGACCTTCGCCATGATGCGCGAAGCCCAGCGACGCGGGCATCGCATCGCGGCCTGCGAGCCGTGCGACCTGCACTGGCAGCGAGGTGGCGTGGTGCAGGCGCGCGTGCGGTGGATTGAACTCAGCGGCGGTGGGCCCGAGTGGTTCACCGAGACGACGCTGGAGACCGCAGCACTCAAGGACTTCGACGGCGTACTGATGCGCAAGGACCCGCCGTTCGATGCGGAATTCATCTATGCCACGCATCTGCTTGAACAGGCGGAGCGTGAAGGGGCGCATGTCTTCAATCGCCCCGCGGCGCTACGCGATCACCCTGAAAAACTCGCCATCATGGAATGGCCCCAATTCATCGCTCCGACGCTGGTGACACGCTCGGCACAGGAGATTCGGCGGTTTCATGATGAGCACCGCGACATCATTCTGAAGCCCCTGGACGGCATGGGCGGCATGGGCATCTTTCGCGTCCAGGCAGATGGCTTGAACCTCGGCTCCATTATTGAAACCTTGAACAAAGGCGGTGCGCAGACGGTGATGGTGCAACGCTATTTACCCGAGATCGTCGATGGAGACAAGCGTGTGCTGGTCATCGGCGGCAAGCCAGTACCGTACTGTCTCGCGCGAGTGCCGCAGGGCAACGACATCCGAGGCAACCTGGCGGCTGGCGCCAGGGGAGAGGCGCGCCCACTCACTGCGGCTGATCGCGCTACCGCCGAGGCGATGGGCCCCACTCTCGCACCGCGCGGATTGTTGTTGATCGGTCTGGACATCATCGGTACGCACATTACGGAAATCAACGTCACCAGCCCGACCTGCTTTCAGGAAATCACCGAGCAGAGCGGCTGCGACGTCGCCGCCCTGTTCCAGGATGCGCTGGAAGCGGCGATCAAGGCATTTTGAATTTTCCCCTCAACTTCTTGCGCGGTTCGTAAAAACGGGTATACAATGCAAGGCTTCGCTGATCGCAGCGCTTCTTTGCAAGGGATGCTCCCGGACTTGATCTGTGGGGTTTTTGTGGGGGAGAAGGGATCGTTAACAAGTTACAGCCGATAAGCGTGGGCGTTTGGTGGTGCTCCTGGTGAGTGCCTGCTGGGCTCGTCCTTTGGGATGGGTCTGAAACAAACGCTCATGGAGATAGAAGTGAAGTTCACTTCAATTCCGTTTTTATGAGTGAGGTCGCAAGACCTTAAATTTAACAAGATCGAACTGAAGAGTTTGATCCTGGCTCAGATTGAACGCTGGCGGCATGCCTTACACATGCAAGTCG
>NZ_AXVM01000007.1 GCF_000484635.1 Comamonas badia DSM 17552 | reverse complement strand
CGAAGGACGCGCTGCCGTTCGACTTGCATGTGTAAGGCATGCCGCCAGCGTTCAATCTGAGCCAGGATCAAACTCTTCAGTTCGATCTTGTTAAATTTAAGGTCTTGCGACCTCACTCATAAAAACGGAATTGAAGTGAACTTCACTTCTATCTCCATGAGCGTTTGTTTCAGACCCATCCCAAAGGACGAGCCCAGCAGGCACTCACCAGGAGCACCACCAAACGCCCACGCTTATCGGCTGTAACTTGTTAACGATCCCTTCTCCCCCACAAAAACCCCACAGATCAAGTCCGGGAGCATCCCTTGCAAAGAAGCGCTGCGATCAGCGAAGCCTTGCATTGTACACGATATTTCCACTCATTTGCCTGAACCTGAATTTTCTCTGGAAAACCCGAAGCCTCTTCCGACATCACACCTTCCAACGCTCCAGGAGCTTGTCTGGCGACAGCGCGTCATAGGTCTCAAATGGCTGATGAATCCACGGGTCAGTCGGCAAGAAATCGACGTAGTAGTCCGGCACGAAGGTGGACACCCCCTTCACCCACAAGGTTGCCGAGCGCAACTCAGTGATGGGGGCGTACTTCGCCTTGAGCAGAGACACAACCGCGTTGAGCGTATGGCCCGTGTCAGCCAAATCGTCCACCAGCAACACGCGACCAGCAATTTCCCCGTTGGGCGTAGTGATGTAGCGTGCGATATCCAAATGTCCCTGCACCGTACCAGCATCAGCACGATAAGAGCTCGTGGACATGATCGCCAGCGGCTTATCAAAAATACGGCTCAGGATGTCCCCCGGACGCATACCGCCGCGCGCCAGACAAAGAATGGTGTCGAACTGCCAGTCCGAGTGATGCACCTTGAGCGCAAGTTTTTCGATCAGGGCGTGGTACTCGTCATAGCTCACGTACAAGTGCTTGCCGTCTTCTGTCAGCATCGTTGGGTCCAGGCGTTGATTGGTGGAAGGAACAAGGTACAGCGCACGCGACAACCGGCGGCTACCCGGCAAATGGCTGCTGCAGCACGATGGTGTGCGCCCTGTCTGGGCTGGTGGAAACGATGGCTATCGGCACACCCGTCACCTGTTCGATCCGCTCCAGATAGCGACGGGCGTTGGCAGGCAGATCTTCGTACCGTGTGGCACCGAAGGTAGTCTCGGACCATCCAGGCATCACTTCATAGATGGGCGTGCAGCGCGCAATCTCATCCGCGCCCATCGGCAACAGATCTACGCGCTCACCATCGAGTTCATATCCGACGCACAAAGAAAGCTCTTTCAGCCCATCGAGCACATCCAGCTTGGTGACGCAAAGCCCCGACAGGCCATTGACTTGCGCACTACGCTTGAGCAAGGCCGCATCGAACCATCCGCAACGGCGGCTACGACCCGTAGTCACCCCTCTTTCAGCACCCACCGTGCTCATGTGGTATCCGGGTGTACCTGGCGTCTCCCAGTCGAGCTCGGACGGGAACGGCCCCCCACCCACGCGAGTGCAATAGGCCTTGGCTATGCCGAGAACGTAATGCAACATGCCTGGCCCCACTCCAGAGCCGGCCGCCGCATTGCCGGCGACACAGTTGCTCGACGTCACGTAAGGGTAGGTTCCGTGATCAATATCCAGCAAAGTTCCTTGGGCGCCTTCGAACAGCAGATTGGCTCCTTCTGCATGTGCCTGATTGAGCTCTCGGGATACATCGGCCATCATCGGCTTGAGCTGTTCGGCGTGACGCATCGCTTCGGCATACACAGGCTCAAATTGCACGGCTCCATCGCGCATGTACGGTTTGAATGCATCGCCAAAAATAAAATCTCGTGAGCGAAGATAGGTGACCAGGGTGTGGTTGTGCAACTCGAGCAAAGCACGCAGCTTGGCCGCAAAACGTTCAGGGTGCTTGAGGTCTTGCACCCGTAGCGCACGCCGGGCAATCTTGTCTTCGTACGCCGGACCAATCCCACGGCCTGTCGTGCCGATTTTCTCAACCCCGCCCCGCTCCAGCGCTGCCTCGCGAGCGACATCCAGCGCGGCATGGAAGGGAAGAATCAGTGGGCATGCCTCACTCACGCGCAAGCGGGACCGTACCTGTACTCCCGCAGCTTCCAAGCCTTCAATTTCCTCGAACAGTTTGGCTGCAGACAATACGACACCGTTGCCGATGTAACACTTGACCCCCGGATGCATGATGCCGCTGGGGATCAAGTGCAAGGCTGTCTTCACTCCATTGATCACCAACGTATGGCCGGCGTTGTGCCCGCCCTGGAAACGGACAACACCCTGCGCCGACTCAGTCAGCCAATCGACCAGCTTGCCCTTGCCTTCATCGCCCCACTGCGCCCCTACCACAACGCAATTGCGTCCCTTGATTGCCTTCATCGCCACCACCCCATCCCAGTCAACGAATTTTCAATGAGTTACAAGGCCCGAACGACCCACTGCCCGCCCACGCTCACCAACTCCCGATCGCAATCGAACTCATCGATCTGGCTGGAGCTATCGGGCAATGCGCACACCACCGTTTCACCCCGCTTGCGCAAGGAGGCCACTGCACCTGACACCGCCTCATCAACGGGCCATGGCGCCCGTATCGCGGCACGCAGCGGTGGGGCAGGGATGGCACCAACGAGTTGCTTGACATCCAGGCTGAATCCAACGGCCGGGCGATTGCGGCCGAACACCGCACCCACTTCATCGTAGCGCCCACCGCGGGCCAAAGCATCTGAGACACCCGTGGCATAGATGGCAAAACGGATGCCGCTGTAGTATGAATAGCCACGAAGATCGGCCAGGTCGAACGTCACGCGCGCACGTCGGACCACGGCCGTCACATCACGCAAATTTTGTAGCGCAGGGCCAATTCCAGGAAAGCCGCGGAGTACTTTTTCAGCATCATCCAGGACACTCCTATCGCCGTACAACTGCAGCAGCGCTGCCAAGCCATCGCGCGACGTCTTCGGAAAACCCCTGGTCAACCGGACCAACTCACTCGCATCCTTAGCAGCCAGCGCCGCATGCACCTGTCCCAAGACCTGCGCGTCAACCGGCACACCAGCCAACAAGCTTCTGACAATCCGAACATCAGCGAAGTCGATGCTCAGCTCATGGACATCGGCCCCGCGCAGACATTCCAGCGCCAACATCACGGACTCGATCTCGGCCTCTATGCCCTGATGGCCGTAAATTTCCGCACCAAACTGCAAAGGTTCCCTGGTGGCGTGCGGCCGGTCGGGCCTGGTGCGCATGACTGGTCCGCAGTAGCACAGGCGGGTGATGCCTGGTCGATTGAGCAAGTGGGCGTCGATGCGGGCGACTTGCTGTGTCATGTCGGCCCTCAACCCCAAGGATCTGCCGGAAAGCTGATCCACGAACTTGAAAGTCTGCAGATCGAGCGCTTCTCCCGCTCCCGTCAGCAGTGAGTCAAGATGCTCGAACACGGGTGGAATGACCAGTTCGTAACCGTAGCTCCGAGCGGTATCGAGCAGGCCACGGCGCAGCTCTTCAATGCGCCTGGCCTCGGATGGCAATACGTCAGCGATGTAATCCGGAAGCACCCAGGCGGACATGCGAAACACCGAGCTTGTTAAAAAAAGGATTCTACCGAGCGTGCAGAGCAGGCCCGAGGTTTCAGTCCAACCACAACAGCAGCAACCCGCCCAAGCAGATGCACACCAAGCCGCAGAAGCGAATCTGGCCGTCGCGCATCTGGATCATCTGGGCAAAGGCACGGCGCCAGGCTCCCGGCGCGGCGAATGGAAGCAATCCTTCGAGCACGAGCACCAAGGCCAGCGCCGCCCAGAGAGCATCAGGCATATCAGTTGCGGGACGCCGCAGCGGGCGCTGGTGCACGCCATGCCTTGAAAAATTCGGTATTCGCGGGATCCAACAGCATGAAATCGCCCTTGCCCTTGAAGCTATCGCGGTAAGCCTCCAGGCTGCGGTAGAACTGCGCAAACTGGGGATCGCGCCCGAACGCATCGGCGTAGATCCGCGTCGCCTGGGCATCGCCCTCGCCCTTGACCTTCTGCGCATCGCGGTAGGCATTGGCCACCGTCACCTCGCGCTGGCGATCGGCATCGGCGCGGATTTTTTCACCCTCGGCCACACCAGTGGAACGCAGTTCATTGGCCACCCGCTGCCGCTCGGCTTCCATACGCCGGTAGACGGAATCCGTGATGTCGCTTACATAGTCGATGCGCGTGATGCGCACATCGACCACATCGATGCCCCAAGGCTTGGCGCCGCGCACAGTGGCAAGCACCTGGGTCTTGACCGAGGACATCAGCGCATCGCGCTTGGAAGCCAGCAACTCCTTGACCGTGTACTTGTTGATATCGGCCTGGAACGCGTTGCGCACCACCACGTTAAGCTGGCTCGCGCCAGTGCCTTCGTCCAGTCCGACGTTGCGAATGTACTCGGTGGGATCAATCACGCGCCAGCGCACGTACCAGTCGATCACCACGCGCTGTTTCTCCGCCGTATACACCGGCTCGGCATTGGTGCTGTCCAGCGTCAGCAGGCGCTTGTCCAAATAACTCACGTTCTGAAACGGTGGGGGCAGCTTGAAATTGAGCCCCGGCTGAGTAATGACTTCCTTGATTTGACCGAGCGCGTAAACGACCCCGAACTGGCGCTGATCGACAACGAACAATACCGAGCTGAGCAGCACCAGCACCACCAGGAGGGAAGAAACAATGAAACCAACTCTGTTCACAGAATACTCCTAGCGTATATCGCGATCGCGCGAACGGGCGCCTTCACGACTACGGTCGCCGCCGGACAGGCTGGAAGAAGGTGCCGCAGGCGCAGCCGTGCCCGCAGGCGCCGCTGGCTGTGTGGATGCACCATTGGTCGGCGTACCCTGGCCCGTCATCTGCATGATCTTGTCCAATGGCAAGTACAGCAGATTCGAGTTCTGCCGCGAGTCCACCAGTATCTTGGTAACGCTGCCGTAGATCTGCTGCATGACATCGATGTACATGCGTTCCCGCGTGACCTGCGGCGCCTTCTGGTACTCCGTGAGCACCGAATCAAAGCGCTGTGCATCGCCCTCGGCCTGCGCAACGATGCGTGCCTTGTAACCCTCGGACTCTTCCATCAAGCGCGATGCGGCACCGACGGCGCGCGGAATCACGTTGTTGGCATAGGCCTGCGCCTCGTTCTGGGTGCGTATGCGCTCCTGCCCAGCCTTGAGCACATCGTCAAACGCAGCCTGCACCTGTTCGGGTGGCCGCACCCCGCCTTGCTGCAGGTTGATATTGACGACCTCAATGCCAACGTCGTAGCGATCCAGGATGGTCTGCATCAGCGTACGCACCTGCGGACCGATCTTGTCGCGCTCTTCGCCGATTGCATCATCCATCGTCATCTGCCCCACCACTTCGCGCACGGCAGACTCGGCGGCCTGCACCACGGCACTGGCGGGATCGCGGCTGTTGAATAGGTAATCGCGCGCGTTCTTCAAGCGATACTGCACCGCGAATTTGATTTCGACGATGTTTTCATCGGCCGTGAGCATGCCCGAATCGCGCAGGCCGGTGGCCTTGATGATGTTGTCGCGCCCGATATCGACCGAACGAATCTGCGTCACGAACACCAATTCGTGGCGCTGTATCGGATACGGCAGACGCCAGTTGAATCCCGCCCCCACCGTGCTCTTGTACTGGCCGAACTGCGTGATGACCGCCTGCTGGCCTTCCTGCACGATGAAGAACCCGGTCGCCAGCCAAATCAGCACCCCCACGATCGCGAGCAGGCCAATGCCCTTGCGCGCATTGCGCATGTCCGGTTGAAAACCGCCCCCACCGCCGCCAGGAGGTGAAGGAAAGCCGCGCCGACCTCCGCGACCTCCGCCGCCAAACAGGCCATTGAGCTTGCGTTGCAGGTCGCGCCACAGCTCGTCCAAGTCCGGCGGTGCCGAACCGCCCGGCTGCGGACTACGTGCGGGTCTTTCGGGCGGCGCCTCATCCGGCGGACGTTCCGAATCAGGGCGTGCCTCGTCCTGTCCTTTTTCATCGCCACGGCCCCAGCGCGGGTCGTTGAGGTTGTACATCCGTCCAAATGCCCTGCGGATGACCCTTTCATGGAGATACATGCGTGCGTTCTCGGCTCAATGGTGGTTGATATTGTCGCGTTAATGGATGCTGCAATCGCCCGGTTGTTCAGCGTTCGCGCAGTCCCCGGATTCAGCAGCGCGCCGGGTTGCCCTCTTCGACAGCAACTCCCGCAGCGCCGCCAGGCCATCGCCGGCCCGTGCACTGACAAACACACGCTCCAGTTCGCGCCCCTGCAGCGCGTACGCATCCTGCCACGCGACCGGGCGCTCCAGATCGGCGAGCGCATCCACCTTGTTGAAGACAAGCACCTGCGGCACATCCGCGGCACCAATCTCTTCGAGCACCTGTTGGACCTGGGCCATCTGCTCTGAATGTCCGGGGTTCGCCGTATCGACCACGTGCAGCAGCAGATCGGCATCCGCCGCCTCCTGCAAAGTGGCCTTGAACGCGCTGATCAGGCCATGCGGCAGATCGCGGATAAAACCGACGGTATCGGACAGCGAAATGGTGCCCGCGTGTTCACCCAGATACATCCGTCGTGTGGTGGTATCCAATGTGGCGAACAATTGGTCTGCCGCATAGGCCTGTGCCTTCACCAAGGCGTTGAACAGCGTTGATTTACCTGCGTTGGTGTAACCCACCAGGGAGACGCAAAAAGTATCGCGACGCTGGCGCTGGCGGCGCTGGGTCGCCCGCTGGCGCTGCACCTTGACAAGCCGATCCCGGGTGCGTTTGATGGTGTCGCCAATCATGCGCCTGTCCAGTTCAATCTGCCGCTCGCCCGGACCACCGCGCGCGCCAATACCGCCGCGTTGGCGCTCCAGGTGCGTCCAACGGCGCACGAGACGGGTGCTCAGGTATTGCAGGCGCGCCAGCTCCACCTGGAGTTTGCCTTCGTAGCTGCGCGCGCGCTGCGCAAAAATCTCCAGAATGAGCATGGTTCGGTCATACACCGGCAAGCCCAGTGCTCGCTCCAGATTGCGCTGCTGCGCAGGGCTCAACGCCTGATCAAAAATGACCTCCAGCGCTCCGCTGTCCCTCGCCAGCACGCCAATTTCCTCCGCTTTGCCGCTGCCGACGAAAAGCGCCGCATCCGGCGCCTTGCGCTTGCATGTCAGCTGAGCCACAGGCGCAAGCCCGGCGCTGCGCGCCAGCAACGCAAGCTCTTCGAGCTCGCCGTCAAATCCGCCCGCGCCAAAATCCACACCGGCCAGCAGTACTGGTGCCGTGTCCTGAATTAAAGAGATCGCCGAATTCATCGCCGCATGCCCGCGCGCGCCGGCGATGCAGCGTCAAGCTGCACCGCGGCGTTTATTGATCGCCTCCATCGGCGGATTCAGCAGCGGCAAAATTGACGGCACGCCCCGGCACGATGGTCGAGATGGCATGCTTGTACACCATTTGAGTCACGGTATTGCGCAGCAGCACGACATACTGATCGAAGGATTCGATCTGGCCCTGCAGCTTGATGCCATTCACAAGATAAATAGACACCGGCACATGTTCGCGACGCAGCGCGTTCAGGAACGGGTCTTGGAGAAGTTGGCCTTTGTTGCTCACGATATGCTCCGTGTTCAAACTGTTGTTGTGGGGCGCCACCTTACCACAGCCGCCCCGTGACTGAGATCTGAGGTGAAAAAACGGAGTTTCAAGTGCCGCCTTTGTCTGCGTAGGGGTTTTTGGAGGTTCTAAGCTCCAGCCGCAGGGGAGTGCCCACCAGGTCGAATTCCTTGCGGAAACGCCCCTCGAGAAAGCGCTTGTAGCCATCCGTCAGCTGCTCCAATGCGTTGCCGTGGATCACGATGACTGGAGGGTTCATGCCGCCCTGATGGGCGTAGCGTGGCTTGGGCCGTGAGGAGCCGGAGCGCTTGGGCGTCTGGAACTGCACCGATTCCAGCAGCACCCGGGTCAGCACCGGCGTCGGCATCTTGCGATTGGCGGCCAGGTGGGCCTGGCGGACCGATCCCCACAGCGCGCTGATACCCTGGCGCCTGGAGGCAGAAATGAAATGCATTGCAGCGAATTTGAGGAATGCCAGCCGGTTCTCTATCGAGCGCTGCACCTGCTGGCGCTGGTAATCGTCGATGGCGTCCCACTTGTTGACGGCGATCACCACGGCCCGGCCGCTTTCAAGGATGTAGCCGGCAATGTGCGCGTCCTGATCCGTCACTCCCTGGGTCGCATCGAGCAGCAGCAGCACGACATGCGCCGATTCAATCGCGCGCAGGGTTTTGATGACGGAAAATTTTTCTATGGTTTCAAACACCTTGCCGCGCTTGCGCAGGCCGGCGGTGTCTATCAGCTCGAATTTTTGCCCTCGCTGCTCGAATGGCACCGTGATGGCATCGCGCGTGGTGCCGGGCATGTCAAACGCCACCAGACGCTCTTCACCCAGCCAGGCGTTGATGAGCGTTGACTTGCCAACGTTGGGCCGGCCCGCCACCGCAAGGCGGATGGCATCGCTTTGCGGCGCCGCGCCATCATCATCGTCCTCGCCCAGGTTCAGCGGCTCCAGGGCAAGGTCCACCAGGCTGCGTATGCCCTGCCCGTGCGCAGCAGATACCGGATGCACATGGCCCAGTCCGAGCTCGTAGAACTCGCCCAGCAGAGCGCTTTCCTGCATGCCCTCGGCCTTGTTGCCGGCGACGATGCAGGGCTTGCCCAGGCGTCTGAGGTATTTGGCGATGTCGTGGTCCTGCGCCGAGAGGCCGCCGCGCACATCCACCACAAACACCACCACGTCGGCCTCGGCAATCGCCTGGCGCGTCTGTTTGGCCATTTCCTGGTAGATGCCGGTGCCTGCATCGGGTTCAAAGCCACCGGTATCAACGACGATGTATTCGTGCGAGCCTTGTCGGCCGTTGCCGTAATGGCGGTCGCGGGTCAGGCCAGCCGCATCGGCCACGATGGCGTCACGCGATCGGGTCAGGCGGTTGAACAGCGTGGACTTGCCAACATTGGTCCGCCCCACAAGGGCGATCACTGGTTTCACGAAGCATTCCCGGTGTCAATCAGGGCGAAAGCCGTAGACGCCGCCCTGGCGCGTGACGACCACCAGCGTCTTGCCTGCCGCCACGGGCGTTGCCGCGACACCCGAGCTGTCGGTGCTCAAGCGGTTGAGCGGCGCACCATCTTCACGTGACAGCAGATGCACCTGTCCCGTTTCGTCGCCGATCACGACAGAGCGCCCCAGCACCAGCGGCGCAGTGAGCGAGCGATAGCGCAACTGTTCGTGCGTCCACAAGGGCGCGCCATCGGCGCGCTTCCACGCCTGGACCGTGCCACTGCTCTCGCTGCCATAGAGAGCCTCGGCGTCGCCACCAACCCCCTGCGCGCCATGCGCCGGCCGCGTCCAGAGCAAGGCGCCGCGCGAAGCATCGACACATCCGACCGCGGCCTGGAAGGCGCGCGCGCACAGTACATTGCCCTCGCGGCTCACGCCGCCGAGGAGCTCCACCAGACGCTCCACATCATTGGAGCCGCGCGGTGTAGCCAAGGGCGCCTCCCAGCGTATGGCGCCGGTATCAGGGTCAAATCCGACCATGCGCCCCGACAGACCCGCTACCAGCGTATCCCCCACGGCCGTCAGCAAGCCGCTTGCCTGCAGCACCAGAGGTTCGCCCTGGCGCTGTTGATTCCAGAGGCGGTAGCCGGTTTCGCCATCAAAGGCCATGACGGCGCGATCCCCCGTCATGACGAACACCCGTCCGCCGGCGACAAGAGGCGCCGTGAACGTCTGGGCAGGCAGCTGCCGGCGCCATTTTTCCGCGCCGTTCTCGATGACGATGAGCTGCCGCTCCTTGGACACGACCGCCGTGCGCCGCCCGTCCGTGCCAACACCCGCTGCCAGCCTGGCATCGAGCTGGACGCGCCAGAGGCCGCCGCCGGTACGGGCATCCAGCCCCGTCACCGTGCCGCCTTCGGATGCCAGAACCACGGCCTCTCCGTGAACAGCTGGCACCAGCACCATCCCCGCCACAGAGCCGAGCTGGGCGTGCCATGCCTGGTGCACCGGCAGCAGCGCCACGGGCGGCCCAAGTTCCGCCGGTTTGGGTTTGGACGAACCGCAGCCCGCCAGCGCCAGCGCAGCAGCCAGCACCGCACCAGCGGCCAGTGCCTTGGCCGAACGGCGAACCGCACTCATGCACCCTCCTTGACCGGCACACCCGCACCCAATGCATCCAGCTTGGCTTGCACCACCTGGCGATAGGCCAGCTGCTCGTTCAACCCATCGTAGGCACGGCGGTATTCTGCGATGGCATCCTGCTTCTTGCCTTGCAGGTCCAGCACATCCCCCTTGCGATCCGCGACAACGGCCGCGAATTCCGGCGGGAACGATGCCGACAGCTGCGCCAGCGCATCGTCGTAGGATTTTTCCTGGATCAGCACGCCGGCCAGGCGCAGGCGCGCCAGGGAGGTGTAGCCATCGTCGCTGGAGTTGTCGATCACCCAGCGCAGCGCAGCCTGTGATTCCTTCCAGCGCCCGGCATTGGCAAATTCCTGTCCCGCCAGCAGGCCGGCAACGCCCGCCTGCACGGTGCGCGGGTAGTCCTTGGACAGATCACCAAAAATCTGCTGCACCCGCTCCAGGTCTTTCGCCTGGGCGGCCACCTGCACGGCATCCAGCATGGCCACGGACTGCTGAGCCTGTCGAGCCTGCCAGTAGCGATAGCCGTTCCAGGCCGCAAGCGCGCCCATGATGACAATCACGCTCCATGTGATCAGGTTGCCCCAGGTGCCCCAGAAATGCTTGAACTGGGCGATCTGTTCCTGTTCTTCGAGGTCGAAATGACGAGCCATGTGTGAGTCCTTCGTTCAGCGCGCGGATTGTAGGCTGGCGGCCCAGAGTGCGGCCTCGGT
This sequence comes from Comamonas badia DSM 17552, assembly GCF_000484635.1. GTDB lineage: Bacteria > Pseudomonadota > Gammaproteobacteria > Burkholderiales > Burkholderiaceae_C > Comamonas_C > Comamonas_C badia. The sequence goes on along the minus strand of NZ_AXVM01000007.1, from coordinate 140,514 downwards.
CAGCGGGCGCTGTACCTGCTCTCCCGCATCGCGCAGGGGCTTGACGGACACCATGCCTGCCTGCAGCTCATCCACTCCGAAAACGAGAGCGTAGCGCGCCCCGCTGGCATCCGCCTTCTTGAATTGGGCCTTCATGCTGCCCATGCCCTGCGCACTGCCCGCCGCGCTGTGCATCTGCACCGCGATGCCCTGGGCGCGCAGCTGCTGCAGCGTGGCCATCGCCACCGGCAGCGCATGGGCGTCCGGCACCACGGCATAGGCGTCCGGCACGACCGCGGGCACGGCCAGTTCCTGCTCCTTGAGCAGCTCAAGCACACGTTCCACGCCCAGCGCCCAGCCCACCGCGGGCGCTGCCTTGCCACCCATCTGCCCGATCAGGTAGTCGTAGCGGCCGCCTCCGCAGATCGTGCCCTGCGATCCAAGCTGGTCGGTGACGAATTCAAAGACCGTGAGGTTGTAGTAATCCATGCCGCGCACCAGACGCGGGTTGATGCGCCACGCAACGCCAGCGGCATCGAGAATGCGTTGCACCGCCTGCAGATGCCCGCGCGAAGCATCGCCCAGGTAATCCATCAACTGCGGCGCAGCCTCCACCATGGCCTGCATCACCGGGTTTTTGGTATCCAGAATGCGCAGCGGGTTGCTGTACAGGCGCCGCCGTGCATCCTCATCCAGCAGGTCCTTGTGCTGCTCGAAATAAGCAATCAAAGCCGCGCGATGCGCCTTGCGCTCTTCGGGCTGGCCCAGGCTGTTGAGCTCCAGCCGCACATGAGCAAGACCCAGCTCGGCCCACAGTGCGTGGGCAAGCAAAATGACCTCGGCGTCCAACTCCGCGCCGGCAAAACCCAGCGCCTCGACACCGATCTGGTGAAACTGCCGATAACGGCCGCGCTGCGGGCGCTCATGGCGGAACATCGGGCCCATGTAGTACAGACGCTTGCCGCCATCGTGCAGCAGGGAGTGCTCCACCGCCGCCCGCACCACGCCTGCCGTGGCCTCCGGGCGCAAGGTGAGCTGTTCGCCGTTGAGCCTGTCCTCGAAGGAATACATCTCCTTCTCGACGATATCGGTCACCTCGCCGAGCCCGCGTACGAAAAGCGCCGTCGACTCGACGATGGGCGTGCGGATCGCCCGGTAGGCGTAGCGCTGCATGAGCGAGCGCACCACGGCCTCCAACCACTCCCAGCAGGCGGAGTCGGGCGGCAGGATGTCATTCATGCCTTTGATGGCGGCCAGTCTTTGCATGTGCGTCAAAAATTCAATTCAAAAGGCCTCTAACGCATGCCAGGCAAGCGTTAGAAGCTCTATTTTTTATAGTAAACTTATGGGGTTTCGGCAGCGCCAGCCTTCAGCCCGAAGCGCTGCCTCACGTAGCCTTCGACCAGCTCCTGGAATGCACTGGCAATGTGGTCGCCGCGCAGGGTTGTGGCCTTCTTTCCGTCGACATACACCGGGGCAACCGGGGCCTCGCCCGTGCCTGGCAGGCTGATGCCGACATCCGCATGCTTGCTCTCTCCCGGGCCGTTGACGATGCAGCCCATGACCGCCACGCGCAGCTGCTCCACACCAGGGTATTGCGAGCGCCAGATGGGCATCTGCGCGCGCAGGTAGTCGTCGATCTGCTTGGCAAGCTCCTGGAACGTGGTGCTGGTGGTGCGCCCGCAACCCGGGCAGGCCGTGACGCTGGGCGCGAATGCCCGCAGGCCCAGCGATTGCAGAATTTCGGTCGCCACCAGGACTTCCTGCGTGCGCGATTCACCCGGTTTGGGCGTGAGCGAGACGCGGATGGTGTCACCGATACCCTGCTGCAGCAGCTGCGCCATCGCCGCCGTGGAAGCGACGATGCCCTTGGCACCCATGCCTGCCTCCGTCAGGCCCAGGTGCAGCGCGTAATCACAGCGCTGCGCCAGACCCCGATAGACCGCAATCAAATCCTGCACGCCGCTGACCTTGCACGAGAGGATGATCTGTTCGCCCCGCATGCCGAGTTCCTCGGCGCGTCTGGCCGATGAAATCGCCGAGCGCACCAAGGCTTCGTACATCACCTGGCGTGCATCCCAAGGCTCGGGACGCAGACCGTTTTCATCCATCAGGCCGGTCAGCAGTTCCTGGTCGAGACTGCCCCAGTTCACGCCGATACGCACCGGCTTGTCCCAGTGCAGCGCCGCTTCGATCATTTGCGCAAACTGCTTGTCGTGCTTGTCGCCCTTGCCGACATTGCCGGGGTTGATGCGGTATTTGGAAAGCGTGCGGGCGCATTCCGGGAAATCCGTCAGCAGCCGGTGCCCGTTGTAATGGAAATCGCCCACCAGCGGCACCGACTCGCCCATTTGGTCCAGCCGCTCGCGGATCAGCGGCACGGCCGCAGCGGCCTCGGGCGTGTTCACCGTGATGCGCACCAGCTCGGACCCCGCCTGCGCCAGCTGACGCACCTGGATGACCGTGGCCTTGATGTCCGCCGTGTCCGTATTGGTCATGGACTGCACGCGCACCGGTGCGCCGCCCCCCACCGTGACCACCGCATCGCCCCACGCCACGCGTGCCTGGCGAGAGCGGCGCTGTGCCGGCGCCACCAGTGCAATCGGCGTACTTCCATCAGCCATCGACATTCACTTCACCTCGAACCGCGCCACATTGCTGCGTGCGATGCCCATCAAATCCATAACCTGCCCGCGCACCACGACATCGGCTGCGTCCGCGCGGCCGATGACCACAGACCACGGGCCAGATCCTTGCGCAGCGAACCTGTCGCCTTTCCGCAGGGTCTTTTCCAGCAAGATGGTGCCCGAGGCATCGCGGATCTGCACCCAAGTCTGCTCGCGCGCCTGAATGACCAGCGGTTCGTCCGGCGCAGGGCTGGCCGGTGCATCCGCTGGCGTTGCCGCCGATTGCGTCCCCGCGGCATCATCCGAAGTTGCGGCTGGGGCGGGCGCATCCCTTGGCGCCGGCGTCTCCTGCTCCTCAGGGGCCGCCGTGGAAGCAATGGCTGGCACGGCGGCCACAGACGCCTCGGGCAGCTGCAACGGTTCTGTCGAGCCTGCTTCAGGCTGCGCCACCTCCGCGCCATCGCGCGGCAAAAACGCCAGCACCAATGCTGCCGCCAGCAAGGCGATCACCGTGAACGCCATGGCGCGGGACATCGGCAGCCTGCTGGTACCGCCCCCGCCTCCGGTTCCGCCGCTCTCTTTGAAACGGGCATTCAAATCGGGCCTGCTTTCGAGCGCCGCGGGCGGGTTGCGCGGCAGCAGGGCCAGCACCGGCGCCGGATCGCTCTTGAGCACCCGGCACACACTCGATGCCAGCGCACGCAGGAACACCGTATCCGGAAATGCGTCGTAGCGATCGGCCTCCAGTGCTTCCAGCTTGTGCATCGGCACCTTCAGGGTCGCGGCAACCGCCGCCAGGTGAATGCCCGCCTGTGCACGCCGAGCCGCGATCAGCCTGCCGGCCGTCATGGCCTCAGGCGCCGCACCACTGACCAGCGCCGACTCCTGCGGCGCAGTACTGGCCGCGTCACTCATCAAACGCCCCCCGGCTCAAGGCCAAGGCCTCTTTGGATTCGGGGTAGCGCCTGTGCAGCTGTTCTCCCAGCTGGCTCATCGCCTGACCATCCTTGAGCGCACGCTCCACCCTGATGCCCAGCCACAGGGAAGCCGCATCGGAAAACTCGCCGTTGTTGACACGCCGGATGTAGAACTGCGCCCGCTGGGCATCACCCTGGGCAAACGTCACCGACGCCAAGTGGTAGCCCACGACAGGGCTGCGCGCATCGAACTCATAAGCCTGCAGCAGCGCCTGCTCCGCCAGCTTCAAGTGCCCGGCGCGTTCATAGCATATGCCCTGGGCTGTTTGCGTCTTGATTCTGGATGCATAGCCGGGAGTGGCCAACGCCTGCCTGAACAATGCGTCGGCCTCGTCCCAGTGCTGCTGCTGGCATTGCAGCCAGCCCAAGTTGTGCAGGATGTCCGCATCATTGGGCTTGAGTTCGCGCGCACGCTGCAAGCTGGCCTGCGCCCTGGTCCAGTCCTGCATGGACATATAGACCAGGCCGCGCATGTGGTAGGCATCGGCATAGCCGGGGTCTGCCGCCAGCGCCTGGCGCGTTTCTTCCAGCGCCACATCGGTCTTGCCCAGTTGCAGATAGTTGGCCGCCAGCTCCAGCCGGATATGCGCACGCTTGCGTGCATCCGGGTTGGCTGAGCCGACCGCTGTCTGGGCATCGTCCGGCGGTGGCTGGTGAGCGCAGCCTTGCAAAACAAGCAATGCCGTGCCCAGCAACAGCGCCGCCAGCCATCCGGGCGACCGATCTCTCAACCAATGGCTCCACCCCATGCCCACCCCTTTCGTCACGACTCGCCCATTCATCACGTGGCCTGTGGCGCACTCACGCGCAGCTTGGCCATGCGCTCGTCCACACGGGTGCGATCCTGCACCTCGCCGGCCAGCTGGCCGCAGGCCGCATCGATATCGTCGCCACGCGTCTTGCGCACGGTGGTGACGATACCTGCATCCAGCAGCACCTTGGCAAATACGGCGATGGCCGCATCGGGCGAGCGCCGCAGACCGGACTGCGGAAACGGATTGAACGGTATCAGGTTGAGCTTGCAGGACAGCCCCGCCCAGCGCTTGTCATTCACAAGGTCAATCAACTGCCGAGCGTGCTCGGGCTGGTCGTTCACGCCATCGAGCATGCAGTATTCAAAGGTGATGAAATCGCGCGGCGCGGCCTCCAGATACCGCCTGGCAGCACCCATCAGCTCTGCCAGCGGGTATTTGCGGTTGAGCGGCACCAAGGTGTCACGCAGCGCATCGCCAGGCGCGTGCAGCGAGATCGCCAGCGCCACCGGGCAATCCTGCGCCAGCCTGTCAATCATCGGAACGACCCCCGATGTGGACACCGTCACCCGCCGACGCGACAGACCATAGGCATGGTCATCCAGCATGGTGCGCAACGCCGGCACGAGCGCCGGGTAGTTGTGCATGGGTTCGCCCATACCCATGAACACCACGTTCGTAATCACCCTCTCCCGCGCCCCCAGGCGCTTGCGCAGCGCATGCTCGGCCCACCAGAGTTGTCCGACGATCTCGCCGGCCGTCAAATGGCGGCTGAAGCCCTGGTGGCCGGTGGAGCAGAAGCGGCAGCCAACCGCGCAGCCCGCCTGGCTCGAAACACACAGCGTGCCCCGGTCATCCTCGGGGATGAACACGGTCTCTATGGCATTGCCGCGGCCGACATCAAACAGCCACTTGACGGTGCCGTCGGCAGAGACATGCTCTTTTGCCACCGGCGGTGCAACGACGTAGGCGCAATCCTTGAGCTTTTCGCGCAAGGATTTCGCCAGATCGGTCATCTGGTCGAAATCCCGCACACCACGCTGATGGATCCAGCGAAACAGCTGCGTTGCACGAAACGGCTTTTCCCCCAACCCGCCGCAAAACGCCACGAGCGCATCCCTGTCGAGATCAAGGAGATTGGTCAGCATGGTTTCACCCGCGCCGTCCCCCGGGGCGGGGGCAGAGGCGCAGCGTTCAGCGCGCGTAGACGGACCAGCCGGGGAAGAAGAACGCCACTTCCACGGCGGCTGTCTCGGCCGCGTCAGAGCCGTGCACCGCGTTGGCATCGATGCTGTCGGCGAAATCCGCGCGAATGGTGCCGGCCGCAGCCTTTTTCGGGTCGGTCGCGCCCATGAGTTCGCGGTTCTTGAGGATGGCGTTTTCGCCTTCGAGCACCTGCACCATGACTGGACCTGAAATCATGAAATCCACCAGATCCTTGAAAAACGGACGCTCCCTGTGCACCGCATAGAACTGCTCGGCCTGCGCGCGCGAGAGATGGATCATGCGAGCGGCGGCCACTTTGAGGCCTGCCGCTTCAAAACGGGCATAGATCTGGCCAATCACGTTCTTGGCAACGGCATCCGGTTTGATGATGGAGAGAGTGCGTTCAATGGCCATGGCTATGTATTCCTGAGTGCGATGAAAGTGTGGTTTCGCGCAATGCGCAAAGCCGTTGATTTTACGATGTTCCTTCAGAAGCGGCGGCCAGATCGGCGTGGTCCGGGGTTTTGCCGTTCACGGCGCTGACGCGCAAAACTGTCGGCACCGATGTAGCCCACCGAGGTTTTCATCGGATCCGGCTGGGCAGCACCGCCCGCGCGGCCCTCACGGCCAGCCCCCTGCGCCTTGCCTGCACCTCGCCGGCCGCCGTTCTGACTGCCGCCGGGTTTGCGGTCACCGCGCCCTGCAGCGCCCTGCGGCATGCCCGCCGCCTGCGTCAGCGCGCGGATGTCGCGCTCGTCCAGTTCCATATCCAGGTGCCGCGCTTGAGCCCGCGCGGCAGCACCATCGCTCCGTAGCGGATGCGGATCAGGCGGCTTACGGCATGACCGACGGCCTCTATCATGCGGCGGACCTCCCGATTGCGCCCTTCCGCGATCGTGACGCGATACCAGCAGTTGGCGCCTTCGCCTCCGCCATCCTCGATGGTGCCAAACGCCGCCACGCCATCATCGAGCGTGACGCCATCGAGCAGTTGCTGTTTTTCCTCGTTGCTCAGGGCGCCCAGCACCCGTACCGCATATTCGCGCTCCATGCCGAATCGCGGGTGCATGAGGCGGTTGGCCAGATCACCGGAGCTGGTGAACAGCAGCAAGCCTTCGGTATTCAAATCCAGCCGTCCCACCGATTGCCACTTGCCCTGGGGCAGTCGCGGCAGCTTGCGGAACACCGTCGGACGATTTTCCGGATCGTCCATCGTCACCACTTCGCCAGCGGGCTTGTGGTAGGCCAGCACGCGCGGAGCGGGCGGTTCGATGCGAAAGCGGATGGGCTTGCCATTGACCTTGACCTGGTCGCCGAACTGGACCCGCTGCCCAATGTGCGCGGGCTCGTTGTTGACCGATATGCGTCCCTCCAGGATCAGTTGCTCCATCTCCAGGCGCGAGCCCATCCCGGCCTGTGCCAGTACCTTGTGCAGCTTGGGCGTTTCGGGCAGCGGCTGCAGCACGCGCTTGGGCGGCGCCAGCTCGGCATTGTTCTCGTCTTCGTCGAGCCGACCGGCAACGACATCGGCGAACGCGTAGACCTGTTCACGCGGCGGCCGCTCGGCGCGCGGGCGTGGCGAGCCATCCTCCGCGAGCCTGCGCATGCCGCGCCTGCGCGGTCCACGATTGCCCGGATCAGAGGCCGGCCGCGGCTTCTGCCCGGGGTCTGCCGCCGGCGTTGCCGGCTCGTCCGGCACTTCAATCGGTTCTTCGTTCATCGTCACTTCCCGCGGGTTCGCACCCCGTTTCAACGCCGTGCACATCCTGCTCCGGCAGCGGCAATGCCGCCTGGACCATCGGCCCATGCGGATCCCCGTCATCGCGCGCCTGACCGGGCGCGCCGTCCTGCAAAGGCGGCAGGCCTGCCAGTGAAGCCAGTCCCAGATCGTCAAGAAACTGTCGCGTCGTCGCAAACAGGGTCGGGCGCCCCACCGTTTCCCTATGGCCCACTACCTCTATCCAGCCTCGGTCTTCGAGTTGTTTCAAAATCTGGCTGTTGACCGTGACGCCGCGTATGTCCTCGATGTCACCGCGCGTCACCGGCTGGCGGTGCGCAATGATGGCCAGCGTCTCCAGTACCGCCCGGCTGTAGCGCACCGGCTTTTCCGGCACCATGCGATCCAGGTAGGGGCGCATTTCCGGACGGCTCTGAAAACGCCAGCCAGAAGCCACCTGCGCCAACTCCACGCCACGCTGGCTCCATTCGTCCTGCAACTGCAAAAGCAACAGCTTCACGGTGTCGGCACCCAGCGCATCATCGAACAGCGCACGCAGCTCGCGCAGCGCGAGCGGCTGCGCCGCGCAGATCAGCGCGGTCTCCAGCACCTTTCTGGCATCTACCGTATTCATGGTCTGGCATGTGCGACCGGTCCGCCGCGTTGGCGGCGAGGCCTGTCAAACCGTTGCAATTGGATGGGGCGTGGCTTCATTCAGAAGCCGCATGAAGCGCTGATGGCAGCGTGCCGCTGCGCCCTCGTGCCACTGCCGCCAGAAGAAGCGGCAGCCACTATCTACGAGTCATTGTAGTGCATGCCCCACTGGCCGAGTGCGTCAGACATATCCTGCGACAGCGGTGATCGCCACGCCATCAACGCTCCCGTGGCCGGATGGGCAAGCGCCAGCGAATAGGCATGCAGGGCCTGCCTCTGCAATCCACCCGCCGCGGCGCCGCCATACAGCGCATCGCCCACCAGGGGATGACCAATGGACGCAAGGTGCACCCTGATCTGGTGCGTACGGCCCGTGTGCAACGTGCAGCGCAGCAGCGTGGCGCGTCCGTCGCTGGCCAGGGCCTGGACATCCGTGCGTGCGCTCTTGCCGGCATGCAAGGCAAGATCGACGACCGCCATGCGCAGCCGGTTGCGCGGATCGCGCCCGATGGGGGCGTCAATACAGCGCATTGCGCCAGGCTCCCAGCGACCCCAGGCAAGGGCCAGGTACTTGCGCCCCACTTCGCGCGCCGCAATCGCGCGTGTCAGAGCGTCCATTGCCATGCGGGTGCGGGCCACCACCATGAGCCCGCTGGTGTCCTTGTCCAGCCGATGCACGATACCGGCACGCGGCAGTTGCGCGGCCGCCGCGTCACGCCCGAGCAACCCATTGAGCAGCGTGCCGCTCCAATGCCCGGCAGCAGGATGCACCACCAGCCCGACGGGCTTGTTCACCACCAGAATATGTTCGTCCTCGTGCACGATGTCCAACGCCATCGCTTCCGGACGAAACGCCTGGCTTTGCTCGGTCGGGCGCATCTGCACCAGCAGCACATCGCCAACGCTGACCTTGTGCGCCGGTTTGACGTTCAATGCACCGTTGAGTGCTATGGCACCTTGCTCAAGCAGTTGCTGCAGGTAACTGCGGGAAAATTCCGGCACCAGATGCGCCAGCGCCTTGTCCAGGCGCCAGCCGTGCACTTCAGCGGACACTGCGGCGCGGCGCTGCTCCCATTCAGCCAGGCCATCAGGCGGCTGAAAATCACCGGCATCCTCTTCCAATAGGGCCGCTGACTTCACCGTGCAGGCAGGTATTTCAACGGGTCCACCGGCTTGCCTTCGCGGCGGATCTCGAAATGCAGCTTGACCCGGTCGGCGTCCGAGCTGCCCATTTCAGCAATCTTCTGGCCGCGCTGCACCGTCTGATCTTCCTTGACCAGCAGTTTCTGGTTGTGCGCGTAGGCCGTGAGAAAAGTCTTGTTGTGCTGCAGGATGATGAGATTGCCGTAGCCGCGCAGACCGGCACCGGCATAGACCACCCGTCCATCGGCCGCCGCCTGTACCGGGTCGCCAGCCTTGCCGCCGATATCCACGCCCTTGTTGCGCGCCTCGTCAAATCCGGCCAGTACAGCACCCGACGCAGGCCAGGCAAAGGCAATCGTCCCGCCAGGCGCGATCGGCGCCGCAGAGGCAGTAGAGGCCGCAGCAGGAGGATTGGCCGCGCCAGCGGCTGCCGGTGCCGCGGCAGGGCTGGCCGGGCCGCCGCTGGCCACCGGGCGCGTCACCACACCCTTGTCAGCGGCCACTGCAGCTGCCGCGGCCGCACTATCGGGCGGCGCCACGCGCAACACCTGCCCCACTTCAATGACGTTGGGGTTGTCCAGCTGGTTCCACCGGGCGATGTCCTTCCAGGCTTGCCCATGGTCCAGCCCGATGCGGATCAGCGTGTCTCCCGGCTTGACGGTGTAGTAGCCCGGCTTGCCGGCGTTTTCCGCCCCTGGCAGCGGCGCTGTCGCGGGTGCTGCCACGGCCGCGGCCCGGGACGGATCCGCGGCGCCAGCGGCAGCGGTGCCACGGCTTTCGACCGGCGCCTGGTTAACGGAGGTGCTGCACCCCGGCAACACCAGCGCCGCCCCCAGCACTACCGCCCACAACCCTACCGCTATCGCTTGCCTCATACCCGAACCTGCGCTTCGTTGATTACGCCACGCCCGATTTTAGAGGGACGAAGTGCACCGCCTCGAGAACGTTTTGCACAAAACCCTGCGCCGTTCTGTCAATCACCATCAGCGCCTGACCGCCTCCAGCGCCGACGACGGGCGCAACCAATCGCCCGCCGACGGCCAGCTGTTCGCACCAGGCATCGGGCAGTTGTTCGCCGCCCGCGGCCGCAATGATGCCGGCATAAGGCGCGCCAGGCGCGTAGCCCAGCATGCCGTCGCCCAAAATCAAATGCACGTTGGCCAGGCGCAGCGGGCGCAGGCGATCACGCGCGCGTTCATGCATCGCGCGCAAACGCTCCACCGTGTACACCTCGCGCACGAGCTGGGCCAGCACGGCCGCCTGGTAGCCGCAACCGGTGCCGATTTCGAGCACGCGCGCCAACTTTCCTTGCGCTTGCGCGCCCGGCGCTCCCAGCAGAAGATCCACCATGCGCGCCACCACCGCCGGCTTGGATATCGTCTGACCCCAGCCAATGGGCAGGCTGGTCTCCTCATACGCCTGCGCCGCCAGCGCCGTATCGACAAACAGATGCCGCGGCACGCTGCCCATGGACTGGAGCACCTCGGCACGCCCAATACCTGCTTGCGCCAGGCGCCGCACCATGCGCTGGCGCACAGCGTCGGAATCCATGCCCAACCCTTGCGCCAAGGCCGCTGGCCCAGCAGCTGCGCGGGCACCCGCCGCCGGGCTGGCGGCGGGCTTGGGAGCCCCGCCCAGCCTGGCAGGAAAGCCTGGCTTGCGCGAGGCCGTCATGCCTGCCCGCCTGCAGCGGCCAACCGCGCCATGGTCTGCGCCCAGTAGCCCAGATGCTGGTGGTCCGTCATATCCACCTGCAGCGGCGTGATCGATACATGTCCCTGCGCGGTGGCATGAAAGTCCGTCCCTTCGCCGGCGTCCTTCGCATGGCCCGCCGCACCTATCCAGTACATGGTTTCACCACGCGGATTTTCCTGCCGTATTGCGCCCTGCGCGGCATGGCGACGCCCCAGGCGGCACAGCTTGGGTGGCCGCAACGCAGCTAGCGGCAGATTGGGAATGTTCATGTTCAGCAGCCACGGCAAGCTGCCGACCAGATGCTGCTGCTGCATCCGCGCCACCAGGTTGCGCACCGTCTGTGCAGCGGCATCAAGCTCAAGCCAGCCTTTGTCCACCTGCGACACCGCCAGCGCAGGAATGCCGAACAGGTAGCCTTCCATGGCCGCGCCCACAGTGCCCGAATACAGCGTGTCATCCCCCATGTTGGCACCGTTGTTGATGCCCGAAATCACGAGATCGGGACGCTGCTCCAGCAAGCCGGTCAGCGCAATGTGCACGCAATCCGCCGGCGTCCCATTGACGTAGCGAAAGCCATTGTGCGCGGTATGCACGTACAGCGGCGCATTGAGCGTGAGCGCATTGGATTTGGCGCTGTTGTTGTGCTCCGGTGCAATCACCTGCACATCGGCGATGGGCGCCAGCACCGCATGCAGGGCCGCCAAGCCTGGCGCCTGGTAGCCGTCGTCATTGCTCAGAAGAATGCGCATCACGGTCTGTGAAAAAGTGCAGCATTGTAGGGCGGCGATCTTGCGCTCGCCGCCGGTCGCAAGAGGGACAAAGCACCGCCCTGCGCAGCCCCTATGATGACCGGCTTCGCACCTGTTGAGGAACCCCACGATGCATGCCTGGCTTTGCAGCAACCCCGTCGGCGTCGAGGCGCTCGCATGGACCGAACTGCCAACACCCGAACCGCAGCCCGGCGAAGTGCTGATCGAGATCCGCGCGGCCAGCCTGAACTTCCCGGATCTGCTGATCGTGCAGAACAAGTACCAGTTCAAGCCACCGCTGCCCTTTGTGCCCGGCTCGGAATACGCCGGCATCGTGCGCGCCATCGGCGCAGGGGTGAAGCACCTGCAGGTCGGGCAAGGCGTGGCCTGCCTTTCCGGGACCGGCGGCTTCGCCACCCACGCGGTGGCGCCTGCCAAGCTGTGCATGCCGCTGCCCACAGGCTTCCCGCATGCGGATGCCGCGGCATTCATGATGATTTACGCCACCTCGCACCACGCGCTGATGGACCGCGCCGCGCTGCGGGCCGGGGAGACGGTGCTGGTACTTGGTGCGGCCGGCGGCGTGGGCACCGCGGCGATCCAGATCGCCAAGGCTGCAGGCGCCCATGTCATCGCGGCCGCCTCCACGGATGAGAAATGCGCCGTTTGCCGCGCGCAGGGCGCTGACGCGACGATCAACTACGCCACGCAAAACCTGCGCGATGCCATCAAGACGTTGACGGAAGGCCGCGGCCCGGACGTGATCTACGACCCCGTGGGCGGCGACTTCACCGAAGCGGCCTTCCGCTCCATTGGCTGGCGCGGGCGCCACCTGATCGTGGGCTTTGCCGCCGGGCCCATCCCCAGCCTGCCGATGAACCTGGCGCTGCTCAAGGGCGCTTCCATCGTGGGTGTCTTCTGGGGCGACTACGCCAAGCGCGAACCCCAGGCGAATGCAGCCATGCTGGCAGAACTGGCCGGATGGTATGCCAGCGGCAGGATCAAGCCGGTCATTGACCGCCAGCTTCCCATGCGGGAGCTGCCTGCCGCGTACGCGCAGATGGCTGCGCGCAACGTCAAGGGCAAGCTGGTGCTGGTGAATGCTCCCTGAAGAGGAGGAACGGCGTGCCATGAACCGGTGACAATCACGCCTTGTTGCAACGCTTTGCCCCGCTTGCCATGGTCACCAAGTCTGTTTCGGAATATGCCCGCGAAACCCTCAAGCAGCTTGCCATTCGCAAGCTGCAGCCCACGCCGGACCATTACCAGGCGATCTATGACGAGATTTCGGGGCAGATCAGCCAGCCCGCCTTTCCGGACATGCGCCTGCGCCAGATCGCACGCATCCTGCCCGGGCAGACGACGGGGCAAAAGCGCCTGCTGGACCAGTTCAACGCCGCGGTTGAAGGCAAGGACTGGATTGCGCTGCAGAACACCCTGGTTGGTTACGCCACGCTGGGGTTGAAGCCTGTTTCGGCAGGCATAGCAGACACCGCGCCAGCACCGCATGCACTGAATACGGTTTTCGCGGAACATCTGGCACGGCTGGTAGACAACATTCTTCCCGCCGTCGGCGAGGACGACGACCGCCTGCAGGCGCTCGGCCAGAAATTGGTCAGCTGGCTGCGCCAGCCCATGCCGGCGCTGGGCGAGACCGAAAAGCTGCTGTCCAATTTCAGCTATCGGCTGTCGTTTGCCGCCGAAGACCAGGCCGCGATACGCAGCGGACTGCTGATGCTGCTGCAGCTGGTGTTTGAGAACATCGCCGTGCTCAGCCCGGACGACGCATGGCTGCAGGGTCAGGCACAGGCCCTGCGCGACGCAGCCACGCCGCCGCTCACGCTGCGGCGCCTGGATGAGGTGCAGCGCCGGCTCAAGGACGTGGTGTTCAAGCAGGCCGAAGCCAAGGAGCGCGCGGTCGCCGCCCAGCAGCAGATGCGTGAGCTGCTGGCCACCTTCATCGATCGCCTGGCGCAAATGGACGAAAGCAGTGCCGCATTCCATGACCAGCTTTCGGGTTGCGCCGAGCGCATCGGCCACGCCGGCAGCCTGCAGGAGCTGCAACCGGTGCTGCAGGAAGTCATGGCGGCCACGCAAGCCATGTCGCAGAAGAGCGGTGCCATGCGCACCGAGCTGCACAGCCTGCGCGAACGTGCCGACACCGCCCATGGCGAAATCGAGCGCCTGCGCAAGGAACTTGAGCTCACCAGCGCCCAGGCGCGCCACGACCCATTGACGGGCTCACTCAACCGCAAGGGCCTGGACGAGGCCCTGGAGCGAGAAATATCGTTGTCGCTGCGCAGCGATGCACCGCTGTGCGTGGCGTTGCTGGACCTGGACAATTTCAAGGTATTGAACGACAGGCTGGGCCATGCCGCCGGCGATGCTGCCCTGGTGCATCTGGCAGCAACGGCGCGCGCCGCCATGCGCCCGCAGGATCAGCTGGGGCGCTACGGCGGCGAGGAATTCGTCATCGTGCTGCCCAATACCGCCCTTGAGCAGGGCGTGGACGCCATCAAGCGCCTGCAGCGCGAGCTCACCACGCGCTACTTCATGAACAACAACGAGCATGTGCTCATCACCTTCAGCGCGGGCGTGGCACAGCTTGCGCCCAGCGAAACGAGCGAGCAGGCGCTCAAGCGTGCCGACCAGGCAATGTACCTGGCCAAGCGGGCCGGCAAGAACCGGGTGGTCGCGGGGTGAGATGGGCGCCGCGCCACCGGCGCGGCAGAACGGTTTACCAGCCGCCGGTGATGTACTGCTCCATCTGCGCTATCACGAACTGCTGCTGCGAGATCATCTGCTTCACCAGATCGCCGATGGATACCAGGCCGACAAGCCGCTCGCCATCGACCACCGGCAGATGGCGCAGGCGGTGCTCCGTCATGAGGGCCATGCACGCTTCGGTCGTCTGCTCCGGATGCACGAAACGCACCGCCCGCGTCATGATTTCGCTTACCGGCGTATCGCCCGAACTGCGTCCCACCAGCGCCACCTTGCGGGCATAGTCGCGCTCGGTGAAGATGCCGGCGATTTTTTCGCCATCAAGCACCATCAGCGCCCCAACCTCTTTGTCCGCCATCAGACGCAGCGCATGCAGCACCGAATCCGTCGGCGCAACGCGATACACCTCGGAGCCGCTCTTGGAGCGGAGAATTTCTGCAACCGTCGCCATGGCAAACCTCTCTTTCGGGCAATGTGAGGCACAACACCGGTGCCATATGAGCACATGCGATGGTAGCTCGCAATCAGGCTTTGCCCCAATCCGCCATTCCGGCGCAAATCCGCAACACGCATGCCATCGCGTCAAGCGCGCTGCGCCATCGACAGCAAGCCCGGCGGCAGCTCGAAAATCCGCTTTCTGCTAGGCTGCCCCACCGCAGTCCATGCGTCGCATGAGCCACTGTTCATTTGCAAGGAAATCCCCATGAAACTCTATTACTCGGCTGGTGCCTGCTCGCTCGCGCCCCACATCGTTCTGGAAGAAAGCGGCCTGCCGTACGAAGCCGTTTCCGCACCAACCAAGACCAAGGAGCTGCCTGACGGCTCGGATTACCGCAAGGTGAATCCGCTGGGCTATGTGCCGTATCTGGCACTGGACGATGGCAGCGGCATCCGCGAATGCGCAGTCATCGTGCAATACGTCGCCGATCAGGTTCCTGAAAAACACCTGGCGCCCGCCAATGGCACGCGCACCCGGTATGCGCTGATGAGCTGGCTGAATTTCATCGCCACCGAGGTGCACAAGAGCTTTGCGCCGCTCTTCCAGCCTGGCATGCCCGACGCGGCGAAAGCGTTGATGAAGGAAAAAATTGGCGCCCGGCTGAAGTGGGTGGATGGCGAACTGGCAGGCAAGAACTACCTCATGGGCGCAGATTTTTCCGTGGCTGACGCCTACCTATTCACGGTCACCAACTGGGCCAAACCGATGAACATCGACCTCTTGCCCTATCCCAACGTGGTGGCCTGGCGCGAGCGCATGGCTACCCGCCCGGCGGTGCAGCGCGCGATGAAGGCCGAAGGACTGATCTGAGAGTCGGGTGACTCAGCCCCAGGTCCGCGCCAGCGCCGCCGCGGCCTGGCGCAAATGGGGCAAGTGCTGCAGCGCCTGTGCCAGCGTCATGCGCGCCACAGGCGCCTGCAGCGCCACCGCGCAGCGCACTGCCTTCTGCGCGGAAATCCGCACCGGCACCGCCACGCACACCAGGCCCTGCACGAATTCCTCCGCATCGACGGCGTAATCCTGGCGCGCGATACAGGCCAGTTCTGCATCCAGTGCCTTGCGCTGCGTCAGGGTGGTGGAGGTATATCCCGTCAGTGGCAAGGCTTGCAACAGGTCCTCGCGCTTGTTGGGCGCGAGCGATGCAAGAAACAGCTTGCCGCTGGCCGAGCAGTGCAGCGGCACGCGCGTGCCGGCGCGCAATTCCATCTGCAGCGGAAAGGCCGATTCCACCCGGTCCAGATAGTGCACCTGCGCGCCCGAGAGCGCGGTGAGGTTGCAGCTCTCGCCCACCTGCGCCACCAGCTGGCGCAGCACCGCATGGCGCACACCCTGCGGGATACTGGCGGCCTGCACGGCGTCGGCCAGACGCAGCAGGCGCGGCGCCAGCGTGAAACGGTGGCTGTCCGGCTCGCGGCGCAGCAGCTCGGCGGCCTCCAATTGCTGCAGCAGGCGGTGCACCGAAGGCTTGGGCCAGGCGAGCAGCGCCACCAGCTCGGCGGTGTTCAAGGGGCGTGCTTCGCGCGCCATCGCCTCCAACAGTTCAAACTGGCGCAATGTGGGCTTGCTGGCGGCAGATTCATCGACATTTTTAATAAATCTCATTTTTTGAGACGTTTTAATATAAATTTAAGAGACAAATTTTATTACCCTCTACAGTAGAAGGCAATCCATACCCTTCTCTGCCATGCCAGCCCACTTCCACAACGTCGTCCTCACCGGTGCCTGCGGCGGCCTGGGTCAGGCGCTGGCACGCCAGCTGTTGGATCAAGGTGCCAAGGTGGCGCTGGTGGGTTTGCAGCAGCCGGTGCTGCAGCAGCTCGCGGCGATCGCGCCCGAGCGCAGCACCCTCTACACGCCTGACGTGAGCGACGCTAGCGCCATACAGGCGATGGCCGCCGACTGGATGGCGCGCCACGGCCTGCCCGACCTGGTGATTGCCAATGCTGGCGTCGCCGGCGGTTTTGACACGGCGCAGGCCGAAGACCTGGCCGTGCTGCGCCGCATGCTGGAGATCAACCTGCTGGGCGTGGCCACCACCTTCCAGCCGTTTCTCCACGCCGCAGGCGGGCAGCCAACGCAGCCGCTGGCGCTGGTCGGCGTCGCCAGCATCGCGGGCTGGCGCGGCCTGCCGGGCAACGGCGCCTACTGCGCCAGCAAGGCCGGGCTGATCGCCTACCTGCAAAGCCTGCGCGCCGAACTGCGCGGCACGGTGGCCAGCGTGCACACCGTGAGCCCCGGCTACCTGCGCACCCAGCTCACCGCAGGCAACCGCTTTGCCATGCCGGGGCTGCTGGAGCCCGACGTGGCCGCACGCCGGCTGCTGGCAGGCGTGGCCGCCGGGCGCGAACACATCGTGCTGCCACGGCGCACCGGCTGGCTCGCGACCGCGCTGACCTGCCTGCCCGCGCGCTGGCACGACGCCCTCCTGCTGCGCCAGCCGCGCAAGCCGCGCGCCCATGAAGCGGGTGCCACCCCCATTCCGGGCCTGGGCGAGTCTTCTTCTTCTTCTGAAAAATCGAACCCATGAGCACCATCGCCACCCAGGACATGATCGCGCTGATCGGCGCCGGCCCCTCGGGCCTGGCGGGCGCCCGCGCGCTGCAAAAGGCCGGCGTGCCGTTCCAGGGCTTTGAGGCCTGGAACGACGTGGGCGGCCTGTGGAACATAGAAAACCCGCGCTCGACAGTGTACGAATCCGCCCACCTGATCTCCAGCAAGACGACGACGGAGTTCACCGAGTTTCCGATGCCGGCGGGCACCTCCGACTACCCCGGCCACGCCGAGCTGCTGCAGTACTTTCGTGCGTATGCCGCGCATTTCGGGCTGACCAAGCATTTCCGCTTCGGCACCCGCGTGCTGCAGGTGGAGCCCGTCAGCGACACGCCCGACACGCTGTGGCGCGTGACGGTGCAAAGCGCGGGCGGCACGCCGGAAACCGCCGAATACAAGGGCGTGGTGATCGCCAACGGCACGCTGGCCGAGCCCAACATGCCGACCTTTGAAGGCCACTTCGACGGCGAGCTGCTGCACACCAGCGCCTACAAATCGCCACGCCAGTTCACCGGCAAGCGCGTGCTCATCGTCGGCGCCGGCAACTCGGGCTGCGACATCGCGGTGGACGCGGTGCACTACGCCAAAAGCATCGATATGTCGGTGCGCCGCGGCTACTACTTCGTCCCCAAGTATGTGTTCGGCATTCCGGCCGACACCGTGGGCGGCAAGCTGCGCCTGCCGCCCTGGCTCAAGCAGAAGATAGACAGCACCATCCTGAAGTGGTTTACCGGCGACCCGGTGCGCTTTGGCTTCCCCCAACCCGCGTACAAGATGTACGAATCGCACCCGGTGGTGAACTCGCTCATCCTCTACCACCTGGGCCATGGCGACGCACGCATCCGCGCCGACATCGCACGCATCGACGGCCACACCGTGCACTTCAAGGACGGCACGCAGGGCGAGTACGACATGGTGCTGGCGGCCACCGGCTACCAGCTGCACTACCCCTTCATAGCCGACCAGCTTTTGAACTGGCAGGGTATGGCGCCGCAGCTCTACCTGAACATTTTTGCGCCGCGTTTCTCGCGCCTGGCGGTGCTGGGCATGGTGGAGGCCAGCGGCCTGGGCTGGCAGGGGCGCTATGAGCAGGCTGAGCTGGTGGCGCGTTACTTCAAGGCGCTGCAGGACGGCACGGCGGCCGCGCAGGCGCTGACGCAGGCCAAGGCCGGGCCGCCGCCCGATCTCTCCGGCAGCTACCACTACCTGAAGCTGGCGCGCATGGCCTATTACGTCAACAAAGACGTGTACCGCGACGCGGTGCGCAAGGCCGCGCAGGCATTGGCCTGATTCCACAGGAGGCACTCCATGCTGCCCATCGACGAGATCCGGCTGAACTTCAACCCCGCTTCGCTCGTGCTGCTCAACTGGGTGCTGGGCTTTCTGATGTTCGGCATCGCGCTGGATACGCGGGTGGAGGATTTCCGCCGCGTGCTGTCCATGCGGCTGGCGTTTGGCGTCGGCATCGCGGCACAGTTCATCGTGCTGCCGGCGATCACCTTCGTGCTCTCGCTGCTGCTCAAGGTGCAGCCCAGCATCGCGCTGGGAATGATCCTCGTGGCCTGCTGCCCGCCGGGCAACGTGAGCAACATCCTGACGCACCAGGCCAAGGGCAATGTGGCGCTGAGCGTATCGATGACCGCCGTCTCCAACGCCCTGTCCATCGTGCTGATGCCGCTGAACTTCGCCTTCTGGGCGCATTTGCACCCCACGGCGGCACCGCTGTTTCAGCGCATCGCGCTCAGCCCCTGGGAAATGATGGGCCACATCATCGCCATCATCGGCCTGCCGTTTGTGCTCGGCATCTTCATCGCCCACCGCTGGCCGGCGCTCACCCGGCGCGTCAAGCGCCCGGTGGGCATCGTCAGCTTTCTCGCGCTGATCGGCTTCATCGTCGGCGCGATTGCCGGCAACTGGCGTTTCTTCCTCGACTACACCGGCGTCGTGCTGCTCGCCGTGGCGCTGCACGACGCGCTGGCGCTGGCCACCGGCTACGGCTGCGCGCGGCTGTTTCGCGTGCCAGACTACGACCGGCGCGCGATCACCTTCGAGGTCGGCATCCGCAACGCCGGCCTGGGCCTGGTGCTGATCTTCAGCTTCTTCGGCGGCCTGGGCGGCATGGCGGTGGTCGCCGGCGTCTGGGGCTTCTGGGACATCATCGCCGGCCTGGCGCTGGCCCGCCTGTGGGCACGCCGGCCGGCAGCCGCCACCGGCAACGTGAAAGCCATTGCATGAACCTCCTTGCTCCTGCCGCGCGCCGCGTGCTCGTCACCGGCGCCGACGGCTTTGTCGGACGCAGCGTGATCGCCGCATTGGCGCAGCAACAATCCGAAGGCCGCATCGAGGCGGTGCTGGCCTGCGACGTGCGCGCCGTACCGCAAGAGCGCCAATTGCCCGGCGTGCACTACGCGCTGCTCGACGTGCGTGCGCCCGATCTGACGGTGCAGTTCCAGCAGCTGCGCCCCGACACCGTGGTGCACCTGGCCTCCATCGTCACGCCCGGCAAGGGCATGACGCGCGCCTTCGAGTATTCGGTGGATGTGGAGGGCTCGCGCAACGTGCTCGCCGCCTGCATCGCCAGCGGCGTGCGCCACATCGTCGTGTCCTCCAGCGGCGCGGCCTACGGCTACCACGCCGACAACGCGCCCTGGCTGACCGAGGACATGCCCCTGCGCGGCAACCCGGTCTTCGCCTATTCCGACCACAAACGGCTGGTGGAGGAAATGCTGGCCGCGCACCGCCAAAGCCATCCGCAATTGCTGCAGACGGTGCTGCGCATAGGCACCATCCTCGGCGAGCGGGTGGACAACCAGATCACCGCGCTGTTTGAAAAACCCCGGCTGATTGCCATCCGTGGCAGCGACAGCCCCTTCGTCTTCATCTGGGACGAGGACGTGACCGGCGCCATGCTGCACGCCCTCTCGGGCCGCGCAGAGCCCGGCTGCTACAACCTGGCGGGCGATGGGGCCCTCACCCTCCACGAGATTGCGGCCCGCCTGGGCAAGCGCACCACCAACTTTCCGGCGGGCCTGCTCAAGGCGCTGCTTGCCATAGGCTCCAGGCTGGGCATCAGCCGCTATGGGCCGGAGCAGCTGGACTTTCTGCGCTACCGCCCGGTGCTGCTCAACACGGCGCTCAAAGAGCGCTTTGGCTACACGCCAAAGTACACCAGCAGCCAGGCACTGGACGCCTTCATCGCCGCGCGCGCCGCGCAGGGCCGCCCGGTCACCGCATGAGCGCACGCCTGCATTTTTCGCGTGCGGATTGGGCACGCGCCATCGCCGTCGTCGTCATCTGGGGACTGAACTTCGTGGTGATGAAGCTGGGCCTGAAAGACCTCAGCCCCATGCTGCTGGGCGCGCTGCGCTTTTCGGCGGCATCGCTGCCCTTCCTGCTCTTCGTGCGCCCGCCGCGCGGCCTGCCCTGGCGCTTCACGCTGGGCTACGGCCTGGCGCAGGGCGTGGGGCAATTCGGCCTGCTGTTCCTGGGCCTGCGCCTGGGGATGACGGCGAGCATGGCCTCGGTGGTGATGCAGATCCAGGTGTTCTTCACGCTGGCAGCCGCGCCCTGGCTCAAGGAGCGCGTGCGCCCTGCGCAGTGGCTGGGCCTGGCGGTGGCCATGGCCGGGCTGCTGCTCATCGCCACCTCGCACGGCGAGGGACCAGGGCAGATGACGCTGATTGGCTTCATCCTGACCACCGGCGCATCGGCCATGTGGGCCGCTTCCAACGTGATAGCTAGACGCGCAAGCCAGTCCTACGTTTACGAGCCTTTTCCCTTCATAGTCTGGAGTGGCGGCGTGGCCATAGCTCCTTTTTTTGCACTGGCCATCTGGCTCGACGGCACCGCCACCGTGGCGGACCAGCTGCGCGCGCTGAACCTGGCGAGCCTGGGTGCCGTGCTCTACCTCGCACTGCTCGCCACCCTGCTTGCCTACAGCCTCTGGACACGTTTGCTGCAGCGCCACCCCGCGGGCGAAGTGGCGCCCTTCGCGTTGATGGTGCCCGTGGTCGGCCTGTGGGCGGGCGTGGTGCTGCTGGGTGAGCAGCCCAGCGCGGTGCAATGGCTGGGCACGGCCGTGGTGCTGGCGGGGCTGGTGGTGAACCAGTGGCGCCCAATTGGGCGGCCTGCGGCCAGCGTGCGATAGAGCCCACACACGGCAAGTTTGCCGCTGCCAAGCTGCCCGGCTGCAAAGGCAACAATGCATCTCATCGCAAGATGCAGCAGGCGCCGAGGGAATGCGCGGCCTCTTGATGGGGCTGCGCTGCATTTTTTGGCGAGGCCAGCAGCACGCCGGCACCGAACGCCCGGGTGCGGCTGCATCGTGAGCGAGTGCATCGCTCCTGCAGCGCCTGCCCGCGCCTGCGCACCTATTGCCACGCCAATGCCAGGCGGTGGCCTGTCCCGCCCAGCGGGTAAAGAAGCGTGAAGCCATCCCCTTTTTAGATACAGGCGCGGCTCGAATGTGCGACATTCGCATCTTCCGCCGCCACCATGGGCGCGCGAACTCACTCCATCCAACGAACCACTCATGATTCCCGCGCCGCGCCGCTTCTTCGCTTTCGACCCTGGAACATCCGCCACCTTTTTCACACAACGCTTGCCGGCCATGGTCTGCGTGTCCATCGCGCTGGGGCTTGGGCTGGCGCTTGCAGGCTGTGGCGAGAAGAAAGCCGCCCCCGCCGGTCCTGCCGGCCCCGCCGAAGTGGGCGTGATGACGCTGCAGGCACAGCCGCACACCTTCACCACCGAGCTGCCCGGGCGCACCAGTGCGTATCTCAGCGCCGAGGTGCGCCCGCAGGTGGGCGGCATCCTGCAAAAGCGCTTGTTCACCGAAGGCGCGATGGTCAAGGCCGGGCAGGTGCTCTACCAGATCGACGCGGCCAGCTTTGAAGTGCAGCTGGCCACGGCAAAGGCGCAGCTGGCCAAGGCGCAGACCAACCAGAAGGCGGCACAGACCAATGCCGCGCGCAATGCCGAGCTGATCTCATCGCGCGCCATCAGCCAGCAGCAGTACGACGACAGCCAGACGGCGCTCGCGCAATCGCAATCGGACATCGCCGCCGCCAAGGCCGCCGTGCAGGCAGCCGAACTCAACCTAGGCTACGCCCGTATCAAGGCGCCGATTTCCGGGCGCACGAGTGCATCGACCGTGACCCCCGGCGCGCTGCTCACCGCCAACCAGGCGCAGGCGCTCACCACCATCACGCAATCCGATCCGCTCTACGTGGACATCACGCAGTCCACCACCGAGGTGCTGCGCCTGAAGAGGCAGCTGGCGGACGGCCAGCTCACGCAGGACGAGAAAGGCGCCGCGCGCATCACGCTGGTGCTGGACGACGGCAGCCGCTACACCCACCCCGGCACGCTGCAGTTCAGCGGCGTGCAGGTGAACCCCGCCACCGGCGCCATCACGCTGCGCGCCACCGTGCCCAACCCCGAGGGCCTCTTGATGCCCGGCATGTACGTGCGCGCCAGGCTGCAGGAAGGCGTGAACGAGAACGCGCTGCTGGTGCCGCAGCAGGCGGTGACGCGCGACCCGGCCGGCGTGGCGCGCGTGCTGGTGGTGAAGGACGACGACACGCTGGAGAGCCGGCGCATCACCACCGGCGCGGCCGTGGGCAACCGCTGGGAGGCGCTTGCCGGCCTGAATGCCGGTGAACGCATCCTGGTTGACGGCTCGCTGCGCGCCAAGGCGGGCGACAAGGTCAAGCCCGTGCAGGTAGAGCCCCCGGCGCAGGAGAGCACCACCGGCAGCGAGAAGGGCTGAGCCATGGCGCAGTTCTTCATCAACCGCCCGGTCTTCGCCTGGGTGATCGCCATCATGATCATGCTGGCGGGGGCGTTTTCGATTTTCACGCTGCCGCTGGAGATGTACCCCGAGATCGCGCCGCCGCGCGTGACCATCAACACCACCTACACCGGCGCCTCGGCAGAGACGGTGGAAAACTCGGTCACGCAGGTGATAGAGCAGCAATTGAAGGGCCTGGACAACCTGCTGTACATGCAGTCCACCAGCGACTCGGCCGGGCGCTCGCGCACCACGCTCACCTTCGCGCCCGGCGCCAACATCGACGTGGCGCAGGTGCAGGCGCAAAACAAGATGCAGGGCGCGATGAACCGCCTGCCCGACCAGGTCAAGAGCCGCGGCGTGTTCATCAACAAGGGCGGGCAGGATTTTCTCGTCACCTACGTATTCACCTCGCCCGACCCGAATGTGTCGCAGGTGACGATTGGCGACTACCTGAGCAGCAACGTGGTGGACGTGCTCGCGCGCATCGACGGCGTGGGCGACATCTTCGTCTTCGGCACGCCGTATGCGATGCGCATCTGGATGAACCCGGCGCTGATGGAAAAGTACGCGCTGATGCCGTCCGACCTGGTGAATGCCCTGAACGCGCAGAACGCGCAGGTCTCGGCCGGACAGCTGGGCGCGCTGCCCGCGGTGAAGGACCAGATGCTCAACGCCACGATCACCGCGCGCACCAAGCTCACCAGCGTGCAGGAGTTCAAGGACATCGTGCTCAAGGCGCTGCCCGATGGCTCGCTCGTCACCATGGCCGACATCGGGCGCGTGGAACTCGCCCCCGACCTCTACACCGTGCGCTCCACGCTGGGCGACAAGCCGGGCGCGGGCCTGGGCATCATCCTGGCCGATGGCGCGAATGCCACCAAGGTGGCCGACGACGTGGCGAAAAAGCTGGCGCAGCTGTCGCCCTACTTCCCCGATGGCATCACCGGTTTCGTCAGCTCCGACTCCACGCCTTTCGTGCGCGCCTCGATCAAGGAAGTGCTCAAGACGCTGGCGGAAGCCATGGTGCTGGTGGCCCTCGTCATGTTCGTCTTCCTGCAGAACTGGCGCGCCACCTTCATCCCCATGATCTCGGTGCCGGTGGTGCTGCTGGGCACGCTGGGCGTGCTCAACGCCATGGGCTATTCGATCAACATGCTGACGATGTTTGCCATGGTGCTGGCCATCGGCCTGCTGGTGGACGATGCCATCGTGGTGATCGAGAACGTCGAACGGGTGATGAACGAGCAGGGCCTGTCGCCCAGGGAGGCGACGCGCGAATCCATGCGCGAGATCACCCCGGCGCTGATCGGCATCGGCCTCACGCTGTCGGCGGTGTTCGTGCCGATGGCCTTCTTCCCCGGATCGGTCGGCGTGATCTACCGGCAGTTTTCCATCACCATCGTCGCGGCGATGGCGCTCTCGGTCTTCATCGCCCTCACGCTCACGCCCGCGCTGTGCGCCAGCCTGCTCAAGCCCACGGCCCACGCGCAGCCAGGGCATGCGCCGCGGCGGGGCCCGCGGGGGCTGGCCGACCGGTTCTTCCAGTGGTTCAACCGGCACTTCGACAGCAGCGCCAACCGCTACCAGAGCAGTGTGGGCCGGCTGCTGCAGCGCTCGCTGCGCATGATGGTGCTGTTCGCCGTGGTACTGGCGGCCGTGGCCTGGATGTTCCACCGCCTGCCCACGTCCTTCCTGCCCAACGAGGACCAGGGCTTCATCCGCGTGAACGTCACCCTGCCCTCGGGCGCCACCGACGCCCGGCTGCAGGACGTGATGGAAGACATCCGCCTGTACTTCAAGGACATGCCGGAGATCCGCAGCACCAGCGCGATCTACGGCTTCAACGGCAACCAGAATTCAGGCAGCATGTTCGTGCGCCTCACGAGCTGGGACCAGCGCCCGCTGCCCGAGCAGTCGGCCGAGGTGATTGCACGCAAGGCCAACGAGGCGCTGCGCAGCATCCGCGACGCGCGCATCTTCGCCGTGCTGCCGCCGCCGGTGCGCGGGCTGGGCTCCAGCGCCGGCATCAACTTCATCCTGAAAGACCTGAACGGCCTGGGCCATGAGGCCTTGATGAAGGCCAAGGACGGCATGCTCGCCGCCGCGCAGCAGGAGCCGGCGCTGGCCAGCATGCGCACCACGGGTTTTGACGACACCTCCGAGCTGCAGATCGAGGTGGACGACCGCAAGGCCGCGGCCTTCGGGATTGCCACGGCCGACATCAACAGCACGCTTTCCAGCGCACTGGGCGGCACCTACGTGAACGATTTCATCAACCAGGGGCGCGTCAAGCGCGTGTACATCCAGGGCGACGCGCCCGACCGCATGCTGCCGCAGGACATCGCCAAATGGTCGGTGCGCAACAAGAACGGCGAGATGGTGCGCTTCGGCAGCTTCTCCAGCACGCGCTGGAGCAGCGGCTCGCCGCAACTGATGCGCTACAACGGCAGCCCGGCGATGGAGATGGAGGCCAACACCGCTCCGGGCGCAAGCTCGGGCGACGCAATGGCGGCCGTGGAACGCATCATGGCCACCATGCCGCCGGGCATCGGCATCGAATGGACCGGCGCCTCGCTGCAGGAGCGCCAGTCGGGCTCGCAGGCGCCGCTGCTCTACGCCGTCTCCATCCTCTTCGTGTTCCTGTGCCTCGCCGCGCTGTATGAAAGCTGGAGCGTGCCCGCCTCGGTGATGCTGGCCGTGCCGCTGGGCGTGATCGGCGCGCTGCTGGCCACCTACGGGCGCGGTCTGGCCAACGATGTGTACTTTCAGGTGGGGCTGCTCACCACGGTGGGACTGGCGTCCAAGAACGCCATCCTGATCGTGGAATTCGCCATGCAGCTGCAGGAGCGCGGCCAGGGCCTGGTCGAAGCCACGGTGCACGCGGTGCGCCTGCGCCTGCGGCCCATATTGATGACCTCGCTGGCCTTCGGCTTCGGCGTGCTGCCGCTGGCCGTGGGCACGGGCGCGGGCGCCGCGGGGCGCAACGCCATCGGCACGGCGGTGCTGGGCGGCATGGTGTTTTCCACGCTGCTGGGCATCTTCTTCGTGCCGGTATTTTTCCTGGTGGTGCGCAAGCTGTTCACGCGCGGGCGCGTGCCCGAAGCGGCCGATGGGACCACACCGGCGCATTGATTCACTATTTTGATAGCTTCTACCGCTTGTGCAGAAAGCGCTAGGGCCGATTTTCATCCATATTTTTCGCATCCATGGCCGCCCCGCACTTTGACGCCGTGATCCTGGGCGCCGGTGCCGCCGGGCTGCTGTGCGCGGCGCTGGCGGGCCAGCGCGGGCGCAAGGTGCTGTTGATAGACCACGCACCCAAGGTGGCGGAAAAAATCCGCATCTCCGGCGGCGGGCGCTGCAACTTCACCAACCGCCTGCTGGACCCGCGCGCGCCGCAGCAGCATTACCTGGGCGCCAACCCACAGTTCTGCCGCTCCGCCCTCTCGCGCTACACGCCGCAGGATTTCATCGCGCTGGTGGCGCGCCACGGCATCGCCTTCCACGAAAAGCACAAGGGCCAGCTGTTTTGCGACGACAGCAGCGAGCAGATCATCGCCATGCTGCTGGCGGAATGCGCCGATGGCAAGGTCACGCACTGGCAGCCCTGCGGCGTGCAGCAGATAGCGGCCACCGGCAGCGGCGGCTACGGCATCGCCACCAGCCGGGGGGCGGTGACCGCGCAGCGCCTCATCGTCGCCACGGGCGGGCTGTCCATCCCGAAGATCGGCGCCAGCGACTTCGGCTACCGCATCGCACGCCAGTTCGGCATTGCACTGGTGGCGCAGCGCCCCGGCCTCGTGCCACTGACCTTCGACGCCGAAGCATGGAAGCCCTACGCCGCGCTGGCGGGGTTGTCGCTGCCGGTCCGCATCCAGGCGGGCAGCGGCAAACAGCGCGGCCGTTTCGACGAAGACCTGCTGTTCACCCACCGCGGGCTGTCGGGCCCGGCCATCCTGCAGATCTCCAGCTACTGGCCGCCGGGCACGGCGCTGGCCATCGACCTTGCGCCCGAAACCGATCTGCGCGCCGCGCTGCAAGAGGCCAAGGGGCAATCCAGAAAGCAGATCGCCAACCTGCTCGCACAGTGGCTGCCTGCGCGCCTGGCCGACGCCTGGGTGCAGCAGCGCGCCGAATGGCAGCGCCCGGTCAACGAGGCCAGCGACAAGGCGCTCGCCCAGCTCGCCGACCGGCTCTCGGATTGGCAGCTCACCCCCAGCGGCACCGAGGGCTACAAAAAGGCCGAGGTGACGCTGGGCGGCATAGACACCCGCGCGCTCTCGCAGCAGACGATGGAGGCCACGGCGCAGCCGGGCCTGCACTTCATTGGCGAGGTGGTGGACGTCACCGGCTGGCTTGGCGGCTACAACTTCCAGTGGGCCTGGGCCAGCGCCTACGCCTGCGCACAGGCGCTTTAACCAGACCGATAGCTATCAATAGAAGAGCTGCCAGCGCTTGTGTGGCAAGCGCAAGAGCCTATTTCTATCTAAATCTACCGCAGAATGCCGGCGAAATAGGCCGCCAGTTCGCCATGGCCCTCCAGCGGCAGCACATGGCCGACGTACTGGTCCGGGCGCACCACCACCATGCAGCCGCGCTCGCGGTCGATGCCGCGCATGGTGAAGATGTCGCCCGCGCCTTTGTGATCGACGCAGAAGATTTTTTCATGGTCCTGCAAACCCAGCCTGCCGGTGCGCGGCCTGAACAGCGAAGGCATCTGCCCATAGGCCAGCTGGTCAAAGGTCTGCTGGAACACGGCACGGACGTCGATCACCGCGTCGACGTCCTCGCCCGCGCGCGTGTGGCGCACCACCGGCGATTTCGGGTCCTGTTCCAGCCAATCGGCCAGCTGGCGCATCGCCGAACCCGGACCTGCGCCGTCACCCTTGCCGGCAAAGGCGTAGATGCGCCAGCGGCCATCGGCCTGGGCCGCGTGGCCCAGCTGCATCTGCTTGGCATCCGCCAGGCGCACCACCGGCGCCGAGTGAAAGCGCCGGCCGATGGCCTCGCCGCTGGCCAGCGCCTGGTGCGTGGGCGCGGCAAACAAGTACGAGGGGTCGTACTTCACCGCCGTGCCGCCGGTGAATTCGAGGTTGGCCTTGAACTGGCGGATGATGCGCGGCTCCTCGGTGCCGTCGCGCTCGGCCTGGGTGGTCGGCGCGGACATGGTGCGCGACCATGCATGGTCGGTATCGAT
Source organism: Comamonas badia DSM 17552 (assembly GCF_000484635.1). Lineage (GTDB taxonomy): Bacteria > Pseudomonadota > Gammaproteobacteria > Burkholderiales > Burkholderiaceae_C > Comamonas_C > Comamonas_C badia. The sequence goes on along the minus strand of NZ_AXVM01000007.1, from coordinate 112,251 downwards.
CAGCCGCTTGGCCTCGGCAAAACGTTCCTTCGAGTAGCTGCGCAGCAGGCTGGCGGGCGCGCGCCCCTGCAGCACATGGGCCAGCTTCCAGCCAAGGTTGAAGGTGTCCTGCATGGAGACGTTCATGCCCTGCCCGGCCTTGGGCGAATGCGTGTGGCAGGCATCGCCGGCGGTGAACACGCGCGGGTTGCGGTCGCTGCCCGCGGGCACGTCATCGAACCTGTCGGTGATGCTGTGCCCGATCTCGTAAATCGACCACCAGACCACCTCCTTCACGTCCAGCGCATAGGGGCGCAGGATGCGGTTGGCCGCCGCGATCATGTCATCCTGATTGAGCTTGCGGCTCGCCGCCTTCTCGTCCGGCCGGAGCTTGTCCAGCTCCACATACATGCGGAAGATGTAGCCGCCCTCGCGCGGCAGGATCAGCACATTGCCTTCACTGGCCGACGAGACCAGGCACTTCTGGCGCACATCGGGGAAATCGGTGTTGGCCAGGATGTCCATCACGCCCCAGGCCTGGTGCGCCGCGTCGCCATGCAGCGCGCCGCCGATCGCCTTGCGCACCGCCGAATGCGCGCCGTCGCAGCCCACCACGTAATTGGCACGCACCGTTTTCGTCGCCCACCAGTGGATGCCGCTGGCGTCCTTGAGCGTCACCGTCACCGGGTGGTCGTCGGTCGTCTCGTCGATGGCCACGCCCACCACTTCCCAGCCATAGTCGGGCTCCAGGCGCGACGAGGAATTGCGCATGACCTCAAGAAAGAGTTCATGCAGCCGCGCCTGGTTGATCAGGATGTGCGGCATCTCCGAGCTGTCGTCGGCCACGTCCTGCACCCGGCCGACGCGGTGGATGTGCTCGGGCCGCCGCGGGTCGGGCATCCAGAACGCGGTCTGGTTGACCCAATAGGTCTCGCGCTTGACCTTGTCGGCAAAACCGAAGGCCTGGAACATCTCCATCGTGCGCGTGTTGATGCCGTCGGCCTTGCCCTTGATGATGTTGGCGGGCATGCGCTCGACGACCAGCGTATCGATCTCCGGGAACTGCGCCAGCTGCGCCGCCAGGCACAGACCCGCCGGCCCCGTGCCGGCGATCAGCACATCGACCTTTTCCGGCAAAGGCTCGTTCGCCCCGCGGCTGCGGCGGTTGGGCGCGGCCTGCTTGACATCGGGGTTGCCACCCCGAAAGCCGTCCTTGTAATACTGCATGCGGAAATCTCCTGGTGGTGAAGGTGAACCGATCCGGTCGTCGTGACACCGGCAGATAATATCTATACTTATCATTAACCGTCAAGACTGTATGTATGCTTGCCAGCAACATTTTTCTCGCGCAATGGGCGCTGCACCCCGAATGTGAAGGAGTCCGGTGATGGAGTCACTCGACATGGCAGGCCACCTGATCCGCCGCCTGCACCAGCGGTCCACGCAGATTTTCACCCTGCGCACCCAGGCGGCCGGCCTTGACCTGACTTCCGTCCAGTTCGCCGCGCTGGATGCGATTCGGGCGCATCCGGCATCCGATCAGGCGAGCATTGCGGAATTGATCGCCTACGACCGCGCCACGATAGGCGGCGTGATCGACCGGCTGGAGCAAAAGGGCTGGGTGCGCCGCGTCGTCAGCGCCAGGGACCGCAGGGCGCGTGAACTGTCATTGACCGAAGAGGGCGCACGCATCCACGACGCCCTGCTGCCCATCGTCAGGCAGCTGCAGGACGAAATCCTGCAGCCCCTGACCGGCGCAGACCGCGCACGCTTGCTCGGTCTGATCCGCCAGACAACCAGGCCGGCGGGCGATGGCGGATAGGCACGGCCGCGCACCGGCCCTGGGCCTGGCCCGCTGCCGAAATTGAATATAATGCTCGGCTTCATGGCATCAGCCCCGTCGGCCATACTAGTTAACAGACGGGGACATCGCCGCACACGGCTGGCCGGGCCCGATCTTCCCGGCCAGCCCTCTGGCGGCACATATCTGGAAATTTTTGGCTGATGACAACCATCCGTGTAAAAGAAAACGAACCCTTTGACGTGGCCCTGCGCCGCTTCAAGCGCACCATTGAAAAGCTCGGCCTGCTGACCGAACTGCGCGCCCGCGAGTTCTACGAAAAGCCCACCGCCGAGCGCAAGCGCAAGAAGGCCGCCGCCGTCAAGCGCCACTACAAGCGCGTGCGCAGCATGCAGCTGCCCAAGAAGCTGTACTGAGCACCGGCTGCCGCCTTGCGGCACCACGCCATCCAACCCGCGCCCGGGACGCCTGGCGCGGGTTTTTTGATTTCTGGAGCAAGAAAATGACCTTGAAGGAACAAATCACCGAAGACATGAAGGCCGCCATGCGCGCGCACGAGGCCGAGCGCCTGGGCACCATCCGGCTGCTGCTGGCCGCGTGCAAGCAAAAGGAAGTGGACGAGCGCGTGGTGCTGGACGATGCCGCCGTCGTCGCCATCGTGGACAAGCTCATCAAGCAGCGCAAGGACAGCATCGCCGCCTACGAAGGCGCGGGCCGCCAGGATCTGGCCGACAAGGAAAAGGCCGAAATGCGGGTGCTTGAAGCCTACCTGCCCGCGCGCCTTTCGGAAGCCGAGGTGCTCGAAGCCGTCAAGGCCCTGGTGGCACAGGTCGGCGCCAGCGGCCCGGCCGACATGGGCAAGGTGATGGGCGCGGCCAAGAAGGCGCTCGCGGGCAAGGCCGACATGGGCATGGTGTCCGCAGCGGTCAAGGCTCTACTTAATTCATGAACCATAGCTGATAGCGCTTGCTGCATAAGCGTTGCAGCCACTTTTTACCATCAACCATGCCCCAGCCTTTCCAGATTGCCGTCATCGCCGGTGACGGCATAGGCCGCGAAGTGATGCCCGAAGGCCTGCGTGTGGTGCGGGCCGCAGCGCACCAATTCGGTCTGCCGCTGGCGCTGCGTACCTTCGACTGGGCGCACTGCGACTATTACGCCGCGCACGGCCAGATGATGCCCGCCGACTGGAAGCAGCAGCTCGCCAGCATGGATGCGATCTATTTTGGCGCCGTCGGCTGGCCCGCTACCGTGCCCGACCATGTCTCGCTCTGGGGCAGCCTGCTCAAGTTCCGCCGCGAATTCGACCAGTACATCAACCTGCGCCCGGTGCGCCTGTTCGAGGGCGTGCCCTGCCCGCTGGCGGGCAAGAAACCCGGCGACATCGACTACCTCGTGGTGCGCGAGAACACCGAAGGCGAATACACGGCGCTGGGCGGTGTGATGTTCGAAGGCACCGAGCGTGAAATCGTGGTGCAGGAATCGGTCCATTCCCGCGTAGGCACCGAGCGGCTGCTGAAATACGCCTTCGACCTCGCGCAGAGCCGCCCCAAGCAACACCTGTCACTCGCCACCAAGAGCAACGGCATCGCGATCAGCATGCCGTGGTGGGACACGCAGGCCGCGAGCATGGCGCAGCGCTACCCCGAAGTGGCCTGGGACAAGCACCACATCGACATCCTCGCCGCGCGCTTCGTGCTGCAGCCCGAGCGCTTTGACGTGGTGGCCGCCACCAACCTGTTCGGCGACATCCTCTCGGATCTGGGCCCAGCGACCACCGGCACGATAGGCCTGGCGCCTTCAGCCAACCTGAATCCCGAACGTCAATTTCCGAGCCTGTTCGAACCCGTGCACGGCTCGGCGCCGGACATCCATGGCCAGGGCATCGCCAACCCGATTGCCATGGTCTGGTCGGGCGCGCTGATGCTGGATTTCCTCACCCACGGCCAGGGCGCGGGCCGTGCAGCGCACGATGCGATCATGACCGCCATTGAAGCCGTGCTGCGGGACGGCCCGCGCACACCCGATCTGGGCGGCAACGCCAGCACCACCGAGGTGGGTCAGGCGATCGCCGGGCGGCTCGCCCAAGGCTGACACGCACAAGACCAGGACACATCTGGTCATCATCGCACCCCCTCGAATGTGGGGACACACCGGTGCCGAAGCCCGGGCGCAATGCTCGCTCAGGCCGCTGGCACGCCGCCATGCAAGGCCTTGCCCACCTCGGTCAGCAGGCCTCGGGCGGTGGTCTCATCCAGGCCAGCGGCCAATACATGGGCGCGGCCAGCAGCCTCGGCCTCCACACGGTAGGCCACTTCAGCCAGCTTGCGCCGATGCGCCAATCCCGCCAAGGTGCCAGTGGGGATGCCTTGGTGGGCGTCATAGATGATTTCCACCTCACCACCCAAGCCATTCCTGACGCGCAGGTACTGCACGTCACTCTTCGATAACTGATGCCCACCCGTGGCAATGCCACCGGGGCCCACGCGCAGACTGGCGCGGCGGCTGGCGCGGGCACCCCGGGGATCCTTCAGCAGGACCAGCGCGGCAACAGCGGCGAACAACAGGCCCATCACCCATAAGTAAGGCACGCCACTGCCCACAATTCCAGCCGCGAAAACCACGGCCAATACGGCAGCAAAGACGTTCACCGGCGCAGCCGCGGGCACAACATCCATCACGGTGTCCGTGCCATCGGAGCGTTTCGCGTACTCGGCTGTCCTCCGCGGTGCGGCCCGGAAACGGCGGTATGCAAACAGCAGCAGCACCGCCGTCTTTGGCACTAAATACCGTTGGCCGGTCGGGAAACGGCGGTATGCAAACAGCAGCAGCACCGCCGCCATAACGAACTTCACCACGGTCTCTCCCGCCGAACGCGGGCTGGCGAGCATAAGAAACCACAAGCCAGCCAAGCCTGCCACGGCAGCGATTGCACGATTCATGGACCTCTCCTTCAATGACGCCCGCCGGATGGAGTTCAGTGGAACAACGGGGCGGCAGCATTCTGCCAGCAGGCACAGCGGCTGCGAAATGCCGTCAGCTCTGGGCGGCACCGCCAGCGCCATCGAGGCGGGTCATGCGATCGCCGCGCGGATTGCCTGAAGCTGACGCACCGGGATGGGCCACCAGCCCGGACCCGCCTGGGTCACGGCTGCATCCGGTCGTCCGACCTGGTGGACGGCAGCCGCTGCAGGCCCTGCGCGAACCAGCCGATGCGCTCGGTCGTCCGCACGTCCAGCAGCGGCACGTAGGGTTTGATGTCCAGCACCGGCGTGCCATCGAGCATGTCGTTGCCGAAAAAGCGCAGCACCGTGCCATGCACCGCATCCAGGCGCACGATGGACAGGCCGATGCGGTTGGGCCGTGCCGGTGCGCGGGTGGCAAAGACGCCATGCTCGGTCACGTCCATGAAGGGCACGACCCGCAGCTTCTCGGTGGCCTGGTGCAGGTGCGTGAGCACGATCAGGTAATCGAAACCTTCAATGTCGTGCAAACCCTCGGCGAACTCGTCAAAGACATGCAGCTCGCCCGCGATCTCCGCTGCCGCCACGGTCTGGATGGGCATGCCTTGCGTGGCGTGGTAGGGGCTGCGCACTACGCCGATGGGGCGCAGGGTGATGGCATCGGTCGTGGCGTCCACCATGGCTATCCTCCGTTGTTGCCGTTCGTCACCCGCTTCAGAAAGACGATCAGGTCGGCGATTTCGGCGTCGCTTAGGACGGGCGGGTCTTTGAGCTGCGGCGCCAGCCGCTGCACCATGGTGGCATACAGCGCGGGGGCGTTCTGGCTGTCGCGGCACTCGACGCGGACGCCCGCCTGCAGCAGCGGCGCGTCGCTGTCGCAGCGGAACGCCTGGGCATGGCCGGCGGCGTCCAGGTGGTGGCGGACGGTTTGCTCCAGGCTGTCGTAAACGCCGTTGTGGAAATACGGCGCGGTGGCACGCACCTCCCACAGCGAGGGCGTGAGAAAGGCATACAGGTCGGCGTCCTGCCGCGTCACCTCGTAGCGGCCCTTGTCCGCGCGCGGCGTCCCGGCGGCGCCGCTGCCGAAGCCGGGGCCGATCTGCGGCACGGCCAGGTTGTGGAATCTGGAGTCGGTCAGCTTCGGCCCGTTGTGGCATTGGGCGCAGCGCCCCCGGTCGAAGAACGTCAGCGCGCCGCGCAGTTCGTCCGCGGCCAGCGGCCAGCGTGCGCGGTCGCGCAGCCAGCCGTGGAAACCGTAGGTCGAGCGCCCCGCGTTCCAGCGCCGCGTCTGGAACGCTGCCAGCGCATTGGCCACGTGCTGGATGCCCAGGTCGGCGGGCGGCACCTCGGGAAAGGCGTCGGCCAGCACGCCGGCGAGTGCCGGATCGGCCAGCACGCGCTGCATCACCGCGTTCCATACGGGCCGCGGGTTGGCCTCCACCGGGTCGCCGACGAGGCCCGCCGTCGCGTTCTCCGAGCGCCCGCCGTTGCTGCCGGGCGCATAGCCCAGCATCTCGTCGCGCGCCAGCAGTGGTATCAGCGCCTGCGCCGCCACCAGGTTCTCCAGCCCGGGGGGCAACTGGTCGCCCACGGGCGTGATGAAACCGCCCTTGCCATCGAGCGCCACCCGTCCATCGTGAAACATGAACTGCGGCGCACCCAGCAGCTTGTTCACCAGATCGGGCGCGTTGCGGTGGATGGACGTGGTGTTGGCCGGGTCGTCGGCATCACCGCCGCGCAGACTGGGGTGGAGCGCGCGCGCCAGCGTGCGGCCATCCAGCAGGGTGAAGCCCTCGACCCCGGCGTTGTTGTTGGCGTGGCAGGAAACGCAGGCCACCGTGCCGGTGCCGGACAGCCGGGTGCTGGTGAACAGGCGCACCCCGGCGGCAAAGCGCGCATCCGACACCACGGGCGGCGCTTCCAACGGCGTCACGCCGTACAGGGCGGTAAAGCAGGCGAGCTGCTCGTCGGCGCCGGCCTTGGCGCGGCACACGGCCGTCGCCGCATCGGCGGGGCTGGCGGTCTCGCCGCCGCCGCACGCCAGCAGCAGGGCAGCGGCGGCGATCGCCAGCAGCGGGCGCAGGATCAAGGCGTGCCTGCTTCGAACACCTGGATTTCAGCCAGGTTGGAGACCTGTCGCGCGCCCGCGGACTCGGGGGTCGCGGCATTCCTGGAGATGATCAGCCGCAGTGCGCCGGTGGGGCCCAGGGTCGGGTCGGTGTCGTGCTCGCGCTCATAGGCCACGATGGCGGGCCGGTTGCCGAAGCTGGGGGAAATTTCGCCCAGGGAAACCACGGAACGGAAGCCGTCGGTGGCAATCGCCACGGCGTACATCGACAGCTCGGCGTTCTTGCGGCTGGAAGTCGTCAGGCCCACGGTGGTCTTGAGCAGGTCGTACAGCCCCGCGCCCTTGTAGGTGGTGCCGTTGTAGACGGCGGTCTGGACAGGCAGCGCCTTCAGATCGTCCACGGTGAAGGTGCGGGCGGCCTTGACCTTGCCATCGATGATGACGGTGGTCGACTGCCCCCCGGCGGGATCGGTGCCGGAGTATGGCGTCGCTGACGGAACCCCCACTTCGAGCTTGACGGCGTTGGACGCGTAGCGCCCGCCCTTGACGTCGCCCGGCACGGTGATGCGGAACGGCCCATCGGTGCTGTCGTCCAATGCCGCCACCGCGCCGCCCGCCTTCTCGGCATAGGCGATCAACGGCTGGCCGCTGGCGGACGAACTGCCGCCAAAGCCCGGACTCAGCTCGCCGAGCGAATACGCGACTTGGTACCCGTCGGTGGAGGTGGCGAGCACGTAATGCTCGATCAGCCGACGGCCCGCATTGCCGGGGTTGGTGGCGCCGGGGGTCTTGTTGTCGGCGGCGAGCGCATCCTGCACCACGTCGAACAGGGACACGCCCAGGTAGTTCTTGACCGTCGGGGTGGTGCCGGCAAGGTAGCTGACGGTCTGCTCGACCTCGGTGTATTTCGCCTTCAGGGTGGCGCTGGTGAAGTCGGTCGGCGTGGCCACGCTGCCCGCCAGGCTGATGCTGGCGGCGGGCGGATCGGGTTTCACGGGATCGTCGCTGCCGCCACAGCCGGCCAAAGCCAATGCCAGCAGACCGCTGACACCGTGGAGGGTATAGGTAGTGGGTTTCATGGGTGGCCTCTCCTTCGATATGTTTGAAGGAATATATCGTATCTTGAGGATCCCCAGTTCCGGCGGTAAAAATACGCCGCATGAAGGCAAAAGCTCAATTCCGTCTGCGCATTTATCGGGGCAAGACGATCGCCGTCGGACCCGGCAAGATCGCGCTGCTGGAGGCGGTGGCCGAAACGGGATCCATCGCGGGCGCGGCCCGGCGGATGGGCATGTCGTACCGGCGCGCGTGGATGCTGCTCGAAGAGCTCAGCGGCGCGCTGCGCTCCCCGGCGATCGAGACCACCCTGGGCGGCGCGCACGGCGGCGGCACCCGCCTGACGCCGGTGGGCGCCCTGCTGATCCGGCGTTACCGGGATGTCGAGGCCACCGCCAGCCGGGCAGCGGCCCAGGACCTGGCGGCGCTGACCGGGATGCTCTCTCCCTGAGCGTCGGTCACGATAGTGGCAACACGCAGGGCGGGTGGGCCTGCGTCCACGGCAGCATCCCGGGCACGCAGGCTGCGCGACCGCCGGTACGCCGGTCAGCTGCCCGCCAGCGTCATCCGGTTGACGAGGATGGAGCCCACCGTCTTGGCGCCATAGCCATAGGCATCGGCGCCCACGGCGGTGATGCCCTTGAACATGGTCCTGAGATTGCCCGCGATGGTGATCTCGTGCACCGGGTAGGCGATCTCGCCGTTTTCCACCCAGAAGCCGCTGGCACCGCGCGAATAGTCGCCGGTAACGTAGTTCACGCCCTGGCCCATGAGCTCGATCACGAACAGACCGGTGCCAAGCTTGCGCAGCATCTCGGGCAGATCGTCGCCCGCCCTGGTGCGCTTGGACATCAGCGTGAGGTTGTGCGAGCCACCCGCATTGCCGGTGGTGTGCATGCCCAGCTTGCGCGCCGAATAGCTGGAGAGGAAATAGCCCGCCACGCGCCCGCCTTCGACCACCTTGCGCGGCGCCACGCGCACGCCTTCGTCGTCAAACGGCGAACTGCCCTTGCCCTGCGGCACGAAAGGGTCTTCAAGGATTTCGATGTGGCTCGGAAAAACCGGCTTGCCCAGTGAATCGAGCAGAAAACTGCTCTTGCGGTACAGCGCACCGCCGCTCACGGCCTGCACGAAGCCGCCGAGCAGCCCCGCCGCCAACGGTGATTCAAACAGTACCGGGCAGGCGGTAGTCGCGATCTTGCGCGCGCCCAAGCGGGAGAGCGCGCGCTCGGCCGCATAGCGCCCGACAGCCGCTGGCGTGGCCAGGTGCGCCGCGTCGCGCTCGGAGCTGTACCAGGAATCGCGCTGCATCTCGCCATGTTTGCCAGGCAGCGAGGCGATCGGCGCCACCGACAGGCTGTGGCGCGAGCTGGCGTAGCCGCCACGAAAGCCGCGCGTGTGCGCGCTGAAAAAATGGCTTTGCTGCGCCGAGACGCCCGCGCCTTCGCTGTTGGTGATGCGCTTGTGGGTCTTGAGTGCCGCCTCTTCGCATTCTAGCGCCATGCGCGCCGCCTCCTCGCTGGTGACGGCCCAGGGGTGGAACAGGTCCAGATCGCGGTGCGAAGCCTCTGGCGCGATGTCCGCCGCATCGGGCAGCCCGGCCACCGGATCTTCGGCGGTGAAGCGCGCGATGTCATACGCCGCCTGCACCGTCTGGCGCACCGCCTGGACGGAAAAATCCGAGGTGCTGGCGTTGCCGCGCCGTTGGCCGATATAGACCGTCACGCCCAGCGATTTATCGCGGTTGCGCTCCACGCTCTCCAGTTGCCCGCGGCGCACGCCGACCGACAGGCCACAGCCCTCGGACGCATCGGCGCCCGCGTCCGTCGCGCCGAGCTTGCGGGCATGCGCCAGTGCCTGATCGACCAGGTCTTCGAAGAAGGGGCGCGAATAGCTGAAGCCCGCTTCGGGCGTTGCGTTGGCAGTGGTATTCATGGCGGCGGCTATGATACTTGGCGCCCATCCGTGGGCGGCCTCCACAAGCAAAATTCCCCGCATCTCAATGCCACGCAAACCCACCCGAGGCTATTACGTCAAAGGCCAGTTCATCGCCGAAGGCAGCGAGCTCGACGAACAGTTCAAGTCCGAGCTGCGCGGCACGCCCGGCCAGAGCAAGACCGATCTCAAGCGCGAGAGCACCGAGCTGCAGGCGCTGGGCGCAGCGTTGCTCACCCTGAGCGCGGATCGCCTCGATGGCCTGCAATTGCCCGAAAGGCTGCTCGAAGCATTGGCAGAAGCCAGGCGCATCACCGCGCACGAGGGGCGCCGCCGCCAGATGCAGCTCGTGGGCAAACTGATGCGCAAACTCGATCAAGACACCCTGACGAAGGTGCGCGAGAGCCTTGCCAGCGATGGCGCGGGCCATCAGCAGGAAGTGCTGGCGCTGCACCAGGCCGAGCAATGGCGCGAGCGCCTGCTGGCGGACGATGAGGTGCTGAGCGCCTGGCTGGACGAGTACCCGGGCAGCGACATCCAGCACCTGCGCACGCTGATCCGCCAGGCACGCAAGGACAATCCGCCGCTCACGGCCGCCGAAGTATCGCAAGGCGCCGCGCCGCGTAGAAGCCGCGCCTACCGCGAACTGTTTCAAGTGCTGCGCGCGCAGGTGCTTGGCACACCCCAGGATACGAACGACGACCATGAATGACACCGCCACTGCCCTGCCCGCGCCCGAAGCCGTCACGGTCGGTCTGGTCTCCATCAGCGATCGCGCCAGCAGCGGCGTCTACGAAGACAAAGGTCTGCCGGCGCTCAAGGACTGGCTCACGCGCGCGCTGCTCAACCCCATCACCTTCGAGCAGCGCCTGATTCCGGATGAGCAGGAAGGCATCGGCACCACGCTGATCGAACTGGCGCAGCGCGGCTGCTCGCTCATCCTGACCACCGGCGGCACGGGCCCGGCGCCGCGCGACGTGACACCCGAGGCCACGCTGGCCGTGGCCGACAAGGTGATGCCCGGCTTTGGCGAACAGATGCGCCGCATCAGCGCGCACTTCGTGCCCACGGCCATCCTCTCACGCCAGGTGGCGGTGGTCCGCGGGCAAAGCCTCATCATCAACCTGCCCGGCCAGCCCAAGGCGATTGCCGAAACGCTGGAAGGACTCAAGAACAGTGACGGCAGCGGGCTCGTGCCCGGCATCTTTGCCGCAGTGCCCTACTGCATCGACCTGATCGGCGGGCCCTACCTGGAAACCGTGGATGCGGTCTGCAAGGCCTTCCGGCCAAAAAACGCCATCCGGCACCAGCGCTGAAAAAACTCAGGGGTTCCTCAGGCGCTGACGGAAAACACCCGCTCCACCTTGAGCACGACATTCATGCGCCGCAGGCTGCGCAGAATGGATTCGACATGCGCCAGATTGCGCACCGCCACGGTGAATCGCAGATCGGCCGTGGTGCCGGTGGCGTCATCCATGTCCATGTGCACGATGTCGGCCTCGCAGCTGGCAAGCTCGGTGGCCACGCGCGCCAGCACGCCCTTGTGGTTGTTCACCGTCACCGTGATGGCGGCTTCGAAATTGCGTGTGGGCTCATCGGCCCAGTCCACACTGAGAAAGCGCTCGCCATCCTTGCGCTGGAGTTCCCGCGCCACTTCGCACTGGGCGTGGTGCACGACCAGGCCTTCGCCGCGCTCCAGGTAGCCGACCACGGGATCGCCCGGCACCGGATGGCAGCATCTGGCGTAGTGCACGGTTGCGCGCTCGCTGCCATCGAGCAGCACACCGCCCTGCGAGAGACTGTCCTCGGCGCTGTAGCGCTCACGCGTGAGCAGCAGCACATCGGGGCGCAGGCCGCCCTCGGAGAGCAATGCGACGATGCGACGCGCGACGATGCGCGCCACGCGCTTGCCCAGGCCGATGTCGGTCAGCAGCTCATCGCGCGTGCGGTGGCCGGTAAAGCGCAGCAGCTTCTCCCACAGCGCTGCATGCTCCTGCTCGGTCGGCAGCTGTTGCACGCCCTCGGCGCGCAGCGCCTGCGCCAGCAGCTTTTCGCCCAATCCGACCGATTCCTTCTGCGCCAGCGTCTTGAGGTAGAGCCGGATCTTGGAGCGCGCACGGCCGGACTTCACAAAGCCCAGCCATGCGGGATTGGGCTCAGCCTCGGGCGCCGTCATGATCTCGACGACATCGCCGGTCTTGAGCACGGTGCGCAGTGGCACCTGTTCGTGGTTCACCCGCGCCGCCACCGTGTGATCGCCCACATCGCTGTGAATGGCGTAGGCGAAATCCACCACCGTCGTGCCGCTGGGCAGCGCCATGATCTGGCCGCGTGGCGTGAAGACATAGACCGCGTCCGGAAAGAGATCGACCTTGACGTGTTCCCAGAATTCGGTTGCGTCGTGCGTCTCGTTCTGGATGTCCAGCAGCGACTGCAGCCAGCGCGTGCCCAGCTTTTGCGCCTCGGCCCCGCCCTTGTGCTGCGCCTTGTAGAGCCAGTGCGCCGCCACGCCTGCCTCGGCGACGATGTGCATCTCCTCGGTACGCACCTGGAATTCGATGTTCAGGCTGGCGGGCCCCACGAGCGTGGTGTGCAGCGACTGGTAGCCATTGGCCTTGGCGATGGCAATGTGGTCGGTGAACTTGCCCGGAACCGGTTTGTAGAGCTGGTGCAGCACGCCGATGGCGGTATAGCAATCGGTGATGGTCGGTACAACCACGCGAAAGCCGGAAAGGTCCACCACTTGCGCAAAGCTCAGGTGGCGCCCCTGCATGCGCTGGTAGATGCCGTACAGGGTTTTTTCGCGGCTGGACAGGCGCACCGGCATGCCCTGCCGGGCAAATGCGGCCTCGACCTCGGCCTGCACCTTCTGCACTGCCTCCCGGCGGCGCCCGCGCGAGCGCGCCACCGCCTTGGCCAGCGTCTCATAGCGCCAGGGGTGCAGATGGCGAAACGACAGATCCTGCAGCTCCCGGTAGGTCTGGTTCAGGCCCAGCCGGTGCGCGATGGGTGCGTAAATTTCCAGCGTTTCCGAGGCGATGCGGTGCCATTTGCTGCGCGGCGCACTGCCTAGGGTGCGCATGTTGTGCGTACGGTCCGCCAGCTTGATGAGGATCACGCGCACATCGCGCGCCATCGCCAGCAGCATCTTGCGAAACGATTCCGCCTGGCCTTCCTCGCGCGTGTTGAACTGCAGCTTGTCCAACTTGGTCAGCCCATCGACCAGATCGGCCACCGGTGCGCCAAAACGCTCTATCAGATCGGCCTTGCTGACGCCACAGTCCTCCAGCGCATCGTGCAGCAGGGCGGCCATGAGTGCCTCGGCATCGAGCTTCCAGTCCGCACACAGGCTGGCGACCGCAATCGGGTGGGTGATGTAGGGCTCGCCGCTGTTGCGCAACTGCCCCAGGTGCGCCTGATCGGCGTAGTGGTAGGCTTGGCGCACCCGTTCGCTCGCCGCCTCGTCCAGATAATGCAGCTTCTGCGCCAGCGTGGCAAACTGCGCGGCCGCAGCGCCCAGGGCAGGATCGGCAGCCACAGCCGCGCGCGCCGGAGCATCCTGCACGGCAACATCATCGGCCAGCTGCAATTTCGAGCCTTCACCCATCCCCTAAATGTAGCGGCACGCAGCTTTGCAGTCCCGGCAGACAACAAAAAAGCACCGGCTTGCGGTGCTTTTTGTGTCAAATGCGTGACGTAATGTCAACCGGGCACTTTTTTCAGCATCTCCAGGCCTACCTTGCCGGCAGCGATCTCGCGCAGCGCCGTGACGCCGGGCTTGTTGCGGCTTTCGATCTTGGGCGCATGCCCCTGGCTGAGCATGCGGGCGCGGTAGGTGGCAGCCAGCACGAGCTGGAAACGGTTGGGAATGTGCTCGAGGCAGTCTTCCACGGTGATGCGGGCCATGATGTGAGATTCTCCGGTGTGATCTAGGCGAGGCGCAGCGATTTGAAAGTATCGGCGCGGGCTCTGCGCTGCGCTGCCACCTTCAGGCGCTGGGCATGAACAATGGTTTTCAGGTCGAAAAGTGCGCGCTCAAAGACCTCGTTGATTATAACGAAGTCGAATTTTTCCACCTGGTCCATCTCCTGCGCGGCGTTGGCGAGGCGCTTGTCGATGATGTCGGCGCTGTCCTCGCCCCGGCGCAGCAGCCGGGCGCGCAATTCTTCCCAGCTCGGCGGCAGCACGAACACCAGCACCGCGTTCGCAAACGCGCGCTTGATCTGCTCGGCGCCCTGGTAGTCGATTTCCAGAATCACGTCGCCGCCCTGGGCAACGCGCTCCTCGATGGCCTGGCGCGAGGTGCCATAGCGGTTGCCGTGCACGTTGGCCCATTCGACGAAGGCATCGGCGGCCACCATCGCATCAAACGTTTCCACCGTGGTGAAGTGGTATTCGCGCCCATCCATCTCCTGCCCGCGCGGCACGCGTGTGGTGTGCGAGATCGACGGACGCACCAGCGCATCGAGCTCCATCAGCGCGTTCACCAGACTCGACTTGCCCGCGCCGCTGGGGGCTGAAACCACAAACAAATTCCCCGGATAATCCATCATAGGCATGCGTTGACAGCTATTGTTTTGACTACTCTATATTTTGCACCTGCTCGCGCATCTGCTCGATCAGCACCTTCATGTCCACGCTGATGCGCGTGAGCTCGATGCTGGCGGACTTGGAGCCCAGCGTGTTGGCCTCGCGGTGCAGTTCCTGGATGAGAAAGTCCAGCCGCTTGCCGACCTCGCCGCCCTGCTGAAGCAGGCGCTCGATCTCGTCCAGATGCGACTGCAACCGCGTGATCTCTTCGGCCACGTCGATGCGCAGGGCAAAGGCGGTCGCCTCCGCCAGCGCGCGCTCCTGCGCCGCCTCGGGCATGGGGCTGCCCTCGGCAGATTGAAGAGCCTGCTGCCAGCGGTCGAGAAACTTCTGGCGCTGCTGCTGCACCAGCTGCGGCACCAGCGGGCCAGCCTGCAGCGCCAGCGCACGCAGCTGCTGCACGCGTTCCAGCAGCATCTGCACCAGGCGCTCGCCCTCGCGTTCGCGCGCCGCGCAAAGCCCTTGCAGTGCCTGCCGGGCCAGCTCCAGCAGTACCTCGCCCCATTCGGCCTGGGGCCCGCCCACCGCCGTTCCCAGGCGAAGGATGTCCGCAACGGACAGGGGCCGTGCTTCCGGCAGCCAGGCGCGCACGCCCTCCTGCAGCGCGGCCATGCGCTGCAGCGTGGCCGTATCCGGCGCGTGCAGCGCGCCCGCTTCCGCAGAGACGACAAACGCGCGCAGCTCGACCTTGCCGCGCTTGAGCTGGCGGGACACCAGGGTGCGCAGCGCCGATTCATGCTGGCGCAGTTCATCGGCCAGACGCAGGCTCACATCGAGAAAGCGGCTGTTGACCGAGCGCACCTCCAACCCGAGCCTGGCGCCATCGTCCCTGCCCTGCGTTCGAGCCGCTTTCTGCTGAACGCTGGCGTAGCCGGTCATGCTATAAACTGCCATGAAGCTTTCCGTGATTGATGCGCTGCGATTCCGGGATTATCCCGTGTCGGTCAGGTGCCCGTATTGATCCAGCGCCATGTCATCGCCCAAGGTCAAGCCTGCACCGCTGCCTGAAGACACGTCCATAGGCGGATATCGCATCATGCGGCGCCTCGCCGCCGGGGGTTTCGGCGTCGTCTATCTGGCGCTGGACCGCGACGGTCAGCAGGTGGCAATCAAAGAGTACCTGCCCGCATCGCTGGCGACGCGCGCGCAGGGCGAACTGCAGCCGCAGGTGGCGCCGGAAAAACTCTCGCTCTACCGCCTGGGGCTCAAGAGCTTCTTCGAGGAGGGGCGCGCGCTGGCGCAGATTGCGCATTCATCCGTCGTGACGGTGCTCAATTTCTTTCGCGAGAACGACACCGTCTACATGGTGATGAACTACCTGGAGGGCGCTTCGCTGCAGGAGTTCATCGTCACTGCCAGAAGCCTCAAGCAGGACAAGGTGTTTCGCGAATCCACGATCCGCTCGCTGTTCGATGAAATCCTGCGCGGCCTGCGGGTGGTGCACCAGCACAAGATGCTGCACCTGGACATCAAGCCAGCCAATGTCTTCATCACCGACGACAACCGCGCGGTGATGATCGACTTCGGCGCGGCGCGCGAGGTACTCTCGAAGGAAGGCAACTTCACCCGCCCGATGTACACGCCGGGCTTTGCCGCGCCCGAGATGTACCGGCGTGATTCGGCGCTGGGGCCCTGGACGGACATCTACGCCATCGGCGCCTGCATGTTCGCCTGCATGCAGGGCTATCCGCCGACCGAGGCGCCGCAGCGCCAGACCAAGGACAAGATGGCGCTGTCGCTGCAGAAGCTGCGCGGCGTCTATTCGGACAATCTGATCGAGCTGGTGGAGTGGTGCATGGCGCTGAACCCGCTGGACCGCCCGCAGTCGGTGTTCGCGCTGCAGAAAGAGCTTTCACGCGAGGGTGAGCGCCGCTACACGCGTCTGTCGATGGCGGAGAAGATGCGTTTGCAACTCGATACCTTCGTCAGCGATGCGAAGAAAACCATCATCAAGCCGACGGTGCCGGCTGCGACAGGAATGCGGCCCAAATGAAATTTTCGGTTTTCCAGCTCAGCCGCCAGGGCGGGCGCGCCAACAACGAAGATCGCATGGGCTACGCCTACACGCGCGAAGCCTGTCTGTTCGTGCTGGCGGACGGCATGGGCGGCCATCCGCAGGGCGAAGTGGCGGCCCAGATCGCCATTCAGACCGTGGCCCTGCGCTTTCAGCGCGAAGCCAGACCGGCGCTCGACGATGTGGCGCTGTTTCTCTCCGCCAGCGTGATCGCCGCGCACGATGCCATCCTGGCCTATGCCAAATCGCGCTCCCTGCCCGATGCGCCGCGCACCACGCTGGTGGTGGCGCTGGTGCAGGACGGCCAGGTCCGCTGGGCCCACTGCGGCGACTCGCGCGCCTATCTGGTGCGCGGCGGCGCGCTGCTGGCGCGCACCCGCGACCATTCGTACCGCGAGCTGCAGGGCGCCCTGGGCGCCGAGCCGGTCAACCGCAACGTGCTCTTCACCTGCCTGGGCTCGCCTGCGCGGCCGCTGTACGACGTCTCCAACGCCGTGCTGCTGGATGCGGGCGATCGCCTGCTGCTGTGTTCGGATGGCCTGTGGGATGCCGTGAGCGATGAGGCGATCGTGCAGATCCTCTCGCGCCAGCGCGTCGCCGAAGCCGTGCCCATGCTGGTCGACCTCGCCCTGCGCAACGCCGGCAGCGGCAGCGACAACGTCACCGCGCTGGCCCTGCAATGGGATACGCCCATCATCCCCGATGCGGACAAGGACGATGGCATCGATACCGGCAGCGAAGACGGGTTTGCCTCTACCATTCAGACCGACGATTTCGATCCGGCAGACGAGGTGCTGGACGACAAGGCGATCGAACGCTCCATCGCCGAAATCAACGAAACCATCCGGCGCACGGCCGCGCGCAAGGCGCAAGGCTGAATCGCCCCGTTCCGCGGCCGCCAAGGGCGGTCCCATCCAGCAGAGAAGACCCATGACCTCTTATTGCCGCAGCGGCAACCGCGCCGCCGACCAGCTGCGCCCCGTGCGCATTACCCGCCACTACACCGTGCACGCGGAAGGATCGGTGCTCATCGAATGCGGCGCGACCAAGGTGTTGTGCACCGCATCGGTGGAAGAAAAAGTGCCGCCGCACAAACGCGGCAGCGGCGAAGGCTGGGTGACGGCCGAATACGGCATGCTGCCACGTGCCACCAACACACGCGGCGCGCGCGAGGCCGCCAAGGGCAAGCAGAGCGGGCGCACGCAGGAAATCCAGCGCCTGATCGGGCGCAGCCTGCGCGCGGTGTTCGACCTGAAGAAGCTCGGCGAACGCACCATCACGCTCGACTGCGACGTGCTGCAGGCCGATGGCGGCACGCGCACCGCCTCGATCACCGGCGCCTGGGTGGCGGCGCACGATGCGGTGGCCACGCTGCTCGCCAGCGGCGCAATCACCGAAAGCCCGCTCACGGGCGCCGTCGCCGCCGTGTCGGTCGGCATCGTGCAGGGCACGCCGCTGCTCGACCTGGAATACGTGGAAGACTCGGCCTGCGACACCGACATGAACATCGTGATGACCGGCGCCGGGCAGTATGTGGAGCTGCAGGGCACGGCCGAAGGCGCCACGTTCTCGCGCGGCGAACTCGACCGGCTGCTGCAGCTCGGCGAGACCGGCATCACGCAGCTGCTGGCGCTGCAGCACCAATCACTCTCCAAATGAGAGCTGTCCGCGCTTTACTGTAAAGCGCTACAGCCTGTTTTCATGAAAATTGTTCTTGCATCCCACAACCTGGGAAAACTCGCCGAACTGCAGGCCCTGATGGCGCCGCTGGGCGTGGAGCTTGTCACCCAGGAGGCCCTGGGGGTGGCCGAGGCCGAGGAGCCTTTTCACACTTTCGTGGAAAACGCACTGGTGAAGGCGCGCCACGCCAGCCAGGCCAGCGGACTGCCCGCCCTGGCCGACGACGCCGGTCTGTGCGTGCAGGCCTTTGGCGGCGAACCCGGCGTGCAGACGGCCAGCTTTGCCACGCGCTTCGGCTACGAGAAGGGCGACGCCAACAATGTGCGTGCGCTGCTCGAGCAAATGGCATCGATCGACGACCGGCGCGCCAGCATGGTCAGCACCCTGGTGGCCGTGCGCAGCCCCGAAGACCCCGAACCCCTGATCGCCGTCGGCCGCGTGCGCGGCGAAATCACCCGCGCGCCGCGCGGCAGCGGCGGCTTCGGCTTCGACCCGGTGATGTT
This sequence comes from Comamonas badia DSM 17552, assembly GCF_000484635.1. Lineage (GTDB taxonomy): Bacteria > Pseudomonadota > Gammaproteobacteria > Burkholderiales > Burkholderiaceae_C > Comamonas_C > Comamonas_C badia. Next base: position 93,662 of record NZ_AXVM01000007.1, on the reverse strand, counting down.
TCTGCCGGAATTCGGCAAGACCTTTGCCGAGCTGCCGCCGGAAGTCAAGAACGCCCACAGCCATAGAGGGCGCGCGGCGCAGCAGATGCTTTCTCTCATGCGAGAGTGCTGGCTCTGAGCCGGACGCACCTCCGGTTTCAGGTGATTTTGGGCTCCAACGCTTTCTGGACAAGCGTTGGCAGCTATTGTTTCAGAACGGACCGTCCATGAACCACGACAATCCTGCCCTGCAGGACATGCAGCGCTACATCGGCCCCGGCCCGCTGCGCCTGCCCAGCCTGCCGCCGCTCTCCCTCTACGTGCACATCCCGTGGTGCCTGAAGAAGTGCCCCTACTGCGACTTCAATTCACACGCCATCAAGGAAGGCGAAGGCACGCCCGAGGCGCGCTACATCGACGCCCTCACCGCCGATCTGGAAGCAACGCTGCCACTCGTCTGGGGCCGCACGGTCAGCAGCATCTTCATCGGCGGCGGCACGCCCAGCCTGTTCTCACCCGAATCGATCGACCGCCTGATCGCGATGATCCGCGCCCGCCTGATGCTGGAAGCCGGCTGCGAAATCACGCTGGAGGCCAACCCAGGCACCTTCGAGAAGGACCGCTTCAAGGCCTTTCACGCCGCCGGCGTGACGCGCCTGTCCATCGGCGTGCAAAGCTTCAACGACGCACACCTCAAAGCCATCGGCCGGGTGCACGACGCGGCACAGGCGCGCGCCGCCGCCGAGGAAGCCGCACAGTGCTTTGACACCTTCAACCTCGACCTGATGTACGCCCTGCCCGGCCAGAGCCCGGCGCAGCTGGAAGAAGACGTGCGCACGGCGCTCGGCTTTGCGCCGCCGCACCTCTCCATCTACCACCTGACGATAGAGCCCAACACGCTGTTTGCCAAATACCCGCCGCGCCTGCCCGACGGCGATGTTGCCTACGCCATGCTGGACCGCATCACGGCATTGACCGAAGCGGCGGGCCTTGCGCGTTACGAGATTTCCGCCTTTGCCAAGGCGGCGCACCGCTGCACGCACAACACCAACTACTGGCAGTTCGGCGACTACATCGGCATAGGCGCGGGCGCCCACGGCAAGCTGAGTTTTGCCCACCGGGTGATGCGCCAGGTGCGCTATCGCGACCCGAAACAGTACATGGAGCACGCACTGGCCGGCAACGCCGTGGCGCAGGAGCATGAAGTCTCCAAACAGGACCTGGCCTTTGAATTCATGCTCAATGCCCTGCGGCTCAAGGACGGCTTTCTGGTGCGCGACTTCTGCACCCGCACCGGACAGCCCGTCACCGCCATCACGCAAGGCCTGAAGGCCGCCGAAGCCAAGGGCCTGCTCAAGACCAATCTGGTCCACATCCAGCCCACCGAACGCGGCTTTGATTTCCTGAGCGACCTTCAGGAATTGTTTTTGCCCGGGTGATCCGGCAATGACGGTGACACGGGCTCCGTCACGCGCCCGCAGGTGCGCCATGGACGCTCAGCGAGGCCATGGCGCCCTCTTCAGCCGCAGCGCGCCGCCAGGATCACCCCCTTGGCATCCACATCAAGGTTGAGCCGCTCAGCGTCAAATTCCTTGGTCGTCACCTGCCCGGGGTAGAGCACCCGCGCCCTGCGGGCACCGGACGATACGCGCGCCTGCTCCACCGTTTGCGCATCGGCACTCCTGCCGCGCACCGCCTGCGCCGCCGTGGCATTGCAGGCACCGCCCGCGGGCGCATCGGCGCGGCCCAGAGGCGCGGGTTGCGGCGAAGGCGCCCACGGGGCGGAAGCGCAGGCCGCCAGCGCCGCCGCACCCACGGCGACCAGGCCAGGCCGCAAAAATTCGATCCATTGCATTCGATGCCTCCTTTTCACTGCACGGCCGGCACGGCATCCAAGCCCAGCGACCGGACCCTGGCCGCCGCCTCGTTGGCCTGCGCCGCGGACGTGAACGGGCCGACGCGCACGCGCTGCAGCTGCTTGTTGCCCGGGCGCGCCAGGGTATCCACGGCGGAAGGCAGTCCTGCCTGGCGCAATTGATCATTGGCACGGCGGGCGTTGGCAGGGTCCGCGAAAATGCCCACGTTGATGTAGAGCCTGCGTCCGCCGGCGCCGGAAGCGGTGGCTGCACGGGCAGGCTCCTTCCCGGCAGCAGCACCCTTTGGCTTTGCGGCCACCGGCGCGCGCGCCGGTGGCCGTGCGCTCGCACCTTTGCCTGCGACCGCGGCCGGCTTGGCCAACGCCGCCAGCGCCGCCTCCGTGCCATCCTGAACCGCTTGCGCCCGCCCCCCATCCTGCTCCGGAATCTCTGCAACCACAGCCGCGGGTTCCGGCTTCGGCTGCGGCGCTCGTGCACGCGGCGCAGCCTCCGCCATCGAACCCACCGGGCCGGACACGGATTCACTGCGCAACGGCGCATTCCCTTCCAAGGCACCGCCGCGCCATGCCAGCCCCGCCAGCACCAGCACGGCAGCGCACGCAACGGAGGCCAGCGCCACCAGCCACAGCCTGGCCTTGCCGGGTGCTGCCTTGCCCAGCGCATCGATGGCCTGCTGGATGGTGGGCGCCGCAGCCACCGCCGACTGAATGCGCCGCTGCACCTGGCCATGCAACAGCACATCGGCCCGCAGCCCCAGACCCACGGCTCCCGCAAGCAGAATGGCCAGCGCCAGTCCGGCAGCAATGGCACCGGGCAGCAAAGCCTGGCTGCTGGCAAACGCCAATGCCGCAAGCACCGCAGCCAGGGCCAGACCATAGACGAGCAGGAAACGCCACAAGCCGCGAAACGCCAGCCACGCAGGCCCCGCCAAGGCAGCGCCCCAGTTCCACGACAGTACCGGCCGCCCCGCCGCGTCCAGGCGATCGAAGGCTCTCAGGTAATGGTCTGCACCCACGGGCCCCAGTGCAGCTCCGGCCAGCCGCGCCGCCAGCCCTCCCGCGCCACCCTGGCTCTGCTGGCCGGGATTATCTACAGCTGTCGCAGCGTCGGTATCCTGCATGGAGAGGAAATAGTGGTAGGCCGTGTTGGACTTGAACCAACGACCAAAGGATTATGAGTCGGGCTAGAAAACTATTTGCATGTATTGATTGCCGTAGCTACAATCAATGCAAATCAACAACTTAGCAAAACTTTTCATGGTTTTCGCGTTGATTGGCGTTCATCGGTTTCGCTTCAATTTGCCTACAGATTGCCTACAGATTCCATGCCGACACCCAAAAGCCGCACCAGACTAACCGCCGGACGGGTTGACGCCTTCACCTGCCCGCCCGGCAAGTCACAAGCCTTTCTCTGGGACAGTGACGCCCCTTGCCTGCTGCTGCGCGCCGCTGCTGGTGGGCGCAAAACCTATGTTTTTGAAGCCCGGCTGAACGGCAAAACCATTCGGCAAACCATAGGCGACGTGAAAAGTTGGGCACTGGCAGCAGCACGTACCGAAGCCCAGCGCCTGAAGATGGTAACTGACACCGGGCAGGACGTGCGCGAAACCAAGCGCCAGCAGCAGGCAGAACGCGAAGCCCAGCAAGCGCAGCAGCAGGCCCAGGCCGTCACCGTGGGCGATGCGTGGGCAAGTTACGTTGAAAACCGTCGCCCGCACTGGGGGGCACTGCACCTGCGCGACAACGTGGACATGATGGCCCCAGGGGGCAAGCCGATGAAGCGCCGCGAAGGCACCACCGCGCCCGGCCTGCTGGCGTGCTTTGCGCCGATGCAACTTGCCGACGTGACGCCCGAGCATGTGCAGGCATGGGCGCAGCGCGAAGGGCAAACCCGCCCGACAAGCGCCCGCCTTGCGCTGCGCCTGCTGCGTGCCTTCCTGAACTGGTGCAGCGAACAGCCGCAATATGCGCCGGTTGTCACCAGCAACGCCACCAAGGGGCGCGCCACCCGCGAGGCGCTGGGCAAGGCACAAACCAAAAGCGACGCACTGCTGAAGGAGCAGCTACCGGCATTCTTTGCCGCCGTGCTGGGGCTGAACCCGACGGTTCGTGCCTACCTGCTGGGCCTGCTGCTGACTGGCGCGCGCACTGGCGAGCTGCTGGGCTTGCGCTGGGACGACGTGAACACGCAGTGGAAAAGCCTCTCCATCCGCGACAAGGACGAATCGAAAGGGGGCAAGGATGGCACGCGCATGATTCCCCTTACGCCCTACATGCACCACCTGATAGCCGCCCTGCCGCGCCGCAGTGAGTGGGTGTTCAGCAGCGACACCCTGGCGCAACCGATAAGCCGCCCGAACCACCGCCTGGCCGATGTTTGCGCCGTGGCAGGCATAGAGCACCTGACGCTGCACGGCCTGCGCCGCAGCTTTGGCAGTCTTGCCGAATGGCTGGAATTGCCCGCTGGCGTGGTGGCGCAGATTCAAGGGCACAAGCCCAGCGCCACCGCTGAAAAGCATTACCGCGTGCGCCCGCTCGATTTGCTGCGCCTGCATCATGAAAAGTTTGAAGCGTGGATTCTGGAACAGGCCGGGGTGCCGTTTGATGCCAGCGCGGAGCCGGGCAAGCTGCGCGCCGTGCATTGAAGTACTCTTTACGATACCATCATGGAACTGCGCATTTACATCGACAGCGAGGGGCGCGCACCGTTTGAGCGCTGGTTGGACGAGCTGGCAGACAGGCAGGCAAGGGCCAAAATCCGCGCCCGCCTGGCGCGCGTAGAGGCTGGAAATCTGGGTGACTGCAAGCCGTTGCGCGATGGCGTGCAAGAGCTTCGGATTGACTACGGCCCGGGCTATCGCGTGTATCTGAGTAGGCAAGGCGCAGTGCTGGTGCTGCTGCTGTGTGGCAGCGACAAGAGCGACCAGCGCCGCGAGATTGCAAACGCCATCGCCTATCTGAACGACTGGAAGCAAAGGGGCAAGCCATGAACGCACGCGACAAGAGCTATGCAGAGAGCATCGCCCGGGCACTGACGAACCCGGAGGAAGCCGCAGCCTATATCGAGGCCGCCATAGAGCAGGACGACACCGCCGCGTTGCTGGTGGCGCTGCGTCACGTTGCCCAGGCGCACGGCATGGCTGAGGTGGCACGCCGCGCGGAGGTGGGCGACAAAGCCCTGTTCAAATCCCTGAGCGACAAGGGCAACCCGACTATCACCACCGTCAGCAAGGTATTGCACGCATTGGGCCTGCGCCTGAGCGTGGCACCAGCGCACACCTGACACTGAACACCGCGAAGCCCCAGCTAGGCCCGCGAACCGAAAAGCGGGTTCCCTGCCCGCCTGCTGGGGCACCTTGTCAGGGCTGCACTAAGGGGGTGCTATGACTATGACTCAAAGGGCACGCGCCGCAACAGTGCAACACCTGAGCACTGCAATTCGCTACCGATGCCTGAGCGATATTGAAGCTGCCGCGTGGCTGGGGGTGTCCCAGGAAAAGATTGAAGCTTTGCACCATGGCGACTATGAGGCGTTTTCTTCGGAAGAACTGGACGCCTTATGCCAAACACCAGAACCGCCCGAATCCATGCCTGTCAGCCTCCAATTGGTGCAGTGGGAACGACTTGAACCGCGCAGCGAGTGGAATGGCGGACGCATTACCAACGTTGACGTTCTGACGCTTGAAGAAGCTGCGCAAATGGCATCCAAACATGCCTGGCAGGAAATCACCATTGCCGATTTTCTACGCGCTGCCGGTAGAGGGGAAATCACGTTACACGCCATTGTTCACCGTACAGCACAAGTGCGCGCCCATGATGGCCGCGTGTTTTGCAATGCGGGGCAGGAAAATCAAAATATCGTGCCTGCAGGCTGCATCGTGATATTGCCGCTGACTGCTTGCCAGCACCTTGCCAACATAGGGCATGCAAGCTGGCGCACGTTTGACGGCTTCAAAGATGCGGACGGTGCAAAGTGGCGCTACGCGAAGGGAATACTTCTAGATGGAGAACCGGATTTTCAAACCGTGCCCGCTGATTGCCGCGTGACAGGCTACAACGCTCGTGCCCTAGCCGATGCATTCGAAGTCCCAGCACAACCCCAGGACGAAGCCCCAAAACATGACTACGCCATGCTGGCAACACCTGAGCAATTGATTGCCGCTTTTGGGAAAGCAACCGGCATGGACACTGCATGGTTTCGCAGCTTGAAAGACAGGCCCAAGCTGCAGGCAGCGTGCGAAATTGCAGGCAAGAAGGGCAAGGGCGGTTACCCGCCATTGTTCAGAGTAATCGACGTTTTGCGCTACCTGATGGTGCCAAGGCGCGATGCCGCCGCACTGCCCGAGGGCACCGCTTGGCGCTTGCTGGAGCAGTGGTTTCCTGATGTGTATGCCAGATACAGCGTAGGCGACACGCGCGACGATTGACAGGGTTAAACACCCCATTTATCCGGGATGGCACTCTGATTTAACCGGGTTGTCATAGGAAGGCTTGGCAGGGTTATTTCCCCTGCAAATACCCCGCAATCGCAATGGCGGCATGTTCAACATGCAAGGAAACGCCGCCATGCAAAACGGTATCCAGCAAACACCAGCGCCCAAGCTGGTAAGCCCGGCAAAAATTGCCGCGCATGAAAAATATCCGCCGCTGGGCGTAGTCACTTCCCCGACTGTCACCACCGAAGCCGCAGCGCACTACCTGAACCGCCGCCCGCAGACTCTCAGGGGCTGGGCCTGCGCTGAAACCTTCCCCGCTGGCCTGCACCCTATCCGCATCAATGGCCGCCTTGGCTGGCCCGTGGCTGGCCTGCGCGCCGTGCTGGGGGTGCAGTAATGGCGCGCACCACCCAGACAAAAAAACAGCCCCCGCAACCGTCCAAAGCTACCGGGGGCTATGGCGAACAACTTTCGTTTCTGCCACCGCCGCCATTTTGCCCGATTTGGCCCACGCGTGGGACCCTTCCTGACAAGGCTTTGGCGATGCTGATGGATGGCCGCCTGATTGACCATCCCGACTTTGAAGCGGAAACAGGTTCGTGGCGTCTGAGCGCCGCGATTTTCAGGCTGGTACGCGAGCTTGGCTGGCCTGTGGAATCTATCGAAATCCCAAGCCCCACCGACGATTGCCCGGGCAGGGTGATTGCGCTCTACCGCCTTGATGCGAAATACACCGCCCAGGCGCTGGCGATGCAAGGGGGTGCACGATGATGATGGACACCGAACGCGCCCGCGATGCGCTGCATTGCATCCCTGCCGATTTGCCGCGCGATGAATGGGTAAACGTGCTGATGGCCGGGCAATCCGCCGGGCTTGATGTCGACGAGCTGCGCGTCTGGAGCGAACAGGGCAGCAGCTACAACGCCCGCGATTTTGCCGATACCCTGCGCAGCATCAAGCCGGGCAAAGGCGTAGGCGCTGGCACCCTGTTTCACGTTGCCGCCGCGCATGGCTGGCGCATGAACAAGCCCCAGCAGCAGCAACGCCCCAGGAAGGCCACTATTCGGCCCGTGGTGGCGTTGCCCGCGCCGCGCGCTGGCATGGTCCCTGCCGACGTTCTGGCGCGCTGCGTGCCCGCTACGGAACAGCACGCCTACATCGTGCGCAAGGGTGCGGCTGGCGTGCCGCTCGAAAGCCTGCGCATCCTGCCTGCCGATGATGCTTTGCGCATTGGTGGGCAGGCGATGGCCGGGGCTTTGGTTGTTCCCGCCTACGCCGAAACGGGCGAGCTGCAAAGCCTGCAGTTGATTCCGTCCCAGGGCAAGAAGATGAACCTGCCCGGCTATGCGATGGCCGGGGCTTCGTTCACCGTGGGCACGCCCCAGGCCGATGCGCCGCTTTACATCGTGGAAGGTATCGGGCAGGCATGGGCCATCTGGCAGGCCACCGGGCACGCCGTTGTCTGCTGCTTTGGCTGGGGCAACGTCGCCACCGTGGCGCGCGCTATCCACAAAAAGGACAGCGCCGCCCGGCTGGTGCTGGTGCCTGACGTGGGCAAAGAAGCCGACGCCCGCCGCATCGCTGCCGAGCTGGGTTGCCTGGTGGCCTGCCTGCCTGAGGGTGAGCCGCCCAACTTTGATTGCAACGACTACGCCCAGCGCGAAGGTGCGGATGTGCTGGCGGACTTGCTGGAATCGGCCAGCGAGCCGCCCAAGCCCGCGCCGCTGCTGCTGCCGGTTGACGTTGCCGGGGTGTTCACCCACCCCAGCGCGCCGCCGCGCTTTGTCTGGGATGGCTATCTGCCGCGTGGTGTTGTCTCGCTACTGAGCGCGCATGGTGGCGTAGGCAAGAGTTTTATTGCACTGATGCTTTGCGTTGCCGTGGCAACAGGCCGCGAGCTTTTCGGCATCGCCACCGAACCCGCCTGCGTGGTGTTCGTGAGCCTGGAAGATTCGGGCGATGTGGTACGCCACCGCCTGGCGCATATCTGCCGCGAATGGGGCATTGCACCAGAACAGATAGCCCAGCACCTGGCCATCGTTGACGGCACCGCTAACCCTGAGCTTTACAGCGCAGACAGGCGGGACGATGGCCTGACAACAGCCACCTACGCGGAACTGTGTGAGATTGCCAAAGGTGCCGGGCTTGTCGTGATTGACAACAGCAGCGATGCCTACGGGGGCGATGAAATCCAGCGCAGGCAGGTGCGCGCCTTCATTCGCCACCTTGCCGCCATTGCCAAGAGCAACGACGCCGCCATGCTGCTGCTGGCGCACGTGGACAAGGCCACATCACGGGCACGCAAGGCCGAAGGCGGCGAAGGTTACAGCGGCAGCACTGCCTGGAACAACAGCGTCAGAAGCCGCCTCTTCATGAGCCGCGACGACTCCGGGACGCTGAAGCTGGAGCACCAGAAAGGAAATCATGGGAAGCAACTGCGCGAGCCGCTGAGCCTGTTCTGGCCGTGCGACGGCCTGCCGCAAGTGGACAGCGCCCCTACTGGTGTCGTTGCGCACATTGCCGATAGCGTGAACACCAAGGCATTGCTGCGGCTGATTGCGGAATTTGCAGAACGTGGTGAGCACGTCACCAGCGCCACCACAAGTCGCACCAATGCCGCGAAGCTGCTGGCCACTGAAAGCACTTTCCCGAAGGGGCTCAAATCTGCCGACGTGTTCAACCTGCTGCGCCGTGCGGAACGTGCCGGGCAGCTTGCGCGCGTGATTCACCGTGGTGCTGACAGGAAGCCGCGCGAGTGCTGGGAAGTCACCAGCAAGGGCAGGGAATTTGCCGGGCTTGCGGCGACTGCGGCGACTGCGGCGACTTATGGGGTTGAGAAAGTCACCGCACCCACCGCAGAGGAGTGCGGCGACTGCGGCGACTCCGCTAGGGGGTATGGGGGAAAGAGCGCACACACAGTCACCGCAAAACAACCCTTCCCTGGAACACGTGAACAAGGACAACAGCCATGATTGACGCTTTGATTGCTGGCACTGTGTACGGCAAACCGCAAGAACGCACCGGCAAGAATGGCCGCCCGTTCGTCACCTGCAAGCTGCGCGCCGCCGATGGGGCTGGGGAAAGCCACTTCATCAATGCCGTGTGCTTTTCGCCTGAACCATGCGCCGCGCTGCTGGCCTTGTCCGATGGTGAAAGCGTGGCCTTGTCTGGAACCTTGACGCCGAAACCATGGGCAGACAAAACCGGCGCGCCGCGTGTGGGGCTGGATTTACTCGCGCATGCCGTTCTGAGCGCCTACAACGTGAGTAGGAAGCGCAAGGCCGCACAGGCGACAGACAAGCCCCAGCGCCCGCGTGATGAAGCCTGGCAGGCAATGGCGCAGGACGATGGGGCGATGGGTTTTTGAGGGGGGGTATCAAAACCCTGGAGCCCTTCGTTCACGGAAACCACGCGGTTCCTCACGCGCAGAAAAAATCCCCCGCATGGCAAAACAATCAAACCCCAGCAACGGGCGGGAAGGCCCCAGGGGGAGGGGTGAAACCACGGTGAATCGAGATTCTGCAACGGGCCGGTTCCTCGAATTTTCACGCGCGCGGAAAATGGAAATTCAGGCCACAAAGTGCCCGCAAGCTCTGACAGCCCCGCTTATCGACAAGAAAGGAAAGCCCCATGCCATCCATTGAACGTCGTGAACTACAGGCCGTGGCCACTGCTGCACTGGCATGGAACCGTGCCCGGCTGCGCCGCATCGCAATGGCAAAGCGTGTACCTGGTAGTTTTCTTCATCCGCACTATGGCCGGGCATCGCAGGGATTGGCTGACGCCCGCAAGGAAGAAGCCGCAGCAAAGGCCAGACTGCGCAAAGCCTGCGCCGCTGCTGACCCGGCAAGCCTGACGATTGATGTCGAGTGCGAGGTTATCGAGCCGGTAGTGCTGCTGGCCTGACGACGCTACACACCAAAACCCCGTCACGCACGCGCCCGCGAGGGAAGGGTACGCAGTTTGTGTGCCCCCTTACCCAGCGCCACCCACACCCGCCGCGTGCGGGGTTTTCTTTGCCTGTTTGCCGGGTTTGTGGACTGCCAAAAAAAGCAAAGTTGCCTACAAATTGCCTACAGGCAACACAAAAAGAAAAAGTGAACTATGCAAAACATAGCACGCTTTCCTTATCTGTATTGGTGGGCCGTGTTGGACTTGAACCAACGACCAAAGGATTATGAGTCCTCTGCTCTAACCAACTGAGCTAACGGCCCGCGTGCGCGCCCGCCTGTTGCGGACCGTGCGCATTGTAGAGGCTATGCCCGGTGATTCAACGCATTGGAAACCAGCTTGGACGTGATGTCGACGATCTGGATCATGCGGTCGTAGGGCATGCGCGTGGGGCCGATCACGCCCAGCGTGCCGACCACTTTGCCGTCAACCTCATACGGAGCGCTCACCACCGAAAGCTCTTCAAACGGCACCACGTGGCTCTCGCCGCCGATGAAGATGCGCACACCCTCGGCGCGGCTGGAGATATCGAGCAGGCGCAGGATCTGTGTCTTCTGCTCGAACAGGCCGAAGGCGCGGCGCAGGTTGTCCATGTCGCTGGAAAAATCGCTCACGGCCAGCAGGTTGCGTTCGCCCGAGATCACGACTTCATCCTGCGACGCGCTCAACGCCTCGCTGCTGGCGCTCACCGCCGCCTGCATCAGCTGGGCGATCTCGCCGCGCAGGCTGTCCACCTCGGTCTTGAGCCGCTCGCGCACCTGCTCGATGGCCAGGCCGCCGTAGTTGGCGTTAAGGAAGTTGGCGGCTTCCACCAGCTGCGATTGCGTGTAGTCGGATTCGGTGAAGATCACGCGGTTCTGCACGTCGCCATCGGGCGAGACGATGATCACCAGCACGCGTTTTTCGGACAGGCGCAGAAATTCGATGTGCCGAAAGACCGATGCCCGGCGCGGTGCCATCACCACGCCGACGAATTGCGACAGGCTGGAGAGCATGTGCGCCGCGTGCGCGATCACCTTCTGCGGCTGCTCGGGCTTGATCTGCAGCGCGGGCAGGCTTTCCTGCTGCACGGTGAGCATGGTGTCCACAAAGAGCCTGTAGCCCTTGGCGGTGGGCACGCGCCCGGCGGAGGTATGCGGGCTGACGATGAGACCCAGCTCCTCCAGGTCGGACATGACGTTGCGCACCGTCGCGGGCGAAAGCTCCAGTCCCGACGCGCGCGAGAGCGTGCGCGAGCCCACGGGCTGCCCATCGGCGATGTAGCGCTCCACCAGCGCCTTGAGCAGAAGTTTTGCGCGCTCGTCCAGCATGAAAACATTCTAGGACAACGCGTAACATCGCAACCGCTGCAATCACCTTCATGGCAGCCGCCTTGATGATGTAATCACGCCATGTCGTCCATTTTCCGCCGCGTTGCCGTCATCGGGAAATACCAGGCCTCGCGCACGCGCGCAGCGCCTGCGAACCTGTGCCAGTCCATCCGCGCCATTGCTGACTTCGTCCAGGCGCAAGGCTGCGAAGTGACGGTGGAAGACGAGACGGCTGCGCACACCCACCTGCGGGGCTACGCCACGCGCGACCTGGATGCGATCGGGCGGCACTGCGACCTGGGCCTGGTCATGGGCGGCGACGGCACCATGCTGGGTGTCGGCCGGCGCCTGGCGAGCCACGGCACGCCGCTGGTGGGCATCAACATGGGCCGGCTGGGTTTCATCACCGACATTCCGCTGGAGGGCTACGAGGCGGCCCTGGCCCCGATGCTCGCGGGCGAGTACGAAGAGGACGTGCGCCCGCTGATGCACGGGCGCGTGCTGCGCGGACGTGATTGCGTCTATGAGGCGTTGGCGCTCAATGACGTTGTGGTCAACCGCGGCTCCACCTCGGGCATGGTGGAGCTGCGCGTGGAAGTCGACGGCAGCTTCGTGGCCAACCAGCGGGCCGACGGCCTGATCGTCGCCTCCCCGACGGGCTCCACCGCGTACGCGCTCTCGGCCGGCGGGCCCATGCTGCATCCGTCCATTCCCGGCTGGGTGCTGGTGCCGATCGCGCCGCACACCTTGACCAACCGCCCCATCGTTCTGCCCGACGCCAGCGAGGTGGTGATCGAGCTGGTGAACGGGCGTGATGCCAGTGCCAATTTCGACATGCAATCACTGGCCACACTCAAGCTCGGGGACCGGGTCGTCGTGCACCGTTCACCGTACAGCGCATGCTTTCTGCATCCGGTAGGCTGGAGTTATTTCGCCACGCTGCGCAACAAGCTGAGCTGGAATGAAGGAGGAGCCTGAACATGGCACTGCGCCGCATTGCCCTGCGCGACTTCGTCATCGTCACCACGCTTGAACTGGAGGTGAAAGACGGCTTCACGGTACTGACCGGCGAAACCGGCGCCGGCAAATCCATCCTGATCGATGCGCTGCAGCTCGTGCTGGGCGCACGTGCGGACACCGGCGTCATCCGCGAGGGCGCAGACCGCACCGACCTGAGCGCCGAATTCGATGCACCCGCCGGCACGCTCGCCAGCTGGCTGGAGGACGCAGGTTTTCCGGCAGAAGAAAGCCTGCTGCTGCGCCGCACGATCGATACACAGGACAAGAGCCGCGCCTGGATCAATGGCGTGCCCGCCACTGCCACGCAGGCGCGGGCATTGGGCGAGAGGCTGATCGACATCCACGGCCAGCATGCCTGGCAAAGCCTGACGCGCGGCGAGGCCGTTCGCGGGCTGCTGGATGCTTACGCTGGCGTTGACAGCAGCCCCCTGGCGCAGCCCTGGAAAGCCTGGCGCAGCGCGCAAGCGCAATTGGAACAGGCACGGGCAACGCAAGGCACGCTGCAGCAGGAGCGCGAGCGCCTGCAGTGGCAGATCGATGAAGTCGGCAAACTCGCGCCGGTGGACGGCGAATGGGACGAGCTCAACCAGGAGCACCAGCGCCTGGCCAGCAGCGAAGCATTGCTGGCCGCCGCACAGGCTGCCCTCCAGGCCTTGCAGGGCGGCGATGATGAAGGCGGTGCCCTGCAGGGCCTGGCGCACGCGGAGCAGGCAGTGCAGCAGCACGCGCAGGTGGAGCCTCAATTTGCCAGCCTGTGCACCGCCCTCGCCTCCAGCATGGCGGAGGCGCAGGATGCGGCACACCAGCTGCACGGCTACCTGCGCCATGCCGAACCCGATCCCGCACGCATCCAGCAGCTGGATGAACGCCTGTCCTTGTGGCTTCAGCTGGCGCGCCGCTACCGGCGCAGACCGGAGGAGCTCCCTTGCGTGCTGGCGGGCTGGAAAGAATCGTTGCAGCAGCTCGATGCGGCAGCGGACTTGACCGCGCTCGAGGCCGCAGAGCGCATGCACCAAGGCGCTTATGACAAGGCGGCGCGCGCGCTGTCGCGTACCCGTGCCAAGGCCGCGCCCTTGCTGGCATCTGCCATCACGCAAGCGATGCAGGGGCTGGGTATGGCAGGAGGCCGGTTTGAAGTGGCGCTCTCTGCCATTGAGCCCGGGATGCATGGCACGGACCAAGTGCAATTCCTGGTCGCCAGTCACCCTGGCATGACGCCGCGCCCGATCGGCAAGGTCGCCTCGGGCGGCGAACTCTCACGCATCGCGCTGGCGATTGCCGTCACCACCAGCCGCCTGGGCGAGGTGCCCACCCTCATCTTCGATGAAATCGATTCCGGCGTGGGCGGCGCCGTGGCGCAGACGGTCGGGCGCCTGATGCGCCAGCTCGGACGCGACCGGCAGGTGCTTGCCGTCACCCACCTGCCACAGGTGGCCGCGTGCGGCGATCAGCATTGGGTGGTCGCCAAGCACAGCAGCAAGGCGCAGACCACGAGCAGCGTGGCGCCTGTGCAAGGCCGGCAGCGCACACGGGAAATCGCCCGTATGCTGGGGGGAGAGCAACTCTCGCCCGCCACCATCGCCCACGCCACCGAGATGCTGGGCAGCTCCGTGGAATCTTGACTACATGGCTCTGGAACTCGTACTCATCACCGGCATGTCCGGCTCGGGCAAATCGCTGGCGCTGCATGCGCTGGAAGATGCCGGCTACTACTGCGTCGATAACCTCCCGCCGGAATTGCTGCTGCCCTTTGCACAACTCGAGCACCAGCAGCATGCCAACCGCGTGGCCCTTGCCATCGACGTGCGCAGCGCCACCGCGCTGCCGCTGGTGCCCGCGCAGCTGGAGCAATTGCGCAAGAGCGGCGTGAAAATCCAATCACTCTTCCTTGAAGCCAGCACTGACACCCTGGTGCGCCGCTTTTCCGAAACACGCCGGCGCCACCCCCTCTCCAAGGAAGAGCTGCAGGACGGACGGCAGGCCCTGGTGCAGAGCATCCGGCTTGAACGCGAACTGCTGGCCGACCTGCGCGAGCAATCGCTGGTGATCGACACCAGCACCCTGCGCAATGCGGATCTGCTGGCCTATGTCAAAAAAATCATGGCCGTGCCGCCGGGGCGGCTGACGCTGGTCTTCCAGTCCTTCGCGTTCAAACGCGGCGTGCCGCTGGATGCCGACTACGTCTTTGACGTGCGCATGCTGCCCAATCCGCATTACGACCCGCAGCTGCGCCCGCTCACCGGGCGCGATGCGCCCGTCATGGGTTTTCTGCTGCGCCAGCCCGAAGTCGGCTTGATGCAGGCGGACATTCAGCAATTCATAGCACGCTGGCTGGCTCCCCTGGCGCACAACCACCGCAGCTACGTCAACGTGGCCATTGGCTGCACTGGCGGTCAGCACCGCTCGGTCTACCTGGTCGAGCAATTGGCGGAATATTTTTCAGCCCGGTGGACGACGCTCAAACGCCACCGGGAATTGGATTGAATTCCACTTTTCTCCAAGACCATCAAGCGCATCCAGCTATCAAATCAGCTTATTTTTCAGTTGCTGCAGCAGCTTGCGCAGCGGTGCCGGCAGCCCGAGTGCCTGCCACTGGTCGGCGCTGAACCAGGCGCCGGCGCCATGCGGCGTTGCGGTGCGCAGCAGCAGCGGGTGCAATTGCAGATCGCGGTGCGTCAGCACATGGGTAAAGCTGGGCCATTCCTCGGCAGCCGCGCCCTGCAGCGCCGCATCAAGTGCCTCGCGCTGCGTGTACACAGGCGGGCAATGCAGGCCCGCCCAGATGCCGCGCTGCGGACGCGGCGCCAGCCAGCAGCGCCCGCTGGCATCCACCTGCAGCAACAGCCACCAGTCTTCGCTGCGCCGCACCAGTTTGCGCGTGCGCACCGGGTAGTGCTCCGGGTTGCCCGCCAGGCGTGCGGCGCAGATGTCCGCCAGAGGGCAGCGCGCGCAAGCGGGGCCGCGCGCAAGGCATACCGTCGCGCCCAAATCCATCAGCCCCTGGGTATAGGCTGGCATATCCGATGCATGCCCAGTGCCAGGCAGCAGCTTTTCGGCCCAGTCCCACAGCAGGCGTTCATTGGCGGCCTTCGCCAGGTCGGCATCAAAGCCCAGCACCCGCGTGAGCACGCGCCGCACATTGGCGTCAAGAATGGGCGTGCGCTCGCCAAAGCAGAAGGCGGCGACGGCACCCGCGGTGGAGCGCCCTATGCCCGGCAACGCCGCCAGCGCCAGGGCACTCGCCGGAAACCGGCCCGCATGCCGCGACACCACCTCCTGCGCGCAGCGGTGCAGATTGCGCGCGCGGCTGTAGTAGCCCAGGCCGCTCCACAGCGCCAGCACATCCGCAAGCGTCGCCGCCGCCAGCGCCTGCACCTCGGGAAAGCGGGCGAGAAACCGCGGGTAGTAATCCAGCACCGTCACCACCTGCGTCTGCTGCAGCATGATTTCCGAGAGCCAGACGCGGTAGGGATCGCGCGTACCCTGCCACGGCAAATGTTTGCGCCCGTGCGCCCGCTGCCAGTGCACCACGCGCTGGGCAAAATCAGCAGGAGCCTTCATGCGCGCTGACAATGCGGACAGAAAAACGTGCTGCGCTGGCCCTGGCGCAGCATGCGGATAGCCGCGCCGCACACGCCGCACGGCTGGTCGGCGCGGCCATACACCCGGGCCGAAAGCTGAAAATGTCCAGCCTGCCCTTGCACGCCAGAGAAATCGCGCAAGGTACTGCCCCCCAGCGCCACGGCCTCCCCCAGCACCTCGCGGATGGCGGCATGCAGGCGCCGCACCCGCTCGGGCCCCAGGCGGGCAGCCATCGCCGTGGGACGGATGCGCGCCCGGAACAGCGCTTCACTGGCATAGATGTTGCCAACGCCCACCACCAGGTGGCCCGCCAGCAGGACCTGCTTGATGGCCTGGCGGCTGGCCTTGAGCCCCATCTGAAAAGTGGCGATATCAAAAGCATCGGATAAGGGTTCAACGCCCAGATGTCCCAGCAGTTTGCGCGCCAGCGGTGCCTCTTCGTCCTGCACCCAGACCACCGCGCCAAAACGCCGCGGGTCGTGCAGCCGCAGCACGCCGCGATCGGTCTGCAGTTCAAAGTGGTCATGCGCGTCCGGCGCCGGCAGCACTGGCGCAAAGCGCAGGCTGCCCGACATTCCCAGATGAATCAGCAGCAGGCCCGCGCTCAAATCCACCAGCAGGTATTTGCCGCGCCGCCTGACCCGCAACACCCTTTGATCGACCAGCACGGAAGGCTCCACCCCCAGCGGCCAGCGCAACGGCTTGCCCAGCAGGACGGCACGGATGCGCGCTCCTGCAATCGCATCGGCAAAACCGCGGCGGGTGACTTCAACTTCCGGGAGTTCGGGCATGGCGCAGCGCCGCAGGGCAAGAGTGGAAAGAAGGCGTTACACAGCACCGCGGCAGACACAGGCGCTGCAAACCTTCGATTATTATGGGCCGATGCTGCGCACATCTCGCCTCGCATCCCCCACCTTGCTTGTCGCGGCTGCCGCGCTCGCGATTTTCACGGCGCCGGCCTGGGCGACCGTCCCCGCCGATGCCGGCCCCGGCGCCAGCAAGGCGCTGAGGGCGGCAGAAAAGACCGAGGCCGTCTCCGCGGCCTCCACCGCCGAACTTTTCTACGAAGTGCTGGTCGGCGAGCTCGCCGTGGGCGGCGGCGACCCAGGCCAGGGCTATTCACTCATGCTCGACGCCGCACGGCGCAGCCACAGCAGCGAGCTGTATCGCCGTGCCACGGAAATCGCGCTGCAATCGCGCTCGGCCCCATCGGCACTGGCGGCAGCGCAGGCGTGGCGGCAAGCCGATCCCGAGTCGCGCGACGCCAACCGCTTCGTGCTGCGCATACTGGTTGCGCTCAACCGCATTCAGGACAGCAGCGAGCCGCTGGCACGCGAACTGGCAAACGCCCCCGACGGCAGCAAGATTGCCGTCATCAACGCCATTCCGCTGCTCTATGCCCACGCAAGCGACAAGGAACTGGCCGCACGCGTCGTGGAAGCCGCTCTTGCCGAGCTGCAGGACCAGCCTGCCACCGGCGCCAACGCCTGGACCACGACGGGCCGCATGCGGCTTGCGGCGGGCGACAGGCCCGGCGCACTCGTGGCGGCCCGCCTTGCACACAAGATGGACCCCACGAACGACGCCATGGCGGCGTTCGTGTTGCAGCTGCTCGATGAAAAAGTGACAGAGGCCGAGCCGCTGCTCAAGCCCTACCTCGACGAACACCCGCTGGCGGAAGTGCGCCTGGGCTATGCGCGCTATCTCTCCGAGACCGGCCAGTACGACAAGGCGCTGGCGCAGATGCGCACGGTGACATCCGAACAACCCGACAACGCCCAGGCGTGGCTGCTGCAGAGCACGCTGGAGCTGCAGGCAGGCCAGGTCGATGCCGCCGAAAAGACGCTCAACCATTTTGCCGAGCTGTACCAGCAATTGCCCGCGTCCGAGCAGGTGCAGGCGCAAACCCGGCAGATGTACCTGCTGCGCTCGGAAATCGCCCAATCGCGGGGCGACCTGAAACAGGCCGAACACTGGCTCAGCC
This sequence comes from Comamonas badia DSM 17552, assembly GCF_000484635.1. GTDB lineage: Bacteria > Pseudomonadota > Gammaproteobacteria > Burkholderiales > Burkholderiaceae_C > Comamonas_C > Comamonas_C badia. The sequence continues at coordinate 75,524 of NZ_AXVM01000007.1, read as the reverse complement.
TCACGGACGAAGACGGTACGCACCTGAACGTGCAAACGCGGCGCGCGCTCCTCCTGGTGCGCCAGGGACGTCTGGGCGAAGCCCTGGCGCTGGTGCGCAACATGCCCGCCGCAGACGACAGACAGGCCGCGGACAAGCTGCAGAGCGAAGCCATCGTGCTGCGCGAGGCAGGACAGATCGATCGCGCCTATGAGGCGCAATCGCATGCGGTGCAACTGCAGCCGGACAACGACGACTACCTGTACGACAAAGCCCTGCTGGCCGAGCGGCTGGGGCGCCTGGATGAAATGGAGAGCGAATTGCGCTCCATCCTGGCGCGCAACCCGAAGAACCCGCAGGCGCTCAACGCCCTGGGATTTTCACTCGCCGACCACGGTCTGCGCCTTGAGGAAGCCAAGTCACTGATCGAGCAGGCGCTGGAGCTCTCCCCTGGTGACCCGTTCATCACCGACAGCCTGGGCTGGGTCGAATACCGCCTGGGCAACCCGAAGCGTGCACTGGCACTGCTGCGTGAAGCCATGCGCAAGCAGCCCGATCCGGAAATCGCCGCCCATCTGGGCGAGGTGCTGTGGAAACAGGGCGAGCATGCGAGTGCGCGCGATGCCTGGCGGGCCGGGTTGCGCCTGAAGCGCGACAACGCCACGCTCAACAACACCCTCAGGCGCTTCGGGGTTCGCCTTTGACGGCACCTGCGCCAGCGCAGCGGCGCCGCTGGCTTGTCTGGGGCGCCAGCCTGCTGCTGGCGGCCTGCGCACAGCCCCCTCGCACCCTGCCCGAGGGCAACGATACCTGGCGCGGGCGGCTGGCACTGCAGGTGGACGACAACTCCGCCCAGTCGTTTTCCGCCGCATTCGAGCTCCAGGGCGATCCCAGCCGCGGCGCGCTAACCGTGTTCAATCCGCTGGGCAACGTGCTGGCGCGCCTGACCTGGCAGCCCGGGAAAGCGGTGCTGGACGACGGCAAGGTGCAGCGCCAGTCGGCCTCGCTTGCCGCGCTCACCCGGGAGCTCACCGGCAGCGAACTGCCCGTCATGGCATTGTTTGAATGGCTGCACGGGCGCGAGACACGGATCGCCGGCTGGCATGCAGACCTGAGCGCTCTGGACTCGGGGCGGATCGTCGCCACCCGCCTGCAGCCGCTGCCCCGGGCCGTGCTGCGCATCGTGCTGGAGCCCTGATACAGGGGTTGCGCCGTGATCGCCATCCACGATGTGCCGGCACCGGCCAAGCTCAACCTGTTCCTGCACGTCACCGGACGGCGCCCGGACGGCTACCACCTGCTGCAGTCCGTCTTCATGCTGCTCGACTGGTGCGACACCCTGCATTTCGAGCGCCGTGGCGACAAACAGCTCAGCCGCGAAGACCTCGGCACCCCCCTGCCCGAAGACGACTTGTGCCTGCGCGCCGCTCGCGCGCTGCAATCCGCTACCGGCTGCACGCTGGGCGCGCACATCGCCATTGAAAAACGCCTGCCCGCGCAGGCCGGTCTTGGCGGTGGCTCATCGGACGCCGCCAGCACGCTGCTGGCACTCAACCGGCTGTGGGCTCTGGGTCTGTCCCGGGCCGATCTGCACCGGCTCGCCCTGCCGCTCGGCGCCGACGTGCCGTTCTTCATCGGCGGGCGCAACGCCTGGGTGCAGGGCATAGGTGACGACCTTCAGGCCCTGGCGCCTGAGGCGCTGATTCCTCCGTTGCCGTTCATCATCGTCAAGCCAGAAGCAGGATTGGAAACCGCGGCGATTTTTTCCCATCCAGCGCTTCACCGCGAAACACAAGCTGCTACAATCGCGGGCTTCGTTGGAGAGCAGGCACGCAAGCCGTTTGGTTTTGGCAGAAACGACTTGCAGCCGGTAGCGCAGCTGCTGTGCCCCGATATTGCAAAAGCCGCGCAGTGGCTTGCAGACAAGGGTTTGGCAGGGCGCATGACCGGCTCTGGCAGCGCAGTGTTTGCGCCAATGACACACACGATCGATGTTGCGGATGCACCGGCAAGCTGGAGCATCAAAGTGTGTAAGAATCTCGGGCTTCATCCGCTGGTCGGCTGGGCCAGGGATGAATGATTGCAGGACTGCGCGCTTCATGCGTGCGGCCCGTGTAGGGGAGTAGCCAAGCTGGTCAAGGCACCGGATTTTGATTCCGGCATGCGAGGGTTCGAATCCTTCCTCCCCTGCCAACCACCAAGCCCGTTGCGCTGCCCGCCGCCAGACATTCGAGACGACCGTGCAAGCTCCTCACACCGATTTCATGGTTTTCACGGGCAATGCAAACCCGGGCCTTGCGACCGAGATCGCGCAAAACCTCGGCATAAACCTCGGTGCCATGCAGGTCGGACGCTTCTCCGACGGCGAAGTCACCGTCGAAATCAAGCAGAACGTGCGGGCGCGCGACATCTTCGTCGTGCAGTCCACCTGCGCACCGACCAACGACAACCTGATGGAACTGCTCATCATGGTCGATGCGCTCAAGCGCGCGTCGGCCGAGCGCATCAGCGCCGTCATCCCCTACTTCGGCTACGCCCGCCAGGACCGGCGCCCACGCTCCACGCGCGTGCCGATTTCGGCCAAGGTGGTGGCCAACATGCTGCAGGCCGTGGGTGTCAACCGACTGCTCACGATGGATCTGCACGCAGACCAGATCCAGGGGTTCTTCGACATCCCGGTGGACAACATCTATGCCTCTCCGGTGCTGCTGCGCGACCTGAACGAGAAGAAGCACGACAACCTCATCGTCGTGAGCCCCGATGTCGGCGGCGTGGTGCGCGCGCGCGCGCTGGCCAAGCAACTGGGCTGTGATCTGGCCATCATCGACAAACGCCGTCCCAAGGCCAATGTCTCCGAAGTGATGAACGTGATCGGCGACATCGACGGGCGCAACTGCGTCATCATGGACGACATGATCGACACCGCCGGCACGCTGGTGAAGGCGGCGAGCGCGCTCAAGGAGCGCGGCGCCAAGCAGGTCTACGCCTACTGCACGCACCCGATTTTTTCCGGCCCGGCGATCGAACGCATTGCCCAGGGCGATGTGCTCGACGAAGTCGTCGTCACCAACACCATTCCGCTGAGCGAAACCGCCCGCGGATGCACCAAGATTCGCCAGCTCTCCGTTGCGCCGCTGTTTGCTGAAACCATCCAGCGCATCGCCAGCGGAGCGTCGGTGATGAGTCTGTTCTCGGAGCTGAGCTAAGAAAGCCACGCAGGACAGCACGGGCTGCGCGCATGGTGCGCACAGTCCTTTTTTGAAACAGGCGGGCAGGCTGGTCGCGGCCGCCCAACCACTGGAGTCATCCCATGAAATTCGTCGCTTTTGAGCGCAACACGCAAGGCACGGGTGCGAGCCGCCGTCTGCGCGTCACGGGCCGTGCACCCGGCATCGTCTACGGCGCGGGCAGCCAGCCGCAAATGATCGAGCTCGATCACAACGCGCTGTGGCACGCGATGCAGAAGGAAGCCTTTCACTCCTCCATCCTGGACATGGAAGTGGCGGGCCAAACCAGCAAGGTGCTGCTGCGCGATGTGCAATACCACCCCTACAAGCAGCAGATCCTGCACGTCGATTTCCAGCGCATCGACGACAAGACCCGGATCCACATGAAGGTGCCGCTGCATTTCGAGGGCCTGGAAAAATCCCCCGCCGTGGTCACCGAAGGCTGCACCGTCACGCCGCTGCTGCATGAACTGGACGTGGTCTGCATGCCCTCGCAGTTGCCCGAGCACATCAGCGTCGATCTGAGCGGTCTGACCTCCAAGTCGGTGCTCACGCTGCTGCAGGCCGTCAAGCTGCCAGCAGGCATCAAGGTGGCCATCCACGGCTCGAACAAAAACCCGTCCCTGGTTTCCATCAAGCTGCCGGACGTGATCCCCGACGAAGCGCCGGCCGAAGGTGCCGAGGCCCCCGCCGCCGCACCAGCCAAGCCCGCGGGCAAAAAGAAGTAATGCAATAGGGCAGACCCCTGCATGGCCCACCCCTGCGGTGGGTTTTTTTTGCCTGCGCGCCGCCACTGCGCACCATGGGCTGCACCGGGATAATCACCGGCCATGATCAGATTGTTTGTCGGCCTGGGAAACCCCGGGCCCGAATACGAAGCCACGCGCCACAACGTCGGCTTCTGGTGGGTGGACCAGCTCGCCCGCCAGCTCAAGCTGCACCTGATGCCCGAGCGCGGCTACTTCGGCCTCGTGGCCCGCGCCAATGTGCAGGGCAAGCCCGTCTGGCTGCTGCAGCCGCAGACCTTCATGAACACCTCGGGCAAATCGGTGGCGGCGCTGGCGCGCTTCTACAAGATCGCGCCCGAGGAAATCCTGGTGGTACACGACGAACTTGATTTTTCACCCGGGCAGGTGCGGCTCAAGCGCGGCGGCAGCCACGGCGGGCACAACGGCCTGCGCGACATTCACGCCCAGCTGGGCAGCAGCGACTACTGGCGGCTGCGCCTGGGCATAGGGCATCCGGGCACCAAGGCCGAGGTGATCCACTGGGTGCTGGGCCGCCCCGCGTCCGACGACCGCAGGCTGATTGAAGAGGCGATGGACCACGCACTCACGGCCCTGCCCGAACTGCTGGAAGGCGCGATGGACAAGGCCACCCAGCGCATCAATACGCCCGCGCGATGACGGCCATCCACGCGCTCGGCGCCGCCGAACTGCTGGCCGCCTACCGTGCGCGCGGCCTGTCGCCGGTCGAAGTGGCGCACGCGCTGCTGGCGCACATGGAACGCTGGGAGCCGCAGCTGCACGCCAGCTGGCTGCTGCGCCCGGAGCGCACGCTGGAGCAGGCCCGCGCGAGCGAATCGCGCTGGCTGCGCGGCGCGCCCTGCGGGCCGCTGGACGGCGTGCCGGTCACCCTCAAGGACAACATCGCCACCCTGGGCGACGCGACGCCGCTGGGCACGGCCGCCACGGCGCTCACACCCTCGCAGGTCAACGCGCCCCCGGCGCAGCGCCTGCGCGAAGCGGGCGCCGTGCTGCTGTGCAAGACGACGATGCCCGACTACGGCATGCTGTCTTCGGGCGTATCGAGCTTTCATCCGCTCACGCGCAACCCCTGGAACCTTGCCAAAGGCCCGGGCGGCTCCAGCGCCGGGGCGGGCGCCGCCGCGGCCGCCGGCTACGGCCCGCTGCACGTGGGCACCGACATCGGCGGCTCGATCCGGCTGCCGGCCGCCTGGTGCGGCGTGTTCGGCTTCAAACCCAGTCTGGGCCGGGTACCCATCGATCCGCCCTACACCGGCCGCGCGGCGGGGCCGATCACGCGCAGCGTGCAGGATGCGGCGCTGATGATGCAGGTGCTGGCGCGGCCCGATATACGCGACAGCATGAGCCTGCCGCCACAGCGGATCGCCTGGGAGCGGCACGCCGTCGGTCCGCAGCACCTGAAAGGGCTGCGCCTGGGCCTGTTGCCGGACGCTGGCTGCGGCCTGGCCGTGCAACCAGAAGTGCGTTCGGCGGTTGAAACTGCCGCCGCGCTGTGCGAGCAGGCGGGCGCCATCATCGTGCCCATGCGGCCATTCCTCACCCGCGCGATGCTCGACGGGATGGATCACTTCTGGCGCATGCGCTCGCTCATGGACTTGCGCCAGCTGCCGCCCGCGCAGCGGGACAAGGTGCTGCCCTTCATCCGCGCCTGGGCAGAAAGCGCGCAGGGCCTGAACGCCGAACAGATTTACCACGCCAGCCAGCAATTCCATGTGACGCGGGTGGCGACGGTATTGGCCTGCTCACAGGTGGACTATGTGCTCTCGCCCACCGCGCCCATCACCGCCTTCGATGCCGAGCTGCCATCGCCCACCAACGATCCACTGCGTCAGCTGGAGCACATTGCTTTCACCGTGCCCTGCAACATGTCCGAGCAGCCTGCCGCATCCCTCCCGTGCGGCATGACGCGCGACGGACTGCCCATCGGCCTGCAGATTGCCGGCCAGCGCTTCGACGATCTGGGCGTGCTGCAGGTGGCACGCGCCTTTGAGCAGCTGCGTGATCCGCTGCCAGCATGGCCAGCCCCGCCCCATACGTGAACCAGATGCATGAAATTTGACCAACCACAAAAAAACAAGGGTTTGGCTTTTCAAGCGGCGAGAAACGCGATTCAATCGCAGGCTTCCAAGGAGGCCTATGCGAAAAAACCCAAAAACAGGCGGCTGCCATGCTTGAGCGGCTGTCACGCGGCATCACGCGCAGCTTTGAAATCCTCATCGTGGCCTGCCTCGCCATCATGGGTATTCTGGTGTTCGGCAACGTGGTGCTGCGCTACGCGTTCAATTCGGGCATCGCCATTTCCGAAGAGCTCTCGCGGCTGCTCTTCGTCTGGCTGATCTTTCTGGGCGCGGTGCTGGCTTCGGCGCAGCGTATCCACATCGGGTTTGACACCCTGCAGCGGCGCGTGGGGCCACGCGCCCGGCGCGCATTGATCGTTTTCTCCGGCGTGCTGATCCTGATCGGCTGCGGCGTCTTCATCGTCGGCGGCTACAAACAGACGGTGATCAACCTGGGCAACACCTACCCGGTGCTCGGCATCTCCTACGCCTGGCTGTACGGCGTGGGGCTGGTGTTCGGCATCGCCCTCATCTTTCCGGTCTGCCACAACATCCTGCTGGCGCTGCGCGGCGATCTGGACGAGGTGACGCAGGACCTGGGCGACCGCATCGAAAAAGCCGCCGAACGCATCGAAGGCGAAGCGCACGCCGGCGACATGGCCACGGGGCGCAAGCCATGAGCGCAACCGTCTTCCTGGTCTCGCTGCTGGGCCTGATCGCGCTGGGCGTGCCGATCGCGTTCGCGCTGATGTTTGCGGGCATCGCGCTGATGCTGCTCACCGGGCAGTTCGACGCGCAGGTGGTGGTGCAGAACGCGGTGGCGGGCGCCGACAATTTCGTGCTGATGGCCGTGCCCTTCTTCATCCTCGCGGGCGAACTGATGAACGCCGGCGGGCTCTCCAAGCGCATCGTCGAGATGGCCAGCGCCTTCGTCGGCCACCTGCGCGGCGGCCTGGGCTATGTGGCGATCGGCGCGGGCATCATGCTCGCCAGCCTCTCGGGCTCGGCCGTGGCGGACACGGCGGCACTGGCCGCCATCCTGGTGCCGATGATGCGCCAAGCCGGCTACAACCCCGGGCGTGCCTGTGGCCTGATGGCGGCCAGCGGCATCATCGCGCCGGTGATTCCGCCCTCCATCGGCTTTCTGATCTTCGGCGTGACGGCCAATGTCTCGATCACGCGGCTGTTCCTCGCGGGCATCGTGCCGGGCGTATTGATGGGGGCGGTGCTGGTCATCGCCTGGTGGTTCGTGGCGCGCACGCAGAACGCCGCCGTCACCGCGCGCGCGCCCTGGGGGCTGCGCCTGCGCCTGCTCGGCCAGGGCGGCTGGGCGCTGATGATGCCGGTGATCATCATCGGCGGCCTGCGCTTCGGCATCTTCACGCCCACCGAATCGGCCGTGGTGGCCGCCGCCTACGCGCTGTTCGTGGGCCTGGTGGTGTACCGCGAGCTGAACTGGCACAGCATCTACGAGGCCCTGCTTTCCACCGCGCGCACCACCTCGGTGGTGCTGCTGCTGGCGGCGCTGGCGATGGTGGCCTCCTACATGATCACCATCACCGACATCTCGGGCCAGGTGGGCGGCTGGCTGGAAGGCCTGGTGCAATCGCCCATGCTGCTCGTCGCCGCGATGATGGTGGTGATCTTCTTCGCCGGCATGGTGCTCGACTTCATCCCCATCGTGCTGATCTTCACGCCGGTGTTCATGCCCATCGTCACCGTGGCCGGCATAGACCCGGTGTACTTCGGCGTGGTGTTCATCATGAACTGCTCGATCGGCATGATCACGCCGCCGGTGGGCGTGGTGCTCAACGTCGTCAGCTCCATCGGCAAGGTGACGATGGACGAGGCGGTGCGCGGCATCCTGCCCTTCCTGCTGGCCCTGGGCATATTGCTCGTGCTCCTGATTCTGTTCCCCGCACTGGTCACGGTGCCCGCCGAATGGTGGCGCTGACCACCACTCTTTCATCCACGATAGGAGAGACCCACCATGAAATTCAAGACTTCCCTGCTGCTGGGCCTGCTGGCCGCGGCACTCTCGGGCACCACGCTCGCCGCCGTCACCGGCAAGTTCGCCGTGACCCTGCCGGAAAAATCCCACCAGGGCCAGGGCGTGGCCAAGTTCGTCGAACTGGTCAAGGCCAAGAGCGGCGGCGAGATCGACATCAAGCCCTACTACGGCGGCGCGCTGGGCGACGACGTGAAGGTCACTTCCGCATTGCAGGGCGGCACCATCGAATTCACCGTGCCGCAGACCTCGACGCTCACCGGCATGGTCAAGCCCTATGAAATCCTCGATTTCCCCTTCCTGTTCGCCAACACCCAGGAAGCCGACAAGGTACTCGACGGCCCGATCGGCCAGAAACTCATGGACCTGCTGCCCGCGCATGGCCTGGTGGGCCTGGCGTACTGGGAGAACGGCTTTTTCAACGCCACCAACAGCAAGCACCCCATCGCCAAGGTGGAGGACTTCAAGGGGCTGAAATTCCGCTCCATCCAGGCCAGGATCACGCAGGAAACCATCAAGGCGCTGGGCGCCAACCCGGTGCCGCTGGCGGTGCCCGAGCTCTACACGGCGCTGGAGACACGCACCATCGACGGCCAGGGCACGCCCAACGCGGTGATCGCCGCGCTCAAACTGTACGAAGTGCAGAAGTACCTCTCGATCACCCAGCACACCTACGGCGCCTTCATTCCGCTGGCTTCCAAGAAGTTCTGGGACAAGCTCACGCCCGACCAGCAGAAGATCGTGAAGGACGCCGCCATCGAGGCCCGCGCGTTCCAGCGCCAGGTGGCGCGTGACCAGGCGGCCGGCGCGCAGAAGATGATGGCCGGCAAGGGCCTGAAGGTGAACGAAGTCACACCGGAAGAACGCGCCCGCATGCGCGCTGCGGTGCAGCCGGTGTGGGACATGTTCACGCCCGACGTGGGTGCCGATCTGGTCAAGCAGATTGAGGCTGAAATAAAGAAGTAATTGGCCTTTTGCGCATGCTGGGCAAGCGTGCGCAGCTAGCAAAACAAAAGCGCTGCAAGGTTCAAAACCTTGCAGCGCTTTTTGCTGTATCCGCCAGACTCACTCTTTCCAGGAGTCGATGTAGTTGGGCACCTTCACCGCGTCCACGTTGTCGAGCTCCAGCGGGTAGCGCGAATCGATCATCACCGCCACCTCGTCGGTGTACTTGCGCTCGCCCTTGTTGTTGGCCGCGGCGGCGGCGAAGGCCTTGGGATGCGGGCCGTGGTGAAAGCCCGAGGGGTGCAGCGTGAACATGCCGGGCTGGATGTTGTCGCGCGAGAAGAAGTTGCCCTGGTGGTAGAAGATGGACTCGTCGAACTCGTCGTTGTTGTGAAAGAACGGCACCTTCAGCGCACCGGGGTCGCTCTCGATGGGGCGCGGCGCGAAGGTGCAGACGATGATGGTGTTCGACAGGAAGGTGGCGTGCACCGTGGGCGGCAGGTGGTAGCGGTCCGACAGCAGTTCGCGGATGTCACGCCAGTTGAGCTTGACCGGCACACAGTCGCCATGCCAGCCCACCGCATCGAGGAAGTTGTAGGGGAAGGTGACGGTGGTCACCTCGCCACGGCGCTTGGCGCGCACCCGGCTTTCCTGCGTGTCGCTGTACTGGGCCTTGAAGGCGTCGTCGATCTTGGGCGTATCGAGCGTTGCCTGATCGAACTGCGCGTGGTGGCCCAGGATGCCGCGCTCGGGCAGCATGAAGAAGTCCTCGGTGGCTTCAATGGTCAGCACCTCGTTGCGCACCTGGGTCTCCAGCCGCCAGGAGGTGCCGCGCGGGATGTTGATGTAGTCGCCCTCGCGGTAGGTCATGTGGCCGTAGTCGCAATAGAAATCACCCTCGCCCTTGTGGAAGAACAGGATCATGTCGCCGTCGCCGTTGCGCGCCAGGTCGGGCATGGAGGCGCCGAACTTCCAGAAGTGCACCTGCGTCTGGCCGTTGTGCATGAAGCGGCGTGCCTTCCAGGGGCAGGGGGCGCTGTCTTCGAGCTTGTTCAGGTCGAGCAGGGTCAGCTCCAGCGGCCCTTCCCACTTGGTCCAGCCCGTCGGCTTGTGCTTGTGCAGGATGTGGCTGGCGGGCCCGAAGAAGCCGTTGCGGCCGTGTTCGCGCTCATAAAGCCCGTCGGGGATGTCGCAATGCGCCTGACGGCTGTGCACGCCTTCGCGCAGGGGAAAACTGATGTACTTCTTCATGCCTTTGCTCCAATGTTACTATTAAGTTAACAACGTTATGATTAACACAACGAACGGAATTTAGGGCATACTTCTTGACATGTCAAGCGTTGACCGCACCAGCAAGCAGGGCTCCCTCGCCGCCGAAAGCACGCAGACCGCCGCCACCGGCCCCGTGGGCATACAGTCGCTGGAGGTCGGCTTGGCGCTGTTTGATCTGCTCGCCACGCAAGCCCAGGGCTGCGGCCTGTCCGCGCTGGCGCGCCAGGCGGGCATGCACCGGGCCAAGGCCTACCGCTACCTCGTCAGCCTGATGCGCGCCGGCTGGGTGCAGCAGGATGCGCAAAACGGCCTGTACGAGCTGGGCCCGGCCGTGCGCGGGCTGGCGCTGGCCTGGATGAGCCGCCAGGACTGGCTGGAACTGGCCGCAGCCGAGGCACATAGCCTGGCGCAATCGCTGGGCAACACCTGCCTGGTGGCCGTGCAGGCCGAGGCCGGGGTGACCGCGATACGCGTCTGCCAGCCGGGGCAAGGGGTTTCGGTGGGCGTGGCACAGGGCGCGCTCTTTGATCCGCACACCTCGGCCACCGGCAGGGTGTTTGCCACCTGGTCGGATCCACCCTCCAAGGCCATTCCCGCGGCACTTCGCGCGAGCATCCGTGAACAGGGCGTCGCCGTGGTCGACGGCGAACACGCGCCGGGCATCAATGCCATCGCGGCGCCGGTGTTCGACGTGCACGGCCATCTGCTGCTGGCACTCACCCTCGTGGGTCCGCAGGCTTCGCTGCAGGCCGATGCGCAGGGCGAAGCGGCGCTCGCTTTGCAGGACGCCTGCGGGCGCATCTCGGCGGCGCTGGGCTGGCAGCCGGCAGCCGAGTGACGGCAAGGCACAATCGCCAGCACATGTCACCCAACACCTTGCTTGAGCTGTTCTTCGCTGCAGGACTGCTGTATTTCGTCAACTACCGCCAGCAGCGCCAGCGCATCGCCCTGCTGGCCCGGGCGCTGCAGCCCTACCAGATCGAGCGCCTGATGCAGACGCTGATCCAGGGCTATCTGCGCGCCATGGGTGAAGCCGGCGACGAACGGCGCATGCAGGTGCTCGGCACGCTGCAGGGCAGCGAGGAGCAGCTGGGCACGCAGGTGCAGCGCCTTGCCGCCGATTTTCAGAAAACGCCCGAGGCTCTCGCGCGTACCAGCCGCCTGCCCATCTCGCTGCCCTGGGCCACGCAATGGCTGGCATCCGCCAGCTTTGATCTGCGCCGCGCCTTCGCCATCCATGCGGAAGGCATCGCCCGCGCCATGGCCGATGCCGCGGCCAGCCCGCGCGACCGCGCCTTTGCCGTGACCGCCGAGCTGCTGCTGTTTCAGCACAGCTGCCACTGGTTCTGCAAGTCGCGCACCGTCGCTTCCGCGCGGCTGATGGCGCGCCAGCACACGCCGTGGACGCAGGTCATCGCCTCCGTCACGCCGCAAACGCGCAGCGCCTACCTCGCGCTGATCAACGGGCAGCGCTCTCCGGGGCGGTGACGATCCAGCCCTCCAGCGGATCCAACCGCTTCGGCAGGCCATAGCGCATATCGCCCGCGGCATGCGCGCGCTCGGCCCAGGCAGCCTGCATCAGGCAGAGGACGGCGTCGAGCCGGTCGCCGCTGGCGTCCCGCGCCAGCAACGCACGCTGATCGGCAGCCACCACCAGACGCAGCCCCAGCCGGGGCGCGCCCCGCTGCAACACTTCCAGCATCTGCCGCCGCGCGGCAAGCCGCTCAGGGGTCTGGCGCTTCGGCTCATCGCTCTTGTAGCTCGCGCGGCCAATGCATGCGCGCGCCAGCAGGCCCGGATAGCCCTCCAGCGCCACGCGGCGCCGGTCACCATCGTGCAGGCCCGGCAGGTGCACGCCCGCTGCGATCAGGGGCGGTACCCCGGCATGCAGCATGAACGCCACGGGCGGGTTGACCCATTTCATCGAGGGGCTGGAGCCCGCAGGGCCATCGGTGGCGCGGTGCGCGAACTTGCCGCCCGCGGGGCGCGCGGCGCAGAACGCGGCGAAGCACTCGCGTATCTCCACGCGGGAGCGGCTGGCGTAATGCCGCATGCAGGCCAGCCAGTCGGTGGGCCAGCCCAGGTGCTGCACCAGCTCGCGCGGCAGGCCGAAGGGCAAATCCAGAGCGGCGATCCAGTCGCCCGGTTCGGCCAACCACGCGGCAAACGCATCCAGGCTTTCAAAGCAGCGCAGGCTCTGCAATTGCACAAGATCGCCGTCGCGCGCACCGCAGGCCATCACGATGGACTTGCGCCGCGTGGGGCGGCTGGTGAAATCCACGCCAACCAGCATGGACAGCGCCGTCTGCTGCGGATTTATGGCCTGCCGGGAATCAGCGCGAGGAATTCGCGGCGCAGCGACGCATCCGTGAGGAAGGCGCCGCGCATGATGGAGTTGACCATCTTGCTGTCCATCTCGCGCACGCCGCGCCAGGACATGCAGAAGTGGCTGGCTTCCATCACCACCGCCAGGCCGTCGGGCCGGGTCTTTTCCATGATGAGGTCGGCCAGCTGCACGATGGCCTCTTCCTGGATCTGGGGCCGCCCCATCACCCAGTCCACCAGGCGCGCGTACTTCGAGAGGCCGATCACGTTGGTGTGCTCATTGGGCATCACACCGACCCAGATCTTGCCGATCACCGGGCAGAAATGGTGGCTGCAGGCGCTGCGCACGGTGATCGGGCCGACGATCATCAGCTCGTTCAGGCGCGCGGCGTTGGGGAATTCGGTCACCGGCGGCTGCGCCACGTAACGGCCGCGGAACACCTCGTTCACATACATCTTGGCGATGCGCCGCGCGGTGTTGCGGGTGTTGTGGTCGTTGGCGGTGTCGATGACCAGGCTGTCGAGCACCGTTTGCATCTTCGTCTCGACCTCGTCGAGCAGCCCTTCCAGCTCTCCGGGTTCGAGAAAGCCGGCGATGTTGTCGTTGGCCAGAAACGGCTGGCCGGCGGCCTTGAGGCGCTCGCGGATCTTGATCGAGAGAGGCACGCCTTCGAAGGGCACGGGGCTGGATGGTTCGCTCATGCGTCGATCCTACCAGTGAATTTCGAATGCGGGAATTTGAATGATTTCGGCGTTTTTCGCTTATCTGACAAGCGCCATCAGCTATGGATTCAGTAGTTTTTCCCTGTCAGCCAGAGTGCCGTCCGCATCACGGTCCAGGCCACGCGATCGAGCAGCCGTTCACGCCAGGGACGGCTGGCGTAGGTGCGCGGGTCCAGCGCTCCGCTGCCCTGCGCGATGGCCGCCATCAGGCGCGAGCGCAGCTGCTGCGCAAAACCGGCATCGCGCACCATCACGTTGGCCTCGCGCGCCAGCAGCAGGCTCAGCGGATCGAGATTGCTCGAACCCACCGTCGCCCAGGGGCGTGCGCCGTCGGCATCGATGACGGCCACCTTGGCATGCAGAAAGCTCGATGCGTATTCATGGATTTCCACCCCTGCCGCCAGCAGCGCGCCATAGACGGGACGCGCGGCGTGGTACTGCATGAAATATTCATAGCGCCCCTGCACCAGCAGCCGCACGCGCACGCCGCGCCGCGCGGCCAGGACGAGCGCGCGGCGCAGCTTGCCGCCGGGAATGAAGTAGGCGTTGGCGATGATGATTTCCTTGCGCGCCTGCGCAATCGCGCGGCGGTAGGAGCGTTCGATGCGGGTGCGAAAGCGCAGGTTGTCGCGCAGCAGCAGCGCCGCCACCATGCCGCGCCCGCCAACCGTGCGCCGGGGCGCGCGCTGCAGCAGGCGCACCGCGCGCCAGTCCGCAAGCGCCTGCGCAAGGCGCCGCTGGCGCATGTCGTGCATGGCCAGCAGGCGCAGCCAGAACCGTTCCATCACCGTGCTGGCAAAAGCCACCAGCGTGCCCCGCACGCGCACCGCAAAATCCAGGCGCGGCGCGGCAAGGCGCCCCCAGTTGGGGTCTTCGTAATCGCCCAGCACGTTGATGCCGCCGCAGAACAGCACGCTGCCATCCACCACGCAGAGCTTGCGGTGCAGCCGCCGCCAGCGCCGCGGCAAGAGCAGCCCCAGGCGCCCCAGCGGCGAATACACCTGCAGCTGCGCGCCCGCCTGGACGAGGCGCGAACCCCAAGGCTCGGCCACCTGCCCGGTGCCGGCGCCATCGACCACCAGATGCACCCGCACGCCGCGCCGCGCCGCGCGCTCCAGCGCCCGCGCCACCTCGGCGCCATCGCCCGCCACATCAAAGATGTAGGTTTCGAACTGCACGTCCGAGCGCGCGCCGTCGATCTCGGCAATCAGTGCCGGAAACAGCTCTTGCGCGCCCTGCAGCAGCCGTATCTGGTGATCCGAACCGGCGTAGGGCGGCAGCGGCATGCGGATTCAATCGTTCAGAGCCGGAATTCCGCGATCAGCGGCAGGTGGTCGGACATGCGCCACCAGATGCGCCCGCGCGGCACCGTCAGCGAGACCGGCAGCAGCCCGCGCGCATAGACATGGTCCAGCCGCGCGATCGGCAGGCGCGAAGGGTAGGTGTGCAGGCTGCTGGCATGGTCAAACTCCAGCAGCCCGAAGCCCGCGAGCATCTGCGCCAGCTGGTTGCCCCAGTCGTTGAAATCACCCGCCACCACCAGCGGCGCATCATCGGGCACCTTGCGCCGGATGTAGCCCTGCAATTGCGCCACCTGGCGGATGCGGCTGCCCGGCACCAGCCCCAGGTGGACCACGATGGCATGCACCAGGCGGCCCGCCACCTTGAGCTGCACATGCAGCAGGCCGCGCTGCTCGAAGCGGTGGTCGGACATGTCTTCATGGCTGCTGGCCAGCACCGGCCAGCGCGTGAGCAGCGCATTGCCATGTTCGCCGTCGCGCGTGTAGGCGTTGGTGCGGTAGACGGCTTCGTAGCCTTCGGGCGCCAGGTATTGCGCCTGCGGCACCTGCGGCCAGCGATCGAAGTAGGCGGCCTCGCGCCGGTTGCTGGCGCGCACCTCCTGCAGGCAGACGATGTCGGCATCGAGCTGCTCTATCGCCAGCCCCAGGTTGTGGATCTCCAGCCGCCGCGCCGGACCCAGGCCCTGCACGCCCTTGTGGATGTTGTAGGTGGCCACGCGCAGGATGCCGCCGGGCAGAGCGGGCAGCTCCGACGGCGCAAAATCGGTTTCGGACAAGAGTTCTGCAGTCATGCAAGCGATTCAAAACGCGGCAGCCAGAGGATGGCCTCGGCATTGGAGGGAGAGAAACAGCGGTCCGCCGCCTCGCGCCACGGCAGCCATGCATATGCCGTGTGTTCGCGCGGATTCAAGGTCACCGGCGTCGCCGCCGGAACGCGCAGACCCAGCACATGCTCGGTGTTCATCACCACGCCCGGCGCGTAGCGGTGGCGCCATTGGGGGTAGATGCTGTAGACGTTCTCCATGCCCCAATCGATGAGGCTGCAGCCCGGCGCCGCGGCGTCGATACCGGTTTCCTCCCTCACCTCGCGCAGCGCCGTCTCGCGCCAGCTCTCCTGCTCGCTGTCCTTGCTGCCGGTGACGGATTGCCAGAAGTCCTCGCGCGCATCGGCACGGCGGATCAGCAGCACCTGCAGATCCGCCGCATGGATGACGACGAGGACGGAAAGCGGAATCTTGAACATGGACAGGCGCTATCGTAGGCTGCCGCTATATTCCTGCCACCACCCGCCGCACAAACCCCATGGAAATCGCCCTGATCTACGCACGCGCCGCCAATGGCGTCATCGGCCGAGGCGGCCGCATGCCCTGGCATCTACCCGAGGATCTGGCGCATTTCAAGGCACTGACACAGGGCCAGCCGGTGATCATGGGCCGCAAGACCTGGGATTCGCTCCCGCCGCGCTTCCGCCCGCTGCCGGGGCGCCTGAACATCGTCATCACGCGCCAGCCCGATTGGAATCAAAACGGCGCTCAGCGCGCTTCTGGCTTGCGTGAAGCGCTATCAACGGCGGAGCAATCAGGCACCGCAACCGCCTGGGTCATCGGCGGCGCGCAGGTCTTTGCCGAGGCACTACCCCTGGCCGCGCGCGCCGAGGTGACGGAAATCGCGCAGGATTTCGAGGGCGACACCTGGGCGCCCGCGCTCGGCGGCGAATGGCGGCTCACCGCGCACAGCGACCACGTCAGCAGCCAGGGCCCGAGCCTGCGTTTTGCGCGCTACGAGCGATTGGCGTAATTCCAACTCCATATCATTCGAGTACGCGAAGGCGAAGCGAAGACAGTGCTGTAGCACGGCGAGCGAAGCCGACGAAGTAATCGATGGATCTGGAAATGGAATAAGGTCTGCCCGTTTCAAGGATTTCATTGCATGCGCGATTTTCTCGACACCGAAGGGCGGCACTGGCAAGCCGCGCCGCTGTCCGCCTCCTACGGGCAGATGCTGCTGGTCTTCAGCGCGCTGGAGGGCGACGCCATCCTGCACCAGCAGATGGCCGCCGACACGCTGGCGCAGGCGGAGGAAGAGCTCGCCCAACTGGACGATGGTGCGCTGCGCGCCTTGCTGCAGCAGGCCCAGCCCTGGGACTATGGCGCCAAGAAGCTCTAGCGGCGAAGCACGGCAAGCGCCACGCCTGTCAGCGAACTGAGCAGCAGAAAGAGCGCAAACAGCCGGTAGGCCCACAGACGCTTGCCACTGGGCGCGCGGCGGGTGGATCGCACCAGCCACAGCAGCGCCGCCGCGTAGGCCAAGGTACCCACCAACACCCATCCAGAGCGCTCGCCCAGCCGGCCGCCAATCACGCCCAGATGCCCCAGGTTGAGCAGCACCCACTGGCCCCAGAGCACACCGGCTGACGGTGCAGTGGGCGCCAGCACCGCCTGACCCGCACCCAGCAGGTATTGGGCAACGCCCACCACCAGCACCAGATAGGCCACCAGCCAAACGAGGCCCTGCGTGGGCCGGTGCGCAATGGCAGCCGCCAGGCCGCCGCCGCCCACAACGGCAGCCAAGCCCAGTACGGAAAAAGGTGCTACCCTGGAAGGCGCGTCTGGCATCAGCAGCGCATCGCGTTGGCGGCGGAATTGCGCAGGCTCTCCAGCACGCTTTCGTCCAGCCCCACGTTGTTGTGCTCCAGCACACGCTCGGCGCGGTAGCTGGAGCGCACGAACGGCCCCGCCACCACCTCGACGAAGCCCTTGGCCAGCGCCATCTCGCGGTACTGCGCGAACTGCTCCGGCGACACATAGCGCTGCACCGGCAGGTGGTGCTGCGTCGGCCGCATGTACTGCCCCATGGTGACCACATCGACGTTGGCGGCACGGATATCGTCCAGCGCTTCATCAATCTCCGCGTCCGTCTCGCCCAGGCCCAGCATCAGGCTGGTCTTGGAGATGGTCTGCGGCGCGTAGCCCTTGGCGAACTTCAGCACGTCCAGCGTCTGCTCGTAGCCCGCACGCGGATCGCGCACCGGGTGCGTCAGGCGCCGCACGGTCTCCAGATTCTGCGCATAGGTGGCCAGGCCGGCATCGAGCACCTGGGCCACCAGATCGTGCCGGCCCTGGAAGTCGGGCGTCAGCGCCTCCACCGCGGTATCGGGCATGCGCTTGTGGATCTCGCGGATGCAGGCAGCGTAATGCCCGGCGCCCAGGTCTTTCAAGTCGTCCCGATCGACCGAGGTCAGCACGACGTACTTCAGGTCCATCAGCGCCACCGCGTCGGCCACGTTCACCGGCTCCAGCGGATCGAGCCAGCCGTTGGGGTTGCCGGTGCTGACCGAACAGAACTTGCAGGCCCGCGTGCACACCGAGCCCATGAGCATCAGCGTTGCCGTGCCGCGCCCCCAGCATTCGGCGATGTTGGGGCACTTGGATTCCGCGCAGACCGTGGAGAGCTTGTGCGAATCGACAATCTCCTTGATCTGCTGGTATTTGGCCCCGTTGGGCAGCTTGATGCGCAGCCAGTCGGGCTTGCGCTCGGCGTTGGGAACGGCCGTCAGGCCGCTGGGCTTGACGCCATCCTTGACGGCGCGCGTGCCCTGGCGGCTGGTGAACTTGGTGCCGGAAGCCGGGCGGGCTGCGGGTGCTTGCATGGGGAAAACCTGATGGGCAGGCCTTGCCTGCAGCGTGAAAGAACCGCTGATTTTATCGGCGCACCCTCAACCACATGCCTGGCAGTGCCGAAGCGGCCGGCGCCTCATGCGCGCTCTTCGTGGTGCAGGCCTCGGTTGACATCCCTCCCCGGGTTGGCCAGCTGCAAGGTGATGGCGCTGCAGACCATGAACATGCACCAGAAGATCAGAAAGGTGATGGAATACACCGTATTGCGCGACCAGTCCACCTGCTCGCCCAGCAGCGCCAGCGACTCAGGGTCGAGCACGGCAAAAACCATCATCTCCAGCGCCGCGGCCACCATGAAGGCGGGCCACACGATCACCATCCATTTCTTGCCTGCCATCCTGCCTCCTGTTCTTTGTCGATGACGGAGCGGGACTTCAGTCCCCTCCTGCGCCCAGCGTTTTCGCATTGCGGCTGGACGTCCGGTTGCGCGCCTGCATGGCGGGCTCCAGCGCCCCGCCCTGATCCGCCTGCGGTGCCGGTGCCGCCACGGGCGCATGGGGCTGCTGCAGCGCCAGCCAGACCGTCACCACGCCACCTGCAACCATCGCCAGCGTCAGTCCGATGATGAGCCACAGATAGCCCGAGCGCCACCACGGCATGGGGCGCGGCGCGGGCGACGGCTCCGGGTGGGTGCTCATGGCCTCACCGCGGCACGATGAACGCGGATTTTTCCCGCACGCTGCCCACGCCCTCCGCACTCACCACGAACGCAATCCGGTGCGATCCGGGCGACGCCTCGCCATGGGGCAGGCGCAACTGCACCGGCACGGAGGCGGACTGCTCTGGCCCTATGGTCACCGCCGTGCGCGTGCCTTCGGCCAGTGCCAGGTGCGGCAGGCCCTCGACCGCCAGCACAAAGGTCTGCTCCCGCTCGGTCGCGTTCATCACGTGGATGCGGTAGACGTTCTCGATTTCGCCGCCCTTGACCAGGCGCGCCATCGTCGCGCGGTCGCGCAGGATATCCACCTTGAACGGCGTGCGCAGCCACAGGCTGGTCGCCAGCGCCACGCTGGCCAGCAGCAGCACGGTGGCGTAGATCAGCACGCGCGGGCGCTTCACGCGCTGCACGATTTCCTTCTTGCCCCAATCCTTCTCGATGGCGGCTTCGGTGGAATAGCGGATCAGCCCGCGCGGGTAGCCCATCATGTCCATCACGTCGTCGCAGGCGTCTATGCAGGCGGCGCAGCTGATGCACTCGTACTGCAGGCCATCGCGAATGTCGATGCCGGTGGGGCAGACCTGCACGCACATGGTGCAATCGATGCAGTCGCCCAGGCCGTCGGCCTTGTAGTCGGCCTTCTTGGAGCGCTTGCCGCGCGGCTCGCCGCGCTTGGCGACGTAGGTGACGATGAGCGTGTCGCGGTCGAACATCGCGCCCTGAAAGCGCGCGTACGGGCACATGTACTTGCAGACCTGCTCGCGCATGAAACCGGCATTGCCCCAGGTGGCAAAGCCGTAGAACAGAATCCAGAACAGCGCCCACGGTCCAACGGAGAACGCCAGCACCTGAAGCGCCAGCTCGCGGATCGGCGTGAAGTAGCCCACGAAGGTAAAGCCCGTCCACAGGCCGATCACGAGCCAGACCAGGTGCTTGCCGCCCTTGCGCCAGAACTTGTTCCAGGAAAGCGGCGCGCCATCCAGACGCATGCGCTGCGCGCGGTTGCCCTCGAATTTTTCTTCCACCCACAGGAAGATCTCGGTATAGACCGTCTGCGGACAGGCGTAGCCGCACCACTGGCGCCCCGCCACCGCCGTGAACAGGAACAGCAGCAGCGCCGAGATGATGAGCAGCGCCGCGAGGTAGAACACATCCTGCGGGTAGAGCACCAGGCCGAAGATGTAAAAGCGCCGCGCGTCGATGTCGAACAGCATCGCCTGGCGTCCGCCCCACTGCAGCCACGGCATGCCATAGAAGAAAAGCTGCGTGGCAAACACGAAGAACCAGCGCCAGCGGGTGTAGAACCCCTTGGCGCTGCGCGGGTAGATCTTGGAGTGCCCGGGAACCGGTACCGCGTTGCCGGCGCCAGCCATACGAATCAGGCAGAGCGCCGGTGCAGCACGCACCGGCGTTCAGTGAGAGGGATCGGCAGGTGCGTCACTGCGCAGCCGCAGGCTGGCCGCCGCCCAGCCCCCAGACATAGGCCGTGAGCACGCGCAGCTGCTCGGGAGAGAATTTCTCCTTCCAGGCCGGCATCTGCGCCATCTTGCCGTGGTCGATCATCGCCACCACATGGTCCACGTTGTCCGGGCCATGGGCAAAGACGCCGTCGGTCAGGTCGGGCGCACCCAGCGCGGGATTGCCCTTGCCCGCCTCGCCATGGCAGGCGGCACAGACGATGAATTTCTCCTTGCCCTTGTCCGCCAGCGCCGCATCGTGCTTGCCGCCCGAGAGGCTGATGACGTAGTTGGCCAGCGCGCGCACCTCGTCGGGCGTGCCCACGGCCGCGGCCATGGGCGGCATCACGCCGGTGCGGCCGTCAGAGATGGTCTGCAGCACAGCGTCCGGACTGCCGCCCCAGTTCCAATGGGCATCCACCAGATTGGGAAAGCCCATGCTGCCGCGCGCATCGCTGCCGTGGCACTGCGCGCAGTTGTTCATGAACAGCCGATCGCCGATCGCGCGGGCATTGGCGTCCTTGGCCAGCTGCTCGATGCTCTGGTTGGCGAAAGCCGCGTAGATCGGTGCGATCCGCGCCTCATATTGCTGCTGCTCCCGCGCATGCTGGCCATCCTGCGTCCAGCCCAGCACACCCTTGAAGGCACCCAGCCCCGGATACAGCGCCAGATAGAGCAGCGAGAAGATGCAGCTGATGCCGAACATCATCACCCACCAGCGCGGCAACGGGTTGTTCCTCTCGGTCAGGTCGCCATCCCAGACATGGCCGGTGGATTCGCCCTGCTTGACCTCGGCATTCATCCGGAAGGTCCACCACAGCAGCGCGGCGCAGGCCAACACGCCCAGCAGCGTGATGCCGGCCACGTACAGAGACCAGAAACTGCTCGTGAAATCGCTCATATCTTGCCTTCCCCCGCAGCCACCGCGCTGCGGGCAGCGCCTTCATCGTCCAGCAGCGGCAGCCGCGCCGCTTCGTCAAACCCCGGGCGATTGCGCGCCGACCAGGCCCAGAACGCGATCACGACAAAAGTCACGAACGCGAGCACCGTATACAGGCCGTGCATCCATTCCACATCCATGGTGTTCTCCTGCGTTCGGTTATTTGCGATGGATGCCCAGCACCTGCAGGTAGGCGATCAACGCCTCCAGCTCGGTCTTGCCTTCGACCTCGGCGGGTGCCTTGGCGATTTCGTCATCGGTGTACGGCACGCCCAAGGTGCGCAGGCCGCGCATGTGCGCCTGGATGGTCTGGCTGTCGGCCGCCGTCCTGGTCAGCCAGGGATAGGCCGGCATGTTGGATTCGGGCACCACCGCGCGCGGGTTGTTCAGGTGCACCGCGTGCCAGTCGTCGCTGTAGCGGCCGCCCACGCGCGCCAGATCAGGACCGGTGCGCTTGCTGCCCCACAGGTGCGGGTAGTCGTAGACGAATTCACCCGCCACCGAGACCGGCCCGTAACGCAGCGACTCATGCTGCAGCGAGCGGATCATCTGCGAGTGGCAGTTGTTGCAGCCTTCGCGGATGTAGATATCGCGCCCCACCACCTGCAGCGCCGCATAGGGCTTGAGGCCCTCGATGGGCTGCGTGGTCGATTTCTGGAAGAACAGCGGAACGATTTCCACCAGACCACCGATCGCGATGACCAGCAGCACCAGCACGATCATCAGGAAATTGTTGGTTTCGATGCGGCCGTGGCCGCGAATTTCTTCTTGCGCCATGTCTTGGGTTCTCTTTCGTCAGGCAGGCTTTTCAGGCAAGGTTCAGGCGGCAGCCACCAGGGGCGGCACGGTCACCACCGGCGCACGCCCGGCGTTCATGGTCTTGAACGTGTTCCAGAGCATCACCACCATGCCGCTCAGGTACAGCAGACCGCCCAGGAAGCGCACCGCATAGAACGGATAGGTGGCCTTCACGCTCTCGACGAAGGCGTAGGTGAGCGTGCCATCCTCGTTGACCGCACGCCACATCAGACCCTGCATCACGCCCGCGATCCACATCGAGGCCACGTAGAGCACGATGCCCAGCGTGGAAATCCAGAAGTGCAGGTCGATGGCACGCGTGGAATACATGCTGGTGCGGCCGTACAGGCGCGGAATCAGCCAGTAGAGCGAACCCATGGTGATGAAGCCGACCCAGCCCAGCGCGCCGGAATGCACGTGGCCCACGGTCCAGTCGGTGTAGTGGGACAGCGCGTTCATGGTCTTGATCGAGAGCAGCGAGCCCTCGAAGGTGGACATGCCGTAGAACGACAGCGAGACGATCAGGAAACGGATCACCGGATCGGTGCGCAGCTTGTGCCAGGCGCCCGAGAGCGTCATGATGCCGTTGATCATGCCGCCCCAGCTCGGCGCCAGCAGGATGATGGAGAACACCATGCCGACCGACTGCGTCCAGTCCGGCAGAGCGGTGTAGTGCAGGTGGTGCGGGCCCGCCCACATATAGGTGAAGATCAGCGCCCAGAAATGCACGATGGACAGGCGGTAGCTGTAGATCGGGCGCTCGGCCGCCTTGGGAATGAAGTAATACATCATCCCCAGGAAGCCGGTGGTGAGCAGAAAGCCCACCGCGTTGTGGCCGTACCACCACTGCACCATCGCATCCTGCACCCCGGCGTAGGCCGAGTAGGACTTGAACGCGCCCACGGGCAGTTCGATGTTGTTGCCGATGTGCAGCAGCGCGATGGCGATGATGAACGCGCCGTAGAACCAGTTGGCCACGTAGATGTGGCTCATCTTGCGCTTGGAGACCGTGCCGAAGAACACGATGGCGTAGGCCACCCAGACGACGGTGATGAGCAGATCGATGGGCCATTCCAGCTCGGCGTATTCCTTGGAAGAGGTGAGGCCCATGGGCAGCGTGATGACCGCACCCACCAGCGCCAGCTGCCAGCCCCAGAACACGAAGCCCGCGAGGCCATCGCCCCCGAACAGCCGTGCCTGCGAGGTGCGCTGCACCACGTAGAGCGAGGTGCCGATCAGGCCCGAGCACGCAAAGGCGAAGATCACGCCGTTGGTGTGCAGCGGCCGCAGGCGGCCGTAGCTGAGCCAGGAAATGCCCAGATTGAGCTCGGGCCAGGTGAGTTGCGCGGCGGCGATCACGCCGACCAGCATGCCGATCACCCCCCAGACCACGGTCATGACCGCGAATTGGCGGACAACCTTGTCGTTGTAGGTCGGCATCGATTGGCTCGCTGTAGTCATCTAAGGGTTTCCTCTAATACAGGCGCGGATTATCCATGGCGCAAGCGTGGCTAATTTGATCTGGATCAATCTTGTTCAAAAATGCGTTCGCCTTCCCGTTCCAGGTCTTCGAACTGGCCGCGGAAGATCGCCCAGCCCAGCGCCCCCATGATCAGAAGCGCCAGCACCACCGACAGCGGAATCAGCAGATACAGAATGTCCATCAGGTGTTCTCCGGTGCTTCGCCGCGGTTGAGCCTGAGCGCGTTGGCCACCACCAGCAGCGAACTGGCCGCCATGCCCAGCCCTGCCGCCCAGGCAGGCATGTAGCCCGCTACCGCCAGCGGCAAGGCGGCGACGTTGTAGGCGAGCGCCCAGGCCAGGTTCTGGCGCACGACGCTCATGGTGCGCAGCGCCTGCGCACGCGCGCCGGCGATCGCCATCAGGCGCGCGCCCAGCACGACGAAATCCGAACGCGCCTGCGCCAGCGGCACCGCCCGGCCAAAGGCGAACGAGACCTGCGCCGCCGCCAGCACCGGGCCGTCGTTGAGGCCGTCACCCACCATCGCAACGCGCCGCCCCTGGCGCTCCAGGGCGCGCACCCGCGCCAGCTTGCCGTCGGGCGAGCAATCGCCGACCGCCTGGTCCACCCCGGCGAGGGCGCCGATGCGCAAGGCCGACGCCGCCCGGTCGCCCGAGAGCAGTTGCACGCCCAGGCCCTGCGCCCGCAATGCTGACACGGTGCTCGAGGCGTCCGGACGCAGATCTTCTTCAAATTGAAAGCCCGCAAGCCACCCCGCATCGTCGGCCAGATGGCTGACCGGGCCCTGCGTCGCATCGGCCTGCGCGTCCCGTGGCGCGTCGCAAAACGCCGAAGAGCCCAGCCGGCAGTGCCTCTGCGTACCGTTCAGCGAGACCGATGCCGCCACACCCTGCCCCGCCACCTCCCTGACGTCCAGCGCCTGCGCGGCGGCGCCCTGCCCCGCAGCAGCCGCCACGATCGCGCGCGAGACGGGGTGCAGGCTGTGGCGCGCCAGGCTGGCCGCCAGCGCGAACGCCTCTTGCCGGGTAACGCCGTCGCGCAGCCGCACGCCGGTGAGCACGAAAGCATCGCTGGTCAGTGTCCCGGTCTTGTCGAACACCACGGTATCCACGCCCGCCAGCGCCTCGATGGCCTGCAGTTGGCGCACCAGTACACCGCGCCTGGCGAGCGCCCCGGCGCTCGCCAGCATGGCCGCCGGCGTCGCCAGCGAGAGCGCGCAGGGGCAGGTGACCACCAGCACCGCCACCGCCACCATCAGCGCGCGCGCCGGGTCGGTGGGCCACCACCAGGCCGCCGCCAGAGCGGCCACCAGCAGCACGGCGATGAGGAAGGGCTTGGCCAGGCGATCGGCCAGACGCGCCAGATCGGGCTTGCTGCTGGCCGCCTGCTCCATCAGGCCGACGATGCGCGCATAGCGCGTCTCGCCGCCCACCGCCTGCACACGCATCTCCACCAGCGCGCTCAGGTTGTGGCTGCCGGCGATCACTGCCTCGCCCGCGCCACGCGCCAGCGGGCGCGATTCGCCGGTCAGCAGCGCCTCGTCGACCGTGGTGCCACCCGAAAGCAAGGTGCCATCCGCCGGGAACGCCGCGCCGGGCAGCACCCGCACCACATCGTCCACACGCAGGCGCCGTACCGCGACATGCTGCCAGCGCCCATTCGCATCGCGCCGCTCCACCCCCTCGGGCAGGCGGTGCATCAAGGCTTCCAGGGCACCGGCCGAGCGATCGCGCAGGCGCAGCTCCAGCCAGCGCCCGGCCAGCAGGAAGAAAACAAACATCGTGAGCGAATCGAAGTACACCTGATGGCCGAACGGCCCCTCGGGCTCGAAAGTGCCCAGGCTGCTGACCACGAAGGTGATCAGCATGCCCAGCGCCACCGGCATGTCCATGCCGATGCGCCGCCCGCGCAGATCGCGCCAGGCCGAGGCGAAGAACGGGCGGCACGAGAACAGCATCACCGGCAGCGACAGCACCCATTGCGCCCAGCGCAGCAGCTGCTCGGTGTTGGCGCCTATCACCTCGGGCCCGGCGATGTAGCCGGGCACCGCGTACATCATCACCTGCATCATGCAGACCGCCGCCACGCCCAGGCGCCAGAGCATGCGGCGGCTGTCCTCCTGGCGGCGCGCACCGGCGCCCACGTCATGCACCGGCAGCGCGCGGTAGCCGCTGCCCGAAAGCGCCTGCATCCAGCGCGAGGGGCGGGTGCGCGCCTCGTCCCAGACCACGCGGCCGCGCTGCGCCGCCGCGCTGACCTCCACGCGCACGACGCCCGGCACACGCGCCATCAATTGCTCCAGCGTCACCGCGCAGGCGGCGCAGTGCATGCCTTCGAAGGCCACCATGGACTCCCACAGCGTCTGTCCCTCCTCGCGCGCCGGCAGCGCGCAGCTGAACGCGAGCCACTCGTCGCGTTCGTCGAGCAGCGTGGTGTCGGACAGCGGGGGCTGCGCCTCATCCTGTGCCGGGATCGGCCAAGGTGCGGGCAGCAGCGCGTCGGCTCCCTGCATGGCGGTGTTCAGGCCAGGGGCTGGCGGTAGAGGAAAGCGGGCAGTCTAACGGACACCGCCTGAATTGCCGAATCAATTCGGCAGCTTGTTGAGGCAGGTCAATCCGGCGCGCAAGGCGACCGGCATGGCCTTCATAGAATCCACCCATGCAGCTTTCCCTTGCAGCCACCGGCCTGCTCATGGGCCTGGTCGGCAGCCCGCATTGCCTCGCGATGTGCGGCGCAGCCTGCGCCGGCATAGGCCAGAGCGCCGCGCCGCGCGGCACGCGGGCCATCGCGCTGTTCCAGCTCGGGCGCCTCGTGGGCTATGCGCTGCTGGGCGCACTCGCGGCCGCCTCGATGCAGGGCCTGGGCTGGCTGACCGTGCATTCGGCGGCGCTCAGGCCGGCCTGGAGCCTGCTGCATGTGGCCGCGGCCGTCGTCGGGCTGGTGCTGCTCATCCAGGGGCGCCAGCCGCTCTGGCTGGAACTGGGCGCGCGCCGCGTCTGGCTGCGGGTGAGGAATGCCACGCAATCCATGGGGCTGGCCGCGCCCCTCACCATAGGCACCGCCTGGGCGCTGCTGCCCTGCGGCCTGCTGTATTCGGCGGTGATGGTGGCGGCGCTGGCCGATGGCGTAGCCGGCGGCGCGCTGGTGATGGCGCTGTTTGCCGTCGGCTCGGGGGCCGCGCTCTGGGCCGGGCCCTGGCTGCTGCTGCGCCTGGGCAGACAGGGATCGGGCGGCTGGGGCATGCGCCTTGCCGGGCTGGCGCTGCTGTTGTCCGCCGTCTGGGCGCTGTGGATGGGATTGGCGCACGACCAGGCGCCGTGGTGTCTTGCGCCCTAGCTTTGTCCACCGCGCCAGCGCATCGTCCACGCCTGCACCTTGCCCCAGGACCACAGGCCGACGCAAAATTCATGGTTCGGCCGCCTATCGAGCAACGACGTCGCCCCTGCGAAGCATCATCAATCACCCAGTGCAGCAACGAACTCCGAGGTGATCGTCGGCGCCGGTTCGGCCGAACTGCCGTTAACTTGGGCCGCGATATCGCTGTTGACCATGGCTACCATGGATGTCGCCGTCTTCGGGTCATACAAAATCGACGTATTGAAGCCGGGCAGTTCGCCCGTATGGCCGATCCAGCCGTCGAACCCACCAAATCCCAGCGCATAGCGGCGTGCGAATGAATTGGGCGGCACGGCGCTGTTCATCGACGCCATGCGGATGGCCTGCATCGCGGGCGAGACGATCCCACCTCCCGTACCCAGCACAACGGCCCAACGGCGCAAATCATCCAGCGTCGAAACCATGTTGCCCGCCGAGAAACCCCAGGACGGATTCCAGTCGGTCGCGTCTTTCACCACGCCATCGGGGTAGCCCTGGGTTGTGATGCCGCGCCAGTACGGGTTCGGGATGTCGCTCGATGTGGGGGCGAGGGTCTGCGTCAGCTCCAGCGGTTTCAGGATGTTCTGTTGCAGTGCTTGAGCAAACGGCAACTCGGTTTTCTGTTCGACCACGATGCCCAGCGCGACCGTGTTGGTATTCGAGTACGCCACCTGCGAGTCCGCCGGGAAATCGGCCGGCTTGCCTCGAACGTAATCCAGCAGTTGGTGCGGCGTGAAAACGGTCTGCGGATTGCTGAACAACGCATCCAAAAACGCCGGCTCAAAGGTGTACGACGGGATACCGCTCGTCATGCTCGCCAACATGCGGATCGTGGCGGTGTCGCCATTGGGCAACCCAGGCACGTATTTGCCGATCGGGTCGTCCAGCCCGATCAAGCCTTGGTCCACCAGTTGCAGGATCAGGATCACGGTAAACGTCTTGGTGATGCTGCCGATGCGCGTATGGTCAGCGCGCGCGGGCGGCCTGCTGCCGCCCTGTTCCGCCACGCCTGTCACGCCCACCCATGAGCCTTGCGGCGTCCATATCCCTGCCTGCGCGCCGGGAAAGCTGAACAGTGCTCGGTTCTGGTCCAGGATTTGCTGCAGGCGCGCCTGCAGTTGCACCGGCAGCTCAGCGTCGCCCGAGCCACCGCCACATCCGGCCAGCACCAACCCACCGGCAGTGGCCAGCCCGAGCACACTCCTGCGCGTCAGCGTCTGGTAAACCGGGGTGTCCAACTCTTTCATGCAAACTCTCCTGCTCTTGATCTGTGGAAATCGCACAAAAAGCGTGGTTTCCAGAAACTGCAACGACCACGGCCGCCGCATACCGGCAACCCGGCACCGATAGTTTGAAACAGAACATCGCCCAAACCACCACGCCTTGTTGTCGTGTCGTCCCAAGGGTTGGCTACACGTCCCAATCCGCGTGCCAGCGGGATCACCGCTGAATCTCTGGATCGGCATCTGAGCGCTGGCGTAGTCCAGAATGAAGGCAAACCGCCATCGTGAAGCGTCTGAATTGCTGGTGGCTGCACTGGCAGCCAGATCACAAGTTCACCGCAAACGATGCTGCAACCTATCGACTTCACAAGAGAAAAATACATGAAAATCGCCACCTGGAACGTCAATTCCCTCGCCGTGCGTCTGCCGCAGGTGCTCGCCTGGCTGACAGCCAACCCCGTCGATGTGCTCGGTCTGCAGGAGCTCAAGCTCACCGACGACAAGTTCCCGCACGATGCCTTCGAGATGGCGGGCTATCAAAGCGCGTGTTTCGGGCAGAAGACCTACAACGGCGTGGCGCTGATCAGCCGCCACCCATTGGAAGGCGTGGTGCGCAACATGCCGGGCTTCGAGGACGAGCAGGCGCGCATCATCGCCGCCACCGTGCAGACGCCGACCGGGCCGCTGCGCGTCATCGACGGCTATTTCGTCAACGGCCAGGAGCCGGGCAGCGAAAAATTCGCCTACAAGCTGCGCTGGCTCGCGGCATTGACGGCATTCGTGCGCGCAGAGCTGGCGGTGCATCCGCGTCTGGTGCTGCTGGGGGATTTCAACGTCACGCCTGACGACCGCGACACCTGGGACCCTGAAGGCCTGCGCGGCACCATCCACCACACGCCCGAGGAGCGCGCGCACTTCCAGGAGCTGCTCTCGCTCGGCCTCTGCGACAGCTTCCGCCTGTTCGAGCAACCTGAAAAGACCTTCTCCTGGTGGGATTACCGCATGCTGGGCTTCCAAAAAAACCGCGGCATGCGCATCGACCACATTCTGGTGAGCGATGCGCTGCGCGGCTCTGTCACCGCCTGCACCGTCGATCGCGCGCCGCGCAAGAACAAGCAGCCGAGCGACCACACTCCGGTGGTCGCAACACTCGCGCCATGATGCCCGCCCTGCCCGATCTGTCGGAACTGGCCAAACGCCAGAGCGGCCAACCCATCCGGGTGCTGATGGTCTGCATGGGCAATATCTGCCGCAGCCCCACCGCCCACGGCGTACTACAAAAAAAGGTGCTGAAAGCGCATATCCAGCATGCGCTGGAGGTCGATTCGGCTGGTACGCATGATTACCACATCGGCGACCCGCCCGATGCCCGCACGCAGCAGCATGCACTGCGCCGGGGCTATGACCTCTCAACGCAGCGCGCGCGCCAGCTCACGCGCAAGGACTTCGAGCGCTTCGACCTGATTCTGGTGATGGATACGGCCAACGAAACGCTGGCGCGGCGCCTTGCGCCAGCGCAGCCCCGCGCCAGATTGATGCGGCTGACCGATTTCTGCACCCGGCACCAAGCCACCGAAGTGCCAGACCCGTACTACGGCGGCGAGCGCGGGTTTGAAGAGGTGCTGGACCTGGTGGAAGACGCCTGCGAGGGCCTGCTTACCGCGCTACGTCTTATTTAGTGCGGTCGAGCTCGCGGCGGATGCCGTCCACGTCGGCCTGCGCGCGGTCCAGATTGGCCTTGAGCTCTGTCACGCGGTCCTGGTAGGCCTGCGTGTTGCGCAGCTCCAGCGCGCTTTTCTGCGGCGCGCCGTCGTTGTATTCCTTGCGCAGCTCCGCCAGTTTTCCCTCGGCCTTGCGCAGCTCATCCTGCAGGATGGCGCGCCGATCCGAATCGCGCGCCTTCTGGTCGGCGTCGCTCACCTTGGGCGCATTCGCCGGGGACGCTGCTGCTGGCGCTGCCGCAGGCTTGCTTGCCTGCAGCACGGTGACGTTGCCGCCCTCCACCAGCTTGCAGCCGCGCGCCTTGGCATCACTCACGTTGTTGGTGTATTCGTTGCCGCAGCGGTAGATTTTGTCCTGGGCACTGGCGGGTTGCAGCACCAGCGTGCCGGCAAGAGCGGTCAGGGCGAACAAAAAAGTCTTCATGCAATACCTTGGAGAGCAGCTACGGGCGCAATCGTGCGGGCAAGTATCACCCAAACGCAAGCGCATGCCTACGGCTGACGTCACAAAGCGTAATACAGGTCGTACTCGACCGGATGCGGGGTCATGCGCACACGCTGGATCTCGGCCTGCTTGAGATCGATGTAGGCATCGAGCATGCCGTCGGAAAACACCCCGCCGCGCGTGAGAAAGCCGCGGTCGGCATCCAGCGCCGCCACTGCCTCTTCCAGGCTGGCGCAGACCGTGGGCACCAGCCGGTCTTCCTCGGGCGGCAGGTGGTAGAGGTCCTTGGTGGCGGCCTCGCCGGGGTGGATCTTGTTCTCCACGCCATCGAGCCCCGCCATCATCAGCGCGGCAAACCCCAGGTAGGGGTTCATCAGCGGATCGGGAAAGCGCGCCTCCACCCGCCGCCCCTTGGGATTGGCGACATATGGAATACGGATCGAGGCCGAGCGGTTGCGCGCGCTGTAGGCGAGCTTGACCGGCGCCTCGAAGCCCGGCACCAGCCGCTTGTAGCTGTTGGTGCCCGGGTTGGTGATGGCGTTGAGCGCCTTGGCGTGTTTGATGAGCCCGCCGATGTAGTACAGCGCAAAGTCCGACAGGCCAGCGTAGCCGTCGCCCGCGAACAGGTTCTTGCCATCCTTCCAGATCGACTGGTGCACGTGCATGCCGCTGCCGTTGTCGCCCGCATAGGGCTTGGGCATGAAGGTGACGGTCTTGCCGTAGGAATTGGCGACGTTCCAGATCACGTACTTCATCAGCTGCGTCCAGTCCGCGCGCTGCACCAGCGTGGAAAACCGGGTGCCGATCTCGTTCTGCCCGGCGCCGCCCACCTCGTGGTGGAACACCTCGACCGGAATGCCCAGCGATTCCAGCACGCCCGCCATCTCGGCGCGCAAGTCCTGGCCGCTGTCCACCGGCGGCACCGGCATGTAGCCGCCCTTGGTGGCGGGGCGGTGGCCGCGGTTGCCGCCGTCGAACTTGGTGCCGGTATTCCACGGCGCCTCGTATTCCTCGATCTCGAAGAACACGCGGCCCGGCTCGGTGCCCCAGCGCACGCCGTCGAAGATGAAGAACTCGGGCTCGGGTCCGAAGTAGGCGGTATCGCCCAGGCCCGAGGCCTTGAGGTAGGCCTCGGCGCGCTTGGCGATCGAGCGCGGATCGCGGTCGTAGGCCTTGCCGTCGCCAGGCTCGACCACGTCGCACTGCAGGATCAGCGTGGTTTCTTCAAAAAACGGGTCGATGTTGGCCGTTGCCGGGTCGGGCATGAGCTGCATGTCCGAGGCCTCGATGCCCTTCCAGCCGGGCATTGACGAGCCATCGAACGCGTGGCCGTTGGCAAATTTTTCCTCGTCGAAATGCGAGACGGGCACCGTCACATGGTGCTCCTTGCCGCGCGTGTCGGTAAAGCGCAGATCGACATAGCGCACCTCGCTCTCCTGCACCATGCGCATCACGTCGGCGACGGTCTTGGCCATCTGGGAACTCCTGGACATTTCAGAGCCGCGCACCGGTACGGCGCGGGCGAAAGGATTGAATTCTACGGGCGCACTCTCAATGCCCACGCTCGATTTCAGGGCCCAGGCGCACCGAAAGCCTCTGCAGCCCCGCCACCAGCGCCTGCCAGGCCGCGGGCACGCGATCGGCCGCGCCCTTCACGCCCAGTTCCAGATGCGCGCCGTGCACCGGGTGATCGACACTGGGCAGGCTGAAGACCTTGATGCCGGGGTGCTCGGCCTCGATTCTCTCCATCAGCGGCGTCAGCAGCGATTCGGGCGCGTCGTGCAGCACGATGGAATGCTCCGCCTGCGGCGCGCGGTGAAACCACTGCGCGCAACTGGTGTCCAGCACCCATTCGATCATCGGCCAGGCCATCACCGGAAAGCCCGGCGCGAAATGCACCTGCGCGCCGCCCGCGCCCGTGCAGGAAAAACCGGGAATCTTGTTGTAGGGGTTAGGGATGGTGCGCGCGCCCCGCGGCAGCACGCCCATCTGCAGGCGGTGCAGGTTGTCGGGGCGGTCGGGCGCGAACACCTCGCCCTTCTCGCGCGCCACGTCCTGCATGCGCTCGGTGATCAGGGCCTGCGCCTCCGGGTGCGGCAGCAAAGGCACGCCCAGCGCGGCTGCCGCGCACTGGCGCGTGTGGTCGTCCGGCGTGGCGCCTATGCCGCCGCAGCTGAAGACCACGTCGCTGCCCCCAAAGGCGCGCTGCAATGCGGCGGTGATGCGCGCGCGGTCGTCGCCGACCAGCTCCATCCACGAAAGTGACAGGCCGCGCTCGGCGAGCAGGCGGATCACGGTGGGCAGGTGCTTGTCCACGCGCTTGCCCGAGAGGATTTCGTCGCCGACGAGGATGAGGCCGAAGGCGGGCATCACGATGCATCGCCTCCGGGCAGCAGCGGTTTGGCCTGTACGTCGATCACATCAGGCGCCTTGACAGGCGGCATGGCGGGCGCCTGCTGCCCGCGCATCTGCTGCAGTGCCGCCAGGCAGAAATGCGCAAACCACAGCGACGAGAACGCAAACACCAGCGTGTAAATCCAGATCGCCACCGGGATCAGGATGAAGAAGGCGGCGGCGAACACCACGCCCGAGGCAAAGACGATGCCCGGCGCGGCGCCCAGAAAGCCGCAGAACACGCCGATCACCAGCAGACTGCCGCGGTGCTGCTCAAAGAGCGCCCTGCGCTCCTGCCGGCTGGCGTGCTCGGAGAGCGCATCAAACGCCATCACGCGGTAGGTGAGCCAGCCCCAGATCAGCGGCGGCAGAATCAGCACCAGCGGCGGAACAAGCCACAGCGGCATGGACAGCACCAGCGCCAGCAGCGCCAGCACGGTGGACGAGAGCGACCACCAGAGGCTGCCCACCAGCCCCGCGCCCTTGAGGCGCCGCAGTTCGGGAAAGCGCCGCTTGGCCACCAGATCGACGACGGCCGGCACCATCAGCGCGGCAACCGCCAACACGCAGGCGAAGACGACGATGGGCGTAGTGGCCATCACCAGCAACAGCGGCGCCAGCATGGACGGCACATCGCTGACCCCCAGGTGTGCGAGCCAGCCCCAGACCGTGCCCAGCCAGGCCATGCCATCCAGCAGTGACTGCGTCCATGCGACGGCGGGGGTCCAGAACAGGTACCAGCCCAGCCCCGCTACCGCGCCAATCAGCACCAGCGGCAGCAGCGACAGCGCGATGATGCGCGGCATCAGGCAATAGCCCACCGCGCGCCAGAAGGAATCGATCATTGGACCCATGGTCGCGCTAGTGTAGTGTTGGGCGCTATTCGGCATAGCGCCTCCTGCAGGCGCTCAGCGCCGCAGCGCCGCCTTGAGCTGCTCTCCCACCTCGGGCCGCTCGGCGAACGGGTCGGGCGGATTGCGACCCTCCACGATGGCTTGCATGCGGCTTTCTACATTGCCCAGCGCCCGCGGGTGGCTATAGATATAAAAAGCGCCGCTCACCACCGCATCAAACACCTTGGCCGCCACCTCAGCGGCGGAGACCTTGCCGCTGGTCACTGCCTTGTCGATCATGGCCTGGCTGATGCGCTGGCTGGGCGTGAGGGAAGCATCGCGCAGGCTTTCTGGCCGGTTGCGCTCGCTCTGCGTGATGCCGGTGGGCACGAAGTAGGGGCAAAGCACGCTGGCGCCGACCTGCTCGGTCACCAAGCTCAAGTCCTGGTAGAGCGTCTCCGTCAGTGCCACCACCGCATGCTTGCTGACGTTGTAGATGCCCATGTTGGGCGGCGTCAGCAGTCCCGCCATGCTGGCGGTGTTCACAATATGACCGCACCAGGCCGGATCTGCCTTGGCTGCCGCCAGCATCATCGGTGTGAACAGGCGCACGCCGTGCACCACGCCCCAGAGGTTCACACCCAGCACCCATTGCCAGTCGGCCAGCGTGTTCTCCCAGACGAGGCCGCCTGAGCCCACGCCTGCGTTGTTGAAGACCAGGTGCGGCGCGCCAAAGCGCTCGGCCACCGCATCGGCCAGCGCCTGCATCTGATCGGCATCCGACACATCCACGCGCCGCGCCAGCACCTCGGCACCTGCTTGCTGCAATTCCGCCGCAGCCTTGTCCAGCGCGTCCTGCTGCACATCCACCAGCACCACACGCATGCCGCGCCGCGCGGCGATGCGCGCGCATTCCAGCCCGAAACCCGAGCCGGCGCCCGTGAGCACCGCCGTCCTGCCTGCAAATTCCGTGATCATCCTGCCCCCTCAGATGAGTTTGACGAGCTGTTTGCCCATGTTTTTGCCGTGCAGCAGCCCGATGAAGGCGGCCGGCGCACTCGCCAGGCCCTGCGCAATGCTTTCGCGCGGATGCAGCGTTCCGGCCACCACCAGAGCGGCCAGTTCCTGCAAGGCCTGCGGCCAGAGCTGCATATGTTCGCTCACGATGAAGCCCTCCACCCGCATGCGGTTGATCAGCATCAGTGCCGGGTTCTGCAAGGGCAGCGGCGCGCCGTCGTAGCCCGCGATCATCCCGCACAGCGCCACGCGCGCAAACGCGTTGGCGCGCAGCAGCACGGCATCCAGAATGGTGCCGCCGACGTTCTCGAAATGGCCGTCTATGCCATCGGGGCAGGCGTCCTTGAGCGCACGCGACATGGATTTCACATCGGTGTGCAGGCGGTGATCGATGCAGGCATCAAAGCCCAGTTCCTCGGTGGCATAGCGGCATTTCTGCGGCCCGCCGGCCACGCCCACCACGCGGCAGCCGCGCGCCTTGGCCAGCGCCGCGAACGCGCTGCCCACCGCGCCGGTGGCGGCGCTCACGGTGACGGTCTCGCCCGCCTTGGGCGCGATGATCTGCGTCAGGCCATACCAGGCGGTCACGCCCGGCATGCCGACGGCGCCCAGGTAGTACGAGAGCGGCACCGGGCCGCCCTCCACCTTGCGCAGCAGGCCTGGCGCGTTGCCATCGACCACGCTGTATTCCTGCCAGCCGCCCATGCCGACCACCTTGTCGCCCGCAGCGAAGCGCGGGTGGCGGCTCTCGACCACCTCGCCCACGGTGCCGCCAATCATCACCTCGCCCAAGGGCTGGCAGGCGGCGTAGCTCTTGCCCTCGTTCATGCGCCCGCGCATGTAGGGGTCCAGGCTCAGGTAATGGTGGCGCACCAGCACCTGGCCATCCGTCAGCGGCGGCGTATCCGTGGCGATGAGGCGGAAATTGCCCTCGGTGGCAGCGCCCTGCGGGCGGTTGTCGAGCACGATCTGTGTGTTGCGTGGCATGGTCCATCTCTCCTGTTTATTCAAATAACATAGCTGTTACCGCTTACCCATCAAGCGCTACAGCCATATTTCATTCAGTTTTTGATCGTGCACCGCCGGTGAAATCGCCCACGCGCGAGACGTATTTGAAGGTGTCGGTGGCATGGCAGCAGGCCTGGCCCTCGGCATCGAACACCGTGCCCTCGGCAAACGCCAGGCTGCGCGTGCGGTGGATCAAGGTGCCGCGCGCCACCAGCCTGCCCTTGGCCGGGCGCAGAAAGCTGGTCTTCATCTCCACCGTCACCATGCCCATGCCGCTGGCCAGCGCGTTGCTGCGCGCGGCCATCGCCAGCGTTACATCGAGCAGCGTCATCAGCGCGCCGCCATGCGTGATGCGCCAGGAGTTCAGGTGCTCGGGCCGGGCCTCGTAATGCAGCTCGGAACGGCCTTCGCCCATCCCCGCCAGCGTGATGCCCAGCGCCTGAACGAAGGGGATGTCGATGTCGAAGCCCGGACGATCCATCGCCCTCATCCCGCGACGATGGCGCTCACCCCGCCATCGACCGCCATCCACTGGCCGGTGATGTGCTTGCCCGCATCGCTGGCGTACAGCAGCACCAGGCCCTTCAAGTCTTCATCGTCGCCCAGGCGCAGCAGCGGCGCGTGCGCCTTCATCTGCTCCTCGCCCAGGCGCTCTATCAGCACCTCGGCCATCTTGGTCTTGAAGAAACCCGGGCAGACGGCATTGACGCGGATGCCGTAATGCCCCCATTCCCCCGCCAGCGCGCGCGTGAAGTTGAGCACCGCGCCCTTGGAGGTGTTGTAGGCGATGGTCTTCATGCCCACCGGATTGCCGCCCAGCGCCGCGATGGACGCCACGTTGACGATGGCGCCCCTGCCGCGCGGGATCATGCTGGCCTTGGCAACCGCCTGCGAGAGCAGGAAGTAGCCGCGCACGTTGAGGTTCATCACCTTGTCCCAGGCGGCCGTGGGGTGGTCCTCGGCCGGGGCGCCCCAACTCGCGCCCGCGTTGTTCACCAGAATGTCCACATCGCCCAGGCGCTGCAGCGCTTCAGATGCCAGCCGGTGAATATCCGCCTCCTGCGCGCAATCGGCGGCGATCCAGCGCGCATCGATGCCAGCCGCCTGCAGCTCGGCGGCGGCCTGCTCCAGTTCCCCGGCCTTGCGGCTGGCCAGCATGATGCGCGCGCCCGCCTCGCCCAGCGCATGCGCCATCTGCAGGCCCAGCCCGCGCGAGCCGCCCGTGACGAGCGCCGTCTTGCCGGAAAGATCAAACAATTGCTGAATCGTGCGTGCCATTGCGGGAAGTCTCCTGAGGTGGTGTCACCGGGCCCCGTGCCCGAAACAGCCATTGTGGCGCGGTCACCGCATGGCCGTTGTCGCCTGTGCGAACGCGGTATGCTTGCCCGCCTTCCACCCCGCGTCTCCATGCCATCCCCTTCCAGCAGCGCACCGATAGGCGTTTTCGACAGCGGCATCGGCGGCCTGAGCGTGCTCCAGGCGCTGCGCGCCGAACTGCCGCACGAGCGCTTCATCTACCTCGCCGACAGCGGCAACGCGCCCTATGGCGAAAAGGGCGATGGCTTCGTGCACCAGCGCAGCCTGGCCATCGCCCGGCATCTGCGCCAGGAGCACGCCATCAAGGCGCTGGTCGTCGCCTGCAACACCGCCACCGCCGCGGCCATTCCGCTGCTGCGGGGCGAACTGCCCGATCTGCCCATGGTGGGCGTGGAACCGGCGCTCAAGCCCGCCGCCATCGCCAGCCGCACGCACCATGTCGGCGTGCTGGCCACGCGCGGCACGACCCAAAGCGCGCGCTTTGCACACCTGCTGGCCCTGCACGGCGAGCACACCCGCTTTTCAGTGCAGGCCTGCGACGGCCTGGCCCAGGCCATCGAAAAAAGCACCGGCGCCGAGGCCGCGGAAGCAGCATCAAAAACAAGAGCGCTTTGCGCCCGCTACACGAGTGCCTTGGGCGTATTTGGCACTGAATCCGGAATGATGGACACCCTGGTGCTGGGCTGCACCCACTACGTGTTTGCGCAGGACGTTCTGCGCTCGCTGGTAGGGCCCGAGGTACGCATCATCGAAACCGGAGCGGCCGTGGCACGGCAAACCCGGCGCATTCTGGAGCCGGCCGGCCTGCTGCATGAGGAAGCGGCACCGGAGGTCCACGCACGAAACATTCTGCTGTGCACCACCGGCGCACTCCCCGCGCTGCAGGCGGCGGCGCAGCGCTGGCTGGCGCTGCCGCCTGGGCAGTGCGCCGCCGTCTCGCTGCCCCAGGCCCCCTGAGTTTCAGTGCAGATGGCGCGGCCTGCGGTTGCCGCCGCCGCGCCCGCCGGCGCCGCGCGGCCGGCGCCCCAGATCAAGCGAGCTCACCAGCGCATCAAAGCGCTGGGTGAACAGCTTGTCGATCTCGGCCACCACGCCGCCGAGCTCGGCCGCATCGAAGTGGCGCTCCATCACGTTCACCACATCCTGCACCAGCATGTCGCGCTGCACCTGCATGATGGCCGCCGGCGTCGGGCCGACGAAGAGCATCACGAAGTCGTCGCGCGATTCGGCGTCATCGTCTTCCTCATCATCGATCTCTTCCTCGTCGAACTCGGTGTCGTAGAAAGTCACCTCGATCGCGGCGCCCTGGTCGGCGAGCTCATTGAGGCTCATGCACATCTCGTCAAGCGACTGGCGGAAGTCATCGTCGCCGCGCACCGTCCAGCACATCTGCAGCAGGTGTTCCTTGGGATCGAACTGGATGCCCGGCTCTTCCTCGTAGGCGCTGGTGGCGCCGTCCGCCAGGGAACGCGCGCCGGCGTACTGCCACAGCGGCTTGAGCGCATCCTGCAGTTGCGCGAAATCCACGTCGGCGCGCAACTGCACCTGGCCGTGGACGTGAATTTCAAAGGGAGCGTTGTAATCTGACATAAAACCTTCTTTGGTCTCTGAGCCTAGGAATGTCCTGCCCAACCCCCTGCGGTCGGCGATGGCGCAGCCTCGGACGGCCTGCACCACCACCGACGCGCGAGGGCGATGCAGGGCATCCCTGGAGCCTGAGGGGGCGATCCTGAAAAACACACTGAACGCTCGCAAGTAGGCCGTATTTTCGCACGCCCCTTGACATTGACATCATGGCAAACATTACGCTGGCGGCATTGTGAACTTGACTGCAGGAAAACCGACCATGAACAGCCCGAATCCCAGCGGCGCGATCGCCGCTCCCTTCATCAGCCTGCCGATTGAAGGCATGACCTGCGCCAGCTGCGTCGGCCGGGTCGAAAAGGCGCTTGCCAAGGTGGGCGGCGTCGGCAGCGTGGCCGTGAACCTCGCCACCGAACGGGCGGATATCCGCTCAGCCGGCCCCATCGACCGCATGGCACTGGTCCAGGCCGTCGAGAAGGCCGGCTACGCCGTGCCGGCGAGCAGCATCGAGCTGGCCGTGGAGGGCATGACCTGCGCCTCTTGCGTCGGCCGCGTGGAGAAGGCGCTCAAGGCCGTGCCTGGCGTGGAGCAGGCGG
The DNA here is from genome assembly GCF_000484635.1 of Comamonas badia DSM 17552. Classification (GTDB taxonomy): domain Bacteria; phylum Pseudomonadota; class Gammaproteobacteria; order Burkholderiales; family Burkholderiaceae_C; genus Comamonas_C; species Comamonas_C badia. The sequence continues at coordinate 36,395 of NZ_AXVM01000007.1, read as the reverse complement.
CCGTGAACCTTGCGACCGAGCGCGCCAGCGTGCGCGGCGTGGCGGCGGTGGCCGATCTGCTGGCGGCCATCGCCGGGGCCGGCTACGCGGCGCACCCCATCGATTCCAGCGCAGACGCGGCAGAAGAGACCGCGCAGAACAAGGATGCCGAACGTGCCAGACTCCGGCGCGACCTGCTGCTGGCCACCGCGCTCTCGCTGCCGGTGTTCGTGCTCGAAATGGGCTCGCACCTGATTCCCGGCATGCACGAGTGGGTGATGGCGACGATCGGCCACCGCGAAAGCTGGTACCTGCAGTTCGTGCTGACCGCGCTGGTGCTGGCCATTCCGGGCCGGCGCTTCTACGCCCAGGGCTTCCCGGCGCTGCTGCGTCTGGCACCGGACATGAATTCGCTGGTGGCCGTGGGCACGGCGGCGGCGTTTGGCTACTCGGTGGTCGCCACCTTCGCGCCCGGCCTGCTGCCGCAGGGCACGGTGAACGTCTATTACGAGGCGGCGGCCGTCATCGTGGCGCTGATTCTGCTGGGCCGTTACCTGGAGGCACGCGCCAAGGGGCGAACATCGCAGGCCATACAGCGGCTGGTCGGCCTGCAGCCCAAGATCGCCCACGTGGTGCGCGATGGCCGCAGCGTGGATATTCCCCTCGGCGACGTGGTACTGGGCGATGTGCTGCAGGTACGCCCCGGCGAGCGCGTGCCGGTGGATGGCGAGGTGACCGAGGGCGAGAGTTTCGTCGATGAATCCATGGTCACCGGCGAGCCCATTCCCGTGCAGAAATCGCTTGGCGGCGCCGTCGTGGGCGGCACCGTCAACCAGAAGGGCGCGCTCACGCTGCGCGCCACCGCGGTGGGTGGGCAGACCCTGCTGGCGCAGATCATCCGCATGGTCGAGCAGGCGCAAGGCTCCAAACTGCCGATCCAGGCGGTGGTGGACAAGGTGACGCTGTGGTTCGTGCCTGCCGTCATGCTGGCCGCGCTGCTCACCTTCCTCGCCTGGCTGGTCTTCGGGCCCTCGCCCGCGCTGAGCTTCGCGCTGGTCAACGCCGTGGCCGTGCTCATCATCGCCTGCCCCTGCGCCATGGGACTGGCCACGCCGACCTCCATCATGGTGGGCACCGGCCGTGGTGCGGAAATCGGCGTGCTGTTTCGCAAGGGCGAGGCGCTGCAGCTGCTCAAGGACGCGAAAGTGGTCGCGGTGGACAAGACCGGCACGCTGACCGAAGGCCGCCCCGTACTGACCGATCTGGAGATCGCCGCGGGCTTTGAACGCGATCGGGTACTGACGCTGGTGGCCGCGGTAGAGACGCGCTCGGAGCACCCGATCGCACGCGCCATCGTGGGCGCCGCCACCGTGCAAGGCCATGCACTGCCTGCGCTAGGTGCATTCGAATCCATCACCGGCATGGGCGTACGTGCCAGCGTGGACGGTGTGCGCGTGGAGGTGGGCGCCGACCGGTTCATGCGCAGCCTGGGTCTGGCCGTGGAGGTTTTTGCCGCCGTGGCCGAACGCCTTGGCAATGAGGGAAAGTCGCCGCTGTACGCGGCCATCGACGGCCGGCTCGCCGCCATCATCGCGGTGTCCGATCCGATCAAGCCCGGCACACCCACCGCGATTGCCGCACTGCACCAGCTCGGCCTGAAAGTCGCCATGGTCACCGGCGACAACGCACGCACCGCGCAGGCGATTGCCAGGCAGCTGGGCATTGACGAAGTGGTGGCCGAAGTCCTTCCCGAGGGCAAGGTGCAGGCCATCGAGCGCCTGCGTGCCAGCCACGGCCCGATTGCCTTCGTCGGCGACGGCATCAACGATGCGCCGGCACTGGCGCAAGCCGACATAGGGCTGGCGATTGGCACCGGCACCGACGTGGCGATGGAATCGGCCGATGTCGTGCTGATGTCCGGCGACCTGCAGGGTGTGCCCAATGCGATCGCGCTCTCCAGGGCCACGATAGGCAATATCCGCCAGAACCTGTTCTGGGCCTTTGGCTACAACACGGCCTTGATTCCGCTGGCGGCGGGTGTGCTGTACCCGGCTTACGGACTGCTGCTTTCGCCCGTCTTTGCCGCGGGCGCGATGGCGATGTCCAGCGTCTTCGTGCTGGGCAATGCGCTGCGCCTCAGGCGGTTTCAGCCGCCCTTGAGCCAGCAGCAGGCGGCGATATGAATGGTGCCTCGGGCCGGGGTCGAACCGGCATGCCCCTTTTCAGGAAAGCGGCGGATTTTAAGTCCGCAGTGTCTACCAATTTCACCACCGAGGCAGGACTGCGGCGTCCGCGGCCCTGGCGTCAAGGCTAACGCACGATGCGGTCCGAGGCAAACCGTGCTTCACTGCCGCATCGGGTCGTCACGGCATGAACTGGAGCGGGAAACGAGGCTCGAACTCGCGACCTCAACCTTGGCAAGGTTGCGCTCTACCAACTGAGCTATTCCCGCGTTGGTGCACCCGCAATGGGCCGGTGCACCCTGTCTGGAGGCGCGGCCCGGAGTCGAACCGGGCTCTACGGATTTGCAATCCGGTGCATAACCGCTTTGCTACCGCGCCAGCAAGCCTTCAGAAAAAAGGGGAAGCTTTTGCCTCCCCTTTGTTTCAGGTTTCTGGAGCGGGAAACGAGGCTCGAACTCGCGACCTCAACCTTGGCAAGGTTGCGCTCTACCAACTGAGCTATTCCCGCGTACTGCAAGGATGGTGCCCTGCAGGAAGAGTGCGATTATAGGGGGTTTTCAGCCCGCTTCGCACCAACTTCTCAATGTTTTACCGATCGTGCCGGTGCGGGCGCAGGCGCCGCGGGTGCGACGGCAGCGGCGGCCGCAATTTCCTCTTCGGTCAGCGGCACTGGTTTGCGCTCGAGCGCAATTTCCAGCACCTTGTCGATCCAGCGCACCGGAACGATGTCCAACCCCTTCTTGACAGTATCCGGGATCTCCTGCAAATCCTTGACATTCTCCTCGGGGATCATCACTGTCTTGACGCCACCGCGCAGTGCCGCGAGCAGCTTTTCCTTCAGGCCGCCGATCGCCGTGACCTCGCCGCGCAGCGTGATCTCGCCCGTCATCGCCACATCGGCGCGCACCGGGATGCCCGTGAGCGCCGAGACCATGGCCGTCGCCATCGCAATGCCGGCGCTCGGCCCATCCTTGGGCGTGGCGCCATCGGGCACGTGGATGTGCAGGTCGCGCTTCTCGAACATTTCATCGCGCAGGCCAAGGGCATGGGCGCGCGAGCGCACCACGGTGCGCGCCGCCTCGACCGATTCCTTCATCACATCGCCCAGCGAGCCAGTGCGCTGAATCGCCCCCTTGCCGGGCATGGTGGCGACTTCGATGGTGAGCAGGTCGCCACCCACTTCAGTCCAGGCCAGACCGACGACCTGGCCCACCTGGTTCTTCTGCTCCGCACGTCCGTAGGTGAACTTGCGCACGCCCAGGTAATCGGCGAGGCTCTTGGCATCCACTTCTACGCAGGGCTTGAGTTTCTTGAGCAGCAGGCCTTTGACCACCTTACGGCAGATCTTGGAGAGCTCTCGTTCAAGCGAGCGCACGCCGGCTTCCCGCGTGTAGTAGCGCACGATGTCGATGATCGCGTCTTCGTGCACATGCAGCTCGCCGGCCTTCAGACCGTTGCTCTGCATCTGCTTGGGCAGCAGGTAGCGCGTGGCGATGTTGGCCTTCTCGTCCTCGGTGTAGCCCGCCAGCCGAATCACTTCCATGCGATCGAGCAGCGCCGGCGGAATGTTCATCGAGTTGGATGTGGCGACGAACATCACGTCCGACAGATCGAAGTCAAGCTCGACGTAGTGGTCGGCGAACTTGTGGTTTTGCTCGGGATCGAGCACCTCGAGCAGCGCACTCGATGGGTCGCCCCTGAAATCCATGCCGATCTTGTCGATCTCGTCGAGCAGGAACAGCGGATTCTTCGCGCCTGCCTTGGTCAGGCTCTGCAGCACCTTGCCCGGCATCGCGCCGATGTAGGTGCGCCGGTGGCCGCGGATCTCGGCCTCGTCGCGCATGCCGCCCAGCGCCATGCGCACGTATTTGCGTCCCGTGGCCTTGGCGATCGACTGGCCCAGCGAGGTCTTGCCCACGCCCGGCGGCCCGACCAGGCACAGGATGGGCGCCTTGACCTTGTCCACGCGCTGCTGCACGGCAAGGTACTCCAGGATGCGGTCCTTGACCTTCTCCAGGCCGAAGTGGTCTTCGTTGAGTACCTGTTCGGCGCGCACCAGGTCCTGCTTGACCTTGGTCTTCTTCCCCCAAGGCAGGTCGCAGAGCACGTCGATGTAGTTACGCACCACCGTGGCCTCGGCCGACATGGGCGACATCAGTTTGAGCTTCTTGAGCTCGCCCTCGGCCTTCTTGAGTGCCTCCTTGGGCATCTTGGCGGCCTTGATGCGTTTTTCGATGTCCTCAATGTCGGCGCCGCCCTCGCCCTCGCCGAGTTCCTTCTGGATCGCCTTGACCTGCTCGTTGAGATAGAAATCGCGCTGGTTTTTTTCCATCTGGCGCTTGACGCGACCGCGGATTTTCTTGTCCACATTGAGGATGTCCACCTCGCGTTCGAGCTGCTCGAACAGGTTTTCCAGCCGCGGCTTGACCTCGGCCAATGCCAGCACGTGCTGCTTGTCCTCCAGCTTGAGCGGCATGTGCGCGGCGATGGTGTCGGCCATGCGGCCCGCATCGTCAATACCGGAAATCGAGGTGGAAATCTCGTTCGGAATCTTCTTGTTGAGCTTGACGTACTGGTCGAACTGCTGCATCACCGCGCGGCGCAGTGCCTCCAGCTCTGCCGCCTTGCGCTCGGGCACGGCGGGAACGGGCGCCAGACGCACCGTGGCTGTCGCATGGGTTTCGCCTTCGGCGACATCCTGCAGATGCGCGCGCTGCTGCCCCTCGACCAGCACCTTCACCGTGCCATCGGGGAGCTTGAGCATCTGCAAGATCGTCGATACGCAGCCGATGTCAAACAGGTCTTCGGCCTGCGGCTCGTCCTTGGCGGCGGCCTTCTGCGCCACCAGCATGATCTTGCGATCCGTACCCATCGCCACTTCCAGCGCCTTGATGCTCTTGGCGCGGCCGACGAACAGGGGAATCACCATGTGCGGGAACACCACCACGTCACGCAGCGGCAAGAGCGGCAAGACGATGGCGGAATCCGGCGGGGGTGTCGGTCCAGGCATGGGCAATCCTCACAGACGGCCTTGCCAGCGCAAGGCCAGAAAAAGAAAAGCGTGCGGCAGCGGCAACGCTGCCCGCACCGCTCAAAATCAAGCCTTCTTGGCCGCTTCGCGATAGACCAGCAGCGGTGCCTTGTCTTCCTCGATGGAGGACTCGTCGACCACCACCTTCTCCACATTGACGGCATTGGGCAGATCGAACATGGTGCCGATCAGCGATTGTTCAAGAATCGAGCGCAGGCCGCGCGCGCCGGTCTTGCGCGCAATCGCCTTGCGCGCGATCGCCTTGAGCGCCGCCGGGCGGATTTCCAGTTCCACCCCCTCCATCCCCAGCAGCGCCGCGTACTGCTTGACCAGCGCGTTCTTGGGTTCGGTGAGGATCTGCACCAGTGCATCCTCGGCCAGTTCGGCCAGCGCCGCCACCACCGGCATGCGGCCGACGAGTTCCGGAATCAGGCCGAACTTGATCAGATCCTCGGGCTCGATGTCCTGGAACACCTCGGTCAGCGAGCGCTGCTTCTTGCTGCGCACCGTGGCGCCAAAGCCTATGCCCGAGGCCTCGGTGCGGTTCTCGATCACCTTCTCCAGGCCCGCGAAGGCGCCGCCGCAGATGAACAGGATATTGGTGGTATCCACCTGCAGAAAGTCCTGGTTGGGGTGCTTTCGGCCGCCCTGCGGCGGCACGCTGGCCATGGTGCCTTCAATGAGCTTGAGCAGCGCCTGCTGCACGCCCTCGCCCGAGACATCGCGCGTGATGCTCGGGTTGTCGCTCTTGCGCGTGATCTTGTCGATTTCGTCGATGTAGACAATGCCGCGCTGCGCCCGCTCGACGTCATAGTTGCAGTTCTGCAGCAGCTTGCTGATGATGTTCTCGACATCCTCGCCCACATAGCCCGCTTCGGTCAGCGTGGTGGCATCGGCCATCACGAACGGCACGTCGAGCTGGCGCGCCAGGGTCTGCGCCAGCAGCGTCTTGCCCGAGCCGGTGGGGCCGATCAGGAGGATGTTGCTCTTGGAGAGCTCGACATCGTCCTTGCCCGCGTGTTCCTTGTGGCGCAGGCGCTTGTAGTGGTTGTAGACCGCCACCGCCAGCGTGCGCTTGGCCTGCTCCTGGCCGATCACGTAGCTGTCCAGGTTGGTTTTGATGTCGGCGGGGGTAGGCAGGTCCGCGCGGCCCGCCTGATTGGCATCGAGCGCGGGCTGCTCGTCGCGGATGATTTCGTTGCACAGGTCAATGCATTCGTCACAGATGAACACCGACGGACCGGCGATCAGCTTCTTGACCTCATGCTGGCTCTTGCCGCAAAACGAGCAGTACAGGGTTTTTTCGCTGGAAGAGCCTTTTTTTTCGGCCATGGGGCAATGCCTTGGAACGCAGAACGTGAAGTGATGATACTCAATTGAAAACGGCGCTTCCCGCAGGGGAAGCGCCGCCCTTCGAGCGCTAAGGAATCAGGAGCGCTTGGCGATGACCTGGTCTACGATTCCATAGGTTTTTGCCTCGTCCGCGGTCATGTAATAGTCGCGTTCGGTGTCGTGCACCACCTTCTCGTAGGGCTGGCCGGTACGCTCGGCCAGAATCCGGTTCAACTGCTCCTTGGTGCGCAGAATGTCGCGCGCCTGGATTTCGATGTCGGTCGCCTGGCCGCGCGCGCCGCCCAGCACCTGGTGGATCATGACCTTGCTGTTGGGCAGGCAATAGCGCTTGTCCTTGGCGCCGGCGGCGAGCAGGAAGGCTCCCATGCTGGCGGCAAAGCCCAGGCACATGGTGGACACGTCCGGCTTGATGAACTGCATGGTGTCGTAGATCGACATGCCGGCCGTCACGCTGCCACCGGGGGAATTGATGTAGAGAGAAATATCCTTGTCCGGGTTTTCGCTCTCCAGAAACAGCAGCTGCGCCACCACCAGGTTGGCCGTCTGGTCGTTCACTTCGCCGACCAGGAACACCACGCGCTCCTTGAGCAATCGCGAATAGATGTCGTAGGAACGCTCACCACGCCCCGATTGCTCCACCACCATGGGGATCAGCCCCAATGCCTTCGTATCCTGTGCACTCATGCAGTTCTCCAATGAATCGCTGACTGTAGCCGCAAACAGGTGGGGCCTGCACCGGCTGGTGCAAGCCCCATCGCAATGACCGGCGCAAGCTGCGGCGATCAGTTCTGCGCCATCAGTTCGTCAAATGAAACCGACTTTTCACTGACCTTGGCCTTGCCCAGCACGAAATCGGTGACATTGTTCTCCACCACCACGGCCTCGGCCTCGGCCAGGCGGTCGCGGTCGCCGTAGTACCACTTGACCACGTCCTCGGGCTTTTCGTAGCTGGAGGCAAGCTCCTGCACATGCGCCTTGAGCTGCTCGGGCTGGGCCTGCAGCTCGTTGGCGCGCACCAGCTCGGCCACGACCAGGCCCAGACGCACGCGGCGCTCGGCCTGCGGGCGCACCACGTCCTCGGGGATCTGGGCCGCCTCGGCATCCTTGATGCCGCGGGATTTGAGGTCGGCGCGCGCCGCTTCCAGCAGGCGCTGCACCTCGGCCTGCACGATGCCCTGGGGCAGTTCCAGTTCCGCCTTGGCCATCAGGGCATCCATCACCGCGGCCTTGTTGCGCGACTGCACGCGGAACTTCACTTCGCGCTCGAGGTTCTTGCGCACGTCGGCGCGCAGGCTCTCCACCGTGCCGCCGTCAATGCCGAGGGATTTGACGAATTGCTCGGTCACCTCGGGCAGGTGCGCGCCCTCGATGTTCTTGACCGTCACCAGGAAATCCGCCGTCTTGCCCGCCACGTCCTTGCCGTGGTAGTCCTCGGGGAAGGCCAGCGGGAAGGTCTTGCTCTCGCCCACCTTCATGCCGCGCACGGCATCCTCGAACTCCTTGAGCATCTGGCCTTCGCCGACGAGGAACTGGAAGGCCTCGGCCTTGCCGCCAGCAAACGGCTCGCCGTCGATCTTGCCTTCGAAGTCCACGGTCACGCGGTCGCCGTCCTCGGCGGGCGTGCCCTGGGCGCGCTGGGCGAAGGTGCGCCGCTGCTTGCGCAGGATGTCCAGCGTGCGGTCGATGGCGCCGTCGTCCACGGCCGCCGTCAGCTTGTCGATCTCGGCCTCGGCCAGGTCGCCGATCTTGACCTCCGGGTAAACCTCGAACACCGCGTCGAATGCCATCTCGCCTTCGGCGGCGCCATCTTTCTCGGAAATGCGCGGCTGACCCGCCACGCGCAGCTTGGCCTCGTTGGCCGCCTGCGAGAACGCCTCGCCGACCTTGTCGTTGATGACTTCGTACTGCACCGAATAGCCGTAGCGCTGCGCCACCACGCTCAGCGGCACCTTGCCGGGACGAAAACCGTCCATCTTCACGGTGCGGGCCAGGCGCTTGAGGCGCCCTTCGACCTCGCCCTGGATGCTTGCCGTAGGCAGGCTGAGCGTGATCTTGCGTTCGAGTTTTTCCAATGTTTCAACGGTGACGGCCATCGCGGTTCCTTTGTGTCGGTCAGTGTGCGCACGCGCCCGCTGCATCGCATTGCGGCGTGCCAGCTGGCGCTCCAGGGTGTCTCTCGGTCCTCGCGGAGCATTGACGGCCTGCAGTGCCCGGCAAATGCCAGGCGCGAGGCCAGCTCGTCGCGAAAAGCCTTCTATTGTAGCGAAGCGCCTGCTCCTGCAGACACCGGTGCGCCGGGCCTACTTGCCCAGGATGTCGCTGACCTTTTCCGCCTCGAAGCGGGCGGTGACATGCGCATTGGGCGGCACGCAGTCCGGCCCGTGCTGCAGGCCGGAGAGTTTTTCTATGGCCTGCCACAGCAGCGCGATCTGCTGCTCCTGCCCGGCGGCCGAATCGGCCAGGCTGCGCAGCGCCTGCGCCAGCGGATCGTCCTGCTGCGGCGTCACGCCATAGGCGCTGAAGCCTTTGGCCCCATCGGCCTGCGATTCGGTCACATCCGGGCCGTGGTCCTTGTGCGAGGCGATGATGCGCGCCGGAATGCCCACCGCGGTGGCGCCCGCCGGCACCGGCTTGATGACGACGGCGTTGCTGCCGATCTTGGCGTCGTCACCCACGGTGAAGCCGCCCAGCACCTTGGCGCCGGCGCTCACGACCACGTTGCGCCCGAGCGTGGGGTGGCGCTTGGCGCCTTTGTACAGCGAGGTGCCACCCAGCGTCACACCGTGGTAGATGGTGCAGCCGTCGCCCACCTCGGCCGTCTCGCCGATCACCACGCCCATGCCATGGTCGATGAAAACGCACCCTCCGATCACCGCCCCGGGGTGGATTTCAATGCCCGTCGCCCAGCGCGCGATGTGGGAAATGAAGCGCCCCAGCCAGCGCAGCCCGTGGGTCCAGCACCAGTGCGCCGGCCGGTGCAGCCAGATGGCATGCAGGCCGGGGTAGCAGGTGATGACCTCCCAGGTGCTGCGCGCAGCCGGGTCGCGCGAGAGGATGCACTGGATGTCGGAGCGGATTCTGGAAAGCATGGGCAGGCGCTGTGAAGGCGTGCAGTGTAGTGAGCAATGCGCCAGCGTGCAGGCGCGCGCCCGTCAACGGGGCTGCCTGGCGGCAAGCGCCATCATGGTCTTGGCGATGCCGCGCAGGACATGGATGTCCTCCTCGCTCGGGCTGGCGCGGTTGAACAGCTGGTTGAGCCTGGGCATGAGTTTCTTGGGTGCCGCCGGATCCAGGAAGCCGATCTCGACAAGTGCCTGCTGCCAGTGTGCCAGCATGCCCGCCATCTGCCGTGCATCGGCCGGCGTTCCGTGGCTGGCGGCGTCGTGCACCGCAAAGCCGCCCAGGGCCTGGCGCCATTCATAGGCCACCAACTGCACCGCGGCCGCCAGGTTGAGCGAGCCGAACTGCGGCGCCGTCGGAATCGACAGCGCCACATGGCAGCGGTAGACGTCGCTGTTGGCCATGCCGAAACGCTCGCTGCCAAAGAGAAAGGCGATACCGGAATTTTCATTCATATCAGCGATTCGCGCTTTGCTGGCCTGCGCCTCTTGCTCCGTTTCAAGGAGTAAATCGAAGTGCTCCCGCGGCGAGCGCGTGGGCGGTCCGAAGTCGCGCGGCGTCATCGCCGTGGCGCACAGGTGGTGCATGCCATCGAGCGCCTCGTCCAGCGTGGCGACGATGCGCGCCTTCTCCAGCACATCGGTGGCGCCGCTGGCGCGCTGGATCGCGATCTCGCGGCGCAGCACATTGGGCCAGCGCGGCGCCACCAGCACCAGATCATCAAACCCCATGGTCTTGATGGCGCGCGCCACGGCGCCCACGTTGCCGGGGTGGCTGGTCTGGATCAGGATGAAGCGCGTTCGCATGGTTGAATTGTCGCTTGCCGCCGAGAATGCTCCGGGCCACTAAAATCACGACCCTGCGCGCGCATCGCCGCGCTTTTTTTGTTTGGACGTTCCTTTTCATGTCGTCAAACCTGCATCCCATGCTGAACACGGCCATCAAGGCCGCACGCGCCGCCGGCGCCATCATCAACCGCGCCGCGCTCGACGTGGAGGCGGTACGCATATCGCAAAAGCAGATCAACGACTACGTGACGGAAGTCGATCAGGCGAGCGAAGCCACCATCATCGAGACGCTGCTGACCGCCTACCCTGGCCACGGCATCCTGGCCGAAGAATCGGGCCGCCAGCACGGCGCCCGGGATTCCGAGCATGTCTGGATCATCGACCCGCTGGACGGAACGACGAATTTCATCCACGGCTTTCCGGTCTACTGCATCAGCATTGCGCTGTCGGTGCGCGGGCGCATCGAGCATGGCGTGGTGTACGACCCGACACGCAACGACCTGTTCACCGCCACGCGCGGGCGCGGCGCCTTCATGAACGACCGGCGCATGCGCGTCTCCAAGCGCACCCGTCTGTCGGAATGCCTGCTGGGCACGGGCTTTCCGTACCGCCCGGGGGACGACTTCGCCGGTTACATGCAGATGATGGCCGAAGTGATGCAGTACACCCACGGCCTGCGCCGCCCGGGCGCTGCGGCGCTCGATCTGGCCTATGTGGCTGCGGGCTTCACCGATGGCTTCTTTGAAACCGGCCTGTCGATCTGGGACGTGGCCGCCGGCAGCCTGCTGGTGACCGAAGCCGGCGGTCTGGTGGGCAATTTCACCGGGGAAGCCGATTTTCTGGAACAGCGCGAATGCCTGGCCGCACCCGCACGCATCTATGGCCAATTGGTCAAGCTGCTCGGCAAATACAGCAAGTTTGCCGGCGTCGAGGACAAGATGGCCGTCCATGCCAGCCTCTCCAAAGGTGGCGAGGCAGGGCAAGAATAAGTTTTTTTCGTAGCTGCCAGCGCTTGGTGCATAAGCGTCGACGCCATATTTTCCTTGTAAATCCATGCTGGCTGCAGCCCTCGCCCTGTGCCTGATCGTGGCGATCGGGGATGGCGATTCGCTCTCCATGCGCTGCGGTGGCCAGCCGGTGCAGCGCGTGCGCCTCGCCAGCATAGACGCGCCCGAACTGCGCCAGGCCTGGGGCAGAGAGGCGCGCGAGCAGCTGGCCGCCCTGTGCCTGCGCCAGCGCGCCGAAGTGCGGGCACTGGGCCGCGACAAATACCAGCGCACCCTGGCGCAGGTGCGCTGCCGCGGGCGCGATGCCGCACTGGAACAGGCCAACGCAGGCCTGGCCTGGGTGCATCCCAGCCAAATGCGCGCCTGGCCGCAGGTGGCCGCGGCGGCAGCGCGGGCGCGGCGCGAGCGGCGCGGGCTGTGGTCGCAAAAGCGCCCGCTCGCGCCCTGGAAATACCGCCAGCGCCACCCGCGCACCGGCGGAACTTGATCAGAGGAACTCAGCGCGCAATTGCGCCGCGCTGCGGGGCGAGAGCAGCGCGGGCGAGAGGTCAAGCATGGTCTTGCAGCCGTATTGGCCCGCCTGGTGCAGCCGGTGCACGGCGCGCGCGCCGGCCACCAGCACGCTGGAGGTGAATTCCGGATTGCTGTCCAGCTGCAGGCGGTATTCGATCACGTGCCTGGCGGTATCCGATGTGGCGCCGCTGTGGATCACGAAGCCGCCATGCGCCATGCCCGAATGCGTGCGCGCCAGTTCCTCGGCGCTGATGAAATGCACCGTGGTGTCGTAGTCGCTGAAGTAGTTGGGCATGGTGACGATGGCCTGGCGCACCGCCTCGGCGTCCGCGCCGGGCTTGAGCACGACAAAGCATTCGCGCAGATGCTTCTCGCGTGTGGAAAGCTGCGGGCGCACGCCGCTGCGCACCTTGTCCATCGCCGCTTCCACCGGAATCGTGTACTGCACGCCGCCCGCCACGCCAGCCACATGGCGGATGGCGTCCGAGTGGCCCTGGCTCAGGCCCTTGCCCCAGAAGGTGTAGGTGGCGCCATCGGGCAGCAGGGCATCGCTCATCACGCGGTTCACCGAGAACATGCCCGGGTCCCAGCCGGCGGAAATCAGCGCCGTGGTCTTGCCCGCCTGCGCCGCGGCATCCACGTGGGCGAAATGCTCGGGGATGCGGGCATGCGTATCAAAACTGTCGACCACGTTGAAGTGGCGCGCGTACTCGGGCGTCTGCACCGGCAGATCGTCCTTGGAGCCGCCGCAGAGGATGAGCACGTCGATCTCGCCCTTGTGCGCCAGCAGTTCGCCCGCACCATGCACGGCAACGCCGCTGGCCGGCTTCACATCCGCCGGGGCACGGCGCGTGTAGACCCCGACCAGCCGGGTATCGGGGTTCTTGGCGACCGCCTTTTCAACGCCGCGCCCCAGGTTGCCATAGCCAAGGATGGCAATGCGAAGCGGGGTTTGACCGTGGCTGTTCTGCGGATGGCTCATGGATCTACCTTTCAATCAAAACAATAGCTGCCAGCGCTTTCCAATCAAGCGCCGGAGCCGATTTTTCATCTATGCGGTGCCTGCTGCCGGATGCCTATCCAGCAGCAAGTGCACTGCAACAAATTATGCAATAAAAGCATGGAGAGCGCGGACACATCGCATAACCAAGCGGTTGACTCGCGGCCTCCGTCAGTGCCTGACTGGCACCGGCCCGCCGCCATACAGCCAGGGCATGTCCAGCAGCCGCTCGCCCAGCAGGCGCATCGCCGCATCGCGTGCCACCCGCACCGCCCCGGTGGCATGGAAGATGCCGGCATTGCGCCGCGAACGCCGCTGCACCGCGGCGACGCGCTGCCAGCGGTTGAGCGCATAGCGGCGCAGCCGCAGCGCGGGCTCCAGCGCCTGCATGCCCAGGTCGCGCCCCAGCTCGGCCGCATCCTCGATCGCCATGCCCGCGCCCTGCGCCAGATACGGGCGCATGGGGTGGGCCGCATCGCCCAGCAGCGCCACCAGGCCCTGCGCCATCTGCGTGGCCGCCGCCACCGGGGCGCGTTCCACCAGCGGCCACAGCCGCCACTGCCCACCGGCGTCCGATACGGCCTGCACCATGTCCTGCAGCGGCGCGCAGGTGCGCGCCAGCGCATCCTGCAGCTCGCCGGCATTCGCGCCATGATCCCAATGCACCAGATCGGCCGGCGGCTGGCCGTGGCGAATCGCCACCAGGTTGAGCAGTTCACCGCCGCGCAGCGGGTAGTGCACCACATGCAGCTGCGGCCCGAGCCAGACGGTGACGACCTGGCTGCGCAGGTGCTGCGCCAGTGCGCGCTGCGGCACCACGGCGCGGTAGGCCAGATGACCCGCAGGCTGTGCCACGCCCTCGCCCAGCAGCCCTTCGCGCACGCGGCTATGCAGGCCATCGGCGCCCAGCAGCAGATCGGCTTCCAGCGCCAGCTCACTGCCATCGCCGCGCAGCAGGCGCGCGGCAACCGCGTCGTCACCCTGCACGAAATCTGTCAATCGGTGGTCCAGCAGCAACGGCGCATCGGCCCTGTCGCTGACCGCGGCCAGCAGCAGCGCGTGCAGATCGGCCCGGTGGATGGTGAGGTAAGGAGCGCCGTAACGCTCGGCCATGGTGCGTCCCAAGCGCATCCGCCCCAGCTCGCCGGCATCGATGGCGCTGCGGATTTCCAGCCGTTCGGGGAAGCACGCCACCGCCTGCAGGGGCGCCCGCAGGCCCCAGGCATCGAGGCAGCGCACGGCATTGGGCCCGAGCTGCACGCCGGCGCCCACTTCGCTGAAGGCGCTGGCGCGCTCGGCAAGCCGCACCTCCCAGCCCGCCTGCCGGCTGGCTATGGCGGCGGCAAGCCCGCCGATGCCGCCGCCCGCAATCAGAATCTGCCGGCGTGGCATGCGGACGGGGGCGGTTGCCGGTCAGCCGGCAATCAGCTGCAGCAGCACATAGGGCAGGATGCCGCCGGCGCGGTAGTAATCCACCTCGATCGGCGTATCCAGGCGCAGCGTGAGCTGCACCTCTTTCGTGCTGCCATTGGCAAAGCGGATGACCAGCCTGGCCTTGCTCTGCGGCTTGAGCTGCTTGTCCACCACGACATCCACCTGCTCATCGCCCTTGAGGCCCAGGGTCTCCCAGCTGTCCTTGCCCTGGAACTGCAGCGGCAGCACGCCCATGCCGATCAGGTTGGAGCGGTGGATGCGCTCGAAGCTGCGCGCCACCACCGCCTGGATGCCCAGCAGCTGCGTGCCCTTGGCCGCCCAGTCGCGGCTGGAACCCGTGCCGTATTCCTCGCCCGCAAAGATGACTGTCGGCGTCTTGCCGGCCATGTAGAGCTCGGCGGCATCGAAGATGGGCATCTTGGCGCCCTGCCGCGGCCCCTCGCCCTGGTAGAGCGTGACGCCGCCCTCCTCGCGCGAGCCATCGGCCAGCGGCGGGATCATCAGGTTCTTGATGCGCACGTTGGCAAAAGTGCCGCGCATCATCACCTCATGCTGGCCGCGGCGCGAGCCGTAGCTATTGAAGTCCTGCTTCTGCACGCCATGCGCCTTGAGCCAGAGCCCGGCGGGCGAACTTTCCTTGATGCGGCCGGCCGGCGAGATGTGGTCGGTCGTCACCGAATCGCCAAACAGCGCCATGACGCGGGCGCCGCGCACGGAATGGTCGCGCTGCGCACTTTCCGCCTCCGACCGTGCCGTCTTGAGCGCAAAGCCGTCGAAGAACGGCGGCTCGGCGATGTAGGTGCTCTCAGGCCAGTCGTAGAGCTGCCCCTTGACGCCCTTGATCTTTTCCCAGAGCTTGCCCGGCTCAGTCTCGATCTTGGCGTAATTGGCACGGAAGGCCTTGCCCTTCATCGCGAACTTGAGCAACTTCTGCACCTCGTCGCTCGTCGGCCAGATGTCACCCAGATAGACATCCTTGCCGCCCTTGCCCTTGCCCACCGGCTCGGTCATCAGATCGACATTGACGCTGCCCGCAATCGCATAGGCGACGACGAGCGGCGGGCTCATGAGGAAGTTGGCCTTGAGGTTGGGGTGAATGCGCGCCTCAAAGTTGCGGTTGCCCGAGAGCACCGAAGCGCAGACCAGATCGTGCCGGTTGATCGCCTCGTTGAGCTCGGGAGAGAGATCGCCCGCATTGCCGATGCAGGTCGTGCAGCCATAGCCGGCCAGGCTGAAGCCCACCTTTTCCAGGTAGGGCAGCAGGCCGGTTTCCTGCAGGTATTCGGTGACGATGCGCGATCCGGGCGCCAGCGAGGTCTTGACGTGGCGCCTGACCTTGAGTCCCGCTTCCACCGCCTTCCTGGCCAGCAGGCCGGCGGCCAGCATCACGCCCGGGTTGCTGGTGTTGGTGCAGCTCGTGATGGCGGCGATCAGCACGTCGCCATTGGTCACCTCGAAGCCCTTGGGCTCGGCCTTCGCATCGATCGCCGCGCTCGGTGTGATGTGCACGCGCTCGCCAAACGCGTCCGCCGGGCGGGCAAAGCCGCCCTGCTCCATCGGCGTGGTGAACAACTCGGCAAAGCGCGTTTTGGCCTTGCCCAGGTCAATGCGGTCCTGCGGACGGCGCGGCCCGGCGATGCTGGGCGTGACATCGCCCAGATCGAGCGTGATGACGCGCGAATAGTCCACCTCGCCCGCGCGCGGCGCGCCAAACAGGCCCTGCGCCTTGTAGTAGGCCTCCACCAGCTCGATCTCGGTCTTGGTGCGGCCCGTGCCTTCAAAATATTCCAGCGTGCGCTGGTCGATCGGGAACAGGCCCAGCGTCGAGCCGTTCTCCGGCGACATGTTGCCCAGCGTTGCGCGGTCGGGCACGCTGAGTGACGCGGTGCCCTCGCCGAAATATTCGACAAAGGTGCCCACCACCTTGTTCTGGCGCAGCAGCTCGGTCACGGTGAGCACCAGGTCGGTGGCTGTCACGCCTTCGCGCAGCTGGCCCTTGAGCTCGAAGCCCACCACATCGGGCGTCAGGAAATACACCGGCTGGCCCAGCATCGCCGCCTCGGCCTCGATGCCGCCCACGCCCCAGGCCACGACGCCCGCGCCGTTGATCATCGGCGTGTGGCTGTCGGTGCCGACCAGCGAATCCGGGTAAATCACGCCATCCTTGCGCTTGTGCACGCCCTTGGTGAGGAATTCCAGATTCACCTGGTGGCAAATGCCAAAGCCCGGCGGCACGACACGGAAGGTATCAAAGGCCTGCATGCCCCATTTCATGAACTGGTAGCGCTCATGATTGCGTTCGAACTCGAGTTTCATGTTCTGGGAGAGCGCCGACTTGGTGCCATAGTTATCCACCATGACGGAATGGTCCACCACCAGATCCACCGGAACGAGCGGCTCCACCCGTTTTGGATTGGTGCCCTCCTTTTGCGCTGCCGCCCGCATGGCAGCAAGGTCAACGAGCAATGGAACGCCGGTAAAGTCCTGCAACAGCACGCGCGCCACGGTAAATGGTATTTCATCGACGCGCGGCGCATTGGGCCTCCAGTTGGCCAATTGCTCGACATGCTCGGCCGTCACCTTGGTGCCATCGCAATGGCGCAATACTGATTCCAGAACAATTCGGATCGAGCGCGGCAGGCGTTTGACATTGGGATATTTGCGCGCCAATGCAGGCAGCGAAAAGAATGAATGCTCTTTGCCGGACGCCGTCTTGAACGTCTTGACCGTGGCGGCAAACGCATGCCTTTTTTGCTTGGCGGCAACCATGTGAAATTCTCCTTCGAATTGGCAAGTGCATCGAGTGGCGCGGCGCGGGAAATCCGCACGGCATCCAAGGCTCACGCCGCGAGTGTACGCCCACGAATACCCTGCATCGGCCCACCGCGGCATGACCACAGGCCGCGCCCGGAATGCGCCGAACGCCCGACAAAAAGCCCGCGCACGGCGGGCTTTGCGGCTACGAGGGGCTTCTTCCGTGTCCCGGGCGGGAAACGATCAGATCGCAAACTTCGCACGATCCTGGCCCTGGATCCACCTCGGCGGCTTGCCACGCCCGGTCCAGGTCTGGCCGGTGGCCGGATCACGGTATTTGGGCGCCACCTTGCCCGCAGAGGAACTTGCCTTGGTGCGACGGCCCGAGGGGAATACATCGGACTGCGTCAAGCCGAAATCCGCAACCAGTTGACGCACCTTGGCGACCGCCGTGGCCACTTCCTTTTCGCGTGCCTGCTGGATCTGCGCATCGAGCGCCTCGCGTTGCTTGAGCAATTCCTGGTAACTGGCTGTCATGTTCATCCTTTGGAGGTTGGTGGCATTTATTGATTGATGACAATGTGATTATAGAGAGGCTTTTGATGAATTTTCAATATGAAAATGCGGCAGGCCAACTTCAATGCGAATCCGATATCCGGATATAGACCATTCAACCACGGCGGACACGCTGCGTAGCACAATGGCATTCCACGGAAACAAGGATGGACGGCAATGGCGCTTTATTGTGCGGGCGATATTCAGGGGTGCGCGGACGCGCTGGAGCGCTTGCTCGCGCATATTGGGTTCTCCCCCAGCCGCGACACGCTTTACCTGCTGGGCGATCTCGTCAATCGCGGTCCGGACTCCGCCGCGGTATTGCGCCGCTGCATCGCGCTGGAAGGCAGCATCCTTGCCTTGCTGGGCAACCACGACCTGCATTTGCTGGCATTGGCGCACGGCGTGCGCGCGCCCTCACGGCGCGATACGCTGGACGCACTGCTGCAGGCAAGCGACAGCGAGACCCTGCTCGACTGGCTGCGCCGGCAACCACTCGCACGATCCATCACGCACGGCGGCGACAGCCTGCTGATGGTGCATGCCGGCGTCCTGCCGCAGTGGTCGGCAGAGCAGGCGCTCGCCCTGGCCGGTGAGGTGCACACCGTCTTGCGCAGCAGCGCCTGGCCGCAATTCCTGCAGCGGATGTATGGCAACCAGCCGGACCGCTGGACCGATGCGCTGAAAGGCGCGGACCGGCTGCGCGTGATCGTCAATGCGCTCACGCGCCTGCGCTTCTGCTCCAGCGAGGGCGTGATGGATTTTTCCAGCAGCGAGGCGGCCGCAACCCCTCCGCCGGGCTTGCTGCCCTGGTTTGACGTGCCCGGGCGGGCGACGCAAGCCAGCCTGATCGCCTTTGGCCACTGGTCCACAATGGGCTGGATGAACCGCCCTCACCTGCTGGCGCTGGATACCGGCTGCGTCTGGGGCGGAAGCTTGAGTGCCGTGCGCTTTGGAACGACGCTGGCCGAACGCGAGCACTGCCAGGTGCCCTGCCCCAAGGCACAGCAGCCCGGCTAGCCGATCACGCAGCAGCGTCTTCGACGGGCTGCGGTGCCTTGAAGAGCGCTGCCACCACGCGGCGCTGCTTGATGTTGGCAGAGATCCTGCCGCGCGCCGGCGCCGCCTTGGCGGACTGCTCCCATGCGGCCGGATTCTCGCCTGCGGGATGCGCCTCATACGGACGATCGAAGAAGGGGTCGCGCGAAGGCACGAAACCCGACCCGGCATGCCGCGGGGCGCGCGTGCGCGGGGCATCCGGGTCGCCGCGCACCGTCCGGTGTCCGTGCCCGTCCCCGTAACGCCCGCGCGGCGGCTCGCTGCCCAGCTCGACGGGTTCGACTTCGAGCTTCTTCTTGAGCAGCTTCTCCAGCTCGCCCATCAGGCGCGCATCGTGGCCCGTCACCAGCGTCACCGCCAGACCGGAGGCGCCGGCGCGGCCGGTGCGGCCGATGCGGTGCACGTAGTCTTCGGCGTTGAACGGCACGTCATGGTTGAACACCGCCGGCACGTCCTTGATGTCCAGCCCGCGCGCGGCCACGTCGGTGCAGACCAGCAGATCGACCTCGCCGCTCTTGAAGGCTTCGAGCGCCTTCAGGCGCTCGTCCTGGCTCTTGTCGCCATGCAGCGCGGCGGTCTTGAGGCCGTCGCGCTCCAGCGCCCGCGCCAGGCGCGCGCAGCCGAGCTTGCTGTTGACGAAGATGAAGGCCTGCGCGAGCGACCGATCCTTGAGCACCTGGCGGATCGCGCGGCGCTTGTCGTCGTCGCTCACCGCATAGAAATGCTGCTCGACGGTGGACGCCGTGGCATTGGGCCGCGCCACTTCGATGGTCACCGGATCCTGCAGGTAACTGGCCGCCAGGCGCTTGATCTCGGGCGAGAAGGTGGCCGAAAATAACAGCGTGGTGCGCGCCTTGGGCAGGTAGGAGAGAATGCGCTGCAGGTCCGGCAGAAAGCCGATATCCAGCATGCGGTCGGCCTCGTCCAGCACCACGTACTCGACATGGTTCAGCACCACGTTCTTGGCTTCGATATGGTCCAGCAGCCGCCCAGGGGTGGCCACCAGCACCTCCACGCCTTTTTTCAGTTCAAGCGTCTGCGGCTTCATGTCCATGCCGCCGAACACCACGGTGCTGCGCAGCTGGGTGTATTTGGCATACAGCGCCACCTGCTCCGCCACCTGGTCGGCCAACTCTCGCGTGGGCAGCAGCACCAGCGCGCGCACCGGGTGGCGCGCCGGCGATGCCGAGGTGTTTTCATGCGCCAGCATGCGCTGCAGCAGCGGCAGCGCAAACGCCGCCGTCTTGCCGGTGCCGGTCTGCGCCGCACCCATCACGTCCTTGCCGGTGAGCACCACCGGAATGGCCTGCGCCTGGATCGGCGTCATGGTTTCGTAGCCCATCTCGGCTACGGCGCGCTGCAGGGGTTCAGCCAGCGCTACTGAGGTATATGGAGTCGTCATGAGCCC
Organism: Comamonas badia DSM 17552; assembly: GCF_000484635.1. Lineage (GTDB taxonomy): Bacteria > Pseudomonadota > Gammaproteobacteria > Burkholderiales > Burkholderiaceae_C > Comamonas_C > Comamonas_C badia. The sequence goes on along the minus strand of NZ_AXVM01000007.1, from coordinate 16,211 downwards.
GCAATTGTCGCATTGCAACAAAAAACGGGCAAATATCGGCTACAGAGTGCGCGCGCTGAAGGTATCGCAGGACTGCAGACTGCCGCTTTGGAGGCCCTGCGTGAACCAGTGCACGCGCTGCGCGCTGGTGCCGTGGGTGAAGGCATCGGGGCGCACGGTGCCGGTGCTCTTCCTCTGCAGCGTGTCGTCGCCGATCTGCTGGGCGGCGTTCACCGCCGACTCGATGTCGCCCTGATCCAGCCAGTTCTTGGCCTGCTGGGAATACTTGGCCCAGATGCCGGCGTAGCAATCGGCCTGCAGTTCAAGGCGCACCGAAAGCGCGTTCTGCTCACGCTCGCTGACGCGCCCGCGCATGCCGTCCACCTTGGCCGTGGTGCCCAGCACCGATTGCACATGGTGGCCCACTTCATGCGCGATGACGTAGGCGCGCGCGAACACGCCGGGCGCGCCGAGCTGGCGGCTCATGGTGTCGAAAAAATCCATGTCCAGGTACACCTTGTGGTCGCCCGGGCAGTAGAAAGGTCCCATCGCCGATTGCCCGGTGCCGCAGGCCGTGGGCGTCACGCCGCGGAACAACACCAGGCGCGGCGCCGGGTATTGCGCACCGCCCTTGCGGAAAATGTCGCTCCAGACATCCTCGGTCGAGGCCAGCACCGTGGAGACGAAGGCCGCCTGCTTGTCGTCCTGCGGCGGGTGGCTGGCCGGGGCCTGCTGCACCTGCGGCGCCCCGCCACCGCCCGAGAGCATGCCTATGGTGGTCAGCGGATTGATGCCGAACACCCCCCAGCCGATCAGCGCCAGCACGATGGTGCCGACGCCTATGCTGCGCCCGCCGATGCCAAAGCCTCCACCGCCACCGCCACCGCTGCGGCGGTCCTCGACGTTGTCCGACTGGCGTTCACCTTCCCAGCGCATGTTGGTATTCCCGGTGCAGTAAATTGTGGCAATGGTAACGCCGCTCCCGACCTCGCTCCAGCCGGTGAAGGCCAGCGCCCGCGACACCGTGCTGGTGACGGGGTTTGATGCGTTTGGCTCGCATGCGGTGAACCCCAGTGCGCTCGTGGCCCAGGCCTTGCACCAGCGCCAGATCGCCGGTTGCAGGGTGATTGCCGCAGCGCTGCCCACGGTATTCGGCCTGTGCCTTGAACGGCTTGACGCCTTGCTGGCGCGCCACCAGCCCATGCTGGTCGTTTGCCTGGGGCTCGCCGCGGGGTGCGAGGCGCTGCGGCTCGAACGCGTGGCACTCAACCGCGAAGACGCATGCATCCCGGACAACCACGGCGCACAGCCGCAGGACAGGCCCGTCATCCCGGGCGCCCCCGCCGCCTACCTGAGCAGCCTGCCCATTGATGCCATGTTGCGCAGCATGGCCGCGGCGGGCGTGCCGGTGCAAACGTCGCGGAACGCCGGCAGCTTCGTCTGCAACCACCTGTTCTTCGGCCTGATGCATCGCCTGGCGAGCGTTCCCGCGCTGCAGGGCGCACGCGGCGGTTTCATCCATCTGCCGCAGCTGCCGGAACAGGGCTCGCCCCACATGCCGCTGGCGCAAATGGTGCACGGCGTGCGCACCGGCATACGCTGCGCCCTTGCAGCCACTTCCGTGCAGACCAGGACCCATGCCTGCCGCGCTCAACGCTGAACAGACCGCCGCCGCCCTGCCCTGGCAAGCGCTGGTCGAGGCGATCGCTGCCCTGCTGAAGGCGGGCGATGTCCGCATCCCCGCGCGCACCGTACTGCCCACGGCCGACGGCGCGGTGCTCTTCGTCATGCCCGCCACCGACGGCCAGGTGGCGATGACCAAGCTCATCTCCTTCACGCCCGGCAATGCGGGCAGCGACCGGGCGACGATACAAGGCGATGCGGTGGTCTTCGACGTTGCCACCGGCACGCGCCAGCTGATCCTGGACGGCCCGACGGTCACCGCCCGGCGCACCGCGGCCATCTCGGCGCTGGCGGCGCGCTGGCTGGCGCCCAACGCCGCCGGGCCCATGCTGATCGTCGGCGCGGGTGTGCAGGGCCGGGCGCACCTGGAGGCCTTTGCCGGCGTGCTCGGCGTGCGCGAGTTCCGGATTGCATCGCGCAGCCAGGCCGGCGCGGACAGGCTCGTGCAGCATGCGCGTGCGCTTGGCCTGCACGCCGGCACCATGCTGGATGCCGACGCGGCGCTTGCCGACTGCCCGCTCGCCGTCACCTGCACGCCGGCCAGCGGCGTGGTGCTGCGTGCCCGGCCCCGGCCGGATGCCTTCGTTGCCGCGGTGGGCGCCTTCACGCCGCGGATGGTGGAACTGGATGCGCCGCTGTGCCGTCACTTCGCCACCCAGGGCCGCATCGTGGTCGATTCGCGCGATGCCGACCATGAGGCGGGCGATCTGCTGCAGGCGGGCATTGCCGTTGCGCCTCTGGCAACCCTGCAGGATGTGGTGCGGGCAGAACTCGCTGCGAAAAGCGGCCCCGTGCTGTTCAAGAGCTGCGGCTGGGCCGGATGGGATCTGGCGGCGGCGCGGCTGGCGCTTGCACGCGCCTGATCAGGCGCGCGGCAGCGTCACGCCCTGCTGGCCCTGGTACTTGCCCTTGCGGTCGCCATAGCTCACTTCGCAGACTTCGTCGCTCTGGAAGAACAGCACCTGCGCGCAGCCTTCGCCGGCGTAGATCTTGGCGGGCAGCGGCGTGGTGTTGGAAAATTCCAGCGTCACATAGCCTTCCCATTCGGGCTCGAACGGCGTAACGTTGACGATGATGCCGCAGCGCGCGTAGGTGCTCTTGCCCAGGCAGACGGTGAGCACGTCCCGCGGAATGCGGAAATATTCGACGGTGCGCGCCAGCGCAAAGCTGTTGGGCGGGATGATGCAGAAATCGCCCGAAAAATCGACAAAGCTCTTCTCGTCGAAGTTCTTCGGATCGACCACCGTGCTGTGGATGTTGGTGAACACCTTGAATTCGCGCGCGCAGCGGATGTCGTAGCCGTAGCTGCTGGTGCCGTAGCTGATGACCTTGCGGCCCTCGACCTCGCGCACCTGGCCGGGCTCGAACGGCTCGATCATGCCGTGCTGCTCGGCCATGCGGCGTATCCATCTGTCGCTCTTGATGCTCATGGTCGATGCTCCTGTCGTCCGATTGTATCCTCCTGAAACAATAGCTGACAGCGCTTGCCACACAAGCGCTACCAGTGGTTTTTGCCTTTAGGCGACGCTGAATAAGTCCCCGCGATGCGGCGCGCCCTGGCTTGGGATGGGCTGCGAGGCGCAAAGCACAGACATGGCCGCAGCCATGGCGAGCATTTGCAACGACGCAGACCGCCCAAGCCAGGGATGCGCCGCGTGCGAGGGACTTGTTCAGCGTTGCCTTTATTCAATCCCGAGGCGATACCACCGAGCGCCAGCGGTCAGACCCCGAGAATGGACACCGCCTTGGTGACCAGATAGGGTTCCATCGCCTCCGGCCCGCCCTCGGTGCCGTAGCCGGAATCCTTGACGCCGCCAAACGGCATCTCGGCCGATGGCAGCGCCGGCTGGTTGATCCAGAGCATGCCCACCTCCAGGCGCTGTGCCAGTTCGTGCGCGGTCCTGATCGAGCGCGTGAACGCATAGCTTGCAAGCCCGAACGGCAGGCGGTTGGCCTCGGCGATCGCTTCGTCCAGCGTGTCGAAGGGGCGCATCGCCGCGATCGGGCCGAAGGGCTCATCGTTGAATACGGCCGCATCCAGTGGCACATCGGCCAGCAGCGTGGGCGTGAAGAAGCTGCCTTCGCCGCCGATGCGCTCGCCGCCCGTGACCACGCGCGCGCCCTTGGTTCGGGCGTCCGCCACCAGCGCCAGCATGGCATCGACCCGGCGCGTGTTGACCAGCGGCCCCATGCGCGTGCCCTGCGCCAGGCCGTCGCCGACCTTGATGCGTTCGGCATACTTGGCAAACACCTCTTCGAACTCCCGCGCGATGCTGCGATGCACCAGAAAGCGCGTGGGCGAGACGCAGACCTGCCCGGCGTTGATGAACTTGCCGCCGCCGCTGGCCTTGACGGCAAGCGCGATGTCGGCGTCCTCGGCGACGATGACCGGTGCATGGCCGCCGAGCTCCATTGTCACGCGCTTCATGTGCCGGCCGGCCAGCGCCGCCAGTTCCTTGCCCACCGGCGTGGAGCCGGTGAAGGTGACCTTGCGGATGATGGGGCTGGCAATCAGGTGTTCGGAAATTTCCGCCGATGGGCCAGCCACGAGCCCGACGACACCCGCCGGCGTGCCGGCATCGACGAAAGCGGCCAGCAGCGCCGCCGGCGAGGCCGGAGTTTCCTGCGGTACCTTGAGCAAAAAGGAGCAGCCGCTGGCCAGCGCCGCGGCGAGCTTGCGCACCACCTGGTTGATCGGAAAGTTCCAGGGCGTGAAGGCTGCCACCGGGCCCACGGGTTCCTTCATCACCAGCTGCTGCGCCGCCAGGTTGCGCGAGGGCACGATGCGCCCATAGACGCGCAGTCCTTCATCGGCAAACCAGTCGATGATGTCGGCGCTGGAAGTGACCTCATAACGCGCCTCGGCCAGCGGCTTGCCTTGCTCCAGCGTCATCGTGCGGGCGATGTCGTCCGCGCGCTCGCGCACCAGCGCGGCGGCGCGGCGCATGGTGGCCGCGCGTTCGTGTGCAGGCATGCCGCGCCAGGCGGCAAAGCCGCGCCGCGCCGCCGCCAGCGCCGCGTCCAGGTCTTCGATCGAAGCGCGTGCCATCGTGCCGATGACGGCACCGGTCGCCGGATTGCGCACGTCCTGCGTCCTGCCGCCGCGCGCATCGATCCATTCGTTGTCAATCAGCAGCCGGGTGTCTGGGTAAGTGGTGGTGTTCATGGCTATGCTTTCGGGCTCAGGCCGTGGGCAGGCGGTAATCCGCGAACTGCTTGCGCAGGGTGAGTTTTTGGATCTTTCCGGTCGCGGTGTGCGGGATTTCATCGACGAAGGCCACGTCGTCGGGGATCTGCCATTTGGCGATCTGGCCGTTGAAAAAATCCAGCAGCGCCTCGCGCGTGACCTCAGTGCCGGGCTTTTTGACCACCACCAGCAGCGGACGCTCGTCCCATTTGGGGTGCTTGCAGCCGATGACCGCGGCCTCGTGCACCGCCGGATGCGCCATGGCGATGTTTTCCAGCTCGATCGAGCTGATCCACTCGCCACCGGACTTGATGACGTCCTTGCTGCGATCGGTGATCTGCATGCCGCCGTACACATCGATGGTGGCGACGTCGCCGGTGGGGAACCAGCGCTGGCCGCCAACGTCGATCAGCGGCGAATCGTCATGGCCGAAGTACTGCGCGATGACCCAGGGACCGCGCACGATCAGGTTGCCCGACTGCTCGCCGTCCCAGGGCAGGGGCTGGCCGTCGTCGCCCAGAATCGCCATGTCCACGCCGAAGATCGCGCGCCCCTGCTTTTGCAGGATGCGCCGCTGACTTTCTTCGCCCAGCGCCGACTGGCCGTTCTTCAGCCGCGCGAAGGTGCCCAGCGGCGACATCTCGGTCATGCCCCAGCAGTGGATGACATCGACGCCGTAGTCCCGCTGGAAGGTTTTCATCATCGACGGCGGCGCGGCCGAGCCGCCAAAAACCAGGCGCTGCAGGGTCGAGAACTTGAGTTTCTTGTCCTGGATGTGGCCGAGCACGGCCAGCCACACGGTCGGCACGCCCGCGGCCATGGTCACGCCCTCGGCCTCGAACAGCTCGTACAGCGACTGGCCATCCAGATGCGGGCCCGGCAGCACCAGCTTGCAGCCCACCAGCGCGGCCGAATAGGGAATGCCCCAGGCGTTGACGTGGTACATGGGAACGACCGGCAGGATCGTGTCCTGCGCCGACAAGTTCAGCGTGTCGGGCAGCGACGCCGCCAGCGCATGCAGCAGCGTCGAGCGGTGGCTGTAGACGGCGCCCTTGGGGTTGCCCGTGGTGCCCGAGGTGTAGCAGATGCCGGATGCGGTGTTTTCATCGAAGCTCGGCCAGGCGTAGTGGCCGTCTTCCGCGCCAACCAGGTCTTCGTAGCACTGCAGGTTCGCCAGCGTGGTTTGCCCGGGCATCTGCGCGCGCTCGCACAGCGCGACGAAGTGGCGTACCGAAGCCAGTTGCGGCGCGATCTTCTCGATCAGCGGCAGGAAGGACAGGTCAAAGCACAGCACCCGGTCCTGGGCGTGGTTGACGATCCAGGTGATCTGCTCGGGAAACAGGCGCGGGTTGATCGTGTGGCACACGCGCCCCGAGCCCGAGGCGCCAAAGTAGATCTCGAAGTGGCGATGGCCATTCCAGGCCAGCGTGGCTATGCGGTCGCCGGGCTCGGTGCCCAGGCGTCCCAGCGCCTGCGCCAACTGGCGCGAGCGCAGCTCCGCATCGCGGTAGGTGTAGCGGTGCGTCCGCCCGTCTTCAAGCCGAGAGACGATTTCGGTTTCGGCGTGGTGGCGCGCCGCGTGCGTGATCAGCGCCGAGATCAGCAGCGGCATCTGCATCATCCGCCCCATCAGTGCATTCATTTGGATGTCTCCTTGTGCGCGGCCGCCGGCGCGGCGCCGGCGCGATGGCTACATGGCCTCGCGAAACAGGCGTCCGAAGTCGCCGGCGTCCACGGGCCGCGGGTTGGTGCGCGTCGAGAGATCAACGACGGCGTGCGGCACCAGCTCGTCGATCATGCTTTCGGTCACGCCCAGGGATGCCAGACCCTTGGGGATGCCCAGGCGCTCGTTCATGGCCTCGACCGCGCGCGCGATGTCGGCGCCTTCGGCGAGACCCATGGCCTGGCGCAACCGGGCGTAAGCCTCCTCGCTGCCCGCTTCGTTGAAGCGCAGCACGGTGGGCAGGATCACGGCGTTGAGCGTGCCGTGGTGCAGGTGCAGCGATTCGACGTGACCGGCGGCGTGGCTCATCGAATGCACCGCGCCCAGCCCCTTGGTGAAGGCGAGCGCCCCTTCGGTGGCGGCCATCATCATCTGCCAGCGCGCATCGCGATCCGAGCCGTCGGCCACGGCGCGCGGCAGGTTGCGCCAGCCGCGCCACAGGCCATCCAGCCCGATGCCGTCGGCCGGCGCGTTGCCGCCAGGGGCCAGCACGCCCTCGATGCAATGCGTGATCGCGTCCATGCCGGTGGCGGCGGTCAAGCGGGCCGGCAGGCTCAGCGTCAGCTCCGGATCGCAGATGGACAGCGCGGGCAGGAAGCGCGGGTTGGCGAAGGTCATCTTGCGCCCGTCGTTCATGCTGATCAGAAAGCCGATCGAGGCCTCGCTGCCGGTGCCCGCCGTGGTCGGTATGGCCACCATGGGCGCCACGTCCTTGACGAGCTTGTTGCCGCCTTGCAGCGGGTCGTACTGCGCCAGTGGCGACGGACATTTGGCCAGCAGCGCCACCGCCTTGCCCAGGTCGATCGAAGAGCCGCCGCCCAGGCCGATGACGCCGTCGCAATCGTGCGCCTGGTAGATCGCCAGTGCGTCGTGCACCGCGTTCTCCGTCGGGTTGCCCGGGGTGTCGTCGTAGATCGCAACCGTGGCCCGCCGATCGGCCGGCAGGGTGGCCAGCAGGCGATCGACCAGGCCGCTGGCGCTCACGCCGCGGTCGGTCACGAGCAGGGGGCGGCGCACGCCCAGCCGGACCAGGCCATCGGGCAGATGGGTGATGGCGCCAAAGTCAAAGCGGATGGGGTTGCCGTAATTCAGTAAAGCCAAGGTAATCTCCAGAGGAGCAGGACATGGGGCGGCCGCCACGGCCGAAAAGCACGGTGGTGGCGGCAGACCAGGTGGCGGTCAGTTCAGGACGAATCCGGCGTAGCCGTTGGCCGCGGCTTCCTTGAACTTCGCGGTGTAGGTCGGCAGGCCGTTGGGGAAGTTCAGCGACTGCTGGGTCTTGCCCGGAATGTTGGCGCCCTGGTACCAGGACTTGGCCTTGGGGAACAGCGACATCGCCCAGAAGTCCTCGACCAGCTTGAACCAGTCTTCCTGCGCCGCTTCAGTGGCCTCGATGCGCGTGATGCCCTTGTCGCGCAGGTGGCCGAGCAGGTCGACGAGCAACTCGCCCTGCACTTCGGCGCTGGTCGGCCCGTTGCAGAAGCCGGCCGGCGATTGCGGCCCGTAGCCGAACAGCAGATTGGGAAAGCCCGCCGCCGACACGCCCAGATGCGTGCGCACGCCGGACGACCATTTTTCCTTGAAGGTGCGGCCCTGGCCGTCGCGGAAGTCGATGTTGGTCAGCCCGCCCGAGACCCCGTCGAAACCGGTGGCCAGGGCAATGATGTCGAACTCGGTCTCGCCGTCGGCCGTGACGATGCCTTTTTCGGTGATGCCGAGGATGGGTTTCTCGCCCAGATCCACCAGTGTGACGTTGTCCTGGTTGAAGATTTCGTAGTACCACTGCTCCAGGCACGGCCGCTTGGCGCCCCAGGGGTGGGGCTTCTTCATGGGCGCGAGCTTGTCTGCCACCTGCGGATCCTTGATGCGCGCGCGCACCTTGTCGCGCCAGAAGTCGTAGACATAGTCGTTGGCCTTGTCGTCGAACAGGTAGTCCTGGAAGTTGCCCAACCAGTAATAGAAGCCGCCCTTGTCCCACAGCGCCTGCAGCGTGGCCTGGCGCTCCTCGGCGGACACCTCGGTGGCGTTCTTGGGGATGAAGTCGAAGTCGAAGCCCGCGTACGCGTTGCGGCAGCGCTCGAACGCGGCCGGCAGTTCGGGGCGCATGGCGCGGTTGTCCTCGGCGCTGTACTGCTGGTTGTGCATGGGAATCGCCAGGTTGGGCGTGCGCTGGAAGGTGGTGAGCTGCTTGGCCACCAGCGCCGCTTCCTGCGACACCTGCACGCCGCTGGCACCGGTACCGATGACGGCCACGCGCTTGCCGGTCATGTCCAGCCCGCCCTGGGGCCAGAGGGCGGTGTGGTGGATCTCGCCCTTGAAGCGGTCCATGCCCTCGATCTTCGGGATGTAGGGCTTGGCCGCGAAGCCCAGGTTGGCGACGACGTAGCGCGCGCGTATCGGCTGGTGGCCCAGCATGTACACCGTCCATTCGCGCTTGTCCTCGTCGAAGGTGGCCGTGCGCACGCGCGCGCCGAAGCTGATGCTGCGGCTCAAGTCCAGCTTGCGGTCGACGAACTTGAAGTATTCGCGCATCTGCTCCCAGTTGGGAAAGCGCTCGCGCCATTCGAATTCCTGCCACAGCTCGGGCATGGAGTACTGGTAGATCTGGCAATGCGTGTCCACGCGGGCGCCGGGGTAGCAGTTCCAGTGCCAGATGCCGCCGACGTCCTTGGCGGCATCGACCAAGTGCACCTTGAAGCCCCGCTCGCGCAGCGCGTGCAGCTGGTACAGCCCGGTGAAGCCGGCGCCGATGATCAAGACATCGAGGGTGTCGTTGACCGAATTGTTGGTGGTGATGTTGTCCATGATGGAATCCTGAAAAAGAGGGTTGAAAATCCGGCCGGGCTTGATCAAGGGGTTCCGGCATGGCCCACGGCGACCGTGGTGGCCAGCATGCGGCCCTCGCGCGCTACGGTGCGCTTGGCTTCGTCCCAGTCGGGCGCCGCGCACATGAAGAGCGTCTTGCCGTCGGCGCCGCCCAGGCCGACGGCGAAGATGCCGTCGGGTGCGGTGTGGACTTCGTCGAGGATCTTTCCGCCCTCGGCCATGCGCACCGCGCGCTGGTGGATGGTGTCGGCAAACCAGACCGCGCCTTCGGCATCCAGCGCCAGGCCGTCCGGCAGAATCGTCGCGCGCTCGATGCGCTTGCCGACGTCGCCCTCGTCGCCGAGCTCGCCATAGTTGGCGAAGTCGCGCCGCGGCCCCAGCGTGCCGTCGGCCTTGATGTCGAACTGCGAGATGCGGTTGCCGAACAGCTCGTTGACGATGAGCCGCTTCTGGTCCGGCGTGACGACCATGCCGTTGGGAAACGCCAGCCCGTCGGCGACCACCTGCGAGCTGCCGTCCGGGCGCACCAGCACCAGCGTGGTGTTCTTGTGCGGCGCGCCGCCCATCAGGTCGTAGCCGAAGTTGCCCACGTAGGCGTTGCCGCTGGGAGCGACCACCATGTCGTTCGCATGGCCGGCGCACTGGTCCCAGATGTCCGCGTGCACCACCAGACTGCCGTCCTTCTCCTGGCGCAGCACCTTGCGGTCCTTCATCGAGACCACCAGCATGCGGCCGTCCGGCAGCCAGCCCAGGCCGGATGGCTGCTGCTCCACATGCGCCACCTTCTCCGCCGAACCATCCGGGTTCACGCGGTACACCCCGTAGGTGTAGAAATCCACAAACCATAGCGCGCCCTGATGCCAGCGCGGGCCTTCCAGATAGGTCAGGCCATCCGTCACAACCTTGATGTCTCGTTTCGTCATTTCCTCGGTCTCCATGTAGTCGGGGTGGGCGGGCAAAGCCCGCAACGCGCCAAGCGGGTCGGGGAACTCAGGACTGCCCGGCGCTGCCAAGAGAAGGGCAGAAACCGTGCCAATCCCAAGCGACGATCAACCCTCGGGTTTACCCATGGGTTTTCGCCGCCTGAACCGAGTCGTCGCGCGTGAAATGTCCGAATCAAGCCAGGGGGTCGGACAGTTTTGTCCTCCCGGGCCGCGACAAAAGGGCTGGGGCAATCAGCCCGACCGCCGCAGCGGCACGGGGCGGAAACTGGGTGATTCGGGCACGCGTGGCGCGTGCGCTCACCGTCGGCACGGTGCTTGCACCCGTTCCGTCGAATGCACTACGATGCAAACCCGGCACTGAGCCGATCTCAGTACGCGATGCGCCTTGAACAGCCATCGAGCCACCATGAGTGATTCCAAACCTGGTCCCTCCGATCCGCAGTCCGCGCCCTTGCCGCCCAGTTTGATCGCCGTCTGGCGTGAATGGGTGGCCAAGGGCGAAGGCGCATGGAGCGAGGTCGTCACCCAGTGGATGCGGGACGAACGCGTGGGTCCGACGCTGGCGCGCCAGGTGGACGAGGGGCGCATCCTGCACCGGCTGTACGTCGAGGCGGCGCAGGCCGGATTGGGCCTGGCCAACCTGCCGTCGCGCACCGACCTGGAGATGCTCGACGAGCGCCTGGGCCGGGTCGAGGATGGGCTCGCCTCGGTCGCCGCCGCGCTCTACCGGCTGCGTGACGCACTCGCCGCGCAGGGCGTGCCCGGCGCGGCGCTGCCCCGTGCCAAGCGCGACCGAAAGCCGCCGCAAGCGCCGGCGCCGCACGCGGAGTCTCCACCAAAGCCCGTCAGAAAGGCAAACGCACCCGCACCCCAGCCAGTGCGTCCTGCGCGTTCCAGCGCACGGCGCACCGATCGGTAAGCGCCCCATGGCACGCACCAGCATCCGCACCCTGCGCCTCAACGCCGGGGCCACCGCGCGCGCGCTCGAATCCTTCGGCAACGTCGGCACCGAGATCGATGCGCTGGCAGCCCCCCTGGGCCGCAGTCCGAAGTCCGTGCTCATGACGCACGGCACGCTCCAGCTGGTCCACTTCCGCGCCCGCACCGACTCCGTGTACCGCGTGCCATTGCTGATGGTGTCGTCGATCATCAACCAGCCCACCGTTCTCGACCTGATGCCGGGCCAGAGCATGGTCGAGTTCCTGCTCGATGCCGGCTTCGACGTCTACATGGTGGAGTGGGGGCGTCCGCGGCGCGAGCACGCGTCGCTCACGCTGGCCGACCATGTGCTCGACAAGCTGCCGGCGTGCATCGCGCGCGTGCTCGAACACTCGGGAGAGCGCGATCTCTCGGTGGTGGGTTACTGCCTCGGCGGACTGCTGTCGGTGCTGTACGCCTCGCTGCACGAGCACACCGCGCTGAAGAACCTGGTTTGCATCGCCACACCCGTCGACAGCGACGGATTGGCTTCATTCAAGGCGTGGATGGGTCCGCATTTTGATGAAGAGGGGCTGCTGCAGCAATACGGCAACGTCCCGGCCGAATGGATGCAGACCGCCATGCGGGCCCTGCGCCCATTCGGCAAGACCGCTGGTGCGCTGCAGCTGCTCAACCAGGTCGGGCAGGCCGAGGCCGTGCGCTCGAACCTGCACATGGGAAAGTGGGAGATGGACAACATACCGATGGCGGGCGGCGTATTCCGCGAGCTGGTGCGTGATTTCCTGCGCACCAATCGGCTGGTGCAGGGCACGTGGACGATAGGCGGGCTGCACGCCAAGCCGAGCCGCATCAACGCATCGGCGCTTCATCTGGTCGCGCGCGAGGACCACATCGTGCCGTACGCCGCTTCGCGCCCCTTGCTGGATCTCCTCGTGGGCAGCCGCGACAAGGAGGAAATCATCATCAAAGGCGGGCATGTCGGTCTCGTCACGGGCCGCGGCGCCTTGACGCGGATGTGGCCGGCCCTGGTGCACTGGCTGGCGCCGCGCTCGGTATGACGGACACCGGCTGGGTCGAGCGCGGCACGGGCGAACGCATCTGGTGGCAAGCGCTGGGTCACGGACGGCCCGCGCTGGTGCTGGTGATGGGCCTCGGGTGCGGTTCGGCGATGTGGTTTCGCATCGCCCCGGCGCTGGCCGCGCGTCGGCGCGTCATCCTGCTGGACAACCGCGGCGTGGGCCGAACGCAGGTGCGCAGGGCGCTGGTTCACCGCATCCCGACGATGGCCGACGACGTGGCCGCCGTCCTGGACGCGGCGGGCGAGACGGAGCCGGTGGATGTCGTCGGGTTTTCACTGGGTGGCATGATCGCGCAGCAATTCGTGCTGAGCCATCCGGGCCAAACGCGCCGGCTGGCCTTGCTGGCCACGCACGGCGGTGCGATGGGCTCGGTAAAGGCGCAGTCGCAGGTTCTGCAGCTATTGTTTTCAAAGCATCGCAACACGCCGGCAGAAGCGCTGGCGTTGATGCGCCCGCATGTCTATGCCGCGGCGACGCCTGCGGACGTGATTGCGGCCGATCATGCCGTGCGCCTGGCGACACCGTGTGATCCGCGCGATCATGCGGCGCAGCTGTACGGTCTGATGGGCTGGTCAGGCTGGCACCATCTCGGCGCCATTGCCGCGCCCACCTTGGTCGTGCATGGCGACGAGGACGCACTGATTCCACCGGAGAACGGCCGCATGCTGGCCGAACGCATCCGGGGCGCCCGGTACGTCGAATTGAAGAGCGCAAGCCATTGGGTGATGACGGACCAGACCACCGCCATCCTGTCGCTGCTCGACGAGCACTTTGGTTCAGCGTCGCCTTGAACCAGGGTCGCCATCGCCCGCGGGCAAGAGAGCGCTTTTGGGCGCGCGCTATTGCGCGTCGGCTCCCGTGAACAGGCTTTGGTCAATATCGAGTTCGGCAAATTTCCGGTAAAGCGTGGAGCGCGCAATGCCCAGCGCCTTGGCCACATGGTTGATCTTGCGGTACTTCTGCAGCATGCCGATGATCAATTGCCGCTCGTACTCGCGCGTGGCCTCGCCCAGGCCGGCGCTTGCGGGAGACGGTGCGGGCGCCGCCGCATCGGGCCGGGTGCGCAATTCGGGCGGGAGTGACTCCGTTCCCATGGGTCCGTCGTCGGTGTGCAGCATCGCCGCCTCCACCACGTTGCGCAGTTCGCGCGCGTTGCCGGGCCAGGCGTAGGACTGCAGCGTCTTGAGCGCCTCCAGCGTGAACCTGTTGGGCTGCAGGTCGTGCTTCTGGCAGGTTGCGCCGATGAATTTTTCGATCAGCAAGGGGATGTCGTCCGGGCGCTCGCGCAGGGGCTTGATGGTCTTCTGGAAAATGTTCAGGCGGTAATACAGATCCTGGCGGAATTGCCCGCGGCTGATCAGCGCCTCCAGATTGCGGTGCGTCGCCGCGACGATGCGGCAGCGCGCCTGCAGGGTCTGGGTCGAGCCCACGCGGCTGAAGCTGCCATCCTCCAGCACGCGCAGCAGCGCAGCCTGCATGGCCAGCGGCAACTCGCCGATTTCATCGAGAAACAGGGTGCCGCCAGCGGCGGATTCGAAGTACCCGGCCCGGCCGCGCGGATCGGCCCCGGAGAACGCACCGCGCACGTAGCCGAACAGGGTGCTCTCCACGAGTTCCGCGCTGATCGCGCCGCAGTTGACGGCCAGGTAGGGCTCGCCCCGGCGCGTGCTGCGGGCATGGATATGCCGGGCAATCAAATCCTTGCCGGTGCCGGTCTCGCCATGCAGCAGAATGTTGACATCCTTGGCCGCGACACGCTCAAGCTCACCCAGCATGCGGCAGGTATCCGGATCGCAGGTGGTGAATTTGCCGAACTCGCAGGCGGTCTGAACCGCATCCCTCAAGGGCTGGACAGGGACGGCAGCCTGAAACACCTTCTCGTACCCGGCCGGCCGGGTCAGCAGCAGAATTTTGCCGATCACCTCGCCGGTCTCGGGCGTGACGACGTTGACCGATTCCTTGACGGCGGGGCGCGCCCTTTCGTCTTGCCAGTCTTCGACGGTGCGGCGCATCCGCTCGGAGAGGGTGTGCAGAGCGACATTTCCGGCGCGATCAAGGGCCAGAAGGTCATCATTCGGGTAGCGGCGCGTGGCCTCGCCGAAGGCCACGGTCAGGTAATTGCGCTCGAAGGCGCGGTGCAGCGCCATGTGCGCCGAGATCGATTTGGCCATGGACACGCACAGCGCCAGGCCCTGCTCACGCTGCAGCGACTCGGTGGTGGTGAAGTTGACCACGCCGATGACAGAGCGGCCGTCGAAATCAAAAATCGGCGCCGCCGCGCACGACCAGGCCTGCCAGCCTTCGCAAAAATGCTCCGAAGCCAGCACATGCGCGGGCTGCAGCGTCGTCAGCACCGTACCCATGCCGTTGTTGCCGGCGCTCTTCTCGCCCCAGAGCGAGCCCGAGACGATGCCCGAGCGCTGCGCGGCCACGTCCTTGAGGTGCGCCTGTCCCGCCACATGCAGGATGCAGCCCGTGTGTTCGGTCAGGGTGATGATGCCAGGGACGAAATCGATGAAGCGGCCCACGTCCTGGATGACGGGCACGGCGGATTCGACCAGCAGGCGGTTGGACGCCGCACGCTGGCGCAGCTCTTCTTCATTGAGCTTGCGCGCCACCGTCATCGCCACGTCCACGCCGATGGCCGAGCAGCGCTGCCACTCCTGCAGCAGCAGGGTTTCGTAGGCATTGCGGGGCGTCTCCGGATCGATGAGGCCGGAATTGAAGCGCTCCCACAGCGTCTTCACTCCCCGCGGGTTCTTTTCGAACCCGAGGTAAGGAGTCTTGGGCGACGGCATCATCTTCCTCGTTTGATACAGGCTGGCGTGATCGGTGCATGGTGGATCGAGTCACCTATTAGACACAGTTCCTTGATCTGGATCAAACCGGACAAAACCCTTGGGCGTGTCCCGAGAATCGGGCACGAAAGCGGACGTTCGTACCGGAAAACGGTCACCCCCCACGACAGTCAATGCCCACGAAGAAGCGCTTGCAACTGGCGGACAGCCATCGGCCGTTTCTCCTGAATCTGCATGGCATGCAAAGTGCTTGATCCTGCAGGTTCAAGGCGGCTCGCTCACGAGCGAGTCTTCCCTTTTCCACCCCACCGGAGTACCCATGTCCAAGCCCAAGACCCCCTTCAGCTGGCAAGACCCGTTTGCCCTGCACGACCAGCTCACAGCCGACGAGCGCGCCGTGCAGGACGCCGCCCGCGCCTACTGCCAGGACAAACTGCTGCCGCGCGTGCAGGAAGCCTTTCGCCACGAGAAGACCGACCCGGCCATCTTCCGCGAAATGGGCGAGCTGGGCCTGCTCGGCCCCACCATCCCCGAGCAATACGGCGGCGCGGGCCTGAACTACGTCAGCTACGGCCTGATCGCGCGCGAAGTCGAGCGGGTTGATTCGGGCTACCGCTCCATGATGAGCGTGCAGTCCTCGCTGGTGATGGTGCCCATCAACGCCTTCGGCAACGAGGCCACCAAGCAGAAATACCTGCCCAAGCTGGCCAGCGGCGAATGGATCGGCTGCTTTGGCCTGACCGAGCCCAACCACGGCTCGGACCCCGGCAGCATGATCACCCGCGCCAAGAAGGTGCCCGGCGGCTATTCGCTCTCGGGCAGCAAGATGTGGATCTCCAACAGCCCGATTGCCGACGTCTTCGTCGTCTGGGCCAAGGACGATGAAGGCGCCATTCGCGGCTTCGTGCTCGAAAAGGGCTGGAAGGGCCTCACGGCCCCCGCCATCCACGGCAAGGTGGGTCTGCGCGCATCGATCACCGGCGAAATCGTGCTGGACGAAGTCTTCTGCCCCGAAGAAAACGCCTTCCCCGAGGTGCGGGGCCTCAAGGGCCC
>NZ_AXVM01000006.1 GCF_000484635.1 Comamonas badia DSM 17552 | reverse complement strand
GCCATCAGACCCGTAGCGGAAAAGCTGCGCCAGCTTGGCGATGTAGTCGTCGTCCGCCTTCACCGGCACGTTGATCCACAGGTCGCGCCCGGTCGCGTTCGCCAGTTGCACCAGCAACTCCCACGATTGCCCTTTGGCCTCGGTCATGCCGATGAAGTCCGGGCGCGTGCGCTCGCTCCAGTGCGCCGTGGGGTTGGTGTTGGTCGATGTCATGTCCATCGCCCGCAGGATTTGCACCTTGCGCATGGCAGTGATGAATTCCGAGGTGAACAGGACCGAACCATCCGTCGCATAGCCCGGGCGCCAGAGATGGACCTGGGTAACGCCGTCCGCTCCTGTGGATGCAGCCGTGCGCCGGGTGTTCTCAAAAGTAAGCCAGGTGTTGCCCGTGACGTCCTGGGGCAGTACGACATCGGCCGTGCTGCGGTTGCTCGTTGCGTCGTACGCCTGGTTGCGCACCTGCCCTCCAGCTACGCCGCCCAAGGACAGGTCCGCCTTTCCCGTAAAGATCAGCTTGTAGGTGCCGGCACCGATCGTCCTCGAATTGAACATGAGCCGGAAGTCATGCCCCGGTGCACCAGTTGTATCAGGGGCTACGTCTGTTCCCCAGCCCATGTCCCTGAATTGAGCCTGCCGCACCACATCCGCCATCGCAAAGCTGCGGTCCCAATAGCTCAGCATCGGCAAATTCATGCCTATGCTCGCCGCCTGTGTAGTCAGTTCAGGAAGAGGCGGAGGTGGCGGTGCGTCACCATTACCGCCGCAGGCCTGCAGCACCGCTGCAAGGATCAGAACACAAGTACCCAAACGAGCGATTTTTGACACGATGCAGAGTGAAACAGGGCTGACGCTACACTTTGCGTGCCCATCACGCAAGGTGTGCCATTGGCAAAAGAAGTTTAGGTCAACCGCTATCGCCAGCACGCCGCCAAAGTACCGTACGACGTTTCAGGCTGGTTACAAAACGGACCAAGTGTCAGCAGTCAGTGTTCATTCCAACCAAATGACCGGTACGCGCTCTGCGACGCAAACCGTGGTAACCCACTGCCGAACATGCTGTTGCAGCTGCCATCACCGATACCGCCAGCGCGACAGCCGGCGGTACACCGCTGGCAGCAGCCAATCGCGGGCGCGCTCCCAGTTGTGCATCGTGCGTGCCTCGCGCTGCACCTCGGGCGCATCGTCCTTGCGCGGCACATACACCGTGCTGTTGGCCGGCACTTCTTCATGGATGGCGGCCGATGCCGTGTAGTAATACAGCGCCATCGAGTGGCGCGCCACGCCCTCGGGCGTGTTCAGCGGATCGGGGTGGCCGTGCCAGGTATCCGCATCGGTGCGAAAGACCACGCAGCGGTTCAGGATGGGCGACACGCGCTGCACACAGGTGGACATATCGCGACTCCACAATTCGAGCTGCCCCATCCAATCTTCTTCCCACTGCGCGTTCAGGTAGACGATCAGGTTCAGCCGCCGCTGCAGCCGCAGCTCTTCATGCACGCCCGGCAGACCACCCTGGGTTGTCTCAGAAAAGCCACCGCCTGATTGAAGTCTTGCGCCAGCAGGGCGCTCATGCCTCGCGCCTCTTCGGCGGAGAGTGTGAGGTTGTCTTCGATGGGAAGGGTCAGGGTTTGCATGGTGCTGCAGCCAGGAATGGCAAAGAGGGCTAAAAGAACCCCAAGAGTTTACGAGCCTGCAGCACCGCAGCAATGGTTCGGATGGCTCAGTCCTCGCGGCTTGTAGATTGATTTTGTATCACCCAGCGGAAACCGGTTGCGCGGGTATCTTACCAATGGGGCGTTTGCTGGCCATCAAACCCAGCCAGGCCACAGCAAATCCCGCCACTAGCCAAAAAACCTGCGCCACCACCACAATGGTGCTGACACTGGAAATCATCAGGGCGATCGCGAAAAAAGTTGCGAGCAAGCTGCGCCCCATTGTGCGCAATTCACTATCCATGGCTAGCCGCGTCTGCGTGCGCCAGAGTTGCCAGAGAATCACGATAAAGAACCCGGCAAACAGCGCCAACCCAATAATCCCGTAATTCAATGCAACCCCGAGGTAGGTGTTGACAATATCAATGATTCCTTGTCCCTGGATCATGCTTTGCATTTCCGGCGTTTGCCGGTAGTCCACCGAACCCAGCCAAAAATTGCGATCAATCACGATCAAGGCGTTATCCAGCAGCCGCTGGCGGTAGCTCACGTTACCGGAATCCACCGTGCCTATGAATGGCAGAAAAGACAGAATTTTCTGGCCCGCACCAAACAGCGACAACAAGCCCAGCCCGGCAATGCCTGCAACTCCCAGCTTGGCAATGTTTTGCACTCTATTGCGCCCCGTCCATAGAAAGGCCAGCAATACCGCTACAGCACCCACCCACGGCCCGCGCGAAAGAGCGGCCAGCAAGCCCCCGCCCATCAGCAACGCAGGCGCCAGATTGCGCAGCGTGCGGCGCTGCCCCTCCTGCAGAGCCAACCACAACCCTAACCCTACGGCTGACACATAGCCCAGCACAATCGCCTGCCCCACGCTACCGTTGGCACGCAGCAACCCTTCACGCGAAAGATAACCCGTAGTGCCCCAACCCAGCCCCAGGGTGCTGACCATGGCCGAATACAAATTCCAGTGCCGTAGGGTTTCAAAAACAGAAAGAATGCCCAGCAGCGCTGCCGCCATCACATAGGCCTGCAGCACGCGGCGCAGATCGCTGGGCTGCTGCGGCGCACGGCTGGCCACGTAGTAGATCAAAAGTACGTCTGTCACCAGGTAAAAACAGCCGCGCAAGGTACTGGTGAAGTTGCTCGCGCGCAGCTGCAGCACAGCAGCCAGCAGGACATAGCCCAGCAGCAATTTGTCCGGTAGCGTGCTGCCCAGGCGCACCCTGCCGGGCTGGCGCGCCAGCGCTAGGGTCGCCGGCGCCAGCAGCAGCAGCGCCAGCAGGCGCGGCTGGCTGAGCGTGAAAAAGTAGTTGATCAGCCCAAAGCCGGGAATGTCTACAGTTGCCGCCGGCACGGCAAACAAGAGCAGGCAGTAGGCGGCCAAGGCATCAATTGGCTTGAGTCGCTGCGCCAGCAGCACGATGGCGACGATAGCCGCGTAGAGCCAGAAACTGCCGACCGCAAATGCCACCACAGTGAAACCAAACCACCAATTGCGCCACTGCTGCGCGGTAGCTGCAGACGTGGCGCGTGCCACGCTGGGCTGGGTGACGATCCACGCTGCGCCCGCGAGCACAAGCACAACGATCAGGGCGCGAAGATGTTCAGGCATGTACAGGTGGTGCTAGGCTTGCAGATTTTTCACAGGGTGTCGAGTCTAGGTGAATTGGATCACCACCACCGCGTTACCCGTTACGCTTACGTCTCATGTACACACTGGTTTACTCGTTGTTGCGCCACCTCAGCACCAAACGGCGGTGGCAGTTGGCGCTGGTGCTCTTGCTGATGGTGGCTGGTGCGTTTGCAGAAGTATCCACGTTGGGCGCCATCGTGCCCTTTTTGGGCTTATTGGCCAGCTCCGAATTTTTAGACAAGGCGCCTTGGGCTGCAAATGCACTCGACGTTTTTGCAGCTGCACTGGGCAGCTCGCGGCTCACTGCTGCCTCGATCGCATTTGCTGGTTTGGCGCTAGGCGCTGGTGTCCTGCGGTTGCTGCTCACTTGGAGCGGCAATCGAGTCATCTTTGCCATCGGTGCAGACCTTGGCGCATTGGTCTTCAGCCGAGTATTACGCCAGTCCTATGTGTATCACTTGCAGCGCAACAGCAGCGAGACACTCTCCGCTGTCAACAAAATTGGCATGCTGACGGCGGGCTCTCTTGTGTCGTTGCTGAACATGATTGTCTCTGCCGTTATTGCGGCATCGATTTTGGGTGCGCTACTGCTGGTCGATGCGAAAATTGCGCTGGTTGCAGGCGCAGTGATCGGCGGTTTGTACGTAGCGACAAGCGTATGGGCAAAGAGCAAGCTACAGATCAACAGCGAAACAATTGCACAAGGTGATGCTCGTCGCATTCAGTCGTTGCAAGAGGGTATTGGCGCTATCCGCGACATCATTCTTGAGCATAACCAACAGGTGTATGTCAGCCAATTCGAACAGACTGACCGAGCAGTGCGCACCGCCCAAGCCACTAACGCGACGTTTGCAGGCGCCCCAAAGTACGTCATCGAAAGCATTGCCATTATTCTCGTGATCGCTTTGGCCAACTGGCTGGTACGCGGCGCTGGTGGCTTGGCAGAAGCTCTACCTGTACTGGGCGCCCTGGCACTGGGCGGTCAACGCCTGCTGCCACATGTGCAAACTATTTACAACGGCTACGCCAGCTACCGCGGGGGCATTGCCACGGCGCAAGAGACGCTGGAATTACTCAGCTTGCCCATTTCCCCCGCGCCTTCTGCACCGCCCGCAGATGCATTGCCAGCCGCTCCCCTGCACAGCATCGAACTGCGCAACATCCGCTTTGCCTACGACCCAGAGCAAAAAGAAGTGCTGCGTGGCGTGAACCTTGCCATTCACGCCGGCGAGCGCGTGGGCTTCATCGGCGTCACAGGCGGGGGCAAAAGCACGCTGCTTGATATCTGCATGGGCTTGCTTACACCCACTGCCGGGGCAGTCGTGGTGAACGGCGAATCGCTGGACGCGCACAACATGCCCACCTGGCACCGGCGCATCGCCCATGTGCCGCAGGCCATTTTTCTGTGCGACAAATCGATTGCCGAAAACGTCGCCCTGGGCCTGCGCCCGGCAGACATTGACCCAGCCCACCTGCAGCAGGCGCTGCAGGCCGCGCAGCTGGGCGACTTCATCACCAGCCTGCCCGAAGGCGTGCACACCCGCGTGGGCGAGCGCGGCGTGCAGCTTTCTGGCGGGCAGCGCCAGCGCATCGGCATTGCCCGCGCACTCTACAAAAAGGCGGATGTGCTGGTACTGGACGAAGCTACCAGCGCGCTGGATGGCAAGACCGAGGCCAAGGTGATGGATGCAATCTATCAACTGAACCCCGGCATCATC
This sequence comes from Comamonas badia DSM 17552, assembly GCF_000484635.1. Taxonomy (GTDB): domain Bacteria; phylum Pseudomonadota; class Gammaproteobacteria; order Burkholderiales; family Burkholderiaceae_C; genus Comamonas_C; species Comamonas_C badia. The sequence continues at coordinate 324,384 of NZ_AXVM01000006.1, read as the reverse complement.
ATTCTGATGATTGCGCACCGCGTATCCACGCTGGCGCGCTGCAACCGCATCTACCGCCTGGAAGGCGGGCTGGCGCACGAGGCTGCGTTGGAAAATATTGACAAAAAACAGCCTACAACGCTTGCTGGAAAATCGCCTGAAGCTATTCAATCATGAGTCTACTCAGCGCATGATCGACGTCATCATCGTCAACTACAACACCGCCCATCTGCTGGCGCGCATGTTTGCCGCATGTGATGCGGCGGGTGAAGGGCTGGCGCTGCGCTACTGGGTGGTGGACAACGCCTCCAGGGACGATTCCGTCGCCGTGCTGCAGCGCGATCACCCCGGCGCCTTCGTGCAGGTGAATGCCGAGAACGTCGGCTTTGGCCGGGCCAACAACCAGATGGTGCCGCACCTCTTGGGCGACTATGTGCTGCTGCTCAACACCGATGCCTTTGTGCAGCCGGATTCGCTGCGCGCCGCGCTGGACGTGATGCAGCGCCACCCGCGCTGCGGCGTGGTGGGCGTGCGGCTAACGGGCGAGGATGGCAGCTTGCAGCCCAGTTGCCGATATTTCCCCACACCGTTCAATGTTTTTTTGAACCGCACCGGCCTGGCACGGCTGATGCCTTGGGTGCGGCTGGTGGATGAGTTGGATTGGGACCACCAGGGCGAACGCGAATGTGACTGGGTGCCTGGTTGCTTCTTTTTGATGCGCAAGAGCGTGGTCGACGAGGTGGGGCTGTTTGACCCGCGCTACTTTCTGTATTCTGAAGAGGTGGATTTATGCCGCCGAGTGAAAGCCGCCGGCTGGAGCGTGTTTTATACCGGCGCCACCAGCGTGGTGCACCTGGGGGGCGAGAGCGCCAAATCGGCCAGCACCATCACGCAAAGCGGACGGCAGATATCTGCGCTGCAGGTGGAGAGCGAATTACTGTATTACCGCAAGCATTACGGCCTGGCGGGCGTGCTGGCGCATGTGGTGCTGGCCCATCTGGGTGATTTTGTATTAAGCATGAAAAATTTCATTAAATATCGTCGTTTTGATTTTATAAACATTCATTCCAAAAATGGAAAATTAATTTCTAAAATTCTCAAAATTACAAAATATGGCATGTATCCAACGAAGTAATTCATGGAGGATTAAATGAAAATTTCAGAAAATAATGTCTCATACATTATTCCAGCCTATAACGCAGAAAACACGCTGGATCGTTGCGTCACCTCTTTAATTGAACAAACACGTTTACCAGATGAAATATTAGTTATCATAGATGGCGCCACCGATAGCACTGAGTTAGTAGCTCGATTTTGGCAAAAAAAATATCCTACAATAATAAAAGTTTTCCTAAAAAAAATGGCGGTGTGAGTTCCGCAAGAAATTTTGGCATAGAAAAATCGACTTGTAATTTTATTAGTTTCATAGATGCTGATGATACAATATCAAAAAATTTCAATGAAACGTTAATGAACTTGATTGAAATCAACGGCGTGGAATTAGCAACCGGATCGATATATTCTGTAAGTCAATCAAAAAATAATTCAACCAATCCATTTTCAATGAGTTGGAAAGATATTAATGATGGATCGCATGATGTTGATAATTTTATTGGTTTTGTGCCTGTTGTTGGGAAAATTTATTCGAAAAATTTGATTGGGAATTCCAGATTTTTAATTGGTGTTATACATGAAGACAATCATTTTACAGCATTGATTTGTTCAAAAATAAAAAAAATAGTTTACGATAAAAATGCAAAATATTATTATTATCTGCCATCAGATCTATATGGTGAAAATATTTCCAGTAAATTAAGTATCAAAACTTTTTTGGATTTTCTTTTTGTTAGCAGGGAGATAAATAAAATATCAAGAAAGAGCAATAGTCTAAGAATATCTGGAATTTATTTTCACGGTCAAATAAATAGATTAATTTCTTATTATAACGAATGTGGAAAAAACAAAAAAGAGTATTTTGTTGAATCGATAATTTTTTTGTTTGGTGTTCTTTGTCATTCTCCATTAATTTTTTTAAATGGCGTGGCCCGATGGATTTTAAAATAAAATGACGAATCTCACTCGATTGACCGTTTCTCATCGTGGTTTGAGTGCGCCTCCAGCGTGGGTATACGGTGCAAGCACCAGGATAAATAATTGCTACGAATTAGGCTGTGAATTATTGTATCAAAATCAAATTTATATTCCACCTGCTTGTGATGAATTTCAATTGAGCCGAAAAACAACAGCATTTAAAAAAAATAAATTCAATTTTTTTAAATTAAAAATTCAAAAATTTAGTGACGAAAAAGTGTTCTATGATGCCAGAAATTTTTTTAATGGCAACATAGCGCATCTCACGCAGTATCATTTAACATCTCTCGCCATTCTTTGCATGGATTTTTCTATTTCTGAAGAAAATGTGGGTATTATTTTTTCAAAAAAAGATGGTGCGTTGGGGTATGAATTATTTTCAAAATTAGGTTTTAATTGCTTAATCACGGATCAAAATATAAACGCCCCGATATTCCAATCGCCAATCAATGATGATAATTTTTTTCATTACATGCGAAAAGCGAAAAATTTCGCAAATGGAATATTCCCCCAAATTCCTGCGGATGGAAAATATTTTATCCCTAGAAAAGGTACTAGAAAATTAATCAATGAGCTTGATGTTGGCAATTTTTTAAAATTACATGGGTATGAAAAATTATATTTGGAGGATTTATCCATTTCAGAACAAATGGATAAATGGCTAACAGCAAAAAGTGTTGTGGCCATACATGGGGCTGGTCTTGGATGGATGCCATTTTCTTTGGCCTCTAAATTTTCATTGGTAGAGCTGTTTCCATCTGGATTTGTCGTTAATCCATTTCGGAAATCACATGCAGTCATGTATCCCGGCTCCTTGTGGCGTGGCATTCGTGGTGTTTTGGATTGGCGTGTTGTAAAAAAAATAGATTCCTCTCATAATTTTAAAAAATTCGCATTTGATGACTTTCAGGTTGATTTGAAATCATTGGCGTTGGCATTGAAAGATATAGAAGATTAATTTTCAACGTCATTTTTAAATGACTGCTCCACTAATCAGTGACATTACGTCGGACTGGACCCGCGAAGCCCTCAATCCCGGCGAATGGAACCCCGGCAAGCGCATGCTGGCCAGCCTGCGCGACTACCAGCGCCATGCGACAGCGCTGGGGGCGTGGGCGCAGTTACGCAAAAAATGGGCGGTGCTGCGCCACCGGTTCTGGAGCGCGGTCAGTGGGGCGGATATTCCGCTCAATTACCAGATTGGCGGCCGGGGTGCTGCTGCCGCACCCCAATGGCGTAGTGATCCAACCTGATGTAGGCATTGGGGTGAACTGTCTGCTGTTTCAAAAAGTCACACTGAGCACCCGGGCGATGACTGCGCGCCGATGCTGGTGGGTGACAATGCGGATGTGGGCGCAGGCGCCAAGGCGCTGGGCGGCGTGACGATTGGCGCGCATGCGCGCGTCGGCGCCAATGCATTTGATTGCGGTATATCGAATGGTTTTAGTGAAAGGATTTGCAATGCAGCACGCTGCTCAACAACGACGGACGAGTCGCCGCTTTTTTATCGGCTGGCTGCTGGGCTCTGCCTCGGCCGCGCTGGGCACGGCAGCATTGCTGTGCAACCGTAAGCCGGTGCATGAGCGGCTTGGAAGCGATTTCTTGATTGTGGATGGGTGGATACTGCCATCTGCATATTTCAAATGAGGAAGCGATGATTTTCGATTTTTCTCAATCTGCGAACCTGCCAGAGTTTGATGTCTGCGTTGTCGGTGCGGGCCCCGCTGGAATCACGTTGGCACTCAAAATGGCAGAAATAGGCTTGCATGTGGGATTGATCGAAGCGGGAGGCATGGAGTATGGCCAGCAATCGCAGGATGTGTACAAAATAGAATCGCTAGGCCGGGATTTATATGCGGAATCGACGCGATTGCGCTATTTTGGTGGCACATCCAATCATTGGAGTGGGCGTTGTCGGCCCTTTGTCAAGGAGGATTTTGAGCGCGCAATCGCGGGTGATTTGCCGGGTTGGCCAATTTCGTTTGATGAGTTGAATCGCTATCAACCAGAGGCGATGCAAATATTGGATATTCCTGAAAATGGGTTTGCGACTGAGAATGAGTCTTTTGATGGAGGATATTTTGAGGCAGATCATTTTGCTCTAAGCCCGCCTACGAGGTTTGCGGAAAAATATAAAAAACAACTGGAAGAGCATAATAATGTCAATTTGTATTTGAATTGTAATTTAATCGACGTTCGATATGATCGAATTAGCGGTGGTGTTGTTCAACTGAGTGCCGCAGGATACGATAAGCAGCAGCGTGCCGTGAAAGCCAAAAACTATGTCTTGGCAATGGGTGGAATAGAAAATTCGAGAATGTTGCTAAATAGCGTGTCATTGATGGCTGTGGATCATATTAATAGTATGACTGGCGTTGGTTTTATGGAACACCTGAATGTGGAACTGGGTGAATTTGTTGTCAAGGATCAAGAGATTGAACAAGATTGGAGTGTATTTACCACACCTCGCTTGGTAAAAGAAAAAGATGTCGGACGCGGGAATGTAAGTTTCGGCGTTGTTCGACAACTAAAATCCTACGGGCGTACGGCTAAAGTCAAGACGTTTTTGAAGGGACTGGTCTGTGATTTGGGGCTGGATGACAAGATAGAGTTGATCACGCGCATCAATTGTCCAGGCGAAGGTGTTATTGGCACCTTGCTGGAGCAGTTTCCCGAGCGCAGCGGTAACAGGATCGAGCTGTCCGACGAGACAGATTATTTTGGCTTGCGGCGGGCCAAGCTTAATTGGCAGCTGTCCGAGCGTGATATCAAAACCGTGAAGGTAGTTGCCATGGAAGCGGCCAAGGCATTTGCCGATTCGGGTCTGGGTTTTGTCAAGCTGCGTGATTACATTTTGCGCGATGACGTGTTCATGCCGGTCAGCCCGCATGCCCATCACATGGGCGGTACGCGCATGGCTGCTGACAAGGCGGACGGCGTGGTGGATGAAAACTGCAAGGTGTTTGGTGTGAGCAATCTCTTCATCGCCGGCAGCAGCGTATTTGCCACGGGTGGCGGTGGCAACCCCACCATGCCGCTGATTCAACTCACGCTGAGGCTGGCTGATCATTTAAGACGCATCGTCAAGGCGTAGGCCAGAGGATTTATGCAGTGGCTGCGTTTTCCAAAAATATCCAATGAATTTATCCGCTGGTAGTTTCCAGTCTGATTGGTCGTGCGAAGCCTTGCGCCTTGGCAATTTGTTGAAATATTTATGACAACTCTTTATATATTTCCGGCTGCACCAGTATTCATTGAAAATGGCGGATATTGGATTGATGAAAAAATGCATCAGGGTATTATTTATGATTTCAACCAGCGGCGAGGTGCCCGACTGGCACCGTGAAGCCCTCAATCCCGGCGAATGGAACCCCGGCAAGCGCCTGCTGGCCAGCCTGCGCGACTACCAGCGCCATGCGGCAGCGCCGGGCACGTGGGCGCAGTTGCGCAAGAAATGGGCGGTGCTGCGCCACCGGTTCTGGAGCGCGGTCAGCGGGGCGGATGTTCCGCTCAATTGCCAGATCGGCGGTGGGCTGCTACTGCCGCACCCGAACGGCGTGGTGATCCACCCCGGTGCGCGCATCGGGGTGAACTGCCTGCTATTCCAGCAGGTCACGCTGGGCACCCAGGGCGATGGCGGTGCGCCGGTGCTGGGCGGGCATGTGGATGTGGGCGCGGGCGCCAAGATACTCGGTGGCGTCACGATTGGCGCGCATGCGGTGATCGGCGCCAATGCCGTGGTGTTGCAGGACGTGCCGGCGGGAGCTGTGGCAGTGGGGGTGCCGGCGAAGGTGCTGGTGGGGTAGAGATCCATCAGGTGGCGAGTTCGCTTCGAGGGAGTAGCGGAAAACGCACCATGATGGTAAATCATCATGGTGTAATAAGATCAACGCATCGGGATGCTGATCTCAAGGAGCCCTCGACATGAGAACCACGATCGATCTGGAGCCAGATGCCTTCATGGCCGTCAAAGAGCTGGCGCGGCAGGAAAGCGTGAGCATGGGCAAGGTTGTCTCGCGGCTGTTGCGCCAGGCATTGACGGGCCAGACGGCGCATGCGGATGCTGCTGTGCGGCAGAGCGGCGCCTCAGCGACGGGCTTTGTGCCTTTTGCCTCGCGCGGTGTGCTGGTCAGCAACGAGCTGATCGACAAACTGCGCGACAGCGAAGGGGTGTAAGCCGTGCGTGCATTGCTGGATGTGAACGTGCTCATTGCGCTGCTGGATGCTGCGCATGTGCACCACCAGCGCGCCAGTCAATGGCTGGAGCAAGAGTTGCATCATGGCTGGGCATCGTGCCCGCTGACGCAGAACGGCTGCCTGCGCATCATGGCGCAGCCCGCTTATCCGCAGGCATTGCCGCTGGCGGCAGTGGCGCAGCGCCTGGCGCTGGCGGCGGCGACTGCGGCGCACGTATTCATTGCGGATGACTACAGCTTGCTGGATACGGACAGCTTGCATTGGCCGCATCTGCTGGGGCACCGGCAGGTGACCGATGCGTATTTGCTCGGGCTGGCGGTGCGGCATGGCTGCCGGTTTGCCAGTTTTGATGCGCGGGTCAATCTGGCGGCCGTTCCTGGCGCAAAAGCACAGCATTTGCTGGTGCTGTGAGGGGGCTGTCGGTGCATCCTTCGCGGTTAAAACCGCTCCCACAGGAGCAGCTTTTGTGAGGGCAGCCTGGAGGCCAAACCAGGTCTCTGGCCGATGCTGTCCAAGCGGGGTGTATTGGCATCGTGCCGAAAGAGCTTGCGGCTTCGTCAACGTTTAAAGCGGCCCCTGAAATCCAGATGGTGGCATGGCGCCGTTTGATAAACTGCGCCAAAACTGCGCCAAACCAACTCCGAACTGCGCCACGCTGCCATGTCCTCCACCAAAGACTTGCTGAACAGCATCCAGACATCCGCGGACGGATTGACGCTGGCGGAACTGCTCGCCAAACACTCGGGCATCGCCAGGCGAACCGCGCAACGACTGATTGCCAGGCTGATCGATGGCGGCCAGATCATCGCACTGGGTGAAGGGCGGGCGCGTCGCTATTTGGATGCCGTTGCCCCACCGAGCCACCGTGTACTGGCCGCAAAAACAGATCATTTCCCGTCTTTCATCCCGCTGTCTGCCGACAGTCTGGACATCGTGGCCTATATCGATCAGCCCTTGGCCGCGCGCAAGCCCGTCGGGTATCAACATGATTTTCTGGAGGCTTATCGGCCCAATGAAACCTGGTATCTGCCCGAATCGCTGCGCCGCCAGTTGCACAGAATGGGCAAAACCACGGACGCCCACGCACCTGCGGGCACCTACGGCCGCGCCATTCTCAATCGATTGCTGATTGACTTGTCATGGGCGTCCAGCCATCTGGAGGGCAACACCTACTCTCGGCTCGACACGCGCGAGCTTATCGAGCATGGCAAGGCCGCACGGGGCAAGGCGACTCTCGAAACGCAGATGATCCTGAACCACAAGACGGCGATTGAACTGCTGCTCGAAAACATCGAAGCAGCACAGTTCAACCGCTACACGCTGATGAATCTGCACAGCGCCTTGGCGGAAAACCTGTTGGCCAACCCTGCTGATGAGGGGCGCGTTCGCCAGCACGCCGTCGATATCGGCCAAAGCGTTTACCGCCCGCTCTCGACACCACAGCCCATCGAACATGCACTCGAAGTGCTTCTGGGTAAAGCTCGCCAGATCGGTGATCCGTTCGAGCAGTCCTTCTTCGTGATGGTGCACTTGCCCTACCTGCAGCCCTTTGCCGACATGAACAAGCGCACCTCGCGATTGGCCGCCAACATCCCGCTGTTCCGTGCGAACCTTTGCCCGCTGACGTTTCTGGACGTGCCGGAGCAGGCGTACAACCGAGCCGCCCTCGGCGTGTATGAAATGACACGGGTGGAGCTGCTGCGTGACCTCTACGTCTGGGCGTACGAGCGTTCCACGCAGGAATATCTGTCGATCAAACAAGACTTGCCAGAGCCTGATCCCATTCGATTGGCATGGCGTGATTTCATCAGGCAAGCCATCCGCGAAGTGATCGCACATCCGGAGCGTGATCCGCTGGCTTGCCTTCAGCAGGCCGTGGCAGAGTGTGTACCCGAGGGCGAACAAGCAGGGGTGCAGGCGCTGACGATCGAAGAGCTTCGTCGACTGCACGAGGGAGTGCTGGCGCGCTACGGTTTGCGACAGTCCGAGTACGCAACCTGGAAGGCGGTTCATGGGCATTGACGTACGAAAAGACGAGCGTAAATTTCATTATAAAAATTGGCCTATAACGCTTTGCCATCAGGCGCTGATAGCTATGAAAAACAGATTACAAACCATCCCAACCCGCTGCACCATGGCCAGTCCATTCCCCGCGCGGGTTGCTGTGTCCCATGTCTGACAACACTGCAAGCGCCATCGGCCTGGTAGTCATTGGCCGCAACGAGGGCGAGCGTCTGCGCCGTTGCCTGCAATCGGTGCTGGGCGATGGACGCCAGGTGGTGTACGTCGATTCCGGCTCCACGGATGGATCGGTAGAACTGGCGCGCGGCCTGGGCGCGCAGGTGGTGGCGCTGGACATGCGCCGGCCCTTCACCGCAGCGCGTGCGCGCAATGCCGGCTGGCGCGCGCTGCTGTTGCAGGCGCCGCAGGTGCGCTATGTGCAGTTCATCGATGGTGACTGTGAAATGAACGCGGGCTGGCTGGCGGCCGCACAGGCGTTCCTCGACAGCCATCCACAGCACGCCGTGGTGGCAGGCCGGCTGCGTGAGCGCCATCCGGAGCGCTCCATCTACAACCGCCTGTGCGATATCGAATGGGACACGCCAGTGGGTGACGCCAAGGCCTGCGGCGGCATTGCCATGGTGCGCGCCACGCCGCTGCAGGCGGTGGGCGGCTTTCGTGATGACCTGATTGCGGGTGAGGAGCCCGAGCTGTGCGTGCGCCTGCGTGCCGCGGGTTGGAAGATTTACCGGCTGGATGCCGATATGGCGCTGCACGATGCCGCCATGCTGCATTGGCGCCAGTGGTGGCGCCGCACCATGCGCGGTGGCTTTGCCTACGCGCAGGGTGCCTGGCTGCATGGCGCTGCACCCGAGCGCCATTGGGTGCGCGAGACGGCGCGGGCCTTGGCGTGGGGCGCGGGTGTGCCGTTGCTGGCGCTGGCGGCGGTGCTGGCCTTTGGCGCCTGGGGGCTGCTGGTAGGGTTGATCTACCCATTGCAAATGTTGCGGCTGGCGCTGAAGATGCGCGACCCGCAGCGCGCCTTCTTTCTGGTGGCGGGCAAGTGGGCCGAAGCCTGGGGGGCGATCCGGTTCTATTGGGGCCGGCTGCTGCAGCGCCGGCAGGGCATCATTGAATACAAATGAACGAAATCGGCGTAGCACCCATGTTGACTGCCATCAACGTTCCTGATCTTGGGCCAGCAGACGGCGAGTTCACCCGGTTGCAGACGCGGCATGCATTGCAGTGGGTGCCGCTGACATCCAACCTGCTCGATTGGCGCAGCAAGGGCGTGCAATTCTCGCGCTATCGGGTGGCTGCGCAGGCAGCTCTGCAGGCTGGGTCTGAGCGCTTTGTGATTTCGCATCTTCCTCCGATGACGGCGGCTGTTGCTCATTTGCTGCGTTTGCGCCGCAGCCCTGCGGCGCACCTCGGTTTCGCGTTCAATTTCACCAGCTTGCCCGTTGGCCTGCGTTTCAAATACCTGAAACGGGCCTTTGAAAACGTGGACCAGATGGCCGTATTTTCTGCTTATGAAGAGCGCTTGTACGCAGAATATTTTGATATTGACCCGACGCGGTTTCGACGAGTGGTATGGACCCAGCAGGCGCCGCCGGTTCAGAAGGCGGTAGAGATCGGCGTGCAGGGCCCCTACCTTTGCGCCATCGGCGGGGAAGGTCGGGATTTTCAGTTGCTGCTGGAGGTGGCACGCAGGCTTGGATCAAACGTTCCCGTGGTCATCATCGCGCGAAGGCATAGTGTGGTGGGGCTGGTCGTGCCAGAGAATGTGACGGTGCTGTCAAATATTTCGTTGGCACAGGTGTGGGGCATTGCGTGTGGCAGCCGCGGTGTGCTGGTGCCGTTGCTGCAACGCAATACCTGTTGTGGTCACATTACCTTGGTCAGCGCCAAATTGCTGGGGCTGCCAGTGGCCACCACTTACGCCGATGCCACGCGGGAATATGTAGAAGGGCGGCGAGCTGTCCTGGAATGCGAACCCGGCGATGTGACTGCGTATACCGATTTGGCGCGCAGGTTGCTGGAGGACAAGGATGACCTGCAGGAGGCGGCGCGCGCTGCCATTGCGCAGGAATTGGAGTTGCATGACCGCCGGATATGGGCGCAGTACCTTGACCGGTTTATCGAGGAGAGGGTTTCTTGCTGAAAATAAATGCGGGCTTGCTGCGGCTGGTAGCTGCGCTGGAATTGCTCACGGCACTGGAGCGTGGCGTGTGCCATTTTTTGGAGCTTCCATTGGGCCGATTTGCCGCAATGGCGCGAAGTTGCTGTGAGTACCTGGCAAGGGTTGCCCCCTTGGTCGAACTGCGCCATGTCAGGACTGAAAATGCCTGACCACTCGATGTGCGTTGCTTATTGCATCAACCAATACCCCAAAGTCAGCCACAGCTTCATCCGCCGAGAAATCCTCGCGCTGGAGGCGCGGGGCGTGCAGGTGCACCGCTTTGCCCTGCGCGGCTGGGCCGATGCAGTGGCCGATCCGCTCGATGACCAAGAACGCGCACGCACGCGCTTCGTGCTGCAGCGCGGGCTGGCGGGGTTGATCGCGCCGGTGCTGCGGGTGTTTGCCGCGCAGCCGCTGCGTTGGTTGCAGGCGTTGGCGCTGGCGCTGCGCCTCTCGCGCGGGGCGGATCGGCCCTGGCCGCTGCATCTGGTGTATCTGGCGGAGGCGTGCCAGTTGCTGTTGTGGCTGCGCGAGTGCGGCGCCGAACACGTCCATGCCCATTTCGGCAGCAATTCCACCGAGGTGGTGATGCTCGCGCACGCGCTGGGCGGGCCGGGCTACAGCTTTACCGTGCATGGGCCGGAGGAATTCGACAAGCCCCAGGCGCTGCACCTGGCGGCCAAGATGCAGGCGGCGCGCTTTGTCGTGGCCATCAGCTCGTATGGGCGCAGCCAGCTCTACCGCTGGCTGCCGGTGGCTGCGTGGCACAAGGTGCAGGTGGTGCACTGTGGGCTGGATCAGGGCTTTCACGCCGTGCCGGCGCAGCCGGTGCCGCAGGCGCCCCGGCTGGTGTGTGTCGGCCGGCTGTGCGAACAGAAGGGGCAGTTGCTGCTGGTGCAAGCCCTGGCTCTGCTGAAAGAGCACGGTGTGGCGTGTGAGCTGGTGCTGGCCGGCGATGGCGAGATGCGCCCGCAGGTGGAGACGGAACTGGCGCGCCACGGGCTGCAGGCGCAGTGCCGCATCACCGGCTGGATTGCCTCCGAGCAGGTGCGTGCCGAGCTGCTGGCGGCGCGGGCGCTGGTGCTGCCCAGCTTCGCCGAGGGGCTGCCGGTGGTGATCATGGAGGCCATGGCGTTGCGCCGTCCGGTGCTCAGTACCTACGTGGCGGGCATTCCTGAGCTGGTGCAGCCCGGGCGCACGGGCTGGCTGTTTCCTGCAGGCGACGTGCAGGCGCTGGCCGATGCGATGGCCGAATGCCTGCAGTCGCCTTTAGATCAACTGGATGCGATGGGCGAGGCCGCGCGCACCCGCGTGCTGCAGCGCCACGACGTGGATACCGAGGCGGGCAAGCTGCTCGCATTGTTTGAGGATCATGTGCGGAGGCAAACTTGATAGCCCTGCTCTTGTGGCTGATGGTGGCCGCCGTTGCAGTGCCCGTGGCAGTGGTCTGGCTGCAGGTGCTGCTGGCCTGGCCGCACCGGCGCGCGGGGCTGCCCGCGGAAGTAGCGCAGCCAGCGGCACAGGCTGCGCCGCGCTGTGCTGTGCTGGTGCCGGCGCATGATGAAGAAACGGTGATTGCCGAGACGGTGCGCCAGCTGCGCGCGCAGCTGGGTGCGGGCGATACGCTGCTGGTGGTAGCAGACAACTGCCAGGATGCCACCGCGCGCCTGGCGCGCGAAGCCGGTGCCACGGTGGTGGAGCGGCAAGACGCTACGCGGCGCGGCAAGGGCTATGCGCTGGATTTTGGCGTGCGACACCTGGCAGGGCAGGCGCAGGCGCAGGCGCCGGAGGTGCTCATCATCGTGGACGCAGATTGCGTGGTGGCGGGGGGTAGTCTGCATGAGTTGGCTCAGCAAGCACTGCGCAGTGGGGCGCCCGTGCAGGCGCTGTATCTGATGGATGCACCCGAAGGCGCCCCGCTCAAAACCCGCGTGGCGGCGTTTGCCTGGCGCCTGAAAAACTGGGTGCGTCCGCTGGGCTGGCGCGCGCTGGGTGCGCCCTGCCAGCTGATGGGCACGGGCATGGCCTTCCCTTGGACGATGGCGCAGCAGATGCAGCTGGCCAATGCCGAACTGGTGGAGGACATGAAGCTGGGCATAGACCTGGCGCTGGCGGGCACCCCCGCGCAATTTTGCCCGCAGGTGCTGGTACGCAGCAGCTTTCCCACAAGCGAGCAGGCCACGCAGGGCCAGCGCCGCCGTTGGGAGCATGGCCACCTGGGCATGATGCTGGCGCACCTGCCGCGCCTGCTCGGCCAGGCGCTGCGCCGGCGCGATGCGCGGCTGCTGGCGCTGGTGCTGGATTTGGGCGTGCCGCCGCTGGCGCTGCTGGTGCTGTTGCAACTGGGGGTGTTGGTCGTGTGCGCGGTGGCTGCGTTGCTCGGCGCTGGGCCAGGCCCGCTGTGGGCGGTGCTGGCCTGCATGGCGCTGTTTGGCATGGCGATTGGCATGGCCTGGTGGGGTTGGGGGCGTGCGGTGGTTTCTGCCCGTGACTTGCTGGCCGTGCCCGGTTATGTGCTGGGCAAGCTGCCGGTGTATCTGGGCTTTCTGCGACGGCGGCAGAAAGAGTGGGTGAGGACGGAGCGCAAATGATGCAGCGCATCACCATCGCCGGCCTGCCCTTTGACGTGATCGACACCGCAGGCGCCGCCGAGCGCCTGGCGCGGGCGATGCGCGATGGGCAGCGGCTGTTTCTCTCCACCCCCAACCTGAACTTTCTGGTGACGGCGCAGCGCGATGCGGCCTTCCGGCAATCGGTGGTGGAAAGCGACCTGAGCGTGGCCGATGGCATGCCGGTGGTGTGGCTGGCGCGCCTGCAGGGCACGCCGCTGCCGGAGCGGGTGGCGGGTTCCACGCTGTTTGATCAGTTGCGCGCAGGCGCGGGGCAAGCGGTGCTGGGGCGCGCCATCAGGGTGTATTTTTTTGGCGGCCCGCCGGGCGTGGCGCAGCAGGCGTGTGAGCGGCTGAACGCCGAGCATGCGGCGGGGCGCGGGCAGATGCGGTGTGTGGGCTGGCATACGCCGGGTTTTGGCCCGGTGGAACAGATGGCGGCGCCCGAGGTGATCGCCGCCATCAACGCCAGCGGTGCGGATTTTCTGGTGGTGGCGCTGGGCGCGCAGAAGGGGCAGGCGTGGATCCTGCAGAACCGCGCCCGCCTGCAGGTGCCGGTGGTCAGCCACCTGGGTGCGGTGGTGAACTTCGTCGCCGGCACGGTGCAGCGCGCGCCGCCCGCCTGGCAGCGCTGGGGGCTGGAGTGGCTCTGGCGCATCCGCCAGGAGCCGCAGCTTTTCAAGCGCTACTGGGGCGATGGCTGGGCGCTGCTGAGGCTGGCGGTGCGGGCGCTGGGGCAGCGCGGGCGGTGACCGAGAGAGATGGCCAAGAGCCTTGGTTGTATCGCATTGAAGACACAAAATATGGTCATTCAAAGGAGTCAGTTATGGCGCACTCCACCGTGCTGCATGTCCGTGTGGACGAGGAAACCAAAACTCAGGCCTCTGAAGCACTGGCTTCAATGGGGCTTTCCATGCCCAACGCCGAGACACGCGCAGCAATGATTGAGGCGCGTGCGATGGCGAAGGCGCGTGCAGCCCGCTTCGAATCCGCCGATGCCTTGTTCGATGACCTCGAAAAAACCCGCCAGAGTTGAACGGGCTGCGCTGCCACCAACCTGCGAACTGTTCGAAGAATAGCGACGCCCGCCAGCTGCATCGCATCCAACCGGCGCGTGCAAGGTCATTCGGACTATCGATCCGGCGCGGCAAGCGTGATACAAACCACGGCTTGCCGGGCTGGGCTTGTGTGCCTGCCTTCTTCGCGCCGTTGCTCCATCCATGACTTCTTCCCTTGTCCTGACGCCTGTGATCCTCTGCGGAGGCGCGGGCACGCGCCTGTGGCCGCTTTCGCGCGAGGCCTATCCCAAGCAGTTTCTGGCGCTGCAGGGCGATGATGGCGGCTCGATGCTGCAGGAGACGGCGCGGCGGCTCGATGGTTTGTCCGCGGAGATTGCCCGCGGGCAGCCGCTGGTGGTGTGCAACAACGCGCACCGCTTTCTGGCCGCGCAGCAGCTGCACGATGCCGGTTTTGCCGCGGCGCAGCTGGTGCTGGAGCCAGTGGGCCGCAACACCGCGCCGGCGCTGGCGCTGGCGGCGCTGGCGGCGCCCGCCGACAGCGTGCTGCTGGCGATGCCGGCGGACCATGTGGTGGGCGATGTGCGGCATCTGCACGCCGCGCTGGCGGCGGCGTGGCCGCTGGCCTGCGATGGCGCGATGGTGACGTTTGGCGTGGTGCCGGACCGGCCCGAGACGGGCTATGGCTATATCCGCAAGGGCGGCGCGCTGGCCGGCGGCGGGGCGTACGCCATTGACGGCTTTGCCGAAAAGCCCAGCCTGGAGCGCGCGCAGGCCTATCTTGCCGGGGGCGAGCATCTGTGGAACAGCGGCATGTTCATGGTGCGCGCAGACCAGTGGCTCAAGGCGCTGGAGGTGCTGCAGCCGGCGATGCTGGCGGCCTGCCGGGCGGCGATGCAGGGCGCGAGCCGGGATTTGGATTTCATCCGCCCCGAGGAGGCGGCCTTTGCCGCCTGCCCGGCCGATTCGATCGACTACGCGGTGATGGAGCATCTGCCCGGGCGCACAGACCTGGGCATGCCGGCCTGCGTGGTGCCGCTGGATGCGCGCTGGTCGGACTTGGGATCGTGGGACGCGCTGTGGGAGCTGCTGCCCCACGACGGCGCGGGCAATGCCACGGCGGGGCAAACGCTGGCGGTGGAGTCGCAGGGCAGTCTGCTGTTTTCGCAAGCGCGCCTGGTGGCGACGGTGGGCGTGCAGGATTTGGTGGTGGTGGAAACGCCCGATGCCGTGCTGGTGGCCGACAAGCGCCGCACGCAGGACGTGAAAAAGGTGGTGGAGCAGCTGAAGGCGCAGGGCCGCAGCGTGGCGGGCAGCCACCGCAAGGTGCATCGCCCCTGGGGCTGGTACGACAGCATCGATGCCGGGGAGCGTTTTCAGGTCAAGCGCATCGTGGTGCGCCCGGGCGCGAGCCTGAGCCTGCAGATGCACCACCACCGGGCGGAGCATTGGGTGGTGGTGCGCGGCGTGGCGCAGGTCACGCGCGGCGACGAGACCTTTCTGCTCAACGAGAACGAATCCACCTTCATCCCCGTCGGGCGCACGCACCGGCTGGCCAACCCGGGCAAGCTGGCGCTGGAGATCATCGAGGTGCAGTCCGGCAGCTACCTGGGCGAGGACGACATCGTGCGCTTTGAGGATAGCTATGGCCGCACCACGCCTGGCGGCTGATGCGCTGCACGGCTGATAGCATCGCCCTACTTCTCTGAGGAACCATCCCCCGTGCGCTTTACCTTTCGATTGGCCCGCAACGAGCAATTGCTGCTGCTGGGTGTGCTGCTGGCGATCGCCGCGTTCTGGGGTGGTCTGTCCGAGCTGGTGGGGCGCTGGTACAACCAGGAGGAATACAGCCACGGCTTCTTCCTGCCGCTGATTTCGCTCTTTCTGCTGTGGTATCGGCGCGACGTGCTCAAGAAGAGCCGCGGCGCGCCCTCGGCCTGGGGGCTGGTGCTGCTGCTGGTGGCGGCGCTGTTGCTGGTGCTGGGGGAGGTGACGGCGCTGTTTCTGGCGGTGCAGTTCGGCTTTCTGCTGGCGCTCGTCGGCCTGGTGCTGTGCTATGGCGGGGTGTCGCTGCTGCGCGTGAGCTGGCTGCCGATTGCCTTTCTGCTGTTCGCCATCCCGCTGCCGTATTTCATCGATTCGCAGATTTCCTGGCGGCTGCAGCTGCTGTCCTCCAGCATGGGCGTGGGCTTTCTGCGCGCGCTGGGCTACGCGGTGTACCTGGAAGGCAACGTCATCGACCTGGGCAACTACAAGCTGCAGGTGGTGGAGGCCTGCAGCGGGCTGCGCTACCTGTACCCGCTGCTGAGCCTGAGCTTTCTGATGGCCTACATCTATCCGGCCAGGATGGTCTGGCGGGTGCTGGTGTTCCTTTCGGCGATTCCGATCACGGTGCTCACCAACAGCGCGCGCATTGCCATGGTGGGCGTGCTGGTGGCGCGCTGGGGCAACGGCATGGCCGATGGCTTTCTGCATTACTTCGAGGGCTGGGTGATCTTCCTCGTCTGCCAGCTGGTGCTGATGGCCGAGATCTGGCTGATCGAGCGCTTCACGCGCAAGCGCAGCTTCATGGAGGTGCAGCAGCAGATTCCGCTGCCGCCGGTGGCCACGCCCACCGGGGTGTTCAGCGCGCGCTGGTCGCGCCCGCTGGCGGCGGCGCTGCTGCTGCTGCTGGTGGGCTGGGCGGCCTCGATGGCCGTGGGCGGGCGCGAGGAGGTGCGGCCGCTGCGCTCCAACCTGGCGACCTTCCCGCTGGAGCTGGGCAACTGGCGCGCGACGGAGTCTTCGCTCTCCATCCAGGTGGAGCAGGCGCTGGGCTTCACCGATTACGTGCTGGCCGATTACCGCGACGAGGCCGGCGACGTGGTGAATTTCTACACCGCCTACTACGCCTCGCAGCGCAAGGGCGTGTCGCCGCATTCGCCGCAGGTCTGCATACCGGGCGGCGGCTGGGTGATTTCGGACATCCGCGATGCCAAGCTGGGGCTCAACGACGGCACGCCGCTGGAGGTGGTGCGCGTGGTGATCTCCAAGGACAATACGCACCAGCTGGTGTATTACTGGTTCGAGCAGCGCGGGCGGCGCATCTCCAACGAGTACCTGATGAAGTGGTTCCTGCTGGAAGACGCCATCCTGCGCAACCGCACCGATGGCGCGCTGGTGCGCATGGTCACGCCGATGCGCCCGGGCGAGCCCGCCGGCGCGGCGGATGCCCGGCTGACGGCGTTTGCCCGGCTGGCAGTGCCGCTGCTTGGGCCCTATGTGCCCAAGTGATTTTTGGTCAAATAGGCCGTTAACGCACGGCTGGCATGCGCTGACAGCTATGAATTTGATGAATTTTGAGCCCCATCCAACCGGGCTGAGGGGAAGCAAGATGCAGCAATCCAATCGATCGCCACGGGCCCCCTGGCCCCGCGTTGCGGCCACTGCGCTGGTGCTGGCGCTGAGCCTGGGGTTGGCGGCGTGTTCGTCGCCGGAAGAGAAAGTCGCCTCGTTCGCCAAGAAGGGCCAGTCCTATCTGGAGCAATCCGACCTGGTCAAGGCCAGGCTGGAATTCCAGAACGCGCTGCAGATTGCGCCCAATGACGTGCCCTCCCTCTACGGCATGGCGCTGATCGCCGAGCGCAACAGCGACTGGAACCGCGCCTACGGCCTGCTGAGCAAGGTGGTGGAGCTCGATCCGGCGAATCTGCAGGCGCAGCTCAAGCTGGGCAAGCTGCTGCTGGCCGCGGGCCAGATGGACAAGGCGCTGAAAGTCAGTGAAGAAGCAGACAAGATCAAGCCGGGTGATGCCGATGTGCTGGCGCTGCGTGCGGCGGTGATGTTCAAGCTCGGTGACCACGCCAAGGGCGTGGACCTGGCGCAACAGGCACTCAAGGGCAACCCCAGGCAGGTGGACGCGTTGGTCGTGCTGGCCACCGCGCGCCTGCTCGAGCGTGATGGCGATGGGGCGATCAAATACCTGGATCAGGCCCTGGCCGGCAATGACCGCGACGTGGCGCTGCAGCTCATCAAGGTGCAGGCGCTCGAGAAGATGAAGCGCCTGGACGAAGCCGAGGCGATTTTCCGCAAGCTGATCGGCTATTTCCCGGAGAACAAGGTGTTGCGCCACATGCTGGCGCAGTTCTTCATGAGCCATGGCAAGCCCCAGCAGGCCGAGGCGGTCTATCGCGAGACGGTGAAGGACCTGCCCAAGGATATGGAGGCCAAGCTTGAACTGGTGCGCTTCATCGGCCAGGTGAAGGGGCAGGATGCGGCGGCGAGCGAATTGCAGGGCTTCATCCAGCAGGAACCCAAGGCCTATGACCTCAAGCTCATGCTGGCGAACCTGCGCGTGCAGCAGAAGCAGCCTGAGCAAGCCCAGGCGCTGTGGCGCGAGGTCATGGCCGATGCGGGCACGGACCCGGCGGGTCTGCGGGCCCGGGACGCCCTGGCGGCCGACCTGCTGGGAGCCGGCAAGAAGCCGGAGGCCAACGCGCTGATCGCCGAGGTACTCAAGGCCGACGCGCGCAACGAACAGGCGCTGCTGCTGCGCGCCGGCGTGGCCATGGATGAGCGCCGCCTGGACGATGCCGTGGCGGATCTGCGCACCGTCTTGCGTGATGCGCCGTCCTCGGCGCAGGCGCACGCGCTGCTGGGGCGTGCGCTGGAAATGCAGGGCACCAAGGAACTGGCGCAGGAGGAATATGCCCGCGCCGCGCAGGAGGGCAAGTTTGCCCCGATCTTTGCCATGCCCTATGCCGAATTCCTCATGCGCGTGGGCAAGCCCCGGCTGGTGGAGCCTGCGCTGCGCGAAACCTTGCAGGCCAATCCGACCTATCTGCCGGCGTATCAGCTGCTGGCGCAGTCGTATCTTGCCGCCGGAGACGCGGTCTCTGCGCAAAAAGTGGCGGACATCGTGGCCAAGATGGGCAACCAGCAGGTGGCGGCCAGCCAGCTGCAGGGGGCGGTGGATGCGGCGCGCAATGAGCTGGACAGCAGCATTGCCGCCTACAAAAAGGCCTATGAGCTATCGCCGGACCAGGCACAGCCCCTGGTGGCATTGGTCACCAGCTACGTGCGCGCGGGCAAAGTCAAGGAGGCGCAGGATTTCGTCAAATCCGTGCTTGCCGCGTCACCCGACAACAATGACGCCCGCCTGCTGCAGGCGCAGCTGGCGGCACAGGCGGGCGACAAGGCGGGCGCACGCCAGGGCTATGAAGGTCTGATGCAGCGCGACCCCAGGAATGCGCCGGCCTACCTGGGCCTCGCCAGCCTGCTGGCGGGTGAAGGCAAGCTGCAGGAGGCCGATGCCGCGCTGCAAAAAGGTCTGGCGCAGGTGCCCGGTGACTTCGGCCTGAACCTCATGCGCGCCAGCCTGCTGGAGCAGCAGGGCAAGGTCGACGATGCCGTCGCGCTCTATGAAAAACTGCTCAAACAGCGCCCCAACGCCGAGGTGGTGATCAACAACCTGGCCAGCCTGCTGAGCGACGCGCGCAGTGACGAGGCAAGTTACAAGCGTGCCTACGATTTGGCCCAGGGCCTGCGTGGCAGTGCCATGCCGCAATTCCTGGATACCGTCGGCTGGGCGGCCTACCGCATGAAACGTTACGCCGAAGCCGCCGGCCCGCTGCGCGACGCGGCCAAGGCCATGCCTGATTCTCCGACGCTGAATTACCACCTGGGCATGAACCTCCTTGCGCAGGGCAACAAGGAAGGCGCGCGCAAGGCGCTGCAGCAGGCACTTGATCTGGCCGCGAAAGGAGCACCGTTTGCGGCCGCGGATGAGGCGAAGAAGGCACTGGCGGGAATCTGACAGCACATGTATGAAGCCTACTATGGGCTGCGCGAGAAACCCTTCTCCATCCAGCCCGACCCGGAGTTCCTGTACTTCAGCAAGCGCCACGCGCTGGCGTTCACCATGCTGCAGTACGGCATCCAGAACCGCGCGGGCTTTTCCGTCATCTGCGGCGAAATCGGCTGCGGCAAGACGACGCTGATCCGCCACCTGCTCAACACCCTGGGCGAGGAGCTCACGGTCGGGCTGGTCTACAACACGCACCGGGACATCGCTGACCTGCTCGAATGGATCATGCTGGCCTTCGGGCAGCCTTACGAAGGCATGTCGCCGGTGGCGCGCTATGACGCGTTTCAGCGCTTTCTGATCAAGGAATACGCTGCGGGGCGCCGCGCCATCCTCATCGTGGACGAGGCGCAGAACCTCTCGGCCAGCGCGCTGGAGTCGCTGCGCATGCTCTCCAACATCAACGCGGACAAAGACCAGCTGCTGCAGGTGATCCTGGTCGGCCAGCCGCAGCTGCGCGACCTGCTCAAACAGCCCGAACTGCAGCAGTTCGCCCAGCGCATAGCGGTCGATTTCTTCATCCCGCCGCTGACCGTGCCCGAGGTGGCGCACTACATCCTGCACCGGTTGAAGGTGGCCGGGCGCGAGGAGCCGCTGTTCACCAAGGCAGCCGTCATCCTGATCGCCGAGGCCTCCAAGGGCATTCCCCGCAGCATCAACATTCTGTGCGACATGGCGCTGGTCTACGGGTTTGGCGGTGGTTGCACGACGATCGACTCTGCCTTGGTCGGGGAGGTGCTGGCCGATCGCCACGACTATGGCGTGCTGAACGCGCCGCCGGCAACGACGCCATCCATGGGTCAATAGACTGGGTCAATTAGTCCTAACGCATCATTGCGCAACTGCGGCAGGCTACTTACAGTCTGATTCAGCCGGATCAAATGGTGAACCGGATGTAATCGCACTGGAGGCTATTGATCATGCAATTTTTCTCAATGAAGACCGTTTCCGTCGCTCTGGGCTCCGTGGCGCTGGCATGCGCCGCCATGAGCGTGCAGGCGGAGCAAGTCAAGGTTCACTTCGACAACTTCACTCCGGGCTATGAAAACGTCAACATTACGTCGCTCAGCCCCGCGGTGACCTACGGCGGGCGTGCCGGTCAGTTCCAGACGACGGTCGTCAATCCGATGGATTCCACGTTTGCCAACGGCTCGACACTCCTCACCTGGTGCGTGGATTTGGTCCAGGGGGTGAGTTTTGGCACTTCCTATGTCTATGACGTGGTGCGCGGGCTGACGGGCACGGTGTATGACAACCTCACCAAGCTTTTCAACAACCACTATGCGGACGTGACCACGGCCGCTACCTCTGCCGCCATGCAGCTGGCGATCTGGGAGATCGTGGGGGGTGACACCACGCTGAACCTTTCGGCGGGCAATTTCAAGGCCAATTCGGCGGGTGGTGGTGCGATAGGGATTGCACAAGGCTGGCTGGATGGACTGTCTACCGATACGGCGAAGGGCAGCTACAGCATCATCCGCTTGAACAGCACTACGGCGCAGGACCAGATCACGGCGGTCGTCAATGCCGTGCCGCTGCCTGGCGCCGCCTTGATGTTCCTCTCGGCCCTGGGACTGGGGCTTGCACGCCGCAAGGCAACCGGGTCGGAGCCTGCTGCCGCCTGATTGAGCTTCACGCAACCCTGAGCCCGCCGTCAAGGCGGGCTTTGTTTTGGGCGCTCCAGCGTGCAACACCACACTGGCATGGCGCCGTTAGGTCGATAGGACCATTGCGATAGCCGGTGGCTGTCATGTAGCATCCGGTCATAATTTTTTCAAATCCATCGATTCCGAGAGGTAGGTACCCATGAATTTTCTGACCAAGACGCTGGCGGCGACGGCGTGTGCTGCGGCGTTTGTACTGGCCGCGCCGGCAGCTTTCGCGTCCACGGTGACGGTCAAGGTGAACGGCATCGACCCGGGCACGGTGATGAAGGTTGACGTGAATACGGGCACGGGCACCAACTGGCAGAGCACGAGCGTGGGCGCCCAGCACGTCACGGTCACGGGGCATTCGGGCAGCAGTGTGCTGGATGGCCTGACTTCGCCCCTGTTGACGTGGTGCGTCGAGCTGACGGAATCCGTCTCCAAGGGCGCCAGCTACACCTATACGGTGGTGGAGAGCGTCACCGCCAGCTGGGTGGATTCGGTGCTCAAGCTGTTCACCGCCCACAGCGCGGATCTGACGGCTGGAACCAAAACCCAGCAAACCACGGCCGCGGCTGCCATGCAGATGGCGATCTGGGATTTGGTTTACGGTGATGACTACAACGTGAGGACGGGCAAGGTCAAGGAACAGGCTGGCAGTGGCGGCACTGCGGCGTTCAACAACGCCGCCAACCTGGCCAACAGCTGGCTTTCCGACATCAAGAGTGGCAAGGATACGGCCATCGGCTGGCAGGTGGTGCAACTGGAGAGTGATGGGTATTACAAGCGCGGCAAGTGGGTGCCTGGTGCGCAGGATCTGATCACCTTTGTCCAGGTCAGCGAAGTGCCGCTGCCGGGGGCCGCACTGTTGTTCCTGTCGGCACTGGGGTTCGGCAGCCTGGCCCGCCGCAAGCAGGCCGCCAAGTCACCCTTGGCCTGCTGAGCGCGGAACCGCAGGTTCAACGCGCCGACTAGTCCGATGGAGCCATTGCAGTAGTCAATGGCTTCGCATTAAGATAGCACCATAGTTTTTCTCAAACCTGTCCGAGGGATGGACCATGAAACTGTTTAGTAAAACCCTTGCCGCGTCGCTGTGTGTTGCGGCATTCACGTTCTCGGCGCCGCAGGCGTTTGCGGAAACGGTCAATCTCACCAACAATGGAGGAGCGTTCGGCGGCGAAACTCAAGCGTCCGTGACGCGCACGCCGGGTGTGTTCACCGACATGTATGTCGGTGGGTTTGATGTTCATATCAATACTGCTGATAACACCACACCACTTACTGCTGGGCAGAATATCCTCGCTTGGTGCATTGAGGTGGCGCGGCACTTCCCAACCGGGGTGACAAGCGACTACTCGACGGTCGAGGAACCGACCGTTCTGGCGGAGTCTTGGGCTAATTCACTCAAGCGCCTGTTTACCGAGTTCGGCGGTTCTGTGACCGACAGGGTGACGTCTGCCGCAATGCAATTGGCAATTTGGGAAGTGATTGGAGGAGACAGCACATATGACTTGAATGCTGGCAACTTCCAGGCGGTTTCTACGGCGGCCCCTCGCAGCGCCGAAGCGGTCGCTCAGGCGCAAAATTGGCTGACATGGCTCAACGCTAACCCGACTGCTTGGAATGATGGGTACAAGATTGTCAAGCTGGAGAATTTTGGCGTTGATCCGAAGTTGCAAGATTTGGTGACCTTCATCCCAACCCCGCTCCCCGGCGCTGCCTTGATGTTCCTCTCGGCCTTGGGTCTGGGTGGTCTGGCACGCCGCCGCAAGCAAAAGGCTGATCCGGGCGCCTTGGCAGCCTGAGTCTTGGCTGGGTAGTCCAGCCCAGGAAAAAAGCCCGCTGACATCAGCGGGCTTTTTATTTGCGTGGCGATGGATGTCGGTAACTGTCCATCATGGCCACGGCCTGTGCGCGGTTGAGCACATCGAGCTTCTTCAGGATGCGCTGCATGTGGTTCTTCACGGTGAACGCGCTGATGTCCAGGATGGTGCCGATTTCCGAATTCGTCTTGCCTTTGCGCACCCATGCCATGATCTCGAGCTCGCGCGCGCTCAGTTCCTCGACGGCGGCGTTGTTGCTGCCGTCAGTGTCCTCCGCTTCGTTTCCCGACGAAGGTATGTCGCGCGGCTGGCCGTAGTATTGTCCTGGCAGGTGCGATATCTGCCGGAATGATGCGTCGATGTAGGGAAGCAGAAACCGCAGTGATTCGAGCGTCTTGCGCTTGTCGGGCAGTTCGTTGTCTGTCAGCAACACATACAGGCAGTCGTGGCGGCCGCGCTGATCCTTGATGCCGTGGACCAAGCCGGTCTTCATGTCCTGGAAGGTCTGGATCGTGCTTTCGCCTTCCAGACTCTGGAGCGCGGAGTCCGTGAACGCTTCATTGATGAAGGGCTGGAAACGGTGCCCCATCCAGCGATCGAAAAGCCAGCTTGTGAACGGCTGCAATGTGGTGTCGCTGAAGCTGCGGGTACGAAAACCCTCCAGCGACGAGACGACGTCGTGACAGACCAGACCCAGTGAAAAATCTCCCCACGCCGCGATCACGACTTCATGTGGAATCAGGCGTTGCACATCCTTGTGCAACCAATTGAAGAGCGCGTAATGGCTGTCAACCTGCAGCGATCGCTCCATGGTCTGCAACAGGTGCCCGAGCTCTTCGACCGACAGGTGAGCCAGCAGTGACATCCGTGTAGTCCTTGGTTCGTTGACCTGGTTGGGAGTGGATCGATCGCGAAAGCGTGCCCTTAAGGGGACGCATTATGGCGCCGGTCTATTCTTGCACCGACAGCCCTGGCTTGATGCGATGAAAAACGGGTGGCAAATGGGGTTGCTCACACCGTCCATCATCTGTGTGGGTTGTAAACACGTTGCCGTGCAGTCTGGCGGAGAGGGCGGGATTCGAACCCGCGGTAGGCTATTAACCTACACACGCTTTCCAGGCGTGCGACTTAAACCGCTCATCCACCTCTCCGCAGAGTCGTCGATTGTAGCGGTTCACGAGGGCGATTTTTTGCCTTCGTCGCGGCCGGTGTGGGCGCGCAGGGCAAGCAGCAGCAGCCCGGCGAAGGCGGTGGCCGTGAGCAGCAGCGCTGCGGCACTGGCGCCCCAGAAGGGCGCGGGGGAATGCCACGGCCCGAAGCCGGCCCAGCCGTGGTAGGCCAGCGCATAGCCGCCGCCCAGGCCCAGGCCCCAGAGCAGCACGCCGTACACCAGCAGCGGCATGAGCGTGATGCGGTAGCTGCGCAGCACGAAGATGCACAGCGTCTGCATCGCATCGGCCACGTGGTAGGCGGCGACCCAGACGAGCAGCCGGGCCGCAAGCCGCGCGACGTCGGCGTTGGTGGTGTAGAGCGCGCTCAAGGGCTTTCTTGCTATCACAAGAATAGTTGCCAGCGCACACCCCATCAGCGCTGCAGCCAAAAATCCTTTCCATGCAAGGCGGGCCGCCTGGCCCTCGTCGCCGGCGCCGCGGCAAAAGCTCACATGTGCGCTGACCGCGATGCCGAGCGACAGCGGCACCATGTAGAGCACGGCGGCGAGGTTGGCGGCGATCTGGTGCGCGGCGGCGGCCAGCACGCCCTGGCGCGCGATGAACAGCGCCATCAGCGTGAACGAGGTGACCTCCACCATGACCGAGAGCGCCGCGGGCAGGCCCAGCCGCAGAAAGTGCTTGTGTTGCACGCTGTCGGGGCGCTCGATTGGCTGCCAGAGCGCCAGGGGGCGGAAGGCGCCCTGGCGGCGCAGCATCACCAGCGCCACGGCCAGCAGCGCATAGTTGACGGCGAAGGTGGCCCAGGCGCAGCCGGGCGCGCCCTGCGGTGCAAGGCCCGCGCCGCCGAAGGTGAACCACAGCGACAGCGGGACCTTGAGCAGCAGCGAGCCCATCTGCAGCCAGGTGACGAATTGCGGCCGATCCACCGCCTGGCTCAGCGTGCTGTAGATGCGAAACAGCAGCGCCGGCGGCAGGCCGAAGGCGAGGATGGCGAGGTAGCTGCGGACTTCGCCGCGCAGCGCGGGCGGCACTTCCGTGGCCCGAAGGATGGGCTCGGGCGAAAGAAGCACGGCCATGCCCAGCAGCGATGCGGCCAGCCATAAATACAACGACTGGCGCACGCTGGCGCCGATGGCCACGGGGCGGCCAGCGCCGTGGTGCTCGGCCCAGATCGGCAGCAGCGCCTGAAACAGCCCCATGACGGCGACATAGACGCTCACGAACACGGCCGAGCCTATGGACAGCGCGGCCAGCGAATCCTGCGAATAGCGCCCGGTGACGATGGTGTCGGTCACGCCAAAGGCCATGACCGCCAGCTGGCCCACGAGTACCGTGAGCGCATGCTGTGCGATGCCCGAACGCTTGCGCACTAGCGTCCGGCCCGGCGCAGCACGGTGAGCTGGTCGCGCCGGTCCGTGGGGCGCGTGACGATGGCAACCTGCTGCCAGTCGTCGGGCGGCAGGGCTTCGAACATCTGCGCGTCGGCGTCCGGGTCGACGATGGCCCAGTGGCACCGATGCGCCTGCGCCGGCGCAGCGACATCCAGCCCGCCCTGGTAGATCAGCGCCGCGACCAGGGGCTGGTCGAGCCCGTAGCCGGCCACGCAGTCGTTGGCCCGCGGGGGGGCGCCGGCGTTTGCCTCGGTGATGGCCTGGCGCAGCAGCGCCACCTGGGGCGCGTAGCTGCGGCCGTAGTCGAGCAGCGGCAGCCACAGCGTCATCAGCAGCACCCAGCCCAGCGCGGCACCGCCTGCCGGAAGAACCAGGCTCTTCCAGATGGCCGCGCGGTGGCGTGCGGTGCGCCAGCGCACCAGGGCGCACCAGGCGATCGTGCCGGCCAGCGCCGCGGCGAACGGGAGCAGCGCGAAGTGGCTTTGAAAGCCGGGCGCCAGCCGCGCCACGTTGGCCGCCGGTGTGGCGGGGATGCCGGTCTGCACCGCCAGCCAGATCACCCAGACGGTGATGGCGGCCACGCTGAAGAACAGCAGCGTGAACCAGTCGATGATGGCCGAGACGCTGCGCGTGAGCGTGGGCAGGGCAAACGCGGCCAGGGCAGCGAAGGCCGGCAACCCTTGCAGCAGCGCGCGATCGGAGGGCGCTACCAGGCAGGTGACGGCGAGCGCCACGCCCCCAAACCACAACGGCAGCAGCAG
Source organism: Comamonas badia DSM 17552 (assembly GCF_000484635.1). Lineage (GTDB taxonomy): Bacteria > Pseudomonadota > Gammaproteobacteria > Burkholderiales > Burkholderiaceae_C > Comamonas_C > Comamonas_C badia. The sequence goes on along the minus strand of NZ_AXVM01000006.1, from coordinate 297,674 downwards.
ATGGTGCGCGCGCGCGGCGATCAGGTGGCGCCAGCGCCAAAGTGTCCACAGCGTCAGCAGCCAGGTCGGCCAGATGAACCAGAGCAGCAGGCGCGGGATGGCGAGCCATTCCTGTGCACTCCCGGGCAAGGCAATGCGCCAGCGCCAGAGGCCGTGCCATGTGGCCCATGCGGCGGCCAGTGCGGTGAATGCAAGCAGCAGGGCTGCGCTGCGCAGGCGCGTGCGCCACGGCCCATCGCGCCCATCGCCGGTGAGGGCAAGGACCGCACTGCCCGTGCCCAGCAGTACCGCCAGGGTCGGCGCACCGCTCAGGGTCAGGCCGAGCAGCCCCGCGGCGGCTGCCACGCCCGGCAAGGCGCGGTGGCGCCGCAGCGCCGCAGCGGCATACAGCAGCAGCGTGGTGCTGGCCAGTTGCGTGAGGTTGCTCGTCGCCTCGTGCGAGAACTGCGCCAGCCCCAGCGAGGCGATCAATGCCAGCAGGCCGCCATCGGCGATGGCGCGGGCGTAGCCGTGCGGATCGGCCTCGCCGCCAAAGGCGAAGGCCACCGGCTGGGCCAGCGGGCTGCGCGCCAGGTGATAGACCGCATGCCAGGCGGCGAAGAGGGTGAGCGCGAGCAGCGCGATGAAGGGGATGCGGCTGGCGATTTCAAGCGGCAGCCCATGGCCCAGCAGGCGCATCGCGCCGGCGCCCAGCCACAGTGGCAGCAGACCGCCGGTTTCCGGCGGCTGGCCGGCCAGCAGCGGGGCGGACCAGTCGGTCTGGCCCAGCGCCATCGCGCGCATGAAGCCGAAGGCCTGCATGTCGTCGCCGCGCCACGGGTCGCGCCCGAAGAAGCCGGCCAGCACATAGGCGGCGCACAGCAACAGCAGGGCCCAGCGTGGCAGCGGCCGCACGGCAGCCTGGGCGACGATGGCGGGGGTGGGGCGTATCACAGGTCGGAAGTCAACACGGAAGACGACAAAAAAGGCAGCGCGGCGTACCGGGCTGCCTTGTTGCGCCGGGGCGGGCCGCCCGCTGAACGCGTTGCTGGGTGGGCGTTTATCTGGCGGCGCCGCGGCCAAAGCGGTTGCGGAATTTCTCCACGCGGCCGCCCATGTTGTCCACCGATTTTTGCGTGCCGGTGTAGAAGGGATGCGATTCGCTGGAGGTATCGAGCTTGTACAGCGGGTATTCCTTGCCCTCGAAGGTGTCTTTTTCCCGCGTGTTCACGCACGAACGGGTGACGAACTTGAAGCCGTTGGACAGGTCCACGAACAGCACTTCGCGGTAGTCGGGGTGAATGCCTTCACGCATGGTGGATTCCTTGGGTGGTGTGGTTCGGGAGCCGCGCCGCACCATGCAGCGTACTTTCCGGGAAACTGCGCATTATACGGAAAATGACGCAATGACGGGTTTCAGCCTCACCCCGTCATCCAAGCGCGGCGAGATCATTGCGTCATGCGGAAGCTTCAGCCGCCGCGGCGCATGGCCTCGAAGAAGTCGACGTTGCTCTTGGTCTCGCGCATCTTCTTGATCATCAGTTCCATCGATTCGATCTCGTCCATGTTGTACATGAACTGGCGCAGGATGCGGGTCTTCTGCAGGATCTCGGGCGCGAGCAGCAGCTCTTCGCGGCGCGTGCCGCTCTTGTTGAGTTCGATCGCCGGGAACACGCGCTTTTCGTACAGGCGCCGGTTCAGGTGCAGTTCGCTGTTGCCGGTGCCCTTGAATTCTTCAAAGATCACCTCGTCCATGCGGCTGCCGGTATCGACCAGCGCGGTGGCGATGATGGTGAGGCTGCCGCCTTCCTCGATGTTGCGCGCCGCGCCGAAGAAGCGCTTGGGGCGCTGCAGCGCGTTGGAATCGACGCCGCCGGTGAGCACCTTGCCCGAGGACGGCACGACGTTGTTGTAGGCGCGCGCCAGGCGCGTGATGGAGTCGAGCAGGATGACCACGTCCTTGCCGAGTTCGACCAGGCGCTTGGCGCGCTCGATCACCATCTCGGCCACGTGCACGTGCCGCGTGGCGGGCTCGTCGAAGGTGGAGGCGATGATCTCGCCGCGCACCGAGCGCTGCATCTCGGTCACTTCCTCGGGGCGCTCGTCGACCAGCAGCACCATCAGCGTCACGTCCGGGTAGTTGGCGGTGATGGCGTGCGCGATGCTCTGCATCATCACCGTCTTGCCGCTCTTGGGCGGCGCGACGATCAGCGCGCGCTGGCCGCGGCCTATGGGCGCGATGATGTCGATGATGCGGCCGGTGATGTTTTCCTCGCCCTTGATGTCGCGTTCCAGCTTCATCTGCTCCTTGGGGAACAGCGGCGTGAGGTTTTCGAACATCACCTTGTGCTTGTTCTTCTCGGGCAGGTCGCCGTTGACCTTTTCCAGCTTGTTCAATGCGAAATAGCGCTCGCCATCCTTGGGCGTGCGCACCTCGCCTTCGATCATGTCGCCGGTGTGCAGGTTGAAGCGGCGCACCTGGCTGGGGCTGATGTAGATGTCGTCGGTGCTGGCGGTGTAGCTGGTGTCGGGGCTGCGCAGGAAGCCGAAGCCGTCGGGCAGGATTTCGAGCACGCCGTCGGCGAAGATCTGTTCGCCATTCTTGGCGCGCTTCTTGATGATGGCGAACATCAGCTCCTGCTTGCGCATGCGGCCGCCGTTTTCGATATCCAGGGCTTCGGCCTGCTTGAGCACTTCGGAGACGTGCAGGGCCTTCAATTCGTTCAGGTGCATGAATGGACTCCGGTCAGGGAGTGGCAATGTCGGGCAAAAAAGGGGAGGGTGGCTGGTTGCCAGACGAGCATCCGTCGGTCGGGATGTTCTGGCAAGCCGGTGATCTGCATGCCTGCCGCGCGTCAGATGGTGCGCGGCGGTGATCGGGGAGGATTATGACAGCAAAAGCCCGCCGCGAGGGCGGGCGCATGGGCGAGGGTCCGTCAGCGGCGGCAGGGCGCCGCCGCGAGGCCGCTGGTTCAGCCGAGGTTCTGGTCGAGGAATTCGGTGAGTTGGGCCTTGCTCATCGCGCCGACCTTGGTGGCGGCGAGCTGCCCGCCCTTGAACAGCATCAGCGTGGGAATGCCGCGGATGCCGAACTTGGCCGGCACTTCGCGGTTTTCGTCCACGTTCATCTTGGCGATCGTGAGCCTGCCCTGGTAGGCGCCGGCCGCTTCGTCGAGCACCGGGGCAATCATCTTGCAGGGGCCGCACCAGGCGGCCCAGTAATCGACCAGCACGGGTTCGGTGGATTTCAGGACGTCGGCGTCAAAGCTGGCGTCGGAGACATGTTTGATCAAATCGCTGGCCATGGCATTTCCTCGATGGCGGGAACAAGGGGGTAGATTCGGCGGATTGTGACAGAAATGCATGAGGTTCGTGCCGGTATGGTTGCTATTGAAATTGAAGCTGACGGTGCTTTGGCGCCATCGCTTTCAGGCAGCTGGATTGACGGGATTCGGACGCTTGCGGCCGAGCGCGGCGTGCACCTGGCGCGCACCGTGGTGCTGCTGCCCTACGCCAATCTGCTGGCACCCGCGCGCGCCGAGTGGGCGCGGCGCTTCGAGGGCTTTGCGCCGCGCTTTGAAACGACGCACAACTGGGCGCAGCAGGCCGATCTGTTCCTGCCCGGGCCGGACGACCTGCGCTTTGACCACGGCCGCGACTGGCTGACCGCGCAGACCCTGCTGGAGCGCGCGGGCCTGGGCAGCCAGCGTGCCCTGCTGGCCGGGCGGCTGGTGGAGCAGGCGTTGCAACTGGCGCCGCTGGCCAGCGCCCGTGCACCGGCGCAGCGCGCCGACTGGCTGGCGCAGGTCGCGGGCGTGCTGCCCGCCGTGGCCGATGGCGCCTTGCGGCTGGAGGCGGCCGTGGCGCGCATCGCCGCCAGCTGGGCTGCCACCTCGGCCTATGCCAGCGACGTGCTGTTTGCGCCGCGCGTGCTGCGCGGGGTGGAACTGCTGCTGATCCTGCCCGGCCTGCAGCACGAGCCGCTCACGCAGGCGCTGGCGCGGCACTGGGGCGACCAGGCCGTGACGCTGGCGCATCCACCCCAGGCGCCGCAGGGCGCCATCGCGCTGCACGAAGCGCACGACGCCGAAGACGAGGCCGGGCGCGCCGCCGCCTGCGTGCTGCGCCATTTGCGAGAGGGCCGCGCGCCGGTGGCGCTGGTGGCGGGCGACCGGCTGCTGGTGCGCCGCATCAACGCCTTGCTGGCGGCGCAGGGCGTGGCATTGCGCGACGAGACCGGCTGGAAGCTCTCCACCACGCATGCGGCCGCCAGCGTGGCGGCGGCGCTGCACGCCTGCGCGCCCCGCGCCGGCAGCGATGCGGTGCTCGCCTGGATCAAGCTGGCGCCGGTGTTTGCCGGGCTGGATCACCGCGCGCTGGAGCACCGCTTGCGCAAGGACGCGGTGCGCCATTGGCACCAGGCGGCGCTGCTGCCCGAAGGCGGGCCGCTGGCGGCGCAGGTACGCCAGCTCCGCCAGCCCATGCAGGCGGCCCGGCCGCTGGCGGCGTGGCTGGCCGACCTGCGCGCGCTGCTGCAGGGCTGCGGGCTGTGGCCGCTGCTTTCGCAGGACGCGGCCGGGCAGGCGGTGATCGCCGCGCTGGGCCTGGCGGACGAGGCGCTGGCCGAATGGCGCGCCTGGCCGGTGGCGGCGCGGCGCATGCCGCTGGCCGAATTCACGCATTGGGTGGGCGAGGCGCTGGAGGGCGCCAATTTCCATCCGCCGCACCCGGCCTCGGCGCAGGTGGTGGTGCTGCCGATGGCGCAACTGCTGGGGCGCAGCTTTGCGGCGCTGGTGCTGCCCGGCGCCGATGAACAGCACTTGCCCGCCGCGCCCGAGCCCGCCGGCCAATGGAGCGCGGCGCAGCGCACGGCCCTGGGTCTGCCCACGCGCGCGCAGTTGCAGCAGGAACAGGCGCAGGCCTTTGCGCTGGCGCTGGCGGTGGCGCAGGTGGATCTGCTCTGGCGCCGCGCCAACGACAGCGGCGAGGCGCTCTCGCCATCGCCGCTGGTGCAGGCGCTGCGGCTGGCGCAAGTGCTGCCCATAGGCACGGATGCGCGCAGCGCCCGTACCGTGGAAGCCAAGCCCACGCTGCGGCCCGAGCCCACAGGCGCGCTGCTGCCGCTGCAGCCGCTCAGTGCCAGCAGCTACGAACAGTTGCGCGCCTGCCCCTACCGCTTCTTCGCGCTGCGCCAGCTGGGCCTGAGCGAGGAGGGCGAGCTGGACGTGGACATCGACAAGCGCGACTGGGGCAACTGGGTTCATGCCGTGCTGCGCGGCTTTCATGAGGCGCTGCGGGCAGCACCGCAGGCTGACCGGCTGGCGCTGATGCAGCAAGCGGCCGAGGCCGTCACGCAGGCCCAGGGCCTGGCCGACGAGCCGGGCGAATTCATGCCCTTCGAAGTTGCCTGGCCGCGCCTGCGCGATGCCTATCTGTGCTGGCTGGCAGAGCACGAGGCGGGCGGCGCGGTGTATGCGGATGGCGAAAAGGCCTTCGACGTGCGCCGCGGCCCCTTGCAACTGCGCGGGCGCATCGACCGCATCGACCAGCGGATGGACGGCACCGAGCTGCTGATCGACTACAAGACCGAGGCGCGCGACAAGACCAAAAAGCGCGTCGAATCGGGCAGCGAGGAAACGCAGCTGCCCTTCTACGCGCTGCTCTCGGGCAGCGAGGCGCCGCGCGCGGCCTACCTCAACCTGGCCGAGCGCGAGGAGCCCAGGATGTTCGAGGTGAAAAACCTGCAGCAGCTCGCCGCCGACCTGCACGCCGGCATGGCGCAGGACGTGCAGCGCATCGCCGCCGGGGCGCCGCTGCCGGCGCTGGGCGAGGGCAGCGTGTGCGACTGGTGCGAGGTGCGTGGCCTGTGCCGCAAGGATTTCTGGGTGAATTGATGCAAGAAGCTGCCTACCACCACAACGGCGCCCCCTGCACCCCCGCGCAGTTCTACGCCATCGCCTGCGACCCGCGCCGCAGCGTGGTGGTCGAGGCCTGCGCGGGCGCTGGCAAGACCTGGGTGCTGGTTTCGCGCATCCTGCGTGCGCTGCTGGCCGGCAGCGCACCGCATGAAATCCTGGCCATCACCTTCACCAAGAAGGCCGCCGGCGAGATGCGCCAGCGCTTGCTGGAATGGCTGCGCGACTTTGCCCAGCCGCGCCCCTTTGACGCCGCCAAGGGCCAACCCGCCGAAACCGGCGCCGAATGGGCGCAGCGTTTGCAGGATGAGCTGGTTTCAAGGGGAATCGGCCCTGAGCCCGCGTCGATACAGCGCGAGCAGCTACAAAATTTATACAAAGCAGTGCTCAGCCAGGGCCGCCCGGTGGAGATCCGCACCTTCCACAGCTGGTTTGCCGCGCTGCTGCGCGCAGCGCCCCTGCAGGTGCTGCAAGACCTGGGCCTGCCCGCCAGCTACGAACTGCTGGAAGACGACGCCGACGCCGTGGCCGAGGTCTGGCGGCCGTTTCTGCGCCAGGTGGCCGCGGATGCCAGCCTGCAGGCCGACTACGCCGCGCTGGTCGGCGCGATGGGGCGTCATCAGGCACACAAGGCGCTGGAGGGCGCGCTGGAGCGGTGCGTGGAGTTTCTGCTGGCCGATGCGGCGGGCAGCGTTGCACCAGCGGTCGAACCATTTGGTGTGGTTTACCCGCGCATGGCAGGCGTGGCGCAGCCCAGCGACTGGCTGCTGCAGCGCGCGGCGGGCCGCGCCCTGCTGGAGGATGCGGCGCGCGCCCTGCTGCCTGCCGCCAAGACATTCGCAGCCTGCGGTCAGCAATTGCTGGATGCACTGGCAGCCGGGGGGTTTGATCAGGTGCAGCAGGCCTTGCTGACCCAGAAAAATGAGCCGCGCAAGTTCAGCGAGAAGGTGGCCGGCCTGCCAGACGTGCGTGCCGCGCAGCACGAATTGCTTGCCGTTCTTGCCGCAGACCAGCAGCACCAGGCCTGGCAGCACCAGCAGCGCATGGCTCGCCTTACCCGCGCCCTGGTCGCCTGCTTTGCCGACTTGAAGCGCGAGCGCGGCTGGGTGGACATGAACGACATCGAGCGCGCCGCGCTCACCCTGTTGGCCGACCATGAGCTTTCCGCCTGGGTGCAGGAGCGGCTGGACGCGCGCGTGCGCCACCTCCTGATCGACGAATTCCAGGACACCAACCCGCTGCAATGGCAGGCCCTGCGTGCCTGGCTGGCGGGCTACGCGGGCAGCGGCGGCGGGCAGCAGGCGCCCAGCGTCTTCATCGTCGGCGACCCCAAGCAAAGCATCTACCGCTTTCGCCGTGCCGACCCCACCATCTTTGCCGCCGCGCAGGATTTTGTGGTGCAGGCCCTGGGCGGCGAGCGCCTGGCCACCGACCACACCCGGCGCAACGCACCCGCCGTGCTGGCGGGCGTGAACACCGTCATGGCGCAGGCGCAGGGCGATGGGCAGTACCAAGGCTTTCGCGCCCACAGCACCGAATCTCTGGATGCCGGAACCATCGAAGCCTTGCCGCTGATTCCCCGCGCCAAAGTCGCCAGAGATGCGGGGGACGACGCACCCGAATGGCGCGACACCCTGACCCAGCCGCGCCAGGAAGCCGAGGAAACCCTGCGCACGCTGGAATGCCGCCAGGCCGCGCGCTGGATCGCCGCGCGCATCCAGGCCGGCGTGCGGCCCAGCGACATCATGGTGCTAGCGCGCAAGCGCGAGCCGCTGGGCGTGCTGCAGGCCGAGCTGCGCCATCTGGGCATCGCCTGCGAGCAGCCCGAAAAGCTGCGCCTGGGCGAGCAGCCCGCCGTGCAAGATGTGCTGGCCCTGGTCGACGCGCTGCTCTCGCCCGGCAACGACCTGGCGCTGGCGCGCGCGCTCAAGTCGCCGCTGTTCGGCCTGGCCGACGAAGACCTCGCGCGCCTGGCGCTGGCCGTGCGCGCCGCAGGCGATGCGCGCCCCAGCTGGCTTGACGTACTCCCAAAAACAGAGCTGCCTGCGAAGAACAGCCAAGCGCTGCATGCCGATTTGATGCAATGCCACCAATGGCTGCTGAGCCTGCCGCCGCACGACGCGCTGCAGGCCATCTACGACCAGCGCGACGCCCTGGCCCGCTTTGCCGCCGCGGCGCCCGCACCCGAGCGCGACCACGTGCTGGCGCAGCTGCGCGCCCTGCTGCACGCCGCGCTGACGGTGCAGGGCGGGCGCTTTGTCAGCGCCTACCAATGGCTGCGCGCCATGCGCCGCGAACGCATCCCCGTGCCGCGCCACGCCGCGCCCGAGGCCGTGCAACTGCTCACCGTGCACGGCGCCAAGGGCCTGGAGGCCGATGAGGTGCTGCTGCTCGACAGCGCCTCGGGCCTGCCCGTGCGCGGCGACCCCGCCGTGCTGATCGACTGGCCCGCCGAGCAACCCGCGCCGCAACGTTTCGCCTTCCTCGCCAACGGCAACCAGCCCGCCCCCAGCCTGGCCGAACTCGCCGCCACCGAGGCCGCCGCCGGCGCGCGCGAGGAACTCAACGCCCTGTACGTCGCCATGACCCGTGCGCGCCGCCGCCTGCTGCTCTCCGGCGTCGAGCCGCACCGCGCGCCCGCCAGCAGCTGGTGGCAGCGCATCGAACCGCTGGCGCAGACGCTGGACGCTCCGGCTGCGGCGCAAGCCACGCAGTCGCCAGACCAAACCTTCACGCTCCCGGTCTTACCCCCTCTCCCCTTGGGAGAGGGCAGGGGTGAGGGCTCGGCGCTTGATTCAACCCCAGTCGGTGACAATCAAAAAGAGTCTGCAGCGCTTGATGAACAAGCGCTGGCAGCTATAAATAAAGCAGTTGACGCCGACACCGAAACCTCCCGCATCGGCCAGGCCATGCACTGGCTGCTGGAGCACGCCGGCGACATCCCCGCCGGCTGGCTGCCCCAGCGCGTGCCCCAGGCCCAGCGCCTGTTCGCGCTCGGCGCCGGCCCGATGGCGCATGCCCAGGCCATGGCCCGCGCCATCCTCACCGGCGAAGCGGCCTGGGCCTGGTCAGAAGGCGAAGTGCTGGAAGCATTCGATGAAGTCGAACTGATCCACCAGGGCGAGCGCCTGCGCATCGACCGGCTGGTGCGCCGCCGCGCCAGCGCCCACGGCCCGGAGGCCTGGTGGGTGCTGGACTACAAGAGCGCCGCGCATCCCGAGCGCGATGAAGCGCTGCAAGCGCAGCTGGAGCGCTATCGCGCTGCTGTGGAGAGTCTGTATCCGGGGCAGGTGGTGCGGACGGCGTTTTTGAGTGGGGAGGGGCAGGTTATCCTAGGTTCGTCTTCTTAGCCTGTCCGTTCGAGGTCGAGCACCAAAATGTCGATTCGGCCCTGGCGCGCGGCATGCGATCGCTCGCAGAGCATGTTGCGAAGCGCGTCCGGTGTGGTGGGGGTGGGCTGGTCAAGCAACCCTTTGAGCCGCTTGTTTTTCGGCACCGATGCACCGAACCAAAGCACGAGGTAAATTCCGTGGTGCTGCGCCTGCCAGTCCGATGCGTACAGCCGGTTCAATTGGGCGTCTGCTGCCGTCCACAGGCTAGCGTGCCATTGCCCCTTGATTTCGATGGGCAGCCGCAAGCCATTCACGGCGCAAGTGATATCCACTTCTTTGTCCGACGCGACATGGGTTTCTGGCTCCAGGTGGATGCTTCTATCGCCCTGCCGCAGCAGCCCGAGCAGATGGTCGCGACAGCGCTCCTCGCTGTGCGGTTCTTGATTGCTGTCATTGAAGAAACCTCGCCACGATTCGGCGTCGTCACTTTTGATCTTGGCTTGAACGACTGCCAGCTCTTCCAGCATGAACGCCTGCAAATCCTTGATGTCGGCGGGTGCGCTGTTCGTCACGACGGCTTGGATTGCGGTCAAAGTTTGTGGTTGGTAGCTGGAGTCCACCAAGGCTTGCTGTTGCTCGGCCATCACGATCTTGATTCGTTCCGTGTAACTGTCTTCCAACGCATCACGCAATCCCCCAAGCACTTGTCTGGATTCACTGCCCAGGTCGTTTCCGAGTCGGCTGATCATGCCTTCAAGAAACCTGCAGGCATCCCATGGGTTGGTATCTCCGACCGAAACACCTGCTGGGTGGGAGGCGCGTGGCCACAAGCCGCGGAAGTTGGAAATGACCCAGCCCACTTGTCCTGGAGTCAGCGTGATGGCGTGCGAGTTCGTGCGTTCACGTTTGATGCGTGCCCGGAGGTCCCAAAGCAAGTCCCGGTCAACGGTCGCGGAAGAAAGCATTGCTGCTGCTTGTTCAAAGTCAACCAGCAGTCCAACGGCAAGCCACAACCTCCGCCGGTTTGCGTCGGATGTCTGATGACGTTGCGGCCACGCTGAACGAAGTGGCTCAAATGCCTGCGAAGCGAACAGGCGATCCACGATTTCCATCTCGGCCATGACCGGCATCTCAGGGAATCGCTCGAGCCATTCGATCGCCAACTCCGTTGCAGGCTGCGCAAATGCGTCATTGCGCATCACGTCATAGAGCTCGTGCACGCTCCTATCCGAGTGGTTGAGTTGGGGCTCCACCCGCAGTTGAATGCCTTGTTTCCACAGGCCGCGTTGTAGTGCGTACAGGGCGATCGTGTCATCGAAGTCACCGGTACCGCGATAGTGCCCCAGTGCGGTCTGATAGATCGCGACGAATCCTTTGAGGATGCAGTCGTCGCCCAAGTCATCGAACCCCAGGTTGAGCCGCACGCGTTCAGCAATTCCTGCTGCGAGCACGGTGCAGGCATTCAAGATTTTGCTGTCCGCGAGAGCGTTAACAATTTCTTTGACACCAGGAAACAAGGCAGGTTGATGCAGCGCAGCTTCGAACCCTGCCAGTGCCGCATCCGAAAGATCTTCCCCCAGCATTGACGTTACTCGACCAACAGGCTCTTCGTCACGGTACTCGTGGAAGAACCCCAAATAACTTTGAGCCGGAGCGATCAGGCAGTTGATCTCTCCGCTGCGCATCGCGTCGGCATGCGGGGCGTATGACGCCTTGACTTTCGCCAGTCTTTGTAAGCGCTCCGTACGGTGTTGTTCCTCTTTTGCCTCTCGCTCAATCTGCCATTGCGGCTTGATCGGAAACGGCAGAGCGTCGATCCAGGCCAATAAGTCGGGCCGGTCAGAGGCGAACGGACGAGCCGCGTTGCGCACTGCCGCGCCGGCGGTGGCGTCATGGTGGGTCAATCGGACGATCGATTGCCAGTAGCCGGCCGGGGTGTGAGTGGGATCGAGCGCTCCAAGGAGCGCGATGACGTCTGATTCGGAGAACGCGAGACCAGCGACGCATTGCCGGACCTCCCACACGGTTCGCCACAATTCTTCAGAAGCATGCCCCTGAAGAATTGCTTCCGCCTGGATGGCTTGGCGGATGGCGTCGTTCGCTCGGAGATAGTTGTTTACAACGTTGTGGTTGTCGTCCTGATATCCGCTCGCGCCTTGAAAAGGTTTAAGCCAGCGCCACAACTGCTCAGCCTCGACACTCCTAGTCTTCAGTATGCGAGCGATCAGGTGGTAGGCAAAGTCCTCCATGATGGAGGCAGGTGTATCTATTGCGCCATGTGAGTCGCCCTGTGCGAGCAGCGCATCAGATAGCAAGTCCAGCACACCAGCGATGCGTTCAGGTGGCAAGCGTCGTTGCAGCATGAACAGAGGAGCAGCAATTCGCTGATGCGCTGCCAGCGCACGTGTTCGCGCGGTTTCCACGATCTGCTGATCAGTGAAGCGCGCGTAATCCAGGTTGTTCAGCAGTTCCATCGCCAGGCGGGTCGAGTCCTCACCTCCGACCGCACGCAACGTATCCACCATCGTTGGCCAGTCTTTGTCTGGCGCGATGGCGATCAGCGCTTCGCTAGCAGCACTGCGCGACGCATACCACTCGTCTTGATCCAGCGCGATGCGCCACAGCTCAGTGGCGAAGGAAGATGCGTGCCGGTCGTCGCGTAGAGATTGAAGAAGCAATAGGCGCAGTCCAAATGGCGTCGCTCTAGTGTTGATCAGTGATCTGACTTCATCGCGCAGTTCTGGTTGTAGGAGCGCGGGAACCCGAACGTCTTTCGAGGGCAGAAGGGCTGGGTTTCGTTTCGCCAGTTCAGTCAACGCGGCGAGCAGCAGGCGCGCATTGCGGAGTGCGAGGTTGTCTGAGTCTCCGTATTCGATCAACCCAATCGGGTCGGCGCGGATGACACTCTCGGTCAGGACTGGATTGGCGGCCAACCAAGCATGAAAGCCGCGCAGAGCCGACGGCACACCGCTAGGCCCTTGCACGATTGCAAGCAGCCTTCGGCGCTGCCGGTCGGTGCTGCACTTGCGTGCGAGCCATCGTGCGGCTACGTACTCTGCGATGCTGCGGTGGAGATACGTGAATCGGTCAGCACCTGACGCAACGAACAATCGGGTATCGAGCACGGCATTGAGTGCTGTGCGAGGTACGAGGCGGTCGAGTTCTGCGATGGGTATAGCGCCATCGTTGTGACTGGCTGCACGGCGCGAGATGGCCTCGCAGCCGGTCAGGAGCAGCGCGGCGCAGGCGGCACCAGCGGATTCTATGGTGTCGACAGGTGCAAGTTGGCGCTCTGCTTTTTCATCCCGGTGCTCTTGCGACAAAAGGGTGATCGCTCGGTCAAAAAGTTCTGTCTTGCTTTCTGGGAGTGGGCCGGCGCGCGCCACCTCCGCAACCATCGTCAAGGTCTGTGGATTGCCCAACAAGGCTTCAAGGTTCCGTGTTTTCAGGTGCTTCTGGATGTGCTCGGCCTCTGTTGGGCCGACACGCGCGTTGAGAAAAATGCGTGCCTCGTTATCGTCAAACGGCAACAGATGCAGTTCAGCGGTGCCGACGCCGTAGTGCTCCTCTATGGCCGATTTGGATAACGCTGAACGCCAATCTGCCACGCGGCACGAAAGGATGAACCTCGGATAGCCCGCCTGTGCGAGTTGTTTCAGGACGGCGTCCACGGACTCGCCATCGCGTGAGGTGCTGAGTTCATCCAAAGCGTCGATCACCAGCGTGTTGGTGCCGTTGAGCAGTCGCGATGGATCGGAGGTTGTGGTGAGTTTTCGTGCCGAACAGAAGGCATATCCGGCAGTTTCCGCCAGCCATTTCAGCAAACCCGTCTTGCCGGCTCCCGCTTCGCCCAGTATCACCAGAGGGGTGATGAAGTCTGGCAGCGCGTCTTGGCTGGTGACTTCATTGCTTCCGTCCGCTCGCTCTTGCCGAAGACGCCGTGGAATCACGGTTTCTGGTGTCTCCGGGTCGGGCTGTTGCTGTGCGCGCGATAGCAGTGTTGAGATCATGTCGATGTACAGGGCGCAAAACTGAAATCGAGTTTTGGTGTCTCGCGATCCAGTTGGCCGGGGAGCCTCATATTTCTTGCTATTGGGGCTCCAAAGGCGAAGCCAGGAACTGCGCCGGCGACAAAATCGGCAGCCCGTGGCTGCCCTCAAAAGCCTCATGCAACACCAGCAGGTCCCGATCGCCGCTGATCAGCGCGTGCGCCTCGCCATTGAGCGCAACGTGCAAAAACATGTCGTCCTTGGGGTCGCGGCAGGCGGTGACGCGATGGTGGATAGGCACGATGCGCGCAACGCCGCCCAGCAGGCGCAGGAATTGCTGACGCTCGTCGATCGAGAGGTAGCGGTCAAACTTGGGGCGTGAGAGCACGCGTGCCAGTTCGGCAAGAGTGGCGTCGGACATCAGCAGCACGCCTTCGGCCAGCGCTTTGTCCACTGCGCGCCCGGCCACGCCGCTCGGCACCAGCAGGCGGCTCAGCAGGACGTTGGTGTCGACAACGTAGCGGCGCAGTTCGCGCATGGCTGCGTCAGTCGCCGCTGGTTTCGTCCAGCAACTCCGCCAGCGCTGCATCGTCCAGGCCTTCGCGAGTTGCGCGCTCGCCGATCTGGTCGCAGAAGCGCTGGAATTCCGCGACGTTGAGCCGGGTCAGCCGCTCGTACTCGGCCATCGACAGCACCACGGCCACGTCGCGTTTCTGGCGCTGGATCAGTACAGGCTCGTGCATGGCCGTGTCAAGCACGCTGGCAAAGGCTTGCTTGGCTTCACTGGCGGGGACGGTGCGCATCTCGGTACTCCATGAATTGACCATCCATTTTGGACGAAATATTCAAAATGGACAAATCAGACACAATCGCAGCATTTCTTTGATTGCACTGCAACCATGTTTCCCGCCGATCTTCATCCCGTCGCAGTCATCGGCGCCGGCCCCGCCGGCCTGATGGCGGCCGAGGTGCTGTCGCGCGCCGGGGTGGCGGTGGCGGTGTTCGACGCCATGCCCTCGGCGGGGCGCAAGTTTCTGCTGGCCGGGCGCGGAGGCTTGAACCTGACGCACTCCGAGCCGCTGACACCTTTCATCAACCGCTTTCGCCAGGGCGACGGCGAGCCGGGCGCGGCCGACGCGGTGGCCGGCTGGCTGCGCGACTTCGGTCCGCAAGCGGTGCGTGACTGGGCGGCGGAGTTGGGCGTGCAGACCTTCGTGGGCAGCTCTGGCCGCGTGTTCCCGACCGAGATGAAGGCCGCGCCGCTGCTGCGCGCCTGGCTGCAGCGGCTGCGCCACCCCACGGCGCCGGGGGCGGCGCCGGTGCGCTTTCACATGCGGCACCGCTGGGTGGGTTGGGGCGCGAATGCTTTCAATTCGATAGCTGCTTGCGCAGACCAGTCAAGCGATATTGGTCTGTTTTGCTTTGAGACTCCCGTCGGTGCCATCACCGTGCAGCCGCACGCGGCGGTGCTCGCGCTGGGCGGCGCAAGCTGGCCGCGCCTGGGCTCGGACGGCGCCTGGGCGCCCTGGCTGGCGCAGGCGGGGGCGGATGTGGCGCCGCTGGCGCCGGCGAACTGCGGCTTCGACGTGGGCTGGTCGCCCTACCTGGCCGAGCGCTTTGCCGGTACACCTTTGCGGAACGTGGAGCTGTCGTTCACCGACAGCCGCGGCCGGCGCTTTGCGCGCCGCGGCGAGTTCGTGCTGACGGCCACGGGCGTGGAGGGCAGCCTGATCTACGCCGCCAGCAGCCTGTTGCGCGACGAAATCGCCGCGCGCGGCCAGGCCACGCTGCACCTGAACCTGCTGCCGGGCCGCACCAGCGAGCAGGTGGCGGCGGCGGTGGCGCACCCGCGCGGCAGCCGCAGCCTGTCGTCGCACCTCAGGAGCCGGCTCGGTCTGCAGCCGGTGCATGGCGCGCTGCTGCATGAGTTGCTTTCGGCCGAGCAACTGCATGCGCCGGCGCAGCTGGCGGCCGCCCTGCAGGCGCTGCCCGTCACACTGCGGGCGCCGCGGCCGGTGGCGGAGGCGATCAGCAGCGCGGGTGGGGTGCGCCTTGCCTCGCTCACCGCCGATCTGCAATTGCGCGCCGCGCCGGGCATTTTTTGCGCCGGCGAGATGCTGGACTGGGAGGCGCCGACGGGCGGCTATCTGCTGACGGCCTGCCTGGCCAGCGGCGTGCGTGCGGCGCAGGGGGTGCTGCGGCACCTGCGCGACGGCCAGGGGCAATCCGGCGTTGCGGATGCCCCCATCGCGGCGGGCGGCTTATAGAATGGTTGCAGTCTGCACTGCAGCAGGCAGCAGAGGATGACCCACCATGGCAAAACACCAGTCCGACGTCGATGAACGCACCAATCTGGCCGGTTCGAACAAGTTCGAGATGCTCATGTTCCGCCTGGGCAAGGACAACGCCCTGGGCCAATCCGAGCTGTTCGGCATCAACGTTTTCAAGATCCGCGAGATCATGGCCATGCCGCAGATCACGCCGGTGGTGGGGGCGGACAAGCTCTCGCTCGGCGTGGTCAACCTGCGCGGGCAGGTGATTCCGGTGTTTGACCTGCCCGCCATCGTCGGCTGCAAGCCCGAGACGGGGCTCAACATCCTGCTGGTGACGGAGTACGCCCGCTCGGTACAGGCCTTCGCGGTGGAATCCGTCGAGGACATCGCGCGCCTGAACTGGAGCCAGGTGATTCCGGCCGAGGCCAGCGGCAATGCCAAGTCGTTGGTGACGAGCTTTGCGCGGCTCGATCCCGATGCCAATGGCAAGCAGCACCTGGCGCAGGTGCTGGACGTGGAGGCCATCGTGCAGATGGTCACGCCGGAAAGCGACCGGCACACGGTGCAGGGCAAGAAGCTCGGCGCCAAGCTGCAGATGCGCGGCGATGCCATCGTGCTGGCGGCCGATGACTCCTTTGTCGCGCGCTCGCTGCTGGAGCAGGAGCTCAAGGCGCTGTCGGCCTCCTACGAGATCGTGAAATCCGGCAAGGAAGCCTGGGAGCGGCTCAACGCGCTGTTCGAGGTGGCCGAGGAAGAAGGCAAGAGCATTTCCGACAAGGTCGGCCTGGTGCTGACCGACCTGGAAATGCCCGAGATGGATGGCTTCACGCTCACGCGCAACATCAAGCAGGATCCGCGCTTCGCGCGGCTGCCGGTGCTGATCCATTCCTCGCTCTCGGGCACGACCAACGAGGATCTGGTGCGCAAGGTGGGGGCAAACGGCTACGTGGCCAAGTTCGAGGCCACCGAGCTGGCCAATGCCATCCGTGGCGCGGTGGCCGCCAGCGCGTCTGCCTGACCGGGGCGCTCTACACCTGGTCGGCGGAGAGGCCGGCCGTCTGGCTGAAGCCGCCGTCCACGTAGGTGATCTCGGCCGTCACGCCGCTGGCCAGGTTGCTCAGCAGAAAGGCGGCGACGTTGCCCACGTCTTCTATCGTCACGTTGCGTCGCAGTGGCGCGGCGTCGGCCACGCGGCCCAGCAACTTGCCGAAATCCTTGATGCCGCTGGCCGCCAGTGTCTTGATCGGGCCCGCCGAGATGCCGTTCACGCGGATCGCGCGGCCGTCGGGCGTGCGGCCCATGGCCTCGGCCAGATAGCGCACGCTGGCTTCCAGACTGGCCTTGGCCAGACCCATGGTGTTGTAGTTGGGGATGGTGCGCAGCGCGCCCAGGTAGGTCAGCGTGAGCAGCGCGGATTGGTCGTTCAGATACGGCAGCGCCCCCTTGGCCAGCGCCGCAAAGCTGTAGGCGCTGATGTCGTGCGCGATGCGGTAGTTCTCACGCGAGAGACCGTCGAAGAAGTTGCCCGCGATCGCCTCGCGCGGCGCAAAGCCGATGGAATGCACCAGGCCGTCGAACTGGCCCCAGGCGGCGTGCAAGTCGGTAAAGAGCCGATCGATCTGCGCGTCATCGCCCACGTCGCAATCGAACACCAGCCTGGAATTGAAATCTGCGGCAAATTCGGTGATGCGGTCCTTGAAGCGCTCACCCACGTAGCTGAAGGCCAGCTCCGCCCCCTGCTGGTGGCAGGCGCGGGCGATGCCGTAGGCAATCGAGCGGTTGGACAGCACGCCGGTGATGAGCAGCTTCTTGCCTGCGAGAAAACCCATTGTCGTTCTCCTGAATCGGGTTCGGGGTAATGCAGAATTGTCGCATGCGAGGTTTGCGACGATTCCTTCTGTTGGCGGTGCTGGTGCTGGCCTTGCCCGTGCGCGCCGACTACGCCTATGCGCTCTGGGGCGATGTGAAGGAGCCGGCGGATTTCACGCATTTCCCCTATGCGAACCCGGATGCGCCCAAGGGCGGCACCTTGCGCCTGGTGAGCAATTCGCGCGCCTCCACCTTCGACAAATACAACCCCTTCACCATCCGCGGCAGTGCGCCGGCGTACCTGAGCGCGCTGATGTTCGATACGCTGCTCACCGGCTCGCTCGATGAGACGGCGACTGGCTACGGGCTGCTGGCCGAGGACGTGAGCGTCGCGCCCGATGGCCTGTCCGCCACCTTCCGCCTGCGGCGCGAGGCGCGCTTTCACGACGGCAAGCCGGTCACGGCGGAGGATGTCAAATACACCTACGAGACGCTGATCGGCCCCTACGTCTCGCCGGGCTACAGGACCATGCTCTACGAGGTGGACGGCTGCGACGTGCTGGATGCGCGCACCGTGCGCTTTCGCTTCAAGGCGCCCAACCGCGAGCTGCCGCTGACGGTGGGGGGGCTGCCCATCTTCAGCCGCGACTGGGGCGCGGGCAAGACCTTCGACCAGGTGGTGATGGACACGCCCATCGGCAGCGGGCCGTACAGGATCGGCCCGGTGAACTTCGGCAAGGACATCACCTACGTGCTCGACGCTGACTATTGGGCGCGCGATCTGCCGGTTCGGCGCGGCACGGCCAATTTCGGCCGCATCGAGGTCAAGATCTACAAGGACAACACCGCGCGGCTGGAGGCGCTCAAGGCCGGCGAATTCGACCTGATGCGCTTCTTCAGCGCCGGCGACTGGGCGCGGCGCGTGAACGGCAAGCGCTTCGATACCGGCGAACTGGTGAAGGCCGAGTTCAAGAACAAGCTGCCGACCGGCTTTCAGAGCTATGTGCTCAACACCCGCCGCCCGCAGCTGCAGGACCGGCGCGTGCGCGAGGCGCTGGGCCTGGCGTTCGATTACGAGTGGATGAACCGCCAGCTCTTCTACGGCGCCTACCAGCGCGTGCATGGCCTGTTCGGCAACACCCGCTGCGAAACGCATGGCGAGCCCACCGCAGCGGAACTGGCCTTGCTCGATCCCTGGCGCGCCGAGCTGCCCAAGGCAGCGTTCGGCCCCATGGTGGAACCCCCGGTGACCGAAAGCCCCATGGTGTTGCGCGAGCATCTGCGGCAGGCGCAAAAACTGCTCAAGGAGGCCGGCTGGGAGGTGCAGGACGGTGTGCTCAAGAACGCGCAAGGCGAGCCCTTCGTGCTTGAATACATGGACAGCAGCGAGGGCGGCGTGCGCACCATCTTCTCGTGGCAGCACAACCTGGCCAAGCTGGGCATCGCGCTGAACTTCCGCTCGGTCGATTTCGCGCTCTACCAGCAGCGGCTGCAGAAGTTCGACTTCGACATCACCACCATCGCCTTTCAGGGCACGAACAACCCGGGGCAGGAGTTTGCCGATCTGTTTGGCAGCAAGGCGGCCGATCAGGAAGATTCGGGCAATTTCGCCGGGGTGAAAAACCCGGCGGTGGACGCGATGATCCAGGCCATGGTCTCGGCCAAGTCGCTGGCTGGGCTGCTGCCCGCCTGCCACGCGCTCGACCGCATCATGGCCGCCGAGTACTACCTGATTCCGCAATGGTCGGCCAGCACGCACCGCATGGTGTACGACGGCTGGCGCCTGGCAAAACCCGACGTGGTGCCGCCGTACTCGCCGGGGGAGATGTGGGCGGTGGATACCTGGTGGTCGAAAAAACCATAGCTGCTTGCGCTTGCTGCATAAGCGATTGAAGGTGTTTTTGCTTGAAAATGAATAATGTGACGCCATGACCGCCTACATCCTCAAGCGCATCCTGCTCATGCTGCCCACGCTGCTGGGCGTGCTGCTGCTCACCTTCGTGGTGATCCAGTTCGTGCCCGGCGGGCCGGTGGAGCAGTACCTGGCCGAGGCCAAGGCGGGCATGGCCGGGCAGGGCGGTGGGGGCGAAGGCGTGGGCATGGCCTACCGTGGCGCGCAGGGGGTGGACCCGGGGCGCCTCGCGCAGATCAAGAAGCTCTACGGCTTTGATGAGCCCGCGCATGTGCGTTTCTTCAAAATGCTCGGGCAGTTTGCGCGTTTCGACCTGGGGCGCAGTTTTTTTCAGAACAAGGACGTGTGGCAGCTCATCAAGGAGAAGATGCCGGTTTCGATCAGCCTGGGGCTCTGGACCTTTTTCATCAGCTACCTGGTGGCGGTGCCGCTGGGCGTGGCCAAGGCGGTGCGCGCGGGCTCGCGCTTCGACCTGGCAACCACCATCCTGATCCTGATCGGCTACGCCATTCCGGGCTTCGTGCTGGGCCTGGCGCTGCTGGTGATTTTTGGCGGGCAACTGCAGTGGTTTCCGCTGCGCGGGCTCACGTCCAGCAACTGGGAGGAGCTGACCTGGGGCGCGCGCATCGTCGATTACCTCTGGCACATCACGCTGCCGGTGATCGCGATGGTGGCGGGCAGCTTCGCCGTCACCGCGATGCTGACCAAGAACGCCTTCCTGGAAGAAATCCGCAAGCAGTACGTGCTGACGGCGCGCGCCAAGGGCCTGTCTGAGCGCCAGGTGCTCTACGGCCACGTGTTCCGCAATGCGCTCATTCCCATTGTCACCGGCTTTCCATCGGCCTTCATCGGCGCGTTTTTCACCGGCTCGCTGCTGATCGAGACCTTGTTCTCGCTCGACGGACTGGGGCTGCTTTCGTACGAGAGCGTGATCCGGCGTGATTACCCCGTGGTGCTGGGCACGCTGTACCTGTTCACGCTGATCGGTCTCGTGACCAAGCTGATCTCCGACCTGTGCTACGTCTGGGTCGATCCGCGGGTGAAGTTTGATTGAGCGCCGTGCAGCCCGTTCGTTTGTCATACAATGCAAGACAAATAAAGTCCAAGGAGTTCCGTGATGCGGGTCAACGCACGTTTCGAGGGTGAAGCCGAGCAGCAGCTCAATTACCTGGCCGAGGCGACCGGCCTGGGCGTGAGCGAGGTGCTGCGCACCAGCGTTCAGCACTATTACGAGCAGATGCGCGCACAGCGTGTGGGGTTGACGCACTTTGCAGCCTTTGTCGGCAAGGGCCGCAGCGGCCGCAGCGATGTGGCGGGCCATTACAAGGCGCGGCTGGCCGAGGGCTGGAGCGCCAAGCACCAGGGCCGGACGCCCGCGGTGCATGAGTCTGATCCAGTGTCCTTCGCCGCTGGTGCCCCGGCTGCCAAAGGTGGCGCGTGATCATCGCCGACGCGGGTTTTTTCTACGCGCTGGCCGATGCCGACGACGCCTGGCACGCCCGAGCGGCGCGGGCGCTTTCCACACAGGAGGAAGGCTGGGTGACCACCTGGCCCGTGCTGACCGAGGCCACGCACCTGATCACGCGCTGGATCGGCACCGATGCAGCGCACGCCCTGCTGCGCGACGTGGCGGGCGGGGGCATTGCCGTGTGGCAGTGGGACATGCCGCAAACCGAGCGACTCGCGCACCTCATGGAGCGCTACGCCAGCCTGCCCATGGATCTGGCCGACGGCTCGCTGGTGCTGCTGGCGGAGCACCTGGGGCACGGGCGCATCCTGACCACCGATGAGCGCGATTTCGGCGCCTACCGCTTCAAGAGCCGCGAACCGTTTCAGAACCTGCTCGCCGAAGGCGCCCATGGCTGACGCGCCCGCATCCAGCCTCTCGCCCACGCGCCGCGCCTGGCTGCGGTTCAAGCGCAACCGGCTGGGCTATTGGAGCCTGGTCCTGTTCTGCGCGCTCACGCTGGTGAGTCTGGGCGCGGAGCTGGTGAGCAACGACCGCCCGATTCTTGTGCGCTACGACGGCCAGTATTACCTGCCGATGCTGCACGACTACCCGGAAACCACCTTCGGCGGCGACTTCCAGACGCCCACCGACTACCTTGATCCGTATGTGCGCGAGAAGCTTTCGGAAAACGGCAACTGGGCGCTCTACACCCTCAACCCCTATGGCGCCAACACGCTCAATTACTTCGCCAAGTCGCCCAACCCGTCCGGCCCCTCGCGCGACAACTGGCTGGGCACGGACGACCGCGGGCGCGACCTGCTCGCGCAGCTCATCTATGGCTTTCGCGTGAGCGTGCTCTTCGGCCTGGCGCTCACGGCGGTGGGCGTGGTGCTGGGCATCCTCGCCGGGGCGGTCCAGGGCTTTTTTGGCGGCAGGATCGATCTCACCTTTCAGCGCTTCATCGAAATCTGGGGTTCGATGCCAGAGCTGTATCTGCTCATCATCTTCAGCGCCATCTTCGCGCCCAGCATCGCGCTGCTGCTGGTGCTGCTTTCACTCTTCGGCTGGATGGGCCTTTCGGACTACGTGCGCGCCGAATTCCTGCGCAACCGCCAGCTCGATTACGTCAAGGCGGCGCGTGCGCTGGGGGTCAGGAGCGGCGCCATCATGTGGCGCCACATCCTGCCCAATTCCATGGTGCCGGTGGTCACCTTTCTGCCGTTTCGCATGAGCGGGGCGATTTTGGCGCTCACCTCGCTCGACTTCCTGGGCTTGGGCGTGCCCCCCGGAACGCCCAGCCTGGGCGAACTGCTGAGCCAGGGCAAGAACAACATCGATGCCTGGTGGATTTCCATCTTCACCTTTGCGGTGCTGGTGGTCACGCTGCTGCTGCTCACCTTCATGGGCGATGCGCTGCGCGACGCGCTCGATCCGCGAAAGGCCGACCAATGAACGCGCCGGTGCTGTTGCAGGTGCAGGATTTGCGCGTGCGCTTTGGCGACAAGGAAGTCGTGCACGGCGTGGATTTCGAGATTCGCGCCGGCGAAAAATTTGCGCTGGTGGGCGAATCGGGCTCAGGCAAGACGGTGAGCGCGCTCTCGCTGCTGCGCCTGGCGGGCGAGGCGCACATCACCGGGCGCGCACTGCTGGAGGGGCGAGACCTGCTGCAGCTCTCCGAGCGCGCATTGCGCGGCGTGCGCGGCAGCAGCGTGGCGATGATCTTCCAGGAACCGATGACGGCGCTCAACCCCTTGATGACGGTGGGCGCGCAGGTGGCCGAAATCTTGATGCTGAAACAGGCGCTGACGCGCACCCAGTCAGCGCAGACAGCTATCGAATTGCTGGCAAGCACGGGCATCCCCGAGCCGGCGCGGCGCGCCGCCAGCTTTCCGCACCAGATGTCTGGCGGGCAGCGCCAGCGCGCCATGATCGCCATGGCGCTGGCCAGCCGCCCCAAACTGCTGCTGGCCGATGAACCGACGACGGCGCTGGACGTGAGCCTGCGCGGCCAGATCCTTGATCTGCTGTCCGATCTGCAGCGCCAGACCGGCATGGCGGTGCTTTTGATTACGCATGATCTTTTGATGGTGCGCCGCTTTGCCGATCGCGTGGCGGTGATGGAGCAGGGCCATCTGGTGGAGGGCGGCGGCACGGCGCGGATTTTCGAGGCGCCCGAGCATGCCTACACCCGCCGGCTCATCGCCAGCACACCGCGGCGCGACGTGGTCGAAGGTGCACCGGAAGGCGGCATCGCGGTGCGGGCGCAAGGGCTGCGGGTGGGCTATCCGGTGCCGCTGCCGGGTGTGCGCGGCTGGTTTCGCAAGGGGGAATTCGTTGCGGTCAAGGGGGCGGATTTCCGGATTCCCGCAGGACGCACGCTGGGCGTCGTGGGCGAATCCGGCTCGGGCAAATCCACGCTCGCGCAGGCGCTGCTGGGGCTGCTGCCCAGCACCGGCCAGCTCATGGTGGCGGGCGATCAGTGGCATCAGCCCGCGCAGCACAACAGTGCCCACAACCAGGCCTTGCGCCGGCGCGTGCAGGTGGTGTTCCAGGACCCGTTCTCGTCGCTCTCGCCGCGCCTCACGGTAGAGGAAATCGTCGGCGAGGGGCTCAGGGTGCATGCGCCTGAACTGCCCGAGGTCGAGCGCCGCGCGCGCGTGCTGGCGATGCTCGCCGACGTCGGCCTGGCAGAGGCCCAGTTCCCCGGCCTGCTGGCGCGCTATCCGCACGAGTTTTCCGGCGGCCAGCGCCAGCGCATCGCGGTGGCGCGCGCGCTCATCGTCGAGCCCGAACTGCTGGTGCTGGACGAGCCGACGAGTGCGCTGGACGTGACCATCCAGCAGCAGGTGCTGCAACTGCTGCAGCGCCTGCAGAAGGAGCGGGGGCTGGCCTATCTGCTCATCACGCACGACGTCGCCGTGGTGCGCGCGATGGCGCATGAGGTCATCGTCATGAAGGAGGGCGAGGTGCTCGAATCGGGCGACTGCAGCCAGGTGCTCGATCGGCCGCGCAACCCCTACACGCGGCGGCTGGTGGAGGCGGCGGCGGGGTGAGGCAAGGCTGAACCAGCCCCGGTGTCAGTGCGCCGGAGCGATTTCGGTCACGGTGAGCGCGCCGTTGATCTGCTCGGCGCGAAAGCGCACCTTGTCGCCCGCCTTCAGGCCATCCAGCAGTGCCGGATCGCTGACGCGAAAGACCATGGTCATGCCGGGCATCTCCAGGTGGGCGATCGGGCCGTGGCGCAGCGTGATCTTGCCCTGGGCGCTATCGATTTTTCTAACCTCACCTTCGCTCAGGCTGCCCGCGTTGGCGTTGGCGTTGGCGTTGGCGTTGGCGGGCTGGGCACCGTGGCCCTGGTGTGCCGTACCGGTCTGGGCGCTGGCAGCTGTGGCCAGGAGCAGAGCCGCGATCAGCGGCAAGAAAAGCGTGGGTCTCATGGCGGTCTTCAATCAGTGGTGTCCGTCGTGCGGCTTGCGCACCTGCAGCGGGGCAGTGGAAGTGCGCGGCGCGCCCGCCTGCGGCGCTTCGGGCAGTTCCGCGGTGTATTCGCTCGCCAGCGTGCCCGCGGGGTGGCGGTAGGGGCCGGGGTCGGTGTAGTCGCCGGGGCGCTGGTCGTCGCGCACCTTGACGACGCTGAACATGCCGCCCATGCCGATAGGCCCGAACGGGCCGGTGCCGGTCATCATCGGCGCGGTGTTGTCCGGCAGCGGCATCTCCATCTCGGCCATGTCGTGCATGCCGCGGTCGCCCATCACCATGTAATCGGGCACCAGGCGCTGGATTTTTTCCAGCAGATCCTTCTGCTGCACGCCAATCATGGTCGGCACGCCGTGACCCATCGCGTTCATGGTGTGGTGGCTCTTGTGGCAGTGGATCACCCAGTCGCCGGCGATGGCGTCGAACTCGAACGCGCGCATCTGCCCGACGGCGATGTCGGTCGTCACCTCGGGC
Source organism: Comamonas badia DSM 17552 (assembly GCF_000484635.1). Taxonomy (GTDB): domain Bacteria; phylum Pseudomonadota; class Gammaproteobacteria; order Burkholderiales; family Burkholderiaceae_C; genus Comamonas_C; species Comamonas_C badia. Next base: position 273,064 of record NZ_AXVM01000006.1, on the reverse strand, counting down.
CAGCGCGCGGATTTCGGCACCCAGCCGCCGTCGGTGCCGGTCACTTCGAAGTGCGGTCCGTGCATGTGGATCGGGTGGTTGGTCATCGTCAGGTTGCCGACGCGTACGCGCACACGTTCGCCGGTGCGCGCCACCAGCGGGTCTATGCCGGGAAACGCCCGGCTGTTCCAGGTCCAGAGATTGAAATCGAGCATGGTGGCGATGCGCGGCGTCGCCGCGCCGGGCTCGATGTCGTAGGCGTTGAGGATGAAGCCGAAGTCGCGGTCCACCCGGTGCTGGCGCGGGTCTTTGGGGTGCACGATGAACAGGCCCATCATGCCCATCGCCATCTGCACCATTTCATCGGCGTGCGGGTGGTACATGAAGGTGCCCGAGCGCTGCAGCACGAACTCGTACATCCAGGTCTTGCCCACGGCGATCGGCGGCTGCGTGAGGCCGGCGACGCCGTCCATGCCCGAGGGCAGCAGGATGCCGTGCCAGTGGATGGTCGTCACCTCGGGCAGGCGGTTGGTGACGAAAATGCGCACCCGGTCCCCTTCGACGGCCTCGATCGTCGGGCCGGGACTGGCGCCGTTGTAGCCCCAGAGATTGGCCACGGTGCCGGGCGCAATCTCGCGCGTGACGGGCTCGGCCACGAGGTGGAATTCCTTCACGCCATCCTTCATGCGCCAGGGTAGCGACCAGCCGTTGAGCGTGACCAGAGGCCGATAGGGCCGGCCATTCGCGGGTGGCGGCGGCACCAGCGTGGCCGATCCCTTGTGCGTGGCCGCCTCGGGCAGGCGCGCAGCCCCGGCGCGGCTCACGGCGGCGGCGCCCAGCAGGGTGGCGCCGGCGGTTCTGAGGAAATGTCTGCGTTGCGTCATCGGCTCAATGCCCTGCGGAGGCAGCTTCGGGTTCGCTGCCCGTGGAGAAAACGGGCACGGCGGTCTGTGCCAGGCCAATGCTCTGCGCACTTTGCAGGTCGGTGTCGGCAATCCAGAAATCGCGCAGCGCCTCGATCGCCTGCATCACCGCGCCCGCCTGGCGGCGCGCATCGGCGAGCAGGTCAAACACGCTGGCGAACATGCCGTTGTAGCGCAGCACCATTTCCTCGGAGACCTGCTGCCCGAGCGGCACGACCTCGGCCTGCTGCAGCCGCGCAAGTTGCCAGCTGCTCTGGTAGAGCGACCAGGCCTCGCGCACCTCGGAGCGCGCCTGCTGCGCCACCGCGGCCGTGCGGTGCACCGCCTGCATGTACAGCGCCTGCGCACGGGCATTGCGTGCCTGGCCAAAGTCAAACAGCGGCAGCGCCAGCGTGACTTCATAGCCACGCGCCAGCGGCTCGCCCGTGGCGCTGCGGTTCTGTGCGCCGATCTCAAGCGCGTTGACGACGCTGGTGGCGTGGCTGAGCCCGAGCGCGTCGGCGCTGGCCTCGACGGCCTGGCGCGCCAGCTGCACGTCCAGGCGCCGGTCGATCGCCGCCTGCTCCACCGTTGGTGCGGCCAGAGGTGCTTGCGGCAAGTCGGGCAGGCGTTCGGGCAGTTTTGGCATGCCCTGCTCACGGGTCAACCCCAGGGCGCGCGCCAGCCGCTCCTGTGCCGCCGCCTGCTGGTGGCGTGCGCGGGTGAGCTGGCTGCCGGCCTGCTGGGCAAAGGCTTGCTCACGCAAACGTTCGAGTCGTGAAAAGTTGCCCGCCGCCTGCATGCGCGCGGCAAGTTCGCTGGCGGCATCCGCGGCATCCGCGGCCTGCGCGGCGTAATCGGCCAGCTGGCGCGCCGCCACCGCGCCGTAGAAGGCCTTGCGCGCGGCAGCCGCGGTGGCGATGGTGTCGATCGCCGCCTGCCACTGCGCCTGCCTGAGCTGCCGCTCGCCGAGCTGGCGCGCCAGCGGCAGCGTGAACAGGCCGAGCACGTCGAGCGAAAGCGCGCGGTCGATCTCCACCACGCCGCCGCCCGCCAGACGGCCAAGACTTAGCAGTGGGTTGGGCAGCGTGGCGGCGCGCACGCGTTCCGCCTCGGCAAGACCCAGCTGGCCGTAGCGCGCCTGCAGCTCACGGTTGCCCAGCAGCGCGATCTGCACCGCGGTTGCGGCGCTGAGCGGCTGGGCCAGCAACTGCGCCGTGCGTTCACGGGCAGCGTCGGTGTCCTGCAGCGTGCGCTGGTAGGACAGCGTTGCATCGAGATGTCCGCCAGCCTGCTGCGCGACCACGCCGAAGCCACCATCGGGCGATACCGAGGCGCAGCCGACCAGCCCCAAGATGGCGAGCGACGCAGCAAGAATGCGAGGAAATTTGAATGGCACACAGCGGAGTCTGAGGCTTGACGCAGTGTCAAGGTCAAGCGGCAATGGCAGTGCGATGGTGCATCAACGCAACACCACCACCGGCACGCTGCACAGCCGCAGCAGCGCCGTGGTGGTGCTGCCCACGATGAGCTGGCGGATGCGCGAATGGCCGTAGGCGCCCAGCACCAGCAGCGCATGGCCCAGGCTGTCCATCAGCGGCGGAATCACCTCTTCGGGCAAACCCTGCAACATGCGGCTGGTCACGGCGAACCCGGCATCGGCCAGCTGCGTTTGCGCGGCGCGCAGGCGCTCCTGCAGCCGCGCGGGGCAGTCGCCCGCCATCACCAGCTGCGCCGGCATGCCTTTCAGGAGCGGGCTGCGCGCCACCGCCGCAACCGCGCGGTCGGCCGTGGCGCTGCCGTCGTAGGCCACGACGAAGTGTTCGGGCGCGGCGAACGGCACGGCGTCCATCACCATCACCGGCTGGCGCAGGTTGCGCACGGCGGCCTCGATGCGGTGGTCCAGCCGCAGCTTGCGCGCCGTGGCGGGGCGGCGGTTGCTGCCCAGCACGAAAAGGCGCGCGCTCGGCTCCTGCGTCAGCAGCACGTCGATCAGGTCGCCCTGGCGCAGCAGTGTCCGCATCTGCGGCACGGATTCCTGGCAGACGCGCGAGCGTGCCTCGTCGAGCATGCGCTGGGCGGCCTCCTGCGCCACCTTGGCGCGCTCTTCGTCCAGATCGGAAAGACGCTGCAGCAGCAGATCTTGCGCGCCCATGCCGAGCACGCCGCTGTAATCGCCCACGGCCGCGGCGGGCTCGGGCCGCTCCAGCGTGTGCAGCAGCGTGAGCGGCGCGCCCAGGCGCTGCGCGGCCCAGCAGGCGCCATCGACCACGGCAGGGGTGGTGTTCAGGCCATCGAGGCAGGCATAGACGGTATCGGGTGTGGACATGGCTCTCTCGCGGATGACTGAGGAAGACCTTCCAAGTGTCGCATCGTCATCGCGGCGCGCAAGCGGGATATCCCGCCGGCGGTTTTGCGGAGCTGCGCGCTCCTCATGCTTCCAGCAGGGCGCGCAAGCGTTCGATGCCATGCGTGATGATGGCTTGCGCGCCGGGTGACCAGCGGCCCATGTCGAAGAAGCCGTGGATCATGCCCGCCCCCTGGATCAGCTCGGCCTGGCCGCCCGCGGCGCGCAGGGCCTCGGCATAGGCCATGCCCTGGTCGCGCAGCGGGTCGAATTCGGCGGTCATGATCACCGCCGGTGGCAACCCGGCCAGGCTCGCCGCCTGCAGCGGTGCCAGGCGCGGGTCCAGGGTGTCGGCGACATGCCCGGCATAGTGGTGGAAGAACCAGGCCATGGTTTCCACTTCGAGGAAGTAGCCCTTGGCGTTCTGCTTGGCGCTGGGGTATGCGGCAGCGGCGTGGTCCACTGCCGGATAGATGAGGAACTGTGCGGCCAGCGGAATACCCGCATCGCGCAGCTGCTGCGCCACCACGGCGGAAAAATTGCCGCCTGCGCTGTCGCCCGCCACGGCCACGACGCCGTTGCCGCCCAGCTCCTGCGCATGCGCGACGACCCACCGGGCAGCGGCCACGGCATCCTCGATGCCCGCGGGGAATGGATGCTCCGGCGCGAGGCGGTAATCCACCGATACGAGTACGGCCTGTGCGCCACGGCAGATTTCGCGGCACATGTTGTCGTGTGTGTCCAGATTGCCGATCACGTAGCCGCCGCCATGGAAAAAGGCCACGGTGGGAAACGGACCTGCGCCTTCGGGCCGGTAGATGCGCGCAGGAACGGGGCCCGCGCCGCCGGGCACGGTGGTGTCCCGCACGCTGGCCACGGGCACGCGCTGTTCGGGCGTGAGCGAGCCCGCGGTCAGCGCCAGGTAGGCGGCGCGGCCTTCTTCGGGCGTGCCTTCGGCGATGGGCTTGGCGCGCGAGCCGGCGATCATCTGCAGGACGGCGGCGAGGTGGGGATCAAGGGGCATACGGAAGTCTCCTGGGTGGTGTGATCGGAGTGCCTGTACCGTTTGGGCGCTGGGCGCAAGAGCGCCAACGGGCCTCGCGCCAACGGCCCAGCGAAAAACCTGGGTTGGAAGGCTCCCTGGCGCCCGGTACGCGGTCAGTCATGGTCTTTGCGGGCCCCGGGGTGCGAGGGGATGGCTGGCGGCGGTGAAAAAATATCCCAGGTGGCCATGAACAGCGCTGCCACCATGGGTCCGATCACGAAACCGGTCAACCCGAACAGCGACATGCCGCCCAGGGTGGAGATCAGCACCACGTAGTCCGGCATCTTGGTGTCCTTGCCCACCAGCAGCGGGCGCAGCAGGTTGTCCACCAGACCGATCACGCCCACGCCATAGAGCGCCAGCGTCACGCCCTGCCAGGTGGCGCCGGTGGCCAGGAAGTACAGCGCCACCGGCCCCCAGATCAGGCCGGCCCCCACCGCTGGCAACAGCGAGAGAAAGGCCATGAGCACGCCCCAGAGCACCGGCCCCTGGATGCCCAGCACCCAGAAGATCAGCCCGCCCAGCGCGCCCTGCGTGGCGGCCACGGCGATGTTGCCCTTGACGGTGGCGCGGATCACGGTGATGAACTTGATCGCCAGGGCGCGCTTGTGCGCTTCATCCAGCGGCACCGCGTGAAAGATGCGCGTCGCCAGCGGCGTGCCGTCGCGCAGCAGGAAGAACAGCAGGTAGAGCATCACGCCGAAATTGACGATGAACTGCAGCGTGTTCGAGCCCAGGCTCACGGCCTGGTTGGCCAGGAACTGGCTGGCCTGGGCCCCGAAACTGGCCAGCCGTGTCTGCAACTCGGCAAAGGTACCCAGGTGCAGGCGCTCAAGCAGATTGAGTGCCCAGGTGGGCAGGGTGGACCAGATCTGCTGCGCGTAGGCGCCGAAATTGAGCTGGCCCGACCGCACCCGCTGATAGACCGCCCCTGCCTCCTGCACGACCGAGGCGCTGATGGCCAGAATCGGCAGGATGACGATCAGCAGGCAGATGGCCAGCGTTGCCAGTGCCGCCAGATTGGGCCTGCGCGGCATGCGTGCCAGCAGCCGCCGGTGCAGCGGCGCGAACAGGATGGCGAGCACCATGCCCCAGAAAATCGCGCCGTGCAGCGGCAGCAGGATGGCGCCAAATGCGATCGTGACGGCGACCAGCAGAAGCAGCAGGGTACGGTTGGTGAGTGTCGGCGGGTGCATGGGACTTGCGCTGTGCGTGGTGGCGGCAACTGTACGGCATGCGCCCTGGCGCCACTACGGGTTTCCGATATTGACAGCGCTGATCGACATCAATAAATTCTTATATTGCATTTTGCCTATATACCTTCGTGCTACGCAACCTTGAAGGAGTCGTTCCGATGGCATCCCCGACTGTTTGCGAACCCCCGGGCAGCAAGGCTTACTGGCCGGCCTGGTTGGCTGGGCTGGCGCTGGGCATCGTGCTTTTGCTGACCTTCCTCATCACCGGGCATGGCTTGGGCGCTACCGGATTCACCACCCGGCTGACCGCGTGGCTTGGCGGCGAGGTGCTGCCCAAGTGGACGGTGAACAACGATTACCTGGGCCCCATGGTGGAAAACGGCTCGGTGATGTCTTCCTGGATCACCTGGCAGGTGCTCGGGGTGTTCGCCGGAGCCTTCATCTCCGCGCGGCTCGCTCACCGCTTGGCGTGGCGCATTGAAGGCTCGGCGCATGCCGGCACCATCGGGCGTTTGCTCAAGGCACTTGCAGGTGGCATTTTCGCTGGCTTCGGGGCGCGCATTTCTGCGGGTTGCACCAGTGGCGTGGGTCTGTCCGGTGCGGCGGTGCTGGGTGTCGCTGGCTTTGTGTTTCTGGGGGCTTTTTTTCTCTCAGGGCTGGTTGCAGCCCGCCTGACCGGCGGAGGTGTCAAATGATCGATGCCATCGTGGCAGTTGCGCTGGGGCTGGGCTTTGGCTTCGTGCTCGAGCGGGCCGGTTTTGGCAGCAGCTGCAAGCTCACGGCGCAGTTTCGCCTGACGGACTGGTCGGTGTTCAAAGTGATGTTCAGTGCGATCGTCTTCACGGCGGTGGGTCTGTACCTGCTGGAGCGCGTTGGTTTCGTTCAGGCCACCAGCCTCTTTGTGCCTGCGCCCTACCTCTGGGCCATGGCGGCCGGCGGCGCCTTGATCGGCGTGGGTTTTGCCGTTGGCGGGTATTGCCCGGGCACTTCGGCGGTCGGTCTGATGACGGGGCGTCTGGATGCGATCGTGTTCTTCGTCGGCCTGTTCATCGGCACCTTCCTGTTTGCAGGCCTGTTTGGCGAACTGGATGCGCTGACCACCGCGGGTGAAATCACGCGCGGCGACCGTCTGCCTGAATTGCTGGGCCTGCCCGAATGGCTGGTGCTGGCGGCCATGGTGGCAGCTGTTTTCGGGGTGTTTCAATTGGGTGGCTGGTTCGAGCGCCGTGCACGGGCAGTTGGGCAAGCTTGACGATCGGCCTGTATCGACGGAGGAACTCACCATGGCGCAACGGCGTTCAATCCATTCCCTGGCTGCCGCGCTCGCGGTGGCGGCTCTGGCGCTGCCTGTCGCCACGCTGGTGCACGCGGCCGACACCGCGGGGACGGCCGCAGCGGGCGCAAGCAATTCCTGTGCGGCCAGCGGCAAGCGCATGCGCGGCGAAAACCCCTGCAGCGCAGGCGACAGGCGCCCGGCTGGCAACAACCCCTGCGCTGCAGGCGGCAAGCGCAGCCGCGCAGACAACCCCTGCAGTGCCAATCCTTGCGGGGTCAGCAGCCGGCGCAAGAGCAAGGGCAAAAGCAACAATCCCTGCGCCGCCAACTGACAGGCGGACCATGACCACCATGGCTCTGGCTGCCCGCAGCGCCCTGGCGCGGCAACTGCAGCTCGCGCGCCGGGGGCGCACCTGGATTCAGGTGCTGAGCGGTCGGCACGCCAGGGTGGATGCATGGCAGCACTACCCGCGCCATGACGCCGTGGACGCCGCGGGCCGATGGCAGTTCTATTTCCATGCCCACGCAGCCGTGGCGCCAGACCACGCACCCCTGCGGAAAGAACTGGGGCATGTTCACCTGTTTCGCCGCAGCCCTGCCGGGCAGCTGACGCATCTGTGCGCTCTGGTGCTGGATGCGCGCGGCATGCCGCTGGGCTGGACGGCGAACAACCAGTGGGTCACTGGTGGTCGCTGGTATGCGGCGGCAACGCTGGTGCGCTGGCTGTCGTGCTTTGAATTGCGGCTGCACGGCCCTCTGGCGGGGCTGGCGCTGTGGCTTTGCGATCTGGTTGCGCTTTATCGGCAGCCGCTGGCGCAGATGCTGCACCAGCGTGATGCACGGCTTGCGCAACACCGTTCGCACCAGGGCCTGACGCAGGCGCAAGCGCTGGCCGATCGCAGTGTGAGCGTCTGGCAATCCTTTTCCATCCGTTGGCCGGCTGACGCGCTGGCTGCGGCTTCTTGATTTGCGTGTCGTTGATTCATCAGGAGACTTGCATGCACACACTGAACCGCGTCGCGGCCGGAGCCGCTTTTTTGGGCTTGTCGCCCTTCGTTCTGGCGCTTACCGTGCCAGGCCCCGTGGTGGATGATGCCTGGCTGGCGGCGCACCGCAACGAGGTGACGGTGCTGGATGTGCGCCCCAACGCCAAGTCGTTCACCGCTGCACCACAGTTTGAGGTGGACAAGAAATCCGGCCAGAAATTTCTCGTGGAACTGGGCGGACATATCGGTGGCGCGACGCTGGTGGACAACAAGAAGGTGCGCACCGAGAGGACGATCAACGGCGTCAAGCTCAAGGGAATGATCCCGGAGAAGGCGGACTTCGAAAAGCTGGTGCGCAGTTGGGGCGTGCAGGCGGACAAGCCCATCGTCATCGTTTCGGCGGGCATGGATCCCATGGATTTCAACGATGCCTCACGCCTGTTCTGGCAATTCAAGGTCTATGGGGAAGACAACATTGCCGTGCTCAACGGCGGCACGGCGGGCTGGATCGCGTCCGGCAATGTGTATGGCAATGTTCCGGTGGCGCCCGCCGCCGGCAACTGGGTGGCGCGCAGTGACCGCAGCGGTGAATTCACGGCCACTTCGCAGGATGTCGTGAATGCGCAAAAAGGCGGCTCGGTGCAGTTGATCGATGCCCGCAGCGATCCGTTCTATCTCGGGCTGTCGGTGGCGGCACCCACTGTCACCGCGCCAGGGCATATCGCTGGTGCGAAAAACCTGTTCACCGGCCTGATGTCCACGGCGGGTGGGCATGATGCTTCAAAGCTGCGCTCTGTCGCCGCCTACAAGGACATGTTCGAGATGAGCGGTCTCAATGGTCAGGCTCCCGCCATCACCTACTGCAATACCGGGCACCAGGCCTCCGGTACCTGGTTTGTGATGACGCAGATTCTGGGTAACAAGCATGTCAAGCTCTACGATGGCTCCATGCATGAATGGAGCGTCGAAAAGCGGCCCACGGTCGCAGTGGCTGGGTCCAAATAGTCAATCCAGGAGCTGACAGGCAACGCCCGCCATCGGGCGGGTGTTCTTTACCCACGACGACACCACCGGCAACCTGGCATCGCAAGCAACACCATGAAGAAACATTTCCCCTGCGGTCTGTCGTTCACCGCATTGGCGGTCATGCGGGCAGATCAGCTGCGGCGCGGGGCCTGCAAACATGCTGTGCGGCAACGGCAAGCTGGGCGTGAATTTGATGCAGCTCATGATCGCCCCGACGGTGGCGTGGAAAGCGAGCGACAACCACGCGTTCGGTATTTCGCCGCTTTTGGTGGTGCAGCAGTTTGAAGCCTACGGTCTGCAGCCGTTTGACAATGCACCGGGCTTTCCGCACATGACCGGGGCGCCGGGCAGCGTGACCAACAACGGCACCAGCACGAGTACGGGTGTCGGCGTGCGCATTGGCTATCTGGGCAAGCTTTCCGACAGGGTGAGCGTGGGGGTTTCGTATTCGCCCAGGATACGCATGTCGCGCTTTGACAAGTACCAGGGCTTGTTTGCCGATGGCGGGCGGTTTGACATCCCTGAAAACTATTCCATGGGGATCAATCTGCGCGCCACACCGGCGGTGACGCTCGCATTTGACTATGCCAGGATCAACTACGCTGGCGTGGCGTCGGTCGGCAACCCCAGTGGTCCGCCGGTGGTGCCGCTGGGCGCAGCCAACGGGTCGGGTTTTGGCTGGAAAAACATCAATGTCTTCAAGATCGGCGTGCAGTGGCAGGCGACGCCGCAATGGCAGCTGCGCGCGGGCCTGAACCTTGGGCAGAACCCGATCCGCAGCGACGATGTCTCATTCAACATCGTCGCGCCGGGCGTGATGACGACGCACTACACCTTGGGCGCGACCTATGCGATGGCGCAGCAGTCCGAGCTCACGTTCGCGCTGACGATTGCGCCGAGCCGCTCGGTGACGGGCCCCTCGATGTTCAACGGTTTTGGCATGCCGGCAGGCAATGAGACCATCCGCATGCGCCAGTATGGTCTGGGTGTGCAGTACGCCTGGAAATTCTGAAAGTCCCTGACGGAGCCCCTTGACGCCTGCCCTTCGGCACGCAGCCGGTGCCCAAGGGTGGTGGCGTCTCACGGTTGGTGACCAGCGCGGCTAGCGCTCTTCATGTTCGCGTTCATGGTGCGGATGTGGCCGCTGAACGCGGTGTTCGGGTTTGACGTGTTGGGGCGCGCGCACGGCAGGGCGTGGCTGCATGTTTTCACGCTCCATTTGTGCGGTCTCACGTGCAGTCTCACGCGCCTCGGCGGCAGCACGTTCGGGCATCTTTTGCGCGCGCTCATGCACCTGTTCTGCGGGCGAATGGACCGGCATTGCCTCCTGGTGCACGATCGTGGGCGGGTGCGGAACCGCCGCTGCCCGTACCGCCGCCGGATCGGCAAGATGCTCGCTCACGCGAGAGGTCCCATAGACGGCAGGCCCATGGCCTGCCGGGTCGTAGCGCTGGCCGCGTTCCTGCACGGCCATGGTGTGCTGCTGCACCTGGGCTGCCGTGGGAGCGGCATGTGGCTGGTGCAGCGCGGTCTTTTCCATCGCATTGGGCTGCAGGGTGGCTCCGCCGCTGCCGCCGTTGTAGCTCACGCGGTTGACCGTCGTGCCGTTGTGCGTGACGCTGTTGTCCACATACACGTTGGTGATGCGGGTGTTGTGGATGTTGTTGACGGTGCGGTTGTAATAGAACTGGTCGCCGTGCCAGTAGCCGCCGGCGTAGCCGGTGCCAAAGTAGCCAAAGCCGTAGTTGATGCCGCCGTAGAAGCCTATCGTCGGTCCCCAGTAGCCGATATGCCAGCGGTAGATGCCGCCGGACCAGCCCCACCACCCGGGTGTCCACAGGACCCCCGCGCGCGGAGGCAGCACCCAGACGCCGGGCACCCAGTAGTACGCTGCATCGCCCCATGCCCAGTAGCCGGGCGTCCAGAGGTAGCCGGGGCCGGGCGCCGCAGGCTGCTCGTACGCGGGCAGTGCCGGCGGCGCGATGGTGGTGGTCACCGTCGTCGTGCCTGACGGGGTTTCGGTCGCGGCGGTGGTCGCGGGGACGGCCACGCAGCCAGACAGCAGGGCCAGGCTTGCCGCCATGGCCAGGAGGGTGGATTTTTTCATGGAGCACTGTCCTTTCGCACCATGCAACGCAGCGTTGGACTGCGCTGTTCACACAAAATCGGCGAACCGGCAAAAAGTTACACAAATCACCGCTTGTGCAGCGCCCCGGCGGGCACCGGGTGATCGGTGGCACAATAGTCCCCGCACATCAGGCCCTTCCCCAGCCACAGTCGCATCCGCCATCCGGTACAGCCGTGTCGCGGAAGGTTTTCCAACCAACTCACGTTTCCTTCAGGGAGACAAAGGTCAGCGGGACATGAGCGAACCGACATCCGTCTACCAAGCCTTTCAGGGCAATACCTATCTCTTCGGCGGCAACGCGCCCTATGTCGAAGAGATGTACGAGAGCTATCTCACCAACCCCGGCAGCGTGCCGGATTCATGGCGCGGCTATTTTGATGCGCTGCAGCACGTGCCCGCCGTCGATGGCAGCGATGCGCGCGACGTGCCCCACCAGCCGGTCATCAATGCGTTCGCCGAGCGCGCCAAGCAGGGCGGCACGCAGGTGGTGGTGGCTTTTGGCGCCGATTCCGACATGGGGCGCAAGCGCACGGCGGTGCAGCAGCTCATCGCCGCGTACCGCAACGTCGGCGCGCGCTGGGCGGACCTGGACCCGCTCAAGCGCCAGGAGCGCCCGGCGATTCCAGAACTCGAACCGTCCTTTTACGGCTTCACCGATGCCGATCAGGAGACCGTGTTCAATGCCAGCAACACCTTCTTCGGCAAGGAGAGCATGCCGCTGCGCGAACTGCTCAACGCGCTGCGCGAGACCTATTGCGGCACCCTGGGCGCGGAGTTCATGTACGCGACCGACCAGCACCAGAAGCGCTGGTGGCAGCAGAAGCTTGAAAGCGTGCGCAGCAAGCCGCAGTACGACGCTGCCAAGAAAAAGCGCATCCTGGAGCGTCTGACGGCCGCCGAAGGCCTGGAGCGCTTTCTGCACACCAAATACGTCGGGCAAAAGCGGTTTTCGCTCGAAGGCGGCGAGACCTTCATTCCCGCCATCGACCACCTGATCCAGTCCGCCGGCCAGAAGGGCGTGCAGGAGATCGTCATCGGCATGGCGCACCGCGGTCGCCTGAACGTGCTGGTGAACACGTTGGGCAAGATGCCCAAGGATCTGTTTGCGGAGTTTGACCATACCGCGCCGGAAGACCTGCCGGCCGGCGACGTGAAATACCACCAGGGCTTTTCAAGCGACGTGACCAGCCCGGGCGGCCCGGTGCACCTGTCGCTGGCATTCAATCCCTCGCATCTGGAAATCGTCAACCCGGTGGTCGAGGGCTCGGTGCGCTCGCGCATGGACCGCCGCGGCGACCCGCTGGGCAAGCAGGTGCTGCCGGTGCTGGTGCATGGCGACGCCGCCATCGCCGGGCAGGGCGTGAACCAGGAAACCCTGGCGCTGTCCGAGACGCGCGGCTATTCGACGGGCGGCACGGTGCATGTCGTCATCAACAACCAGATCGGCTTCACCACCAGCGACCCGCGCGACAGCCGCTCGACCATGTACTGCACCGACATCATGAAAATGATCGATTCGCCGGTGCTGCACGTGAATGCCGATGACCCCGAAGCGGTGTGCCTGGCGATGGAACTGGCGCTGGAATACCGCATGGAGTTTTCGCGCGACGTGGCGGTGGACATCGTGTGCTTCCGCAAGCTGGGCCACAACGAGCAGGACACGCCCATGCTCACCCAGCCGCTGATGTACAAGAAGATCGCGGCGCACCCGGGCACGCGCAGGCTCTATGCCGACAAGCTCGCTGCGCAGGGCATGGGCGCGACGCTGGGTGACGACATGGTGCAGGCCTATCGCACGGCGATGGACGATGGCAAGCACACGGTCGATCCGGTACTGACCAACTTCAAGAGCAAGTACGCGGTGGATTGGGCACCCTACCTGAGCAAGAACTGGACCGATACCGCCGACACCGCCATTCCGTTGACGGAATGGAAACGCCTGGCCGAGCGCATCACCACCATCCCGGAGGGCGTCACGCCGCACATGCTGGTCAAGAAGGTGTATGCCGACCGCGCGGCCATGGGCCGCGGCGAGCACCCGGTGGACTGGGGCATGGGCGAGCACATGGCGTTCGCCTCGCTCGTCGCCTCGGGCTATCCGATCCGCCTGTCGGGCGAGGACAGCGGGCGCGGCACCTTCAGCCATCGCCACGCCGTGATCCATGACCAGAAGCGCGAAAAGTGGGACGAAGGCTCCTACGTTCCGCTGCAGAACGTGGGCGATGGCCAGGCGCCGTTCACCGTCATTGATTCGATTCTTTCGGAAGAGGCGGTGCTGGCGTTCGAATACGGCTACGCCTCCAATGACCCGGGATCGCTGGTGATATGGGAAGCGCAGTTCGGCGATTTCGCCAATGGCGCGCAGGTGGTGATCGACCAGTTCATCGCCTCGGGCGAGGTGAAGTGGGGCCGCGTGAACGGCATGGCGCTGATGCTGCCGCATGGCTACGAGGGGCAGGGACCGGAGCACTCCTCGGCACGCCTGGAGCGCTTCATGCAGTTGGCGGCCGACACCAACATGCAGATCGTGCAGCCGACGACGGCCAGCCAGATCTTCCACGTGCTGCGCCGCCAGATGGTGCGCCCGATCAGGAAGCCTCTGATCATCATGACGCCCAAGAGCCTGCTGCGCGCCAAGGACGCGAGTTCGCCCATCTCCGAGTTCACGGGCGGCGGTTTCCAGACCGTGATCAGCGAGCGCGACGAGGCGGTGGTGAAGAACGCGGCCAAGGTCAAGCGCATCATCGCCTGTTCGGGCAAGGTCTACTACGACCTCGTGAAAAAGCGCACGGAAAAGGGCATCGATGACGTGGCCATCATCCGCATCGAGCAGCTCTATCCCTTCCCGCACAAGGCGTTCGTGGCCGAGCTCAAGCGCTTTGGCAAGGCGGCCGACATCGTCTGGTGCCAGGACGAGCCGCAGAACCAGGGCGCCTGGTTCTTCATCCAGCACAACATTCACGAAAACATGCTCGCGGGGCAGAAGCTTGGCTACGCCGGCCGCGCCGCATCGGCTTCGCCTGCCGTGGGCTATGCCCATCTGCACGCCGAGCAGCAGAAGAACCTGGTCGAGGCGGCCTTCGCCAAGCTCAAGGGCTTCGTGCTCGCGAAATAACCAGACGTTGAACGCTGTGGGTTGGGTTTTTTGCGTCCAATCCAAGCCTGACGTCCAACGCCTAACGCCTAACGCCTAACGGAATCCAAAATGTCCATCGTTGAAGTCAAAGTCCCCGAGTTGTCCGAATCGGTTGAAGAAGCCACCTTGCTGCAGTGGAAGAAAAAGGCCGGCGAAGCCGTCGCCGCCGATGAAATCCTGATCGAGATCGAAACCGACAAGGTCGTGCTCGAAGTCCCCGCGCCGGCCGCGGGTGTGCTCAGCGAGATCGTGCAGCCTGATGGCGCCACGGTCACCGCGAGCCAGCTGATCGCCAAGATCGATACCGAGGCCGTGGCAGGGGCGACAGCGCCTGCGGCGGCGCCCGCTGCTGCTGCTGCCGCGCCCACCGCAGTAGCGCCTGTGGCACCAGCCGCTGCGGGAGGTGGCAAGGCCGGTGTCGCGATGCCGGCCGCCGCAAAAATTCTTGCTGAAAACAATCTGGCTGCCGCCAACGTGGCAGGCACCGGGCGTGATGGCCGCGTGACCAAGGGCGATGCCCTGGCCGCCGTGGCGGGTGGCGTGAAGGCGACGGCCGTCATCCCGACCGGCGTGCCGACCAAGGCGCTGCCGCAGGTTGCCGCGCCCGCCGCGCCCGACTTGGGCAACCGCCCCGAGCAGCGCGTGGCCATGAGCCGCCTGCGCGCGCGCGTGGCCGAGCGCCTGCTGCAGTCGCAGGCCACCAACGCCATCCTGACCACCTTCAACGAGGTGAACATGGCGCCGGTGATGGAGCTGCGCAAGAAGTTCCAGGATGCGTTCACCAAGGAGCATGGCGTGAAGCTCGGCTTCATGTCCTTCTTCGTGAAGGCGGCGGTGCATGCGCTCAAGAAGTTCCCGGCGGTCAATGCCTCGGTGGACGGCACCGACATCGTCTACCACGGCTATTTCGACATCGGCATCGCTGTCAGCAGCCCGCGCGGCCTGGTGGTGCCGATCCTGCGCAACGCCGACCAGATGGGTTTTGCGGACATCGAGAAGAAGATCGCCGATTTCGGCGCCAGGGCGCGCGAGGGGAAACTGGGGTTGGACGATCTGACCGGCGGCACCTTCTCGATCTCCAACGGCGGCACCTTCGGCTCCATGCTTTCCACGCCCATCATCAACCCGCCGCAGTCGGCCATTCTGGGCGTGCACGCCACCAAGGACCGCGCGGTGGTGGAGAACGGCCAGATCGTGGTCCGGCCGATGAACTATCTGGCGCTGAGCTACGACCACCGCATCATCGACGGACGCGAGGCAGTGCTGAGCCTGGTGGCGATGAAAGAGGCGCTGGAAGATCCGTCGCGTCTGCTGTTCGACATCTGATCGGTCCAGCCACACAAGTCAACCCACCCTGAGCGGTGGGTTTTCACCATCCATTGAGGAAGAAACATGAGCAAGTCTTTTGACGTTATCGTCATTGGCGCCGGCCCCGGCGGCTATGTGGGCGCGATCCGCGCGGCGCAGCTGGGCATGAACGTCGCCTGCATCGACGAGTGGAAGAACGACAAGGGCGGCCCCGCGCCCGGCGGCACCTGCACCAACGTGGGCTGCATTCCTTCGAAGGCGCTGCTGCAGTCGAGCGAGCACTATGAGCAGGCGCGCCTGCACTTTGCCGAGCACGGCATCACGGCCAAGGACGTGAAGATGGATGTCGCCACCATGGTGGGCCGCAAGGCGGCCGTGGTGAAGCAGAACAACGACGGCATCCTGTACCTGTTCAAGAAGAACAAGGTCACGTTCTTCCATGGCCGCGGCTCGTTTGCCAAGGCGGTTGACGGCGGCTACGAGATCGCCGTGGCCGGGGACAAGCCCGAAACGCTGGTGGCCAAACAGGTCATCGTCGCCACCGGCTCCAACCCGCGCGAACTGCCGGGGGCGCCGTTCGATGAAGAGAACATCCTCTCCAACGACGGCGCGCTGCGCATTCCCGCCGTGCCCAAGCGTCTGGCGCTGATTGGCTCGGGCGTGATCGGCCTGGAGATGGGCAGCGTCTGGCGCCGCGTGGGCTCCGAGGTGACGGTGCTCGAAGCGCTGCCCACCTTCCTCGGCGCGGTCGATGAGCAGATCGCCAAGGAAGCCAAGAAGGCCTTTGACAAGCAGGGCCTGAAGATCGAGCTGGGCGTGAAGATCACCGAAGTGAAGAATGGCAAGAAGGGCGTGGGCATTGCCTATACCAATGCCAAGGGCGAGGCGCAGAAGCTCGATGTGGACAAGGTCATCGTCTCCATCGGCCGCGTGCCCAACACCAACGGCCTCAACGCCGAGGCCGTGGGCCTGAAGCTGACCGACCGTGGCCAGGTCGAGGTCGATGAGCTCTGCCGCACCAACCTGCCGGGCGTCTGGGCCGTGGGCGACGTGGTGCGCGGCCCGATGCTGGCGCACAAGGCCGAGGAAGAGGGCGTGGCCGTGGCCGAGCGCATGGCGGGGCAACACGGTCATGTGAACTTCGCCACCGTTCCCTGGGTGATCTACACCAGCCCCGAGATTGCCTGGGTAGGCCGCACCGAACAACAGCTCAAAGCCGACGGCGTGAAGTACAAGGCCGGCACCTTCCCCTTCATGGCCAATGGCCGTGCGCGCGCGCTGGGCGACACCACCGGTCTGGTCAAGATGCTGGCGGATGCCGCCACCGACGAAATCCTCGGCGTGCACATCGTCGGCCCCATGGCCTCCGAGCTGATCGCCGAGGCGGCGGTGGCGATGGAATTCAAGGCCAGCAGCGAAGACATCGCGCGCATCTGCCATGCGCACCCGACGCTGGGCGAGTCGATGAAGGAAGCCGCGCTCGCGGTGGACAAGCGCACGCTCAACTTCTGAGGTTTAACCGAGAAAATCCATTAGGCGCATCTCCGATGCTGCTTGGGCGTCAACGGAGCATTTGCGGCCATTTTGGCCCCTCTTTGTCGCCTGTAGCTACGGCTACAGGCTTCGCAGTCGGGGCCAAACTGACTCGCAACTGCCCTCGTTGCCATCCCAAGCCCTGATGCACTTTCTCGGTTTAAGCAAAATTGGCTGCCAGCGCTTGATGGGAAAGCGCTGGCAGCTATTGTTTTGGATGAATTGGAGTCGGTGTGTCGGTTCGGCAGATTTACGATGAGGCCTTGGCGGCCAAGGGCTACCAGAGCGACCCGGCGCAGTTGCGGGCGGTGGATGCGCTGGAGCGTTGCGCCAGCGAATGGGCGGGCTACAAGCAGCGCCGCTCCAATGCGCTCAAGAAGCTGCTGAACCACCCGCAGATTCCGCGCGGCGTCTACATGTATGGCGGCGTGGGGCGCGGCAAGAGCTTTCTGATGGATTGCTTCTTCACCGCGGTGCCGATCAAGCGCAAGGTGCGGCTGCACTTTCACGAGTTCATGCGCGAGGTGCAGCGCCAGCTCACCGAGCTGCAGGGCACGCAGAACCCGCTGGATGCGCTGGGTGCGAACATCGCCAAACGCTACAAGCTGATCTGCTTTGACGAGTTCCACATCGCCGACATCACGGACGCGATGATCCTGTACCGGCTGCTGGATGCGCTCTTTGCCAACGGCGTGGGCTTCATCACCACCTCCAACTTCGAGCCCGATGGCCTGTACCCGGACGGCCTGCACCGCGACCGCATCCTGCCGGCGATTGCGCTGCTCAAGGAGCGCATGGAAATCATCAACGTGGACAACGGCGTGGACTACCGCAGCCAGACGCTGGAGGATGCGACCATCTACCACCATCCGCTGGGCCCCGAGGCGGATGCGGCGATGGCAGCCATGTTCGATCGCCTGGCCGAGGCGCGCGACGAAGACCCGGTGCTGCGCATCGAGGCGCGCGAAATCCACGCGCTGCGCCGTGCGGGCGGCGTGGTGTGGTTTGATTTCCGCGAGCTCTGCATGGGGCCGCGCTCGCAGAACGATTATCTGGAGCTTGCAAGCCAGTTCCACACCGTGCTGCTCTCCAATGTGCCCTACATGCCGGTGAACATGGCTTCGGCGGCGCGGCGCTTCACCTGGCTGGTGGACGTGCTCTATGACCGGCGCGTCAAACTCATCATTTCAGCCGCGCTGCCGCCGGAGCAGCTCTATACCGAAGGCCCGCTGGTGCACGAATTTCCGCGCACCGTCTCGC
The DNA here is from genome assembly GCF_000484635.1 of Comamonas badia DSM 17552. Lineage (GTDB taxonomy): Bacteria > Pseudomonadota > Gammaproteobacteria > Burkholderiales > Burkholderiaceae_C > Comamonas_C > Comamonas_C badia. The sequence continues at coordinate 254,943 of NZ_AXVM01000006.1, read as the reverse complement.
GCCTCAATGAGATGCAGACGCGGGAATATCTGCAGCTCGAGCGCCGCGTGGTGGATACGCGCCTGACTTGAGAGCGTGTTCAAAGTCTCCGCGTGCTGCCTTGCCCGAAGGGTTGCCCCGCAAAGGCAGCGTCTGCGGCGTTGCAAGTCCTCGCCGGGCCACCAGCCCGGCTGTGGCTTGCGCCTTGCAGCCACTACCTTTGCGGGGCAACGGGTACTACGCGGAGACTTTGAACACGCTCTGAGCAGGGAGCGCTTCAGGATTTGGCCTCGAAGCCCTGGAAGCGCCGGGATTTCCTGACTTCAACCGGGGCTTCAATCTTCACGACCGCCAGCGACAGGTTGTCGCCTCCGCCGGCGGCGCGTTCGCGCGCCTGCGCGATGAGAAATTCGGTGGCCTCGCGGGGCGTGAGCGTGCTGACCGCTTCGGCCAGTTCGTCGGACGTGAAGTAGTGCCAGACGCCGTCGCTGCAGGCGAGCAGCGCATCGTCCGTCTTGAGCTCTGCAATGGCGTAGCCGCTGGTTGGCGGCGTGTTGTCCATGCCCAGGCATCCGAGCAGGATGTTCGAATGCGGATGGTCGCGCGCCTGCGCTTCGGTCAGGTCGCCCCGATCCACCAGGGCCTGCACGTAGGAGTGGTCGCGCGTGCGATGCACCATCGCGCCGTTGCGAAAGTGGTAGATGCGCGAATCCCCGGCGTGCACCCAGTGGCAATCGCCCCCCGGGTTGACCAGGAAGGCGGCGATGGTGCTGTGCGGCTCCTGCTCGGCGGAGATGGCGGTGAGGCGGATCACGAGATGCGCCTCCTGCACCATGTTTTCCAGAAACGACGCGGCATCATCCGTGGCCGGATCGTAGCGCTCGAACACCTGGCTCGCCGTCATGATGACCTGGTCGGATGCCTTGCGTCCGCCGCTGCGCCCGCCCATGCCGTCGGCGACGATGGCCAGCACGCAGCCATTGACGCGCGGGTGCGTCAGCAGTTCGACCCGGTCCTGCTGGTAGTCCCGGTCACCCTTGTCGGTGCCCGTGGCGGCAATGATCCGAAACGATTTGCTCATGGCGCTCCATCACCAGAGTTTCCACCACGGGCTTGCCCTGCCCTTGAAGCCGGACCTGGTGTAATCGCTTTGCGGGTAGGAGGCGTCGAGCACGCGCTGCGTGTCCTCGCTCAGCTGCGTCAGGCCCAGCGCCTCATAGGAGCGCACCAGGATGTAGAGCGCCTCCTCGCTGGCGGGCACATCGCGGTAATCGGCGATGGCCGATTGCGCCCGGCTCACGGCGGCCACGTAGGCGCCGCGGTCGAAGTAGTAGCGCGCCACATGCACTTCGTACAGCGCGAGGGCATTCACGACGTAGGTCATGCGCTGGCGTGCATCGGGTGTGTAGCGCGAGTCGGGAAAGCGTTCGATCAATTCCTTGAAGGCCTCGAACGATTCCTTGGCGGCCTTCTGGTCGCGTTCGGACAGGTCCTGGCGCGAGAGCCAGGAAAACATGCCCAGGTCATCGTTGAAGTTGACCAGCCCCTTGAGGTAGAGCGCGTAGTCATACGCCGGGCTGGCCGGATGCAGCTTCATGAACCGGTCCAGCGTGGCGATGGCCGTGCCGCGGTCTCCGTTCTTGTATTCGGCATAGGCCTTGTCCAGCTGCGCCTGCTGCGCCAGCGGCGTACCCGCGGCGCGCCCCTCCAGCTTTTCCAGTAGGGGAATGGCCTTGTCCCAGGCGCCGCCCTTCATCTCGTCCTGTGCCTCGGAATGGATTTTTTGCACGCTCCAATGGGCAGTGGGGTCCGCTGGTGTGCTGGAGCAACCGGACAGAGCCGCGATGAGCAGCAGGACGGCGGGCAGAAGGGCAGGTGGGCGCAGCATGGAGCGTGGATTGGAGCAGAACGGAAAAATTCAGCCATTGTATGAAACAGCGACCGCGGGGACTACCGGCAATGGGGTGAAAATTGCGGCCCCGCCACACCTGCTCCCTGGACCGTGGAGCCGCCGGATGATGATGTTGGATGAATTCAATCGTTCTCTTTTCCTGCTGATCAACGGCCCCGCCGAGCCGGGGGCGGCGATGCTGCTTCTGGCCCGGGGCTGCGCCGCGGTGCTGGTGCTGGCCGTGCCGCTGTACCTGCTGCTTGCCTGGCTGCGCGGCGGGGAGGGGCGGCGCGCGCCGCTGCTGGAGGCCGCGCTGGCCTGTGCGCTGGGCTTTGCGCTGTCGGCTGCGCTGGGAGCGCTCTGGCCGCAGCCGCGCCCGTTCATGGTGCCGCTGGGCCATGCGCTGATGCCGCATGCAGCCACGCCATCGTTTCCCAGCAACCATTTGACCGGTATCTGGAGCGTGGCTTTCAGCCTGCTGCTGCACGGCAAGCAGCGCAGGGCCGGCCTCTGGCTCGCGCTGCTGGGCCTGCCGGTTGCCTGGGCGCGCATCTATCTGGGCATCCATTTCCCGCTGGACATGGTCGGTGCCGCGCTGGTGGCTGCCGCCAGCGCTGCCGTGCTGCACCTCGTGCTGCCCGGGCTGGTCAGCCTGCTGCTGCCGCCGGTCAACGCCGTCTACCGGTGGATTTTTGCCCCTTTGATACGGCGCGGCTGGGTGGCCTGGTAGGGCCGCGGTCGGGTTGTTTCGTCCATGCCCGCGCGCCGGGGGCGGGCAATCCGGCCTCTTCCTACAATCGCCGGATGTTTGTCCATCTGCGCCTGCATTCCGAATTTTCCGTGGTCGACGGCACCACGCGCATCGACGAGGCGGTGGCAAGCGCCGCCAAGGATGGGCAGGGCGCGCTGGCCATTGCCGATCTGAACAACCTCTTCGGTGCGCTCAAGTTCTACAAGGCGGCGCGTGGCAAGGGCGTCAAGCCGGTGATCGGCGCCGAGATCTGCCTGGAAGATGCGGCTGGCGGTGAGCCCGCGCGCCTGCTGCTGCTGGTGCAAAACCGCCAAGGCTATTTGAACCTGTGCGAGCTGCTGACCCGTGTCTGGACACAGAGCGCGGCGCGAGAGGCGGCGGTGTGCCGCTGGCAATGGCTGCGCGATCTGAACGAGGGGCTGATTGCGCTGTCGGGCGCGCAGGCGGGCCCCGTCGGGCGCGCGCTGATGGCGGGCAACGAGGCGGCGGCGGCTGAGCAGGCGCTGGGGCTGGCCGCGCTGTTTCCGTACCGTTTTTACCTGGAGCTGCAGCGCGCGGGCCGAGACGATGACGAGGCGCATGTGCTGGCCGCGGTGCAGCTGGCGGCGCGCCTGAAGCTGCCGGTGGTGGCCACGCACCCGGTGCAGTTCCTGGCGGCCGAAGACTATGAGGCGCACGAGGCGCGCATCTGCATTGCCGAAGGCAGCACGCTGGGCGACCGCCGGCGTGTGCGGCGTTTCACGCGCGAGCAGTATTTCAAGAGCAGCGCGCAGATGCAGCAGCTCTTTGCCGATGTGCCTTCGGCGCTTGAGAACACCGTGGAGATCGCCCGGCGCTGCAGCCTGTCGCTGGTGCTGGGCAAACCGCAGTTGCCCGATTTTCCGATTCCCTCCGGGATGACGATGGAGGATTATTTTCGCCACGCCTCGCAGGAAGGATTGGAAGAGCGCCTGCGCCACCTCTACCCCGATGCCGCCGAGCGCCGGCAGCAGCGTCCGCACTACCAGGAGCGCCTTGACTTTGAGCTCGACATCATCATCAAGATGGGCTTCCCGGGCTATTTCCTCATCGTGGGCGACTTCATCCAGTGGGCCAAGACGCATGCCTGCCCGGTGGGGCCGGGGCGGGGCTCGGGCGCGGGCTCGCTCGTGGCCTATGCGCTCAAGATCACCGACCTCGATCCGCTGCACTACAACCTGCTGTTCGAGCGCTTCCTGAATCCCGAGCGGGTGTCCATGCCCGACTTCGACATCGACTTCTGCCAGGCCAACCGCGACCGGGTGATCGATTACGTGAAGGACAAATACGGCAAGGATGCCGTGAGCCAGATCGCCACTTTCGGCACCATGGCCGCGAAGGCGGCGATCCGCGATGCCGGGCGCGTGATGGACATGAGCTACACCTTCTGCGACGGCATCTCCAAGCTGGTGCCGGCCAAGCCGGGGCAGAGCTACACGCTGGCCTACCCGCCCGAGTCCAAGGTGGAGGGCGACAAGCACAACTACGCGCTGGAGCTCGAACCGCAACTGATGGCGCGCGTGCAGGGCGAGGAAGAAGTGCGCATGGTGGTCGAGATGGCGCAGAAGCTCGAGGGCCTCACGCGCAACATCGGCATGCACGCGGGCGGTGTGCTGATCGCGCCGGGCAAGCTCACCGACTTCTGCCCGCTCTACCAGCAGCCGGGCAGCACTTCGGCGGTGAGCCAGTTCGACAAGGACGACGTGGAGGCGATCGGCCTGGTGAAGTTCGACTTCCTGGGACTGGCCACGCTCACCATCCTGGAGCTGGCGCGCGAGTTCATCATGGCGCGCCACCCGGGGCAGGAAAACTTCGCCTTCGAGAACATACCGCTGGACGATGCGCCCACCTACAGGCTGTTTCAGGAAGGCCGCACCGAGGCCGTGTTCCAGTTTGAAAGCCGCGGCATGCAGGGCATGCTGAAAGAAGCCAAGCCCGGGCGCCTGGAAGACCTGATCGCGCTCAACGCCCTGTACCGCCCGGGGCCCATGGACCTGATTCCGAGCTACATCAACCGCAAGCACGGCAAGGAAGCGGTGATCTACCCGCACCCGCTGGTCGAGCCGGTGCTCTCCGAGACCTACGGCATCATGGTCTACCAGGAGCAGGTGATGCAGACCGCGCAGCTGCTGGGCGGCTATTCGCTCGGCGGCGCCGACCTGCTGCGCCGCGCCATGGGCAAGAAAAAAGCGGAGGAAATGGCCAAGCACCGCCAGATCTTCCGCGATGGCGCGGCGAAGAAGGGCATCAGCGAATCCACGGCCGATGAGGTGTTCGACCTCATGGAGAAATTCGCAGGCTACGGCTTCAACAAGTCGCACGCGGCCGCGTATTCGCTGCTGGCCTACCACACCGGCTGGCTCAAGGTGCACTACACGGCCGAGTTCTTCTGCGCCAACATGACGATTGAGATGGACGACACCGACAAGCTCAAGGTACTGGTCGATGACGCCATCCGCGAGGGGCTCTCGTTCGAGCCGCCGGACATCAACCGGGGCGTTTACCGGTTTGAGCCGGTCACGGACAAGGTCATCCGTTACGGCCTCGGGGCCGTCAAGGGCACGGGCCAGCAGGCGATCGAGGCCATCGTCGCGGCGCGCGAAGGCCGGGGCACGGGGCCGCAGGGTACGACGCGCGGACCGTTTGCCAGTCTGTTTGATTTCTGCGTGCGGGTGGACCGCACGCGCATCAACAAGCGCACGGTGGAAGCGCTGATAAAAGCAGGGTCTTTTGACGGCCTGAGCCTTGATAGGGCGGCGCTTGCAGCTTCCATAGATATAGCATTCGACTACGCTCAGGCGCAGCTGGCCAACGCCAATCAGGGCGGCCTGTTCGACATGATGGGCGACGGCGCCGTGGGCGCGAGCAACGAAGAGCCGCCGCTGGCCGTCGTGCTGCCCTGGGACGTGCGCGAGCGCCTGACGCAGGAGAAAACGGCGATTGGCTTTCACCTGTCCGGCCATTTGTTTGATGCGGTGGAAGGCGAGGTGCGGCGCTTTGCCGCCGCACCGATCGCGCGGCTTGCCGACACGCGGGAGACCGTGGTGGTGGCGGGCATCGTGGCCGATCTGCGCACCATCAACGGACAGCGCGGCAAGCTCACGCTGTTCAAGCTGGACGACAAGAGCGGCGTGATTGAAGTCTCGGCCGACGAGGGCGTGGCGGCGTCGTGCGCCGAGGTCCTGCACGACGACGAGGCCGTCATCATCAGCGGGCGGCTGCAGCCCGATCATTTCAACGGAGGCTTGCGCCTGAAAGCCCAGCAGGTCTGGGGGGTGGCCGCGGCCCGGGCGCGCTTTGGCAGGTATCTGCGCGTGCAGGCGGGCATTGGCGTGCCGGATGTGGCTGCCTTCGTGCGGCGCTTTCCGCCCAGGATCGAGCAGACGGAAGACGGCCATTCCCTGGCGCTTGGCCTGTGCGTGCGCCTGGCGCTGCGCTGCGAGGCGGACGGACAGGCGGCCATGGCCGAGCTGCAGCTGGGCGACGCCAGCCGTTTTTTCCCCTCCGATGTGGCGCTCGCGGCATGGGGTGCCCAGGCAGGGGCCGGGGGCGTCAGCGTGGTCTACGGCGCTTCTTGATAGCAGCAGGCACGCGGCCTGCAAGGGCGTGCGCGGCTTTTGGCTGGCATTGGCTGGGCGAACGCTTGAAAAGCCCGGTTGTGGCACCAAATCCACAACGATCACGCTTTGCGGCGGATCGCTAGAATGGATTTCATGGTTACCAAAGCGCCCGTGCCGCCACCCCGCGAGCCGTCCTGGGATGACGGCGGTTCGGTCGTCGCCGAGCGGCGTACGCAGAAGCTGCAGCCGCCGCACATGTACCAGGTGGTGATGCTCAACGACGATTTCACGCCGATGGAGTTCGTCGTCGTCGTGCTGCAGGAGTTCTTCAACAAGGACCGCGAAGCCGCCACCCAGATCATGCTCAAGATCCACCTGGACGGCAAAGGCGTCTGCGGCGTGTATTCGCGCGACATTGCCGATACCAAGGTGGCGCAGGTGATGGATGCGGCGCACAAGGCCGGGCATCCGCTGCAGTGTGTTTCCGAGCCTGTTGAATGACAGGCAGCCCGCCCTGATCTACAGTTAGTCCCAACCGCAAGCCAAAGGAGTTCTCACATGATTGCCCAGGAACTGGAAGTCAGCTTGCACATGGCCTTCGTAGAGGCCCGCCAGCAGCGCCACGAGTTCATCACCGTGGAGCACCTGCTGCTGGCCCTGCTGGACAACCCGAGCGCCACCGAGGTGCTCAAGGCGTGCGCCGCCAATATCGACGATCTGCGCGCGGCGCTCAGCAACTTCATCAAGGACAACACGCCGCAGGTGGCCGGCACCGAAGAGGTCGACACCCAGCCCACGCTCGGGTTTCAGCGCGTGATCCAGCGCGCCATCATGCATGTGCAGTCCACCGGCAATGGCAAGAAAGAGGTGACCGGAGCGAATGTGCTCGTCGCCATCTACGGCGAGAAGGATTCGCACGCCGTGTACTACCTGCACCAGCAGGGCGTGACGCGCCTGGATGTGGTGAATTTCATCGCCCACGGCATCAAGAAGGGCGAGGCGGCCGAGCAGGCCAAGCCCGAGGTGCCGCAGGCTGAAAGCGAAGAGGGCGCGGCGCAGGGCGGCGAGCGCAACGAAAAGGCCTCGCCGCTGGAGCAGTACACGCAAAACCTCAACCAGGCGGCCAAGGACGGCAAGATCGATCCGCTGATCGGGCGCAACTACGAGGTAGAGCGCACGGTGCAGATCCTGTGCCGCCGGCGCAAGAACAACCCGCTGCTGGTGGGCGAAGCCGGCGTGGGCAAGACGGCGATCGCCGAAGGCCTGGCCTGGCGCATCACGCAGGGCGATGTGCCCGAGATCCTCAAGGATTCCACCGTCTACGCGCTGGACATGGGCGCGCTGCTGGCCGGCACCAAGTACCGCGGCGACTTCGAGCAGCGGCTCAAGGGTGTGCTCAAGAACCTCAAGGACAAGCCCAGCGCCATCCTGTTCATCGACGAAATCCACACGCTGATCGGCGCGGGCGCGGCCTCGGGCGGCACGCTGGACGCGAGCAATCTGCTCAAGCCTGCGCTGTCTTCGGGTGCGCTCAAGTGCATAGGTGCAACCACGTATACCGAGTACCGCGGCATCTTCGAGAAGGATGCGGCGCTGTCGCGGCGTTTCCAGAAGGTGGACGTGGTCGAACCCACGGTGGCCGAGACGGTGGAAATCCTCAAGGGCCTGAAGTCGCGCTTCGAGGAGCACCACGCGGTCAAGTACGCCGCCGCTGCCCTGCAGGCCGCGGCCGAACTCTCGGCCAAGTACATCAACGACCGGCACCTGCCGGACAAGGCCATCGACGTGATCGACGAGGCCGGCGCGGCCCAGCGCATCCTCACGCCATCCAAGCGCAAGAAGACGATCGGCAAGACCGAGATCGAGGAGATCGTCGCCAAGATCGCGCGCATCCCGCCGGCCAACGTGAGCAACGACGACCGCGGCAAGCTGCAGACGCTGGAGCGCGACCTGAAGAGCGTGGTCTTCGGCCAGGACAAGGCGCTGGAGGTGCTGGCCAGCAGCGTGAAGATGGCGCGCTCGGGCCTGGGCAAGGGCGACAAGCCGATCGGCGCCTTCCTCTTCAGCGGCCCCACGGGCGTCGGCAAGACCGAGGCCGCGCGCCAGCTCGCCTATGTGATGGGCATAGACCTGATCCGCTTCGACATGTCCGAGTACATGGAGCGCCACGCGGTCAGCCGGCTGATCGGCGCGCCGCCGGGCTACGTCGGTTTCGATCAGGGCGGCCTGCTGACCGAGGCGATCGCCAAGAAGCCGCACGCGGTGCTGCTACTCGACGAAATCGAGAAGGCGCACCCGGACATCTTCAACGTGCTCTTGCAGGTGATGGACCACGGCACGCTGACGGACAACAATGGGCGCAAGGCGGATTTTCGCAACGTCATCATCGTGATGACGACGAACGCCGGCGCCGAGACCATGAACAAGTCCACCATAGGCTTCACCACGCAGCGCCAGCAGGGCGACGAGATGGCCGACATCAAGCGCCTGTTCACGCCCGAGTTCAGGAACCGTCTGGACGCCATCGTGAGCTTCAAGGCGCTCGATGAGCAGGTCATCCTGCGCGTGGTCGATAAATTCCTGCTGCAGCTGGAGCAGCAGCTCGGCGAGAAGAAGGTGGAAGTCACCTTCACCGACGATCTGCGCAAGCACCTGGCCAAGAAGGGCTTCGACCCGCTGATGGGCGCGCGGCCGATGCAGCGCCTGATCCAGGACACCATCCGCAAGGCGCTCGCGGACGAACTGCTGTTCGGCCGCCTGGCCGATGGCGGGCGCGTCACGGTGGATGTGGAGCACAGGAAGAACGACAAGGGTGTGGAAGGCGAAGAGATCAAGCTCGACATCCAGCCGCTGCCCAAGAAAGAGCGCTCCAAGGCCAAGGAGGCCGCGGAACATGAGGAAGAAGCCGCTGCCGATTGACGGCGCCCCGCAAGCATCCCAACCCGCCCACCCGGCGGGTTTTTTAATGAAAAGTGGCGTTATCGCATGCTGGCAAAGCGCTGGCAGCTACTAAAATTTCATTCATGAAGGCATTTTCCACCTGGCACGCAGGGCTGGCGGACCTCTCGCCGGCCAACTTCGGGCTGGTGATGGCGACGGGCATCGTGGCGCTGGCGGCCGGCATGGTGGGCTTTGCCGCTATCGCGCACGCGATGTTCCTGCTCAACGTGGCGCTGTACGCCGTGCTCTGGGTGCTCTACCTGCTGCGCCTGGCCCTGCATCCGCGCCGCTGTCTGAGGGATCTGGCGGACCACGCCACCGGTCCGGGCTATTTCACGGTGGTGGCCGCTTCCGGCGTGCTGGCCTCCGAAGCGCTGGTACAGGGCCGTGATGCGACTGCCGGGCTGGCGCTGGGGGTGGTGACGCTGGTGCTGTGGGCACTGTTCACTTATGCGATTTTTTTCGCCTTCATCGTCAAAAGTGGCAAGCCGGCGCTTGCGCAGGGCATCAGCGGCTCCTGGCTGCTGGCGGTGGTGGCGACGCAATCGGTGGCGCTGGTGAGCGCGCTGCTCTCGCCGCATCTGGCGGCCGGCCTGCGCCCGCTGCCCAACCTCCTGGCACTGGCGATGTGGCTCTGGTCGGGCGTGCTCTACCTCTGGATCATGGCCTTGATTTTCTACCGCTTCATGTTCCTGCGCCTCGCGCCCGAGGAACTGGTGCCTTCGTACTGGATCAACATGGGGGCGCTGGCCATCTCCACGCTGGCGGGGGCCTTGCTCATCCAGCAGGCACCGGCGGCGCCGTGGCTGCAGCAGATGCTGCCTTTCGTCAAGGGCGTGACGCTGCTGTACTGGGCGGCCGGCAGCTGGTGGATACCGGTGCTGCTGCTGCTCGGCATCTGGCGCCATGGCGTGCGCCGCTATCCGCTGCGCTACGAGCCGCTGTACTGGGGGCTGGTGTTTCCGCTGGGCATGTACGCGGCGTGTACCTGGCAGATGGACAAGGCGCTGGATATTCATCTGCTTGAGGGGTTGGCGCGTTTGTTCCTCTACGCCGGGTTATTGGCCTGGTTGCTCACGTTTGCAGGCTTGGTCGGGCGCTTGGCGGGCCAGGTCCGTTCGCGCGCTGCCTGAGCGGGCGACTGATCCGGGGTTCGTCGGGGTGCTCGAGGATGCTCCGCCCAGCCGGGGTGCCGACGCAGGGCGGTCCATGCCGCTTGTCGGCGGTCTGTATTGGCCCCAGAATCGGTCTGCTCCTGTTTCACGAGGGACCGCTTGCCATGCCAATTGCCCTGAGCCGGTATGTCTCCACGCTCTGTCAATGCGCCCGCTGGTGTGCCATGGGGGGTGGCCTGAAAGCCTGCTTCTACATGGCGCTGGCCATCTTCATGGGGGCCATGGGGTCGGCGGCATGGGCTGTCTCCTACGACGCCGGGATGGCGCAGGTGGAATACGTCGACGCCACCAGCGGCCGCACGCTGAGCTACATGCTGATCTATCCAGCCGCGGTGAACGCGGCAGCGCCCGTCAGGATCCCGATGACCCAGGGTCTGCGGCTGTACCAGGATGCATCGCCTTTGCCGGATGGCGTCCGGCGTCCGCTGGTGGTGCTGTCGCATGGCGCCGGAGGCAATGGCTCCAACTATGCGTGGTTGGGCCAATACCTGGCGGCCCATGGCTACATCGTCGCCCTGGTGCACCACTACCGTGCCAATACCTATGACCGAAGCGCGCTGTACGTGCGCAATCGGCTCTGGCAGCGTCCGCGCGACATCAGTCTGGGGATCTCGCACCTGCTGCAGGACAAGGACTGGGGGCCACGCATCGATCCTGATCGCATTGCCGTTGCGGGGCATTCGCAAGGAGGGTTCGCGGCGCTCTGGTTGGGCGGCGCCCAGGTCAATCCCGAAGCGTTCATGCGTTATCAGCGAGGCTGGAAAAGCAATCCCCTGGTGCCTGCCCACATTCGCGAGAGCATGCAGGTGGATGCGGTGCCAGCGCAGCATCTGCGCGACGACAGGGTAAAAGCGGTCTTTGCGATGGCGCCTGGCGTGATTCAGGCCTTTGGCATGGACGCCGATGGCCTGCGCCAGACGCGGGTACCCGTTTACCTGATGGTCGGCGCGCAGGACAGAGCTACGCCTGCCGATGAAAACGCCGCGTTCGCGGCATCGCATATTCCCCAGGCGGAACTGCAGATTTTGCGCGGACCCGTGGGGCACGAAATTTTCACCAATGAATGTGATTCGGATGGCCGTGACAATTATTCCGAGTCCTGTGTCGATGCGCCGGGTGTTGACAGGGCCGATATGCACCGGACCATCGGTCAGGCGGCGTTGACTTTTTTTGACAGCACGCTGGGCGTGGCGCGCGCAGCAGCGCCGCCGGAGCGTGTCGCTGCCGCGCAGCCGGCGCCAGACACTTTCACGGCGGTTGTGGCGGCGCCGATCGGCGGGCCGCATGTGGCGGTGCCCGGCACCGATGGACAGCTGCATGTGTTGTACGAGCTGATGCTCACCAATACCAAGCGCGCAACCGCCACCTTGCAACAGCTGGAAGTGCTCGACGCGGCATCCCGCAAAGTACTGGCATCGTGGTCAGGCGAGGCGCTGCTCGGGCGCATCCGCACCGTGCAGCCGGCGCCTGCACAAGCGCCCACGGTCCCGTTTGGCGAGAGCCGGCTGCTCTACGTTGAACTCGCTTTCCCGCCCGGCGACGTTCCGCCCGCGGTGACGCATCGCCTGCATCTGCTGGCGGCACCCAACCCCGGGCCGAACGCCGTCGCAGCGCCAGCGCAGTTCACCGCGGCGCAGATCAACATTGCCCGTGCACCGTTGCCGGTACTGCAGCCACCGCTGCGTGGGAGCGGATGGCTCGCCGTCAATGGTTGCTGCAACAGCGGCATCGTTCACCGCGGTTCGATGCAGGGCGTCAATGGCGGGTTGTACGACTCGCAGCGCTTTGCCATCGACTGGATGCGCCTGAACCCGCAGGGCGAGATGATCCACGGCGACCCCGGCGATGTGAACAGTTTCATCAACTACGGCGCCGAGGTGTACGCCGTCGCGGACGGCACCGTGGTCGACGTGCTGAACGACCTGGATGACCAGATTCCGGGTCAATTGCCCGATCCGGCAGCGATTACCCTCCATACCGTGGACGGCAATCACGTGATCCTGGATATCGGCCAAGGCCGGTATGCGTTTTACGCGCACCTTCAGAAAGGCTCGGTGAACCTGCGCCGTGGCGATCAGGTCAAGGCCGGCAGAGTGATTGGCAAGCTGGGGAACACCGGCAACTCTTCCGGACCGCACCTGCACTTTCACGTCATGGATTCACCGTCGGCGCTGGGGGCGCAAGGCATGCCCTTCGTGTTCGACCGTTTCATGCTGACCGGGCAGGCCGACATCGCGCGCTTCGAGGCCAGTGACGAACTGACGGGACGTTGGGGACAAGCGTTACCGCAGCCCGCGCCACAGCAGGAGCGTTTTCCGCTCAATCTGAATATTGTTGATTTCGGCGAGCGCTGACGCCTCGGGTGGCAGGCACCCGACGAGCGCCATCGGCAAGAGCGCTTGTCACTGCAAACTATCAGGCGCAGGCCCGATCCAGCGCCTGGTCGATATCCCAGAGGATGTCCTGCACATCCTCTATGCCCACCGACAGCCGCACCATATCGCTGCTCACCCCGGCGCGCGCCAGCTCTTCGTCGTTCAGCTGGCGGTGGGTGGTGGAGGCAGGATGGATCACCAGCGTCTTGGCGTCGCCGATGTTGGCCAGGTGGCTGAAAAATTCGCAGGCATCTATGAATTTTTCTCCGGCCGCGCGCCCGCCCTGGATGCCGAAGGTGAGCAGCCCCGAAGCGCCGGGCGCGCCGTCCACGCTGCGGAACTGTTTTTGCGCGAGCGCGTGGTAGGGCGAATCGGCAAGGCCCGGGTAATTTACCCACGCCACCTTCGGATGGCTTTGCAGGTGCCGCGCCACGGCGAGCGCGTTGCGGCAATGCGCCTGCATGCGCAGGTGCAGGGTCTCGGCGCCCTGCAGCAGCAGCCAGGCGTTGATGGGCGAGAGCACGCCGCCGTAGGTGCGGTTGACCTCCATGCGCGCCTTCATGGTGTAGCCGAAGTCGCCGAAGGTCTCGTAGAACTTCACGCCGTGATACGCCCGGCTCGGTTCGACCATGTCGGGGAATTTGCCGTTGTCCCACGGAAAGCGCCCGCTCTCGATCAGCACGCCGCCCATGGTGGTGCCGTGCCCGCCGATGTACTTGGTGGCGCTGTGCACCACGATGTCGGCGCCCAGGTCGAGCGGGTTGCACAGGTAAGGGCTGGCCACGGTGTTGTCCACGATCAGCGGCACGCCGTGCGCGTGCGCCACGGCGGCCACGGCGGCGATGTCGAGCACGTTCACCAGCGGGTTGCCCAGGGTTTCGCCAAACACCACGCGGGTTTCGGGGCGCATGGCGCGCTCGAAGTTCAGCGGGTCCTTCGGATCGACGAAGGTGGTTTCTATCCCCAGGCGCTCGAAGCCTATGCCCAGCTGCCCGACGCTGCCGCCATACAGCGTGCTGGCGGCCACCACGTGGTCGCCGCTCTTGAGCAGCGCGAACAGCGCCGTCATCTGCGCCGCCATGCCGCTGGCGCAGGCCAGGGCCGCGCGGCCGTTTTCCAGGCTGGCCATGCGCTCTTCGAACACCGCCACCGTGGGATTGCTGATGCGGCTGTAGACGTTGCCGAAGGTCGCCAGGTTGAAGAGGTTGGTGGCGTGCTCGGCGTCGTCGAAGACGAAGCTGGTGGTCTGGTGGATGGGTGTGGCGCGCGCGCCGGTGACGGGGTCGGGCTGGGCGCCGGCATGGATGGCGCGGGTGCCAAAGCCAAAGACGTGATCGCCGTGGGGTGTGGTCATGATTATCTATGAAAAGTGGCTGTAGCGCTTGTGTATCAAGCGCCGGTAGCTATGAAAATGACAAAATGATTGCCGGCCGGCGCCGACATGACGCAATGACGGGCGCCTTTGATCGTGCGACGCGAGGAGCGTCATCGAGCGCAGCGAGGCCATTGTTCATCAGTAAGGCAATTGGCGCGCACGCTTGGCCGTGATGACCTTGGTATTCACCCCGGCCCAGCCCAGGCCGCCAAAGAGCCGCGCGTGCTCGATCTTCACGCAGCGGTCCTGCACGACATCCAGGCCTGCGGCGCGCGCCTTGGCGGCAGCTTCTTCGTTGACCACGCCCAGCTGCAGCCACAGGCACGATGCGCCGATGGCAATCGCCTCGTCGGCCAGCGGGGGGATGTCTTCGGCGCGGCGAAAGCAATCGACCATGTCGATCTTCCGGCCCTGAGCGGACAGCGCTTCGGCCGCTTGCGTGACGCTGGCGTACGCCGTCTCGCCCAGGATGCTGCCGCCCTTGTCGGCCACCAGCGGGTTGACCGGCACGACGCGGTAGCCATGCGCCTGCATGTACTGCGCGGCGAAGTGGCTGGGGCGGTGCCATTGCGGCGACAGGCCGACGACGGCGATGGTGCGGCAGCGTGCCAGGATGCTGCGAAGCTGGCTGCTCAGGATGGGTGGGCTGGTCGTGGCGGTCATGGCTTGCTGGTACTGGTGTTTTTGTCGGTCTGTTGCATCAGGCGCTGCAGCAGCTCCTGCGTGGGGTAGCCGTCCGCGGTCTGCCCCAGGCGCTGCTGGTAGCGGCGCAGCCCGGCGCGGGTGGCGGGGCCGAACACGCCGTCGATCTCGCCCGCGTCCAGCCCCAGCTGGTTGAGCGCCAGCTGCATCGCTTCGATCTCGGTGCGCGCGAGCGGTTTGATCTGCCGCGGCCAGAGGGCGAGCAGGCCCGGGCCGCCGTCGATCTGCTGCGCCAGCAGAGCCACGGCCAGCGCGTAGCTGGTGGAGCTGTTGTAGAGCAGCAGCACGCGGAAGTTGTTGCCCACCATCACCGCCGGCCCGCGTGCGCCGGCGGGCGTGAGGATGGAGGCGTCGCGCATCACCGGCAGCGGCTGGCCGTCCATGCCGCGCACGCCCTGTGCCGCCCAGGCGTCGCTGTCCTGGCGCAGGGTCAGCTCGGTGCGGCTGTAGTCAAAGCCGGCGGGCAGCCGCACTTCCGTGCCCCAGGGCTCGCTCGGGCGCCAGCCCGACTGCGCGAGGAAATTGGCGGTGGACGCGATCACATCCGGGATGCTGTTCCAGATGTCGCGTTTGCCGTCGCCATCGGCATCGACGGCGTACTTCAGGTAAATCGACGGCAGGAACTGCGTGTTGCCCATGGCACCGGCCCAGGAGCCGATCAGCGCCGCCGCCGGCATGTAACCCTTGTCCACGATGGTGAGCGCCGCCATCAGCTCGCCCTTGGCCCAGTCGCGCCGGCGTCCGTCATAGGCCAGCGTGGCCAGCGCGTCGATGGTGCGGAAATTGCCGAAGTGCGCGCCGTAGCTGCTCTCTATGCCCCAGATGGCGGTGACGATGCTGTCGGGCACGCCGTAGCGCTGCACCGCCGCCTGAAAGGCCGCGGCGTAGCGCTGGCGCTGCAGCCTGCCGGCCTGGATGCGCTGCGCCGAGACGGCGCCATCCAGGTATTGCCAGACCGGGCGCACGAACTCGGGCTGGGCGCTGTCGAGTTCGATCACTTGCGGCAGCCAGCGCGCGCGCGCGAGCGTGGCGTCCAGCGTTGCACGGCTGATGCCGGCCTGCAGCGCCTCCTTGGAAAAACCGGCGATCCACGCGCCGAAGCCGTCGGCCTCGCTGGCGGTGTCCGCCGCAGCCGGGGGCGCGGCCAGGGTGGTGCAACTGGCCGCGCCCAGCAGGGCCGCCAGGGTGAGCAACAGGGCGGGAGCACGCGCGAGGGAACCAGAGGGAGAGCGCATGGCAGGATTGTGCCCAAGTCTGGACCTGCCTTTGGGCAGGCATACTGCAATCCCGCCCGCGCTTTACGCCCATGCACACTTTTCTCTGGCACGATTACGAAACTTTTGGTACCGACACGCGCCGCGACCGCCCGGCGCAGTTCGCCGCCATCCGCACCGATGCCGGCCTGAACGAAATCGGCGAACCCGTCATGCTGTACTGCCGACCGGCGGACGACTACCTGCCCGACCCCGGCGCCTGCCTCATCACCGGCATCACGCCGCAGCAGTGCCTGGAAAGAGGCCTGCCGGAATGCGAATTTGCCGCGCGCATCGAAGCCGAGATGGCCCGGCCCGGCACCATTGGCGTGGGCTACAACACCATCCGCTTCGACGATGAAATCACCCGCTTTCTCTTCTGGCGCAACCTGATCGACCCCTATGCGCGCGAGTGGCAGAACGAGTGCGGGCGCTGGGATCTGCTGGACGTGGTGCGCATGGCCTATGCGCTGCGCCCGGAGGGCATCCACTGGCCGGTGGTGGAGGGCAAGCCGAGCTTTCGGCTGGAAAAGCTCACGCAGGCCAACGGCATTGCGCATGAGGCGGCGCACGACGCGCTCTCGGACGTGCGCGCGACGATCGCGCTCGCCAGGCTCATCCGCCAGCACAACCCAAAGCTGTTCGATTTTGCCCTTGCGCTTCATAAAAAGGAGCGCGTTGCGCAGGAACTGCGCCTGCCGGCGACGCAAGACACCGCAAGGCCTTTCCTTCATGTCTCCGGCATGTTCCCGGCCGAGCGCGGCTGCCTGGCGGTGATGTGGCCGCTGGCGACGCACCCGACGAACAAGAACGAGCTGCTGGCCTGGGATTTGGCGCACGACCCCGCGCCGCTCGCCGCGCTGTCGGTGCAGGAGCTGCGCACCCGCCTGTTCACGCGCAGCCAGGATTTGCCCGAGGGGGTGGCGCGGCTGCCGGTGAAGGGTGTGCACCTGAACAAATCGCCCATGGTGGTGGGCAATCTGGCCACGCTCACGCCGGTGCTGGCTGAGAAATGGGGCATCAACCTGGAGCAGGCGGCGCGCCATGCCGAGGCGGCGCGCCAGCTGCCGGACATGAGCGCCATCTGGCCGCAGGTCTACGCGCGGCCCGAGGAACCCACGCCCGATGTGGACCAGGACTTGTATGGCGGCTTTCTCGGCAACGAAGACCGCCGGCGCCTGCAGCGTCTGCGGGCCCTGTCTCCGCGGGATCTGGCACAGGCGCGCGGTGGCTTTGATGATGCACGCCTGACAGAGCTGCTGTTCCGCTATCGCGCGCGCAATTTCCCTGAAACGCTGGCACCCGAGGAGCAGGCACGCTGGCAGGCCCACCGCATCGCCGTGCTGACGCAGGGCGAAGGCGGCGCCCGCACCTTCGATGCGCTGTTCGAGCAGCTGGATGCCCTGGGCGCCGACGCTGACGGGCGCAACCAGGCCATTCTGGAGGCGGTCTATGACTACGCCGAGGGCATCGCGCCCGAGCTGGACTGATCGTCGGCGTCTGCCAGCGCGTCGAGCAGCTCGGCCTCGATGCGCAGTTGCCGCGCGCTGTTGCTCAGAGCCTCGCCTGCTATCAGAAACGTATCTTCTGCACGCTCTCCCAGCGTGCCGACCTTGGCCAGCTGCACGCTGAGCCCGTGGCGCGCCAGCACGCCGGCGATCAGGTACAGCAGCCCGGCGCGGTCGGTGGCCGAAATCTCCAGAATCCAGCGCTCGTGCTGCTCATCGGGCCGCAGCGCGATGCGCGGCGCTACGGGGAAGCTGCGCGCACGGCGCGACAGCCGCCGGTGGCTGGGCTGCGGCAGTGGCGTACGCAGATCGATCGCCAGCGGCAGGCCGTTTTCGATCAGCGCGATCAGTTCGCGCGCGCCACTCTCCGCGTGCCGGGCAGCCACCTGGAAGGTATCGAGCGCGTGGCCGTTCAGCGTGGTGTGGATGCGCGCCGCGAGGATGGAAAACCCGGTGCGGTCAAAGTAGCCGCAGATGCGCAGAAAAAGCTCTGCCTGGTCGGGCGTGTAGACCAGCACCTGCAGGCCGTCGCCCGCCAGCGAAGGCCGCGCGCGCACCACCGGGCTGGTGCTGCCTATCACTTCATACAGCTGGCGGGTGTGCCAGGCGATATCGGCCGCGTCGTGCTGCATGAAGTAGCCCACATTCAGCGTGCGCCACAGCGCCTCATTCGCGCCGCGCGGCAGGGCGTGCAGGGCCAGCAGCACGCGCGCATCGCGCTTGCGCTCTTCCACTTCGGTGGCGGCGTCGGGCGTACGCCCGCCCAGCACGGCGAGCGCCTGGTGGTAGAGATCGAGCAGCAGCTTGCCCTTCCACGCGGTCCATACGCGCGGGCTGGTGCCGCGGATGTCCGCCACCGTCAGCAGGTAAAGGGCCGTGAGGCGGCGCTCGTCGCCCATGCGTTGCGCGAACGCGGCAATCACCGCCGGATCGCTCAGGTCCTGCTTTTGTGCCACCTGGCTCATAAACAGGTGTTCGGCAACGAGAAATTCGATCAGCCGGGCGTCCTGAGCCGAAATGCCGTGCGCAGCGTACTGCCGGCAAAAGCGCCGCACCTCACTGGCGCCGATCGCGGAATGGTTGCCGCCGCGGCCCTTGCCGATGTCGTGAAACAGCGCGGCGATGGTGAGGATCCAGGGTTTGTCCCAGCCTGCGGCCAATTGCGAGCACAGCGGGAATTCGTGTGCATGCTCGGCCATGAAGAAACGCCGCAGGTTGCGCACCACCATCAGAATGTGCTGGTCCACCGTATAGGCGTGGAACAGGTCGTGCTGCATCTGCCCGACGATGCGCCGAAACGGCCACAGCAGCCGCCCGAGGACCGAGGTCTGATTCATCAGCCGCAGGGCATGCGTCACGCCGCTGGGTTCACGCAGGATCTGCATGAAGCAGGCGCGGTTGGCTTCGTCTTCGCGAAAGGCCTGGTCCATCAGCGGGCGGGCGTTGTAGAGCGCGCGCAGCGTGCGCACTGAAAGCCCTTGGATGCCCGGCGTGGACTGGTAGCGCAGAAAAGTGCGCACGATGGCCTGGGGCTTGCGCTGGTAGAGGTCGTCGCGCCCAATTTCCAGCAGGCCGTTCTTGTCGAGAAACTCGGCGTCTATCAGTATCAGCGGCGCCGTCGATGGCCGTAGCCGCTCCTCGATTTCCAGGCGCAGGATCTGCGTGAGCTGCGTGACCGCCTTGGCTGCCCAGTAATAGCGGCGCATCAGCTGTTCGCTGGCGCGCTGCCGGCGTCCACCTGGGCCTGTGGCATCCGCAAGGCCGAAGGCCTGGGCCACGCTGGCTTGCAGGTCAAAGGCCAGCCGGTCCTCCCGCCGCCCGGCCACCGCATGCAGGCGCGCTCGGATCAGGCACAGCAGCGCCTCGTTGCGCTCCAGCTGGCGCACTTCATACGCGGTCGCCAGGCCGTGCTGCGCCAGCGCCTTCCAGCTGGCGCCCACGCCGGCAGCGCGCGCCAGCCAGAGGACAAGATGCAGATCGCGCAGCCCGCCGGGCGATTCCTTGCAATCCGGCTCCAGCGCGTATGGCGTATGTTCGTACCGGGTGTGGCGCTGGTGCAGCTCCAGGAGCTTGGCCTGGACGAACGCCCGCGCATCGAGCTGGCGCGCATGGGCTTGCTGCAGAGCCTCGAACGCCTGCGCGCTGCCGGACAGTCGGCGCGATTCGAGCAGCGCCGTCTGCAGCGTGATGTCCTCGGCGCAGGCGGCAAGGCACTCGGCTCGCGTGCGTACGCTGGAGCCTATCGGCAGCCCCGCATCCCAGCAGCGGGCGATGAAGGTTTCTATGGCGGCGGTGGCGCCGCCGTCTGGCACCAGCACCAGCACATCGACATCCGAATGCGGGAACAGCTGCCTGCGCCCGTAGCCGCCGATGGCGATGAGCGCCGGACCGGGGCCAGGATGGAGCGACTGCCAGAGGGCGCGCAGCAGGGCGTCCGTGGCATCGGAGAGGCCGCGCAGCAGGCGATGCACACCGCGTGGATGCAGCGCCGGGTCCAGCAGGGACTGCAGCAAAGCGGCGCGGCGCGTCTGGTAGCGGGCCTGTTCGGCAGCGATGTGCGCGTCCATGGCCCTGCGCGCAAAAACGCCTGTGTCAGGTCGCCGTCGCGGTGACGAAATCCGGCAGCGGCGGGTATTGCGGCGAGAGCGTGAGCACGTCAAAACCCGTTTCGGTGACCAGAACGGTGTGCTCCCACTGCGCCGAGAGGCTGTGGTCCTTGGTGATGATGGTCCAGCCGTCCTTGCCCAGCTCCTTGATGTCGCGCCTGCCCAGGTTGAGCATGGGCTCGATCGTGAAGGTCATGCCGGGCTTGAGCTCGACACCCGTGCCGGGGCGTCCGTAGTGCAGCACCTGGGGCTCGTCATGGAATTTCCTGCCGATGCCGTGGCCGCAGAATTCGCGCACCACCGAAAGCCCCTGGTCCTCGGCAAACACCTGGATCGCGTGGCCGATGTCGCCCAGGTGCGCGCCGGGGCGTACCTGCTGGATGCCCAGCCACATGGATTCGTAAGTGAGCTTGACGAGGCGTTTGGCGGCAATCGAGCACTCGCCCACGAGGTAGGTGCGGCTGGTGTCGCCGAACCAGCCGTCCTTGGTGATCACGGTGACATCCACATTGACGATGTCGCCCTTCTTGAGCGGCTTTTCGTTCGGGATGCCGTGGCAGACGACGTGGTTCACCGAGGTGCACAGGTAGCCCGGGTAAGGCGGGTAGCCCGGCGGCTGGTAGCCGATGGTGGCGGAGACCGTGCCCTGCTGCTTCATGCACTCCGCGCCCAGGCGGTCGATTTCGATGGTGGGCAGGCCGGGCACGATGTGCGGGGCGATGTAGTCGAGCACCTCGGCCGCCAGGCGGCAGGCCTCGCGCATGCCGGCAATGCCCGCTGCGTCCTTGATTTCTATGGTCATCGCGAAATTATCCCATTCGCAATCCATTCGTGCTGGGTCACTAAAATCGCCACTTCCTCCAACCCTCCTTGCCGGATACCTGCGCCAGCCCCAGTCAGCGGCGTGCGCGGGCGCCGGCTTTGCCCGACCGTCAGGCTCTTTCGTGTCCCTGCATATCACCCTGTTTGCCGGCAGCAATGCCCTTGGTTCCTTTCGCGCGGCCCAGCTGCTGCCCCAGCTGCGGGCCATCCATCCCAGGATCGGCGCCATGGGTGCGCGCTACCTGCATCTGGTGGCGACGGCGCAGGGACTGCAGGCGGCTGAACGCGAGCGTCTCGCGGCCCTGCTCACCTATGGCGAGGCCCATGAGGGCGAGGAGGGCGGCGAACGGCTGATCGTCGCCCCGCGCATGGGCACCATTTCGCCCTGGGCATCGAAAGCCACCGATATCGCGCGCAATTGCGGCCTGGCGGTGCAGCGCATCGAGCGCGTGACCGAATACCGGCTGGTGCTCAAGGGCGGGCCGCTGGGCGGCAAGACCGAGCTCACGCCCGGACAGCGCGCGCAGATCGCCGCGCTGCTGCACGACCGCATGACCGAATCGGTGTTTGCCACCCGCGGCGAGGCCGAACAGCTCTTCACCCGCCTTGAGGCCGAGCCCATGGCGCAGGTGGACGTGCTCGCCAAGGGCAGGGCGGCGCTGGTGCAGGCCAATACCGCCTGGGGCCTGGCGCTGGCGGATGATGAAATCGATTACCTCGTCAAAGCCTTCACCGAGCTCAGGCGCAACCCCACCGACGTGGAGTTGATGATGTTCGCGCAAGCCAACAGCGAGCATTGCCGCCACAAGATCTTCAACGCCGAGTTCACGATCGATGGCGCGCCGCAGGAGAAAACCCTGTTCGGCATGATCCGCCACACCGAGGCCAGCGCGCCGCGGCACACCATCGTCGCCTATGCCGACAACGCTTCCGTCATGGAAGGCTGGCAGGTACAAGAATTTGCAGCCAAATCGGCATCTAACGCAGATGCAGCAAACGCGAGCAGCTATCAAAAACAAGAGATGCTGCGCCATGTGCTGATGAAGGTGGAAACGCACAACCACCCCACGGCCATCTCCCCCTTCCCCGGCGCTTCGACCGGCGCCGGCGGCGAGATTCGCGACGAGGGTGCCACCGGCCGCGGCTCGCGCCCCAAGGCGGGGCTCACGGGCTTCACGGTCTCCAAGCTCTGGGGCAGCGAGGTGGGCAGACCCGAGCACATCGCCAGCCCCCTGCAGATCATGACCGAGGGGCCGCTGGGCGGCGCGGCCTTCAACAACGAGTTCGGCCGACCGAACCTTGCGGGCTATTTCCGTGAGTACGAGATGGTGGTCGATGGCGTGCAGCGCGGTTACCACAAGCCCATCATGATCGCCGGCGGGCTGGGCAGCATAGACGCGCGCCTGACCAAAAAAATTGCCTTCCCGGCAGGCACCCTGCTGGTGCAGCTGGGCGGCCCCGGCATGCGCATCGGCATGGGCGGCGGCGCGGCCAGCTCGATGGCCAGCGGCACCAACTCCGCCGATCTCGACTTTGATTCCGTGCAGCGCGGCAACCCCGAGATCGAGCGCCGCGCGCAGGAGGTCATCAACCAGTGCACGCTGCTGGCCGAGGCCAACCCCATCCTGGCGATCCACGACGTGGGCGCGGGCGGGCTCTCCAACGCCTTCCCTGAGTTGGTCAACGACGCCGGGCGTGGTGCGCGCTTTGATCTGCGTGCCGTGCCGCTGGAGGAATCGGGCCTGTCGCCCAGGGAAATCTGGAGCAACGAAAGCCAGGAGCGCTACGTGCTGGCGATCGCGCCGGATTCGCTGCCCCAATTCCAGGCGCTGTGCGAGCGCGAGCGCTGTCCGTTCGCCGTCGTCGGCACGGCGACCGAAGAGCGCCAGTTGGTCGTTGGCAATGTGGATTTACTCCTTTCCCCTCTGGGGGAAGGCAGGGATGGGGGCTTGCGCGCCAGTGATGCGCCCACGCCCCCACCCCAGCCCTCTCCCGACAGGGGAGAGGGCGAATACCCCGTGGACATGCCGATGGAAGTGCTCTTGGGCAAGCCGCCCAAGATGCAGCGGGACGTCACGCGCATCACACGCCAGGGTAAGGAATTGCCGCTGGACGACCTCCCGCTGGAAAAAGCGGTCATCGAAGTGCTCGCCCACCCCACGGTGGCGAGCAAGCGTTTCCTCGTCACCATCGGCGACCGCAGCGTCGGCGGCCTGACGCACCGCGACCAGATGGTCGGCCCCTGGCAACTGCCGGTGGCCGACGTGGCCGTCACGCTCGCGGACTACAGCGGTTTTGCCGGCGAGGCCATGGCCATGGGCGAGCGCACGCCGATCGCCGCGCTCGACGCCCCGGCCTCCGGGCGCATGGCGGTGGCAGAAGCCATCACCAACCTGCTGGCCGCGCCCATCGAACTGCCCCGCGTCAAGCTCTCCGCCAACTGGATGGCCGCCTGCGGCGAACCCGGTGAAGATGCTGCGCTGTACGACACGGTGCACTCCGTCGGCATGCAGCTGTGCCCGCAGCTGGGCGTCTCGATTCCCGTGGGCAAGGACAGCCTCTCGATGCGCACGCAGTGGAGCGATGGTGGCGCGCAGAAAAAGGTCGTCTCGCCCGTGAGCCTGATCGTGAGCGCCTTTGCCACGCTCGCCGACGTGCGCGGCACATTCACGGCGCAGCTTGACCGTACGGTGAAGGACAGCTCTCTCGTGCTGATCGACCTGGGCCGCGGCAGGATGCGCATGGGCGGCTCGGTGCTCGGCGAGGTGCTCGGCGCCCCCGGAACCACCACGCCCGACCTGGATGATGCTGAAGATATCAAGCGCCTCGTCGCCGCCATCAACGCGCTGCGCGCCAAGGGCCTGATCCTCGCCTACCACGACCGCAGCGACGGCGGCCTGATCGCCACCGTGGCCGAAATGGCGTTTGCGGGCCAGGTCGGCGTGGCGCTCAACGTGGACATGCTCGTGAGCGAGGGCGACGGCATCCAGGACGGCCGCATGGACAGCTTCGAAGCCAAGGACTGGACCAAGCAGATCAGCGGCCGCCGCGACGTACTCACGCTGCGTGCGCTGTTCAACGAAGAGTTGGGCGTGGTACTGCAAATCCGCACCGCCGAGCGCGAGGCCGTGATGCAGGTGCTGCGCGAGCACGGCCTGATCCAGTGCAGCCACCTCATCGGCAAGACCCGGCCCGCATCCTCGCCGATGCAGGCGGGCAAGGGCGAGCTGCAAGTCTGGCGCGACGCGAAGAAGGTCTTTGGTGCCACGCTCGAAAACCTGCACCAGGTCTGGGACACCGTGAGCTGGAAGATCGCCCGGGGCCGCGACAACCCCGCCTGCGCCGATGCCGAGCACGCCAGCGCGGGCGATCCGTCCAACCCCGGCCTGCACCAGCACCTGAGCTTTGATCCCGCCGAGGATGTCGCGGCGCCGTATTTGAACCTCTCCAAACCCCGCGTCGCCGTGCTGCGCGAGCAGGGCGTGAATTCGCACGTCGAAATGGCCTACGCCTTCACCGCCGCCGGATTCGACGCGGTGGACGTGCACATGAGCGACCTGCAGGCCGGGCGTGCCCAGCTCGCGGACTTCAAGGGCATCGTCGCCTGCGGCGGCTTCAGCTACGGCGATACGCTGGGCGCGGGCGTCGGCTGGGCGCGCTCCATCACCTTCAACGAGCGCCTGTCCGAATCCTTCCAGCAATTCTTCGGCCGCGCCGGCACCTTCGCGCTTGGCGTTTGCAACGGCTGCCAGATGTTCGCCGAGCTCTCCGAGATCATCCCCGGCGCCCAGGCCTGGCCGCGCTTCACCACCAACCAGAGCCACCGCTTCGAGGCGCGCCTCTCGATGGTGGAGGTGCTCGATTCGCCCAGCATCTTCTTTGCCGGCATGGCGGGCAGCCGCCTGCCCATCGTCGTCTCGCACGGCGAGGGCTACGCGAGCTTCGCGCAGCGCGGCGACGCGGCCGGCGTGGTGCGCGCGCTGCGCTTCGTGGATAACCACGGCCAAGTGACCGATGCCTACCCCGCCAACCCCAACGGCAGCCCCGAAGGCCTGACGGCGGTCACGACCGCCGACGGGCGCTTCACCGCCATGATGCCCCACCCCGAACGGGTGTTCCGCAATATCCAGATGAGCTGGACGTCCGGTGACGCCTCGGCCTTCAGCCCCTGGATGCGCCTGTGGCGCAATGCGCGCCGCTGGGTGGGTTGAATCGCCGCGCGCGGGTCTTGAAGTGGCGCACTCTGGCCTAAAATAGGCACCGAGGGGCTGTACCGGTTTCGACGTGGGTTCGGACGCGGTGTGGTGCATGTCGAGCTTGAGTGACGCTCGTAAATCTCCATTCACAAAAGTAACTGCAAACGACGAACGTTTCGCACTCGCCGCCTAAAACCGGTGAGCCTTGCAACAGCACGCTGATGGGCTGGGCAAGGGGGTAGCAATACCTCCAGGCTGCAAGGGAATTCACACCAGCTGGCCTCCTGCCGGGTACCTTGGCAGGGGGTAAGAAAAAAGGGTGCTGGCCTGGTACATAGCGTGCGCCTGCGCGATGTGCCGGGTAAGACACAAAACAGAACGCTAAACATGTAGATCTGCCCGAACAAGGCTTGCGGACGCGGGTTCAATTCCCGCCAGCTCCACCACTCACAAGGGTCTGGATAGTCTCCAGGCCCTTTTTCTTGCCTGAAATCCCCGCGCCACGCGGGGTTCCGGCCGATGGGCTTGCGGATACCGCCTCGCCGCTCGCCCCCCCGAAATCGGCAGTTTTCGGGCGATTTCTGCGCCAGAGCCGTCTCTTGTCTCTGTTTTGCTTGCGGGTAGGCGCAGCGCCAATCCGCCAAAATCAAGCACTTACGCGCCACGTTTCGCCGTCAACCGTGCCTGCCGGTCACACATCGAACCTGCCACAGTGGCGCAATGGGAACTTATACGTTACCATTTGGTCTATGAGCTACCAGATCAAAGAACTGCTGCTGGACGATGGCGGCAGCCCCTTCGCGCAGTGGCTCGGGTCGCTGGAGGCCGTTGCCGCCGCCAAGGTACGCGTAGCCGTCAGCCGGATGGAACAGGGCAACCTGTCCAGCGTTGAGTGGTTTCGTGGCATCGGGGAATACAAGATCGATTGGGGGCCGGCTTGCGCGTCTATCTCGCCAAGGACGGTCTGAAGATCATCATTCTGATCGGCGGCGGTACCAAGAAACGCCAGCAGCAGGACATTGACCAAGCCGTGGCGCCATGGGACGACTACAAGAGCCGCAAGGCATCAACCCAAAAAGGAAAGTGAGATGGCACTGACCCGTGATTTCAAAGAGACCGTGGCCGCGCGCGTGCAGAACGATCCGGCTTTCGCACAGGCACTGCTGGACGAGGCCATCACCCTGTTCGTCAATGGCGAACCGGAATCGGCCAAGCTGATCCTGCGTGACCTGGTCAATGCCACGGTCGGCTTCGAGGCGCTTGCCGAGGAAATTCACAAGCCCGCCAAGAGCCTGCACCGGATGCTGTCGCAGTCAGGCAACCCGACCATGAGCAATATCTCGGCAGTCTTTGCTGCCATCAAGCGTGCGCTCAAGGTCGAGGTGCACACTCAGATCGTGATGGCCTGATTTCAGGCATCAAACCTCGTCACCACCTCCTGCTGCGCCACCCAGTCGGTCGGCAGCGGGTTCCGCTGAAACCACAGCATGTGGGGCAGGGCGTGGAGCAACTGGACGAGGGCAATCTGTCGGGGCTGTTGAAGCTGAAATACGGCGGCTGAGCGATGCGGTGGTCGCGCTGGGCGATGCGAGCGCGGTGTAGCAGGTATTTGTGGGGTTTCGGCGCTATATGTATGCGCAGGCAGCTATCAAAATTGCTGTCTGAAAAGTCTGTCTGAAACTCCTTCCCTCTCTGGGGCTGAAGGCCGCGGCTCCAGTTCCGCCAGTGCGGAACCGGACGGCCTGAAGAGCGGCGGCGTCTCGCCGCCAGCACCGAGGCTGGGATGGGGGCTGGCAGTGGAAGCAAGAGACGGGCATGGAGTGCCCGAGCCGCAAGCCCTCACCCCTGCCCTCTCCCAGAGGGAGAGGGGGTCAAACGGCAGAACCCAGTTTCAACCCGCCAGCCGCACCATCCCCGCCGCCGCCGTCTGGTGGCTGGCGTCGTCGATCAGAATGAAGGCACCGGTGCTGCGCTCGTGGCGGTAGTCGTCGAGCGCCAGCGCGTCGCGCGTGCGGATCTGCACGCGGGCGATGTCGTTGCTCGTGAGTGCGCCGCTCCAGTCCACGGTGCTCAGTTCACGGATGTCGCGCTTGTGCGTCACGGCGGTGATGCGCGCCTGGGTGAGGCGCGTGCCCTGCTTGAGCCAGTACCAGCGCGCGGGGTTGAGCGCCTGGCGGTCGAGCCAGCACAGCTCGGCCTCGAATTCGCGCGCCACCAGCGGCTTGACCTCGCCCGCCACGATCAGATCGCCGCGTGAGACATCCACCTCGCGGTCGAGCACCAGAGTCACGCTGTCGCCAGCGGTGGCAGCCTCCTGCCGTTCATCGCCCCGGTGGATCGCCTGTACTCGGGCCGTTTCCCCGCTGGGCAGCACCGTCACCTCGTCACCCACGCGCAACTGCCCGCCCTGCAATTGCCCGGCATAGCCGCGGAAGGCGTTCTGCGTGCTGCCTTCGTGGCGGATGACCCATTGCACGAAGAAACGCAGGGCTTGTGCGCCCTGGGTGCGCTCCAGCGGCAGGGTTTCGAGCAGCGGCAGCAGCGGCGCGTCATCAAACCACGGCATGTGGGCGCTGGCCTCGACCACGTTGTCGCCGGTCAGCGCCGAGAGCGGCACGCAATGGGGCGCGGGAATGTCCAGCCGCTGGGCAAGTTCTGCCACCGACGCGCGGATGCGCTCGAACACCGCGCGATCCCACTGCACCTGGTCCATCTTGTTGATGGCGAAGACGATGTGGCGCAGGCCCAGCAACCTGGCCAGCGTGGCGTGGCGCTTGGTCTGGGGCAGCAGCTGGCCATCTTGCGCACGCCCGGCGTCGATCAGGATGACGGCGGCGTCGGCCGTGGAGGCGCCGGTGACCATGTTGCGCGTGTACTGCTCGTGGCCCGGCGCGTCGGCGATGATGAACTTGCGCGCCGGGGTGGCGAAGTAGCGGTAGGCCACGTCGATGGTGATGCCCTGCTCGCGCTCGGCCTCCAGGCCGTCGGTGAGCAGCGCCAGATCGAGCGCATCGGCCGGTGCGCGCGAGTAGCGCGAGCCGGAGATCGCCGCGATCTGATCGGCGAACACGCCCTTGCTGTCCAGCAGCAGGCGGCCGATCAGCGTGGATTTGCCGTCATCGACCGAGCCTGCGGTCACGAGGCGCAGCACGCCCTTGTTGCGGGCCTCGGGCCAGAGATCGTTGATCGCATTCATCAGAAGTACCCCATTTTTTTACGGCGTTCCATCGACGCTTCATTGAGCTGGTCGTCCATGCGCGTGGCGCCGCGTTCGGTGATGGTGGTCACGGCCGTTTCGGCAATGATGTCCGTCGGTGTGCTTGCATCCGATGCGACCGGGCAGGTGCAGGAGACATCGCCCACGGTGCGAAAGCGCACGCGCACCTGTTCCACGGTTTCACCCTCACGCGGCGGGGTCAGCGGCGTGATGGGGGCCAGCAGGCCCTTCCTGCGCACCACGGGGCGCACGTGGCTGTAGTAGATGGAGGGCAGCGCGAGGTTTTCGCGTGCGATGTACTGCCAGATGTCCAGCTCGGTCCAGTTGGAGATCGGGAATACGCGGATGTTTTCGCCAGCGTGCACGCGGGTGTTGTAGAGGTTCCAGAGTTCGGGGCGCTGGTTCTTCGGATCCCACTGGCCGAACTCGTCGCGGAAGGAGCAGATGCGCTCCTTGGCGCGGGCCTTTTCCTCGTCGCGGCGCGCGCCGCCGATGCAGGCGTCGAAACGGAATTCCGCTATCGCTTCAAGCAGCGTGGTGGCCTGCGCGGCGTTGCGCGAGTCGTTGGCGTGGCGCAGCACCACGCTGCCGCGGGCGATGGAATCTTCCACGCTGCGCACGATGAGCTGCTCGCCCAGCTCCGTGGCACGTTGGTCGCGAAAGGCGATGACTTCAGGGAAATTGTGGCCGGTGTCCACATGCAGCAGCGGGAAGGGAAACTTGCCGGGCCGGAAGGCCTTTTCCGCCAGGCGCAGCAGCACGCAGGAATCCTTGCCGCCGGAGAACAGCAGCACCGGACGCTCGCACTCGGCGGCGACTTCGCGCAGGATGTGGATGGCTTCGGATTCCAGCCAGTCGAGGTGGGTGCGGTTCAAGGTGGTGGCAGTGGTCATGGGTTTTCCTGATGGACGGCGCTCTCGTGGTGGCTGGCGTTCACGCTGGTGTGCAGGCCGCATTCCAGGCTGCTGCGCTGCTCCCACCACCAGCGGCCGGCGCGGATGTCCTCGCCGGGGCGGATGGCGCGGGTGCAGGGTTCGCAGCCGATCGAGGGGTAGCCCTGGTCGTGCAAGGGGTTGTAGGGAATCTCCAGCGCACGCACCACGGCCCAGATTTCCTCGGTGCTCCAGCTGGCCAGCGGGTTGTATTTGTGCAGGCCGAAGGCTTCGTCCCACTGCGCTTCGGGCAGTTCGGCGCGGGTGCCGGACTGTTCGCGCCGCTGGCCGGTGATCCACGCGGAATGGCCTGCGAGCGCGCGGCGCAGCGGCTCGACCTTGCGGATGTCGCAGCACAGCTTGCGCAGTTCCACGCTTTCGTAGAAGGCGTTGAGGCCGTGGGTGGCGATGTATTCACGCACCGCTTCGGGATTGGGGTGCATCACCTGGATCGCGATGCCGTAGCGCTGCGCCATGGTGTCCACCATGGCCAGCGTCTCCTGGTGCAGGCGGCCGGTGTCGAGCATGAAGATGGAGAGGCGCGTGGGCAATTGCATCAGCGCGTGAATCAGCAGCGTGTCTTCCACGCCCATGGATGAGGCGAGCAGCGCGTCCGGGTGCTCCTGCGCAATGCTTTCCAGCAAATTGAGCAGTGCGTTCCAGCGTTGCGCCAGAGGTGTGCTGAGGGGGGCGGCCATGGTGGTTTCCTCTTTATGCGGCCAGGGCAATGGCGGGTTGTTGGGCGGCTTCTGGCGTAAGCGTCTCGCCAAACCAGGCGAGCCGCTGGCCCAGGCGCGTGACCTCGCCCACGATGAAGAGAGCGGGTGAAGCCATCGCGTGTTCGCGTGCCTGCTGCGCCACGGTGGCGAGCGTGGCGTGCAGCGTGCGCTGCTGGGGGCGCGAGCCGTTTTCCACCAGCGCGCAGGGCGTGTCGGGTGCGAAACCCTGCGCGATGAGGCCTGCGCCGTGGCTGGCAAGGCGCTCCACGCCCATGTAGATCACTTGCGTGTGCCGGTGCGGTGCCTCTTCGCGTTCGGCATCGCCTTGGCGGTGTGCCGTGGCAAAGGTCAGGCTGTCGGCGGCGCCGCGGTGCGTGAGCGGAATGCCGGTGTAGGCGCCGCAGGCCAGCGCCGCGGTAATGCCGGGCACCACTTCGTAGGCGACGCCGTGCTGCTGCAGGGCCAGCAGTTCTTCGCCGCCACGGCCGAAGACGAAGGGGTCGCCGCCCTTGAGGCGCACCACCGTCTGGCCCTGGCGGGCGTGCCGCACCATGAGCGCGTGGATGCGCCGCTGCGTGGCTTCGTGGTCTTCGCCGGGGGTCTTGCCCACGCCGATGCGCAGCGCGTCGCGCCGGGCGAGCTGCAGCACCTCGGCGCTCACGAGCCTGTCGTGCAGGATCACGTCCGCCTCATTGAGCGCGCGCAGGCCGCGCAGCGTGAGCAGGCCGGGGTCGCCCGGCCCAGCGCCGACAAGCAACACCTTGCCTGCGGTGGTTTTTTCGCCTTGGGCAAGGGCGCGATGCAGCAGTGCTTCGGCCTTTTCAGGCTGGGCGGCACGCAGCGCATCGTGCACCGGGCCATCAAGCAGCCAGTGGTAGAAGCGCCGCCGCGCGATGAGGTCGGGGCGCGCCTTGCGGATGGCCGCGCGCTGGCGTTGGGCCAGGGCGGTGAGCCAGCCTATGGACGGTTCCACCAGCGATTCGATGCGCTCGCGCAGGCGCCGTGCGATCACCGGGGCTGCGCCGCCCGACGAAATGGCGATGGTGATGGGCGCGCGATCGACGATGGCGGGCACCTGGGCGCTGGAACGCGCGGCGTCGTCCACCACGTTGCACCAGAGCTGGCGTGCGGCGGCGGCCTGCGCCACGGCTTCGTTGAGCTGCGCGTCGCTGGTGGCGGCGATCACCAGCCAGGCACCGTTGAGCTGCTCGGGCGCGAAATCCTGCAGGCGCAGGGTGATCTGGCCGCTGGCCGCGCGTTCCTGCACGCGGCTGTGGGCGGCGCGGGCGAGCACCGTGACTTCAGCACCGGCGGCCAGCAACAGTGCGACCTTGCGCTCTGCGACGAGCCCGGCGCCCACCACCAGCACAGTGCGCCCGCGCAGGTCGAGAAACAGCGGAAAGTGCTCCATGATCCTGCTGCCTTCAGTACTGGATGGCGGGGCGGCGGCTCGGAGGCTGCACCACCTGGGCACGCGCGATGAAATCGCCGAAGTGCTCGCCCTCGTTGCGCTCCTGGGCAAAGCGCCCAAAGAGCTCGTCGAGCGCGGCGAGGATGACCTCTTCACCCACGTTTTCCTTGTAGGGCGCATTCAGGCGCTCGCCCAGGTGGTCGGCGCCCAGGCGCAGGTCGTACTTGCCGATGGCGCGGCCCACGAGCGCGATCTCGCCCATGTAGGGGCGCGAGCACCCGTTGGGGCAGCCGGACATGCGAAAGTGGATGGGCTCCTCGCGCAGGCCGTGCTTCTCCAGCAGCGCTTCCATCTTGCCGACGATGGTCGGCAGGTAACGTTCGGATTCGGCCATCGCCAGGCCGCAGGTGGGCAGGGCCACGCAGGCAATGGCGTTCAGGCGCAGGCCGCTGGCGCCGACGTGGTCGTCCAGGCCGTATTCCTTGACCAGCGCGTCGATCCTGGCCTTGTCCCTGGTGGCGACGCCCGCGATGATCACGTTTTGGTCGCAGGTCATGCGGAATTCGCCCTGGTGGATGCCGGCGATCGCGCGCAGGCCGCTCTGGCGCGGGTGGCCATCGACATCGAGCACGCGGCCGCTGGGGATGCGCAGCGTGAGGTTCCACTGTCCGCGCCCGGCTTCCACCCAGCCGAAGCGATCGCCGTTGTGCTCGAAGTGGTACGGCCGCGGCGGCTCGATGAGGAAGGGCAGGCGCGATTGCAGCTCGTCGTGATACCACTGCAGGCCTCGGTCGTCGATGGTGTATTTGAGGCGCGCGTGCTTGCGCTCGCCGCGGTCGCCGAAGTCGCGCTGCACCGCCACCGCGTGCCAGCAGGCCTCCAGCAGATGCTCCTTGGGCACGTAGCCGATCAGGTCGGCCAGCGCCGGGTAGGTCTTGGCATCGCCCGCCGTGGCGCCCATGCTGCCGCCGGGCGCGAGGTTGAAGCCCTGCAGTTCGTTCTTCTTGTCGAAGATGGCGATCAGGCCGAAGTCCTGCGCGAACACGTCGATGTCGTTGTAGGGCGGAATCGCGATGCCGAACTTGAACTTGCGCGGCAGATAGCTCTTGCCCAGCAGCGGCTCTTCGTCGTGCGCGCCGTCGCTGGTGCGCTCCTTCCTGTCTATCCACAGTTCCTGGTAGGCGCTGGTGCGGGGCTTGACGTGGTGCATCAGCTTGACCGCCCACTCATACGCCTGGGTCTGCTGCGCGGGCACGAGCGGGTTGACCGAGCAGATGACGTTGCGCACGTCGTCGCCGCAGGCCGCGAGCGTGGAAAGACCCGTGGCGTTGATGGCGCCGATCACGTCGCGCAGTTTTTCTTTCTTGATTTCATGGAACTGGAAGGTCTGGCGCGTGGTGATGCGCAGGCCGCCCTTGGTGTGCGCCGTGAGCGCATCCAGATCGAGCCACTGCTTGGGCGTGAGCACGCCACCGGGCAGGCGCACGCGCACCATGAAGCCGAAGTCGGGCTCCAGCTTCTGGCGGCGGCGCTCGTCGCGCACGTCGCGGTTGTCCTGCATGTAGCTGCCGTGGAATTTCAGCAGCTTGGTGTCGGGCTCGCTGATCGAGCCTGTCGTGCGGTCCGCCAGGCCAAGGTCTATGGTGCCGCGCAGGAAGCGGCTCTGCTCCTTGATGTGCTCCAGGGCAGAGAGCTTCTTGTTCTTGGTGATGGTCAGGGTATCGGTCATGAAAAGGGTGCAGGCTTCCTCGCGAGGGCGTGTTTCGCCTTCGCGGAGCAGGTTCAAAAAAGGGCGGATGGGGCGGATGCAGGCGTTCGCGGCCGAGGCCGCTCCCACAGCGCGGGCGGTCAATCAGTACACGTCGCGGGCATAGCGGCCTTCCAGCAGCAGGGTCTTCACCCACTGCGCGGCGTCTTCGGGGCTCTTGCCGCCATGTTCCGCCGCGATGTCGGCCAGTGCCCGCTGCACGTCGCCCGCCATGCGCTCGGCGTCGCCGCACACGTAGAAGTGCGCGCCGCCCTGCAGCCATTGCCAGACCTCGGCCCCCTGCTCGCGCAGGCGCTGCTGCACGTAGATTTTTTCGGACTGATCGCGTGAGAAGGCGACATCCAGGTGCGTGAGCGCGCCGTCCTTGGCCGCCTGCAGCCATTCGGTCTGGTAGAGGAAATCGCTGTGGCGGTGCGGGTTGCCGAAGAACAGCCAGTTGCGGCCCGTGGCACCGTCGCTCTGGCGCTGCTGCACGAAGGCGCGAAAGGGTGCCACGCCGGTGCCGGGGCCCACCATGATCACGTCGCGCGCGCCGTCGGCGGGCAGGCGGAAACGCTCGTTGGCCTCGATGAATACCGGCACCTGCGCACCTTCCTGCGCGCTGCACAAATAGTGGCTGCTGGCGCCCCAGCGGGTTTCCTCGTCCTTTTCGAACTGCACCAGCGCGATCGTGAGGTGCACCTCTTCATCCACCTGGGCCTGGCTGCTGGCGATGGAATACATGCGCGGCGCGAGCGGGCGCAGGGCCGTCACCAGGGCGTTGGCATCCCACGCCGTGGGCCAGGCGCGCAGCAGGTCCATGAGCTGCTGGCGGTTGAGCAGCGGTGCCAGTTCGGCATTTTTTTCCGGCTGCAGCAAGGCCTTGAGCGCCTCGTGGCCACCGCGCTCGGCCAGCGCAGCGACGAAGGGGCGCGTGACCAGCGTGAGCTCGCGCCGGTGCGTGAGCCATTCGGCGAGCGGCAGGGTCTCCTTGCCTTGCGTCACGGGCGTGCTGCCGTCGAGCTGCAGCAGTTGCAGCACGCGGTGCACGAGTTCGGGGGCCTGCGTGGGCCATACGCCCAGCGCGTCTCCGGGCTGGTAGTGCAGGCCGCTGCCTGCCAGCGAGAGCTCGATGTGGCGCACATCTTTTCCGCTGTGGCTCCCCACGATGCGCTGGTTCACCAGTACCTCGGCGAGGAAGGGGCGTTCACGCGACCACGAGGAATGCGTGGGGCGCAGCGTGAGCACTTCGGCACCGGGTGCCGGAACGACCGTTTGCTGTTGTGGTGCAAGCAAGTTGCGCGCTTGCTGCAGCGCGGTTTCGGCCCAGGGCGTGACGACGTAGTCCAGGTCCACATCGGCATCGGCGCGGTCCAGCACGCGCTTGGCACCCAGCGCGGCCAGGCGCTCGTCGATGCGCCGGCCTATGCCGCAGAAATCGACGTAGCTTGAATCGCCCAGCGCCAGCACGCTGTAGGAGAGCTCGGGCAGTTGCGGTGCGCGCTTGCCCATCAAAAATTCATAGAAGCCGCGTGAGTCGTCCGGCGGCTCCACGTCGTCGCCTTCGCTGTGCGTGCTGATCACGAGGTAGAGGAATTTCTCTTTCTTCAGCTCGCTCGTGCGGTAGGCATCGGCGCGCACGGTGCGCACCGGCAGGCCCGCGGATTTCACCTCGGCGGCAAGCTTTTCGGCCACACGCTTGGCGTTGCCCGTCTGGCTGCCATAGACGATGGTGAGCTGCTGCTGTACTGCCGTGTTGGCAGCGGCGGCCACCGGTGTGGCGGTGTGGGGTGTGGCGCTGCGCCCGCGTGCGGCGGCGCCCGCCATGAAGCCCGCCAGCCATTCCAGCGCCGGGCTGTCCAGCCCCCGCACCAGGTCCGCGGCGGTTTGCGCTTTCTCGCGCGAGATCGGCAGCACGTCGGGCAGGACGTCGGCAATCTGTGTCATGGAAACCCTCTCTGAGTCAAGCAAACGAGGCCCGCAATGCAGGCGTTTTCACAAATGTAGGCAAGCTCTTCTGCAATGGGAAGAATTGATTTTTCATAACTTAAGCAGTGGATCGAATAAAGAAAATTTCTAGCTGCTCGCGCTTGCCCATCAAGCGTTAGAGCCGAAAAACACCCTCGCTCTGGAAGGCCGCGCAATGAAGTGCCGGCAGCCGCGCGCGCGCAGGCGGTCGAACTCCTGGCTGGGCATCACCACCTCGATGATTTCCTGCGTGTCCTCGCGTGTGAGTTCAAGCTGCGCCAGCGGCCCCAGCGCCTGCGCACGCAGCAGGTTCACGCGCAATTCGCTGGCGTGCGCGGGGCGGTATTGCGGTGCGCAGGGCTCGATCTGAATCTCGTGCGGGCGCACGTAGGCGGTGCCTGGTGCATCGTGCGATGCGTCGCCGCCCGGCAGTGCAAAGTGCATGTTCCCCGAGCGCAACTGCCCGCCCTGCACCCGGCCATGAAACAGATTCATGTGCCCGAGAAAGCCGCAGACAAAGGCCGTGGCCGGTTCGTCGTACACCGCCTGCGGGCTGCCGCGCTGCTCTACCTGGCCACGGTTCATGATGACGATTTCATCCGCCACTTCCAGCGCCTCTTCCTGGTCGTGCGTGACGAAGATGCTGGTCACATGCAGCGTGTCGTGCAGGTGGCGCAGCCAGCGGCGCAGTTCCTTCCTGACCTTGGCGTCCAATGCGCCAAAGGGTTCATCGAGCAGCAGCACGCGCGGCTCCACGGCCAACGCGCGGGCCAAGGCGATGCGCTGGCGCTGCCCGCCCGAGAGCGCGGCGGGGCGGCGGTCGGCCAGCCAATCGAGCTGCACCAGTTGCAGCAGGTCCATCACCTTGGCGCGGATGGCGGCTTCGCTCAGGCGCTCGCGCGGGGGCTTCATGCGCAGGCCGAAGGCGACGTTGTCGAACACCGTCATGTGCCGAAAGAGCGCGTAGTGCTGGAACACGAAGCCCACCTGGCGCTCGCGCACATCGGCGTGCGAGGCGTCTTCGCCGCCCAGCAGCACCTGGCCGCTGTCGGGCTGCTCCAGCCCGGCGATGATGCGCAGCAGCGTGGTCTTGCCGCAGCCCGAGGGGCCGAGCAGGGCGGTGAGGTGCCCATCAGGGAAGGTAAGGGACACATCGTTCAGCGCCGCGAAGCTGCCGAAGCGTTTGTGGATGGAGCGCACTTCCATGCTCATGCCAATTCCTTTTGCAGCAGCGTGGCCTGTGCGCGCAAGCGCCATTCGGCCAGGGTTTTGAGCGCCAGCGTGGCCAGCGCCAGCAGCGCCAGCAGCGCGGCCACCGAGAAGGCGGCTGCGCCGTTGTATTCGTTGTAGAGAATTTCCACGTGCAGCGGCAGCGTGTTGGTCAGCCCCCGGATATGGCCCGAGACGATGGAGACCGCGCCAAACTCGCCCATGGCCCGCGCATTGCACAGCACCACGCCGTAGAACAGCCCCCAGCGGATGTTGGGCAGCGTCACATGCCAGAACACGCGCCAGCCGCTGGCGCCCAGCACGACGGCGGCTTCTTCCTCCTCGCTGCCCTGCGACTGCATCAGCGCGATCAGCTCGCGCGCCACGTAGGGGAAGGTGACGAACACCGTGGCCAGCACGATGCCAGGCACGGCAAACAGAATCTGCAGATCGTGTTCGTCCAGCCATGCGCCGAACCAGCCCGCGCTGCCAAACAGCAGCACCCAGGCCAGGCCCGCGATCACCGGCGAGACGGAAAACGGCAGGTCGATCAGCGTGGTGAGCAGCCCCTTGCCGGGGAAGTCAAAACGCGCAATCGCCCATGCCGCGCAGATGCCGAGCACGAGGTTGAGCGGCACCGCGATCAGGCTGGCGGTGAGCGTGAGGCGGATGGCGGAGAGTGCATCGGGCTCGGTGATGGCGGCCAGGCTGGCAGCCCAGCCCTTGGCCAGCGCCTCGCAAAAGACGGCGGCCAGCGGCAGCAGCAGAAAGACCACCAGAAAGCCGAGGCTGAGCGCAATCAGCCCCCGGCGCAGCCAGATGCCCCGCCGGTTCATGCCGCCCTCCGGCCCAGCGCGTGCGTGCGGCTTGCGCCCTGCAGCAGATTGATCGCCAGCAGCAGCGTGAACGAGATCGCCAGCATGGCCACGGCAATCGCTGTGGCACCGGCCACGTCGTACTGCTCCAGGCGTGTGACGATGAGCAGCGGCGCGATCTCCGACACCATGGGCATGTTGCCCGCGATGAAAATCACCGAGCCGTATTCGCCCGCCGCCCGCGCAAACGCCAGCGCAAAGCCGGTGAGCAGCGCGGGCAGCAGCGCGGGCAGCACCACATGCCAGACCACCTGCGCACGGCTGGCACCCAGGCTGCGCGCGGCCTCTTCGTATTCGGGCGCAAGGTCTTCGAGCACCGGCTGCACCGTGCGCACCACGAAGGGCAGGCCGATGAAGATCAGCGCCACGACGATGCCCGCAGGCGCAAAGGCAATCTGCAGGCCCAGCGGCGCGAGCCAGCGCCCCAGCCAGCCCTGCGGCGCGTACAGCGTGGCCAGTGCAATGCCCGCCACGGCGGTGGGCAGCGCAAAGGGTAGGTCCACCAGCGCGTCAATCAGCTTCTTGCCGGGGAAGGGATAGCGCACCAGCACCCAGGCCGTGAGCCCGCCAAAGACCAGATTCACCAGCGCCGCCAGCAGTGCGCTGCCAAACGAGAGGCGGATGGACGCCAGCACCCGCGGGCTGGAAATGCTGTGCCGGAACGCCTCCCAGCCGGGGCTGGCCGCATTCAGCACCACGGCCGCCAGCGGCAGCAGCACCACGAGGCTGAGCCAGGTGATGGTGAGCCCCAGCGTCAGCGCACGCCCCGGCAGCACGGCGGGCGCGCGGCGGGTGAATCGCATCAAGCGGGGCAGGGCAAGCGCGGCCATGGTCATGCTGCCCGCCAGATCTGATCGAACACGCCGCCCTCGGCAAAGTGCCGCTGTTGTGCGCTGGCCCAGTCGCCCGCCACGTCTTCCAGCGTGAAAGTGGCAAGCTGCGGCAGCCCCGTGCCGGATTGCTGCACAGTGCGAAAGTAGTGGCGTGCCGCGAGCTGCTGCGCCTTGGGTTGGTAGAGGGCTTCAAGATAGGCACGGGCGATCTGCCCCGTGCCGCGCCGCTCGGTCACCTGCTGCACCTGCGCCACGGGCAAGGTGGCCAGAATGCTGTCCGGCGGCGTGACCACTTCTATCGCCTGATCGCCAAACACCTGCAGCGCCAGATGCGCCTCGCTCTCCCACGCCAGCAGCACATCGCCCATGCCACGCACGATGAAGCTCATCGCCGCCGAGCGCGCGCCCGTGTCAAGCACCGGCACACGCGCAAAAAGCTGGCGCATGAAACCCTGCGCCGCCCGCTCGCTGCCACCGGTGCGCAGCGCATGGCCCCAGGCGGCAAACCAGTTCCAGCGCGCACCGCCGGAAATTTTGGGGTTGGGCGTGATCAGCGTCAGGCCGGGCAGCAGCAGATCGTCCCACCCGCGAATCCCGTGCGGATTGCCCTTGCGCACCAGAAACACGATGGTCGACGCCATGGGGCAGGCCTGCTGCGGCAGCGCCTCGCGCCAGCGGCCATCCACCAGACCTTGCCGTGCCAGCCGGTCCACATCGGGCGCCAGCGCCAGCGACACCACATCGGCGCGCAGGCCATCGAGCACCGCACGCGCCTGCGCGCCCGAGCCGCCGTGCGACTGGAGGATGGCAAGCGGCTCGCCCGTCCGCTCCTGCCACTGGCGTACAAACAGCGCGTTGTAGTCCGCGTAAAACTCCCGCGTCGCGTCGTACGCGGCGTTGAGCAGCGTGCGCTCACCCGCCAGCGCCTTGGCGAAGGGCGCGAGGGCGAGGGGCAGGGTAAGCCAGTGGCGACGCAGCATGCACGGAGGGGCTGTGGTGAAGGTCCGTGAGCTTAGAAAGCGCCGCCTGCAAAACCAACAACATGTTTGCTTGAACCATATGCGCCGTCGGCCTTAGAAAAAGCCGCAATATGCGTAAGCGCGCCACCCGGCGCGGCCTGGCATCAGATGCCGACCCGCGGCCAGAGGTAGATGAGGCCCGCGGTCATCACCAGATAGCGTGCGAATTTGCCCACAGCCATATAGGCCACGCAGGGCCAGAACGGCAGGCGCAGCCAGCCGGCCACGGCGCACAGCGGATCGCCCACCACGGGCAGCCAGCTGAGCAGGCAGGCGCGCGGCCCAAAGCGCTTGAGCCAGGCCAGCGCCTTGCCCTCGCTGCGCTTGCCGCGCCAGTGCTCCACCGCCTCGTGCGTGCCCAGGCCCATCCACCAGGAAATCGCGCCGCCCGCGGTGTTGCCCGCCGTCGCCACGAGGATCGCGGGCCAGAACAGCTGCGGGTTGATCTGCACCAGCGCAAACACCGCAGGCTCCGACCCCAGCGGCAGCAGCGTGGCGGAAAGCAGCGCGATCAGGAACACCGTGGCCAGGCCGTTGTGCGGCAGCGCAAGCCAGTGGGCGAGGGCGAGCATCCAGGGTTCCATGGGGCTGGAAGTGTAGGTGGGATGGTCGCGGGGTTGCCCAAAAAACAGGCAACTACAATCACCCCCTTCGCAGGCCACTCACCCTGCCTGCCGCGCCCCCATGAACCCGCTCACCCTCGGCCCCGTCACCTTCCCGAACCGCGTTTTTGTCGCGCCCATGGCGGGGGTGACGGACCGGCCCTTCCGGCGCCTGTGCCGCGAGCTCGGTGCGGGCCATGCGGTGAGCGAGATGGTGACCTCGCGCAAGGATCTGTGGGACAGCCTCAAGACCTCGCGCCGCGCCAACCACGAGGGCGAGCCCGGCACCATCGCGGTGCAGATTGCGGGCACCGATGCGGCCATGATGGCCGAGGCGGCGGCCTACAACATGGATCGTGGCGCGCAGCTCATGGACATCAACATGGGGTGCCCGGCCAAGAAGGTGTGCAACAAGTGGGCCGGTTCGGCGCTGATGCAGAACGAGGCGCTGGCGCTGGAGATTGCCGAGGCGGTGGTTGCGGTGTGCGCGCCGCGTGGCGTGCCCGTCACGCTCAAGATGCGCACCGGCTGGTGCGATGCGCACAGGAATGCGGTGCAGCTTGCGCGCCAGTTTGAAGGCGCGGGCATCCAGATGCTGACGGTGCACGGCCGCACGCGCGAGCAGGGTTACCGGGGCGAGGCGGAATACGCAACGATTGCCGCGGTCAAGCAGGCGGTGCGCATTCCCGTGGTGGCCAATGGCGACATCACCGGCCCGCGCAAGGCGCAGGCGGTGCTGGCCGCCACCGGTGCCGATGCGCTGATGATCGGCCGCGCAGCCCAGGGCAGGCCGTGGATTTTTCGCGAGGTGGTGCATTACCTGGATACTGGCGAAGAACTCGCGCCGCCGCTGGTGGCCGAGGTCAAGCGCCTGCTGCTCGCGCACCTGGAGGAGCATTACAGCCTCTACGGCGAATCGACCGGCGTGCGCAGCGCGCGCAAGCACATTGCCTGGTATGTGCACCAGCTTCCCGGCGGCGACGCGCTGCGCCGCCACATCAACACCGTGCAGGACAGTGCCACGCAGTGGGCGGCCGTGCGCGCCTATTTCGAGCTGCTGGAGCAGCAGATGGAGCGCCTGCCGCAAGCGGGCGAAGCAAGCGAATTGACGACCAACGAGAGCGCGGAGGACGTGCACGCATGAGCCCCGCCAACACCAACATCGAAAGCTGCGTGCG
This sequence comes from Comamonas badia DSM 17552, assembly GCF_000484635.1. Taxonomy (GTDB): domain Bacteria; phylum Pseudomonadota; class Gammaproteobacteria; order Burkholderiales; family Burkholderiaceae_C; genus Comamonas_C; species Comamonas_C badia. The sequence goes on along the minus strand of NZ_AXVM01000006.1, from coordinate 214,082 downwards.
CGAAAGCCTGCTGCGCTACTTCGAAGACCTGGGCGGCGAAGCGCCCGAGGACATGTACGACATGCTGCTGCGCCTGGTGGAAAAGCCGCTGCTGGAAGTGGTGATGCACCACGCGGGCCACAACCAGTCGCGCGCGGCCGAGTGGCTGGGCCTGAACCGCAACACACTGCGCAAGAAGCTGGGCGAACATCGCCTGCTGTGAATGCCTTTTGCTGACCTGATGGGCGATGTGTCTCGGGCTCCTTCCCCCTCTGGGGGAAGGCAGGGATGGGGGCCTGGTTTCGCAGACCAAAGAGTTGGTTCAGGTGCGCGGTTGGCCCCCACCCCAACCCTCCCCCGGAGGGGGAGGGAGTTGAATAGTTTGATAGCTGCCAACGCTTGATGGATAAGCGATGGAGCCGGATTTTGTTTTGAAAATCGGGAGTATTGAAAGTGACGACTGCGTTGATTTCCGTCTCGGACAAGAGCGGCATCGTGGACTTTGCCAAGGCGCTGCACGCGCTGGGGGTGAAGCTCGTTTCCACCGGCGGCACGGCCAAGCTGCTGGCGGCCGAGGGCCTGCCGGTCACCGAGGTGGCCGAGGTGACGGGTTTCCCCGAGATGCTGGACGGCCGCGTGAAAACCCTGCACCCCAAGGTGCATGCCGGGCTGCTGGCGCGCCGCGATCTGCCCGAGCACATGGCGGCAATCCAGGCGCACGGCATCAATACGATTGATCTGCTGGTCGTGAACCTCTACCCGTTTGAAGCCACGGTGGCCAAGGCGGGCTGCACGCTGGCGGATGCCATCGAGAACATCGACATCGGCGGCCCCGCCATGGTGCGCAGCGCGGCCAAGAACTGGAAGGACGTGGGCGTGGTGACCGACGCGGGCCAGTACGCTGATGTGCTGGCCGAGCTGAAAGCGCAAGGCAAGCTCTCGGATGCGCTGCGCTTCAAGCTCTCGGTGGCCGCGTTCAACCGCATCGCGCAGTACGCCGGGGCGATCAGCGATTACCTCTCGTCGGTTGAATTCGAGCCGGAAAAGCTCTCCGAGAGCTACGTGCCGCAGCGCGCGCGCTTCGCTGCCCAGAGCAACGGCATCTTCACCAAGGTGCAGGATCTGCGCTACGGCGAGAACAGCCACCAGAGCGCGGCGCTGTACCGCGACCTGTACCCGGCGCCTGGCGCCATCGTCACCGGCGAGCAGTTGCAGGGCAAGGAACTCTCCTACAACAACATCGCCGATGCCGATGCCGCCTGGGAATGCGTCAAGAGCTTCAAGCTGCCCGCCTGCGTCATCGTCAAGCACGCCAACCCCTGCGGCGTGGCCGTGGGCACGAGTGCGCGCGAGGCCTATGCCAAGGCCTTCCAGGCCGACCCCACCAGCGCCTTCGGCGGCATCATCGCCTTCAACCGCCCCGTGGACGGCGCGGCGGCCGAGCAGGTGGCCAAGCAGTTCGTCGAGGTGCTGATGGCCCCGGACTTCACGGCCGAGGCGCTGGCGGTGTTCAAGGCCAAGGCCAACGTGCGCCTGGTGAAGATCGCGCTGCCGCCCGGCGGCGACACGGCCTGGACGCAGGGGCGCAACGCCGTGGACGCCAAGCGCGTGGGCTCGGGCCTGCTGCTGCAGACCGCGGACAACCACGAGCTGCAGCTCGCCGATCTCAAGGTCGTCACCACGCGCCAGCCGACGCAGGAGCAGATCCAGGACCTGATGTTTGCCTGGAAAGTCGCCAAATACGTCAAGAGCAACGCCATCGTGTTCTGCAAGGGCGGGATGACCATGGGCGTGGGCGCGGGCCAGATGAGCCGGCTCGATTCCGCGCGCATCGCCAGCATCAAGGCCGAGGCCGCGGGCCTGTCGCTCAAGGACACGGTGGTCGCCAGCGACGCCTTCTTCCCCTTCCGCGATGGCCTGGATGTGGTGGTGGATCACGGCGCGAGCTGCGTGGCGCAGCCCGGCGGCTCGATGCGGGACCAGGAAGTGATAGACGCAGCCAACGAGCGCGGCGTGGCCATGGTGTTCACGGGAGTACGCCATTTCCGCCACTGAAGCCGCCGCACAACCCGCCGCGCCCCGCGTGCGGCAGGTCATCACCCTCAACCACCTGCTCCTGGGGCTGCTCGTCGTGGCCATCTGGGGCAGCAACTTCGTCGTCATCAAGGTGGCGCTCGCGTCGTTTCCGCCGCTGTTGATGGCGGCGCTGCGCTTTGCCACGGCCACGCTGCCCGCGATTTTCTTCTTCCGCCGGCCGCCGGTGCCCTGGCGCAACCTCGCGGGCTACGGGCTCCTGATCGGCGGCGGGCAGTTCAGCCTGCTGTACCTGGCGATGCAGTCGCAGATCTCGCCGGGCCTGGCCTCGCTCGTGGTGCAGGCGCAGGTGCTGTTCACCGTGGTGCTGGCGGTGCTGCTGGAGGGCGAGCGCGTGCGCTGGTTCCAGCTCGTCGCGGCGGCGCTGGCGCTCTCGGGCTTTGCGGTGATCGGGCTGCACACCGATGGCAGCACCACCTGGCTGGGCATCGCGATGACGCTGGGCGCCGGCCTGTGCTGGGCGCTGGGCAACATGGTCGGGCGCCAGGCCGGGCGGGTGAACATGGTGGCCTACATGGTCTGGACCAGCGCCTTCTCGGTGCCGCCGCTCATCGTGCTGGCGCTGCTGTTTGAAGGCGGCCCGGTGCCGCTGTGGCATTCGATAGAGGCCGCGCCGCTGCTTGCCTGGGGCGCCATCCTCTGGCAGTCGATGGCCAACACCATCCTGGGCTATGGCCTCTGGGCCTGGCTGCTGTCGCGTTACGACGCCGCCACCGTCACGCCGATGGCGCTGCTGGTGCCGGTGTTCGGCATGGGCAGTTCGGTGGCGCTGCTGGGCGAGCCGTTTCCGCCGTGGAAGGGCGCGGCGATGCTGCTGGTGATGGCGGGCCTGAGCATCAACGTACTCTGGCCGCGCATCCGCCAGCGCCTGATCCGGGGCTGACGGCTCCGGGTTTTTGAGTCAAATCGGGCCGTGACGACCGGCTGGCGGGCGCTGGCAGCTATCAGTTTGCGAGTTCACGAAATACCTCGCGCGCCGCGGCCACGGTGGTGGCGATGTCTTCCCCGGTGTGCGCGGCGCTCACGAAGCCCGCCTCGTAGAGCGCCGGTGCGGTGTAAATGCCGCGATCGAGCAGCCCGTGGAAGAAGCGGTTGAAGCGCGCCCCGTCGCTCTGCAGCACCTCGGGGTAGTTGCCGGGCAGCGCGGGCAGCAGGAAGTAGCCCATCATGCCGCCCTCGCTGTCGCCGCAAAACGGCACGCCTTCTGCCTTCGCGGCCTGCGCGAGACCGGTGATCAGCGCGCGGGTGCGCTCTGCCAGTGCCGCGTAAAAGCCCGGCTTGCCCACCTCGCGCAGCGTGGCGAGGCCGCAGGCCGTGGCCACCGGGTTGCCCGAAAGCGTGCCCGCCTGGTAGACCGGCCCCAGCGGCGCGAGCTGCTCCATCACGTCCCGGCGCCCGCCGAAGGCCGCCAGCGGCATGCCGCCGCCCACCACCTTGCCGAGCATGGTGAGGTCGGGCTGGAAGCCCGCGATTTCTTTGGCATACAGGCTCTGCGCACCGCCGAGCGCCACGCGAAAGCCGGTCATCACCTCGTCGATGATGAGCAGCGCGCCGTGCTTGGTGCACAGCGCGCGCGCCGCGCGCATGAAGGGCACGCTGGCGCGCACGAAATTCATGTTGCCCGCGATCGGCTCCATGATCACGCAGGCAATCTTGTCGCCGTGCAGCGCGAAGGCGGCTTCGAGCTGCGCCACGTCGTTGTATTCGAGCACCAGCGTGTCCTGCACCACCACCTCGGGCACGCCGGCGCTGGTGGCATGGCCGAAGGTGGCCAGGCCCGAGCCGGCCTTGACCAGCAGCGCGTCCGCATGGCCGTGGTAGCAGCCGTTGAACTTGACGATCTTGCTGCGCCCCGTGGCGCCGCGCGCCAGGCGGATGGCGCTCATGCCGGCCTCGGTGCCCGAGCTCACCAGGCGCAGCCGCTCGATCGATGGCACATGGCGCATGATGGCCTCGGCGAGTTCGCTCTCGCGTTCGGTCGGCGCGCCGAACGACAGGCCCAGAGCGACGGCGCGGTGCACCGCTTCGAGCACGGCCGGGTGGCCGTGGCCCAGGATCATCGGGCCCCAGGAGCCGATGTAGTCGATGAGCCTGCGCCCGTCGGCGTCCCAGAGGTAGGCGCCCTGGCCGCGCGTGATGAAGGACGGCGTGCCGCCGACGGCCCGGAAGGCGCGCACGGGCGAATTGACGCCGCCGGGAATCAGCGCCTGGGCGTGGTGAAAGAGCGAGAGGTTGTGGTCGGTGGTATCGGTCATGGCCTGCATTTTGAACGGTGTCGGCGGGCCCGCGGCTGCGCCGCGGGGATGAAAACTGTTGCGCATACCAAGCGTGCTCCCATTTTTGTGCCATCTGCTCCTTAGAATCGTTGCATTCAGGGCAAAGCGCCTATAAGCTTGCCCGGACAGGGACTTGGCGCGGCTTTTGAAAGATGCGCGCAGCAGAACACTACAGGAGCGGGACAAATTGGCGACAGCGACTACCGGTCCCACGATCAAGGTGCTCGTGGTGGACGACAGCAACACGATCCGGCGCAGCGCCGAGATTTTTCTCAAGCAGGGTGGGCATGAGGTGCTGCTTGCCGAGGACGGGTTCGACGCGCTGTCCAAGGTGAACGACTACCAGCCGCAGCTCATCTTCTGCGACATCCTCATGCCCAAGCTCGATGGCTACCAGACGGTGGCCATCATCAAGCGCAATCCGCAGTTTGCCGGTACGCCGGTGGTCATGCTGTCCTCCAAGGATGGCGTGTTCGACAAGGCGCGCGGGCGCATGGTGGGCTGCCAGGATTACCTCACCAAACCGTTCACCAAGGACCAGCTGCTGCAGGCGGTGCAGCAGTTCGGCCGCGCGCAATCAGGAGTTCAATGATGGCAATCAAGAAAGTATTGGTCGTGGATGATTCCAAGACCGAGCTGATGTTTCTGACCGATCTGCTGCAAAAGGAAGGCCTGCAGGTGCAGACGGCGGAGAACGCGGACGAGGCCTACCAGCGCCTGGCCCAGGACAAGCCCGACCTCATCCTGATGGATGTGGTGATGCCGGGCAAGAACGGTTTTCAGCTCACGCGGGCGCTGACGCGCGATCCGCTCTACGCGGACATTCCCATCCTCATGTGCACCAGCAAGAACCAGGAAACCGACCGTGTCTGGGGCATGCGCCAGGGTGCGCGCGGCTACATCACCAAGCCGGTGAATGCGGCGGAGTTGCGCGAAAAGATCGGCGCGCTCGCCTGATGCGCCGCGGCACCCGACATGGCTGAACGAGAAACACTCAGGGAAGTCCAGATGCGGCTGCTCGCGCGCTTGCGGGCCGCGGAGGGGGCGGATGTGGCCGTGGCGTCCTGGCTGGCGGTGGAGTGCGCGGGCCAGCGGCTCCTGCTGCCGCTGGCGCAGGCCGGGGAGATCTTTTCATGGTCCGGGGTGCAGCCGGTGCCGCACGCGCGGTCGTGGTTCCTCGGCGTGGCCAACCTGCGCGGCGTGCTCAACGGCGTCATCGACCTGGCCGTGTTGCTGGGCTCGCCGCAGCCGCGGACGGAGCAGGCGCTGGCCGGCTGCGCGCTGCTGACGTTGGGCGCGGTGCTGGAGGTGAATGCCGCGTTGCTGGTGGACCGTTTCATAGGCTTGCGCGGCACGCAGGATTTCGCCGGCGACGAAGAGCCGGTGCCGGGTGCCGCGGCCTGGATAGGCGCGTGCCGTCTCGATGCGCAGGGTGAACGCTGGCAGATCATCGATTTGCAGACGCTGGCGCGCGATGCCGCATTTTTGAACATCAGCGCCTGAGTTTCGGGCGCTTTTTGCTTGACTGGAAGAAAGACTATGGCCTTGGTAGATGCGTTGAACCGGCTGGTGCGGCGGGCGCCTGCGGAGACGGAGGCGGAGCCCAGCCGCATCGATCTGGGGGTCGATCCGCAGCATGGCGAGGGGCTGTCCATGGTGTTCCAGGCCGATGGCGTCGAGAGCGTGCAGGGCGGACTGCCACCCGCTGCCGGCGAGCCGGCACAGCCCGCGCAGGACGACGAAATCGCGCTTCCCCTGATGGGCCGTGCCTCGGTCGCGGTGCACCAGCGGCGCCTGCTGGTCCTGCTGGGGCTGGGGGTGCTGATTCTGGCGATCTTCGGCGGCTGGCTGGCGCAGCGCGCGCAGACCTCGGCACGCCAGCTCACGGCGGTGGGCGAGGCCTTGATGCAGTCACAGCGCATGGTCAAGGCCTTTGATGCGGCCCTGCTGGGCCAGCAGACGGCTTTCGCGGAACTGGCCGACAGCGCCAAGGTGTTTTCGCGCAACGTCCAGGCGCTTTCCGCCGGGGATGCGCAAGCCGGCATCAAGCCGCTGGGCGCGAGCTTCCGCGGTGAGCTCGATGACCTGCGGCCGGTGGTCGAGCGGGTCGAACGCTATGTGGCGGCCATCCAGGGCCAGGCGGCCACGCTGGTCGACGCCCGCAAGGCGGTAACCGCTCTCAATGGCGACAGTGGAGAGTGGCTGCGCGCCGCGCGCGCCCTGGTGGCGCGTGCGCATCAGGGTATCGATGCGGGCGGGCTGGATGCCTCCAATCGCCTGGCGGTGCTCACCCAGCGCACGGCCCTGGATGCCAACCTGGTGTACGGCGGCGCCGGTGTCGGCCTGCAGGCCCAGCTGGAGCAGGATGTGACCGATTTCAAGGTGCTGCTGCAGCGCGTGCCCGAGCTCTCGAGCGGGCCGGGCCGGGTGCTGACGGAGCTCTACCAGGCCAATGAGCCGCGGGTGCTGCAGTTGCTCAAGAGCGCCGATGCGCTCTCGGCGTCGCGCGCGGCGCAGGCGGTGCTGGCGCGCGACAGCGAGCCCACGCGCGAGCACCTGCAGACCATGCAGACCCGGCTGGCCGCGCAGTCCGGCTACGGCCCCGGTGAACTGGCGCTGCTGTTCGTGCTGGCGCTGTTCGTGCTGGCGTGCGGCGTGGGCATCGCGTATGTGCAGGTGCTCGGCGGCCGCCAGCGGCAGCAGCGGGCCGAGGCCGAGCAGGAAGCGGCGCGCCAGCGCGAGCAGGAGGCCAAGCGCATCAACGATGCCAATCAGGCGGCCATCCTGCGCCTCATGAACGAACTGCAGACGGTGGCCGAAGGCGACCTTACACAGGAAGCGACCGTGACCGAGGACATCACCGGCGCGATTGCCGACTCCGTCAACTACACGATCGAGGAGCTGCGCGTGCTCGTGGGCAGCGTGCAGAATACCGCCGCAAGCGTGGTCCGGACGACGACCGACGTGGAAGGCACGTCCACCGAACTGCTGGCGGCATCGAGCGAGCAGCTGCGCGAGATCAGGGAGACCGGCCAGTCGGTGCTGGACATGGCGGCGCGCATCAACGGCGTTTCCGGCCAGGCGCAGCAGTCGGCGGCCGTGGCGCACCAGTCGCTGCAGGCGGCCGACCAAGGCCTGAAGGCGGTGCAGAACGCCATCGGCGGCATGAACACCATCCGCGACCAGATCCAGGACACCTCCAAGCGCATCAAGCGCCTGGGCGAATCCTCGCAGGAAATCGGCGAAATCACCGAACTGATTTCCGACATCACCGAGCAGACCAACCTGCTGGCGCTCAATGCCGCCATTCAGGCGGCGTCCGCCGGCGAGGCGGGGCGCGGCTTTTCCGTGGTGGCCGAGGAGGTGCAGCGGCTGGCCGAACGCTCGGGCGATGCGACGCGGCAGATCGCGGCGCTGGTGAAGGCGATTCAGACGGACACGCAGGATGCCGTGGCAGCCATGGAGCGCTCGACACGCGGTGTCGTCGAAGGCGCGCGCCTGTCGGACAGCGCGGGCACGGCGCTTACTGAAATCGATAGCGTCTCGCGCAAGCTGGCTGAGCTTATCGAGAGCATTTCGGGCGCAGCACTGCAGGAAGCCAAGCTGGCCAACGGGGTGGCCGAGAACATCCAGCACATCTTTGCCGTGACCGAGCAGACCGGCGAGGGCACGCGGGCCACGGCCCACCAGGTCAGGGAGCTGTCCCGGATGGCCGAAGAATTGCACCAGTCGGTGGCGCGCTTCAGGATCGCCTGAGCCCGCCGGACCTGCTTCAGACCAACACACTCGGAGGGCCAGCGATGCCACCCACGGGGACAAGCAACATGCCGGTGCGCGACGTTCATCACGAAGAACAGGACCTCGGGCCGCTGGCGTGGGTGCATGCCGAGCTGCGCAAGACGCTGGACAGCGCCGTCAAGCAGTTGCAGCACTTCGCGCACGAGCTGGAGAGCGCGGGCCAGTCCGATCTGGCGGCCTCCGATCCGGCGGCCTTGCGCACCGTGCGCCAGATGCTGCACCAGTGCGCCGGCGCGCTGGTCATGGTTGGCATGGCGCAGACGGCGGTGGTGCTGCAGGCGATGGAAGCGGCCGTGCACCGCTTCGTGCAGGAGCCCGAGCGTTGCGACGGCGCTGCGGTAGCGGTGCTTGAAAGCACCAGCTTTGCGGTCGTTGAATACCTGGACAGCATCCTTGCCGGCAAGCTGATTTCCCCGGTCGCGCTGTTCCCGCAGTACCGCCAGGTGCAGGCGCTGGCCGGCGCTGCCAGCGTGCATCCCATGGACCTGTGGCCCGCGGAGCGGCGCGTGCGCGAGCCGGTGTTCCCGGGCAGCGTGCTGCCGCTGCCCTACGGCACGGAAGTGCGCTCGCGCATGGATGCGGCGGTGCTGCGCATCGTCAAGAACGGTGACGCAGCCGCGGCGGTGGAAATGCAGCACCTGAGCATGGGGCTGGCGGCAGCCCAGCAGGAAACGCCGCTGCGCATCTTCTGGAAAGTCTGCGCCGGATTCTTCGAGGCGCTGGGCCGCGGGTGGCTGGGCATGGATGCCTATGCCAAGCGCACCACCTCCCGCGTGCTGATGCAGTACGCGACGCTGGCCCGCGGCGGTGCGGCGGTGGACGAGCGGCTGCAGCAGGAGCTGCTGTTTTTCTGCGCCCAGGCGCGCATGCCCGACGATGCCGCCGGCGTGACCGCGCTGCGCTCGGTGCGCAGCGCCTGGGCCATGCAGCGCCAGGCGCCCGTGGACTACGAATCCGCGCGCTTCGGGCTCTTTGACCCGACCTTGCTGGCGCAGGCGCGCAAGCGCATCGCCGCAGCCACCGAAACCTGGTCGGCGCTGGCGGGTGGCGATACCCACAAGATCAAGCAGGCGGTGGACCAGTTCAGCCTGGTCTGCGATTCCCTGCGCAAATTGCAGCTGGACAGCGAGCCCCTGGCCGCCGCGCTTCTGCGCGCCGTGGCCGTGCCGCTGCATTCCACCCAGGCGCCGCCCGCGCCGCTGGGGATGGAGGTGGCGACGGCCGTGCTGTACCTGCAGGCGTCCTTCGAAGAGCTGGACGCGGCACGCGAGCACATGGCCGATCGCGCCGGCCGCCTGGCGGCCCGGCTGGATGGCGTCGTGCTGGGTGGCCAATCCCAGCCGCTCGAGCCCTGGATGGAAGAGCTGTACCGCCGGGTGAGCGACTATCAGACCATGGGCAGCGTGGTCGGCGAACTGCGCATCACGCTGGCGGACATCGAAAAGTCGCTGGACGACTTCTTCCGCAATCCGTCCGAGACGGCGCCGCTGAATGCGGTCCCGGGCGGCATGCAGCAGATGCGCGGCGTGCTGTCGGTGCTGGGGCTGGACCAGGCTTCCACCGCCGTGCTGCGCATGCGCGATGTGGTCGAGCGGCTGTTGACCGGCGGGGTGGAGGAGGCAGACCGCCCGGGCGTGTTCGAACGCCTGGGCAACAGCCTTGGCGCGCTGGGTTTTCTGGTGGATATGCTGGGCTACCAGCGCACCATGGCCGCCAAGCTGTTCGTCTACGACGAGGCGCTGGGTGAATTCCGCTTTGTCGCGGGGCCTGGGCCGCGCGCCCGCATGGAAGATGAGCCCCACGAGGTGCCGGAGCTGCTGGCCGCGCGGGCACCGGAGCCGGCGGCGGCGCCGGTCGTGCAGGCCGCGGCGCCCGAGGCGGCTGCGCCGCTGGCCGAGGCAGCCGTGCCAGAGCCCTCCGGATCGCCGGCCGCAGCCGAGCCTGAGCCGGATGCCGCACCCCTGGATGCTGCGCCGCTGGCTGAGACAGCCGATCGGGCGAACGCCCCGGCAGGGGTGGCCTCGGAGGCGCCGGCCGCTGCCGCGCTGGACCCCGAGCTGCTGGAAATTTTCATCGAAGAGGCGCGCGAGGTCGTGGCCAACGGCCTGGCAGCGGTGCAGGCCCTGCAGCAGGAACCGGGTGACATGGGCGCGCAGGCGGCGCTGCGGCGTGCCTACCACACGCTCAAGGGCAGCTCGCGCATGGTCGGGCTGGATGCGTTTGGCGAGGCCGCCTGGGCCATGGAAGAGGTGTTCAACGATTGGCTGGTGCATGAAAAGCCGGCATCCGCACCCCTGCTCACGTTGTCGCACGACACGCTGACGGCCTTTGGCGGCTGGGTGCAGGACCTGTCCGCAGGCGCCGCGGGTGCCTGGAGCGCCGAAGGCTTTCGCACCGCGGCCGACGCCATGCGTTCCGAGGGCGTGCTGGTGCCATGGTCGCGTGCAATGCCGTCGGAGCAGGCAGCAGTCCAGGTGCCGGCCGAGCCGGCGGCCCGCGACTCCGGGTTCGGCTTCGCCGATACCGTCATCGATGAGGACCTGGCGTCCAGCGTGCTGGATGTCACGCAGGCACCGCCGCCGGGCCGGCCATTGCTGCCCGAGGACGCGTTTGCGCCCGGTGCCGCGGAGCCCCAGGCCCTGGAGCGCTCCGCCGAGGCGCCCTCTGCGCCGCTGGAGTCGCTGGAGCAGGATGCGCTGCCCGCGATGGCTGAGCACGATGCCAGGCAGATTGGCGAGCTGCGCGTTCCGGCGGCGCTGTACAACGTCTATCTGAACGAGGCGGACAACTGGTCCGCGCGGCTGGTGTCCTGCGTCCAGGACTGGGCCGACGCACCCGCCTCCCCGGTGCCGGAAGACGCGGTGGCCTTGGCGCATTCGCTGGCGGGCAGCTCGGCAACGGTGGGCTTCATGGCCTTGTCGCACCTGGCGCGCATGATGGAACACGCGCTGCAGCATCTGCAGCTGCTCGGCGGCGGCCAGCCCGAGCATGTGCGGGTCATGACGGGAGCGGCCGACGAGATTCGCCGCCTGCTGCACCAGTTTGCCGCCGGTTTCCTCAAGGATGTGCATCCGCCGGTCGTCGAACAGCTCGAGGCCGTGCTCGGAATGGAGCTTTCGAGCGGTGCGCAGCCATTGGATGCGGATTCCGTGCAGGACGACCCCGAGTTCGAAGCCACGCTCATCAGCCGGCTGCAGGAGTGGCGCGATTCGCAGAACAACGAGCACTCACAGCCTGCGGAGCCGGCGCCCGAGCCGCTGGCCGCCGAGCCGTCCCTCCCGTCGCCTGCGCAGGCTGCGGATGCCCAGGCGCAGGACGATCCTTTCCTGCAGGAACAGGCGATCGACGATGCCATCGCCCAGGCCATCGCGGCCGATGCCGACGAGGATGACATCGACCTGATCGACACCATCGATCCGGATCTTTTCCCGATCTTCGAGGAAGAGGCGCAGGAGCTGCTGCCCCAGCTCAGCGGTGCCTTGCGCCAGTGGTCCGGCCATGTGGACGATCTCGATGCGCGGCGCGAGCTGCTGCGCGCGCTGCATACGCTCAAGGGCAGCGCCCGTCTGGCGGGCGCGCTGCGCCTGGGCGAAATGGCGCACCGCATGGAATCGGCGGTCGAGGCCATCGACATCGAAACCGCGGCGGCGGTGGATGTCGAGCCCTTGATGGCGCGGCTGGATGCGCTGCAGACGACGTTCGATGCCTTGCGCGCCATTGGCGCGCAGGGGCTGGCCGAGCCCGCCGCCGCCGAGGCATCCGCTGCCGCGCCTGACGGACAGGGCCCGGCACCAGCGCAGGGCGACGCGCTCTTGGCGGCGCCTCTGGTGGCGCCGGTGGCGGTCGTGCGGCCGGTCGAACTGGTGCGCGGCACCGCGCGGGCCGCCGGTCAGCAGGTGCGCGTGCGCTCGCAGCTGCTGGACCGCATGGTGAACGATGTGGGTGAGGTGCTGATTGCGCGCTCCCGGCTTTCCACGCGCATCGAGCAGATGCGTGGTTCGCTGGACGATCTGAGCGGCAATCTTGAACGCATGCGCGCCCAGTTGCGCGATGTGGAGCTGCAGGCGGAGTCGCAGATGCAATCGCGCCAGGCCCAGGCGCGCGACAGCACGGCCGGGTTCGATCCGCTGGAGTTCGACCGCTTCACACGCATGCAGGAGCTCACGCGCATGATGGCCGAGTCGGTCAACGACGTGGCCACGGTGCAGCGCGCCCTGCAGCGTTCCATAGAGGGAGCCGAGGACGACCTGATTGCCCAGGGCAGGCAGGCGCGCGAGCTGCAGCGTGAGCTGCTGCGCACGCGCATGGTCGAGTTCGATTCGGTGGCCGAGCGGCTGTACGCCGTGGTGCGGCAGGCGGCGCGCGAAACCGGCAAGCAGGTGCGGCTTGACATCGTCGGCGGCGCCCTGGAGCTGGATCGCGGCGTGCTTGAGCGCATGGTGCCGGCGTTCGAGCACTTGCTGCGCAACTGCGTGGGGCACGGCATTGAAGAAGGCGCGGTGCGCGAGGCGGCGGGCAAGCCGGCGGCGGGCGCCATCGCCATCACCGTGGGCTACGAGGGCAATGACGTCTCGGTGGAATTCCGGGACGACGGCGCCGGCCTGGACATCGAACGCATCCGCGAGCGCGCGTTGGCCCAGGGGCTGATAGAACCGCAGGATGCCGTCGATGCGGCGCGCGCGGCCGAGCTGATCTTCCTGCCGGGGTTTTCCACGGCGACGGAATTGACCGGGCTGTCGGGCCGGGGCATAGGCATGGACGTGGTGCGTGCCGAGATCCAGGGCCTGGGCGGGCGCATCGAAACCACGACCACGCCAGGGCAGGGCTCGTCGTTTCGCATGGTGCTGCCGCTCACCACGGCGGTCACCCAGGTCGTGATGGTGCGCGTCGCAGCCATGTCCCTGGGCATCCCGGCCAACGTCATCGAAGTCGTGCGCCGCGCGCCCGCGGCAGAGCTTGCGGCCGCCTACGCCTCGGGCCAGTACCAGGATGCGCCGCTGTACTGGGCCGGCGCGCTGCTGCAGATCTCGGCCGGCAGTGTCGAGGTGGCCGACAAGACGCGCCCTGTGGTCATCGCCCGCAGCGCGTCGCAGCGCCTGGCATTGCATGTGGATGAGGTGCTGGGCAACCAGGAAGTGGTGGTCAAGAGCCTGGGGCCCCAGCTCTCGGGCCTGCCGGGGCTGACCGGCATGACCGTGCTGGCGTCGGGCGCCGTGGTGCTGATCTACAACCCGGTGGCGCTGGCCAATGTCTACGGCGAGCAGGCACGCGCCAGCATGCGGGCTCCGGGCGCCGCGGTGGCGCAGGCGCAGGCGGGACTGGCCGCGCCGGCGGCGTTGCAGTCCACGCAGGCTGTGCCGCTGGTGCTGGTGGTGGACGATTCGATCACCGTGCGCCGCGTGACCCAGCGCCTGCTGCAGCGCGAGGGCTACCGCGTCGCGCTGGCGGCCGACGGCCTGCAGGCGCTGCAGCGCCTGCGCGAGGAGCGCCCGGTGGTGGTGCTCTCGGATATCGAGATGCCGCGCATGGACGGGTTCGACCTGGCGCGGGCCATCCGGGCCGATGGCGCGCTGGCGAATCTGCCCATCGTCATGATCACCTCCCGCATGGCCGAGAAGCACCGGGAGCACGCGGTGGAACTGGGCGTCAGCCACTATCTGGGCAAGCCTTACTCGGAGGAAGAGCTGCTCGGGCTGGTGCGGCGCTATGCGGAGGTGGAAACCGTGCCTTGAGGCGCTGACGTCCGGCCGGGCGATGCCGGACATGCCCTGCCGGCAAGCGCCACAAGGGCCAATGAGAGAGAGGGGAAACCATGGCAAATCCAGCAGGCGTGCCTGACGAACGGCTTCTGACCTGGCTCGCGATGACCGCCAAAAGCGGCGCGTCCGATCTCTTCCTGCTGGCCGGCGCGCCGCCGACGGTCAAGCACCGAGGGGAGTTCCACCCCTTGAGCCCGCAGCCTCTGGAGGCGCAGCAGGTCCGCGCGCTGGCGCTGTCGCTGCTCACGCCGGAGCAGCGCCAGGAGTTCGAGCTCAAGCAGGAGCGCGATCTGGCATTGGAGGTGCCGGGCGTCGGGCGCTTTCGGGTCAATTTGCTGTTTCAGCGCGGCAGCGTGGGCCTGGTGGCCCGGCATGTGCCGGCCACGGTGGCGCCACTGCGGGAACTCGGGCTGCCGGCGGTGCTGGGCCAGCTCGTGCAGCACAAGAGCGGATTGATCCTGGCCGTGGGCGCGGCGGGCTCGGGCAAGACGACGACGCTGGCCAGCATGATCGACCAGCGCAACCGCACGGCGACGGGCCACATCCTGACCATCGAAGACCCGATCGAATACCTGCATGCGCACCGCAAATCGCTGGTATCCCAGCGCGAGGTGGGCACCGACACGCATTCCTACGACGAGGCGCTGCGCCATGCGATGCGGGAGGCGCCCAACACCATCATGATCGGCGAGATCCGCGACCGCAACTCGCTGCAGCATGCGATGCACTATGCCGAATCCGGGCATCTGTGCCTCTCCACGCTGCATGCCGCCAACGCCAGCCAGGCCATCCACCGCATCCTGAATTTTTTCCCCGATTCGGCGCATCGGCAGGTGCTGATGGACCTGTCGCTGAATGTGCGCGCCATCATCGCCTTGCGCCTCATCCGCAGCGCCGCGGGCGCGCTGGTGCCGGCGACCGAAGTCATGCTGCAGACGGCGCGCATCGCCGACCTGATCCGCAATGGCGAAATTGACGAACTGCGCGGCGCCATCAGCCGCGGCGGCGAGCCGGGCATGGGCAGTTTTGACCAGTCCCTGTTCGAGCTCTATCGCCAGGGGGTGATTTCCGAGCAGGATGCGGTGGCCAATGCCGACAGCCGCACCGACATGACGGTGCGCATCCGGCTGTCGCAAGGCCATGACCCGGGAGCCAGCCTGCCGGGGGACACGGGGCTGCTGGCGGCGTGGTCGGCCGAGCAGGGTCAAAAGCAGAAGGGGGCGTGACTGCCTGGCGCTTGCGCGCTGCCAGGAGGCAGGTGGCGCCTGCGCGCGTGGTGCAAACCGTAAAATGCCCGGCATGCCCGACGCAGCGTTCACCGACCTCACGAACCACTTTCTCATCGCCATGCCGGGTATGCGCGATGCGACCTTCGCGCACAGTGTCGTTTACCTGTGCGAGCATGGTGAGGATGGCGCCCTCGGGCTGGTCATCAACAAGCCGAGCGACCTGGACATGGGCGATTTGTTCGCGCGCGTCGACCTGTCATTGGGGCGGGCGGATCTGGCGCATCAGCCCGTGTTCCATGGCGGGCCGATACAGGTGGAGCGCGGCTTTGTGCTGCACGATGTGATGCCGACCGAGGAATTCGAACCGGCGCACCCTGCCGAGAGAGGGCCGGAGCTGACCGACGCGCCGACGCCCTACGCCTCCACGCTGGCGATTCCCGGGGGGCTGGAGATGACCACCTCGCGCGACGTGCTCGAGGCGCTGGCGCAGGGTGCGGGTCCGCGCCGCGTCCAGGTGATGCTGGGCTATGCCGCCTGGGCCGGCGGGCAGCTGGAATCGGAACTGGCCGGCAACGCCTGGCTGACCGTCGCGGCCGATCCGGACGTGATCTTCGATACGCCGATAGCGCAGCGCTACGACAGCGCCCTGGCCTTGCTCGGGGTGCAGGCCTGGATGCTGTCCCCGCAGGCCGGGCGCGCATGATGGCCACCACCGCGGCGGCGGACTGCCAGTCGTTTTTGGCGTTCGACTACGGACTCAAGCGCACCGGCGTGGCGGTGGGCACGCGCCTGCTGGGCACGGCATCACCGCAAAAGAGCATCCATGCCGAAGGCAAGGCGCGCTTCGTGCAGGTGGCCGAGCGCATCCGCGAATGGCAGCCCGACGCGCTGGTGGTGGGCGTGCCGTTTCACCCCGACGGCGCCGAGCACGAAAACACCCTGCGTGCGCGCCGCTTTGTGCGCCAGCTGCAGGGGCGCTTCGGCCTGCCGGTGTTCGAAGTGGATGAACGCTACAGCACCACCGAGGCCCTGGCCAGCGGCGCACGCGATGCCGATGCCGCGTCCGCCTGCATCATCCTGGAGCAATTCCTGAGGAGCCTTGAATGAACCATGCCACCGGCCATCTGGCGCTGGATGCGGAGGCGCTGTATGCGCAATTGCTGGCCGGCGTGCGGCCCGCGCTGCGCCCGGACACGCGGCTGGCCGGCATTGCCTCGGGCGGTGCCTGGCTGGCCGGGCGGCTGCAGCGCGACCTGAATCTGCCGGGCAGCGCCGGCGTGCTTTCCTCGGCCATGCACCGCGACGACTTCGCCCAGCGCGGGCTTGCCAGCAGCGCGCAGACGCAGCTGCCCTTTGACGTCAACGGCGCCGACATTCTGGTGCTCGATGACGTGCTCTACACCGGCCGCACCATTCGCGCGGTGCTCAATGAGCTGTTCGATTACGGCCGTCCGGCCCGTGTGCGCCTGGCGGTGCTGGTCGATCGCGACGGGCGGGAGCTGCCGGTGGCGGCCGAATTCGCCGCGGCGCGCATTGCGCTGCCCGCCAGCCAGCACCTGGCATTGGCCCGCAGCGATGCGGGCATGTTTCATTTCGACGTGAAAGAGGTCTGAGCGTGCCCAGCGTTCGCAATCCCCAGCTCAACCGGCATGGCGAGCTCATCCATCTGCTGTCGCTTGACCAGCTGCCGCGCGAGATCGTGACGCATATCCTGGATACCGCCACGAACTTCGTCAGCGTGAACGACCGCGAGGTCAAGAAGGTGCCGCTGCTGCGCGGCAAGAGCGTGTTCAACCTGTTTTTCGAGAACAGCACGCGCACCCGCACCACCTTCGACATCGCCGCCAAGCGCCTTTCGGCGGATGTCTTCACGCTGGATATCGGGCGCTCGTCCACCTCCAAGGGCGAGACGCTGCTCGATACCGTGGACAACCTCTCGGCCATGGCCGCCGACATCTTCGTCGTGCGCCACAGCCAGTCGGGCGCGCCCTACCTGATCGCGCAGCATGTGGCGCCGCACGTGCACGTGGTCAATGCGGGCGATGGACGGCATTCGCACCCGACGCAGGGGCTGCTGGACATGTACACCATCCGCCACTACAAGAAGGATTTCTCCAGCCTGGCGGTGGCGATCGTCGGCGACGTGCTGCATTCGCGCGTGGCGCGCTCGGACATCCACGCGCTCAAGGTGCTGGGCTGTCCCGACGTGCGCGTGGTCGGGCCGCGCACGCTGGTGCCGGGCGATTTCGCCGCGATGGGCGCGCGGGTGTTCCACGACCTGGAAGAGGGCATACGCGACGCCGATGTGGTCATCATGCTGCGGCTGCAGAACGAGCGCATGAGCGGCGCGCTGCTGCCCTCGAGCCAGGAATATTTCAAGACCTTCGGCCTCACGCCGCAGAGGCTGCGTGCCGCCAGGCCGGATGCCATCGTGATGCACCCGGGGCCGATCAACCGCGGCGTGGAAATCGATTCCGCCGTGGCCGACGGCCCCCAGGCCGTGATCCTCTCGCAGGTCGGCTTCGGCATCGCCGTGCGCATGGCGGTGATGGCCATCGTCGCCGGGAACGAAGCATGAGGTTTCCTGTATTGATAGCTGTCAGCGCATGCTGGACAAGCGCTAGTGGCCTATTTCGTTCAAAACCATGAAGATGCTCATTCAGAACGGCCGGGTGATGGATCCGGCCACTGGCCTGGACAAGGTCTGCAGCATTGCGCTGGCCGCCGGCCGCATCATTGCGCTGGATCGCGTGCCCGAAGGCTTTGCGCCCGCGCGCGTGATCGATGCTGGCGGCTGCCTGGTCCTGCCCGGCCTGGTGGACCTTGCCGCGCGCCTGCGCGAGCCGGGTTACGAGCACGAAGGCATGCTGGCCTCGGAGATGGCGGCGGCCGTGGCCGGCGGCGTGACCAGCCTGGTCTGCCCGCCCGATACCGATCCGGTGCTCGATGAGCCTGGCCTTGTGGAGATGCTGAAGTTTCGCGCCGAGAAGCTGCACCAGGCACGGCTCTTCCCGCTGGGGGCGCTCACGCGCGGGCTCAAGGGCGAGGTGCTGACCGAGATGGTGGAGCTTACCGAGTCAGGCTGCATCGGCTTTGGCCAGGCCGAGGTGCCGATGGCCCGCACCCAGGTGCTGCAGCGCGCGCTGCAGTACGCGGCCACGTTTGGCTACACCGCCTGGCTGCGCCCGGTGGACATGTACCTGGGCGGTGGTGTCGCGGCCAGCGGCGCGATCGCCATGCGGCTGGGGTTGTCGGGCGTGCCGGTGGCGGCCGAGACCATTGCGCTGCAGGCCATCTTCGACCTGGTGCGCGCCAGCGGCGCTCATGTGCATCTGTGCCGGCTCTCCAGCCGCGCGGGCGTTGAGCTGCTGCGCGCCGCGAAGGCCGAAGGACTGCATGTCAGCGCCGACGTCAGCATCAACTCGCTGATGCTGACCGACGAGGCGATCGGCTATTTCGACAGCCGCGCGCGCGTCACGCCGCCGCTGCGCCAGGAGCGCGACCGCGCCGCGCTCTCGGACGCACTGGCCGACGGCACCATCGACGCCCTGGTGTCCGACCATGCGCCGGTCGACGAAGACGCCAAGATGCTGCCGTTTGGCGAGGCCGAGCCGGGCGCCACCGGCCTGGAACTGCTGCTGCCCGTGGCGCTGGCCTGGGCAGCAAAAGAGCGTGTCCCGCTGCCGCGTGCGCTCGCCGCCATCACGGCAGGCGCGGCCGGTGTGCTGGGCCCCGCGCTCGGCACCCTGCAGGCCAGCGTGGGCCGCATCGTCGAAGGCGGCGTGGGCGATCTGTGCATCGTCCAGCCTGATGCGCGCTTTGAAGTCTCGCGCGCTGGCCTGGTCAGCCAGGGCAAGTACACGCCGTTTGAAGGCCAGACCTTGCCCGGCCGGGTGCGCTGCACCCTCGTGGGCGGGCAGGTCGCGTTCGAGCGCTGATGGCGCGGTTTCCGATTCCCTTTGTCTGGCTGCCATGAACGTCACCATCTACCACAACCCCCGCTGCAGCAATTCGCGCGGCGCGCTGGCCTTGCTGCGCGAGCGCGGCGTCGAGCCGGTGATCGTCGATTACCTCGGGCACCCCCTGGACGCCGCGCGCCTCAAGGCGCTGGTTCAGCGCATCGGCGTGCCGCTGCGCGAACTGTTGCGCACCAAGGAGGCTGCGTATGCCGAGCTCGATCTGGGCAACCCGGCGCGCACCGAAGACGAGCTCTACGCCGCCGTGGCGGCCCACCCCATCCTGCTCAACCGCCCCATCGTCGTGACGTCCAAGGGCGCACTGCTGTGCCGCCCGCCCGAGCGCGTGCTGGAGCTGCTGTGATGGATCAGCTCACGATCCGCCGCCCCGACGACTGGCATCTGCACGTGCGCGATGGCGCGCAGCTGGCAGCCGTCGTGCCGCACAGCGCCACGCAGTTCGGCCGCGCCATCATCATGCCCAACCTGCGTCCGCCGGTGACCACTGCCGCGCAGGCGCTGGCGTACAAGGAACGCATCCTGGCCGCCGTGCCGCCGGGCGTGCGCTTTGAACCCTTGATGACGCTCTACCTCACGGACAAGCTACCGGTGGATGAAATTGCCCGCGCGCAAGCGGCGGGCATCGTTGCCTGCAAGCTCTACCCGGCGGGCGCCACCACCAACAGCGATGCGGGGGTAACGGACATCCGCAAAATCGAGCCCGTGCTGGACGCCATGCAGAAGGCGGGGCTGCTGCTGCTGGTGCACGGCGAAGTGACCAGCCCCGAGATCGACATCTTCGACCGCGAGGCGGTGTTCATCGAGCGTCAGCTGATCCCGCTGCGCGCGCGCTTTCCCGAGCTGAAAATCGTCTTCGAGCACATCACCACGCGCGAGGCGGCGCAGTACGTGGCTGACAGCGATGCATACACCGCCGCCACGGTCACCGCGCACCACCTGCTCTACAACCGCAATGCCCTTTTCACCGGCGGCATCCGCCCGCACTACTACTGCCTTCCGGTTCTCAAGCGTGAAGTGCACCGGCAGGCGCTGGTGCGGGCCGCCACCAGCGGCAGCGGCAAGTTCTTCCTTGGCACCGACAGTGCGCCGCATCCGTCGCTGCTCAAGGAACACGCCAGCGGCTGCGCCGGCTGCTACACCGCGCATGCCGCGGTCGAGCTGTATGCCGAGGCGTTTGACGCGGCCGGGGCCCTGGATCGGCTGGAAGGCTTTGCCAGCCTGCATGGCCCGGCGTTCTATGGCCTGCCGGTGAATGCCGGCACCATCACGCTGCGGCGTGAATCCTGGGCCGTGCCCGAGCGCTTCGCGTTTGGCGATGGTGAACTCAAGCCGCTGCGCGCGGGAGAGCAACTACCCTGGCGCGTTGTCGCGCAGGCGACATTCGAGGCGACTTTGCTTGCCTGACCAAGGGGAAACCCGCAAGCCGACAGGCTAGGCGCCGCAGCGCCAGCAGGCACAATGGCCGCATCCGGCCTTCCACGCTTGAATCCACAAGATTTTTCACTGGGCGCGCCGGTACCCTTTGTTGACATTACTGGAGTTTGCTTATGAAGAAACTGTTGCTTGCGGCTGCTGTCTCCTTTCTGGCTACCGGCGCCGCATTCGCGCAGGCGACCGATACGCTGGCCAAAATCAGCGAGCGCGGCGCCGTGAACCTGGGTGTGCGCGATTCATCCGGTCTGGCGTTCACGCTGGGCGGCGGCAAGTACGTCGGCTTTCACACCGAGATGGCCGAGCGCATCGTGGACGACATCGGCAAGCAGCTGGGCAAGCCGCTCAAGATCAACTACCAGGTCATCACCTCGCAGAACCGCATCCCGCTGATCCAGAACGGCACCATCGATTTCGAGTGCGGCTCCACCACCAACAGCGCCGCGCGCCAGAAGGACGTGGACTTTGCCTACACCACCTACGTGGAAGAAGTGCGCATCGCCGTGAACAAGAAATCCGGCATCCACTCCATCAAGGATCTGAACGGCAAGACCGTGGCCACGACCACGGGTACCACCTCGGTGCAGACGCTGCGCAAGAATGAGCGCGCGCAGGGCATCGACTTCAAGACCATTCAGGGCAAGGACCACGCCGACAGCTTTCTGCTGCTGGAATCGGGCCGCGCGGACGCGTTCGTGATGGACGGCTCCATTCTGGCCGCCAACATCGCCAAGGCCAAGAACCCCAAGGATTTCGAGCTCACGGGCGAGGTGCTGTCGGTCGAGCCGATTGCCTGCATGCTGCCCAAGGGCGATGCCAAGCTCATGAAGGCGGTGGACGATTCCATCGAGCGCCAGGTCAAGGATGGCTCGCTGGCCAAGCTCTACGACAAGTGGTTCATGCAGCCGATTCCGCCCAACAACGTGAACATGAACATGCCCGCTTCCGAGAGCACCAAGAACGCCTGGGCGCACCTGAACAACAAGCCGATGGAAGACTACGGCAACAAGTGATGGCCGCTTCACGCATGTGAGATGAGCTGTACGACGCCCACCTGGCCTTGAGGCCGGTGGGCGTTTTGTCCAGGCTGGGCAAAGCATGGGGAGAATGAAAACATGGCAATGGACTGGCAGGTGTTCTGCAAGGACACGCTCGATCAGAACGTCATAGCCGGTTGTTTTGGGCATGGCAAGGAATACACCTACCTGGACTGGCTGCTCAATGCCTGGGGCTGGACGGTGTCCGTCTCCCTCACGGGGCTGGCCATTGCGCTGATCGTCGGCTCCATCGTCGGCGTCATTCGCACCCTGCCGGACAGCCCCTGGCTCAGCCGCTTCGGCAACGCCTGGGTGGAGCTGTTTCGCAACATTCCGCTGCTGGTGCAGATTTTTCTCTGGTATTTCGTGGTGCCCGCCCTGGTGCCGCCGATGAAATCGTTCCCGCCCTTCATTCTGGTGGTGCTGGCGCTGGGCCTCTTTACCTCGGCGCGGATCGCCGAGCAGGTGCGCGCCGGCGTCCAGGCCCTGCCCAAGGGGCAGCGCTACGCCGGCATGGCCATGGGTTTCACCACGGTGCAGTACTACCGCTATGTGCTGCTGCCCATGGCGTACCGCATCATCATTCCGCCGCTCACCAGCGAGTCGATGAACATTTTCAAGAACTCGGCCGTGGCGTTTGCCGTCTCCATCCCCGAGCTCACGCAATACGCCCTGCAGGTGGGCGAGGAGACGGCCCGCCCGATCGAGGTCTACCTGGCCGTCACCGTCCTCTACGCCATATCGGCCTTCGTGATCAACCGCATCTTCGCCTTCATCGAGAAGCGCTCGCAGGTGCCCGGCTTCGTGGCCGCCGGCACCGGCGCGGGAGGCCATTGACATGCTCAATCTCGACTTCTCATTCGTCAACTGGGGCTTCATCCAGGGCTTCATCCTCCAGGGCCTGTGGTTCAGCATCATCCTCACGGCCGTGGCCACCGCGGGCGGCATCTTCTTCGGCACGCTGCTGGCGCTGATGCGGCTGTCGGGCCAGAAGTGGCTGATCCTGCCGGCGGCGTTCTACGTGAACGTGATGCGCTCGGTGCCGCTGGTGATGGTGATCCTGTGGTTCTTCCTGCTCGTGCCCTTCATCATCGGGCGGCCGGTGGGGGCCGAGTATTCGGCCTTCATCACCTTCATCGCGTTCGAGGCGGCGTATTTTTCCGAGATCATGCGCGCGGGCATCCAGTCGATTCCGCGCGGGCAGGTGTTCGCCGGCATGGCCGTGGGCATGAGCTATGCGCAGAACATGAAGCTCGTGATCCTGCCGCAGGCGTTCCGCAACATGGTTCCGGTGCTGCTCACGCAGACCATCATCCTGTTCCAGGACACCTCGCTGGTGTACGCCATCGGCGCCTACGACCTGCTCAAGGGTTTCGAGACCGCGGGCAAGAATTTCGGCCGGCCGATCGAAACCTATCTCATGGCCACGGTGGTGTACTTCGCCATCAGCTATTCGCTCTCTTCGGCGGTCAAGCGGCTGCACAAGAAGATCGCCATCATCCGCTAAAGGAGTCCGGCATGGCCGACAACATGATTCAGCTGAAAAACGTCTCCAAATGGTATGGGCCCGTCCAGGTGCTGCACGATTGCAACCTGAACGTGGACAAGGGCGACGTGGTGGTGGTCTGCGGCCCCTCGGGCTCGGGCAAGTCCACGCTCATCAAGACCATCAACGCGCTGGAGCCGGTGCAGCAGGGCGAGATCGTCGTCAACGGCACCAAGGTGACCGATGCCGCCACCAACCTGCCCAAGCTGCGCAGCAAGGTGGGCATGGTGTTCCAGCACTTCGAGCTGTTCCCGCACCTCTCGGTCACCGAAAACCTGACGATTGCGCAGGTGAAGGTGCTCGGGCGCAGCCAGGACGACGCCCGCACGCGCGGCCTGAAGATGCTCGACCGCGTGGGCCTGATGGCGCACAAGGACAAATTCCCCGGCCAGCTCTCGGGCGGCCAGCAGCAGCGCGTGGCGATTGCGCGCGCGCTGTCGATGGACCCCATCGTGATGCTGTTCGACGAACCCACCAGCGCGCTCGACCCCGAGATGGTGGGCGAGGTGCTGGACGTCATGGTCAAGCTCGCCAGCGAGGGCATGACCATGATGGTGGTCACGCACGAGATGGGTTTTGCCCGCAAGGTCGCCAGCCGCGTGATCTTCATCGACGTCGGCGGCCATATCCTGGAAGACTGCTCAAAGGACGAATTCTTCGGCCACCCCGAGAACCGCCAGCCGCGTACCAAGGACTTCCTCAGCAAGATCCTGCAGGGTTGATATCTCCTGAAAAGAGAGCCGCCCCCGCTTGCTGAGTAAGGTCTGGAGCCGGTTTTTGTTCTGAATTGCGCGCGCAACAGGCCGGCGGCGTCATCATCCCTCATCCAGATCGGACAGCAGCGGGGTCGTAGGCACATTGCTGACGTCCTGGTGCAGAAACGCGATCAGGAACTGCACGCCGATCAGCAGTGGCAGCGCCGCCAGCATCACCGTGCCGCTGGACGCCACCCGCCCTGTCACCACGCTGTGCACCCACTCGGCGATGCCAAAGGCCAGGCCCAGCACGGTCAGCAGCGCGCCCATCAGGCTGTACAGGCTGCCCAGGTTGAAGTCGCGCACCAGGTAGAGGTAGACATAGCGCTTGCCGAAGCGCTGGAGGTGCTTGAGCAGAAACTCGGGCAGCACCTTGGACACCTTCAGGTTCGACTGTTCGTCGGCGTACACGGCGGCCATCGGCACGTCGCGCACCACGGCGCGCGCGATATTGAGGCGGAAAAGCATGTCGCTCTCGAAGAAATAGCGCTGCTCGATCTTGTCCAGCGGCAGCCGGCGCAGCGTACCCGCGTGGATCGCGGTGTAGCCGTTGGTCGGGTCCATGATCGGCCAGTAGCCCGCGCTCAGCTTGGTGATGAACGACAGCGCCGCGTTGCCGAACAGGCGCAGGCGGGGCATCGATCCGAGTGATTCGGGCTGATAAAAGCGGTTGCCCTTGGTGTAGTCCGCCAGGCCCCGCTCGATCGGGCGGGTGAAGTGCGGGATCAGCGCCGGGTCCATCTGCCCGTCGCCATCGACCTTGACCACGATGTCCATGCCCTCGTCGAGTGCCGCGCGATAGGCCGTGACGATGGCACCGCCCACCCCACGATTCTCGGCATGAAACAACACGCGCACGCGCGGATCGGTGCTGTTTGCCTCGATGTAGCGTCCGCTGCCGTCCGGGCAGGCATCATCCACCGCATAAATGGCCTCCACTTCGGGGCCGATGGCGGCGATCACGCCCAGCACGTGCTGCGTGACCTTGTAGCAGGGAATGGCGACGGCGATGCGCATGGCGGGCCGCCTCACGATTGCGCGGCAAGCGCTACGCCAGCCATGATGAGCGCTCCGCCCGCGAGGGTGCGCCAGTGCAGCGGCTCACCCAGGAAGGCCCAGGCCAGTGTCGGCACGATCAGAAAGGCCAGGCCCATGAATGGGTAGGCCAGGTGCAGCGGGGCGTGTCGAAGGATCCAGATCCAGCCCAAGGTGGTGATGCCGTACAGCGCAAGGGCGGTGATGAGCCAGCCGTTTTGCAGCAAACTGGAAAAGGAAAAAACCGCAGGTAGAGCAACTGCGGCCTTTTTGAACAAAAGTTGGCCGACAGATATTCCCAATACGCATATCAAAGTGTATATGGCAAGTGTTATTTGCATGGCTAAATGAATTTTCAGTGACGCGGCGGCGCATGAATCCGCCATGCTATAGATTTTTGGTTTCTGGTTTTATATTTTTGATTGGTGCATAAATCGCTGGCAATAACGCAAGTGGAGCCGTGAAGAAGGCTAATAAATACCTGTATTCTCCTGCGATAGAAAAACTGAAAACCGCAATTAATTGCAATAATAAGGTTGTGCATATTGTGAAACCGGCCATATCGCGTGCGCGCCATGTCCTTGAGATGCCGATTGCAATAAGCCAAAGCCCCAACCATGGTGTCCAAAAAATGACGCGATATTTGAAAGTGAAATCAAACCATTCGGATAAATATTTGTGCAAAATTCCATTACGAAATTTGACTATGGATTTGGATTTTGTTTGTGGCAATATATGCTCAGCATTTTTTATGCCTGGAAAGCCGCCATCGGCGAATGCTGCGTATAGAAAAATATTAACACGACTCGCGGCAAATGCCGGGAAATTGTGCCAAAGATTATATTTAAAAAATTCGTGAACAATAATTTGCTTTGCGCTTTTTGGAAGCGCCATCAGTGCGGGGCCTTTTGGGAAAAAAACCAATGGATCCCAGTAATAGTGATCATAATATTTCAGAATATTTTCAACCGTTTCCCCGTGGGAGCGGAGTGCATCGATGGTTTTATTGGTTACTCGAGGTTCGTTGTTTTCCCATAGCCCCATGGGGCGATTTTCGAGAAAACCAACTGTCTCATACAAAGCAACAGGAAATACAGTTCCTATTTTTCCCCATTGTTTTACGGCCAATTGTGCATATAATGCGACCATAAGCCAAGGTATAACAATCATTGCGAGCTTGATTCGTTCACGACGCGAAAGGATATATGCCAAAACCAATATTGCGATGATATTTATAATTCCATTTGGTCGCGAAAACAAAGAAAATGGGATCGTGATTAGCAGTATGCAGGCCGCGGCGCTATCAATTTTCTTGTTTTGATGGATGCGCCAGATTTCAAATAGCATTGCTGCTGTACTGATCGCATAAATACCGTCGGAATACAGGCTGGAAGCGTAATACACAACGCTTGGTGCCAATGCCACGAAAAGCAAACAATACAAGAAACTCTTGTACATCATCTTTTGGAGCATCCAACTCAAAACGCGTGCGCACACGATGGCACAGAGCAGAAGTTGTATGGCTATCGGAATCTCTACTAATCGCCAAGGCCCGTATGTCGCTATTGCATAGAGGGCCCAAAATGCAGGCTTCCCGGATTGGAATTCCTGGTTGCTCTCGACTTCTAAAATTGTCGCGAGGCTATCTTGTCCAAGAATTCCCGGCCACGAGGCTATCCACCATGCAACATACAAGATGGACAAGAGGAAAAACAGCACGCAAAAATGCTGAAATTGCGTGAGTCGGAAAAATTTCTTCAGTATCGCTTGTGTCAATGGTTTTTCTCCGGAATTTTTGACTTGGACGGTTTCCACTTCAAAGCCTGTTTTTCGATTCCGTGCCAGCTTGTGTAGGCAAGTACAGTAGTTACTCCTAGAGCCAGCATGAGAGTCCCCGCGAAGCCGAGTGTGGGCCACGTATAGAAAGTGACGGTTTGCTGTACCGGGAATGCAATCAGGTACGCGCCGTACGATGGATCTCCCCACCGGCCGAAGCGGCGGATCACCGGCGTAGAGCGGGTGCCCATGTACAGAATCACCAGCGGCAGCGTCGCGAGCGTGGCGGTGTAGCGCCACCTCGCCCACCAGAGGAGCAGCCCCAGTGCGCCCAGGCCAAGCAGCCACGCCAGCGGGCGGCGCTCCCAGCGCTGCTTGAGCAGGAACAATGCCGAGCCGCACAGAAAGAACGCGCTGAGTTCTCGCCCGTAATGCACATGCCCGGTTACGTCGGCGCTGCTCTTGAACAGGAACCAGGCCAGGTAGACGGCGATGAGCGCCAGCCAGATGGTGCGCCAGCGCAGCAACTGCAACAAGCCGGCAAGAGCCAGCACCACGTAGCAACGCACTTCCAGCGGAATGGTCCAGAGTGAGCCATTGACGCCCCCCGCATAGGGGTTATTGGTGAAGACGCCGGGCAGCACGTAGTGAATCTGCATCTTGAGGATGCGCAGATAGTCGAGCGTGGCGGGATGTTTCCAGTAGTCCCCCAGGGGCAGCGCCGTCACCCAGGCCCCCAGGCCGTAGGCAGTGAGCACCACAATGACCGTCAGCGCGGGCCACAGTCGCAGAATGCGCCGGGCGGCGAAGCGCAGAACGTTGGGGTCGTTGTACCAGCTGCTGGTGACGAGATAGCCGCTGACCACGAAAAACACGATTACCGCCAGGCCACCCCAGCTGTGCAGCCCGAGGAAGGAGGGCTCGGGCCGGCCGGTCAGCGCGAACTGGTGGCTGTAGAGCACCAGGAACGCGGCGACGATGCGTATGGCATCGAAGTTGTTGTAATGGCTGCGGTCTGCGCGGGCACTGCTTTCAGCCCTCGCATCGCGCACCGAGGGCGCCACATCCATCATCAGCCCGCCTGCAGCGCCAACCCCGCGTGTTCCCTCAGCGGATGAAAGTGAATCTTCGGAAATCGCTCCTGCGCCAGCCGCACGTCATACGGGCTGGTGCACAGGTAGGCCAACGCATCGGCCGCGTCGTGCGCCATGCGCAGCGGGTAGGCGTTCTCGAACTCGCGCAGCTCGGCGGGCGTGTTGGCCGTGATCCAGCGCGCGCCGGTGTACTGGCAGCCCTCCAGGCGCACGTCGCAGTCGTATTCGGTCTTCAGGCGGTGCTGCACCACCTCGAACTGCAGCTGGCCGACGGCGCCCAGCAGCATGTTGCCGCCGGCGTCGGGCTTGAAGACCTGGATCGCGCCCTCTTCGCCCAGCTGCATCAGGCCCTGCTGCAACTGCTTGGTGCGCAGCGGGTTCTTGAGCACCACGGTGGTGAACATTTCGGGCGCGAAGAAGGGCAGGCCGGTGAACTGCAGGTTGGGACCGTCGGTGATCGAGTCGCCCAGCTGCACGCCGCCGTGGATGGTGAAGCCGATGATGTCGCCGGCGTAGGCCTCGTCGACGGCCTCGCGCCGCTGGCTCATGAAGGTGACGACGCTGGTGGGGCGCAGCTCCTTGCCGGTGCGCTGCACCTTCATCTTCATGCCGGGGGTGTATTTGCCGCTGGCCACGCGCACGAAGGCGATGCGGTCGCGGTGGTTGGCGTCCATGTTGGCCTGCACCTTGAAGACCACGCCCGAGAAACTCTCGTCCTCGGGGCGGATGGTGACTTCCTCGCGCTGGCGGTTCACCTCCTGCCAGGCCTTGCGCGGGCCGGGCGGGGGCGACATGTCCACCACCGCGTTGAGCACTTCCTGCACGCCGAAATTGTTCACGCCCGAGCCGAAGAACACCGGGGTGAGCTGGGCGGCCAGGAATTGTTCGTGGTTCCATGCGGCCGATGCGCCGACGGCCAGCTCCATGCTCTCCAGCGCTTCGTCGAAGGCGCTGCCGAAGCGCTGGCGCAGCGTCTCGGTTTCGGTGAGCGGGATGACCTCGAAATCCTGCGGGCGCTTTTCCGTGCCGGCCTGGAACACCGTCATCGTGCGGGTGCGAAGGTCGATGATGCCGCCAAAGGTCTTGCCGTGGCCCACGGGCCAGGTGATGGGGCAGCAGGGCATGCCCAGTTCGCGCTCCACTTCGTCCAGGATGTCGAGCGCGTCGCGCACTTCGCGGTCCATCTTGTTGACGAAGGTGATGATGGGCGTGTCGCGCTGGCGGCAGACCTCGATCAGGCGGCGCGTCTGCGATTCCACGCCGTTGGCGGCGTCGATCACCATCAGCGCCGAATCGACGGCCGTGAGCACGCGGTAGGTGTCCTCGCTGAAATCCTTGTGGCCGGGGGTGTCGAGCAGGTTGATGACGTGCTCGCGGTAGCTCATCTGCATGACCGACGAGGCCACTGAGATGCCGCGCTGCTTCTCGATCTCCATCCAGTCGCTGGTCGCGTGGCGGCTGGCCTTGCGACCCTTCACCGCTCCGGCGATCTGGATCGCGCCGGAAAAAAGCAGTAGTTTTTCGGTCAGCGTGGTCTTGCCGGCGTCGGGGTGGGAGATGATGGCAAAGGTGCGGCGGCGCCGGGTTTCAGAGGCAAAGGACACGGGGTTCTCGGTGGATCAATTCAGGTGGTGGGGCAGGTCGGACGACTGATGCAGCACGCGCACTACGGTGATGTGGTCGGGGTGTTCGGTGTAGAAGATGGCGAAGGGGAATCGGCGCAAAGTCCAGAAACGCAATGGTGTGGCATCACCTTGAAGCGCGTATCGGGTGGATCCGGTGCCCGGATGCTCGGCAATATGGTTCAGCGCAGCATCTACTTCATCCCTGAAACGCTCGGGCAGGGCCAAATTTGCGACATCGAAGTAGTAAACAAAGGCTTGCTCCAGGTCTCTGGTGGCCTGGGTAGATAGAGCAACAGGCGTCACAAACTCGCCGTGGCCTTGATGGCACGGGCTGCAGCGATGCGGGCAGTCCAGTCATCGCGCAGTTCGCTCCAGGGGCGTGGATCGATACCTGAATCAACACCCTCCTGAATCAGTGCCCGAAACCGCTCCTCGGATGCGCGCTCTTCGTCGCGGCGCACCAGGTCGCGCATGTATTCGCTGGTGCTGCTGTAGCCGCGCGCCTGCACGCGGGCATCTACAAAGGCCTTCAGCTCATCGGAAAGCGAGATGTTCATGGTGACGGTGCTCATGGCGCTCCATTGTAAAAGCTTGGCAAGGTTTGCCAAAACATGCGCCGGTATAATTTGCGCCTCATTTCCGAGGAGCGTTGCAGCACCCCAAGCCGGGTGCGAGGCTCGGAAATCCTTTCCTCTGCAACGACGCTCACCCACGCTGTGCCGGTGCGGTGATTGCTCTTGTCGGTGCCCGGTGGCGTGGTTCAACTTCTACCGTGAAGGACCCCACCATGAGCGCTGTTCCCGTTTCCCACCCCGATCAGGCGATTGCCGATATCACGCTGGCCGCCTGGGGCCGCAAGGAAATCGCGATTGCCGAGACCGAAATGCCCGGCCTGATGGCCATCCGCGAGGAATTTGCCGCGAGCCAGCCGCTCAAGGGCGCACGCATCGCGGGCAGTCTGCACATGACGATCCAGACGGCGGTGCTGATCGAAACGCTGAAAGCCCTGGGCGCCGACGTGCGCTGGGCCTCGTGCAACATCTTCTCGACGCAGGACCACGCGGCCGCCGCGATTGCCGCAGGGGGCACGCCGGTGTATGCGATCAAGGGCGAATCGCTCAAGGATTATTGGGACTACACCCACCACATCTTCGAGTTCGGCGCCAAGGGCGCGAAGGGCGAGGGCCCGAACATGATTCTGGACGATGGGGGCGACGCCACGCTGCTCATGCATCTGGGCCAGCGCGCGGAGAAGGATGCCTCGGTGCTGGCGCATCCGGCGAGCGAGGAAGAGCGCATTCTGTACGCCGCCATCAAGGCCAAGCTGGCGCAGGACGCCAGCTGGTACACGCGCAAGAGCGCCGAGATCCTCGGCGTGACCGAAGAGACGACCACGGGGGTGCACCGCCTCAATGAAATGTCCGCCAAGGGCACGCTGCTGTTCCGGGCGATCAACGTCAACGACTCGGTGACGAAATCCAAGTTCGACAACCTCTACGGCTGCCGCGAATCGCTGGTGGACGGCATCAAGCGCGCCACCGACGTGATGATCGCCGGCAAGGTGGCGCTGGTGGCCGGCTACGGCGACGTGGGCAAGGGCTGCGCGCAGGCGCTGTCGGCGCTGCGCGCCCAGGTCTGGGTGACCGAGATCGACCCGATCAACGCGCTGCAGGCGGCGATGGAGGGCTACAAGGTCGTCACCATGGAATACGCCGCCGCCAAGGCCGACATCTTCGTGACCACCACCGGCAACAAGGACGTGATCCGCCACGAGCACATGGCGGCGATGAAGAACGAGGCGATCGTTTGCAACATCGGCCACTTCGACAACGAGATCGACGTCGCCTCGCTGGAAAAATACCAGTGGGAAGAGATCAAGCCGCAGGTCGATCACATCATCTTCCCCGACGGCCACCGCATCACGCTGCTGGCCAAGGGGCGCCTCGTGAACCTGGGCTGCGCGACGGGTCACCCCAGTTATGTGATGAGCAGCAGCTTTGCCAACCAGACGCTGGCGCAGATCGAGCTCTTCACCAAGCCGGCGGAATACGAGGCGGGCAAGGTCTACGTGCTGCCCAAGCTGCTCGATGAAAAAGTGGCGCGCCTGCAGCTGAAAAAATTGGGCGTGCAGCTCACCACGCTCACGCCCGAGCAGGCGGCTTACATCAATGTGCCGGTGCAGGGGCCCTACAAGGCCGACGCCTACCGTTATTGAGGCGGGGGCGTGATGGCTGTCCCTGTCAGTTTTGAATTCTTCCCGCCCAAGACGCCCGAAGGCGTGGGCAAGCTGCGCGTGGTGCGCGAGCAGCTCTATCGGCTCCAGCCCGAGTTCTGCTCGGTCACCTACGGCGCGGGCGGCTCCACGCAGGCGGGCACCTTTGCCGCCGTGCAGGAGATTCTGGCCGAAGGTGTGCCCGCGGCCTCGCATTTTTCCTGCATAGGCGCCACGCGCGAGAAGGTGCGCGAGCAGCTCGCCGAGCTCAGGGCCATGGGGGTGAATCGCCTGGTGGCGCTGCGCGGCGACCTGCCCAGCGGCTACGGCATGGGGGGCGCGTTTCAGTACGCGAGCGACCTCGTGGCCTTCATCCGTGAAGAGACCGGCAGGCATTTTCATATCGAGGTGGCGGCCTATCCCGAGACGCATCCGCAGGCGCGTTCGCCCGAGGCCGACCTCAAGGCCTTCGCGGCCAAGGTGCATGCCGGGGCCGATGCGGCGATCACGCAGTATTTCTTCAACGCCGATGCGTATTTCCGCTTCGTCGATGAAGCCCGCCGCGCGGGGCTGGATGTGCCCATCGTTCCGGGCATCATGCCCATCCTCGGCTCCACCCAGCTGCTGCGCTTTTCGGATGCCTGCGGCGCCGAGGTGCCGCGCTGGCTGCGCCTGCGGCTGCAGGGCTTTGGGGATGATGTGGCCAGCATTCGCGCCTTTGGCCTGGATGTGGTGGCGCGGCTGTGCGAGCAGCTGGTGGCTGGCGGCGCGCCCGCGCTGCACTTCTACACCATGAACCAGAGCGCGGCGACGCTGGAGCTGTGCCATCGTCTGGGAGTGGGGCCCGCGTGATGCGTGCGCCGCGCCTGGCGTCTGTCTGTGCCTTGGTCCTGTTGCTGGTGGCCTGCGCGCTGCCGGTGCCTGAGAGCACCGATGCTGCGCCGGACGTGCCGCGCCGCGCGGTACGGCTGCCTGAGCAGACGGCGCAGCCTGTGGAGCGGCCATTCACGCCGCCAGCGTCTGAAGTGGCACAGGCCCCTGCGCCGGCTGCGCCGCCCGAGGTTGAATCGGCAAAGCCGGAGTACCAGTTGCTCGACCAAGGGCTGGCTTCGTGGTACGGCCCTGGCCTGCACGGGCGGCGCACGGCCAGCGGCGAGCGGTTTGATCGCATGGGTTTCACTGCCGCGCACCGCACGCTGCCGTTTGGCACCAGGGTGTGCGTGCGCAGCCTGGTCACCGGCAAGACGGTGATGGTGCGCATCAACGACCGCGGGCCGTTTGGCGGTGCGGGCGATCGTGTGGTGGATCTGAGCCAGGCGGCTGCGCAGGAGCTGGGCATGATCGGCCTCGGCATCAAGCCCGTGGAACTGTGGCTGGTGGACGACGACGGCGAGGATTGCGTGCCCGCGCTGGGCGAGGACGTCGGGGCGCAGCAGGCGGAGCGCAGTCTGGAGCCCGCGAGCCGCTCGCCTTCGCCTGCTGCTGCCCCGCTGGGGCTCAAGAAGGCATCCGGCCAGGGGCTGAAACGCAAGTAGCCACAGGGGGCGGCCTTCAGCCCGTTTCCAGCAGGTGGCTGGCGTGGTCGTCCTGCGCCAGCAGCTCGGCCATCTGCGGCAGCGCCGCCTGCAGCTGCTCCTGCAGCAGATACGGCGGGTTCACCAGAAACATGCCGCTGCCCGGCAGGCCCGGGCGCTGCTCGCTGCCGTCTTCGAGCTTGCGCACGCGCGCCGATTTCACGGTGAGGGTGGCATGCAGCCAGGGCTTGCCCGCGCGCGCGGCCAGCGCCTTCAGGCGCCGGGGCAGTTCGTGCGCTTCGGGCCGGGCGATCACGGGGTACCACACGGCGTAGCAGCCGGTGGCAAAGCGCTTGATGGCTTCCTGCAGCAGGGCGTGCACGCGGGCGTAATCACTCTTCAATTCATAGCTTGGATCGCAGAGCAGCAGGGCGCGGCGGGGCTGTGGAGGCAGTAATTTCTTGATGCCCTCAAAGCCGTCTTCGGAGTACACGGTGATTTGCCTGTCCGCCTCCAGCTGCGCCACGTTGCGTACCAGCGTAGGCAAATCGCTGGGGTGAATTTCAAACAGCCGCAGCCGGTCTTGCGGGCGGAGAAGCCGCTGGGTGATGAAGGGTGATCCTGGGTAAATGCGCAGCGCGCTTTTGCTGTTGAAGCTGCGCACCACCTCCAGATAATCCTGCAAGGCGGGCGCCAGATCGGCAGCCCCGGAGAGGCGCTGCACGCCCTCGAGCGCCTCGCCGCTGGTGCGGGCGTAGTCGCCATCGAGCCGGTACAGGCCCGCGCCCGCGTGCGTGTCGATCACGGTGAGCCCCGTCTCCTTGAGCGTGAGGTGGCGCAGGCAGGCAATGAGCACGGTGTGCTTGAGCACATCGCCGTGGTTGCCGGCGTGAAAGGCGTGGCGGTAACTGAACATGGGCGGCAATGGTAGCCGCACGGGGACATGCGTTCTGTGCCATGCTTGAACTCCTGACGAAAGAGAACCATGCGCAGTGCCATCCTGAACCTTGAAGCCTCCAAAATCCGCGAAGTCGCCAATGCGGGCATGGGCCGCGCCGATGTGCTGCCCTTCTGGTTTGGCGAGAGCGACGAAACCACGCCCGAAGTGATTCTCGCCGCGGCAATAGCCTCGCTGCAGGCGGGCGAGACGTTCTACGCGCACAACATGGGCCTGCCCGAGCTGCGCGAGGCGCTGGCCGACTACAGCTCGCGCCTGCATGGCGGCGCGGTGGCGGCCGAGCGCATCGCGGTGACCTCGGGCGGCGTGAATGCGCTGATGCTCGCGATGCAGGTGCTGGTGGATGCGGGTGATGAGGTCGTGGTGGTCACGCCCGTGTGGCCCAACCTCACCGGGCAGCCGCAGATCATGGGCGCGCAGCTGCGCTGCGTGGCCCTGCAGCCGCAGGAAGACGGCGCGTGGACGCTGGATCTGGCGAAGCTGCTGGCGGCCATCACGCCGCGCACGCGCCTCTTGGTGCTCAACTCGCCCAACAACCCCACGGGCTGGACGCTCACGCGCGCCGAGCAGCAGGCCATCCTGGACCATTGCCGCGGCACCGGCACCTGGATTTTGTCCGACGAGGTGTACGAGCGGCTGTACTACCGGGACGACACCGAGAGCCGCGCCGCGCCGTCGTTTCTGGACATCGCGGCGCAAGACGACCGGCTGGTGGTGGTGCAGAGTTTTTCCAAGGCCTTCCTCATGACCGGCTGGCGCCTGGGCTGGATGGTGATGCCGCCCGCGATGGCGGCGCAGATGGGCAAGGTGATCGAATTCAACACTTCGTGCGCGCCGGTGTTTGCGCAGCAGGGAGCGCTGGCGGCGCTGGAGCATGTGGCGGAGATCACGCCGCGCATCGTCGCCCACATGCGCGCCTGCCGCGATGCGCTGGTGCCCGCGCTGCAGGCCTTGCCGGGGGTGCGCACGAGCCGTGCGCCGGGCGGGATGTACGCCTTTGTCCGCATCGATGGGTTTGCCGATTCACTGCAGCTGGCCAAGCGCCTGGTGCTGGAGGCAGGCCTGGGCCTTGCACCCGGCGCGGCATTTTCCGCCGAGGGGGAAGGCTGGCTGCGCTGGTGTTTCGCCTCCAAGGACGCGGCACGGCTGGCGCTGGGGGTGCGGCGGCTGGACGATTGGCTGGCGCGCGGCCGTACGTAGCCGGGACGAGGCGCTGAGCAGCGTAGCTGACCTGTAGCTGGATCACCCAGCGGCCTTGCGCAACGCCGCATCGGCCCCGATGCGGGGCGGCTCAGCGCGCGAGCAGCCCGAGTTCTCGCAGCCGCCGCGCCAGGCCGTCCGCGAACTGACGGTAGCCCTCGGCATTGGCGTGCACCCGGTCGGAGCGCAGGCGCGCGTCGCCGAGCACTTCGGACCAGCCGCCCGCGTACAGGGGCATCTCCAGCTCGCTCGCCAGTTCGGCGTAGAGCGGGTGATCGCTCAGCTTCCCGGTGCTGGCGGCGAGCAGCGAGAACTGCGGCACCGCGATCAACACCACCTGCGCGCCGCTGTCCAGCGACATTCGGCAGGCGGCGCGGAGATTGTCCTTGGCGGCGCTGGCGCTCGTCTGGCGCAGGAAATCATTGCCGCCCAGGCCGATCAGCACCAGCGCCGGATGGTGCTCGACCAGCAAGTCGGGCAGGCGTGCGAGCGCCTGCGCGCTGGTGTCGCCCGAGACGCCGGCATTGACCAGGTTCCAGCCGCTGAGCTCCCGCAGCACGGCGGGATAGGCGTGCTGCGGATCGGCGCCCACGCCCTGCGTCAGCGAATCCCCCAGCGCGAGCACCGTGGCGCCCGCGGGGACGGCCTGCGCCTTGGGTGCGCGCCGGCCGCAGGCGGCCATGGCGCCGAGCGCCAGCGCGGCCAGCAGCAGGCGGCGCCGGTCGGCGGGGATGGGTGTACGGATGGTTTTCAAGCCAAATCGGGCTCAAACGCTTATGCAGAAAGCGTGAGCAGCTATGCTTTTCAATGAATCCGCATGCCGGGCTCGGCACCCGGGAAGGGTTCAAGCACGTAGATGCCGGGGTGCGATTTTTCATCCGCATGGCTGGCGGCAAGCACCATGCCCTCGCTCACGCCGAATTTCATCTTGCGCGGCGCGAGGTTGGCCACCAGCACGGTGAGCTTGCCTTGCAGCTGCTCGGGCTGGTACATGCTGGAGATGCCCGAGAAGACATTCCTCAGCCGCCCTTCGCCCGCGTCCAGCGTGAGCCGCAGCAGTTTGGTCGAGCCCTCCACCGCCTGGCATTCGACGATCCTGGCGATGCGCAGATCGATCCTGGCGAAATCGGCGATCGTGATCGTGGGGGCGATCTCCTCGCCGCCGGGCAAGACCTTTTCCGGCTCGGGCAGGGCAAACAGCGCATCGAGCTGCTCCACCGTCACGCGCTGCATCAGATGCTGGTACTGGCCAATCGCGTGGCCAGTGCCCAGCAGGCTTTGCGCGTCGGCGAAGGAGAGTGGCGCAATCTGCAGGAAGCCTTCCACCTGCGCCGCCGTGGCGGGCAGCATGGGTTTCAGGTAAATGGTGAGCAGGCGGAAGGCCTCGATGCAGGTGGTGCAGACATCGTGCAGGCGCGCGTCCTGCCCTTCCTGCCTCGCGAGTTCCCAGGGCTTGTTGGCGTCCACATAGCTGTTCACCCGGTCGCACAGCAGCATGGTGTCGCGCGCCGCGCGGGCGCTGTCGCGGTCTTCGTAGGCCTGCACGATGGCGGCTTGCTGCGCGTGCAGTTCGGCCAGCAAGGCCTGCCCGTCGCTGCCCACGCTGCCAAGCCTGCCACCAAAACGCTTGGCGATGAAGCCTGCGGCGCGTGACGCAATATTCACGTACTTGCCGATCAGATCGGCGTTCACCCGGGCCATGAAGTCCTCGGGGTTGAAGTCGATGTCCTCGTTGCGCCCGTTGAGCTTGGCGCCCAGGTAGTAGCGCAGCCACTCGGGATTCATGCCCAGCGCCAGGTACTTGAGCGGATCGAGGCCGGTGCCGCGGCTTTTGCTCATCTTCTCGCCGTTGTTCACCGTCATGAAGCCGTGCACGCAGATTTTGGTCGGCGTCTTGCGGCCGCTGAATTTCAGCGTGGCGGGCCAGAACAGCGTGTGGAAGGTGATGATGTCCTTGCCGATGAAGTGGTACTGCTCCAGGGCCGGGTCGGCCATGTAGGCGTCGTAATCCTCGCCGCGCTTGTCCAGAAGGTTCTTGAGTGATGCCAGATAACCAATGGGCGCATCCAGCCAGACGTAGAAATACTTGCCTGGCGCATCCGGGATTTCGATGCCGAAATAGGGCGCGTCGCGCGAGATGTCCCAGTCGCCCAGGCCCTCGCTGGTGCTGCCATCGGGGTTGGTGCGCGTGCCGAACCATTCCCTGATCTTGGCGGCCACTTCGGGCTGCACGTGAAAGCCGTCCTGCGTCCACTCTTTCAAAAACTGCACGCAGCGCGGGTCCGAGAGCTTGAAGAAGAAGTGCTCCGAGGTCTTGAGCTCGGGCCTGGCGCCCGAGAGCGCGGAGTAGGGGTTGATGAGTTCGGTGGGCGCATAGACCGCGCCGCAGACCTCGCAGTTGTCGCCGTACTGGTCCTTGGCGTGGCAGCGCGGGCATTCGCCCTTGATGAAGCGGTCGGGCAGGAACATGTTCTTCTCCGGGTCGAAGAACTGCTCTATGGTGCGGGTTTCGATCAGGCCGTTGGCCTTCAAATCCAGGTAGATCTGCTGCGCGAGCGCGTGGTTTTCCGGCGCGTCGGTGCTGTGCCAGTTGTCAAACGCGATGTGAAAGCCGTCCAGGTATTCCTTGCGCCCGGCGGCGATGTCGGCGACGAACTGCTGCGGCGTCTTGCCGGCCTTCTCGGCCGCGATCATGATGGGCGCGCCGTGCGCGTCGTCGGCGCCGACGAAATTCACCTGCGAGCCCGCCATGCGCTGCGCCCGCACCCAGGTGTCGGCCTGGATGTATTCCATGATGTGGCCGATGTGGAACTTGCCGTTGGCATACGGCAGCGCGGTGGTGACGAAGATCTTGCGGGCGGACATGGGTGGCGACTGGCTTTGCGAAACCGGTCATTGTAGGAAACGCTGCCGCGTGCTGTTCAAGGCTTGCTGGCCTGTACGGGCAGCGTCCAGCCGAAGAACGCCAGCACCTCATCGCGCCGCGCCGCCACATCGGCCCGGCCCAGCGCCATCAGCTCCTGCGTGTAGTGCTCCTCGAACAGCAGATAGCTGGCCAGTGCGGCGCTGCGCACTTCCTGTTTTTTTGACGACACGCCTATGGTTCCCAGCAGCGTGCGCAGCGCCACCGGCAGCCGATCGACGTGGCGGGTGGCGATGGCGTCCAGGCGCTGGGATGGCGCGATCACCAGCAGTTCCAGCGGCTTCAGCGCGCTGCTGGTGCGCGCTTGCGGGGGGATCAGCGACAGCGTCTTGTTGATGCGCTGCATGCGCTCCACGTCCACCCAGAGGGCGTCGAGGAAGATGTTGGAGAGCGCATGGCCGGCGATCTGCGCGAGCGACGGATAGCCGCTGGAGGGCGCGGCCGTCGGATCGCTCCCGGATTCGTGCATGCGCCCCGCGCCGATCACCAGGATGCGCTCCGCGCCAAGATGGATCGCCGGTGCGATCGGGGCGGACTGGCGCATCGAGCCGTCGCCAAAATACTCCGTGGCGCCGTCGATGTCTATGCCCTGGGCGGGAAAGATGAAAGGAATGGCGGACGATGCCAGCAGGTGCTCGTGGCGTATCTCGTCGCGCACCGAACGCCGCTGGGTGCGCACCCAGGGCACGAGCCGGTCGCTGGCTTCGAAGAAGGTGATGTGCTCGCCCGAGCTGTAGCTGGACGCCGTGATGGCCAGCGCGTGCAGATGGCCTTCGCGCATCAGCAGGGGCAGGCGGATGAGGGGCACGAGCTGCTGCAGCAATTGCAGCAGCGGGCCGTTGTCCAGCAATGAGCGCGGCCGTAGGCGATGCCAGCGCGCGACCACCCAGCCGAGCGACAGCAGCGACAGCCAGCTGGCACCGCTGCGCAGCATGCTGATCGAGTCCGAGCGGTAGACGTTGTGCGGATGAAAATGGCTCCAGACGCGCGCCAGACGCCGCACCGCGCGATCGAACTGGTCCGCCCCGCAGGCCAATGCGGCCGCGTTGATCGCCCCGGCCGAGGTGCCGGTCATGACGGGGAAAGGGTTGGCGTGGTTGTCCGGCTCGCATTGGCGGCGCAGGTCCGAGATCGCCTGCAGCACCCCGACCTGGTAGGCCGCCCGGGCTCCGCCGCCGGTCAGCACCAGCCCCGTCAGTGGTGGCGCGGCGCTGGCGTTGGAAAGAGGCGGGGCTGGCATGGAGGGCGGCGCGGACGCCGTGCTGTCACGGTGCAGCGGTTATAGAAGATTTTGCGCTCGCCGGACCCCGGGGTTACCCCGAGTAAAATTCCGGCTTCTCGCGGTTCGCACCACACCAAGCGCGGCCCGCTGCCTCACAAGTCCTTCCCACCAGGAGCCTGCATGCTGTTTGGAAAATTATTGCCCCGCGAGGGCAATTTTTTCGAGATGTTCAACCAGCATGCCGATCGCATCGTGGAGGCGGTGGAGGCGTTTTCCTCATTGGTGGCGGACTATGCAAACCCGCAGCAGCGCGAGCGCCACCAGCAGGAGGTTGACGATGCCGAGCGCGCCGCCGACCGCGTGACGCACGAGGTGAACCGGGCCTTGCACCGCACCTTCATCACGCCCATCGACCGCGAGCAGATCCATTCACTCATCAACACCATGGACGACGTGGCCGACCTGCTGCAGGACACGGCCGAAGCCATGGCGCTCTATGACTTGCAGCATGTGACCGAGGAAATCCGGCACCTCACGGAGCTGTGCGTCACGTGCTGCGGCCTGGTGCGCGATGCGGTGCGCATGCTGGGGCGCATCGCGGAGCCGGCGGTGACGGAGCGCGCGCTCAAGGTCTGCGAGGAGATCGACCGTGTCGAGGGCGAGGCGGACCGCGTGCTGCGCAGCGCGATGAGCAAGCTGTTTCGCGAAGCGGTCGATGCGCGCGAGATCATCAAGCTCAAGGAAATCTACGAGCTGCTCGAAACCGTGACGGACAAATGCGAGGACGTGGCCAACCACATCGAGGGCGTGATCCTCGAAAACTCCTGAAGCATCGCTTCTTCATCACTTTCCCTGCACCATGGAAACCGTTCAGGCCGCCCTCTGGGTCGTGATTCTGCTGGTTGGTCTGGCCGTCGCGTTCGATTTCATGAACGGCTTTCACGACGCGGCCAATTCGATTGCCACCGTCGTCTCCACCGGCGTGCTCAAGCCGTCGCAGGCGGTGGTGTTTGCGGCGTTCTTCAACGTCATTGCGATTTTCGTGTTCCACCTGAGTGTCGCGGCCACCATCGGCAAAGGCATTGTCGACATCCATGTGGTGGACACGCACGTGATCTTCGGCGCGCTCGTCGGCGCGATCAGCTGGAACATCATCACCTGGTACTACGGCATTCCCAGCAGCTCCTCGCATGCGCTGATCGGCGGCATCGTCGGGGCCGTGATCGCCAAGACGGGCGCGGGCGCGC
Organism: Comamonas badia DSM 17552; assembly: GCF_000484635.1. GTDB lineage: Bacteria > Pseudomonadota > Gammaproteobacteria > Burkholderiales > Burkholderiaceae_C > Comamonas_C > Comamonas_C badia. The sequence goes on along the minus strand of NZ_AXVM01000006.1, from coordinate 173,395 downwards.
TGGTGGCCAGCGGCATCTTCAAGATCGTGGCGTTCATCTTCATCTCGCCGCTGCTGGGCTTCATCCTGGGCTCGATGATGATGGTGCTCATGGCCTGGCTCCTGCGGCGCGCGCGTCCGCAGCGCATCGACCGGTGGTTCCGGCGCCTGCAGCTCATCTCGGCCGGCGCCTACAGCCTGGGGCATGGCGGCAACGATGCGCAGAAGACCATAGGCATCATCTGGCTGCTGCTGATCGCGACCGGCTATGCCTCCGCCGGGGATGCCGAGCCGCCCATCTGGGTCATTCTGGCCTGCTACAGCGCGATGGGACTGGGCACCATGTTCGGCGGTTGGCGCATCGTCAAGACCATGGGGCAGAAGATCACCAAGCTCAAGCCCGTGGGCGGGTTTTGCGCCGAGACGGGCGGGGCGCTGTCGCTTTTCCTGGCCACCTGGCTGGGCATTCCGGTCTCGACCACGCACACCATCACCGGAGCCATCGTGGGCGTTGGCTCCACCCAGCGTGCCAGCGCCGTGCGCTGGGGCGTGGCGGGCAATATCGTCTGGGCCTGGATACTCACCATCCCGGCGAGTGCATTCATCTCCGGCATCGCCTACTGGGCGAGCCTGCAGATGTATTGATCTCTCAATATGATAGCTGCCCGCGCTTTGGCGAAAAGCGCTGGAATGCTTTTTACTGCGATATCTTGCGAGCCTCTTCGAGCTGGTATTCCCAGAAATGCTCGAAGCCGAAGGCAATCGTCGCCATCAGCACCCCCGCACCCACCAGCAGCGCGGCGGCAACGCCCATCACCGTCAGCCAGTAGGTGCGTCCAGCCGGATGGTCCGGCGCCGCGCCGGGGTTGAAGCGTGCGTTCCATCGGTCCTGCGGCATCAGGCCGTACACGATGGCCGTCAGCGCGCACACGGCGATGATCAGGCCCAGCAGCGGAATCAGCGCCCAGCTGAGCTGGTCATCCACGCCGAGCTGCTGGATGCGTTCGACGCCGACGATTCCGAGAGCGGTCGGGATAGGGAACAGCCAGCCGAGCCAGTCGCCCAGGCCGCGCAGATAGAAGCGGTGCAGTCCGAGCGGACCGCCCAGGAAGGCAAGCCAGGTGGTGAGGGTCTTGTTTTTCATGGGTGTGATTATTCCTCCGAAATCATCCCGCTATAATGCCGGGCTTTGCAGCGTGTCGCTGGCCGGGTGGCCAGTCGCGTGTCTCAAGCGCAGCAAGAACTGCCGCAATGTCAGCGGCAACCACCCGAAGGATTCAACCATGGTCGTGATTCGACTCTCCCGCGGCGGCGCCAAGGGCCGTCCGTTCTTCAACATCGTCGTTGCCGACAAGCGCGTGCGCCGCGACGGCAGCTTCATCGAGCGCGTGGGTTTCTACAACCCCTCCGCCAAGGGCGGCGAGGAAGGTCTGCGTCTGGTGCAGGATCGCATCACCTACTGGAAGAGCGTGGGCGCGCAGGCGTCTCCCACCGTGGATCGCCTGATCCGCCAGGCCGCCAAGCAGGCTGCCTGATCACTCCTGGCGCCAGCCAGCACGGGCTTCGTCGGGCGCACTGACGGGCCCGTTTTGTTTTTCAACGCGCATGATCGATTTCCCCGAACTGCCCTTTGCCGAACTGCCGCACGACGCCATAGAGGTTGGCCGTGTCGGCGAGGCCTGGGGCGTCAAGGGCTGGTTCAAGGTGGTGCCCTTCAGCAGCGCGCCAGAGGCCTTGCTGGCGGCGCCGCAGTGGTTCCTGCTGCCCGCAGAGCGCGGGGCGAAGAGCCCGTTCGGGCGTTGCGTGAGCCTCGGCGTGCAGCAGGCGCGTCCGCACGGCGATGCGGTCGTGGCGCAGGCGCAGGAGGTGCAGGACCGGGCGCAGGCTGAATTGCTGCGCGGCGCGCGCATTTTCATTCCCCGTTCGGCGTTTCCGCAGACGCAGGACGACGAATACTACTGGGTTGACCTGATCGGCCTTGCGGTCGCCAACCGCGAGGGCGTGCAGCTGGGCACGGTCCGGGATTTGCTCGCCTCCGGGCCGCAGACCACGCTGGTGCTGGCAGGCGAGCAAGGTGGCAAGCCCTGTGAGCGCCTGGTTCCCTTTGTTTCCGCCTTTGTTGATCAGGTGGATCTCGCGGGCCGGCGCATCACGGTCGATTGGCAGCCGGATTACTGAAGAGGTCTCGGCGTGCGTTTTGATCTCATCACGCTGTTCCCCGAGCTGTTCGCCCCTTTTCTCGCAAGTGGCGTCACGCGCCGCGCCTATGCCTCGGGGCAGGTGGCGGTGCACCTGTGGAACCCGCGCGATCATGCCGAGGGCAACTACCGCCGTGTCGATGACCGTCCGTTTGGCGGCGGCCCGGGCATGGTGATGATGGCGGAGCCCCTGGCGCATTGCCTCGCGGCCATCCGCGCCGATCGCAACGAAGCACGCGAGGTACAGGCGCCGATGGTGCTGTTTTCTCCCGTGGGAGAGCGGCTTGGCCAGGCGGGCGTGCAGGCCTGGGCGGCCGGCAGCGGCGCCATTTTGCTCTGCGGCCGCTACGAAGGCATCGATCAGCGCTTCATCGATGCCCATGTCCAGCGGCAAATCAGCCTGGGTGATTTTGTCCTTTCCGGCGGCGAGGTGGCCGCCATGGCGCTGCTCGATGCCGTGGCGCGCCTGCAGCCGGGCGTGCTGCACGACGAGGACAGCGCCAGGCAGGACAGCTTCAGCCCGCAGCTTGACGGTTTGCTCGATTGCCCGCACTACACCCGTCCTGAAGCGTGGCGGGGGCGCGAGGTGCCGGCGGTGCTGCTTTCGGGCAACCACGCGCAGATTGCGCAGTGGCGCCGCGGCCAGCGGCTGCGCCTGACGCGGCAGCTGCGCCCGGACCTGCTGGATGCGGCGCGCGCCGATGGGCTGCTGACGGAGGATGACGAAACCAGCCTTCGCTTGCTATAATCAGCGGCTTTTCGATCCTCTACCCGGCCGTCATGGCAATGGCCATGGCCTACAAGGCGCCAATCGGGGCGCCGCTGCCAATCTTGGCGCGGGCATGATCGATGGATGACACCATGAACCTGATCCAGACCCTTGAGCAAGAGGAAATTGCCCGCCTCAACCGCCAGATCCCTGATTTTTCCGCCGGCGATACGCTGATCGTCAGCGTGAACGTCGTCGAAGGCACGCGCAAGCGCGTGCAGGCGTACGAAGGCGTGGTGATTGCCAAGCGCAATCGCGGCCTGAACAGCAGCTTCATCGTGCGCAAGATCTCCAACGGCGAAGGCGTGGAGCGCACCTTCCAGACCTACAGCCCGCTGATCGCCAAGATCGAAGTCAAGCGCCGTGGCGACGTGCGCCGCGCCAAGCTGTACTACCTGCGCGGCCTGAGCGGCAAGCGCGCGCGCATCAAGGAAAAGCTGCCTTCGCGCGTCAAGGTCAGCGACGCTCCCCAGGCCTGATGGGCCTGGCTGCCACGACCATGCTGGCAGAGCACCCAAAGCCGCTACAGCGCGCAGGCCTGTAGCGGTTTTGTTTTCCCGAGAGCCCGTGCAGAAGTCCGCCGCTCCTTTCACGCTCCCGCGCTTTGATCCGCGCAGGCTGCCATTCGTGGGGGAGCCGGATGCGCTGCCCCCGGTCGCTGACGCGGCGCAGACCGTGGCGGCGTTGCGCCAGCGCTTTGCGGCACCGCCGGCCTGGGTGCCGGAAATTCAGCGCGAGCCGAAATTCCTGGACCGCGCGCCGGCCCATGCGGCCGTGCTCGTGCCCATCGTGCTGCACGCGCGCCCCACGGTGCTGCTGACGGAGCGCACCCAGCATCTGTCCACGCATTCGGGACAGGTGGCCTTCCCGGGCGGACGCAGCGATCCGCAGGACCGGGATGCCGCTGCGACTGCGCTGCGCGAGGCGCGCGAAGAAGTGGGGCTGGACAGCGGCGGGGTCGAGGTGCTCGGCAGCCTGCCGGACTATGTGACCGGATCGTCCTTCATCGTGACGCCGGTCGTGGCGCTGGTGAGGCCCGGTGCGCGCCTGCACGCCAACCCGGACGAAGTGGCCGATATCTTCGAGGTGCCGCTGCAATTTCTGCTTGATCCCGCGCACCACCGGCGCCAGGCGTTCGAATGGCAGGGGCAGCGCCGCGAGTGGTATGCGATGCCCTACCAGGATGGCGGCAGGACACGCTTCATCTGGGGTGCCACGGCGGGCATGCTGCGCAATTTCTATCGATTCATGAGCGCCTGAAGGGCGCGTTCGGCGGGCGCGGCTCGCTATCATTGTCCGCATGAGTTTTTTTGCCATCCTGCTGGCCCTGCTGATCGAGCAGGCGCGCCCCCTGGCGCGCAGCAATCCCATCCATGAAGGATTGCGTGCCTGGGCGCTGTCGGCGCGGCGCAATTTCGACGCTGGCAGCCCGCCCCATGGCTGGCTCACCTGGGCGCTGGCGGTGGGCGTGCCGCCGCTGGCGGTGCTGGCGGTGTATTGGGCGCTGCTGCATTTCGTAGGCTGGCCGCTGGCGCTGGTCTGGAATATTGTGGTGCTCTACATCACGCTGGGTTTCCGCCAGTTCAGCCACCATTTCACCGCTATCCGTGATGCGCTCGAAGAGGGCGACGTGCAGCGCGCGCGCGAAGGCCTGGCGCGCTGGAAACAGGTGGAAGTGGATCAGCTGCCGCGCAGCGAGATCGTGCGCCACGTCATCGAGTACTCGGTGGTCGCTGCGCATCGCCATGTGTTTGGCGTGCTGGCGTGGTTTGCCGGATTTGCGGCGCTGGGGCTGGGACCCAGCGGGGCGGTGCTCTATCGCATGGCGGAATTCGCGGCGCGCCACTGGGGCGCGGGCGCACCGTTGCCTGAACACCCGCCCAGCCAGGCGCTGGTGAGGGCGGCGGAGCGGGCATGGATGGTGATCGACTGGCTGCCCGCGCGCCTGACCGCGCTGTCCTTCGCCGTCGTCGGCAGTTTCGAGGATGCGATCGAAGGCTGGCGCTTTCACGCGCAGCGCTTTCCCGGTGACAACGATGGCGTGGTGCTGGCGGCGACGGCCGGTGCGATCGGCGTGCGCCTGGGCGGCGTGGCGCTGCGCGGGCGTGGTGCCGCGAATGCCGGTTTTGAAGCCGGTGGCGCGTTGGGTGACAGCGATGCCACGCCCGGCCAGGAACCGCAGGTGGCGCACCTGCGCAGCGTGGTGGGGCTGGTGTGGCGCTCGGTGGTGGTCTGGATGCTGCTGCTGGCGCTGCTCACGCTGGCGCGGCTATTGGGCTAAAAATATAAGAAAAAACAGTCTCAAGCGCTTATGCAGCAAGCGCTGTAAGCTATGAAAACAGGAATTTCCCGCATGTCCATCCCTTCGCTGTGCAGCCCCGTCGTGGAGCGGCTCGAACCTTATGTGCCCGGCGAGCAGCCGCGCATCGCGGGCCTGGTGAAGCTCAACACCAACGAGAACCCCTATCCGCCGTCGCCGCGCGCCATCGCGGCCGTGGAGGCGGCCGCACGCGAGGGCCTGCAGCTCTACCCTGATCCGCAATCGCTCGCGCTGCGCGAGGCGCTGGCGGCAGCCCATGGGTTGCAGACGGATCAGGTCTTTGTCGGCAACGGCTCGGACGAAGTGCTGGCGCATGCCTTCTTCGCATTCTTCCAGCATGCGGGCGAGCGGCTTCTGATGCCCGATATCACCTACAGCTTCTACCGCGTGTACTGCGGGCTGTGGGGCATCGGCGCCGAGCTGCAGCCACTCGATGCCGGGCTGGCGGTCGATGTGGGCGCCTTGGCCGCGCGTGCTGCGCAAGGGCCGTGCGCAGGCATCGTGCTGGCCAACCCGAACGCGCCCACGGGCATGGGTTTGCCGCTGGCGCAGATCGAGCGGCTGCTGGCGGCTTGCCCGCAGCGCGTGGTGCTGGTCGATGAAGCCTATGTGGATTTCGGCGGCGAGAGCGCCGTGGGGCTCATTGCACGCCATCCCAACCTGCTGGTGGTGCACACGCTGTCCAAGTCGCGCTCGCTCGCCGGGCTGCGGGTGGGCGCGGCCTTCGGGGCGCCGCCGCTGATCGACGCGCTCACACGCGTGAAGGACAGCTTCAACTCCTACCCGCTGGACCGCCTGGCCCAGGCCGGCGCGTGCGCTGCCGTGCAGGACGTGGCGTATTTCGACGCAACCCGCCACGCCGTGATGCACAACCGCGACGGTCTGGCGCGCGCTCTCCAGGAGCTGGGCTTCGAGGTACTGCCCTCGCAGGCCAATTTCCTTTTCGCGCGCCATCCGGGGCGCGACGGCGCGCAACTGGCCGCGCTGCTGCGCGAGCGCGCGGTGCTGGTGCGCCACTTCGCGCGGCCCGAGCGTATTGCGCCCTACCTGCGCATCAGCGTGGGCACGCCCGCGCAGTGCGATGCGCTGGTGCGGGCGGTGGCGGCCATCCTGGCGTCAAACCGGTAGCGCCACCAGCGGGTTGCCGTTCATCGGATCGTCCTTCTTCGACGCCAGCGCCTTTTTCAAGTCCAGCCCCAGCGCCTTGGCCACGCCCGCGCCGTAGGCCGGGTCGGCCGCGTTGCAGTTGCGGATGTGGCGGAATTTGACGAACTCGGGCGCGTCGCCCATGGCGCGGCCGGTGTTGCCGAACAGCGCTTCTTTCTGTGCATCCGTCATCAGGCGGAACAGGTTGCCCGGCTGCTGGAAGTAGTTGCTGTCGTCCTGGTGGTAGCTCCAGTGCTTGGCGTCGCCGTTGATCTTGAGCGGCGGCTCTTCAAACTGCGGCTGCGCCTGCCACTGGCCGAAGCTGTTCGGCTCGTAGTGCGGCAGGCCGCCGTAGTTGCCGTCCACCCGGCCCTGGCCGTCGCGGTGGTTGCTGTGCACCGGGCAGCGCGCCTGGTTGACCGGGATCTGCTGGTAGTTGGCGCCCAGGCGGTAGCGCTGCGCGTCGGCGTAGTTGAATAGGCGCGCCTGCAGCATGCGGTCGGGCGAGGCGCCGATGCCGGGCACCAGGTTGCTGGGCGAGAACGCCGATTGCTCCACGTCGAGGAAGAAGTTCTCGGGGTTCTTGTTCAGCTCGAACACGCCGACCTCGATCAGCGGGTAGTCGCCATGCGGCCAGACCTTGGTGAGGTCGAAGGGGTGGTAGGGCACCTTCTCGGCGTCCGCCTCCGGCATGACCTGCACGTACATCGTCCACTTCGGGAAGTCGCCGCGCGCTATGGCCTCGTACAGGTCGCGCTGGCTGCTCTCTCTGTCCTTGCCGACCAGGGCCTCGGCCTCGGCGTCCGTCAGGTTTTGGATGCCCTGCTGGGTCTTGAAGTGCATCTTGACCCAGAAGCGCTCGCCCGCATGGTTCCAGAAGCTGTAGGTGTGCGACGAGAAGCCATGCATGTGGCGGTAGCTGGCCGGGATGCCGCGGTCGCTCATCACCACGGTGACCTGGTGCAGGGCCTCGGGGATCAGCGTCCAGTAGTCCCAGTTGTTGCTGGCCGAGCGCAGATTGGTGCGCGGGTCGCGCTTGACGGCCTTGTTCAGGTCGGGGAACTGGCGCGGGTCGCGCATGAAGAACACCGGCGTGTTGTTGCCCACCATGTCCCAGTTGCCCTCTTCGGTGTAGAACTTGAGGGCAAAGCCGCGGATGTCGCGCTCGGCGTCGGCCGCGCCGCGCTCGCCGGCCACGGTGGTGAAGCGGGCGAACATCTCGGTCTGCTTGCCCACCTTCTCGAAGATTTTGGCGCGGCTGTATTGGGTGATGTCCTTGGTCACGGTGAAGGTGCCGAACGCGCCCGAGCCCTTGGCGTGCATGCGGCGCTCGGGGATCACCTCGCGCACGAAGCCGGCCAGTTTTTCATTCAGCCAGTTGTCCTGCGCCAGCAGCGGGCCGCGCGGGCCGGCGGTCAGGCTGTCGCGGTTGCTGACCACGGGGGCGCCGAAGTCGGTCGTCAGGTGGGTCACGGGGCACTTGGGGGATTTATCCTGCATGAGATGCTCCAACAGAAGGGTTTGCAAAGATCGGCGAAACCGATGGGAGCATCGTAAGAAAAATCGTGTGCCTGGTGTTTGAGTATTCTTGATCGCGGCGATAGGCAATGGCACGTTCGCGCCCGGCGTACCGCTGTCCCTGTCAATAGGGCCGTGTGCTCAGCTCTGCGAACAATTCGCGGTAGATGCGATGGCGCGGCGGGCTGATGAGGCCGGGCGCCCGCCCCTCCGCCACCTGCGCCAGCACCGCGCAGCCGGGCTCATGCAGGTGGGTGCAGTTGTAGAAGCGGCAGCCCCCCAGGTGCAAGGCCATGTCAGGCATCAGCCGCGCAAGATCCGTGGCTGCGATGTGGTTCAGACCGAAGGACTGAAAGCCCGGCGAATCGATCAGCGCGCTGCGCCGCGCGTCCTCCAGCCAGTACAGCGTGGTGGTGGTGGTGGTGTGCCTGCCCGAGCCGAGGGCCTGCGAGATCTCGCCCGTCTGCGCCGCCGCGCCCGGCACGAGCAGATTCACCAGCGTGCTCTTGCCCACGCCCGAAGGGCCGAGCACCAGCGTGGTCTTGTCCGCGAGCAGCGCCAGCAGGGCGCCGCGATCGACCGCGCCCGACTGCGTGAGCGAAAGCGGCAGCACGCGGTAGTGGTGCGCGCCCTGGCCATCGCCGCCCATGTGGCGGTAGGGCCAGAGCCGCTCCCAGGCGCTGGCGAATGGCGTGACCAGATCGCTTTTGTTGAGCGCGATCAGCGGCGTGACGCCGGCCGCCTCGCAGGCGATCAGCGCGCGCGCCAGCAGGCTTTCGGAAAACACCGGTTCCGCGGCCAGCAGGATCAGCACCTGATCGAGGTTGGCGGCGAACGATTTGCTGCGTACCTCGTCCTGGCGGTAGAGCAGGTTGCGGCGTTCGAGTACCTGCTCCACCGTGCCTTCACCGTCCCCATGGCGGGCACTTTGCCAGAGCACTTGATCCCCGACCACGGCCTGGCTTTTCTTGCCGCGCGGGTGGCAGATGCGCCGCTCGCCGTCGGGCGTCTCCACGACGCAGTGGCGGCCGTGCGCGGCCACCACCAGGCCGGGCGCGGCAGTCACGTGAGCAGGGCGTCCATCTGGCGGGCGCACGCGATGTCGGTCGCCGAAATGCCGCCGACATCGTGCGTGTTCAAGCACACGACGCAGCGGTTGTAGTGCACGGAAAGGTCAGGATGGTGGTCCTGCGCATGCGCGATGAAGGCGATGGCGTTGACGAAGGCCATGGTCTCGAAGTAGTTGGCGAAGTGGTAGGTCTTGGCAATCGCCACCTGCGCGCCGTCGCCTTGCAGTGCCCAGCCGCTCAGATCTGCCAGCTGCGTTACGATTTCCGTAGCTGTCAGCGCACGCCTGGTCTGCGCTGACCAGTCCTTTTTAGGGAAAGAAGACGTCATGGTGTTGCCGGTGCGAGATGTGCCAGACGCTCGCTGGCCGGTGGGTGGGAGTAATAGAACGAAGCGTACACCGGGTCGGGCGTGAGCGTGGAGGCGTTGTCCTGGTAGAGCTTGAGCAGCGCGCTGCGCAAGTCGTCGCGGCTGGCCTGCGCCGCCGCATAGGCATCGGCCTGGAACTCGTCGCGGCGCGAGAGCTGGGCCAGCAGCGGCGTGACGAAGACGGTGAACACCGGCAGCGCCAGCATGAACAGCAGCAGCGCCAGCGCGTCGTTGGGCGCGCTGCCATCGAGCGTCAGGTTGGGCTGCACGCCCAGGCCGGTGTAGAACCAGGCGCGCGTGCACAGCCAGCCCAGCAGCGCGAAGCCGAGCAGGCTGATGACGAACAGGCCGACCATGCGGCGCAGCACATGCTTGTGCTTGAAGTGTCCGAGCTCGTGCGCCAGCACCGCCTGCACCTCGTCGGGCGAGAGCTGCTTGAGCAGCGTGTCGAAGAACACCACCCGCTTGGCGCGACCCAGCCCGGTGAAATAGGCATTGGCGTGCGCACTGCGCCGGCTGCCGTCCATGACGAAAAAGCCGCTGGCCTTGAAACCGCAGCGCTGCATCAGTGCCGCGATGCGGCTCTTGAGACTTTCGTCTTCCAGCGGCTGGAAGCGGTTGAACAGCGGTGCGATCCACAGCGGATAGGCCACCATCATCACCAGATTGAAGGCCACCAGCACGCCCCAGGCCCAGAGCCACCACAGCGTGCCCGCCGCCCGCATGAGCCAGAGAATCAGCGCGGCCAGCGGCAGACCGATCAGCGCGCCCACCAGCGTCGATTTGGCGAGGTCCGAAAGCCACAGCCCCGGCGTCATCTGGTTGAAGCCCCAGCGCTGCTCGACCACGAAAGTCTTGTACCAGCCCAAGGGCAGGTCGATGAGCCCGCCGATCAGGGCGAAGCACGCAAGCAGCGCCAGCTGCTGCCACATGCCGCCGCCCAGCCAGCCGAGCAGTGCCTGGTTGAGCGCATTCAGGCCGCCCAGCAGCGTCCAGCCCAGCAGCACGCAGCTTCCGACGGCCAGCTCCTGCAGGCCCAGGCGTGTCTTGGCAATGGTGTAGCCCGCCGCACGCCGATGGGCCGCCAGGCTGATGTGGCCGGCGAACGCCGCCGGCACTTCGCCCTGGTGCCGCGCCACCGATCGTATCTGGCGACTGGCAAGCCAGACCTTGAGCAGCAGCCCGGCGACGAGCGCCGCGGCGAACAGGTAGGTGAACAGCAGCGAAGGAGAGAGCAGTGACGGCATGGGGGTGCCAGTGTAGGGCATGGGCTGCAAGGCATTGGGCAAGGCATTGGGTGTGTGGCCCCAAGACAGTAATGTCCCCTTTGCCCCAAGTAGAAGTGTCCCCTTCGATGCTGTTGGAGGACGCAGGTGCAGGCACAGGACAAGCTGATGAGTCACAAGGAAGTGCAGCGTCTGCAGGTGCTCAAACGCCTGCAGCATGAGGGACTGACGCAATCGCAGGCAGCCCAGCAACCGGCGCATCGACGAGGCGCAGCAGGCGCACTACGTGCAGCTGGTGCGCACGCATTACGCCGGCTTTGGCCCGCAACTGGCCCACGAGTACCTTGCGCGTGAACACGGCTCTGGCTTCAGCGTGGCGCGGCTGCCGAGCAGGGTTTTCTTGGTAGATTTTTTCGATCGCGTTTTCTGATTTCATATGGTTTCACCGTTGTTTACCCCTCAATTCAACAGTTAACTGGTAGCACTGGCTGCCGATAATCCAACGTAAACAACCATTCATCCGCGGCACTTACGTGTGCGGTGCAGACTGTGCCTCCACCTTCTGTTCTGGTCGATATCGAAAGGCTCCGCGTGGGCATGTTCATCCAGCTCGAAATGGGCTGGATGAACCATCCGTTCCCGACGAGCAACTTTCGCATTGCTTCCGTGGAGCAGATTCAGATATTGCGCGGCCTGGGGGTGACCCAGTTGCGTTACGTGCCGTCCAAGAGTCTGGTGGTGGATTCGGACGAGCGTCCGGCACCCGACGATGCTTCGTTGCCGATGCAGGCGGGGCCATCTTCGGCTGCTGGCGCGCAGCAGGACGCCGAAACCCTGGAGCCGATGCTGGATTCTCCCGATCGCCATGAAGTCGTGCAGGCCAGGTGCCGGACACGCTTCAACCAGGCGGCGTCGCTTTATGCGGAGGTGGCGGAGACGGTGGATTCCGCCCCCGTCGCCGCGCGTGCTCAGGTCGAGGCGCTGGCGCGGGCGGATGTGGCAGAGTTGCTGCAATCGGAAAACTACACCGTGCATTTGCTGACGGGCATCATCGGTCAGCACCAGGGCAACCATTGCGTCAATGTGATGGTGCTGTCCCTGCTCCTGGGGCGGGCTCTCGGCCTGGGGGCGCAGGCCCTGGAGCATCTGGCGGCGGCCGGACTGCTGCACGACATCGGCAAGATTCACTTGCCGGCGCACATTGCGCAACCGGGTGCCCCGCTGTCGGCGAGTGACAAGCGGATCTATGAAGAACATGTGATTCGCTCGGTTGCATTGGCACAGCGCATGGGGTTTGGTGCCGATGTCCTGCTTGCCATAGGGCAGCACCACGAGATGGCGGATGGCAGCGGCTATCCGCGGCGGGTCGAGGCGGCGCAGATGGGCCAGTTCGGGAAAATCCTGGCGCTGGTCAACCGTTATGACCGGCTCTGCAACCCCCTGCACGGCGAATCGTCCCACACGCCGCATGAGGCTTTGGCGCGGCTGTTCGCGCAGGAGCGCAAACGCTTTGATGCCACGACGGTGCTGGCTGCCTTCATTCGCCTGATGGGGGTGTATCCGCCGGGCTCGCTGGTGCAGCTCAACGACGGGCGCTATGCGCGCGTGGTTGCCAGTAATTCACAGTCCCCGCTGCGGCCCCATGTGCTGCCGTTTGTGGTGGGTGTGTCGCGGCGTGACGCGCGGGTCGTCGATCTTGGCAGTCATCAGGAGCAGGGAATACGCCGTAGCGTGAAGTTCGATGCCTTGTCGGATGAGGCGCTTGAATTTTTCTTGCCGGGTCAGCAGCTGTGCTACTTCTTCGATCGCGTGCAGCCCGTTGATACGGTGCGGGAGGGGGTGGCATGACCGCTCAGGCTGCCTTGGTCACCTGGAAGTCCGTGGCGGATGCCCTGGACCTGGCGGCATGGCTGGTGCATGGTCCCTCGCTGCGCATCGTCCACGCCAATGCGGGCGCTGGCCGTCTGGTGGGCCGCGATCCCCAGGCCATGGTTGGCAGCCTGGTGCTGGAGCTCGCGTGCACGCCGGAAGACCAGATATTCTGGGGCCAGAGCGTCCAGGACCTTGCGCTCGGGATTGCGTCGCGCTCCAGCGTCCAGCAGGCCGGCCGCGACGAGCTGATTGCGGTGGATCGCCATGTCACGGCGCTGCGTGGCGAGGGGACGCAGGATTTGCTGCTCATGACGATGCGCGATTGTTCGCGCGAGGAAGCGGCGGAGCGCGCATTGCTGGGTCAGATTGCGCAGTTGGGTTCAACCTTGGACGCTGCGGCCGATGGGATGCTCAGCTGCGATCTGCAAGGCGGCATTCGCGCTTTCAACCACGCCTGGGCAAGGATATGGCAGTTGCCCCGGAGCTTGCTGATTCAGCGCAATGACGCCGCGATCGCCGCACACATGCAATCGCTGGTACAGGATCCGGCGGCCTATGGAGAGCGCCTGAGCGCGCTCGCGCAGGACCCGATGCATGAGGCGCGCGATGTGCTGCATCTGGCTGATGGCACGGTGCTGGAGCGGCGCGCGGTGCCGCAATGGACCAACGGTCATCCCAGCGGTCGCGTGTTCACGTTCCGCGATATCACGCTGCAGGTGCGGCAGCAAGCCGAGCTGCGCCTGGCGGCGCAAGCCTTCGAATCCAGCCTGGATGCCATTTTTGTGGCCGATCAAGCCGGCGTGGTGGTTCGGGTCAATCCCAGTTGCGAACAGCTGTGGCTGACGGACAGCGCTGCGGTGGTGGGCGTTCCTGTGCTGCAGTTCCTCAGCGCGCTGCCTGAACGCGGACGGCTGATGGAGCAGGTGCGTCAAGCCTGGAGCCAGGGCAATGTGTGGGAAGGCGAGCTTTTTCTGCCCCGTCCGGGTGCCGGCACCACGGTGGTGCGGCTGTCATGGGTGGCGCTGCGCGATGCCGCTGGCGCGCTCACGCAGTCGATTGGCTTCATGCAGGACCTGACGCCGCAGCATGCGGCCGAGAGGCGCGTCGAGGAGCTTGCCTATCGTGATGTGCTGACGGGCTTGCCCAACCGGCTTTCGTTCGGGCAGCGGGTCTCGCAGGCGATTGACGAGGCCCAGGGCAGCGGCACGGGCTTTGCCATCATGCTGCTCGATCTGGATCGGTTCAGGAACATCAACGATTCCCTTGGCCATCCGTTTGGCGACCGGGCCTTGCGCGTGGTGGCGCATCGGCTGCAGGATTGTCTGCACCATTCGGACATGCTCTGCCGCATCGGCGGCGACGAATTCGTCGTCTATCTGCATGCGGCCAACGCGGGAGGCGCGGAGGCGGTGGCGCGGCGCGTGATGGAGGCGGTTGCGCGCCCGTGTGTGGTGGATGATATGACGCTGTCCCTGCAGTGCAGCATCGGCCTGACGCTGTTTCCGCAGGATGCGCGCACGGTAGACGAACTCATCAGCCAGGCGGATGCCGCTATGAACCGTGTCAAGGAGCGCGGCCGAGGCAGCTTTGGTTTCTACCAGCCACGCATGAGCGCCGATCTGCTGCCGCGCATGAAGCTAGAGCATGCGCTGCGCCAGGCTTTGCAGCAGGGGCATATGGCGGTGCATTACCAGCCGCAGGTTGACCTGGAAAGCGGCGCCATCGTGGGGGCCGAGGCGCTGGTACGCTGGACCGATCCCGAGCTCGGGGCGGTGCCCCCATCCCAGTTCATTCCCCTGGCGGAAGAGACCGGCTATATCGCCACGCTGGGCGCCTGGGTCATGGACAGGGCGATCGATGACGCCGCGCAGTGGGCGGCGGCGGGCGAGCAGCTCAGCGTGGCGGTGAATGTCTCGGCCATCGAGTTCCGGCAGGCCGGCTTCATCGAGCGGGTCACTTCCCTGCTGGCACGCCACGGGCTGGCGCCGCACCTGCTGGAACTGGAGCTGACCGAAAGCGTGCTGCTCAACGACGTCGAGGAAATGGAGGCGCGCATCGCCGCCCTGGCTGCGATGGGCGTGTCGCTGGCCATCGATGATTTCGGCACCGGCTACTCCAGCCTGGCCTACCTCAAGCGCCTGAAGATCCACAAGCTCAAGATTGACCAATCCTTTGTGCGCGGCTTGCCGCAGGATGAGGGCGATCGGGCGATCGTCCAGGCCATCACGAGCATGGGCAGCGCCCTGCAGATGAAGGTGCTGGCCGAGGGTGTGGAGACCGAGGCCCAGCGCCAGGCCTTGCGGCAAATGCCTTGCGCCTATTACCAGGGGTTCCTGTGTTCCCCGGCGCTTCCCGCGGATGAATTTCGCACCCTGGCGACACTCAGGCACACGCTGCGCGGCTGACAGTGCAGGGGTGGAGGAAAAGGGTGGGGGGTGTCTGCGGCACGCCGCCGAGCCGTCATCCTGAACCGGGGTTCAGGTGGGCCAGGGCAACCAGGCATTGGGTTCATCTGACGCGAGATGATCACGCCTGCCGGGTGATGTACCTAGTCCGTGCTCTACGAGCATTGGTTCAAGGCAATATAAAGCCCGGCGGCACCGCAGACACTGCCATTGTAGGCGTGCCGCGGCCCTTGTCCAGCGCTGTTCAGATCAGTTGTCCGTCGCTGCCCAGCGCATCGTCCAGGCGGGCGGCCAGCCCTTGCAACGTCGCCGTATCGGCGGCATTCGCCGGCTCCGTGGCCGGTGGCAGCGGGGCTGCGCTGCCGGTCACCTGGTCGCCCAGCTCGAATGCGAGGTTGAGCGCGGCCAGTACCGCGATGCGCTCGCGGGCGCGTACCTTGCCGGCGTCGCGGATGCGCGTCATGGCGGTGTCCACGCGCTCCACGGCCTCCAGCAGGCGTGCTTCCTGCCCTTCGGGGCAGGCCAGCAGATAGGTCTGCTGCAGGATCTGCACTTCCAGCTGCTTGCTGCTCACGGCTGCTCCTTGTTCTTGGCGGAGGCTGGCAGGCGGTCCAGCAGCGATTCGATGCGCGCGCGCGCGGCCTGCAGCCGTGAGCGCAGTGAATCACGCTCCTGCGTGAGCTCCTGCACCTGCTGGTTCAGCAGTGCATTGGTGCGCTGAAGTTCGGCATGGCGCAGCAGCAGCCGGTCAACGCGCTCGGCGATCTGGGAAATGGAAGGGTTGCCCATGGGGCGCAGATTGTAAAGACCGCGGGTCTGCTCCGCTAAAATCCGCTCCTGTTGGTGCTCGCGGTCGTGGTTCGCACGCCGCAGTTCAACGGGAAGCAGGGAGGCGTCCTTCGCCATGAAGGGCTTGCCCAGCCTGCGCTGCCCCCGCAACGGTCAGCGGACGAATCGATTCGATTCACTCTTGCAGCAATACAGCCACTGGGCGCCTTGAACAAGCGCCTGGGAAGGCGCTGCGAGGGCGCTCCGCCAGCCCGGATACCGGCCAACGAGGTGGCTGCGCGCGCTTCTGGCGCGCCAGCCGTGATCGCTCAGAGCCGGCGGGGAAGCTGGCGGAGCTGCCTTTGAAGCTTTTTCATCATGAATCGTTTGAATATGGGGCGCGCCTGCGCGCGCGCCGGCCTGTCCCTGGTGGCAATGGCGTCGCTGTCCGCATGGGCGCAGTCCGGCGCAGAGCGGTTGGCGCTGGCGGCCGCTGCGCCGCGACTCTCCGAGGTGGTGGTCACCGCCGTGCGGGCGCCGCAGCCCCTCACGGATGTGCTGGCGGATGTGACGCTGATCGACCGGGACCAGATTGCGCAAAGTGGCGCGGTGACGATCGCCGATCTGCTGGCGCGCCAGCCTGGCGTCGAGCTCTCCCGCAGCGGCGGACCGGGGACGGCGACCAGCTTGTTCCTGCGTGGCGCGGAGACGCGTTTCACCGCCGTCTACATTGATGGTGTGCGCGTCGATTCGCAATCGACCGGTGGCGCGCCGTGGGAGGCGATTGCCCTGGGCCAGGTGGAGCGCATCGAGATCGTGCGCGGCCCGGCAGCCGCGGTCTATGGTTCGGATGCCGTGGCGGGCGTGGTGCAGATCTTCACGCGCCAGGGCGATGGGCCCTTCACGCCGTACGTGGGCATCGGCGCCGGCAATCGCCGCACCGGCAAGCTGGAGGCCGGCTTTTCGGGCAAGCAAGGTGCGCTGGATTATTCGCTGGGCCTGCAGCGCGACATGAGCCGAGGCCATGACTCGCACCCCGGCTCCAACCCCGACCGCGATGGCTACCGCCAGACGGCGGCGAGCGGCCGCATTGGGCTGCGGCTGAACGAGGCGCATCGGGTGGATCTCACCGGCACCTACACTGACATGGATGCGCAATACGATGGCTTCCTGCCCGGGCTTGATGACCACGGGCTGAACCGTCTCGCCACGCTGGGCGCGAGCTGGACGGCGCAGTGGAGTCCGGCCTACAGCACGCGTTTGAGCGTGAGCGAATCGCAGCAGCGCTACGAGATGGTGCCCACGCCGCCCTACCTGTCCAGGACCCGGCTGCGCAATTACCTGCTGCAAAACCAGTGGAAGGAGGGGGCGCACACCTTCACCGGCACGCTGGAGCGCCGCGAGGACCATCTTGTCAACGCCCCCATCGACCAGGGCCGCCATCAGGATGGCCTGGCGCTGGGCTACGGTTACGTGGCCGGAGCACACACCGTCCAGCTGAACCTGCGCCACGATCGCGACAGCGAATTTGGCGGGCAGACCACCGGCGGCGTGGCCTACGGCTTCGCGTTTGCGCCGGGCTGGCGCGCCACCGCGGCGGCCGGCACGGCGTTCCGCGTGCCGACCTTGTACCAGCGCTTCTCGGAATACGGCCAGCCGGCACTGCTGCCGGAGAAGGGGCGCAACGTGGAGATCGGGTTGCACTGGGGGCAGGCGGCCAGCCGCCTGGGCGTCACCCTGTACCGCAACCGCGTCAGCAACCTGATCAATTTTGGCGCCCCCGGCGCATGCCTGAGCCCCTTTGGCTGCTTTGAAAACGCGGGCAAGGCGCGCCTGCAGGGCCTGACATTCATGGCGGCCCACCAGGTGGCCGGCGTGAACCTGAGCGCATCACTGGATCTGCAGCAGCCGAAGAACCTGGCGACCGGCACGCTGCTGGCGCGCCGCGCCCAGCGCCTGCTCAAGCTGGCCGCCGATACCCGGGTTGCGCAGTGGCGGCTGGGCGCGGAGTGGCACCTGGCGAGCCACCGGTGGGAGAACGCCGCCAACACCAGCCGTCTGGGTGGTTATGGGCTGGTCAATCTCTATGCCAGCACCACGGTTGCCCGCCAGTGGGATGTGCTGGTGCGTGTGGACAACGTGGGCGATAGAAGCTACCAGCTTGCGCAAGGCTATCCGGCGCTGCCGCGCAGCTTCTTTGTCGGCCTGCGCTGGACGGGGCGCTGACCGGGCAGCGGCTTGACCCGATGGGCGGAGGCAGTTTGATGAACGTCTGGAAATGGTGGTGCGGTGCGGCGCTTGCGAGCGTGCTGCTGGCGGGCGCGGCGGCGCATGCCTACGAGATCACGGATGACGCGGGCCGCACCACGCGTTTCGAGCGCCCGCCGATGCGCATCGTCAGCCTGCTGCCGTCGCTGACGGAAACCGTATGCGCGCTCAAGGCCTGCGACCGGCTGGTCGGCGTGGACCGCTACTCCAACTGGCCCGAGGCCGTGCGGGCGCTGCCGCAGGTGGGCGGCGGGCTGGACCCGGGCATCGAGGCGGTGGTGGCGCTCAAGCCCGATGTGGTGCTGCTCGCGTCCTCCTCGCGTGCCAGCGTGCGCCTGCGCGAGCTGGGCCTGAAGGTGCTCGCCCTGGAGCCCAAGACCCGCGCGGCGATGCGCCGCACCACCGTGCTGCTGGGCGAGCTGCTGCAGGTCGATGGCGCTGATCGGCTGCTGCAGGAGATCGATGCCGGTGTGCGGCAGGCCGCCCACCGCGTGCCGGCCGCGGCGCGCGGAGAGCGCGTCTACTACGAAATCACGCCCGAGCCGCGCGCCGCGGGGCGCGGCACCTTCATCGATGAATTGATGCAGGCGCTGGGCCTGGTGAATGCCATGGATGCGGATCTGGGGCTGTACCCGCGCATCAACCCCGAGCTGGTGGTGCGGCTGGACCCGGACCTCATCATGGCGAGCGAGCAAGGCGGCGCCGATATGGCGCGCCGCCCGGGCTGGGGCCGTTTGCGTGCGCTGCGGCTGGGCAGGGTGTGCGGGTTCAACAGCGCCGAGCGCGATATTCTGGTGCGCCCCGGCCCGCGCATGGCCGAGGCGGCGTGGCTGATGGCCGATTGCGTCATCCGCGAAAACGCTTCTGAAAAATGAGCTTTATGTGCTTATGCAGTAAGCACTACAAGCCAATTTGATTGAATATATTGGTATGAATACCTTGGCCGGCCCCGCAGCCGGGATCTTTCCCCAGGCAGGATCGCGCGTGCGCTGGCTCGCTGCGCTGCTGCTGGCGCTCTCGCTGCTGGCGCTGGCCTGGGGAGCGAGCGTGGGCAGCACCGGGCTGGACAGCTTGCTGCGCGTGCGCGATGACCCGGCGGCGGCGCAGATCGTCTGGAACATCCGCCTGCCGCGCACCCTGGGGGCATGGCTGGCCGGCGCGCTGCTGGCCTTGGCGGGTGCCGTCGCGCAAGGCTTGTTTCGCAATCCGCTGGCGGATCCGTTTTTGCTGGGCAGCGCTTCGGGCGCCGCGCTGGCGGTGGCGCTGGTCTATGCGGCGCTGGGGGCGGGCGGGTTGGCGGCAGGCGGCGGCAGCGTTCTGCTGCTGCAGGCGGCCACGCCCTGGCTGGCGCGGCTGGGCTTGACCGGCGCCGCCTTCCTGGGCGCGCTGGGCGGCGTGCTGCTGGCACTGGCACTGGCGCGCGGCGTGCAGCAGACCTTGCGCTTGCTGCTGGCGGGTGTGGTGGTGGGTTTTGTGCTGGGCGCCGTGCGTGATCTGGTGCAGTTGGCGCAGCCCGATGTGCTGCAGGCCATGCAGGGCTTCACGCTGGGGATGACCGGCTTCGTCGGCTGGGAGGGCTGCGCCGTCATGGCGTCGGTGCTGGCGCCGCTGCTGCTGCTGTCCTGGGCGCTGGCGCGCGTGCTCGATGCCCTGACCCTGGGGGAGAGCACCGCGCTCAGCCTGGGGTTGCCGCTGGCGCCTCTGCGTGCCTTGCTCGTGGGTGTGCTGGCCTTGGCCACTGGCGCCGCGGTGGCGCAGACCGGATTGATTGGCTTCGTCGGACTGGTGGCGCCGCACCTGGTGCGTTCTATGGTGCGCTGCACGCACGGGCCGCTGCTGCTGCTCTCCACCCTCGTGGGCGGGCTGCTGCTGGTGCTGGCCGATATCGCCGCACGCCTGCTGGTGGCGCCGCAAGAGCTTCCGGTGGGTGTGTTGACGGCGGTGCTGGGGGGTGTTTATCTGCTGTGGCTGATGGGGCGACGCTCGGGCGCGGGGGCTGCAGCGTGAGCGCCATGGCGTTGCAGGCGCGGATCGCCAGGGCGCGCATGGGCGCTGGGTTCACGTTGCATGGCCTGCAGCTGGATTTGGCGCCTGGCCGCTGGTGCGCCATCGCCGGTCCCAACGGAGCAGGTAAATCGACACTGCTGCGCGTGCTGGCTGGCCTGCTGCCGTGCGAAGGGGTGGTGCGCCTGCTGGGGCGGCCACTGGCCGATTGGCCCACGCGCGAGCGTGCTCGCGCCTTGGCGTGGATGGGCCAGCAGGAGGGGGGCGGCGATGATCTGCTGGTGTGGGATGCGGTGATGCTCGGGCGCTTGCCGCACCGGGCCTGGCTGGCGCCGCCAGACAACGGTGACCTGGCCGCGGTGCGCACGGCGCTGTGCCGCATGCAGTGCTGGGAGCTGCGTGGCCGGCGCCTCGGGGAGCTCTCGGGCGGCGAGCGCCAGCGGGTGCTGCTGGCGCGCCTGCTGGCGGTGCAGGCACGGGTGCTGCTGATGGATGAGCCGCTGGCCCACCTCGATCCGCCGCACCAGTCCGATTGGCTGGCCGCGGTGCGCACCCTGGTGGCGGGCGGCGCCACGGTGGTGAGCGTGCTTCACGAGCTGAACATGGCGCTGCAGGCGGACGACCTTGCCATTGTGCGCGACGGGCGGCTGAGCCATTTTGGCGCCAGCCATGAGGCCGCCACGCACCAAGCGCTGGTGGCCGCCTTTGGCCAGCGCATCGCCATCCATCCGGTGCAGGGGCAGTGGATAGCGCTGCCGCGGGAGCTCCGGGGCGCTCCGACCGCGGGCCGCCATGCCCAGGCCGGTGGCGCCGCATGGCGCGATTAACGTAGGATCATGGCCGCACTGACGCGCGAGGATGCCATGAGCCTGATATCCCACACCTATTCCACCCCTTTGGGAGAAATGACCGCCTTGCTCTCCCCCAAGGGGTTGTGTCTTCTGGAGTTCACCGAGCGCACCAAGGGCCTGGCGCGCGAGATCGCCCAGGTGGAGGCGGCCCGCGGTGGCCCGCCGGTACCGGGCGAGAATGCGTTCACGCGCCAGCTCGGGAAGGAACTGGCGCAGTATTTCGCCGGCAAGCGCAACCAGTTCGATATCCCGCTGGACCTGGTGGGCACGGCCTTTCAGCAGACCGTCTGGCGGGCGTTGCTCACGATTCCCCACGGCCAGACCCGCAGCTATGGCGAGCAGGCGCGCCAGATCGGCAAACCCACGGCCACGCGCGCCGTCGCTGCGGCCAACGGCGCCAACAAGATTGCCTTGATCGTGCCCTGCCACCGCGTGATCGGCAGCGATGGCAGCCTCACCGGCTATGGCGGCGGCGTGCCGCGCAAGGAATGGCTGCTGACGCTGGAGCGCAGCGCGTAAGGTCGAAAAAAGCCTGGCGGGCTCCATGCCCGCCAGGCCCTTGGCTGGAAAACCGCCAGTGCGAGGCCTTGCGGTTCTCGCAGTCTCGCGAGCTCAGTTCGCCTTGGTGGGGAACTGCTTGGCGATGCCGTCCGCCAGCACGTCGGCGATCGCGTTCATGTGGTCCTGCATGGCTTGCCATTCGGCATCCTGGTCGGCCTTGGGCGCCTTGGCCGCCATCATGTCCACCTGCTTCTTGTGGTGTCCGCCGTGGGCGATCAGGCCGGCATTGAGGTCGGCCTCTTTCCAGTTCGGGTTGGCACCGGCCAGGAACTTGGCGATCTGCCCGGCGTTGGCGACGGCGTCATTCAGCGCCTTGTCTTCAGCGGCGGCATTGCCAGCGTGTGCGGCATCGGTCAATGCCTTGACGGCGCCCCAGTGCCCCGCGAGCAGCTTGAGCAGTGCGTCGCCGGCCGGCTGACCGTAGAAACCGGCAACTGCGCCGCTGATCTCCTTGGCATTGGCCACGACGGCATCACCCGCTTTGGTGGCGCCGGCCTGGTCGCCGGCAAACACGGCCATCGCGTAATCGCGCGTGGTGACCACGTGTCCATGCCACAGCGCGCGCATGGCCTTGTGCAGATTGGGGGCCGTCTGCGTCGCGGCAGTGGCGGCGTGCGCATGGCCTTGCGCCAGCGCCGGCGTGGAAACCGTAAAGCCCAAGCCCATCAAGGCCGCGCAGGCGATCGACAATGCTTGCAATTTCATCTTCATGGCGAACTCTCCAAATCGTTGATGACGCCGTGGTGAACCACTCATCCCGGCCACTCGTTCTTTCAGGAAACTACCCGAGCTGTCCATTGGATGGGGTCGCGCGCCGCCGCGTTTCAGGTTTTTATCCACGGCGCCCGGTTACGCTGTTGCCCGTGGTGTGTGCTTTCGATTTTTCTGGATTTTCCGTATGAGCCAAGTTTTGATCCAACGGGTGCTGGCGGGGCGTTCGGCATGACCGCCCGCTGCGTCATGGTGCTGGGCACCAGCAGCGGTGCCGGCAAAAGCTGGATCGCAACCGCCTTGTGCCGCCACTATGCCAACCAGGGGCTCAGGGTTGCGCCATTCAAGGCGCAGAACATGAGTAACAACGCCCGCGTGGTGCCCGCATCGGATGGCGCGCAAGGCGAGATTGGCAGCGCACAGTATTTCCAGGCGCTCGCCGCGCGCGCGCAGCCGGATGTGCGCATGAACCCGCTGCTGCTCAAGCCCGAGGCGGATACGCACAGCCAGGTGGTGCTGATGGGGCAGGTCGATGAAGCGCTGTCGCGCCTGCCCTGGCATGGGCGCGGCGAAGCGGTGTGGCCGCGGATCGCCGCGGCACTGGATGCGCTGCGCGCTGAAAACGATGTGGTGGTGGTGGAGGGTGCCGGTTCGCCCGCGGAAATCAACCTGATGGCGACCGATGTGGTGAACCTGCGCGTGGCGCGCCATGCCGACGCGCGCTGCCTGCTGGTGACGGACATCGACCGGGGCGGCGCCTTTGCGCACCTGTACGGCACCTGGGCCTTGCTGCCCGAGGCGGACCGCGCGCGCATTCAGGGCTTTGTGCTGAACAAGTTTCGCGGCGATCCCGCGCTGCTGGCGCCTGCGCCCGAACAATTGCGCGAGCTGACCGGCATACCGACCGTGGCCGTGGTGCCGATGCGCCACGGGCATGGCTTGCCCGAGGAAGACGGTTGGTTTGGCGATGGCACGGCAGCCACTGCCGAGTCGCCGGGCGAGCGCATGACGCGCATTGCCATCGTTGCCTACCCGCGCATCAGCAACCTGGACGAGTTCCAGCCCTTGCGCAGCGTGCCGGGTATCCGGCTCGTCTGGGCGCGCGACGCGGCCCAGCTGGAAGGCGCCGACTGGATCATTCTGCCCGGCAGCAAGGCGACCGCATCCGATCTGGCGTGGCTGCGCGCCCAGGGCCTGTCAGGCGTGATTGCCCGGCATGCGGCGCGGGGCGGCCGGGTGCTGGGCATCTGCGGCGGGCTGCAGATGCTGGGCGAGGCCGTGATTGACTTGGACGGCATCGAGCCGGCCGGCAGCGGCCCGGGACTGGGTCTGCTGCCCCTGGTGACCCAATTTGCGCGGCGCAAGACCGTCTCTCGCGGTGCCTGGCGGTTCGGTGCGCTGCATGGGGCTTGGGCCGCCTTGTCGGGCGTGCCGGTCAAGGGCTATGAAATCCACAGCGGACGCACGGTGCAGCACCCGGGCATGGCGGCCAAGGGGGATGTGGCGCGGGTGGCCATCCCGGGCATGGCGTGGCACAACGCCGCGGGCAATGTGCTGGGCCTGTATCTGCACGGGCTGTTTGAAGATGCCGATGCGCTGCGCGCCTTGTTCGGCGTGGACGCGCCGCCGCTGGAGGCCGCGTTCGAGCAGCTCGCCGCCGCCGTGCGGCAGGCGTTTGCGCCCGGCACGCTCGCCGCCCTGGTGGCGGGTTGAGCGGCAGTTCAGCGGTTGGCCGAGGCCGGGCCGCTCAGCTGGCGCAGGATTTCGGTCTTGAAATCGCTGCCTTCGCCCGCCTTGGCCATGAAGTCGGCAATCGAACCATCAAAGTGCGCCTTGCCCTGGTGCAGCAGCATCAGCCGGTCCGCGTTCTGCACCTCTTCGATCAGATGCGTGGTCCAGAGCACGCCTATGCCTTCGCTGTGGCACAGGTGATTCACATGGGCGAGCAGTTGCTGGCGCGACGCGGGGTCCAGGCCCACGGTGGCCTCGTCCATCAGCAGCACGCGCGGCGCGTGCAGCAGGGCGCGCACCAGCTCCACCTTGCGCCGATTGCCGCCCGACAGGTTGCGCACCTGGGCCTTTTCCTGACCCGAAAGACCCAGCGCCGGCAGGTGGCGGGCGATGCGCTCGCGCGCCACGGCGCGCGGCAGGCCATGCAGATCGGTGTGAAACAGCAGGTTGGAGATCACGCTCAGGTCCATGTCCAGCGCGCTTTGCTGGAACACCACGCCCAGGCCGGCCAGCGCCTGCGCCGGGTGGCGGCGCATGTCCTGGCCCAGCACCTCGATCTCGCCCGCGTCGGGCGTGAACAGGCCGGTCAGCAGTTGCAGCAGCGTTGACTTGCCTGCGCCGTTGGGACCCAGCAGTGCCAGCATTTCGCCGGCGCGCAGCTGCAGGTCCACGCCTTTGAGGGCCGGCTTGCTGCCATAGGATTTTTTCAGTCCGCGTGCCTGCAGCAGCAGGGGGTGTTCGGTGGTCATGTCGTCGGTACCGGGCAGGTTTGGCTCAGCAGGTGCATGCGGTCGAGCAGTTTGCATTCGTGGGCCACGCTGGCGCGCAGCGCCTTGGCGTAATCGGCGGTGTCAAGATACTCCAGATCCTGCTCGAACCGGGCCAGCTCCTGCAGGTGGCGCGGCGTGTGCACCGCGCGCGCCAGCGCGGATTGCAGCTTCTGGATGATTTCGGGGGGCGTGCCTGCCGGCGCCGCGATGCCCCAGGGCGATGTGTACACGGCATTCGGGTAGCCCAGTTCGCGCATGGTGGGTACCTCGGGCCAGCGCGGGTTGCGCGCCGCGCTGAATACCGCCAGCAGGCGCATCTTGCCCTGCTCAAGCCAGGGCGTGAACCCGGTGGAATTCACGCCCGCCATGATCTGCCTGGTGGCAATCGCCAGCATCTGGTCGGTCGTGCCCTTGTAGGGCACGTGCACATATTTGATCTGGTTCTGAAGCAGGATTTCTTCCATCGCCAGATGCGCGGTGGTGCCTATGCCGGTGGAGCCCAGCAGCAGCTCGCCCTGGTGCGCCTTGGCCCACTGCAGCATGTCGCCAAAGGTTTTCCACGCGCTGTCGGCCGGCACCAGCAGCCCGAAAGTCGTTCCCGCCACCTGCAGGATGGGGCTGAAATCCTTCAGTGGGCTCCACGCCACCTTGTTCATCAGCGCATAGCGGTACACGGTGATCGGCATCTGGCCGATGGTGTAGCCGTCGGGTTCGGCCTGTTTGAGCAGATTGGCCACCTGCGTGCCGGCGGCACCGGGCTTGTTGATGATCACGATGGTTTCGCCGAGGAAGGGCTTGGCCTCCTCGCACAGCACGCGCAGCGTCAGGTCGGTTGCGCCGCCGGCGGGCCAGGGAACGATGAGTTGCAGTGGCTTGGCGGGCCAGTGGGCAGACCCTTGCGCGCGTGCTGCCAAAGGTACTGCAGCGGCGAGCGAGGCAGCCGCCGCGCCGCGCAACCATTGCCGCCGTCCGGTGTTCATCTGTTCCTTGCTGGAACAGATGGAACTCGCGCAACCTGGACCGGAAACTGGGTCTCGCATGAAAAATCCTGTGAAATCAACGCAATCAGCTGCTTTTGGCAGCGTTTGGCCAAGCGATGCAGGCAAATTTCATTCCTGTATTCGCGGCACCTTTTTTGCTTGATTGTGCGGCGAAGGTTTTTGAGTTTGGTATCTTTGGGCAACAAGGAGACAAGACATGGTGCGGGCGGTGCGAAACAGCGTGTGGAGCGGGCGAGGGGGGCGGTCCTGCTGGGTGGCCCTGGCGGGCATGGCAATCGTGGCGTCGGCGCAGGCAGCGCCGGTGCCTGACCGGGTCTACGTGTCGAGCGAGAAGGACAACGTGCTGCAGGTCTTCAACACCAGGGGCGACCGCCTGTCGGCCATTGAAGTGTGCAAGCGCCCGCGCGCCATGATGTTCACCGAACAGCACAGCAAGATCGTGGTGAGCTGTGGCGACAGCGACCAGCTGGGCATCGTCGACGTTGCCAGCGCCAAGCTGGTCGATACCGTGCCGGTGGGCGAGAGCCCGGAAATCTTCGATCTCAGTCCTGACGGCAAGACCGCCTATGTCTCGATCGAGGACGACAACGAACTGGCCGCCTACGACCTGGCGAGCAAGAAGCCGCTGTTCACCGTCAAGACGGGCGGTGAGCCCGAGGGCGTGCTGGTCACGCCCGACGGCAAGTTCGCCTACGTCACGTCCGAAGTGGCGAATTCGGTCCACTACATCGATCTGGCCCAGAAAAAGGTGCTCAAGTCCATCAAGGTGGGCAAGCGCCCGCGCCGCCTGGTGCTGGTGGCCGGCGGGGCAGAGCTGTGGGTGACGAATGAGCTCGATGCCTCGGTGACGGTCATCGATACCGCGAACCACACCGTCAAGGCCAGCATCAAGTTCGCCGTGGACGGCTTGCGTGCTTCCGACATCACGCCGGTGGGCATGGTGGCCACGCAGGACGGCAAGACCGTCTGGGTGGCGCTGGGCCGCGCCAACCGCGTCGCACAGGTGGATGCGGCGAGCAGAAAGGTGCAGCACCAGGTGCTGGTGGGCAAGCGCGCGTGGGGCCTGGGCCTGCACCCGGACGGCAAGACCCTGTACGTGACCAACGGCCTGTCTGACGACATGACCCTCATCGATACCGCAGCCGCCAAGGCCCTGCGCACCGTGCCCGCGGGCCGGGTGCCGCACAGCGTGCTGATTGAGCCATGAAGCGTGCGCTGCTGGCTCTGGCGGTAGGCCTCTGGTGGCTGCTGGGGGCGCCGCTGTCGGCCTGGGCCGCGCGCACGGTCGGTGTGGCGGTCATTTCCGTCGCGGACGATCCGCGCTACGCCAGCCGGCGCATGGAGCAGGGCTATCCCGGCCAGCCGCAGGGGCGCGCCGTGGAAGCGGTGCAGCTGGCCGCGAAGGATGCGGAATTCGAGCTGGGGGAATCCGATCTGGCGCTGTCCGTCAAGGACGTGGTGCTGCCCACGGCTGCCGATCTGCCCAAGGCGCTGGCGGAGCTCAAGAAGGCCGAGGTGCATTACGTGGTGGCTGATCTGCCGGCGCCGGCGCTGCGCGAACTGGTACGTACGGCGCCCGCCGCGCTGGGCGACGTCATCGTGTTCAACACCGGTCTTCCCGAAGACAGCCTGCGCGCTGAAGCCTGTTCCGCGGTATTGCTGCACACCTTTCCCAGCCGCCAGATGGAGATGGATGCCATCGCCCAGTACCTCGCCGCGCGCAACTGGCGCAAGGTGCTGATGCTGCAGGGCCCCCGTCCGGGCGATGCGCTGATGCAGCAGGCCTTTACCCGATCGGCCAAGCGCTATGGCCTCAAGATCGTGCAGACCAAGCCCTTCAAGCTCAGTGGCGACCCGCGTGAGCGCGATCTGGCGAACGTGCGGCTGCTTACGAGCGACAAGGAGCACGACGTGGTGGCCGTGATGGACAGCGATGGCGAATTCGCCCGCACCGTGCCGTACGCCACCCAGTGGCCGCGCCCGGTGGTGGGGGCCTCGGGCCTCACGTCCCTGGCCTGGCACCCGCAATGGGAGCGCTATGGCGGTCCGCAGCTCACGCGGCGCTTTCGCAAGCAGTTCCAGCGTTTGATGCAGGGCCAGGATTGGGCTGCCTGGATGGCTGGCAAGGCGATTGCCACCGTGCTTGCGGACGATCCCAAGGCCGGCGTGGCCGAGCAGTTGCGCAAGCTGCGCACAGCCGCCGTGTTTCTGGATGGCTTCAAGGGCCAGCGCCTGTCGTTCCGGCCGTGGGATGGGCAGCTGCGCCAGCCCGTGCTGCTCAGCGACGGCGACGGTGTCATCGCCACGGCTCCGGTGGATGGCGTGTTGCATCCCAGGGAGGTGCTGGATACCTTGGGCGTGGATGAACAGGAGAGCCAATGCAAGCAGCGACCATGACGGCGCGGGTTCCGGTCGGCCTGCCCGTGCACCTCTTGCGCGCCTTGCGTGCCGTGGTGGGGCGCGAGATCTGGCGTTTTCTGCGCCAACCTACGCGTTTGATCTCTGCCCTCGTGCGCCCATTGCTATGGTTTTTGGTATTTTCCGCAGGCTTTCACAACGTCTTTGGCGTTGCGATCGTCCCGCCGTACGAGACCTATATCGAATACAAGGTCTACATGGTCCCCGGGCTGCTCGGCATGGTGGCGCTGTTCAACGGCATGCAGAGCTCGCTTTCCATGGTATACGACCGTGAAATGGGTGTGATGCGGCTGCTGCTCACCGCGCCGCTGGCGCGCAGCTGGCTGCTGGGGTTCAAGCTGCTGGCCAGCACCGTGCTTTCCATCCTGCAGATGCTGGTCTTCCTGCTGATCGCGCTGGCCTTCGGCGTGGAGGTGCCGCTCACCTATCTGCCAGCGGCGCTCGCGGCCATGGTGCTGGGCGCGGCCATGCTGGCGGCGCTGGGGCTGATGCTGTCGGTCTATGTCAAGCAGCTGGAAAATTTTGCCGGCGCCATGAATTTCGTGATCTTTCCGATGTTTTTCATCAGCTCGGCGCTCTATCCCCTGTGGAAGCTGGAGGAGTCGGGCGCGCTGTGGCTTTTCAACGTGGCCCAGGTGAACCCGTTCACTTATGCCGTCGAGGCCATGCGCTTTGCGATGAACGGCCAGGCCAATCCGCTCGCCTGGGCGGTGGTGGCGGTCTGTGGCGTGGTGTTTTTCCTGCTCGCGCTCTGGGGCTACGACCCGCAGCGCGGCTTCATTCGTCAAAAAGGGGGTGGCTGATCATGCTGGGACGCAGACAGATCATTGGGGCAGGCGTGCTCGCCGGCATGGGGGCCGCGGCGTGGGCGGCCGAAGAGGACCATACCGGCGGGGATCCGCTGGGGTCAATGCAATGGCCCGTGCTGCGCAAGAAATACATGGGCGATGCGCCCATGCAGTTCACCGACAAGGTGGTCGTGCGCACACCGGCATTTGCCGATGATGCGATGAACGTCCCGCTGCAGGTGGATGCGCGCGCGCTCGGCGGCGTGGGTGGCGGCATCAAGAGCATGCTGGTGATGGCGGATCGCAACCCGATTCATGAAATCCTGACGTTCGAGCCCTTGCGGGCAGAGCCGCTGCTGGCCTTTCGCATCAAGCTGGAGCAGGGGTCGCCCGTCCGCGCATTGGTGCAGACCAAGGACGGTATGTGGCATGTCGGCGGCTCGTTCGCGCAGGCTGCTGGCGGTGGCTGCACGGTGCCTGGCGTTACCCGTGCCGATGGCTCGTGGAGCAAGACGCTCAATCAGGTGCATGCCAAGTTCTTTTCCAACGTGCTTGACGGCCCGAACAACCGGCGTTTGCGGGTGCAGATCATGCACCCCATGGATACCGGGCTGGTGGCCGGCATACCCGCTTTTCATCTCGAACGCCTGGAACTCCTCGACAGCACGGGGCAGGCGTGGTGGCGCATGGGGCTGTACGAACCCATTTCCGAAAACCCCTTGATCACCTTTGAAATGCCCAAGGAAGGCCCCGGAAATTTCACCCTCAAGGGGCGGGACAACGGCGGCAACCGTATCGAGGTGGAGGTCAGGGCATGAAGTCATCGGTTCTATGCGCGCTGGGCCTGCTGTGCGCCGCGGGTGCGCTGGCCCAGTCTGCGCCGGATATGAAGACGCTGAATTACGACCTTCAGCCGCGCCAGATTGCCGAGGGCACCTGGGTGATCGAAGGCGCGGTGGCCGATCTATTGCCTGCCAATGGCTGCAATATCATCAACACCGCCTTCATTGCAACCGGTGACGGCGTGGTGGTCATCAACACGGGCGCTTCGCGCCTTTATGGCGAGCAGCAGCGCAAGGCCATCGCCAAGGTGACGGCCGAACCGGTGCGCCGGATCCTCAATCTGAATCTGCACCCGGACTATTTCTTCGGCAATCAGGCATGGAGCGACGTGCCCACCCAGGCGCTCCAGGGAACGATCAACGGCATGCGCGCCGAAGGCGGCGCTTATGCCGACAACCTCTACCGCCTGTGCGGCGATTGGATGAAGGGCACCGAATCGACCCCGGCGCGCGAGGCGATAGAGCCGCAGACGATCACGTTGGGCAAGCACCAGCTGGTGCTGCGCCAGCTCAAGGGCCATACCGACGACGACCTCGTGGTGCTGGACAAAACCACCGGCGTGCTGTTTGCGGGAGGTCTGGTCTTTGCCGATCGTGTCCCCACCACTCCGCATGCCGACGCCGCGACATGGCAGGAAAGCCTTGCCACGCTGGAGCAGTGGCGCAAGGCGGGCGAGTTCACGCAACTGGTTCCCAGCCATGGCCCCGTGCCGCGTGGGATGGAGGGCATTGCGCAGACACAGGACTGGCTTCAATGGGTTACCACGACGCTGCGGCAAAGCGCGGCCAGCGGCGTGGACCTGAGCGAACTGATGCGCCAGCCGGTTCCGGAACGCTTTGCCAAATGGGCCGCGCAGCCAGCCGAATGGCAACGCACCCTGGTGCATTGGTACCCGCGCTACGAGAGGGCAGCGCTTGACGGCCCAGGCAAGTGATCGCACCCGATACGATTTTGCGGAATTTGTTCCGCAACTGAACATCCTGCAACGATCCGCGCAATGAGACTGTTCCATGCGGCCCTCAGCCAAGGGCGACCAATGCCCCTGTTGCCGGGAACGGATTGGCACGCGTTTTGCAATAAGCCGTAGCGCGTGATGGGTACCGCCGTGAAGACGGCATCACGGGGCTGGTGCATGGTGCACTGGCGAATTTTTCTCATGTTTGCAGGAGACATAGATGAAACGCAAGTTATTGAGTCTGCTGGTGATGATGGCTGCTGCACAGGTTGCCACGGCCGGCGTGACCGACAAGATGCTGGCCGACGACGCCACGACCCCGGGCGATGTGCTGACCTGGGGCCTCGGCACGCAGGGCCAGCGCTATTCCCCGCTGACGGACATCAACGAAAAGGACATCAATCGCCTGACCCCGGTGTGGGCCATGTCCTTTGGCGGTGAAAAGCAGCGCGGCCAGGAAAGCCAGCCGCTGGTCTACAACGGCAAGATGTTCGTCACGGCCTCGTATTCGCGCATCTTTGCGGTCGACGCCAAGACCGGCAAGAAGCTCTGGAAGTACGAGCATCGCCTGCCCGAAGGCATCATGCCCTGCTGCGATGTGGTCAATCGCGGCGCCGCGCTCTACGACAACCTCGTGATCTTCGGCACGCTGGATGCGCAGATCATTGCCCTGGATCAGGACACCGGCAAGATCGTCTGGAAAGACAAGATCGCCGATTACCAGGCCGGTTACAGCTACACGGCCGCTCCGCTGGTGGTCGACGGCCTGGTCATCACCGGCAATTCGGGGGGGGAATTCGGCGTGGTCGGCGAAGTGCAGGCGCGCGACGCCAAGACCGGCAAGATGGTCTGGACACGCCCGACGGTCGAAGGTCACATGGGCTACCTCAATGGCAAGGAGAACGGCATTTCCGGCACGCTCAACGCCACCTGGCCGGGCGAGACGTGGAAGACCGGCGGCGGTTCCACCTGGATGGGTGGCAGTTACGACGCGACCACGGGCCTGGCCTATTTCGGTACCAGCAACCCTGGCCCATGGAACAGCCATGTGCGCCAGGGGGACAACCTGTTCACATCGTCGACGGTGGCCATCAACGTCAAGACCGGCAAGATCGCCTGGCACTACCAGGGTACGCCCAATGACGGCTGGGATTTCGACGGCGTGAACGAGTTCATCACTTTCGACATGGACGGCAAGCGCATGGGCGCCAAGGCGGACCGCAATGGCTTCTTCTATGTGATCGACGCGAAGACCGGCAAACTCCAGAATGCTTTCCCGTTCGTGACCAAGCAGACTTGGGCCACTGGCGTCGATCTGAAGACCGGCCGTCCGAACTTCGTGCCGGAGAACCGCCCGGGCGACCCGACCGCGCCTGATGCCGATGGCAAGAAGGGCAAGGCCGTGTTCGCAGCCCCCGGCTTCCTGGGTGGCAAGAACCAGATGCCCATGGCGTACAGCCCCAAGACCGGCCTGTTCTATGTGCCTAGCAACGAATGGGGCATGGAAATCTGGAACGAACCCATCACTTACAAGAAGGGCGCCGCCTTCCTTGGTGCGGGTTTCACGATCAAGCCCTTGTATGACGATTACATCGGCTCGCTGCGCGCGATCGATCCCAAGACCGGCAAGATCGCCTGGGAAATCAAGAACGAAGCCCCGCTCTGGGGAGGTGTGCTGGTGGCCGGTGACCTGGTGTTCTGGGGCACGCCCGAGGGCTATCTGAAGGCGGCTGATGCGAAGACCGGCAAGGAAGTGTGGAAATTCCAGACCGGTTCGGGCGTCGTTGCGCCTCCCATCACCTGGACGCAGGATGGCGAGCAATACCTCAGCGTGGTCTCTGGTTGGGGCGGTGCTGTGCCCCTGTGGGGTGGTGAAGTGGCCAAGAAGGTCAACTTCCTCGAACAGGGCGGCACGGTCTGGACCTTCAAACTCATGAAGTAATCCTCTCTGGTGGGAGCGAGCGGTGCAGCTAGCCTGCATCGCTCTTTTTTAATAGCTGTATATCGAGGTGGGACATGCGTTGTGCCCTGTTTTTAATGTTGGTGATGACTGCGGGTGCTGTGGCGCCTGCGTGGGCTGTGGATGCAGCCGCGGCGCAGGAGCTGGCCAAGGCCAATGGCTGTCTGAGCTGTCATGCCATGACTGAAAAGGTTGTGGGCCCGGCCTACGTCAAGGTGGCGGAAAAATATGCGGGCGAAAGCGACGCGGCCGCCTCCATTGCACAGTCCATCCAATATGGGTCCAAGGGGAAGTGGGGGCGCATACCCATGCCGGCACACCCGAGCCTGAGCGCCGATGACCTGAAGACCCTGGCAGAGTGGATTCTGGCCGCCAAGCCCTGAACGAAGGACCGCGTCGGCAGCCGGAATCGGTCGTGGGCAAGCGGTATTTCGTTATCTTTATCAACGCCATTGTGTGAAGGAGCGAAGCATGGCGAAATACCGTTTGAAGCCGACGAAGAGCTGGCTGGTGCTGGCGTCGGCATGTCCGATGCTGGCGCTGGCGCAGCAGGTGGACATGGACAAGGTGCGGGCGCTGCCGCAGGTGAATGTGATTCAGCAGACGCCGCTGCCCGGTCTGGATGTGCCCAAGGATGAATACCCTGGCAACGTTCAGACGGCGACCGATGCGGACATCGAGCGTTCCGGCGCTGTCAATCTGGGAGATTTCCTCAACCGCAGCATTCCCGGCGTATCGACGGCCGATGTGCAGGGCAGCCCTTACCAGATTGACCTGAGCTACCGTGGCCACCGCCTGTCGCCGCTGCTGGGTTCTCCCCAGGGCCTCTCGGTCTACATCGACGGCGTGCGCGTGAACCAGCCGCTGGGCGATGTGATGGACTGGGATCTGGTGCCCGAAATGGCGATCTCCGACATGGCCCTGATCCCGGGATCGAACCCCCTTTACGGCCTGAACACGCTGGGCGGGGCCCTGGTATTGGGCACCAAATCCGGTCTCACGCACCCAGGCACCGAAATCGATGCCTCCATCGGCAGTTTTGGCCGCAAACGCGTCGAGTTCGGACATGGCGCGCGTTGGAGCGAGGGCTGGCACGGTTACGTCGCAGGCACCTGGTTTGACGAAAAAGGCTGGCGCGAGCGCTCGCCCGGCAATTTGGGCAACCTGTTTCTCAAGCTGGGCCGCGACATGGGTGATACCGCCTGGTCGCTGAGCTACACCTATGGACGCAGCAATCTGATCGGCAATGGCCTGCTGAACCAGAGCCTCTACGACATCAATCCGCGTGCCGGATATACCTTCTACGATCAGACGTGGAATCGTGGCGATCTGCTCAATTTCCAGCTGAGCCATGCGCTTTCCCCGCGTGACCAGATCGCCGCGGTGGCCTGGTACCGTTCATCCAGGCGGCACGGAAGCAATGGCGATGTGAACGAAGATTGGGAAGAGTGGGTGGAGGACTGCGAGGATTCCGGCGCGCCGCAATGCGTGAATCCGAGCGATCCCGGTTACATCCACAACAACGCTGTGTTCAATGACAGCAGGGCGAAATATTCAGAGGTCGGTGCAACCGTGCAATGGACGCACGAGGCGGGCGCGCACAAGTTTGCCTTGGGTGCCGAGGTGGCGCGCAGCACGTCGCGTTATGACCAGTTTGACCAGGAGGCGGTTTTTGATGCCAATCGCATCACCCGGCCACTGGCCGGCGAAGCACTGGAGCACGAAGTGTCCTTGCGCGGAAGCAGCAACCGGTTCAGCCTGTTTGCCGCGGACACCATCAAGCTGTCGGACCAGACCCGTCTTGATATTTCGGCGCGCTGGAACCGCAGCCGCGTGCGCAATGACCTCGGCCATCCCGACGATTATGAGCGCGAGAGCTTCAGCTACAGCAAATTGAACCCCGCGATCGGCATCACGCATGCCTTCGGCAAGTCCTTGATTGGCTTTGCCAACTGGTCGCAAGGTACGCGCATGCCGTCAGCGCTTGAGCTGGGCTGCGCTGACCCGGCCAATCCCTGTACCTTGCCGGTGGGCCTGCAGGCCGATCCCTACCTCAAGCAGGTGGTGACCCGCACCCTGGAGATTGGCGCCCGTGCTCGCCCGATGGAGGGTGTGGAGATCTCGGGGGCCTTCTTCCGCTCGGTCAACAACGACGATATCGCCTTCATGCGTGCAGGGATTTCGCAAGCAGGCTTCTTCGACAACATCGGCAAGACACGGCGCCAGGGTTTTGAACTGAGCGCCCGCGTGCGCCGTGGCGACTGGGATTGGCGCGCAAGCTATGGCTATCTTGATGCCACCTACCAAAGCAGCGGTGTGTTGTTCGGGCCACTGAGTACGGCCAAGAATCCAAACGCCTTCCATCCGGGCACGCGCATGGCTGCGCTGCCGCGCCATGTGTTCAAGCTCTCCGCAGATTGGCGTGCCGCCCCGCGTGTCGTCATTGGCGGTGATTGGCTCATGGTGGGCTCGTCGGTGGCTGCAGGAAACGAGAGCGGTACGCGCCCCAAGCTTGGCAATGTGGCAGGTTTCAGTCTATTCAACGCCCGTGCCAGCTGGCAGTTCAACGAGCGCTGGAAAGCCTATGTACGGGTGAACAATCTGCTCGACAAGCGCTATGCCACCTACGTGGTGGGGAGCGAGGATGCCTTTCCGGGCGGAGTCATCGTGAGTCCGGGAGATGACATGTCTTCTGCACGCTTCCTCGCACCTGGAGCGGGCCGCAGCATTGTGGTGGGGCTGCGTTACGAGTGGAAGTAAGGCAGGATGGGGCGAGGCTCCGGGCGCTGAGCAATGGGCTCAGCGATCCCAGATGTCCTTGCTGATGGCTGCGTACCAGGAGGCTCCATAGCGCGCCTCGGCCGCCCTGAATGCCAAGTCCGCATCCAGCGGGCTGGTGGCGTTCGAGCCGTGGATGTCCACCACCCGCCCCTCCCTGGCCTCGTAAACGCCCGATACTGCTATTCCGTAGCCTGGGCCGATCAGGCTGTAGCAGGTGTTGGCGTACCACGCCGTGGGCACCGGCTTGCCCAGCAGCTCTGCGGCAACGACGGCTGCTACCAGCTTGCCCTGGTTGTTGGCTGAGAACCCGGATTTGGGCATGGGCCCCGCAAGGCTTGCATCACCGACGACGTGGACGCCGGGCACCTGCACGGATTCAAAGGTCTCGCCCTTGACAGGTACCCAGCCGCTGCGGTCCGTGACACCGGCGCGGCCGGCGATGAAACCTGCCTTCTGCGGCGGAATGACGTTGAGCACGTCAGCCTTGTGGCGCCCGCCGAAGAAGGTTTCCACCTCCAGCGTGGCGGGATCAACGCGCACGACCTGACCGTCTTCCGCCAGGCTCACCCATTCGATCATGTCGCCGTAGAGTGCTTTCCAGCCCTGCAGGAAAAGAGCCTTCTTGGAAAAATTGTTCTTGGCGTCCAGCAGCAGAATCTTGCTGCGCGGCTTGTGTTGTTTGAAGTAGTGCGCCACCATGGCTGCGCGCTCATACGGCCCGGGCGGGCAGCGGTAGGGCGTGTCGGGGATCGCCATGATGAAGGTGCCGCCATCCGGCATGGCCTCCATCTGCCGGCGCAGCAGCAGCGTTTGCGGGCCGGCTTTCCAGGCGTGGGGCGCTTTTTCGGCGGCAGCCGCGTCGTAGCCCTGAATCGCGTTCCAGCGCATATCTACGCCGGGCGAGAGGACGAGCTTGTCCCATGCCAGGGTGCTTCCATCCGACAACTTGAGCGTATGCGCATGGGCATCCACGTCTTGTGCCGTGGCATGCACTATTTGCACCCCCGCGGCATGCAGTCCGTCGTAGCCGTGCCCAAGGCTCTCCCAGGTGCGCAAGCCGCCGAGGAACAGATTGGAATAGGGGCAGGTATAGAAGCGCGTGGCGGGTTCGACCAGAGTGACGTGGATGCTCGGTGCGTACTGGCGCAGGTAGCGTGCGACGGTGGCGCCACCGAAGCCTCCGCCCACCACCACCACGCGTGCCGCGCCCGCCTGTGCCCGCGCCAGTGTGGGCGCACCGACGGTTGCCGCGGCGCACAGGGAGCCAGCCAGCCAGGTGCGGCGCTGCATCATGGCGTTTCCTTTGCAAACCATTGCGCCAGCGCCTCGATCTGCGTGGCGCTGTAGCCCTGCATCATCAGGGGCATCACGGTGGCGCTGGCGCCGGTGACCCGGTGGTCCTTGAAGGCCAGCATGCGCTCGGCAAGCTGCGTGGCCGGGCGACCGCGCAGGGCGGGAATATCTCCACTGCCGCGCCCTTCCACCCCGTGGCAGGTGGTGCAGTTGGCTGCGAGCACGGCGGTGTCGTTCAATGGGGTAAGGGCCGCGACCCCTGACCCCGGCGGTGTGTTGGAGCAGGCGGCGAGTGCCAGCGGCGCCAGGAATGCCAGCCGTGCGTGCGTCATGACCGGGCGCGCGACTCTGCGTCGGTACGAAAGACGATGTGCGCATCCTTGCGATGGCGTGCCTTCTCGACGATGTCCAGGACCTTGCCATGGTGCGGCGATTTGTCGCAGACCGGGTCGGTTGCCGCGGCATCGCCCGTCAGCAGCCAGGCCTGGCAGCGGCAGCCGCCAAAATCCTTGTGCCGCTCGTCGCAGCTGCGGCAGGGCTCCTGCATCCAGGATTCACCACGGAAGGCGTTGAAGGCAGAGCTTTGGTACCAAATGTCGGAAATGGATTGCTCCGTGACCCTGGGAAGGTTCAGGCCGGGCAGCTCGCGTGCGTTGTGGCAGGGCATGGCCACGCCGTCAGGCGCAACGCTCAGAAACACCGAACCCCAGCCATTCATGCAGGGCTTGGGGCGGTTTTCGAAGTAATCAGGCACGACGAACAGGATACGGCAGCGGTTGCCGATTTTTTCGCGGTAGCGCTGCACGACGGTTTCGGCTTCCTGCAATTGCTCGCGGGTGGGCATGAGCTGGTCGCGGTTGACCCAGGCCCAGCCGTAGTACTGGGTGTTGGCCAGCTCGAGGTATTCGGCCCCCATCTCCAGCGCCATGTCGATGATCTTGTCGACATGCGGCAGGTTGTGGCGGTGCAGCACGCAGTTCATCACCATGGGCCAGTCGTGGTCCTTGATGATGCGCGCCACTTTTCTCTTGAGCTCGAAAGTCTTGGTGTGGCTCAGGAAGTCATTGAGTTGGCGCGTGCTGTCCTGAAATGAGAGCTGCACGTGGTCTAGCCCTGCGGCCTTGAGCCGGCCGGCGCGCTCGGCCGTCATCCCGACGCCGGAAGTCAGCAGGTTGGTGTAGAAGCCCAAGGCATGCGCTTCTCGCACCAGCTCTTCCAGATCGTCGCGGTTCATCGGCTCGCCGCCAGAGAACCCGATCTGCGCTGCGCCCAGGGCGCGCGCCTGGCGCATCACGTCCACCCACTGCGCGGTCGTCAGCTCCTTGCCCACGCCGGTGTAGTTGGTGGGATTGAAGCAGAACACGCAGTGCAGTGGGCAGCTGTACGTCAGCTCCAGCAGCAGCCACAGTGGGGGAGCAATGTCAGTCGAGCCAGCCACGCTTCGTGCCTTCCTCGATCAGGGAACGTACCTGCGGGGCAATCCCCTGGACGCTGAACAGGGTTTCCAGCTCATCGATGATGGTGGAGACAGGTTTTGAACCGTCGCAACGCCGCAGAATTTCGGCGGCGCTGTCGTTGAGCTGCACCATGCCCTCCGGATAGAGCAGCACCCAGCGGGTCTGCGCCGGCTCGTATTGCAGCCGCATGCGGCGGGACAGGCGCGGAGACTCTGCGGCCTGTGCGGAATCTTCAGTGTTCATGGCAGGCCTTTTCCACGGCGTCCAGCATGCTCCAGAGCACGCTCAGCTTGAATTGCAGAATGTCCAGTGCGCGCTGTTGTGCTGCGCGGGTGGTGAAATGTTGCAGGGTGACACGCAAGCCGTGGTCCACATCTCGCGTGGCCAGCGGAATGCGGGTGCGGAAATAGCTCAGGCCCTCGGCGTCGATCCACGGATAGTGCGTCGGCCAGGTAGCCAGGCGATCCTTGTGGATCTGTGGCGCGAACATCTCCGTCAAGGACGAGCAAACAGCTTCCTGCCAAGGGGCGCGGGAGGCGAAATTCACGTAGGCGTCGCAGGCAAAACGCACGCCCGGGACCACGCGCTGCAACGACCACAGTTCTGCGCGCGGTATGCCTACCGCCTCGCCCAGGTGCGTCCAGGCTTCGATGCCGCCGGCTCGGTCGCCTTCGTGGTCGCCATAGCCATCGTGGTCCAGGATGCGCTCCACCCACTGGCGCCGCTGTGCGCGGTCGGGCATGTTGGCGATGATGGCCGCGTCCTTGCGCGGAATGCAGATTTGGTAATAAAAGCGGTTGGCGACCCAGCAGCGCAACTCATCCGGGCTGCAGCCGCCCGCATTCATCCGTACGTTGAACGGGTGGTGGATGTGGTAGGACTGGCCCTTGTCGCGCAATCGCGCTTCGAATTCTTCGCGGGTCCAGGCCGGCAGAGACGGGTCCGGCAGGGGACTGGTGGCAATATCCATCATGGTGGCGGTGTTTAAAAGCTGATCTCCAGGCCATCGTATGCAACTTCAATGCCGTGCCGCGCCAATTCCATCCGCTGCGGCGAGTCTTCCACCAGAATGGGATTGGTGTTGTTGATGTGAATCAGGATTTTGCGCGTGCTGGTGGGCAGCCTGTCCAGTTGTTCGATCATGCCGCCTGCGCCGCTTTGTGCCAGATGCCCCATGTCTGCCGCCCGTTTGGCGGAAAGGCCCAGGCGCTGCATTTCATCGTCTGTCCAGAAGGTGCCATCGATCAGTACCACGTCGCACTGGGCCATGCGCGCCAGCAGGCCCTCGGTGATCTCCCCGAGGCCAGGCGCATAGAACACGCGGGCGCCACTGGTGGGGTTTTGCATCAGCAAGCCAATGTTGTCGCCTGGTCGTGGTGCATTGCGCCAGGGCGAGTAGGGCGGTGGCTTGGAAGACAGTGCTATGGCTTCAAGATGCAGCCCGGGTAACTGCTCCACGGTGAAGCGGCTGCCATCCGAGGGAATGGTCTGTGCAGCCAGGCCGCAGTAGTGCGAGAGGATGCGCGTCAGCGGGAAGCCATCCTCGATGTCCGACAGCACTTCCTTGGTGGCCAGCAGCGGCAGCGGCCCCGCATGCTCGCGCAGCATCAGGAGGCCCGTGACATGATCGATCTGCGCATCCATCAGCAGGACGGCGGCGATGCCGGTGTCCCGCCGGGCGCGCGCTGGCTGCAGCTGCGGTGTCTGGCGGATCTGCGTGAGGATGTCGGGCGAGGCATTGACCAGCAGCCAGTTCTGGGCGTCGGCACTGACAGCGATCGAAGACTGGGTGCGCGCAAGCGCCTTGAGGCTGCCCGAGCGCACGCCGGTGCAGTTGGGGCAGTTGCAATTCCATTGCGGAAAACCACCGCCGGCCGAAGAGCCGAGAACACGCAGAAGCATGGTGGGAGCAGTTCCATAAAGCAAAAAGGCGCATCCAAGATGCCTGGATGCGCCTCGGGGTTGACAACTGGGTCAACCGCCAGACCTCAACGGTTGGCGATGTACATCGTGATTTCAAAGCCGAAGCGCAGGTCGGTGAAAGCGGGGGCGGTCCATTGCATGGAGATCTCCTTGGGTAAAAATAAAAGAAACAATGTGCACAGGCCACAAGAGCATCATCGCGCGATTGCTCCAACGCACCAATGGCTGGTACATGTTATGCAAAATCAATGCCATGAGAATTAACCATTCATGGAGCAAGCCCTTTAGTCTGCCGCGCCCTGGCCTGCACCGCATGGCCTGGCGCGATTTCGGTCCGCCGCATGCGCCAGCGTGGCTGGTGGTACACGGCGGGCCCGGCGGCGCTTGCCAGCCGGGCATGCTGGCGCCGTTTGATCTGCAGCGTGATCGGGTGATTGCGCCGGATCAGCGTGGTGCCGGGAGCTCGCGCCCCAGGGGGGTGCTCGCGCGCAACGATACAGCCGCCTTGGTGGCGGACCTGGAGGCCTTGCGGGCGCACCTGGGCATAGAGCGATGGTCGATTCTTGCGGGTTCGTGGGGATCCGTGGTTGCTTTGGCCTATGCCGCACGCCATCCCCACCGCGTGCAGCGTCTGGTGCTGCGCGGATCGTTTCGCCTGACGCGTCGCGAAATCGCAGGCTTGCTGCAGCCTTCCACGCAAAAAGGCAAGCGTCTGGGCGGGGCGGACGCTGGATGGCCGCTTGGGCGCTCTCTGCCATTGCCAGTGGCATTGGGCCGGGCAGCCCGATTGCTCCAAAAGAGAGCAAGCGGTGCAACAGCCTTGGCACTCATGCGCGGATGGCAATTGCGCGAATTGCGCGATGCGGCCACCGGCGTGCGCCGCAGCCTGGGGCGGCAGCCCGCCGTGCTGGCGGCGCAGCAGCGGCGTGACTGGAGGGCATTGCGCCGTCAGATGCGCCATCTGGAGGCGAACCTGCCCCAGCCGTGCTGGAGTCCGCAGGACGAACAACGCTGGTCGCGCTACCGTATTCAGGCGCATTACCTGGTGCACCGCGGCTTCATCGGCCCGCAGGGTCTGGATGCCGCCGTTCGGGCGGTGTTGACGCACCGCATTCCGATCGATTGGGTGCATGGCCGGCTGGATGCCATCTGCCCCCCCGCGAACAGCCGTCGCTGGATGGCTGCGGCGCACGGCGCGCCGTGGGTGCGGCTGCACCAGCCCGTGGCCGGGCATCTGTCCGGTGAGCGGGCGATGCAGGTGTGCCTGCGCGAATGCGTGGCGCAGGACAGGAGCATCAGTCGATGAGTCCCTGCGGCAAGATGTGCTTCTTGCGGTAGATCGTGTTGCGTGAGACGCCCAGCGCTTTCGCGGCGGCCGAGATGTTGCCCTTGTGCTGGCGCAGTATCTGCACCATGGTTTGCAGGGTCAC
The DNA here is from genome assembly GCF_000484635.1 of Comamonas badia DSM 17552. Taxonomy (GTDB): domain Bacteria; phylum Pseudomonadota; class Gammaproteobacteria; order Burkholderiales; family Burkholderiaceae_C; genus Comamonas_C; species Comamonas_C badia. The sequence continues at coordinate 132,013 of NZ_AXVM01000006.1, read as the reverse complement.
ATCCTGCAGGCGCTGGTTTTCCGTGTCTGGCGGAGGCGGCAGCGCGGATGGCGCTGCGGCAGGATGGGGGTCGGGAGTATCGACGTCAGCGGCGGCAGCGGGCGTGACCGCGCCAGAAACTTCCATCAAAAAGTCGTCAGGCAGGTGTTCGCGCTCAATGCAGCCCTCGTCGCTGGCCATGACCACCGCCGTGCGCAGCAGATTGTGCAGTTGCCTCAGATTGCCCGGCCAATGGTGGCAGCGCAGCAGGGCCATGACGTTGCGGGATACGGCGACTGCGGGGCCGGTTTTGGACAGCGATTGCAGGATTTTTTGTACCAGTGACTCAAAGTCCGATCGGTCGCGCAGCGCCGGCAACTGGACGACCATGCCATTGAGGCGGTAGTACAGGTCTTCCCGGAATTGGCCGCGGGCAATCATTTCCTTGAGATTCTTGTGGGTTGCGCTGACCACGTAGATATCCACGTTCAACTCGCTCGCAGAGCCCAGGGGGCTGACTCTGCGCTCTTGCAAAACCCGTAGCAATCGGGCCTGAAGGTGCGGCGGCATATCCCCGATTTCATCTAGGAAAAGCGTGCCGCCATGTGCCTGCAAAATCTTGCCGGGCGATCCCTTTTTGCGGGCCCCCGTGAATGCGCCCTCCTCATAGCCGAACAGCTCGGCTTCAATCAGCGTGTCGGGGATGGAGGCGCAGTTCACGGGGACGAAAGGCTTGTTCGCGCGCTGGGAATCGTCATGGATGGCGCGGGCCATAAGGTCCTTGCCGGTACCGGTCTCGCCAAGAATCAGCACGGGGATATCGTGGTTGGCCACCTTGCGCAACTTTTGAATCACCGCATGGATCTGCTTGTCCCCTGTGTCCAGCCCGTCAAGCGCGCTCGTGCTGCGCCGGGCGCCGTTGCGCGAACGTGTCATCGCCGGCTCTTCTGGCGCTGGCGCCGTCAATGGCTGCGAGGGTGCTCCTGTCGTACTGCTTTCCTGTGTGGCGGAAAACAATGGGGCGATCCAGGGACCCGTGGGTCTGATGTCCGCCTGGCACCATACGTTGACGCCGTTGTGCATGCACAACTGCTTGGGAGCCGCCGGCGCGTTGCCGAACAGTTCGACGAGTGCCGATATGGGAAGATCAAAAAGCGATGAGAAGGTGTGGGCCTTGAGGGCGTTGAGCGACATGCCCAGCTGAAATTGCGCGCAGCGATTGGCCGAGAGAAAACGCCCGTCCCGGGTAAATGCCACGAGTCCTTCGGCGAGAGTGCCCAGAAATTCGGCGCCTGCATGGAAACGAAGCTGAATGGCTTTGGGGAAGTTGTTTTTCAGCATGCGGTTTTCCATCATCTGGACCGACATGCGTACCAGCGCCAGCGTGTGCGGGTGGTGACTGCGGTAGTCCCCGGTGACGTCCAATGCGCCGAGCAGCCCTCCTTCTGGATCAAAAATGGGAGCGCAGGAGCACGCCAATATCTTGTTGGCAGTCAAATAGTGCTGTTTGCCGTGGACAGTCACGGGTTGCTGCTCACTCAAGGCCGTGCCAACGGCGTTGGTGCCCTTGGTCCGCTCCGACCAGTCGACCCCTGGCAGCAGTGCCACTTTGGATGCTTTTTCTTCGAAGTCCGCATCTCCCAGCGTGCGCAGAAGCACGCCCCGGGCGGAGCTGAGTACCACGACGTTGCCGGTATTGGCGATCTGGCCATACAGCGTTTGCATCGCCGGAAGGGCGTGGTCGAGCAGCAGCCGGTTTTCGTCCAGGGCGTGTCTTAGCTGGGTGTGTGTCAGGCTGGAAAAGTCCGGGTCGTCGGTGGCGGCAACGCCAAAGGCCTGCGATCGCTCGTGGGCCTTGAGGAGAGAGTCCTCGCCTGGGGGCGGGATTGCTCCGGTGTTTGCCGCAGATGAAATTTGCATGGCTGATTCCTGCTTGGTCTGCATGGTGCTCCGGAAGGCAGCATCAAACAAAATGTGTCCTGATGGTGATTCATAGTGTGACAAAAGGCCGATTTTTGGCGACCTATGGTTTTCCCTAGCCCCTGTTTCTCTGAGAAAGTGAGCTGTTTTGGAACACATCAATGGACTCGGGTCACTATTTCCCCAAATTGGCACGCAATTTGCCTGCCTGCTGACACGCACGTTTTTTCATCTGGAGACTCCACCATGGTTTTTGTTTCTTCGTTTCTGCCCAAAATGGGCGTCCGCGGGCTGCTGGCGCTGGCGCTGGTCTGCGGCGCGTCGGTGGCGCTGGCGCATGGGGACGTGACCCCTCAGCCGGTAGACACCCATACCTTGCCAAAACTCGGCGATAAATGGCTGGAGGACAACCCTTACAGTTCCGGACCCCAGCATGATGAGGCGCTGCGCATCGGCGCTTCGGGCTACAACCAGAATTGCGCCCGTTGTCATGGGCTGGAAGCGATTTCTGGCGGGATAGCGCCCGATCTGCGCAAGCTGGACGACGAGTGTGTCGGCTACGCCGACGACGCCAAGAAAAAGGCCTGCTTCAAGGAAATGAACGATTACTTCATCAGCACTGTGCGCCATGGCCGTACGCGCGATGGCCGCGTGTACATGCCGCCGTTTGAAGGTATGCTGTCGCAGGAAGCCCTTTGGTCCATCAAGACCTATCTCGAATCGCGGCGTGGTGCGGAATGACAAAAATGCTTGAAAAGACCATCGGCCTGGGTCGTCGGCAATGGCTGCTGGGCGCCTTGCCGGCGCTGGTATTGGGTGCGCAGGGCGCGCAGGCGCAGGAAGAACTGACGGGCATGGCGCGCATCCGCGCCAGTGGCGCGTTGAAGGTGGCGGTCTATAACGCCTTCGCACCGTTTTCTTACCGTGCCGGCAAAGGGATGCAAGGCTTGGACGTTGAGCTGGGCAGGGCGCTGGCGCAGCAGATGGGGCTGCAGATGACGCTGCTGCCCTTTGACGCCGACGAAAACATGGGCGACGACCTGCGCAACATGGTCTGGAAAGGGCATTACCTGGGCTACGGGCCGGCGGACGTGATGCTGCATGTGCCGGTGGACAAGTATTTTCAGCAGAACAACAAGCAGGCGGTGATTTTTGCGCCGTACCTGCGCGAGCAGGTGGTGCTGGCGCGGGACACGCGCCAATTGCCAAAGGTTGGCAAGGCGGAAGATCTCAAGGGTGTTCCTTTGGCGGCCGAGCGCGGAACGGGCGCTGCCAGCGCGCTGATCGGGCATGAAAACCACATGCTCAGCAGTCAGGTGCAGATCTACGACGATGGCATCAAGGCGATGCAGGCCGTGCTTGACGGCAAGGCGGCTGCGGCCTATGTCACCCGCGCTCAGGCGGAAACGGTCATTTTCCAGGCCAACCCCAGGCCGGACCATATAGAGATCAGCGATTTGCCGTTGCAGGGAGTTCCCAAGGATGGCTGGCCGGTAGGCATGGCCATCAAGTCAGGCAACGACGAACTGGGCAAGGAACTGGTGCAGGCATTGGCGGCCTTGCGCAGCAATGGCCAGTTGCTGGCGCTGTTCAAGCAGCATGGCTTGACGCTGGTGACACCCTGAGGCAACCGCGCCGCAGGCGCCAAGCGGACCCGGGTGCTGCACGGCCCCGGGTTTTTTCGTTTTCAGAACCTGTAGGCCAGACTGGCGCCCGCCATCCACTGGCGCCCCGGTGCCGCCTCATAGTAGCGGCCGTTGGATTCATTGACGATGACCGAGCCGACGTAGCGCCTGTTGGTGAGGTTGTCGATGCGGGCGAACACGTCCAGTGTCCAGCGCCCCCAATCCCTGGCGTAGCCCGCACTGAGCGCCGCCACGCTGTAGGCCGGCGCATAAACGCTGTTGCTGTCGTTGGCGGCGACCTTGCCCACATGGCGCCAGTCAATGCCTATGCGTGCGCCCGGCAGCGGATGCCAGTTGGCCGCAAGGTAGGCCTGGCCGCGCACCGTGCCCGCCAGGCGGTTGCCGGCGGCGACGCAATCGCCCTTGGTGTCGCAATACCCTTGGGTGACACGGGCGTCCAGCAGGGTGAGCGCGAGGTTGAATTCCCACTGCTGGTCCAGCCAGGTGGTGCTGGCCAGCTCAAACCCCTGGCGGCGGGTGTTTCCGGCATTCTGGAACACGGTGCGCCCGCCGGAATTTTCGGCGGCGACGATTTCGTCCTTGGTGCGGGTGTGAAACAGCGCCGCGCTCCAGTCGCCGCGGATGGTCTGCGTGGCGTAATGCTGGCGCACGCCGATCTCGACGCTGCGTGATTTGGCCGGCTGCAGGCCGAAGTTCAAGCCGCCAAGTCCGCCAGAGCGGTAGGAGATTTCGTTGAAGGTAGGTGTTTCGAAACCGCTGCCCAGCGCGGCATAGACGAGGGTATGGGCGTTGAATGCATGCTGCAGCGAAACCACGGGAAGCGCGCGCCGGTACCGGGCGCTGCCGCTGTCGTCGCCATTGCCCGGGGCGATGTACTCGTCGCGTGAGTCAAAGCGCACGTTGCTCCAGCGCAGACCGGCGTCCAGTGCCCACTGTGGCGCGAAGGCCCAGGAGGCCTGGGCGTAGGGGTCAATGTTGCTCAGCGTGTTGCTTTCGCTGCGGCGCAGGTCGCCGCGCACGCCCAGTGTCGATCCGATGAAATTGTTGTAGCCCTTGCGGTCTTCCCGCACGGCATTGGCGGTGAGCCCGGCGACCACATGCAGGGTATTGGTGCCGATGCTGCGCTCGTGCGACCAGCGCATGTCCAGCCCGCCGTAGTTGCGGCCCAGGTCAATCACCCCGCCGGCACTGGTGGGCGGCTTTTGCGCTGCCGCCGGTGTGGACTGGAATTGCACGATGGCGCGCGTGCCGATGTAGCCTACCGCTTGCAGGGCGTTCTGGGCATCGATGCGGTTTTCGTATTTCAGCCCCAGCTGCGTCTGGCGCTGGCTCTTGCGGGCATTGAAATCCAGCGGCCCCTGCGCCACGGCGCGCGGGTTGGCCAGCCATTGCGCAGGCGTGACGCCGCCGGGATCGAGCGCATCGACGTTGATGTGGTTGACGACCAGCATGAGGTGGCTGTCATCGGACGGCTGGGTGTCAAGGCGTGCGTTCAGCAGGTTTTTGTCGGCGCGGCTTTGCCCGCGGTAGCCATCGGTCAGGAATCGGCTTGCCGATACCACGTAGCCGACCCCGTTGGCTTCACCGGTGGCCTTGAGTCCGATGCGCTTTTGTCCGTTGCTGCCGATCGCAAGGCGGCTTTCCAGGCGTGGCGCACCCTGGCCGCGTTCGGTGTAGGCGTTGATCACGCCGCCGGATGCGTTGCCATACAGCGCCGAGTAGGGCCCGCGCAGCACCTCGATGCGCTCGACGGAGGAAAGATCGATGTGGTTGCTCTGCCCCTGGCCGTCAGGCATGGTGGCGGGGATATCGTCCACATAGATCTGTATCCCGCGCACGCCGAAGGTGGAGCGGGCGCCATGCCCGCGGATGGAAAGCTGCAGATCCTGCGCATAGTTCTGGCGGTTTTGCAGCAGCAGGCCCGGGGTGGAGGAAAGCGATTCCGAGAGATTGACCTGCCACTGCCGGTCGCGGATGCCGTCCCCGTCCACCACGGTGACCGAGGCCGGTACCTGTTCAAGCGGCGAGGCCAGCAGCGTGCTGCGTATGGTTTGCTCCGGCAGCGATCCAGGGGGAGGCGCGGGCTGCGCCGCGGCGGGCAGTGTGCTCAGCGCAAGGACCGCTGCACAGGCAAATGGGCGATGGGTGGGCATAAGGGGCAAATTTTGTCGGGAGGCAGTGAATTCAGCAAAAGGCATGCCCGCTCGCGTAGCATGCTGGTTTTGATCCAGCATAGGAGATTGTTGTGCAAAAGACCTTTTTCGCCCTCTTGATGGGTGTGGGATTGATCGCCGGTGCGCAGGCGGCGTGCCTGACCCAGGCCCAGGTTCAGACCATGGCGGACGACTATTTCGCCAAGAAGCCCACGCCGAACTTTGCTGCGCAAAGCGACAAGGATGCGGCCTGCACGCGGGCCCGATTCAACAAGCTGCTGGCGGCGCACTACGGCAAGGTGGTGGGCTACAAGGCGGGCCTGACCAACCCGGCCACGCAAAAGCGATTCAACACCAGCCAGCCGACCTGGGGAGTGCTGTACGACGGCATAATTCAGCCCAATGGCTTCAGCACCGTGCCCAATTTCGGCGCGAGGCCGCTGTTCGAAGCGGACATGCTGGTGCGGGTGAAGGACGCAGGCATCAACAACGCCAGGACGCCCGAGGAGGTGATGCAGCACATCGATCAGGTGATTCCCTTCATCGAGCTGCCCGATCTGATCGTGGAGGCGCCGCCCAAGCTCAACGGCGCGGCGATCAACGCCATCAACGTCGGCGCGCGCCTGGGTGTGGCCGGCACGCCCATGCCGGTGCCGGCCGACCGCATGGATCGCTTCGTGATGCTGGCGCAGCTGGCCAACATGCAGATCAAGGTGGCGGACCAGACGGGCAAGCAGATCGGCGCGGGCAAGGGCAGCGACATTCTGGAGCACCCGCTGAATGCCGTGGTGTGGCTGACGCAGGCGTTGCACAAGGAGCATCTGCGCATGAAGCCGGGCGACCTGATCAGCCTGGGCTCGTTTTCCGCGCTCATGCCACCCAAGCCAGGGTTGTCGGTCACGGTGAGCTATGAAGGCCTGGCGGGCGCACAGCCGGTGACGGTGCATTTCAAGTAAGGCGAAGGTGCGCGGGGTGACAGCCTGGCGGCAGCCGGTGGTGGGGCTTTTCGAGGTGCGGCGCGTGCTCCAGAAGAACGCAGCGATGCCGATGAAGGAGTGATGCGTGCAGCAGTGGTTGGAGCAATCGAGTTGGCTGGGACATACGGCGCTGTCGTGGGGAGTGGCGCTGGCGCTGGCGCTGCTGGCGTATGGGTTGGTGTACGGTCTGGCGGTAGTGCTCGGCAGGCATCTGGCTCGGCTGGCACGGGCCTACCCCCAAGGCCCGTTGCTGAATATTGCGGCAGCGGTCGTCAAGGCCACGCGCGGCTGGGTGCTGCTGCTGCTGTCGCTGGCCATTGCCTTGCGTGTGCTGCACCTGCCGGACGATGCCCATGCTGCGCTGGGGCACCTCATTTACGTGCTGGTCGGTGTGCAACTGGCGCTGTGGATCGCGCGCCTGCTGGTGCGCTCGCTGGAGCATCTGGCCGAGCGCGAGGGCGCACAGCGCAATCCCGTCATGCTGGGGATCGTCAAATGGAGCACGCAGCTTGTGGTCTGGGTGGTGCTGCTGCTGGCGGTGCTTTCGAATGCGGGGATCAATGTCAATGCCTTCATCGCCAGCCTGGGCATAGGCGGCGTGGCCGTGGCCCTGGCTGCGCAGAGCGTGCTGGGAGACCTGCTTGCGTCCATCAGCATCGGGCTGGACAAGCCATTTGAAGTCGGTGAATACATCGCTTTCGATGCCGTGGAAGGCACCGTGAGCCACGTGGGCATCAAAAGCACGCGCCTGCGTTCGCTTTCGGGCGAAGAAATCGCGATAGGCAATGCGGCGCTGTTGGGCAAACTGGTGCGCAATTACACCCGCATGCAGGAGCGGCGCGTGGCCTACCGGCTGAGCATCGCGATCGACACGCCACGCAGCAAGGCGGAGCGCATCGTGGAGGAGGTGCGCCAGCGCATCGTGGCTGAACCGAAGGTGCGTTTTGACCGCGGCCACCTGATTGGCTTTGGGGATGCCTCGCTGGACTATGAATTCGTCTGGTATGTGCTGACTCCGCAATTTGTTCAGCATCGCGATACCCAGCAGCACATCACGCTCGCCATACTTGCCTTGGTCGAACAGCTGCAAGTGCGGCTCGTCACGCCGACGCGCGTGCTGCACGCTTCCGATGATGGCACCGCCCTTTGAGGCCCGCGCATGAACCACGCACCTGCCGTATTCCCCGATTTGCCCCTGGCGCCACAGATGCGCGCTGTGGTGCAGGGCATGGCCCGCGCTGCGCGCCCGCCGTTGCACACATTGACACCACAAGCTGCGCGCGCTGCGTACGCGGCAGGCTCTGGCGTGCTGGAAATCACGCCGGCAAAACTGGCGCGGGTGGAGGAACTCGCCATCCCGGCGCGCGATGGTGCACTGATGCCTGCCCGGCTGTATGGCGGCGCGCAGGAGGGCGTGGCGCCAGTGCTGCTGTACCTGCATGGCGGAGGATTCACGATAGGCAGCATCGCCACGCACGACGTGTTGTGCCGCGAACTGGCCCATCTGAGCGGCGCTGCGGTGTTGTCGCTGGAGTACAGATTGGCGCCGGAGCACCGCTTTCCGGTGGCGAGCAACGACACCTGGGATGCGCTGGCCTGGCTGTCAGAAAGCGCCCGGAATTTGTGGCTGGACCCGGCGCGCATTGCCATCGGCGGCGACAGTGCCGGCGGCACGCTGGCGGCCGCCGGCGCCCTCATGGCGCGCGATGCCGGGCTCCAGCTGGCGTTGCAACTGCTTTTCTATCCCGGCACTGCGGCGCACCAGGAAACCGCCTCGCATGCCCGTTTTGCGCACGGTCCCATTCTGGGCAAGGCCGAGATTGACTGGTTCTTTGCCAATTACATCGACGAGAGCCAGCGCGAGGATTGGCGTTTTGCCCCCCTGCTCGCGCCCGATGTCGATGGCGTGGCGCCCGCGTGGATCGGTCTGGCGGAGCTCGATCCGCTGGTCGATGAAGGTATTGCCTGGGCGGATCGGCTGCGGATGGCAGGCGTGGCGGTGGACCTGGACATCTACCGCGGCGTGACGCACGAATTCATCAAGATGGGCCGCGCGCTGCCTCAGGCGCGCCAGGCGCATCGCGATGCCGCGCGTGCGCTGCGCAAGGCTTTTGGACTGGAGCAAGCACCATGAAAACCCCTCGCGATTACCGTTGCCACCTGCGTCTGCGCGTGCGTTGGTCTGAAATCGACCAGCAGCGCATTGTTTTCAATGCGCATTACCTCACTTACGCGGACTGCGCCATGACCGAATACTGGCGCGCGCTGGCACTGCCCTATGAAGCCACCATGCATGCTCTGGGCGGCGATGTATACCTGAAGAAGGCGAGCGTGGAATACCACGCCTCGGCGCTGCTGGATGACATCATCGATGTGGGCATGCGCTGCGTGCGCATCGGAGCGAGCTCCATGGTGTTTGAATGCGGCATCTTTCGCGGTGCTGCGCTGCTGGTCGCGGTGGAGCTGATCTACGTCTTTGCCGACCCGGCCACGCAGACCAAGAAGGATGTGCCGCCCGCGCTGCGTGCGGTGATCGAGAGTTTTGAAGCCGGCAACGAGATGGCCGAGCTGCGTGTCGGTAGCTGGCAGGAACTGGGCGCGGCTGCCACCCCGCTTCGTACGGCTGTTTTCGTGCAGGAGCAGGGGGTTGCGCCCGAGGTCGAAATGGATGCACTTGATCGTGTGGCGGTGCATGCGGTGGCCTTCAATCGCCTGGGCGTGGCCGTTGCTACCGGACGCCTGCTGCCCGCGCAAGACGGCGAAGCCCGCGTCGGCCGCATGGCCGTGGCGCGTGCCTTGCGTGGCCAGCGCTGGGGACGGCTGCTGCTGGAGGCGCTGGTGCGGGCCGCGCAGGGACGGGGCGATGCCAGTGTGCTGCTGCATGCCCAGTGCCATGCGGAAGGCTTTTATCGGCGTGCGGGTTTTGTCGCTGAGGGCGAGGTGTTTGACGAAGCGGGCATAGCCCATATCACCATGCGCAAAATGCTGCGCTGGGACGATCGGGTAATCCAGCATTGACGGTGCGATGTGACGGCAGATACTGCGTCCGTCTGCCACTGGGACTTTCCAGCGTGTGGGCACGGCATGGGGCGCACACGCCCAATCAGCGTGCACACCTCTTCACATGAACCATTCAATGGATCGGAGAAGACACATGAGCATGGACAAAGCCTCTTTTGCAGCCATCACGCGCCGCAAAATCCTGCAGACCACGGCAGCCCTGGGTGGCATGTCTATGGGTTTCCCGGCCATCGTGCAGGCCCAGGGCGACCAGCCGGTGAAGCTCGGGGTGGACAACCCGCTGACAGGCACCTATGCCATCACGGGGCGCAATGAACTGCATGGCATGGAACTCGCCGTCGAGCAGATCAATGCCAAGGGCGGCATTCTTGGGCGGCCGGCCAAGCTGATCGTCGAAGACTCCACCAGCGGTGACGCAGGCGTCGCCGTGCAGAAGGCGCGCAAGCTGATCGATCGCGACAAGGTGGATTTTCTGGTGGGCAACGTCAACTCGGGGCTCACCATGGCGATGTCGGCCGTGGCCTATGAAAAAGGGGTTTTCCTGATGGACCCGGGCGGCCACGCCGATCCGATCACCGGCAAGGAATGCCACTGGAACGTGTTTCAGGTGGACCCCTCCACCACCCTGCTGGTCAACGCGATTGCGCCGTCGCTGGTCAAGCGCTTTGGCAAGAAGTTCTACTTCCTCGTGCCCGATTACGCCTTCGGCCACGGGCTGCTGGAGGCCTACAACGTCAACCTCAAGAAACTGGGCGCGACCAATGTGGGCACCGACCTGATCCCATTGGGAACCACCGAATATTCCTCCTACCTGATCAAGGCGCAGGCGGCTAGCCCGGATGTCATCGTCATCCTGCAAAACGGCGAAGACCAGACCAATGTGCTCAAGCAGGCGGTGCAGTTCGGGCTGGACAAGAAATTCCACATCGCTGGCGCCAACATCGAGCTGGAAACGCTGGAGGCGCTGCCGGAGAACGCGCGCATCGGCAACTGGGTGATCGAGTGGTACTGGAACCAGCCCGGCGTGGCGCATGTGCAGGCGTTCACGGAGGCCATCAAGAAGAAGACCGGCCGCGTGCCTACGGCGCGTACCTGGTTTGGCTTCACCGCCATCCATGCCTGCGCGCTGGCGGCCAACACCGCCAAGTCCCTGGTGCCGGTGAAGATGGCAAAGGCGTTGAACGGTTTCACGTTGCCGCCGGAGGTGGCGCTGCAGCCGCATCCGGCCACCTTCCGTGCCGATCAGCATCTCCTGATCGGCACGCTCTGGGCGGGGCATGCGCAGGCCACGGGCAGCGCGCCCGACGATCTTTTCAAGATCGATGAAGTCATCGAGAGCAAGACCATTGCGCCGACGGTCGAGGAGACCGGATGCCGGATGACCTGGCCCAGTTGAGCGCCACAAGCCATTGAGCCGACGGCTCCCGCGCCGATTGCCGCGCGGGAGCCGTCTTGTGCCGCAGCGAATCTGCCGGATGCATGGCAGGCCGCACGCGGCGTGGTCGGATGGAGAGCCCGCGTGACCCAACTGGTACTTCTGAACATCTTCAATGGCCTGGTGATCGGCGCCTTTTATGCGCTGATGGCGCTGGGCTTGTCCCTCATCATCAACCTGACGAATGTCATCAATTTCGCCCACGGAGGCTTCCTGGCCGTCGGTGCCTACCTGGGCTATACGCTGCAGCCCTACCTGGGGTTCTGGGGTGCTCTCCTCATATCTCCGTTCCTGACGGCCTTGATAGGCATTGTGGTGGAGCGGGTGCTGATCCGGCCACTCTACAGCCGTGACCCGCTTTACGGCCTGCTGCTGACCTTTGGCCTGGCGTTTGTCATCCAGGATTCAGTGCGCATGATCTGGGGTGCGCAGGGCTTGCCTTTCAAGGTGCCTGAGGTGCTGCAATCGCCACTCAGCTCGACGCTGTTCTTCCTGACCGGCTACCGGGTCTTCATGGTGGTGCTGGTTGCGGTGGTGGTGGCTGCGCTGTTCCTGATCCTGAAGAAGACGCGCCTGGGCATGCGCATCCGGGCCGGTACGCTGGATCTTGAAATGGTCTCGGCGCTGGGCGTGGATGTGCGCATCCTGCGCAACCTCAATTTCGGCCTGGGCATCTTCTTTGCGGGGCTGGCCGGAGTGCTCGCGGCCGGCATGCTGGGGCTCACGCCGACGATCGGCGACCAGCTCATCATGCCCAGCTTCGTGGCGGTCATCGTAGGGGGGCTGGGCAGCCTGGTCGGCACGCTCTTCGGCGGCTTGCTGATCGGCGTGGCGGCGGGCGTGGTGACGGTGTTCTTTCCGTCCGCGTCGGAGGCCACCATCTACGTGATGATGGCGCTGGTGCTGCTGTTCCGCCCCTACGGCCTGTTTGGCGAGGAAGGCGGGACCAAGCTGTGATCCACCGTCCGAACTCCCCCAATCTCGTCCTGGTAGCCCTGCTCTGGCTGGTGCTGCTGACCATACCGCTATGGGTGGCGGCCGTGGGTGGCTATGTGGATCTTGCCTCCCGCGTGCTGGTGATAGGGCTGGCGGCCATGGCGACCAATCTGCTGGTAGGGCATTCCGGCATCAACGCGTTCGGGCATGCCGCCTACTTTGGCGTGGCCGCCTATGCCACCGGGCTCATCATGAAACACCTGGTGCCCAGCACGCCCGTGGGGCTGCTGGCGGGCATCATCGTGGGCACGGCCGCCGGGGCGCTGATCGGCTATCTGCTGTCGCGCCTGCGCAAAATCTACTTTGCCCTGGCGACGATCGCCTTCGGGCAGGTGTTTTTCTTCATCGCGTTTCGCTGGAATGCCGTCACCGGCGGCGACAACGGGCTGACTTTTCAGCGATTACCGATCAACTTCGGCTTCGGCCAGATCGACTTGCCGTCGAGCGCGACCTTCTACTACTTCGTGCTCGCCGTCTTTGCCAGCGCCGCCGTGCTGATGGGTATCGTGCTGCGTTCTCCGTTCGGCCGTTCCATGCTGGCCATGCGCGAGAACGAGCGGCGCGCCACCTTTCTGGGCATTCCCGGCAATCGCCATGTGTGGATCGCCTACACGATTTCATGCCTGTTCGTCTCGGTGGCGGGCTCGCTCTATGGCCTGCTCAACAACTTCGTCAACCCGCACGATCTGCACTGGACGCAATCGGGCGACTTCGTGCTTATGGCGGTGATCGGCGGCATGCGCTCCTTCTGGGGGCCCTTGCTGGGCGCGGCGATTTTCGTGGTGGCCCAGGATTCGCTCTCCAGCATCACCGACAACTGGATGTTCTACATCGGCCTGCTGTTCGTGCTGGTCGTGCTGTTCCTGCCGCGCGGCATCGCCGGGCTCCTGCAGAGGAAAGCATCATGAGCCTGCTTGAAGTGCGCAGCGTCACGCAACGCTTCGGCGAGCTGGCCGCCGTCAAGGATGTCTCCCTCAGCGTCGAGCCCGGTGAGCTGCACGCCATCATCGGCCCCAACGGAGCGGGCAAGACGACGTTCTTCAACATGATCAGCGGCTTTTACCGGCCGACGGCCGGCAGCATCTGGTTTGATGGCGTCGATGTCACGGCAGTACCGCCGAACGAACGCGTCGGCATGGGCATGGCGCGCACCTTTCAGATCACCGAAGTGTTTCCTGAGCTTTCGGTGCGCCAGAACCTGCGCATCGCGGTGGAGATCACGCAGGGCCTGCGGCTGCAGCTGTTCAGCAGGCGCGGGCAGACCGCGGCCACCGAGGCGCGTGTGGACGAACTGCTGGAGCTGGGTGCCCTGGGCGCCAATGCCGACCGCAATGTGGGCGAGCTGTCGCATGGCGATCAGCGCACGACGGAAATCATGATGGCGCTGGCGACCAACCCCAAGCTGCTGCTGCTCGATGAGCCCGCGGCGGGGATGGGAACCAAGGAGACCTTCGACACGGCGGTGCTGATCCGGCGGCTGCATCGCAAGCACAAGCTCACCATTGTTCTCGTCGAGCACGACATGCGCGTGATCTTCAATCTGGCTGACCGCATCACCGTGCTGGCAGAGGGCGAAGTGCTCGACCGGGGCACGCCGGACGAAATAGCCGCAAGCGAAAAGGTGCAAGTGGCCTACCTTGGGGAAAAGCGTGAAGGCACTTGAAGTCCATCAACTGAACACCTTCTACGGCAAGAGCCATGTGCTGCATGGCGTGGACCTGGAAGTCGGCGAGGGCGAGCTGGTGACGCTGCTGGGCCGCAATGGCGCGGGCAAGTCCACCACCCTGCGCAGCATCATGGGGCTCACCCCGGCGCGATCGGGCCAGGTGAAGATATTCGGGACCGAATCCACGCAGCTACCCTCGTTTCGCATTGCCCAGCTGGGCGTGGGGTTCGTGCCCGAAGGGCGGCGCGTGTTTTCCCATCTGACGGTGGAGGAAAATCTGAAGGTGCCGATGGATCGGCCAGGGCACTGGAACATTGCCCGCGTCTACGAGTTGTTCCCAAGGCTCGCGGAGCGCAAGCGCCACATGGGGCGGCAGCTATCAGGAGGCGAGCAGGAAATGCTCTCCATCGCCCGTGCGCTGCTGCTCAATCCCAGGCTGCTGCTGCTCGACGAGCCTTCGCAGGGGCTGGCGCCCATCATCGTGCAGAACGTCTTCAAGGTGATTGTCGCGGCGCGCAACGCCGGCACCTCGGTGCTGCTCATCGAGCAGAACGTGCGTGCGGCCACCGAGATTGCCGACAGGGCTTACGTCCTGGATCGCGGCACCATCACGTACAGCGGCCCGGCCGCGGAATTCGGCCGGGACGAGAAGCGCGTGCAGGAACTGGCGGGCGCCAGCGCGCAGAAGTGGGAGTTCCCCGACGATTGAGACCGTGCCGTCAGAGGCCGGCTGCCAAGGTGTAGGGCAGGGGCTTGATCTGCAGCAGCGCACCGTTGGATGGCGCAGTGCGCAGTTCGCCCTCCGTGCCATCGATTGGCAGCACGACCAGGGCAGCGTGGCCGCCATGGGGCGATGGGGCTGCCTGCACCACCGTGCCTACGCTGTCCTCTGCGCGGAAAATGGTGTCGCCCACGGCGAGCGCGCCCTGGCTGTGTGCCAGATAGGTGCGGCGCTTGACGCTGCCGCGAAACTGGCTGCGCGCCACCACCTCCTGCCCGGGATAGCAGCCTTTGTGAAAATCCACGGCGCCCACGGATTCGAGGTTCAGCATCTGCGGCACGAAGGCATTGGCGACCGGCTGGCTGATCGTCACCACCCCGCTGCGCACTTCGCTCCAAAGCCACTGCGCCGCATCGCCAGCAGGTGCCGCAGGAGGAGGTTTGCCAGCGGGTGCGAGCCACAGCGCACGCATGCAGCCATCCGCTGGATGCAGCGCCACAGCGTGGGCGCTGCCAAGCGTTTGACAGAGGCCGGGATTGGCACCGGCAGGCAGCAGCGACTGTGCGGTGCCGCCCAGCAAGCCCAAGAGCTGCATGCCTTCCGTGGCGTCGTGCAGCGTCAGCTGTGCGTGCAGCGTAAACAGCGCAAGGCGCTTGAGCGTGCTGGCCAGCACGCTGCGGTGGCATACCAGCAGGAATTCCTGCGGGTCCGTGCGCAGCACGAGGAAGCTGGCGAGCACACGGCCTTTGGGAGAGAGGTAGGCGGCCAGGCGCGCCTGGCCGGCGCCCAGATGCAGCATGTCCTGCGTCAACTGGCTGTGCAGAAAATCGGCCGCATCCGGCCCTCTCGCTTGGATAACGCCCAAGTGGGTCGGCAGGGTGGCGTCTTCGACAGGCGCGGGCGTAGCGTGCGGCATGTGTCCATTATGATGACCGATTGCCTCTTCGCCCGCTGATGCGCGATGCGCCGTTTTTTTCTCGTGCTGATTTTCGTTGCCGCTGCCGTGGCGGGTGCAGCCGCTTGGTGGCTGCATGCGCCAATGGCGTCGGGCGGCGCAGCAGCGATCGAACTTGAAGTGGAGCCTGGCGCCACGCCGCGCGCCGTCGCTCAGGCGGCGGCGCAGGCGGGCCTGCAGGTGCCGCCGCGCCTGCTGTGGCTGTGGTTTCGGCTCTCAGGCGAAGATCGGCAGATCAAGGCGGGCAATTACGAGATTCCCGCCGGGACGACGCCGGTGCAGTTGTTGCAAAAGCTGGTGCGCGGCGATGCCACCATGCGCACCGTCATGCTGATCGAAGGCTGGAACATGCGCCAGGTGCGCGCGGCGCTGGCGCATGCCGACAGCCTCAAGCCGGATACGCGGGGCATGGATGACGCCGCGCTGATGGCTGCCCTGGGGCGTGCGGGTGTGTCGCCCGAGGGCCGGTTCTTTCCCGACACCTATGCCTACGCCAAGGGCAGCAGTGATATCGCGGTACTGCGCCGCGCGATGCGGCAGATGGACAAGCGCCTGGATGCCGCGTGGGCGGCGCGCGCGCCGGGCCTGCCGCTCGCATCGGCTGATCAGGCGCTCATCCTGGCCAGCCTGGTGGAGAAGGAGACCGGCCGCGCGCAAGACCGCGCGCAAATCGCCGGCGTCTTCATCAACCGGCTGCGCGCGGGCATGCTGCTGCAGACCGACCCGAGCGTGATCTACGGCTTGGGCGCGCAGTTCGATGGCAACCTGCGCAAACGCGATCTGCAGACCGACACGCCCTACAACACCTACACGCGCGCCGGCCTGCCGCCGACGCCGATTGCGATGCCGGGCCGCGCGGCGCTGCTGGCAGCCGTGCAGCCTGAGTCCACGAAAGCGCTGTATTTTGTAGCGCGTGGTGATGGCAGCAGCCAGTTCAGCGCCACGCTGGACCAGCACAACAAGGCGGTCAATCGCTACCAGCGGGGCGGCAAATGAGCCGGGGGCTCTTCATCACCTTCGAGGGCATCGATGGTGCGGGCAAATCCTCGCATATCGCGCTGCTCGCCGACGCCTTGCGCAGCGCCGGGCGCGAGGTGGTGCTGACGCGTGAGCCCGGCGGTACGCCGCTGGCCGAAAAGCTGCGCGAACTGCTGCTGCACGAACCCATGGATGCGCTGACCGAGGTGCTGCTGGCCTTTGCCGCGCGGCGCGACCATCTGCGCCAGGTCATTGGCCCGGCGCTGGCCAAGGGTCAGGTGGTGTTGTGTGACCGGTTCACGGACGCCACCTTTGCTTATCAGGGCGCAGGGCGCGGGTTTGATGGTGAAGTACTATCATATATGGAGCTATTGGTACAGACTGGTATTGGGCTAAATGGCGATTTGATGTTGAGCCCGGATGTGACGCTATGGTTTGACCTGCCCCCCATGGTGGCCGCAGCGCGGCTGGCGGATGCACGCGCGCCGGATCGGTTTGAGTCCGAGCCGCTGGCGTTTTTCAGCCGTGTGGCGCAGGGCTATGCCGATCGCGCAGCGCAGGCACCGCAGCGCATTGCCCGCATCGATGCTGCACTGGAACGCGAGCAGGTGGCTGCGCAGGTGCTGGCGGCCGTTGCGGCACGCGGCTGGCTGGGAGCAGGTCCGCATGGCTGAAGCGGCCCCCTGGATTGCGCGCCAGCGCGGCCAGCTGCTGGCGCAGCGCGGCCATGCCTGGCTGCTGCATGGCCCTTCGGGGCTGGGGCAATACGCACTGGCGCTGGAGCTGGTGCGCGCCTGGCTGTGCGATGCACCCACATCCCATGGCGCCTGTGGCCAATGCGCCAGTTGTCACGGCATCGCGGTGCGCACCCATGCCGATCTGCGCGTGCTCATGCCCGAGGTGCAGATGCAGCAGCTGGGCTGGCCACTGCCGGAAAAGGCCCAGACTGACATCGACGAAAAAAAGCGCAAACCCAGCCGAGAAATTCGCGTCGATGCAATGCGCGACGCAGTGGAGTTTGCCCAGCGCACCAGCGCCCGCGGGCGCGGCAAGGCGGTGCTGGTGTACCCGGCCGAGCAGATGAATGCCGTCACGGCCAATGCCTTGCTCAAAACCCTGGAAGAACCGCCGGGCGACGTGCGTTTCGTGCTGGCGAGCGAGGCCGCGCACCAGTTGCTGCCCACGATCCGCAGCCGCTGCCAGGCCCATGCCCTGCAGTGGCCTGCAGAGGCCGAAGCGCGGGCCTGGCTGGTCGCGCAGGGCGTGGCGGCGGATGCTGCGCCGGTGTGGCTGCGTGCTGCAGGTGGGCGGCCGGCGGATGCACTGGTGCAGGCGCAGGCCGGCGGCAGTCCGCAGGTATGGGCGCGCCTGCCGCAGGCGCTCGCGCGCGGCGATGCGACGGCGCTGGCCGGCATGGAACCGCCGCGGGCGGTCGAGGTGCTGCAAAAGCTTTGCCACGATGCGCTGGCGCAGCGCGTGGGCGCCGCGCCGCGCTACTTCGCCGCCGCGGACCTGCCGCCGCCCGCGCGATTGCCCTCCATCTCCGTGCTCACCCGCTGGGCCGCGCTGCTGCGCGAGCAGGCACGCACGGCAGAGCATCCTTTCAACGCGGGCCTGATGCTCGAAGCCCTCACCGCCCAGGCGCGCGAAACTCTGGGCCATGCCCTAAACTCCGATCACTC
Source organism: Comamonas badia DSM 17552 (assembly GCF_000484635.1). Lineage (GTDB taxonomy): Bacteria > Pseudomonadota > Gammaproteobacteria > Burkholderiales > Burkholderiaceae_C > Comamonas_C > Comamonas_C badia. Next base: position 113,884 of record NZ_AXVM01000006.1, on the reverse strand, counting down.
GAACCGCCGCTGACACACACCGACATGGCTACCCCCGCCAATGCACCGCGCCCCAGCGTGATGCAGCTCAACATCAAGGACAAGGCGATGCTGCACGCGTCGTTCATCCCGCTGTTTGCCGAAGGGGGCATCTTCGTGCCGACCACGCGCGAATACCGGCTGGGTGACGATGTCTACGTGCTGCTCTCGCTGCCCGAGCAGCCGCAGCGCTACCCCATTGCCGGCAAGGTGGCGTGGGTCAACCCCGCGCGCGCCGGCGGCGGCCGCACCCAAGGCGTGGGCGTGCGTTTTCCGGACGACGACAAGGCGCGTCAGCTCAAGCTCAAGATCGAGGAAATCCTCGGCGCGCTGCTGGGTTCGGACAAGCCGACGCAGACCATTTGAATGCCCTTGCCACCTGGCACGCAGCCTGCGTGCGGCGTGAACCATGTTTGTCGATTCCCACTGCCATTTGAACGACCTCGGGCTGCGTCCGCAGCTGAGCGCCATCCGCGCGGCGATGGCGCAGGCACAGGTGGACCGTGCGCTGTGTATCTGCACCACGATGGAGGAATTCCCTGAGGTGCACCAGCTCGCGCTTGACCATGACAACTTCTGGGCCAGCGTGGGCGTACATCCCGAGACCGAAGACATGACCGAGCCCAGTGCCGAGGCACTTGCGCGCCTGGCGGTGCTGCCGCGTGTCGTCGCGGTGGGAGAAACCGGGCTGGACTACTACCAGCTCGATGAACGCAAGGGCGGCCGCAGCGTGGCAGACCTTGAATGGCAGCGCGAGCGCTTTCGCATGCACATCCGCGCCGCGCGCAGGGCGGACCGACCGCTGGTGATCCACACGCGCAGCGCGAGCGAAGACACGCTCGCCATCCTGCGGGACGAAGGCGAGGACGGCGGTGCGGGCAGTGCCGGCGGCGTGTTTCACTGCTTCACCGAAAGCATGGAAGTCGCGCGCGCCGCACTGGATCTGGGTTTCCATATTTCGTTTTCCGGCATCGTCACCTTCAAGAAGTCGCAGGATCTGCGCGAAGTGGCGGCCTTCGTGCCGATCGACCGCATGCTGATCGAGACCGACAGCCCTTACCTGGCACCCGTACCCATGCGCGGCAAGCCCAACAGCCCCGCCTATGTGCCGTATGTGGCGCAGCAGGTGGCGCAGGTGCGCGGCGTGGACATCACCGAGATTGCGCAGGCCACCAGCCGCAACTTCGAGCGGCTTTTCCTGAAAGGCACGGCGGCGTGACGGCGCGCAGGCGTCTGCTGCTCCTGGCATCGCTGGCATCGCTGGCGCTGCTGGCACCGGTCGCCAGCGCAGGCGCGTATGAAGACTTTTTCAAGGCCATCGAACTGGACGACGACCGCACGATCGCAGACTTGCTGCGCCGCGGGTTTGATCCGAACGCGCGCGACTCCCACCGCCAGCCGGCAATCATCGTTGCGCTGGACAAGGATTCACGCAAGGTGGCAGCCGTGCTTCTGGCGAATCGCAAGCTCAAGGTCGAAGCGCGCAATGCCAAGGACGAGAGCGCGCTGATGATGGCGGCGCTGCGCGGCAATCTGGAGGCGGCACGCACCTTGATCGCGCGCGACGCCGACGTGAACAAGACGGGCTGGACGCCGCTGCACTACGCCGCCAGCGGCAGTGCGGATACCGCCCAGGCCATGGTGCGTCTGCTGCTGGAGCATTCGGCCTACATCGACGCCGGCTCGCCCAACGGCACCACGCCGCTGATGATGGCGGCGCAATACGGCGAGATCGACGTCGCCCGTCTGCTGCTGCAGGAGGGGGCCGATCCCACGATCAAGAACCAGCTGGGCCTCACGGCTGCCGACTTCGCGCGCAAGGCCGAGCGCGACGGCCTGGTGCAGGACATCGTGCGCGCCCTGCAGCAGCAGCGGCCCAACAAGGGGCAGTGGTAGTGGCTACGGGTGCCCAGCCGACCTGAGCCGCGCATACAGCCCGCCAGCGGCCAGCAACTCGGCATGCGTGCCCTGCTCGGCGATGCGGCCATGCTCCATCACGATGACGCGGTCGGCATGCTCGATCGTGGAGAGGCGGTGCGCGATGATCAGTGTCGTGCGCCCATGCATCAGCCGCTGCAGCGCCTGCTGCACCAGGCGCTCCGACGTCGTATCCAGCGCCGAGGTCGCCTCGTCCAGGATCAGGATGGGCGCATCCCTGTAGAGCGCGCGCGCAATCGCCAGCCGCTGGCGCTGTCCGCCCGAGAGCTGCGTGGCGTTGTGCCCCACCTCGGTATGCATGCCCTGTGCCAGCGTCGCCACATGCTCGGCCAGGTTGGCCGCTTCCAGACTGCGCTGCACGCGTGCTTCGTCAATGGTCGTGCCCAGCGCCACGTTGGCGGCGATGCTGGTGTTGAACATCACCACGTCCTGGCTCACCAGCGCAAATTGCTGGCGCAGGCTGCGCAGGGTCCAATCCTGCAGCGCCACGCCGTCCAGCGTGATGCTGCCGCCATCGGGCGTGATGAATCGCGGCAACAGGTTGACCAGCGTGCTCTTGCCCGCCCCCGATGGGCCTACCAGCGCCACCACTTCACCCGGCTTCACGGCAAGCGTGATGCCGTCGAGCGCGAAGATCTGCTTGCCGCCGTAGCACACGCGCACGTCTCGCAGCTCGATCGCGCCGCGGGCTCGCCCGCCTTGGTAATTGCCTTCGTCTTCAGGCTGTGTCTTGTCCAGCAGGCTTTGCCCGCGTTCCAGGGCCGCAACGCCGCGCGTGATCGGATTGGCGATATCGGCCAGGCGCTTGATGGGAGAAATCAGCATCAGCATGGCCGCTATGAAGGCCGCAAAACCGCCGACGCTCACGGCTTGCGCGCTGTTGCCGCGCCCCTGCCACAACGCAATGCAGATCACGGTGGACAATGCGGCGGCGGCCAGCAGCTGGATGGCCGGCGTCATGGCGCCCGAGGCGACGGTGGATTTCATCGCCAGCTGCCGCAGCCGCTCGCTCAGCAGCCCGAAGCGGCTTGCTTCCTGCGCCTGCGCACCGTGCAGCCGCACCACGCGGTGCGCGAGCACGTTTTCTTCGACCACATAGGCCAGGTCGTCGGTGGCGCCCTGGCTGGCGCGGGTGATGCGGTACAGGCGTTTGGACAGCGTCGTCATCACCCAGGCCACCGCTGGCACCATGAAGGCGACGATCAGCGTCAATTGCCAGTTCAGGTAGAGCAGGTAGCCCAGCAGCGCGATCACGGTAAACCCGTCGCGCGATGCGCCCAGCACCGCCTGCACCAGCACGGTGAAGCCGTTCTGCACTTCATACACCACGGTGTTGGAGAGCGTGCTGGCCGATTGGCGCTCGAAGATGTCCATGCGGGCAGCCAGCAAACGGTCGAAGAGTGCCGCGCGCAGGCGCACCATGCCCTCGTTGGCGATGCGCGCCAGTGCGTACTTGCCCGTGAACTGCGCCACGCCCCGAATCAGGAACACGCCGATGATGGCCACGGGCACCAGCCACAGCGGCAGCGATCCTTCGGTGAATCCCTCATCCAGCAGGGGCTTGAGCAGTGCCGGGATCAGCGGTTCGGTAGCCGCCGCCACCATCGTGGTGAGCAGGGCCACGATCCATTCCAGACGCTGGTCGCCGAAGTAGGGCCGCAGACGCCTGAGGCGCATGCCTAGCGGCTGGGCCGGCGGCGCCAGCGGGCTCGCAGTAGAATCATGGTCTTGCATTGATTGCAAATTTTACGTTGGGGTGGTTGCTGAGCGGCACAGTTTGTCACATGGTTTGCTACGCTATGTGTAACATTCAACGCTTTGTCTGAAGGCTTTTGCGAGTCACTGCTTGTGATGATTTCTGCCCCCCCCTCCCAGCTCTCCCCTTCCAGGCGCCAGTGGCTGGCTGCTGCGGCGCTCGCTGCCGCGGCACCGGCAATGGCGCAATTTCGCGTTGAAATCACCGGTGTAGGCCTGACCCAGATGCCGGTCGCCGTCCCGCCATTGCGGGGCGAGGAAGCCTCGCCGCAGAAAATTTCGCAGATCGTCCTGGCCGATCTGGAGCGCAGCGGGCGCTTCATCGGTGTGGATGCGTCCGGTGCCCAGCTGGATGAAACCTCCCGCCCCGATTTGTCGCAATGGCGCGAGCGCAAGGCCGATGCGCTGAGCGTGGGCAGCATCACCCAGTTGGCCGACGGACGCTGGGATACGCGCTTTCGCCTCTGGGATGTGGTGCGCGGGCAGGATCTGAGTGGTCAGAGCTACACCGTCACCCGCGCCGATCTGCGCCTGGTGGCGCACCGCATTGCGGATTACATCTATGAAAAACTCACTGGCGAGCGTGGCATTTTTTCCACCCGCATCGCCTACGTCACCAAGGTGGGCAATCGCTACAGCCTGTGGGTGGCCGATGCCGATGGCGAGAATGCGCAGTCGGCGCTTTCCAGCCCCGAGCCCATCATTTCGCCCGCCTGGTCGCCTTCGGGTACCCAACTGGCCTACGTGTCGTTCGAGTCGCGCAAGCCCGTGGTCTACGTGCACGATATCGCCACCGGACGGCGGCGGCTGATCGCCAATTTCCGCGGCTCCAACAGCGCGCCGGCCTGGGCGCCGGACGGCCGCACGCTGGCCGTCACGCTCAGCCGCGATGGCGGCTCGCAGCTCTACACCATCAGCAGCAGCGGGGGAGAGCCCACGCGGCTGATGCAGAGCGCCGGCATCGATACCGAACCGATCTACTCCAGTGACGGGATGATTTATTTTGTGAGCGATCGTGGCGGTTCGCCGCAGATCTACCGCGTCGGTGCCAACGGCGGCAATCCCGAGCGCATCACCTTCCAGGGCAATTACAACATCTCGCCCGCCATCAGCCCCGATGGGCAGTGGCTGGCCTACATCGCGCGCGTCAATGGTGCGTTCAAGCTGCATGTGATGGACCTCAAGTCGCACACAACAAACGCCATCACCGATACCACCGAGGACGAGAGCCCGAGCTTTGCGCCCAATGGCAAGCTGATCGTCTATGCCACGCGCCAGCAGGGCAAGGAGATGCTGATGACGACGACGCTGGACGGCAAGATCAAGGCCAGGCTTGCCGGGCAGAGCGGGGATATCCGCGAGCCGGCGTGGGGCCCTTTCCAGAAGCAATGATTTCTTTTTCAAACAAGCGAGAGTTCAACGTGAAAAATTTTGGTATCAACCGCATGTCTCTGGCCCTGGTGGCAGCTGCCCTGGTGGTGGGCTGCAGTTCGGGCGTCAAACTCAATCAGCCGCCGGTTGAAGACAAGGGTGCGGCATCTACCAGCGGCAGCAACGGCGCAAGCCAGAGCGGCGTGGCTCCGGTCGATCTGAACGCCACGCAAGGCACGGCGCAGGGGCCGGTTGGCGTGGCGCGCATCCTCTATTTCGGCTTTGACAGCTATTCGGTCAAGCCCGAATACCAGTCCGTGCTCGATGCCCACGCGCGCTACCTCAAGAGCCACACGGCCACGCGCGTGACGCTGGAAGGCAATACCGACGATCGCGGAGGGCGCGAGTACAACCTGGCGCTGGGCCAGAAGCGCGCCGACGCGGTGCGCCGCGCGCTGGGCTTGCTGGGTGTACCGGAATCGCAGATGGAAGCGGTGAGTTTCGGCAAGGAAAAGCCGGCGGTGCAAGGCTCTTCTGAAGAGGCCTTCGCCAAGAACCGCCGCGTTGAGCTGACCTACCACTGAAAGGAGCGGGTGCATGCAGCGATTGACCCTACGCTGGTGGCTGGCCGTCGCATGCGCGCTGCTGGCGCTGGGCGCATCGGCGGCGCATGCGGCGCTGTTTGAAGACGATGAAGCGCGCCGGGCCATTCTGGAGATGCGCCAGCGCATCGATCAGCTGCAGCAGGGCAGCCAGCGGTCGGGCGATGACTCCGCGCAGTTGCGCCGCAGCCTGCTCGACCTGCAGGCGCAGATCGAATCGCTGCGTGGCGATCTTGCCGATCTGCGCGGACAGAACGAAAAGCTGCGCCGCGACGTGACCGATCTGCAGCAGCGCCAGAAAGATGTCGCCAAGAGCGTTGACGACCGACTGCGCAAGTTCGAACCCGAAACCGTGCAGGTGGACGGCCGCGAATTCAAGGCGGAGCCCGCAGAAAAGAACGACTACGAGGCTGCCTTGGCGGTTTTCCGCACCGGCAAATTTGCCGATGCCGCGACGGCATTCCAGGGTTTTGTCGGCAAGTACCCGCAGTCCGGCTACCTGCCCTCGGCGCGTTTCTGGCTTGGCAACGCGCAATACGCCACGCGCGCCTACCAGGCGGCCATCGATAACTTCAAGGCGCTGCTGGCCAGCGCGCCTGACCACGCGCGCGCTCCGGAAGCGGCGCTGTCCATTGCCAATTGCCAGGTCGAACTCAAGGACACCAAGGGCGCGCGCAAGACGCTGGAGGACCTGATCCGCGTCTACCCGCAGTCCGAGGCGGCAACTGCGGCCAAGGAACGGCTGTCGCGCCTGAAGTGACGGCCCCTGCCTTCGAGCCCGAGGTGGATCTCACCCGGCGTTTTGCCGGGCTGGAGCGTCTGTACGGTGCCGTCGGCGCAGCCCGCATCCAGGGTGCGCACGTCGTGGTGGTGGGTATCGGGGGCGTCGGCTCGTGGGCAGCAGAGGCGCTGGCGCGCAGCGGGATCGGGCAGATCACGCTGATCGACTTGGACCATGTGGCCGAGTCCAACATCAATCGCCAGGTGCATGCGCTGTCCACCACCGTGGGTCAGGCCAAGGTTTGCGCCATGGCCGAGCGCATTGCACTGATCCACCCCGGGTGCACCGTGCATTGCGTGGAAGACTTCGTCGAGCCCGACAACTGGCAGTTGCTGCTGCCGGACGCCGTGAACGCCGTCATCGATGCTTGTGATCAGGTGCGCGCGAAGACGGCCATGGCGGCCTGGGCGCTGCAAGAGTCCGTGCCCTTCATCACCGTCGGCGCCGCTGGTGGCAAGCAGCAGGCCGAACGCGTGGAGGTGGACGACCTTGCGGCTGTCACGCACGATCCGCTGCTGGCCAAGCTGCGCTACGCCCTGCGGCGCCACCATGGCGCGGCGCGTGATGGCCACCCGATCGGCATTCCCTGCGTCTTCAGCCGCGAGAGCGTGGCACCGCCAGATGCATCGTGCGCAGTGGCGGCGCCTGATGGCACGCTCAATTGTCATGGCTATGGCTCCAGCGTTGCGGTGACGGCCACGTTTGGCATGTGCGCTGCAGGCTGGGCGATGCGGGCCCTGGTAGCCAGGAAAGAGCGAAAAGCCACTTATAATCGCAGGCTTGGTTGAATTTGGGTCGTTAGCTCAGTCGGTAGAGCAGCGGACTTTTAATCCGTTGGTCGCGTGTTCGAGTCACGCACGACCCACCAATACAGACAAGGAAAGCGTGCTATGTTTTGCATAGTGCGCTTTTTTCTTGGTGACAGTCTGGTGACAGTTTTAGGCGCGATGCCCTCCTTTAAGCCGACATTCACCGCCGCGCCATGTCGTTGAACCTGCGCATATCGGCCAGTTCCTGGCGCAAGTCCTAGGAAAGCTGGCGCAGTTGCTGACGGTAGCCACCCTTCCAGGCGTTGCGTGAGGATCGCGTTTTACCCTCGGCGGATTGCGGGCCGGTGCTTTGCTCCCACGGTTGCCATTGCCGGATCAGCTCGGCCTGCCGTTGCCTGCGTTCCACAGTCCAGCCGTTTGCCATGGTGGTGCTCCAATAGTTCGTTTGGTTTGCTTTGTGTTTCTCCCGCGCTCGCGGGAGCGCCGTTGTTGACCTGCTGCGGCCCCTGCGCAATGTTCGCCTGCCGGATATAGGGCATGGGTTCTTCAGCAGCGCCAGAGTCTCCGCCGTCGTGCGTGCCTGAGACTGCGCTTTCAGGGCCAGGCGCAGCAGCACCTCGATACCCTTGAAAGACTCCTGCCGTCCTGAGCGCTGCGCCAGATTGTTGAACAGCGCGTCCAGTGTCATGAACTGGTGTGTGAGCATGCGCTCGATGCGGCCAAAGTTTCCGGCAACTGTTTCAGCTCCCGCCTTGCGCATCGCTGCCACCAGTTCGGTGATTCCAAGCTCGGGGCCTGCGCCAGCATAGGTTTGCAGCGTTGCAGCGGTGGATGTGCCATCCGTCACCAGCTTTGCCAGCGCCACGGAATGATTTTCGTCAGGCACTTCCACAACCTCCAGAACCTTCGGGTCACTTGCTGGTTTTTTCTTGGAGGTGAGTTTGCTGGTTGCCATCTTCATGCCCCTTCAAAAATCTCACGCCACTTGCTGAAACATCCGTCCATGATCTTCATCATTCACCGAAAATTTCCCTGATGCTGAGAGCGTTGCCCAGCATTGGCAAACCCTAGACGGTTTTGGTCGATTTGGCGCTGTACCAACTTTCAATCCTGCCCATGCAATCAACACCACGCTGATGGAGACACCGATGTCAGACACCATAGAAATCCTTGCGGATGACCACGACCGCCTGATGGCCGCCGTGCGTGTCAGTGCCAAATCAGATTTATCCCGGTTAGTTGATGCTGTGATTGCAGCCTTGCAGGACATGGATACCGTCGGCCTGTTTGGCGATGTTGCAACCCGCCATTTGTGGGATGAATACTGCTGGCAACTGCAAGAGGGCCCGTTTGACGAGGACGGCACCGGCTTTGGCTCCATCACCAGTGCGTTTGATGGCACGGTCAACACCGTTATCAATGCAGCGCTGGACAAGCTGCCTTCTCACACTTTGCTGTTTCTGAGTATCGCTGTGGGACAAGACTGTAGGCACCATGCGCAACCTGGCGAGCGGGTGCCGCAGTTCAAGCCGGTGTTCGAGGCTGCGCAGCGCTTTGGCGGATTCAAGTACGGGGTGCACCACGTCAACCCCGGCGTGCAGCGCTCAAACCAGCGAAACCGTAGCCTGCACCTGCTCCCACGGCGCGGTCAGCTTGCCGCCCTCGCGCACCAGCAGCCCGGCGGCCTCCAGGATGGCCACGTCGCCATGCACGTTCTTGTAATCGCGCCCCAGCGCCTGGGCCAGCTCACGCACATTGGCTGCGGCCTGCCGGTGCACGTGGCGCAGCAGTTCCAGGCGTTTGGGTGTCAAGGTGTCGAGCATGGTTTGCACGTCCAGAAAGGTGACGTGGTTTTCATTCACCTGCTCGCCAGCCGCCGCACGGTTCCACGCGCCTGCAAAGCGCGCGCCCATGTCGGCCAGATTGCCGACGTGTACCTGTACTTTGTTCATGATGCACCTCCATTGGCCTGCTGCACGTCCGCCAGAAAATCGGCCACCAACTGCTCCACGCTGGTGAAGTGGTAGGGGCTCTCCACCGCGCCGATATGCTTGTGGTCACCCTTGCCGCGCTCGTTGTCGTAAGCTACGATGCGCCGCCCATCGCGGCCATAGAACAGGCTGTATTTCAGTCCATGCGGGCGCTCGGGCGATGGTGCAGGCAACTGCCATATGACCATTTCCACAATCGCCCCATCGGGCAGCAGCGCCTTGTCGTAAAAAATGCGCCGTGCCTTCATATGGTGTATGAAACCATAATTTGCATGGTGGTGTCAAGGGGCCTGTTCAGGCCGTTTTGATATGCACCACATTGGCGCTTTGTTCTTGCAGCAGGTGCAGCAGCAGCGCCAGGGCTTCGCGCTTTTCATCAAGGTAGTCGTGCCCGTCGTAGTGCCGCGCCTGCACCCCGGCGATACCGTGGGACTGCAGGCGGCCTCGAATGTCTGAGCTCACGCGGGCGCTGGCCAGCAGGGTTTCCACGCCGGATCGGATGCGCTTGGTCTGGAAACCATCAATGCCTGCTGCGGCCTCTACCCTACCGCCCACGCGCTCAGGGTGGTCGCGGCCAGGTGGGTGTTTCCGCCATCGGTGCTGATTGCGTAGGTGCCCCGGGGCTGGCAGGCCAGCAGCGCCGCCGCCGCCTCGGGGATCAGTGGGATGGTGTGCGGCCTCGCCGGTTTGCCCGGTCTGCCCTTGCCGTCGTAGAGCGTGATTGCGCCCTCGGCAATATCGGCAGTGCGCAGGTTCACCAATTGCTCGATGCGCTGCCCGCCCGTCAGCAGGTGCAGGCGCAAGACTGCGCCCTTGAAACCGTCCATGCCCATGATGGCCTGCCAGTAGCTGCGCAGCTCCTGCACGCTCAACGGGTTTTTGTCCGCGCAATTGGCCGATTCATCAGGCTCGGTATCTGCCGCCGGGTTATGCGTGATGTGGTACGCCTTGAACCGAAGAGGAATACTCGCCTTGGAGCGCGCAGCCTTCGCAGTCTGGTATGCCGCCCGAACGTAGCTGCGCAATTTGTTGGCAGTGCGATCCTTGTCCAGCTCCACTACGCGCCGCATCATGTCCGCAATCTGCTCGCCAGAGACTTGATTGGCGGGCAGGCTGGTCACCCTGGGCCAGGGCTTCACGACGTGCAACTTGACGATGCTGCGCACGTCGGCATGGGATCGACGGCCTTGGAATTCCAGGTGGTCGGCATAGTCGCCCAGCAGGTGTTCCAAGGTGAATTGCCGCGCCTCGACCTGGGCTTGCGCCGCTGCTGCTTTGGCCTGCTGCGCCTCGGCCTTGATGGCGAGGATGCCGCCATCGTCCCGGCGGGCATGGTACTGCTCGGCCAGCGCCTCACCTGTGTTGCAGGTTCTTCACGCGCTCCTGCATCTTGGCAAGTATCCGGCTTGGTGCGGTGGATCTGTTGCCCGCAAGGCTGCCGTAATCGTGGGCCATCGCCTCGTCTCAGGCCAGCAGCGCCTGCGCAAACTCCCGTGCACTGAAGGTCTCCAGGTCTTGCACCTTCTCGCCCACGCCGATGAAGTAGACCGGCACCGGGCGCTCCTGCGCGATGGCGGCGAGCACGCCACCCTTGGCCGTGCCGTCGAGCTTGGTGACGATCAGGCCGGTGAGTTGCAGCGCATCGTCGAAGGCCTTGACCTGCGCCAGCGCGTTCTGGCCGGTGTTGCCGTCGATCACCAGCAGCACCTCGTGCGGTGCGCTGGCGTCGGCCTTGGTGATGACGCGCTTGATCTTCTGCAGCTCCTGCATCAGGTGCAGCTGCGTCGGCAGGCGCCCGGCGGTATCGACCAGCACCACGTCCTTGCCGCGGGCCTTGCCGGCGCTGACGGCGTCAAAGCTGACTGCGGCCGGGTCGCCGCCTTCCTGGCTGACGATTTCCACCGTATTGCGCGTGGCCCAGACGCCGAGCTGCTCGCGCGCCGCGGCGCGGAAGGTGTCGGCCGCCGCCAGCAGCACGCTTTCGCCATGGTCGGCTAGGTGCTTGGTGAGCTTGCCGATGGAGGTGGTTTTGCCCGCGCCGTTCACGCCTGCCACCATGATCACGGTGGGCTGGTGGGCGCCTATGGCCAGGGATTTTTCCAGCGGAACGAGCAGCTCGGTGAGGCAGTCCGCGAGCAGCGTTTTGACGGCCGCCGGGTCGGTGGCTTTTGTCTCCTTGACGCGGCGCTTGAGCGCTTCGAGCAGTTGTTGCGTGGCTTTGACGCCGGTATCGGCCATCAGCAGCGCGTCTTCCAGCTCTTCGTAGAGCGCATCGTCAATGCGCGTGCCGGTGAAAACGCCGGTGATGCTGCTGCCGGTCTTGCGCAAGCCAGCGGAGAGGCGGGCGAGCCAGCCTTTGCGCTCCGGGGCGGCAGCGGGTTCTGGTGCAGGCGTGGGCGCGGGTTCAGGCGTGGGAACCGGTGCAGGCGTGGGCGCTGCAGCGGCTGCAGGAATGACGGCGACGACGGGTGCCGGCTCAGGTGTTGCCGCTGGCGTGGGCTCTGTGGCGGCAGCGACCGGAGCTGGCGACGGCGCCAACGCCGGGGCGGCAACGGAAGGCGCGGCGGGTGGGGTTGGCGGTGCCGGCTCTGCCCCAGGGGCAGCGGTCGGCTCAGGGACAGGGGTGGGCGCCGCCGGGGCGGTCTTTTTTCGGAAAAAGCTGAACATTGCGAAGTTTCTAGAATCGCAGGCATTCTATGAAACACACCCTTCTTTTTTGCGCGGCTTTCCTCGCTGGCTGCAGCACCGTCGCGCCGCCGCAGCCCGCCGCGCCCTCTGGCGGTGCGGCACCGCTGGTCACCACCGCGTCCGGCGCGCAGGAATTTCGCCTCGCCAATGGCATGCCGCTCATCGTGCAGCCGGACCATCGCGCGCCGACGGCGATCCAGATGCTCTGGGTGCGCACTGGCAGCATGGACGAGGTCAATGGCACGACGGGCGTGGCGCATGTGGTGGAGCACATGATGTTCAAGGGTTCCGCCAAGCTTGCGCCCGGCGAGTTTTCGCGCCGTGTGGCGCAGCTGGGCGGGCAGGAAAACGCCTTCACCACGCGCGACTACACCGGCTATTACCAGCAGATTCCGGCCAGCCGCCTCAAGGACGTGATGGCGCTGGAGGCCGACCGCTTTGCCCACAACCAGTGGCCCGATGCAGAGTTCCGCAAGGAGATCGAGGTCATCAAGGAAGAGCGGCGCATGCGCACCGATGATCAGCCGCGTGCGGCACTGATGGAGCAGCTCAACGCCGCCACGTTCATGGCATCGCCCTACCACCACCCGGTGATTGGCTGGATGAACGATCTGGACAATCTGCAGCCCGATGATGTGCGTCAGTTCTACCGCACCTGGTACACGCCGGCGAATGCCGCGCTGGTGATTGCCGGCGACGTCGATCCGCAGCAGGTGCGCGCCTGGGCCGAGGAGATTTATGGCCGGCTGCCGGTGCAGGTATTGCCGGCGCGCAAGCCCCAGCTGGAACCCGGGCAAAAGGGCATGCGGCGCATCAGCTTGAAGGCGCCGGCCGAGCAGGCCTATGTGGCGCTGGCGTTTCATATCCCCGCGATGCACAGGCTGCAGGACCTTGGTGCCACGGACAGGGACGCACTTTCGCTGCTCGTGCTCTCGGCCGTGCTCAGCGGCTACGACGGCGCGCGGCTCGATCGCGCGCTGACCCAGGGACCTGACCGCGTGGCCGACAGCGCCGGGGCCTGGGCTTCGGTGTTCGGGCGCGGGCCGGCAACGTTCATGCTGAGCGGCGTGCCGGCGCAGGGCAAGAGCGCGGCCGACGTGGAATCCGCCTTGCGCGCCGAGGTGGCGCGGGTGGCGAAGGACGGCGTCAGCAGCGCCGAGCTCGCGCGTGTGAAGGCGCAATGGGCGGCATCGACGATTTACGCCCGCGATTCCCTGCGCGGCCAGGCCAGCGACCTGGGCAGCAACTGGATTCAAGGGCTACCGCTGGATGCGGACGACCGCCTGCTGGCGCTGCTGCAGCACGTCGCGCCGGCCGACGTGCAATCGGTGGCCGAGCGCTATTTCGGCGATGACCAGCTCACCGTCGGTACCTTGGTGCCGCAGCCCGTGGCCGCGGGCGCCAAGCCGCGCGCAGCCGCTCCAGGCGGCACCCAGGGCGGCGCTCAGGGTGCGATACGGTAAAGGAAGCGGGCCATGCTAAAAACAATCAAAAAGATAGCTTTCAGCGCTTTATTTACGGGCGTTACAGGCATTTTTTATGCACAAAATGCGTTTGCCTTGCTGCCGATCGAGCACTGGACGCAGGCCAACGGCGCCGAGGTCTGGCTGGTGCAGAGCCCGGCGATTCCCATGGTGGATGTGCAGCTGGATTTCGATGCCGGCAGCCGCCGCGACCCGGCCGCGCAGGCCGGCCTTGCCAGCGCCGTTGCGCTGATGAGCGCCAAGGGCGTGCAGGCAGCCGATGGCCTGCCGGCGCTGGATGAAAACCAGCTCGGCGAAGCCTGGGCCGATCTGGGGGCCAGCCTGGACGCCGGCGCGGGGCGCGATGCGCTGAGCTTCTCGCTGCGCTCGCTCACCAAGCCTGATCTGCTGGATCGCGCGGTGCGGCTGGCCGCGCGCCAGATAGCCCAGCCCAGCTACCCGCAGGACGTGTGGCAGCGTGAGCGCGCGCGCTGGCAGGCGGCGATTGCCGAGGCCGATACCAAGCCCGGCACCGTGGCGGGCAAGGCGTTTGCCAAGGCGGTGTACGGCAGCAACCCCTACGGCCAGCAGACCACGGCGCAGACGCTGGATGCCATTCAGACCGCTGATCTGCGCGCGTACCACACACGCTATCTGCAGCGCTGCCGCGCCCGTGTGGCGGTGGTGGGGGCGGTGAACCGCGCACAGGCGCAAAGCCTGGTGGATGGCCTGCTTGCGCGGCTGCCGGCAGGTGACGCGCAGAGCTGCGCCGCGCTGCCGGCGCTCGCGCCGCTGCAGCCGCTGGCGAAGGCACAGGAGCTGGATATCCCGTTCCAGTCAGCGCAGGCGCATGTGCTGATCGGCCAGCCCGGTTTTGTACGCGGTGACCCGGATTTCCTCGCCCTGCTGGTGGGTGACCATATCCTGGGTGGGGGGGGCTTTGCCTCGCTGCTGACCGAGGAGGTGCGTGAGAAGCGCGGGCTTTCCTACAGCGTTTTCAGCGAATTCACGCCCGGTCTGTCGGCGGGCGCCTTCGTTGCCGGCCTGCAGACGCGGCCGGATCAGGCGATGGAGGCCATCAAGGTCACGCGCGCCGTGATCGCCGATTTTGTGCAAAACGGCCCGACCGAGGCGCAGCTGCGCGCGGCCAAGGACAACCTGATCGGCGGCTTTGCGCTGCGCATCGACAGCAACCGCAAGCTGCTGGGCAATGTGGTGAACATTGCGCGCAACGGCTTGCCGCTGGATTACCTGGAGCATTGGACGGACCGCGTGGAAGCGCTCACCGCGCGGGACGTGAAGGCGGCGCTGCAGCGCAAGCTCCAGCCCGACCGCATGGTGACCGTGGTGGTCGGCGCCCAGCCCGCAGCCAAGCCGTGAGCAAGGCCGCCGCCCGCCCCGCTGGCGCGGTGCGCATCATCGGCGGGCAATGGAAGCGCACCAGGCTGGCGGTGCCGGACCGCCCCGGTCTGCGCCCCACGCCAGACCGTGTGCGCGAAACGCTGTTCAACTGGCTGGGGCAGGACCTGACCGGCTGGCGCGTGTTCGATGCGTTTGCCGGCACGGGCGCACTGGGGCTGGAAGCCGCTTCGCGCGGCGCGGCCCAGGTGCTGTTGGTGGAACAGGACGGTGCGCTGGTGCAGGGCATCGCGCGCCTGGCGGAGAAGCTGCAGGCCAGCCAGCTGCAGGTGCGCCGCGGCGATGGCGTGGCGCAGCTCGCGCAGTGCGCGGCGCAGAGCCTGGATCTGGTGCTGCTCGATCCACCGTTTGACGCTGCGGCGCTTTTTGTGCCCGCGCTGCAGGCGGCTGCTCGCGCGGTGGCGCCGCAGGGCTGGGTTTACCTGGAGGCGCCCAGGCGCTGGGATGGGGCGGCGCTGGCGCCCCTGGGCCTGGCGTGCCAGCGCTACCTCAAGGCGGGCGCGGCGCATGCGCATCTGCTGCAGCGCCTGCCAGTGCACTCCTGAAAAAGAAGCTGATGGCACATGCCAGTCAAGCGCTAAAGGCCTGTTTGACCTGAAATCGCACCATAATGGCTGGCGTTGCCCCTGCAGGAGTGCCCCTCATGTCCGCCACGATCGCCGTCTTTCCCGGAACCTTCGACCCCATCACCCTGGGGCATGAAGACATGCTGCGCCGTGCGGCCGCGCTGTTTGGCACGGTGATCGTCGCCGTGGCGATGGCGCACCACAAGAAGACGTTGTTCACGCTCGATGAGCGGCTGCAGCTGGCGCGCGATGCGCTGGCGGACCGGCCCAACGTGCAGGTGCTGGCCTTTGACGGCCTGGTCACCGAATTTGCCGTGGCGCACGGTGCGCAGGTGATGGTGCGCGGCCTGCGATCGGGGACCGATTTTGATTACGAATTGCAGCTTGCCGGCATGAACCGCCACCTGCGTCCGGAAGTGGACACCGTCTTCCTCACCCCCGATGCGCGCTGGCAATCCATCAGCAGCACGCTGGTGCGCGAGATTGCGCAACTGGGCGGCAAGGTGGATGGGCTGGTCAGCAGCACGGTGCTGCCGCACCTGCTGGCCAAGGTGGGGCGGGCATAGAAAGGTTCTGATTTGATAGCTGTCAGCGCTTTATCATCAAGCGCTGGAGCCGTATTTCCCTGTTATTGAGGCCCTACGGATTCCGTCCACTCTTCGGGCACTTGCGAGGCTGATGCGGCGGTTTGCTTTGCGCGCGCCTGTTCGGGCACGATGGCACTGAGTGGCGCCGGGTGCGGTGCGTGCCTGCGTGTGAGTGCCTCGGCGATCTGCACCGCCGATGCAGGGCGGCCGGCCACGGTGGGGCGCAGGATATCCGGGTCGCCCTGCAGCTCTTGCTGCGTCGGCACATGCGGCGCAAAGCTGTGCGCATCAGCCAGCGGCCAGTACAGGCGGTAGGTGTTGTGCTGGTGCGCCAGATCGTCCAGGATGGCGCGCCGCTCCATCGTCGGCATCAGCGCCGAGAGCAGGCGGATGCGCGCGCTGTCCAGGCGCCGCACGATGTGGTGGGTGCTGAGCTGGTCGGGGTGCATCAGGCCCGCGGCCTGCAGCAATTCTTTCAGCGCATGCAGCGTGTTGGCGTGGTATTGCGCCACGCGCGGCGCCTTGTCCGAGATGACGAGTGCCTTCTCGCGCACCGGGTCCTGCGTGGTGATGCCGGTGGGGCAGAAGCCCGTGTGGCAGACCTGCGCCTGAATGCAGCCCAGCGCCATCATGAAGCCGCGCCCGGAATTGCACCAGTCCGCGCCCAGCGCGAACATGCGCGCCAGATCGAATGAGGTGATGACCTTGCCCGCGGCGCCGATCTTGATGCGTTCGCGCAGCCCCACGCCGATCAGCGTGTTGTGCACCAGGTGCAGGCCTTCCTGCACCGGCGCGCCCATGTGGTCGGCGAATTCGATCGGCGCCGCGCCCGTGCCGCCCTCGGCGCCGTCGACCACGATGTAGTCAGGCGTGATGTCGGTCTCCAGCATGGCCTTGACGATGCCGAACCACTCCCAGATGTGGCCTATGCAGAGCTTGAAACCCACGGGCTTGCCACCCGAGAGTTCGCGCAGGCGGGCGATGAAATGCATCATTTCCACCGGCGTGGAGAAAGCGCCGTGCGAGGAGGGCGAGACGCAATCCTCGCCCTCGGGCACGCCGCGCGCGGCGGCGATTTCGGTCGTGACCTTGGCGCCCGGCAGGATGCCGCCGTGCCCGGGCTTGGCGCCCTGGCTGAGCTTGATCTCGATCATCCGCACCTGCGGGCTGGTCGCCTGCTCGGCGAAGCGCTCGGGGTTGAAGCTGCCGTCGGGGTTGCGGCAGCCGAAGTAGCCTGAGCCGATCTCCCAGATCAGGTCGCCGCCGTTCTGGCGGTGGTAGCGGCTAATGCCGCCTTCACCGGTGTCGTGCGCGAAATCGCCCATCTTCGCGCCCAGGTTCAGCGCCAGGATGGCATTGGCCGAAAGCGCGCCAAAGCTCATCGCCGAAATGTTGAACACGCTGGCGTTGTAGGGCTGGGTGCAGGGCGAGACGCCGGCGCGCGCCGTGCCGGGCTGCCCGCCGATCCAGATGCGGAAATCGTGCGAATCGATCTTGGTGGTCTGCAGCGAATGGTTGATCCACTCATAGCCCTTGGCGCCCACGTCCAGCTTGGTGCCGAACGGCCGCACATCCGGCACACCCTTGGCGCGCTGGTAGACCACGGTACGCTGAGCGCGGGTGAAGGGCTCGCCCTTGTCGATGTCGCCCTCGATGAAATACTGGCGGATTTCGGGGCGGATGAACTCCAGGAAAAAGCGCATGTGCCCGAGGATGGGGTAGTTGCGCAGTACCGCGTGGCGCGTCTGGCGCATGTCGTACAGGCCGATGGCGATCAGCGCGCAGGCGATCACGAAGACGGCCAGCGGCCAGGCACCCGGGCGCATGGCCATCCACGGCAGGCTGACGACGGCTGCCAGCGCGCACAGCGCGAGGGTGGTGTAGCGCACATGCGTGGCCACGAAGTGGGGATGAGACATTACCGCTGGTTTCCGAAAGGAGGTGCGCCATGCTAGCCCACTGCGGTGCTTTTGGGCACCGGGTTTTCAGCGATGCCTCGGTGCACGCTCGGGTGCTGGAAGAGGGCGGTCAGCGTGATGGCGCGCCTGACCTTGGAGCGGGCACTGCCGGCGCAATGGATCGACGAGGTGTTTGAGCAACCCCGCCGGGCCACACGCTGGTGGTCCACGTCCCGGACAGCGCCCTGGTGTGCGGCATCGCAGCCTGCGAGGACGCGCACGAGAGCGAGGAACTGTCGTGATGCCATTGCTGGAGCACGCCCAGCCCAAGCAGGTATGGATGGGAGAGCGGCACTTCTGTACCCACGCCATCTTGCAACGCCTGAACCAGGCGGGTGCTGGCTTCATCGTGCGCGAACATTCGCGCCATCCGCGGCTGGCGGAGTTCGGACGGTGCAGCCGCTACGAGCGCATCGAGACCGGCCGGGTACGCGAGCAGCGCATCGGCTTCGCGCTTCAGGGCGATGCCCAAGCCGGGCAAGGCGGCACGTCCTGGCGACGCATCGAGATCGAGTTGGATGGGCCCACCGAATCGGGCGAGCACGCGATTGGCCTGTGGAGCAACCTGCCTGCGAACATTGGTGCGGCCACGAGGGCTATGTGGATGGCAAGACCGCTCGATCTCATGTCTCGGCCGACCATGTGCTCAAGGGGAAAGTCACACCTTGAAAGGGGTGGCTCTTAAGCCTCTTTTCAGCCAGCGCCCGCATAGTCAATCCAAACTGATTGAGCATGCCGCAATGAAACCATTGGCACGCCTGCGCCGCGCGCTGGCCGTGGCGCCCCAGGCCTGGGCCCTGGCCGCACCGTACTTTCGCTCCGAGCGCCGCTGGATCGCAGGCGGCCTGCTGTTCGCCATCGTGGCGCTGAACCTGGCGGCCGTGACCATGCTGGTGCAGATCAACAGCTGGAACCGGCTGTTCTACGACGCGCTGCAGGAGCGCAACGCCACGGTGTTCTGGCAGCAGCTCGGGCACTTTGCCTGGCTGGCGCTGGGCTACGTGGTGATTGCGGTGTACCGCTTCTACCTCACGCAGCGCCTGCAGATCGACTGGCGGCGCTGGTTGACCGAGCACATGCTGGCGCGCTGGCTGGCGGGCAAGGCCTTCTACCGGCTGGAGCTGGCGCGCTTTCAGGACGGCAAGGACGGCCAGGAGGGCGCCACCGCCATGCCCGACAACCCGGATCAGCGTATCCAGGAAGACTTGAACCTGTTCACCGGCGCCAGCGTCGGCCTGTCCATGGGCCTGCTCAACGCCGTAGTGACGCTGGTGAGCTTCGTCGGCATCCTGTGGGGTTTGAGCACCAGCGTGGGCCTGCCGCTGCCCGCGGCCCTGGGAGGGCCGCGCGAGTTTCCGGGCTTCATGGTCTGGATGGCGGTGCTGTACTGCGTGGCCGGCAGCGCCATCACCTTCTGGGTCGGGCGCCCGCAGATGCGGCTGAACTACCGCCAGCAGCGCCTGGAGGCCGATTTCCGCCACCGCATGGTGCGCGTGCGCGAGCACAGCGAGGCCATTGCGCTCGACGGCGGCGAGGGCGTGGAGGGGCGCCAGCTCGGCGGGCGCCTGACCGATGTGCTGGCCAACTACCTTCAGCTGGTCAAGGCGCAGAAGAACTTGGTCTGGTTCACCAGCTTCTTCGGCCAGGCGGCCGTGGTGTTCCCCTTCATCATCGCCGCGCCGCGTTTCCTGAGCGGCGCGATCCAGCTGGGCGAGTTGATGCAGATCGCATCGGCCTTCGACCGCGTGCAGGGCTCGCTGTCGTGGATCGTGGACAACTACGCCGACCTTGCGGCCTGGCGCGCCACCACCGAACGTCTGGGCGGCTTCGAGGCCAGCCTGACGGCCCAGGCGCGTGCTGCCGGCCTGCAGCCCGAGCCCGCTGCCGAGCTGGCCGTGCGCAACCTCAGTGTGGCGCTACCCGATGGCCGGCCGCTGCTGCAGCAAGCCACGCTGTCGGCCGCGCCGGGCCAGGCGGTGCTCATCAGCGGCCCGTCGGGCGCGGGCAAGTCCACGTTGTTGCGCGCCCTGGCGGGCATCTGGCCCTGGACGCAGGGCAGCGTGCAGCTGCCGCAGGACGCCATGTTCATCCCGCAAAAGCCCTACTTCCCCGACGGCCCGCTGCGCGACGCCCTGGCCTACCCCGAGCACCCCGGCCGCTACGGCGACGCCGAGCTGCGCCGCGCCCTGGTCGAGGCCCGGCTGCCGGCGCTGTGCAAGCGCCTGGACGAGGCCGGCGCCTGGAACGCCCAGCTCTCGGGCGGCGAGCAGCAGCGCCTGGCGATCGCGCGCGTGCTGCTCAAGCACCCGGCCTGGGTGTTCGCCGACGAGGCCACGAGCGCCCTGGACAGTCCCACCGAGGGCCTGCTGTACCAGCGCCTGCGCGACCTGGTGCGCGGGCGCGGTGCTCTCGTATCCGTAGCGCACCGGGACAGCGTGCAGCAGTTCCACGGCACGCGCTGGCGGCTTGATCCGCAAGCGGCGCAAATCCATGTGGAGCCGATGAAGACCGCCTCCGCCACATGAGGCGCGTCACCGCCTGCGGCAGACCGTGCAATCGGGATCGCGCGCCAGGCGGATTTCGCTCCAGCGCATGCTGCGGCCATCGAGCATCAGCAGCCTGCCTGTCAGGGACTCGCCGGTGCCCACGATGTGCTTGAGCGCCTCGGCTGCCTGCATGGTGCCTACGATGCCCACCATGGGCGCGAACACGCCCATGGTGGCGCAGGCCACCTCCTCGAACGCGGCATCGGGCGGGAACAGGCAGGCGTAGCAGGGGGATTGCGCATCGCACGTGTCGTAGACCGCGATCTGCCCGTCAAAGCGGATCGCCGAGCCCGAGACCAGCGGCTTGCGCGCGGCCACGCAGGCGGCATTGATGGCGTGGCGCGTGGCATAGTTGTCGGTGCAGTCCAGTACCACGTCAGCGTGCTCGACGAGTGGTGCCAGGCGGGCCTGATCGACCCGCTCGCGCACGCGGTGCACCCGTACCTCGGGGTTCAGGGCGTGGATCGCAACA
This sequence comes from Comamonas badia DSM 17552, assembly GCF_000484635.1. GTDB lineage: Bacteria > Pseudomonadota > Gammaproteobacteria > Burkholderiales > Burkholderiaceae_C > Comamonas_C > Comamonas_C badia. The sequence goes on along the minus strand of NZ_AXVM01000006.1, from coordinate 92,959 downwards.
GCGCAGGAGTCCACCTTGGCCTGGCCGACGCGCGCCGTGGTGTGGGCGATCTGGCGCTGCAGGTTGGTCAGGTCCACCACATCGTCGTCCACCAGCGTGATCCGCCCCACGCCGGCCGATGCCAGAAACAGCGCCGCGGGCGAACCCAGGCCGCCCGCGCCGACGATGAGTGCGTGCGCCGCGAGGATGCGCTCCTGTCCCTCGATGCCGATCTCGTCGAGCATGATGTGGCGCGAGTAGCGCAGCAGTTGGTCGTCTTCCATTGCGTTCTTGCGGCATGAAAAAGGCCGGACGGGCCGGCCTCGGGGTGGCGCTTTGAAGGCGCTCAATCGTCCTTCCTGGCTTCCTTGCGCTCGGTCAGCGTTTTGCTGGCCTGCACCGGCTGGCCCTTGAGCTGGTTCAGTGCCTGCACCAGCGGGAAGTCCTTGTCGGAGCCGAATTCGGGCAGCTTGCGTTCGACTTTGGCATTCTTCGCTTCTTCTTCCAGCTTCTTTCGTGCCTCTTCGCGCGCCTTTTCCAGCGCCTTGTCGGTCGCCGCCTCACCGCCCTGGGTGTTGTCCAGATGCTTGACCAGGTCGGATTCGCGCAGGCGCAGGGCGGCGAACACGTCGCCTTCGGCGGTTTCATCGACCATCACGTCCGGCACGATGCCGCGCGCCTGGATGGACTTGCCGCTGGGTGTGAAGTAGCGCGCGGTGGTCAGCTTGATGCCGGTGTCGGGGCCGAGCGGGCGCACCGTCTGCACCGAGCCCTTGCCGAAGGTCTGGCTGCCCATGATGGTGGCGCGGTGGTTGTCCTGCAGCGCTCCGGCGACGATCTCGCTGGCCGATGCCGAGCCTTCGTTGACCAGCACCACCATGGGCACCTTGCGGAAGACCTCCGGCAGGCGCTTGAGCGGATCGCCGTTGCCGCGGCGCACGTAGTTGGAGGGCGAGGCGGTGAAGATCGCCTTGCTTTCGGCCAGCTGCCCATCGGTGCTCACCACCGTCGCGCCTTCGGGCAGGAAGGCGGCGGAAATGCCGATGGCCGCATCGAGCAGTCCACCGGGGTCGTTGCGCAGATCGAGTACCAGGCCCTTGATATTCGGGTCCTTCTGGTAGATGTCTTCTGCCTTGCGCACGAAGTCGTCGAGTGTGCGGTCCTGGAACTGCGAGATGCGGATCCAGGCGTAGCCCGGCTCGACCAGCTTGGCCTTGACCGATTGCGTCTTGATTTCCTCGCGCGTGATCGTCACCGGGAAGGACCGGCTCTCATCCTTGCGGAAGACCGTCAGCGTGATCTTGGTGCCCGGCTCGCCGCGGATGCGCTTGACGGCATCGTTGAGCGGCAGCCCGCGCACCGCTTCATCGCCGATCTTGGTGATCAGATCGCCGGTTTTCAGGCCTGCGCGATCAGCCGGGGAGCCTTCGATGGGCGAGACCACCTTGATCAGGCCGTCTTCCTGCGTGATCTCTATGCCGACACCGACAAAGCGCCCCGAGGTCCCCTCGCGAAATTCCTTGAACGATTTCTTGTCGAAATACTGCGAGTGCGGATCCAGCCCGGCGACCATGCCGGAAATGGCATCGGTGATGAGTTTCTTGTCGTCCACCGGCTCGACGTAGTCGGTCTTGATGAGCCCGAACACCGCCGCCAGCTGCTGCAGCTCTTCGAGCGGCAGTGGCGCCATGGAGCCGCGCGCCACCGTCTGCAGCGACACCGTCGTCAGCGCGCCGGCCAGCACGCCAACCGAAATCCATCCTGCAATCTTGAGTCTCTGCCCCATAAACCACCTTTGTCGCGTCGCGGCAATATACACCTTGGAGGGGCGGGTTCTGCGGCGGTTCCCGCGTCAGGCCTTGCTTTGGCTGGCCACGGCGGCCGCTGCCTGCGCAGCTGCCTCGGCATCGCCGAGATAGGCCCGGCGCAGCGGCTTGAGCCCGGCGTCCAGTTCGTAGACCAGCGGTATGCCGTTGGGGATGTTCAGGCCCACGATGTCGGCATCGGAAATACCGTCAAGATACTTCACCAGCGCGCGGATGGAATTGCCGTGCGCCGCGATCAGCACCCGCTGTCCGCCGCGGATGGCCGGAGCGATCGCGTCCTGCCAGTAAGGCAGCACGCGCGCCACCGTGTCCTTGAGGCATTCGGTCAGCGGCACCTGGCCGGTTGCCAGGCCGGCGTAGCGCAGATCGCCGCGTTCGCAGCGGGGATCGTCGGCCTGCAGCGCGGGCGGCGGCACGTCGTAGCTGCGTCGCCAGATGTGCACCTGCTCGTCGCCGTATTGTCTGGCCGTCTCCGCCTTGTTCAGGCCTTGCAGCGCGCCGTAGTGGCGCTCGTTCAGGCGCCAGCTGTGCATCACCGGCAGCCAGGTGCGCTGCATCGCGTCGAGGCAGTGCCACAGCGTGTGCGTGGCCCGGGCAAGCACGCTGGTGTGCGCCACGTCGAATTCGTAGCCCTCCGCCCTGAGCAGGCGCCCGGCATTCCGTGCCTGGGCAACGCCGGTGGCCGTGAGCGGCACGTCGGTCCAGCCGGTGAAACGGTTTTCCAGATTCCAGGTGGATTCGCCGTGGCGGATCAGGACGAGCTTGTGCATGCGGTGTTCCAGTGCTTGAACAAACCGGCTATTTTAGAATCGGCATCTTTTCATCAAAGACTGGCGCGTGCCGTGAATTTCGTTCTGGAAAATTGGTATCTGATCGTCCTCGCCCTGGCTTCCGGCGGCTTGCTGGCCTGGCCGGTGGTTTCCGGCGGCGGTACGGGCGGCCTGTCAGCCATGCAGGCGGTGCAGCTCATCAACCGCGAGAAAGCGGTGGTCATCGATGTCTGCGAGGCAGCGGAGTTTGCCGCGGGGCATGCCAGCGGCGCCAAGAACGTGCCGCTTTCACGGTTTCGCGAGCAGCTGCCTCTGGCCGTCAAGAACAAGAGCGTGCCGCTGGTACTGGTCTGTGCCCGCGGCATGCGCGCACGCCGGGCCGTGGGCATGGCGCGCCGGCTGGGGTATGAAAAGGCGCAGGCCCTGACGGGCGGCATGCATGCCTGGCGCGAGGCCAACATGCCAGTTGAAAAGGCGTGAGCGCAGCCCCAGCTACCTCCCACGCCGTCGCCCAGGGAATGAAAGGAACCATGCCGTGCAAGCCGTGAAGATGTACACCACCGCCACCTGCCCCTATTGCGTGCGTGCCAAGCAGCTGCTCACGCAGAGGGGAGTGGACACGATCGAGGAAATCCGGGTCGATGCCGATCCGAAGGCGCGCCAGCAGATGATGGACATCACCGGGCGGCGCACCGTACCGCAGATTTTCATCGGCGGCCGCCATGTGGGCGGGTGCGACGACCTCATGGCGCTGGACGCAGAGGGCGGCCTGGCGCCGCTCCTGAACGGCTGAAAGCCTGCGGCGATGCTCGCTGCATAATGCACGGTTGACCTGCCCGCTGCGGGAACCTCCCGGGCGGGCATTTTCGTATTCACCACACTCAAAGACCGACACCATGGCCGACGAACAAGCAAGCCCCGTATTCCAGATCCAGCGCATGTACCTCAAGGATGTGTCGCTGGAGCAGCCCAATTCGCCCGCGATCCTGCTGGAGCAGCAGCAGCCCAGCGTGGACATCCAGCTCGGAGTCGGCGCGGAAACCGTGGCCGATGGCGTCTATGAAGTCACGGTGACGGCGACGGTGCATGCCAAGCATGGCGAGAAGACGGTGTTCCTCGTCGAGGCCAAGCAGGCCGGCATCTTCGAAATCCGCAATGTGCCGCAGGAGCAGATGGAGAATGTGGTGCGCGTGGTCTGCCCGCAGATCATCTATCCGTACGCCCGCGCCAACGTCGCCGATGTGGTGACGCGCGCAGGCTTCCCTCCGGTGCATCTGGCGGAAATCAATTTCCAGGCGATGTATGACCAACAGCAGTCGGCGGCGGCCGTCCAGGGCGCCAGCGGCACGCAGCAATAAGCGGCATTTCGGTACTCAGGGCAGATGGAGCAAGCGCCTCAAGCTCTTGATATCGTAGTGCTCGGCGCGGGTGCGTGGGGTACGGCGATCGCCATCCATGCCGCCAGCCATCCCGGCGGGCACCGCGTATGCCTTTGGGCACGCGACGCGGCGCAGGCGAGCGCCATGCAGGTGGAGCGCGAGAACCGGCGCTACCTGCCGGGGGCTGTGTTCCCCGCCACGCTGCGCGTGGCCAGCGCTGACTTTGCCGGTCTCGTGGCGCCGGCCGATCTGGTGGTGGTGGCCACGCCCATGAAAGCCTTGCGCGGCATGTTGCAGACCTTGGGCGGGACTGCGGCGCCCGTGGCCTGGCTGTGCAAGGGCCTGGAAGCCGAAACCGGCCTCATGCCCCACGAGGTATGTGCCCAGGCGGCTCCAGACCTGGCTGCGGGGGCGCTCAGCGGCCCCAGCTTCGCCTTGGAAGTCGCGCGCGGGCAGCCGACGGCGCTGGTGGCTGCGAGCCGCCACGCCAGCGTGCGCGAAGCCCTGGTGCAGGCGCTGCATGGACAGCATCTGCGGGTCTATGCCAACGATGACCTGGTCGGCGTGGAAGTGGGTGGCGCGGTGAAGAACGTGCTGGCCATTGCCACCGGCCTGTGCGATGGGCTGCAACTGGGCCTGAATGCGCGCGCCGCGCTGATCACGCGCGGACTGGCGGAAATGTCGCGCCTGGGGCTGGCGCTGGGCGCGCGCGCCGAAACCTTCATGGGGCTTTCCGGGCTGGGAGATCTGGTGCTGACGGCCACGGGGGACCTGTCGCGCAACCGCAAGGTGGGCCTGCTGCTGGCGCAAGGCCAATCGCTGGCACAGGTGCTGCAGTCGCTGGGCCATGTGGCCGAGGGCGTCTACAGCGCGCGCACGGTGGCCGCGCGTGCGCGCGGCCTGCGTGTGGATATGCCGATCACCGATGCGGTGGTGGCGTTGCTCGATGGTCAGTTGCGGCCTGGGCAGGCCGTTGCCACACTGATGGGGCGCGACCCGCGCAGTGAGGGCATCTGAGGTTCAAGGCGATACGGTGCCGGTGGATGCGCGCATGCGCAGCGCGCCATCGAGCACCAGCACGCCCACGGCCGCGAAGATCGGCGCGTAGGTCAGCCACTGCGCGCCGCTGAGGCGTTCGCCCAGCAGCAGTGCGGCCAGCGCCAGCAAGATGGGCTCCACATAGCTCAGCAGACCGAACAGCCCCAGCGGCAGCAGGCGGCTTGCGGCCATGTACAGCGCAAGGGCCACCGCGCTGACGGCGCCGAGCGCCGGCACCATGCCCCACAGGTGCGGGTGGCCTGCGAACAGGCTGGTCGACGCCGGCGTCCGCAGGACGTACCAGAGCGCTGGCGGCACCAGCAGTGCCATGTCGACCCAGTGGCCTGCCAGGTGGTCGGTGCCCAGCTTGCGCCGCGCCACGAAGTACACCGTGTAGCCCAGGGCGACCAGCCAGGTTTCCCAGGACAGCGCGCCGCTGAGAAGGATTTCGTGCAGCACGCCCAGGGCGGCGAGCAGCACCGCCGCCCATTGCAGCGGCGACAGGCGCTCACTGAACAGCAGGCGCCCGGCAATCACCATCACCAGTGGCAGCAGAAAGTAACCCAGGGAGACGGCCAGCGCCCGCCCCTGCAGCGGCGCCCAGAGAAACAGCCACAGCTGCACGCCCAGCAGCGCGGCGCTGGCGCACAGCGCCAGGCCCCATGCGGGATTGCGCAGTGCGTGCAGGGCCATCGTGTGTACGCGCGGCCATTGCTTGCGCGCCAGCAGGATCAGGCTGGTGAACGGCAGCGTGCACAGGACGCGCCAGCCAAAAATCTGCTCGCCGTCCAGCGGTGCGAGCCAGGGTGCGAGGTAGTACATCGCTGCAAACAGCACCGATGCACTGACGGAAACAAGAATGCCGGTCCACATGGCAATTGAAGCCAATCATCTGGCTGGCGTTCGGGCCGCCCGGATGCAAGGCTACTCGGTATCGTCGAAGACCAGCGAGGGGTTGTTGATCACGCGCGTGCTGGCGCCAGGCGCCAGGCGCCCGGTCCCGGGGTAGCCGAAGCCGGTGCCGGGCTCCAGGGCGGCGGCAGCCACATTGGCCAGGGGCTGGTTCATGCCGACGTAGTAGCTGCCGGCAGGGGCGTCCACCGTCTGGCGCAGGACTTCCGGCGCTGGTGTGCCGGCCGCGCCCGACGGGAAGGTCTCGGTCAGTATCGATCCCGCTTCGGCAACGCGCATGACCTGCAGTCCGAGCATGCGCAAAGGTTCGGCGACCGCCGAATCGCCAGCCAGCCAGTAGCCGCAGGGCCTGGGGCGCTCGACGCTGGTCTGCAACTGCAGCGTCGAGGTCCAGCTGACCTTGCGGGAGGTGAGCGCTCCGGTTTCCGCATCGATCAGCGACAGGTCACGCTGCGAGGTGGTGGGGCTGGCCTGGATTGCCACTGTGCCCTGGCAGGCCTTCGACGCGATGTCACGCGCGACGAAGGTCTGCACCTGCAGCAGGTCGCCGCCACGTTCGGCGGTGCTGCGCAGCACGCTGCTCAGCGCCAGCACCAGGCTGTGCACCCGGCGCTGGATGTGCGCCGTGCCCAGATTCGAGCCGCGGCTCGCGATCTCCAGGCTGACGGCATTCTGCAGCCCGCCCAGGTTGCGCAGCGTCTGGGGCAGCGCATCGCCGGTGACCGCGCTCAGGCCGTTGTCCGAAGACTCGAGCCGGTACAGCCATTCATGCGTCAGCTGGCTCGCATCCAGGGCCTTGAGCATGGGGCGCAGATACCATTCCTGCGCTGCCTTGGTGATGAAGCCGGGTACGTTGGGCGCCGTGGCGTACTGCAGCAGGACATCGTAGCCGGGCAGCCAGTCGCCCTCGGCGGTCTTGAGCGCCGCCACCGGGTATTCGTGCACATCGGCAATGACGTTGGGGCGGACGGTGTTGATGAGCCTGGCCAGCGCCTGGGCCTCCGGTGTGCGCAGATCGAGGTGATCGCGGTCGAGGTCGGTGCCGTTGGCCGTGGCATGGAAGTCGCTGGCGGCGCCGTCGGGATTGGCGCGCACGACGATGACGACGTTGATGCGTTGCAGCATGGGTTCCAGCAGCCCTTGTGCGAGCTCACGGGCGATCACCATCAGCGCTTCGCCGCCTGCCGGCTCATCGCCGTGCTGCTGGCCGACCAGCAATACCGTGGGGCGTCCGTTGGACTGCGGGGATTTGTCCCCGCCGCGTGCCCCGGCGTTCAGCGCCAGCGCCTGGATGGCGATCCCGCCTTGCGAGCGGCCCAGATCCATCAGCCGGGCATTGACGCCGCTCTGCGGTGCCCGCGCGAGATCCCCCAGCCAATCGGACACTTCTGCATTGGTGCTGAAGGCACGGCGCCCCGGCTGCAGGCCCGGTGTGTCGTATTGCACCGGTGGATCGGGGAAGTGGGCGGCAGCGGCTGCCGTTTCAAGCGGCGCAGCGCTTGTGCCGGCCGCTATCGGAACGGCGGTGGCCGCCACGGGTTGGTCCGCGGGCGTGGCGGCGCCAGATGGCAGCGGTGCGGCAGTCTGGGTCTTTGGCGGCACCACCTTGGCGCCGGGCGCGGGCCATGGCGGCAGTGGCGTGCTGGTGCAGGCCCCCAGCACCAGCGCGACGGCCAGCGGCAATGCCCGCGAAAGGCCTTGGCGGATACGGATGGTCGGCTGGCCGGGGGAGAGGCGGGGCAACGATGTCATGGGCGGTTCACCAAAGCGGGGTGCGCGATGCGAGAGTGCCGATAGCTTGCCACAAAGCTGGGCGCCTGCTCCACCCATTGCCGCCAGTCAATATCTGGGCGCGCCGCCGCGCGGACCGCGTGAACGGTTTGCGCCACCGCCGCCGCCGCCGCGGCGCCCGCGCTGGCCCATCATGTCCACGCTGGTGCGCATGGGGTCCGGCTGTCCGCCGTGCCCGCGGGCACCGCGCGGCTGGTCCATGCCCATGCGGCCCAGTTGCGTGCCCAGATGGGCGTTTTCCCCCCGGGGCTGGCTGTCATCCCTGCGCTGGGCGTGTTGGTCGGGGCGCCGCCGTTCCTGGGGCTGGGCGCTGTTGCCGCCGTCAGCGCGTGTGTGCTGGCCTCTGCCCGCCGTTTGGCCGGCGGGGCGTGGCGTTCCGCGCGCAGCCTTGTTGGCGCGCATGCGGTCCATCATTTCGGTGCGTGCAGCCTTGGCTGCGGCCTGCATCACGTCGCGGCTGGGCGGCTTGCCGGCGCCGCCCCAAAGTGTCTGGCGCCCCATGGCGATGGGCTCGGCCTGCTCGCCTTCGTCCGGGCCGAAGCCGTCAATCACCTGAACCGGAATTTCCTGGCGCGTGAAGCGCTCGATTTCCATCATGAAGCCTTCCTCGTCCATGCAGACGAGGCTCACGGCATGGCCCTCGCGCCCGGCGCGTCCGGTGCGGCCGATGCGGTGCACGTAGTCCTCGGGCACGTTCGGGATTTCGTAGTTGACGACGTGCGGCAGGTCATCGATGTCGATGCCGCGTGCTGCAATATCGGTAGCTACCAGCGCACGTATATGGCCAGTCTTGAAGCCTTCCAATGCCTGAGTGCGCGCACTCTGGCTCTTGTTGCCATGCAACGCCATGGCGCTCACGCCGTTCTTTGCCAAAAACTCGGCCACGTTGTTGGCGCCGAACTTGGTGCGGGTGAACACCAGTACCTGGCTCCAGTCGTGCTGCTGGATGATGTGCAGCAGCACCTGTTTTTTCTTTGCACGGCCCACGGGGTGGATGACCTGGCTGATGCGCTGCACGGTGGTGTTGCGCGGCGTCACCTGGATGCTCTGCGGGTCTTTGAGCAGGCCATTGGCCAGCTCTCGGATTTCGTCGCTGAAGGTGGCGGAAAACAGCAGGCTTTGCTTGTCGCGCGGCAGCAGGGCGAGAATTTTCTTCACGTCGTGGATGAAACCCATGTCCAGCATGCGGTCGGCTTCGTCGAGCACCAGGGTTTGCACCTCCGACAGCGTCAGCAGGCCTTGCTGCTGCAGATCGAGCAGGCGCCCGGGTGTGGCCACGAGAATGTCCACGCCGCGGCGGATGCGTTCGACCTGGGGGTTCATGCCGACGCCGCCGAAGATCACCGTGGAGCGGACGTCCAGGTACTTGGCGTAGGCGCGGATGGCTTCCTCGATCTGCGCCGCGAGTTCGCGTGTGGGCGTGAGGATCAGCGCGCGGATGGGCGGACGCTTTTCCGCGCCGCGATCGAGCTGTGCGAGGCGGTGCAGCAACGGGAGTGCAAAGGCCGCCGTCTTGCCGGTGCCTGTCTGCGCTCCTGCAAGCAGGTCGTGGCCTTGCAGCACGGCGGGGATCGCCTGTGCCTGGATAGGGGTGGGAGCGTCGTAGCCCAGCTCTTGCACGGCGCGGAGCAAGGCTGGCGCCAGGTTCAGTTCTTCAAAAGTCATGTAATGTGGTCTGCACCCATCCTGGGCGCGGGTATCAGCCTGATGCCGCAGGGTTGGGGCCTGCGGTCCAGTACAACAGTGCTGATGGTTGCGAAAGTGCAGGCCATGTCGCATGGCCCGTGCGCCAGGTGGTCAGGGCGCGGCTGCCGGCGTGCTGGAGTGCCCGGCAGCCTGCTATTGTCGCATGCAAGGATAATCGATGCATGCATGCGCGTGCATGCTGTTGTATTCGGACCGCATCTCAAGAAGGAAACCATGGCCCAGTATGTTTTTTCGATGAACCGCGTGACCAAGACGGTGCCACCCAAGCGGCAGATTCTGAAGGACATATCGCTGTCCTTCTTCCCCGGCGCCAAGATCGGCGTGCTGGGCCTGAACGGCTCGGGCAAATCGTCGCTCCTGAAGATCATGGCCGGCATCGACAAGGAGATCGAGGGCGAGGCCATTCCCATGCCGGGCCTGACCATCGGCTATCTGCCGCAGGAGCCGCAGCTCGACCCTGAGCGCACGGTGCGCCAGGAGGTGGAAGACGCGATGGCCGAGGTGAACAACGCCCGAGCCCGCCTGGAGGAGGTCTACGCCGCCTACGCCGAAGAAGACGCCGACTTTGATGCCTTGGCGGCCGAGCAGGGCAAGCTAGAAGCCATCATCGCCGCCGCCGGCACCGACAGCGAGCACCAACTGGAGATCGCCGCCGATGCGCTGCGTCTGCCGCCCTGGGACGCGGTCGTAGGCAAGCTCTCGGGTGGCGAAAAGCGCCGCGTGGCGCTGTGCAAGCTGCTCTTGTCCAAGCCCGACATGCTGCTGCTGGACGAGCCCACCAACCACCTGGACGCCGAATCCGTCGAATGGCTGGAGCAGTTTTTGCACCGCTTCACCGGCACCGTGGTGGCCATCACCCACGACCGCTACTTCCTCGACAACGCTGCCGAGTGGATTCTCGAACTCGACCGCGGCCACGGCATTCCCTACAAGGGCAACTATTCCGATTGGCTGCTGCAGAAGCAGAACCGCCTGGAGTCCGAAAACAAGGGCGAGGAGGCGCGCGCCAAGGCCCTGAAGAAGGAACTGGAATGGGTGCGCCAGAACGCCAAGGGGCGCCAGGCCAAGTCCAAGGCGCGCATCGCCCGCTTCGAGGAACTGAGCGACTACGAATACCAGCGCCGCAACGAGACGCAGGAGATTTTCATTCCTGTGGCTGAGCGCCTGGGCACCCAGGTGATCGAGTTCCACGGCGTCACCAAGAGTTTTGGCGACCGCGTGCTGATCGACAACCTGAGCATGACGATTCCCGCGGGGGCGATCGTCGGCATCATCGGCCCCAATGGCGCGGGTAAATCGACCTTGTTCAAGATGATTGCCGGCAAGGAGCAGCCCGACAGCGGCCAGGTCATCGTGGGCCAGACCGTGCAGATGGCCTACGTGGACCAGTCGCGCGACGCGCTGTCCGATGAGAAAACGGTGTGGGAGGATATCTCCGGCGGGCTGGACATCATCAACGTCGGTAAATTCCAGATGGCCAGCCGCGCCTATTGCGGGCGCTTCAACTTCAATGGCCAGGATCAGCAGAAGCTGGTGGGCAAGCTCTCCGGCGGCGAGCGCGGGCGCCTGCATCTGGCCAAGACCTTGATCAAGGGTGGCAATGTGCTGCTGCTGGACGAGCCGTCCAATGACCTGGATGTGGAAACCCTGCGCGCGCTGGAGGACGCCTTGCTGGAATACGCCGGGACGGTGCTCGTCATCAGCCACGACCGCTGGTTCCTGGATCGCATTGCCACCCACATTCTGGCGGCCGAAGGTGATTCGCAGTGGGTGTTCTTCGACGGCAATTACCAGGAGTACGAAGCCGACAAGAAAAAGCGACTGGGCGAAGAAGGCGCTGCGCCGAAACGGGTACGCTACAAGGCGCTCAAATAGGGATTTTTCGTTTTCTCAGCCTGTCGCAGCGATCTGCCATGTCGGTTTCACCCTCGGATTCGGCGGCCATTTATCGCGCCTGCATCGTCAATGCCGTCAAGCGCAGCGCTGCGCTGATGGCGGATTTGGTGCGCCAGGTACGCGAGCACTGGGGCGAAGAACCAGGAGCGGGCGCGCAGGCGCATGCCGCAGCGCTGAGTTCCCTGGCCGGCAGCAGCAGCAAACTGGTTGCCGAGTACCCGATGGCGTTGCTGGAGCTGGTGGCACAGGGCGCGGTGACGGCGCAAGGGCGTGCCAGTGCCGAGGCTAGACCGGGCCGTGTCGAGCCGGGCGAAGCCCGCGCGCGGATGGAAATGGTCCGGACGCGCCAGCAGGTTGCGCGTGAGGCGGCGCCAGCGCTGACGGAGCTTGATGGTCTGATGGGGGCGGTACAGGGCTTTGAACGCGCCCAGCCGGAGCGCAACCCTTTGCGCCCTGGCAACTACGTTCGGGCGTTGTACGTCGTGGTGGCTGGGGCAGGCGTGCCCGATGAGGTCAGCCGCCAGTGGCTGCCACGGATGCAGGAGCGGTTCGGTGCGCTGCTTTCGCGCGAATACCGGCGGATTTCCGATGAACTGCGCGGGCAGGGCATCTGGCCGGTGCACTACACGCCCACGGTGCGCAGCCGGCAGGGCGATCTGGGGGGAACCACGGGGTATGGGGATGCCTCGGGTGCATTCCTGGCACCCTCGGAATTGGGGGTGTTGCCAAGCATAGAGTCTTCACTGTGGGATTCTGTCCGACCCGCGGGTATCGCGCCCGCGGATGATCCCACCGTGTATGCGGCCCCATCGGCAGGCGTGCCGATAGGCCGGGACGGCGCACCATCGGCAATGAGCGGCGGGAGGGCTGCGGCCCAGCCCGATCTGGCCCGTGATGTGCTGTCGCAGATGGTGGAAACGGTCGTGCGGGACGAGCGCCTGATGCCTGTTGTGCGCCATGCCGTCATTAGGCTGGAGCCGATTTTGCGGCGATTGGTGCAGGTGGATTCGCTTTTTTTCTTTGATGCAACCCACCCTGCCCGCCGGCTGCTGGACCGTCTGACGGTCAAGGGCCTGGAGGGCGCTGTATCCAGCGCCCAGTGGCGCAGTCGGTTTGCGCGTTCGGTGGAAGGCGCGCTGGCCAGCCTGACGGGCGATGGCGTGCCGACTGCCGACATGCTCGAGCGCGCCTTGCGGTCTTTGGACGCCGAGCCGAAGGCCGTGTCCGCAGCGGCTCCAGCGGAGGCCGCGTTGCAACCGGATCAGCTGCCCCGTCCCGATACGGTGACGGAAGCTGTTTTGTCTACCGCCCCAGGGCAGGAAAGTGCATCCCTGCAGCTGGGTGATTGGGTGGAAATTGACGGTGCGCATGGCATGTCGCGAACCCAATTGACGTGGTGCAGCCCGCGCCAGACGCTGTTTCTCTTCACCCAGACCGATGGCAGCACGCAGAGCATGACGGCGCGCATGGTGGACAAACTGCTGCAGTCCGGCGCCATGAAGCGCGCGGCTTCTTCCTGAGCGGAAAACGCAAAAAGATGAGCCTGCGGGAGGCGCCCTCCCGCAGGCGCGCCCTTGTTCCGATGGTTAGACGCCCAGATAGCGCTGGATGACCTCGGGCTGCTTCTTGAGTTCCGCGGTCGAGCTTTCGTGCACGATCTGGCCGTTGTTCAGGATGTAGGCCCGGGTGGCGAGCGAGAGTGCGGCCGCCAGGTTCTGCTCGATCAGCACGATGGTCTGCCCGGCCTTGGCCAGATCGCGGCAGACGCGGATCAGATCCTGGACGATGACGGGCGCAAGCCCTTCGAACGGTTCATCGAGCAGGATGACCTTGGGGTCGCGCACCAGTGCCCGAGCGATGGCCAGCATCTGCTGTTCGCCGCCTGAAAGATCGGTACCACGGCTGGTCTTGCGCTCCTTAAGGCGCGGGAACATCGCGTAGATGCGTTCCAGCGGCCATTTGTTCGATGCGGTCAGCCCGGCGAGGATGATGTTTTCCTCGACGTTCAGGCTGCCGAAGATGCGTCGCTCTTCATGCACCAGCTGCAGACCCTGCATGGCGATTTCGTGGGCCTTCTTGCCTGCGATTTCGACGCCATCGAGCTTGATGCTGCCCTTCTTCGGTCTGACCACGCCCGCAAGACTCTTGAAGGTGGTCGATTTGCCGGCTCCGTTGCGGCCCAGCAGGGCGACCACCTCGTTCTTTTCGACACGCATGCCCACATCGAAGAGGATGTGGCTGTCACCGTAAAAGCTGTTGACTCCACTGACTTCCAGCAGGCTCATTGCGTCTCTCCATGTACGCCGCCGAGGTAGGCTTCCTGCACCTGGGCGTTGTTCTTGATTTCGTCGGGCGTGCCTTCCACGAGCAGGCGGCCTTCCTGCAGCACGGTGACGCGTTCGACCAGCTCGAACAGCGAATCCATGTCGTGGTCGATGATGACCAGCGTGCGCCCCTTGGCGATCGACTTGAGCAGCGCCACGGTTTCCACGCGCTCCTCGGCGCTCATGCCGGCGAGCGGCTCGTCGAGCAGCAGCAGAGTGGGCGAGGTGGCCAGCGCAAGACCGACTTCGAGGCGGCGTTTTTCGCCATAGGCCAGGTCCGCCACAGGCGCATCCAGACGGTGTGTCAGGTGCACCAGGGCGGCGGTGCTGTTGACCTGGTTGGCAAGCCCGCGGACCTTGCCCATGGACTTGAGCAGATCGAGCTTGAAGGTGCCGCGGATCTCGGCCAGTGCAGCAATCATCAGGTTCTGGCGCACGGTCAGGCGCTCGAACAGCTGGTTGATCTGGTAACTCTTGGTCAGGCCGATCTGGCAGGCTTCGACCACGCCCATGTGCGTGATGTCGCGGCCGTCGAACTTGATCGTCCCGGCTGTTGGCTGGACCTCGCAGGTGAGCATTTTGAAGAAGGTGCTCTTGCCGGCGCCGTTGGGGCCGATGATGCCGCGGATTTCACCGTAGTCCACGCTGAAGTCGATGTCGCTGTTGGCGGCAATGCCCCCGTAGTGCTTGGTAAGCCCCTTCACTTCGATGATGTGGCCGGTTTTGTTGCGGGTGCTCTTGAGGTGCAGTGCGCCAGAGGTTTCCGCGGCCGCGCCACGTGCCGCAGGTTCCGGCGCCGTGGCGGCCTTTTGGGTACCGAACGCCATGCGGTAGAGATCGATGAAGGCGCCTGCGAGGCCGCGGCGCAGGAAGACCACCAGCAGCACGAAAATGATGCCCAGCACCAGTTTCCAGGAAGCGCCCAGATTCAGTGTGATCTGGAAGAAGTCGCTCAGCAGCAGCCAGGTCGCAGAGCCGAGGATGGGGCCGAACAGGGTGCCGGCGCCGCCAATGGCGGTCATCATCACCACTTCGCCGGAGGTTGCGAACATGAAGGCATCCGGCGGCATGAAACCCTGCATGACGGCGAGCAGCCCGCCGCCAAAGCCGGCGTACATCGCAGCGACGATGAACACGACGAGCTTGTAGCTGTGGATGTTGTGGCCCAGGGCGGTTGCACGGTCCGGGTTTTCGCGGATGGCGCGCATCACCAGGCCGAAGGGGGAACGCACGATGCGCAGCGCAATCACCAGGCCGACGAACATCCAGAACGCGAAGAATGCGTATTGCTCCAGCTCGCTCTCGAAATGGATGGTGGTGAAACCCAGGCCCAGGCTGGCCTGCGGTACGCCAGGCAAGCCGTTCTCGCCGCCGGTGTACTCCGCGAGAGGGTTGAACTCCATGAAGAAGAACACCTGGGCAATCGCCACGGTGATCATCGCGAAGTAAATGCCGGTGCGCCGCAGAGCGATCATGCCGACGAGGTAGCCCGCCACCGCCGCCACCAGGGCGCCAAGAAGGAGCGCGAGCACCACGTTGGTGAACGATGTGTGCGTCAGTAGATACGCGGCGAACATGCCACCCGTGCCGAAGAACGCCGACTGGCCGAAGGAGAGCAGGCCGGTGTAGCCGAACAGCAGGTCAAAGCCTATGCCCACCAGGCCGAAGATCATGATACGGTTGATCGTCGCCGGCGTGAAGCCGAGCGGTGGCAGGACGAAAGGAATGGCAATCAGTACGAGCAGCGTCACCAGCTCGGTGAAGAATGGAATTTTTCTTGACATCTGGAACTCTGGGATTTAAGTGCGGCCGATGGAGCCCATGAGCCCGCGCGGACGGAAGACCAGGACGAGCGTCATCGCCACGAACAGCATGATCTCGGAGTAGGCAGGGTTCACCATCGAGGTGAGGCTTTGAATTTCACCGGCGATCAGACCACCCAGGACCGCCCCCGGAAACGAGCCCACGCCACCGATCACGACCACCACGAAGGTCATCACCAGAATCGAGTCGCCGCTGTCGGGCGACATCGCGACGACCGGCGAATAGACGATGCCCGAAAACCCGGCCGCCATGGCACCGATGCCGAAGACCAGCGTGAAGACCTTGTAGACATTGATGCCCAGGGAATCAACGGCTACCGCATCCTCGATCCCGGCGCGCACGATCATGCCGATGCGCGTGCGGTAGAGCACCCAGTAGAGCGCGAACAGCGCCACGGCGATGATGCCCAGCAGCGCGAGCCGGTAGTTGGGATAGATCATGAACCCCATGTTCGATGCGCCCGAGAAAATGTCGGGCGGCGGAATCTTCTTGGACAGGCTGCCGAAGAAGTAGCGGATCAGTTCCGCAAACACGATGCTCAGCCCGAAGGTGACCAGCAGCTGATCCTCGTCCGGTCTGGAATAGAAGCGCTTGATGATCAGCTGCTCCATGATGACGCCGACGATCATCACGAAGACAGCCCCCGCCAGCACCGCGAGGATGTAGGAATGTGAATACTCGAACGCCAGCCAGCCGGCATAGCCGCCCAGCATGAACAGGGCGCCGTGCGCCAGGTTGAGCACGCCCAGCGTGCCATAGATGATCGTCAGGCCGGACGAGATCAGCGCCAGCAGCGCCCCCAGTACCAGCCCGTTGAACAGCTGCGAGATGAAATTGGCCGTGTTAATCACATTGCCCCGCCATGGTGTTGTCTAGAAAACGTGGTTTCAAACATGCTGCGCGCCCTTGCGTGAAACCAGCATCACGCAAGGGCGCCTCTCGAAAAACTGGCATGAATGCACCGCGGTGAGCTACCCGGCGCATTGCCTGCCGGTCAGGTGTAATCGCCCAGCTTGCAGCCGAATTCATCCGGCTTCTGGATGACCGTGGCGCCATCGACCATGTCGATGACTTCCCAGAAGTCCTCGTCGTTCTTCATGTCCTTCTTTTCCTTGCCGCGCACGATCACGACCGGGCGCACGCACTGGTGGTCTTGCGGGCGGTAGTGCACGTCACCGAGCAGCGATGGGATGGTCTCGCCCTTTTCCCACTGCTTGATCACGTCGGGCGGATAGAAGCTGCCGGCCTCCGTCACCATGCGGGCCCAGTGCGCGAAGCTGACGTAGCCGTTTTCTGCGCCCCACTCGGGGCGGTAGCCGTACTTCTTGTGGAAGGACTCGACGAACAGCTTGGCCAGCGGGTATTTGTCTTCCAGCGTCCACCAGAAATCCGTCGCGGCCAGCACGCCGTGGGTGATGTCCACGCCCGCTTCCTTGGCGATGAAGGGGATCTGGTAGGGCAGCACCAGGGTCATCTTCGGGATCAGGCCGAACTGCTTGGCCTGCTGCGACGACAGCACCGCGTCACGGCCCCAGTTCACGTTGATCAGGAACTCGGCGCCGGAGTTGGCGATGTTGGTGAGGTATTGGCTGAAGTCCTGCGTGCCCAGCGGGGAAACCTGGTTGGTCACCATCTTCCAGCCGGCTTCCTTGGTCAGGTAGTTGTTGACCGATTCGGTGGTGGTGTGACCGTAGGTGTAGTCAGGCGTCATGAACGCGGCCTTGCGGTTCTTGCCGAACTGCTTGACCATGACCGGTCCGATCGCCCGGGCCGCCATTTCACCGTAGAAGCCCTGGCGGAAACCGTAGCGCACGCAGTCCTTGCCGGTGGTGTCGTTGGAGCCGGAGATGCCAGCCATGTAGATGATTTTCTGCTGCTGCGCGAACTTGTTCATCGCCACGGCCACGGCGGATGAGGTCGAGCCGATCATCGCGATGACCTTGTTCTTGGCAATGAAGTTCTGCTCCACCTGCAGCGCCTGGTTTGGCTTGGCCGCGGAGTCGGCGGAGACGAGCCCCACCTTCTTGCCGTTCACGCCGTTGTTCACCTTGGGCGCAAGCTTCTTCATCAGCTCGTGGTTGGTGTTCATGTGCTCGATGGCGAGTTCCATGCCCTTGAGCTCGTCGGCGCCCTGCACCGCATAGGTGCCGGTCAGCGGCACGGCGGCGCCGATGTACACGGTGTCGCCCTTTGAGCCTTCAGGCCAGGTGCCCATGGCTGGCTGGTCTGCGGCCATGGCCCAGTGCATGCCGCCGAGGCTGGTGGCTGCCATGCCGCCGGCTGCGCCCATCTGCAGCGCGCTGCGGCGCGAAACGCCATTGAGGGAATCAAACTTGGACATATATCTCCTTCGTGGTTGTCAACCAGGGGCTGAATCACTTTGCGGCGACCTGCCGCAAATCACTATGAAGCGTTGCGCCGCCCATCGCAGGCACTTTCATGCATGCGATTTCATGGCTCGCTTTGCGCGACAGTGAAAATATAGGTGCCATGCGCCGGTCTGCACAGGCACGAAAACCCCGAGAAAATCGGCCTGAAAATCACGTTGTTTGTCAGCGGCGCGTAAGAGACAGGTCGCAGCACATGGGCCGCAGTGCCCGCTTGGCAGGCGGGTTTCGGGTGTGGAAGCCACCAGCGGCGCCGCCGGCGTCCTGCACCATTACCGGACGCGGGCGCTGTGTATCTGGCGCGCCGAAGGCGAATAGCCGAGTGCGATGGAAATTTCGTGTGCGCTGGCCTGCAGTTTGGGCAGCCAGCCATCATCCAGGCGGTCGGCGGGCGCCGATATCGAGAGCCCGGCCACGAGATCTCCCTGATCGTCATAGATGCCGGCGGCGATGCAGCGCACACCCATTTCCAGCTCTTCGTTGTCCCGCGCGATGCCGTACTGGCGCGCCCGGGCCAGTTCGCGTTCGAGCCCGGAAAGCTGGGTGATGCTGTTGCGCGTATGGCCAGGCAGGCCGGTGCGCGTGGCATAGGCACGCACGCGCTGCGGATCTTCGGCGGCAAGAAAGAGTTTGCCGGTGGATGTCAGGTGCAGCGGTGCGTGGCCGCCAATGGCACGCACCACCTGCATGCCAGAGCGCTCGCTGTAGGCGCGTTCGATATAAACGATCTCATCGCCCTGGCGCACGCTCAGGTTCACCGGCTGCTGGATCATCTTGTGCAGATTGCGCATGGGCACGATGGCAGCATCGCGCACATTGAGCCGCGCCTTCACCAGGTTGCCCAATTCAAGCATGCGCATGCCCAGCCGGTAGCTGCCGGCTTCCGGCCGATCGACGAAACGCCCGATGGTCAGGTCATTGAGAATGCGGTGCGCCGTGGAGGGATGCAGCCCGGCTTTTTCACTGATTTCCTTGAGCGACATGGCTTCATCGCGGGCGGCCAGGATGTCGATCAGCGTGAACATGCGTTCGATGACCTGGACGCTGGGACGCGGTGGAATGTCGGTGAGGGTGCGTTTCATGGCGTGCCTGAGTGCTGCTGCGAGCGAATTTTATCTGGTGAAACAGCCAGGCGCAATTTGCGTTTCGGCCCGCCTGCCGCCATGGACTGCGACAATCGGTTCCATTTGTCTTGTGGGAGCGTAGCGATGTTGCTCGATGCCGAAGAATCCCAGTTGGTGCTGGTCGACTACCAGGAACGGCTGATGCCGGTGATTCACGATGGCCCGGCGGTGCTGGCGAATGCACGCCGGCTGGCGCAGATGGCGAAAATGGCCCAGGTGCCGATTTTCGGGACGGAGCAAAACCCCCGGCGTCTGGGCCCCAACGATGCTCAGGTGCGGGAGCTGTGCGACAGGACGCTGGCCAAGATGCATTTCAGCGCGGTGGCCGATGGCCTGGCCGAATGGTTGGCGCCGCCCCCTACCGCACCCAGGGGCAACGCACGCAGCCTGCCCAGGCACCTGCAGAAAAGCCAGCCCGCCTCCGGTGAGCGCCCGAGCATCGTGATCGCCGGCTGCGAAGCGCATGTGTGCCTGTTGCAGACGGCGCTGGAACTGATCGACGAAGAATTTGAAATCTGGGTGGTGACCGATGCCTGTGGCTCGCGCACTGAGCGCAGCAGGGATGCCGCATTTGACCGGCTTGCCGGCGCAGGCGCTGAATTGGTGACTGCTGAAATGGTGGCGTTTGAGTGGCTGCGGACTTGCGAGCATCCATCGTTCAAGCCCATGCTTGGGCTGATCAAATGAATCGGGTGCCCAGTCGCTGTCAGATAATTGATGTTTGTTGACACATAGGAGACACGTATGAGTGCATTGGGTTCCGGCAATTACGCGAAGACGCGGGCTGTGGCTGAAGCCGATCCGCAGGGCTTCTGGGCAGGCATTGCCGAGGGTATCGCCTGGGACAAGCGCTGGGACACGGTCATCGATGACGCACGCAAGCCCTTCTACCGCTGGTTCGCGGGGGGCGTTCTCAACACCTGCTACAACTGCGTGGACCGGCACGTGGAGGGTGGCCGCGGCGACCAGCTGGCGCTCATCTATGACAGCCCGCTTGCGGGTACTCAGCGCAAGTTCACCTACCGCCAGTTGCAGGACGAAGTCGCGCGCTGCGCCGGCGTGCTGCGCGACATGGGCGTGGGCAAGGGCGACCGGGTCGTCATCTACATGCCCATGGTCGCCGAGGCGGCGATCGCCATGCTCGCCTGTGCCCGCATCGGCGCGGTGCATTCGGTGGTCTTCGGCGGTTTTGCGGCGCCCGAGCTTGCCAAGCGCATCGTGGATGCCAAGCCCAAGGTGATGATGTCCGCCTCCTGCGGCTTGCTGCCGGGCAAGGCCGTGCCCTACAAGCCGCTGCTGGATGAAGCCTTGGACATTGCCGGTGCGCCCGATACCCCCTGCCTGATCCTGCAGCGGCCCGAGCTGCACTGCGACATGGTGGCCCGGCGCGATGTGGACTGGAACGATGCCGTTGCCAAGGCGCAGCCGGC
Organism: Comamonas badia DSM 17552; assembly: GCF_000484635.1. Lineage (GTDB taxonomy): Bacteria > Pseudomonadota > Gammaproteobacteria > Burkholderiales > Burkholderiaceae_C > Comamonas_C > Comamonas_C badia. Next base: position 72,572 of record NZ_AXVM01000006.1, on the reverse strand, counting down.
CGCTTGCGTGCCGCTGGCTGCGACGGATCCGCTGTACGTGATCTACACCTCGGGTACCACCGGCAAGCCCAAGGGCGTGGTGCGTGACAACGGCGGGCATGCCGTGGCGCTGCGCTGGTCCATGGATGCTGTTTTCGGCGTCAAGCCCGGCGATGTGTACTGGGCCGGCTCGGATGTGGGCTGGGTCGTCGGCCACTCCTACATCGTCTACGGCCCGCTGCTGCAGGGCTGCACCACCATTGTCTATGAAGGCAAGCCCGTGGGTACCCCCGATGCGGGGGCGTTCTGGCGCGTATGCGCCGAGCATGGCGTGAACGTGTTTTTCACCGCGCCGACGGCCTTTCGGGCGATCAAGAAAGAAGATCCGAATGGCGAGCTGGTCAAAAAGTACGACCTCTCCAAATTCCGCACGCTGTTTCTCGCGGGCGAGCGGGGCGACCCTGACACCATTGAATGGGCGCAAAACATCCTCGGCGTGCCGGCGATCGACAACTGGTGGCAGACGGAGCTGGGCTGGCCGGCCATCAGCAACTGCATGGGCCTGGAATACCTGCCGGTGCATCCGGGCTCGCCGACCAAGCCGGTGCCGGGCTTTGACATCCGCATTCTTGACGAAGAAGGTAAGGAAAAGGCGGCTGGCGAGATCGGCAGCCTGGTCATCAAGCTGCCCATGCCGCCGGGTACGCTTTACACGCTCTGGAACAACGAAGCGGGCTACGAGGAGACCTATCTCTCGCGCTACCCGGGCTATTACCTCTCGGGCGATGCGGGCTACATCGATGCCGAGGGCTACGGCTGGGTGATGTCACGCATCGACGACATCATCAACGTGGCAGGACACCGGCTCTCCACCGGGCAGATGGAAGAGATTCTGGCCTCGCATCCCGACGTGGCAGAGGCGGCGGTGGTGGGCGTGGCCGATGCGCTCAAGGGCCAGGTGCCGCTGGGCTTGGTGGTGCTCAAGATGGGGGTGCGGCACACCGATGAAGAAATCTGCAAGGACCTGATTGCCCGCGTGCGTGCGCAGCTTGGCGCCGTGGCGGACTTCAAGAGCGTGCATGTGGTGGCGCGCCTGCCCAAGACGCGTTCGGGCAAGGTGCTGCGCGTCACCATCCGTACCATGGCGGATGGGGGCGAGGTGAAGGTTCCGGCAACCATCGAAGATGATGCGGTGCTGCCGGAAATTCAGGAGGCGCTGACGGCGCTGGGCTACCCGCGCAAGCCGTGACGTCGCATCGCGCGCGGGGGCGGATCACCCGGCCCGCGCGCTCTCGCGGCTGGCGACGCGGTCGCGCCAGGCCTGCAGGGCGGCAAAACCCTCGGCGCCTGGGTTGAACTTCATCAGTTTGGCAAACTCCAGCGCGCAGAAGGCGGTGATGTCGGCGATGGTGAAGCGCTCGCCGGCCATCCAGGGCTGGCGGGTCAGCGTTGCATCGAGCCAGCGCGCGCTTTCGCGCACCTTCTCGCCTTGCGAGGTGCCGAAATCCGGGAACTGCGGCTGCTCCAGCGTGGCCAACCCGGGATGGGTGTGGCGTATGCAGTTGGCAATCGGCAACAGCCAATACCACTCGACGCGCCGGTCGTGCATTTCGATGAAGGCACGCTCCTCGAAGTCCTCGCCCATCAGGTTGTTCTGGGGGTGGGCGCCCTCCAGCCAGGTGCAGATGGCGCGTGTCTCGCTGAGCACGCGGCCGTCGTCGAATTCCAGTGCCGGCACGCGCGAGACCGGCACCTTGGCGTGGTAGCTGGCCGCCTTGTGCTCGCCGGCATTGAGGTCGATGGTGACGAAATCGATGCCGGTGATGGCTTTTTCGGCCATGAACATGAGCACGCGGCGGGGGTTGGGTGCGCGGGTGGCGGTGTAGAGTTTCACGGGGCTGTTTCCTGGATAAGTCCTGCAAGAGTCCGGATGGTACGGCTTCCGCCAGGCTGAGGTGCAGCCTCGGAGGCGCGATTGCAATCAAGGCAGTCGGTAGAATCCCCAGCTTGGCGCGCGGGTGGCGAAATTGGTAGACGCACCAGGTTTAGGTCCTGACGCCCTCACGGGCGTGCCGGTTCGAGTCCGGCCTCGCGCACCAGCCAGGAAAATCAGAATTCCAGGTTGTCGATGAGCCGCGTCTTGCCCAGGCGGGCAGCGCCCAGCGCTACCAGTTGTCCGGCTTGCGGCTTTCCTTCGGGCGCTTGCAGGTCGGCACGCTGGCGCACGGTCAGGTAGTCCACTTGCCAGCCTCGTGCGCCCAGCACCCGCGCTGCGTCGCTCTCCAGTGCTGGCAGCGGCTGGCGCAAGGCCAGCGCAGCCTGTGCAAGCGCCTGCAGCGCGCGACCTAGCTGCACGGCTTCGCCGCGCTCCTCGGGGCTCAGATAGGCGTTGCGCGAACTCAGCGCCAGGCCGTCCGTCGCGCGGCTGATGTCGGCGGTGGCGATGTCGATCGGCAGCGCGAACTGGCGCACCATCTGCCGGATCACCATTTGCTGCTGGTAGTCCTTGCGTCCGAAGACGGCAGTGCCCGGGTGGCCGCCGAAGACGCAGCCAAAGAGCTTGAGCACCACTGTGCAGACGCCGGCGAAAAAACCGGGGCGAAAATGCCCTTCGAGGACATCCGCGAGCCGCGGATCGGGTTGTACCCGGAAGGTCTGCGGCTGCGGGTAAAGATCGCTCTCGCGCGGGGCGAAGACGATGTCGCAATGTTCTGCTTCCAGAAGCTTGCAATCGGCTTGCAGCGTGCGTGGGTAGCTATCAAAATCTTCGTGTGGCAGAAATTGCAGGCGGTTGACGAAGATGCTTGCCACCAGCACATCGCCCAGTGGCCTGGCCTGGCGCACGAGTGCCAGATGCCCTGCGTGCAGGTTGCCCATGGTGGGAACAAAGGCCGGGCGGCCACGCCCGGCAAGTGCTGCGCGCAGATCGGCAATGGTATGAACGACTTGCATGGACGCGGTGGCGGTTACCAGGCGTGGAGACTGTCGTCGGGGAAGCTGCCGTTTTTCACGGCCTGCGCGTAGGCGTGCATGGCGTCCTTGATGCTGCCGGCGTCTTCCATGAAATTGCGCACAAAACGCGGCATCTTGCCTAGGTTCACGCCGAGCATGTCGTGCAGCACCAGCACCTGGCCGGCGGTGCCTTTACCGGCCCCTATGCCTATGGTGTGGCAGCGCGGCAGTTCCAGGGTGAGGCTGGCGGCCAGTTGCGCCGGCACCATCTCCAGCACCAGCATTTCGGCGCCGGCATCCTGCAATTCCAGCGCATGGCGGCGCAGCGTGGCGGCGGCTTCGTTCCCCTTGCCCTGCACGCGGTAGCCACCCAGCGCATGCACGGTCTGCGGCGTGAGCCCGAGGTGGGCGCAGACGGGGATGCCGCGCTCCACCAGAAAACGCACGGTCGGGGTGATCCAGCCACCGCCTTCGAGCTTGACCATGTGCGCGCCCGCCTGCATGAGCTGGGTGGCGCTTCTGAGCGCCTGCTCGGGCGATTCGCCGTAGCTGCCGAAGGGCAGGTCGCCGATCAGCCAGGCGGTACCCTGCACGCGCCGCACGCCGCGCGAGACACTGGCCATGTGGTAGCACATGGTCTCCAGCGTTACGCCGACGGTGCTGGAAAGCCCCTGGCAGACCATGCCGAGCGAATCGCCCACGAGGATGCACTCCACGCCCGCCGCATCGGCCACGGCGGCAAAGGTGGCGTCGTAGGCGGTGAGCATGGTGATCTTCTCGCCCGCTTCGCGCATTTGGGCGAGGCGCGGCAGGCTGATCGGCTTGCGCTGCGGCAGCGGCGAGGCGGGGGGCAGCGTGCCGTAGGGCGTGCCCGGGGTGGTGGCAGGAATGTTCATTGCGAGGCTCTGCTGAAAAAACCGGGGGCAAGTCTATGCCATGCAGCGCGGTGCAGCCTTGCCCAGCCATAAAAAAGGCCCGCTTGCGCGGGCCGTGAAACTGCGAAAAATCCGCTCGCCTCAATCCAGTGCAGTCTTTTTGCCGTCGACGAATTTGCTCAAGGTGTAGGTGGGATCCTTCATCTCGCCGTTGGATTCGAAGCGGATCTTGGAGGTCACGCCCTGGTAGTCGGTCTTCTGCAGGAACGGGATATAGACCTTGGGATCCCAGGAGTTGGCCCGCTTCATCGCGTCGGCCAGGATCATCACGCCGTCGTAGAAATACGGGCTGTAGACCTGGAACTGGCCGGGGAACTTGGCGTCGTAGCGTGCCTTCCAGTCCTTGCCACCGGGCATTTTCTCGATCGTCGAGCCGCCATCTGCGCAGACCACGTTGGCCAGGGTCTTGGCCTGGGCCGCGACGTTGGCAAGATCGGGAATGCACAAACCGTCGCCGCCAAAGACTTTCACATTGTTCATGCCCAGTTGCTGCATCTGGCGCAGCATCGGGCCGGCCTGGCCGTACATGCCGCCGTAGAAGATGGCATCGGGCTTCTTGGCCTTGATCGAGGTCAGGATGGCCATGAAATCGGTGGCTTTGTCGTTGGTGAATTCGTTGGCGACAACTTTCACGCCGAGCTTTTCGACCGTCGCCTTGTAGACGCTGGCAATGCCCTGGCCATAGGGCGTGCGGTCGTCCACGACGGCAACCGTCTTGAGTTTGGCGGTTTTCACGGTGTAGTCCGCCAGCGCCGCGCCCAGTGCGTTGTCGTTGGCGATCACGCGGTAGGTGGTATCCCAGCCCGGCTTGGTCAGGTCGGGGTTGGTGGCGGCGCCGGTGATCATCGGAATGCCGCAGTCGTGGAACACCTTGGATGAGGGGATGGCCACGCCTGAGTTCAGGAAGGTGACCGCGCCTGCGATTTTTTCATCGCAGAGCTTTTGCGATGCGGCCGTGCCCTGCTTGGGATCCGCTCCGTCGTCCTCCGCGACGAACACGAATTTCACTTTCTTGCCGCCGATTTCCATGCCCTTGGCGTTCAGTTCATCGACCGCCATGCGTGCACCGTTTTCATCGTCCTTGCCCATGTTGGCCTGCGGGCCGGAAACCGGGCCGATATGGCCGATCTTGATCACCTGCTCCTGTGCGAATGCGCCGGTGCTGACACCGATCGAACCCATGCCGGCCACGACGGCGGCGATGAACAACTTGCGCGAAATCTCCATGGATTGCTCCTGCGTTTGAAAATGCAAAGCGCAACCTTAGGGGGGTGCAGCGCTCGTGGCAATGGTGAAAACACGGGGATTTGCGCTTTTCACCACATGCATTCGAGCGGGCAGAAAAAAGGGCCGCACGAGGCGGCCCTTGATTGTGAAAGCACGGAGCTTTCGCGGCGGGATTACATGCCCATGCCGCCCATGTCGCCCATGCCGCCGGGCATGGCAGGCGCTGCGGATTCGTCCTTGGGCGCTTCGGTCACCGTGGCTTCGGTGGTGAGCAGCAGCGACGCGACGGAGGCGGCGTGCTGCAATGCGGCACGGGTCACCTTGGTCGGGTCCAGAATGCCCATCTCCAGCATGTCGCCGTAGGTGTCGTTGGCGGCGTTGAAGCCGTAGTTGCCCTTGCCGCCCAGCACCTGGTTGGCCACCACGCTGGGCTCGCCACCGGCGTTGGCGACGATCTCGCGCAGCGGCGCTTCGATGGCCTTCATCACCAGCTTGATGCCGGCGTCCTGCTCGGGGTTGTCGCCCTTGAGCTTGTCGCCCAGAGCCTGCTTGGCGCGCAGGTAGGCCACGCCGCCGCCGGCGACGATGCCTTCTTCAACGGCCGCGCGGGTGGCGTGCAGCGCGTCTTCCACGCGGGCCTTCTTTTCCTTCATCTCGACTTCGGTGGCAGCGCCGACCTTGATCACGGCCACGCCGCCGGCCAGCTTGGCCACGCGCTCCTGCAGCTTCTCGCGGTCGTAGTCGCTGGTGGCTTCCTCGATCTGGATGCGCACTTGCTTCACGCGTGCCTCGATGTCGGCTGCGGCACCGGCGCCATCGATGATGGTGGTGTTTTCCTTGGCGATTTCGACGCGCTTGGCCTGGCCGAGGTCGGCCAGCGTGGTCTTCTCCAGGGTCAGGCCCACTTCCTCGGCGATGACCTTGCCGCCCGTCAGGATGGCGATGTCTTCGAGCATGGCCTTGCGGCGGTCGCCAAAGCCCGGCGCCTTGACGGCGACGACCTTCAGGATGCCGCGGATGGTGTTGACCACCAGCGTGGCCAGGGCTTCGCCTTCGACGTCTTCGGCGATGATGAGCAGCGGACGGCTGGCCTTGGCGACTTGCTCCAGCGTGGGCAGCAGGTCGCGGATGTTGCTGATCTTCTTGTCGTAGAGCAGCACGAAGGGGTTTTCGAGCAGCGCGACTTGCTTTTCGGGGTTGTTGATGAAGTAGGGCGAGAGGTAGCCGCGGTCGAATTGCATGCCTTCGACGACTTCGAGTTCGTTCTCCAGGCTCTTGCCGTCTTCGACGGTGATCACGCCTTCCTTGCCGACCTTGTCCATGGCCTTGGCGATGATTTCGCCCACGGATTCGTCGGAGTTGGCGGAGATCGAACCCACCTGGGCGATTTCCTTGGAGGTCGTGGTGGCCTTGGAGGCCTTCTTCAGTTCTTCCACCAGGGCCACGACGGCCTTGTCGATGCCGCGCTTGAGGTCCATCGGGTTCAGGCCGGCAGCCACGTACTTGGTGCCTTCGCGCACGATGGCCTGGGCCAGCACGGTGGCGGTCGTCGTGCCGTCACCGGCGATGTCGTTGGTCTTGGACGCCACTTCCTTCACGAGCTGGGCGCCCATGTTCTGCAGCTTGTCCTTGAGCTCGATCTCCTTGGCCACGGACACACCGTCCTTGGTCACCGTGGGGGCGCCGAAGGAGCGCTCCAGCACCACGTTGCGGCCCTTGGGACCGAGGGTGACCTTCACTGCGTTGGCGAGGATGTTCACGCCTTCGAGCATGCGGGCGCGGGCTTCGCCGCCAAAAATTACGTCTTTTGCTGCCATTTCAAATTTCTCCGTTGGGCGTTGAGCGTCGGGCGTTCAGCGTGAACGAACCGCGCTCAACAAGAATCTGGGGTCTCGGGCTTCCACGTTCAACGCCATACGCCGAACGCTCAACCCAAGAATTATTTCTCGACGACCGCGAACAGGTCGTCTTCCTTCATCACCAGCAGTTCTTCGCCGTCGACCTTGACGGTCTGGCCGCTGTACTTGCCGAACAGCACGCGGTCGCCGGTCTTCACGCCCATGGCGACGAGTTCGCCCTTGTCGTTCTTGCGGCCGGGGCCAACGGCCAGCACTTCACCTTGGTCGGGCTTCTCGGCGGCGTTGTCGGGGATGACGATGCCCGAGGCGGTCTTGGTTTCGTTTTCGAGGCGCTTGACGATCACGCGATCGTGCAGAGGACGAAGTTTCATAGCATCTCCTGGAGGCTTACAAAGAAAATTGCATCGCAAAAACGGCCCAATGCGAGCCGTTTCATCGGTGGGTGGAGCGGTGTTAGCACTCAACTCCAACGAGTGCTAATGATATAGGCGTTTTGGCGTATTTCAAGGCGCAGGGCCGCGCCTCTTGCAAAAAGAAGAGGCGCGCGCGGGTTCAGGCGCCCGCGCCATCGGGGAGCAGCCCGAGGCAGCGGTCGAGGATGTGGAAGTGGTCTTCGAAAAAATCCGCTTCCATCGCGGGCAGATCGCTGATGGGTCGCCACTGGGCGCTGGCTGCGTCGTCGCCGCCACGGACAGGGGGCAGGGGTGCGTTGCCCAGGTCGAAGTGATGGACATGCGTGATCGTGCGCCCGCGCTGGCTGCGCCCGGGGTGATCGAACACCCGTACCTGCCGCAAAGCGGCGCGCAATTGCGCTTCGGTGGCGCCGCACTGGGTTTCCTCGCGCAGTTCGCGCAGGCAGGATTGCCACAGCGTGTCGTGCGGCTCCAGAAAGCCGCCGGGCAGTGCCCACAGGCCCTTGCCGGGGGCATGGCCGCGTTCTATCAGCAGCACCCGACCCTGGCATTGCAGCAGCGCGTCCACGGTGACGAAGACCGGTGGCCAGGGGGCGCTGGCCCACGCGGCGCGGTAGTCGCGCAGCATCTGCCATTCCTGCGCCAGCGCGCCATGGGCGGGCGTCTGGGCAAAGGCCTTGAGCCATGCCAGCGTCGCAGCGGGCGCTTCCGGGATGAAGGGCGCCAGTGCCGCATCGATGGATGGGCCTGCCGCACCGAACCACGCATCGCGCAGCAGGGTGGAGTCCATGCGCCCGATGCGCGGCATGTCGATGCGCGACCAGCCAGGAAAGGCGGCAAGGTAGCCGCTGCTGGTGTCCTTGAAGTGGCCAACCAGCGCGACGGTGTCGCGATCGCCGGAGATCGAAGCCACCGCCGTGCGCACCGCCCGGGCCCAGCGCGGTTCGTCGTAGTAGTCGCGCACCGGCAGGACGGTCAGGCGTTCGGCGAGCGACGCGTCCACGCTGGCGCGCAGCAGGTCGGCACGCTCCTGCCAGGTGAACGGGTTTTTCGGCGAGCGCGCCTGAAACGCCGAGCCGACCACGACGATCACCATGCGTGCGCTGCGGAAAGCCTCCTGCAGCAAGGCCAGATGGCCGTTGTGCGGGGGCTGGAAGCGTCCGATCAGGACAGCGACGTCATGCATCACCGGTGCCTTTCCCGCAAAACGCTCAATGCTCAATGCTCAACCATTTCATAGCCCTGCCGCCGCACGCAGCGCTTGTGCTTTATCCGTCCGCTCCCAGGTGAACTCGGGTTCGTCGCGGCCGAAGTGGCCGTAGGCGGCGGTCCTGGCGTAGATCGGGCGCTGCAGATCCAGCATCTGGATGATGCCCTTGGGGCGCAGGTCAAAGTGGTCGTTGACGAGCTGTGCGATTTTCTCGTCCGCGATGACGCCCGTGCCTTCGGTATAGACCGTGACGTTCATCGGGCGCGCGACGCCAATCGCATAGGCCACCTGGATCTGGCACTGGCGCGCCAGGCCCGCGGCGACGATGTTCTTGGCCACGTAGCGGCAGGCGTAGGTGGCGCTGCGGTCCACCTTGGTCGGATCCTTGCCGGAAAACGCCCCGCCGCCATGCGGGCAGGAGCCGCCGTAGGTGTCGACGATGATCTTGCGTCCGGTCAGGCCGCAGTCGCCCTGCGGGCCGCCGACGACGAAGCGCCCGGTGGGGTTGATGAGGTACTTGGTGTTCCTGAGCCATTCCCTGGGCAGCACCGGCTTGATGATCTGCTCGACCACGGCCTCGATGAAACTGGCCTTCATCTTCGTCGGTGTCTCGGATTGATCCGGGCTGTGCTGGGTGGAGAGCACGACGGTGTCGATGCTGTCCACCTTGCCGTCGATGTAGCGCATCGTCACCTGGCTCTTGGCGTCCGGGCGCAAAAAGGGCAGGGCGCCGCTCTTGCGCTGCTGCGCCTGGCGCTCCATCAGGCGGTGGGCGTAATAGATGGGCGCGGGCATCAGCGTATCGGTCTCGTCGCAGGCGTAGCCGAACATCAGGCCCTGGTCGCCGGCGCCGGTGTTCAGGTGGTCGTCGCTCGCCTGGTCCACGCCCTGGGCGATGTCGTTGCTCTGCTTGTCGTAGGCCACCAGCACCGCGCAGCCCTTGTAATCGATGCCGTACTCGGTGTTGTCGTAGCCGATGCGCTTGATGGTGTCGCGCGCGACCTGGATGTAATCGGGCGCCGGTGCGTCCGAGCGCAGGCTGATCTCGCCGGCGAGCACGACCAGCCCGGTGTTGGTCAGGGTCTCGGCGGCGACGCGGCCGCGCGGATCGACCTGCAGGATGGCATCGAGGACGGCGTCGGAGATTTGATCCGCCACCTTGTCGGGATGGCCTTCGGAGACGGATTCGGAAGTGAAGAGAAAGTCGCTCGCCATTTGTGCATAAACTCCATGTATCAAAGCATCTGGGGCGCTGCCCAGGCTTCCGAAGGAGCCATGTGGCGAACGCTTTAGCAGTGGTATTTAACGTCGCCCTGCAAGTTGCTCGGTTAACTCGGCGACGCTTTCATTGTAGTCATGTCCCTCTTCCTGCGCTTCTTGGCTGTGCTGCCGTTGTGGTTGCTCCATCCGCTGGGGGCGGCGATGGGCTGGCTGGCATTTGCCCTCTCGCCCACCTACCGGCGCCGCTTTCTCGCCAATGCCGCCGTTGCGGGCTATGGCTTTGGCGCGGTGCGGGCGGCGGTGGGGCATGCCGGGCGCATGGTGGCGGAAACGCCGCGGCTCTGGCTGTCGCGCCGCCTGCCGCGCTGCGAGGTGCATGGGCAGGATTGCGTGGAACAGGCCTGGGCCGCGGGGCGCGGCATCGTGTTTCTGACGCCGCACATCGGCTGCTTTGAGCTCTCGGTGCAGGAGGGCGCACGCCGCTGGGCGGCCGAGCACGGTGACTTCACCATCCTCTACCGCCCGGCGCGCAAGGCCTGGCTGGCGCCCATCGTGGCGCAGGCGCGCCAGCGGCCCGGCATCCAGGCGGTGCCGACCAACCTGCAGGGCGTGCGCCAGATGATCAAGGCGCTGCGCCAGGGGCGTGCCGTGGGGCTGCTGCCCGACCAGGTGCCGCCGCAGGGCCTGGGCGTCTGGGCGCCGTTCTTCGGCCGCGATGCCTACACGATGACGCTGGCGGCGCGCCTGGTGCAGCAGACCGGCGCCGCCGTGGTGCTCGCGCGCTGCGAGCGCCTGCCCCGGGCGCGGGGCTATGCGCTGCATCTGCAGGGTCTGGCCGGACCGCTTTCTTCCGATCTGCAGGTGGCCGTGGGCCAGATCAACGGCGCGATGGAACTGCTGATCCGCGCCTGCCCGCAGCAGTACCTGTGGGGCTACGGGCGCTACAAGCAGCCGCGCGGCGTGGCGCCGCCCCGGCAGGAGCCCGCCGCATGATGGCGCGCATCGGCATTGCCTTGCTGAATGCGCTCGGGCGCCTGCCGCTGTCCTGGCTGCGCGCGCTCGGGGCCCTGGTGGGCCGCCTGCTGTTCGTGCTGGCGCGGCAAAGGCGCAAGGTGGCGCTGCGCAATCTGGAACTGTGCTTTCCCGAGATGCCTCTGGCGCGGCGCCATGCGCTGGCGCGCGAGACCTTCGAAGTGTTCTGCCAGACCTTTCTCGACCGCGGCTGGCTCTGGAGCGGCCCCGAGGCGCTGGTGCGTTCGCGCCTCCAACTCACCGGCGCGGTGCACGAGCTCGACGGCGAGACGCCGACCATCGTCTTCGCGCCGCATTTCTACGGCATGGACGCCGGCGGCCTGGTGCTGCCGCTGTTGAATACCACGCGCGAGTTCACCTCGATCTTCGCCACCCATCCCAACCCCGTGCTTGATGGCTGGTTCATGGCCGGGCGCCAGCGCTTTGGCAACGTGGCCATGCTCAACCGTGCCGACGGCGTCAGGCCCATCATCCAGTGCCTGCGCAAAGGGGGGTTGCTGTACCTGCTGCCCGACATGGATTACGGGCCGGCGGACTCGGTCTTCGTGCCGTTTTTTGCGGTGCCCGAGGTGGCGACGATTCCCTCGCTTCCGCGCTTTGCCCGTTTGGGACGCGCCAAGGTGATGGCGCTCTACAGCCGCATGACGCCCGAGGGCTACGAGGCCCATCTGACGCCCGCCTGGGAGCATTACCCCACCGATGACCCCGTCGCGGATACGGCGCGCATGAACCGCGAGCTGGAGGCGGCCATCCGCCGGGCGCCAGCGCAGTACTACTGGGTGCACAAGCGCTTCAAGACGCGGCCAGCAGGGCAGGCGTCTTTGTATGGGGAAGGTGAGGGGTGAGGGGTGAGGGGTGAGGGGTGAGGGGTGAGGGGTGAGGGGTGAGGGGTGATCCTCGAATAATCATTACTCAGTAAGCGAAATTAGCTATCATTTTTCGCGCTTCACGCTCCAGCCAAGCGCCCAAGGCGTCGATCACGGCGGCGGGCTGTTCGTGCACCAGCCAGTGCGAGGCGCCCGCCACCGGCTGTACCTGAAGCTGCGGCACCCAGTCGCCCAGGCCATCGAGCAGCGCCGGCTGCAGCGCCACGTCATCGAGCCCCCAGAGCACCCGCGTTGGTACGGTGGTGCGGCCCAATTCGGGCGGCAGCTGCACGGCGGCGGCGCCCAGGTCGCCGGCGCGCGGCGGGCGCAGCGGGCTGGCGCGGTAGTAGTTGCAGGCGCCCGCCAGACCCTGTTGCCACAGCGCGCGGTACTGGGCGCGCAGGCCGTCGGTCAGCCAGGCGGGCGGCTTGCCATCCGGGGTTTGGAAAAAGGCCGACAGGCGGCGGAAATCGTCTTCGGCCAGCAGCGCCTCGGCGTCGGGGCGGCAAAGGAAGTGCATGTACTGGCTGGCGGCCTGCTGCGCCGCGTTGTGCGCCAGTTCGCGCGCAAAGGCGCCGGGATGCGGCGCGTTGATGATCAACAGGCGCTGCAGCAGTTGCGGGTGCAGGCTGGCCAGGTTCCAGGCGATGGCGCCGCCCCAATCGTGGCCGACGAGGCAGGCCAGGGGCGAATCAGCACTCTCGTGGGCGATCAGCGCGGCGATGTCCTGCACCAGGTGCCTGGGGCGGTAGGCGGCGACGTCCGCAGGTCGGCTGGAGGCGCCGTAGCCGCGCAGATAGGGCGCGACGCAGCGGTAGCCGCCGTGCGCCGACTGCGAGAAATGGGCCAGCAGCGCGTCCCAGATGAAGGCACCTTCGGGGAAGCCGTGCAGAAACAGCAGCACCGGGCGGCCGCGCACACCCTGCGCATGGCAGCGCAGGCGGATGCCATGGGGCAGGGCGATGTCTTCCAATGTGGGGTGATTGCTCATGAAATCGGAGCTGCAAGCGCTTGCCAGCAGTGCGGTAGAGCCCTGAAACGCATCAGATTTGCAAAAGAGTGTCGGCGGCCTTCGGTGCGGCAGGCGCCGGGTGGCTCCATTGCCACAGCAGCTGTGCCACTTCCTCCACGCCTTGCCGTTTGAGCGCGGAGAACAGCCGCACCTCGCCGCCGCCGGCGTTGAGCCGCGTGATGGAAAGCGCCTTGGCCTGCTCCGCGCGGGTGAGCTTGTCGGCCTTGGTGAGCAGCACGAGGAATGGCAACCCCGCCTCCACGCGCGGGCGCAGGGCATCGAGCAGCGCTTCATCGAGCTCCGTCAGGCCCAGGCGTGGATCGCACAGCAGCACGAAGGCGCTCAGGCTCTTGCGCTGCACCAGGTAGTTGAGCATCACGCGCTGCCAGCGCAGCTTGTCTTCGCGCGAGACGGCGGCGTAGCCGTAGCCCGGCAGGTCGGCCAGCACGGCATCCGTCACGCCCTGCTTGCCGAGCGCGAACAGGTTGATGTGCTGCGTGCGTCCGGGTTTTTTCGAGGCGAAGGCCAGCTGGCGCTGCTGCGTGAGCGTATTGATGGCGGTGGATTTGCCGGCGTTGGAGCGCCCGACGAAGGCGATTTCCGGTACGTCAACCGCAGGCAGCTGGTGCAGCTGGGCGGCGGTGGTGAAAAAGCGCGCGGTGTGCATCCAGGCGAGCGCCGCCTTGCCTTCGATGCTGGCGTGCGCGGGCGTGGCGGGTGGGGCGGCAGGGATGGAAGGCATGCGGCGGGGCGGTTGGCACAAGCGGGCATTGTAGAATCCAGCGGTTTTTGCGCCCACAACTCCCAGAGTTCCGATATGAAGTTGATAGCCTCCTTGCTGATGTCAGCCGCCTTGGCGGTTACCGCAGTTTCCGCATTGGCGGAGGGCGCGACGGCCAAACCCGATCCTGCCAAGGGCCAGGCCACGTACGGCACGACCTGCGCCGCCTGCCACGGCGCTGATGGCAACTCCATGATTCCCGTCAATCCGACGCTGGCGCAGCAGTTTCCCGAATACCTGGCCAAGCAGTTGCGCGAATTCAAGGATGGCAAGCGCGTGGATGCGGTGATGCAGGGCATGGCCTCCACCCTGGACGAGGAAGCGATCCTGAACGTCGCCGCCTGGCTGGGCACGCAAAAGGCCCGCCAGGGCTTTGCCAAGGACAAGACGCTGCTGGCGACGGGCGAGCGCCTGTACCGCGGCGGCGCGCAGGACCGCGGCATTGCCGCCTGCGCGGGCTGCCACAGCCCCAATGGCGCCGGCGTTCCGGCCCAGTTCCCGCGCCTGTCGGGGCAGCATGCGGAATACACCGCCAAGCAGCTGGCCGATTTCCGCAGCGGCACGCGCGCCAACAGCACCATCATGCACGACGAGGTGAAGTACCTCACCGACCACGAGGTCCAGGCGCTGGCCGATTACATCGCCGGCCTGCGCTGAAAGCGCTGCGGAACCTCGGCGGCTGTTTTGCGATCCATGAAGGCGGGCAGGCCCCAGGGCTGCCCGCCTTTTTTCATGGACGAGCGGAGACCGAGCATGCAGCACGCAGGGCGCAACGGCAAGGATTTCAACCACCCCATTCCCAGCGAGATCACGCCTTCCGAGGTCTATGCGCGCCGGCGCGACTGGTTGCGCATGGCGGGTGCGGCGGCCGGGCTGGCGGCGCTGGCGCCGTGGGCGGCGCAGGGCGCGATGGCCGGAGAATCGGGCGGCACGCTGGCTCCGCTGGCGGCCCCGCTCTCCAAGGTCGATGCGGCGGTCACCATGGAAAAGCCCACGAGCTACCAGGACGCGACCAGCTACAACAATTTTTACGAGTTCGGCACCGACAAATCCGATCCGGCCGAATACGCCCATGCGCTCAGGACGAGCCCGTGGACGGTGGAAATCGGCGGCCTGGTGAACAAGCCGCGCACCTGCGACCTGGACGATCTGCGCAAGCTCGGTGCGCTGGAAGAGCGCATCTATCGCCTGCGCTGCGTCGAAGGCTGGTCCATGGTGATTCCGTGGGTCGGGTATTCGCTCTCCGCGCTGATCCAGCAGGTGCAGCCGCAGGGCAGCGCCAAGTACGTGCAGTTCGAAACCCTGGCGGACAAGGCCACCATGCCCGGTGTGCGCGGCTCCGTGCTGCAGTGGCCCTACACCGAAGGCCTGCGCCTGGACGAGGCCATGCACCCGCTGACTTTGCTCACCCTGGGCATGTATGGCCAGGTGCTGCCCAACCAGAACGGCGCGCCGGTGCGCGTGGTCGTGCCGTGGAAGTACGGCTTCAAGAGCGCCAAGAGCATCGTTCGCATCAATTTCGTCGAAAAAGAGCCGAGCACGGCCTGGAACATTGCCGCGCAGCATGAATACGGCTTTTATTCCAACGTCAACCCGGACGTGCCGCACCCGCGCTGGAGCCAGGCGACGGAGCGGCGCATCGGCGAGGGCGGGCTGTTCGCCAAGCGCCGCAAGACGCTGATCTTCAACGGCTACGGCAACCAGGTCGCCCAGCTCTATGCCGGCATGGACCTGAAGAAATACTACTGATGGCGGCGGGCACCGTACGCGGCCGCTGGCTGCTGCACCCGGCGGTCAAGCCGGCACTCTTCCTGCTGTGCCTGCTGCCGCTGGCATGGCTGGTCTGGGGCGCGGCAACGGATGGGCTGGGAGCCAACCCGGCGGAAAAATTGATCCGCGCCACCGGCGACTGGACGCTGCGCCTGCTGTGCGCCACGCTCGCCATCACCCCCGTTCGCAAGCTGCTGCACGTGCCGGCGCTGGCGCGCTTTCGGCGCATGCTGGGGCTGTTTACCTTCAGCTACGCCCTGCTGCACCTGCTGTGCTATGCCGGGTTCGACATGGGGCTGGAACTGGCGGATATTGCCGCCGATATCGCCAAGCGCCCCTTCATCCTCGTGGGCATGAGCACCTTCGCCGTGCTGCTGGTGCTGGCCATCACCTCGTTTCAGCCGCTGGTGCGCTGGCTGGGTGGGCGGCGCTGGCAGCAGTTGCACCGGCTGGTGTATCTGGCGGCGGGCCTGGCCATCCTGCATTTTTTCTGGATGCGGGCGGGCAAGCGCGACTTTGCCGATGTGCTGCTCTACGGCGGCGTTCTGGCCACGCTGCTGCTGGCGCGGCTGGCATTGCGTTGGCGGGAGGCGCTCCCAAAATCAGCTAAAAAGATAGCTGTCAGCGCTTGATGGATAAACGTTGATGCTGTTTTTGATCAAATTTTTGCAGGCACCAGCCGCTCGCTGCGGAAGATGTCGCTGACCGATTCGCGCTCGCGGATCAGGTGGGCTGCGCTGCCATCCACCAGGATCTCGGCAGGCCGCGCACGGGTGTTGTAGGTGCTGCCCATGGCGCTGCAGTAGGCGCCGGCGGACAGCACGGCGAGCAGATCGCCCGGCTGCACCGCCAGCGTCCGTTCGCGCCCCAGCCAGTCGCCGCTCTCGCAGATCGGACCGACCACGTCGTACACCTGCGTTTCGCCGGCACGCTGCTGCGCCAGCGGCACGATGCCGTGGAAGGCCTCGTACATCATGGGGCGCGGCAGGTCGTTCATCGCCGCGTCAACGATGCAGAAGTTCTTCTGCTCGCCGGGCTTGAGGTACAGCACCTCGGTGAGGCAGACGCCGGCGTTGCCCACGAGCGAGCGGCCCGGTTCGATCATCAGCATGCGATCGCCCTGGCCGCGCGCATCCAGCCTGGCCAGCAGCTGGGCCCAGAGCGCATCGGCGGCGGGCGGCGCATCGCCCTGGTAATCGATGCCCAGGCCGCCGCCGAAATCGATGTGCTCGATCGCGATGCCTGCGGCTTCGATGGCCTGCACCAGATCGAGCACGCGGTCCATCGCATCCAGGTAGGGCGTGGCTTCGGTGATCTGCGAACCGATGTGGCAGTCGATGCCCTTGACGTGCAGCCCCGGCAGGCTGGCCGCGCGCCGGTAGGTGGCGAGCACGCGCTCATGCGCGATGCCGAACTTGTTGCCCTTGAGCCCGGTGGAGATATAGGGGTGTGTCTTGGCGTCCACGTTGGGGTTGACGCGGATGCTCACCGGCGCGCGCAGGCCCAGGGCCTGGGCCACGCTGCTGAGCACTTCCAGCTCGGCTTCGCTCTCGACGTTGAAGCACCCTATGCCGGCCTTGAGCGCCTGCCGCATCTCGCCGCGTGTCTTGCCAACGCCGGAAAACACCACGGTGGAGGGATCGCCGCCGGCCGCCAGCACGCGCTCCAGTTCACCACCGGAAACAATGTCAAACCCGCAGCCCGCCTGCGCGAACAGCTGCAATATCGCGAGCGAAGAATTGGCCTTCATCGCATAGCATATGCGCGCCTTGCGGCCCTTGAAACCGCGCTGGTAGGCAGCCAGCGCATCCAGCATGGCGGCACGCGAATACACGTAGAGCGGTGTGCCGTGCCGGGCCGCGAGATCGGCCAGGCGAACGCCTTCGAGCTGCAGTTGTCCCTGGGCGTAGTGCAGGTGGGGATGTCCGGGCAGGGGGGGGATGTTCATCATGGTTGGGCAGTGGCGGGTGTTGCGGCCTTCTTGCCGTCAGTGGCGTGGTCTGGCGTGGCAGGGGTGGCGGCGGCAGGCGGTGCGGCCGGCGGTGCGGGCAGGCGCAGCGGCCCGCGCTGGCCGCAGGCGCTGAGCAGCAGCGTGCTGGCGGCGAGCGCCATGGCGGGCAGAAAGGCTTTGGTCATGGATCGCGTACGGGTGGTCAGCGGCGGAAAAGGTCCAGGATGCGGTTGCGCTCTTCAGCCGCGGGCGGGGGCGGGGCCTCGTTGCCCATGGGCGCGCTGCCGGCGCTGGCATCCGGCGCCAGGCTGGTGACGCCGGCGCCGCGCGCGTATTCGTCGTAATACCACTCGCCGCCCACGTTGGTCACGCCCGGCGGCACCGCCGGCTGGGTCACGGGCGCGCCCTTGAGGGCGTATTGCATGAAATTGATCCAGATCGGCAGGGCCAGCCCGCCGCCGGTCTCGCGGCTGCCGAGGTTGCGCGGCTGGTCATAGCCCACCCAGGTGATGGCGGTCACCGTGGGCTGAAAGCCGGCAAACCAGGCGTCCTGCGAATCGTTGGTGGTGCCGGTCTTGCCGTACAGGTCGGGCCGCTTGAGCGTCGCCTGGGCGCGCGCCGCCGTGCCCGTGCGAGCCACTTCGTTGAGCAGGCTGTCCATCACGAAGGCATTGCGCGGGCTGATGGCCTGCGGCAGGGTGCCGGCGGCGGGGGGCTGGTACTCTGCCACCACGCGGTCCTTCTGGTCCGTGATGCGCGTGATGAGGTAGGGGCTGACCAGATGGCCGCCGTTGGCGAAGACGGAATACGCAGCCGCCATCTGCAGCGGCGTGACCGAGCCTGCGCCCAGCGCCATCGTCAGGTAGGCCGGGTGTTTGGCCGCGTCAAAGCCGAAATGGGTGGCCCAGGTCTGCGCCGTCTTGGGGCCTATGGCCTGCAGCACCCGGATCGAGACCATGTTCTTGGATTTGGCCAGGCCCGTGCGCAGCGTCATCGGGCCGTCGTACTTGCCGTCGTAGTTCTTCGGTTCCCAGGGCTTGCCGCCGGTCTGCTCGGCGCTGAAGAACAGCGGGGCATCGTCGATCACGGTGGAGGGCGTGAAACCCTTTTCCAGCGCCGCCGAATAGATGAAGGGCTTGAAGCTGGAACCCGGCTGGCGCCAGGCCTGGGTGACGTGGTTGAACTTGTTCTTCTGGAAATCAAAGCCGCCCACCAGCGCCTGGATGGCGCCGCTGCGCGGATCGATGGCGACGAAGGCGCCCTCCACCTCCGGCAGCTGCGTGATCTCCCAGGTCTGCCTGGGCGTCTGCACGATGCGCACCACCGCGCCGCGGCGCAGCTTGATGGCGGGGGGCGCCTTGTCGGCCAGGCCGGACTGCACCGGCTTGAGCCCGTCACCGGTGATCTCCATGGTCTGGCCGTCGGCGCGCGACACCACCACCTTCCTGGCACTGGCCTCCAGCACCACCGCGGCCAGCACCTCGCCGTTGTCGGGATGGCTGGCCAGCGTGTCGTCGATCACGTCTTCAGCGGCCTGCGCCGCCGCCGGCAGGGCCACGAAGGCCTCGGGCCCGCGGTAATGCTGGCGCCGCTCGTAATTCATGATGCCCTGGCGCAGGGCGGCGTAGGCGGCATCCTGTTCGCCCGCGCGCAGCGTGGTGTAAACGTTCAATCCGCGCGTGTAGGCATCGCTGCCGTACTGGGCATACACCAGCTGGCGCGCCATTTCCGCGGCGTACTCCGCATGCACGCGCGTGCTCTCGCCCGGCGTGCGCAGCTTGATCGGCTCCGCCTTGGCCGCCTGGGCCTCGGCGGCGGTGATGAAGCCGTTTTCCAGCATGCGGTCGATGATGTAGAGCTGGCGCGTGCGTGCCCGCTTGGGGTTGCTGATCGGGTTGTACGCCGAGGGCGCCTTGGGCAGGCCCGCGAGCATGGCGGCCTCGCCGATGGTGATGGCCTTGAGCGGCTTGCCGTAATAGGCTTCTGCCGCCGCGGCGAAGCCATAGGCGCGGTTGCCCAGATAGATCTGGTTCATGTAGATCTCGAGGATCTGGTTCTTGGTCAGCAGATGCTCCAGCTTGAAGGTCAGCAGCAGCTCATAGATCTTGCGTGTGTAGGTTTTCTCCGACGATAGATAGACGTTGCGCGCCACCTGCATCGTGATGGTCGACGCGCCCTGGCTCTTGATCCGCCCCAGGTTGGCCAGCGCCGCGCGCAGCACGCCCTTGTAGTCCACGCCGCCATGCTCGAAAAAGCGCGCATCCTCCACGGCCAGCACCGCGTTGGTCATGACGGGCGGGATGTCCTTGATGGGCGTGAGGGTGCGGCGCTCTTCGCCGAACTCTCCCAGCAGCGCGCCTTCGACCGAAAAAATCCGCAGGGGCAGCTTGGGGTGGTAATCGGCCAGATCCGAAATATCCGGCAGATGAGGGTAGGCAATGGCCAGACCGATGCCGATCAGCAGCGCGCCCGCCGCGACGCCGGCAAGGGCCAGCCCGGCGAGCCATGCGAATGCACGGACCAGCCAATGGGTCGCGGAGGGTTTTTTGGCGGGGGGAGTGGAGCGAGCGGATTCCGAAGGCATAAGGGGCTCGTTGGCGCGAACCGGGCATTATAGAAATCACACCCCCAAGCCCGTTTCTGAATGCAAACGGCCCGGAATCCACTGGTGCGCCGGGCTGCATCCGCGTCGGCTTTTGACAACGTTTGGGCGGTGAAAACCGGCTAAATCTCTTTCCTGCAGAACAACTTTGCTGCTAGCATGCAAGTGACGTGTCAACTTTTGTTGCATTGTTTTTAAAACATCCACGGGGGGTCACTTGATTTCATTGGGCTCGTTGTTCAGTCGCCAGCCGGCCCCTTTGCTGGGGATTGACGTGAGCTCGTCCAGTGCCAAATTGGTCGAGCTCAGTCGTGATGCGGCTGGCGCATGGGTGCTGGAGCGGTGTGCCATCGAACCCCTGGAGCAGGGCTGGATCACCGACGGCAACATCGAAAAATTCGACGAGGTGGCCGACGCCGTGAAACGCCTGGTCAAGAAGAGCGGCTCGCGCACCAAGAACGTCGCGCTGGCGCTGCCTACCTCGGCGGTGATTTCCAAGCGCATCACGCTGCCTGCCGACATGACCGATCAGGAAATGGAAGTGCAGGTCGAATCCGAGGCCAATCAATACATCCCGTTTTCGCTCGACGAGGTGAGCCTGGATTTCTGTGTCATCGGCCCGAGCAAGGCGGCGCCGGGCGACGTGGATGTGCTGATCGCCGCGTCACGGCGGGAGCGGGTGCAGGACCGGGAGGGCCTGGCCGAGGCCGCGGGCCTGAAGTCCGTGATCGTCGATGTGGAGTCGCATGCCGCGAGGCTGGCCGCCGGGCGCCTGGTGCAGGAGATGCCGAACAAGGGCCAGGACGCCGTGGTGGCCCTGTTCGAGGTCGGGTCCATGACCACCAGCATGCAGATCATGCGCAACGACGAGGTGCTGTACGAGCGCGACCAGGGCTTTGGCGGCGCGCAGCTGACCCAGCACATCGTGCGCCAGTATGGCTTCTCGCTCGAAGAGGCGGAAGCCAAGAAGCGCAACGATGACCTGCCCGAGGACTACCGCGGCACCGTGCTGCAGCCCTTCGTCGAAGGCATGGCGCAGGACATTGGGCGGGCCTTGCAGTTTTTCTTCACCAGCACCCCCTACAACCGGGTGGACCGCATCCTGATCGCCGGTGGTTCCGCGGCGCTGCAGGGGCTGACCGAGGCGGTGACGGCGGGCACGGGTTTTGCCGCTTCCATCGCCAATCCGTTTGACGGCATGGAAGTCGGCGGCGCGGTGCGCGCCAAGAAGATGGCGCGCGAGGCACCCGCCTACCTGACGGCGTGCGGCCTGGCCATGCGGAGGTTTCTGCAGTGATATTGATCAACCTGCTCCCGCACCGCGAAGCCGCGCGCAAGCGCCGCCGCGAGTCGTTCCAGGCCGTCATGCTGCTGTCGGCCATCGTTGGCCTGCTGATAGCCGGCGGCATCTACCTCTGGTTCCAGAACATGATTCAGAACCAGCAGGAGCGCAACAATTTCATCAAGAGCGAAACCGCCATTCTTGAAAAGCAGATCGCCGAAATTGCCAATATCGAAGAGGAAATCGCGGCCCTGAGCGCGCGCCAGAAAGCCGTCGAGGATTTGCAGGCGGACCGCAATTTGCCGGTGCACATGCTCAATGAACTGGTGCTGCAGCTGCCCGACGGGGTTTATCTCACGAATCTTGCACAGACCAACCAGACCGTCAGCCTGAAGGGAATGGCGCAATCCAACGAACGCGTCTCCGAAATGCTGCGCAACCTGTCGGACAACACGCCGTGGTTCTCCAAGCCGCAGCTGGCGGAAATCGTGGCGGCCAACGTCTCGCTTTCGCCGCGTGACCAGCGGCGCGTGGCGGCGTTCACCCTCAGTTTCAACCTTGCGCGCAGCGCCGAAGCCAAAAAAGCGGCTGAAGAAGCGGCTGCGGCCACCGGGAAGAAATAGCCATGGCGACGAAAAATAAAAAACCGGGGGTGGATTTCACCAAAATCCAGGGGGATTTGCGGCGGCAGTTCCAGAACCTCGATCCCAAGGATCCCTCGCTCTGGCCCCAGCTTCCCAAGGTTCTTCTGTGCATCGCCATCGCGGCCGCGGTGGCGGCGGCCCTCTGGTTTGCCAAGATCAATGAATACCAGGATGAATTGACGACCGAACAGGCGAAGGAGCAGACGCTCAAGGACGATTACCAGAAAAAACTGGTGAAAGCCGTGAGCCTGGATGCGCTCAAGAAACAGCGCGAACAAATCCAGCAATACGTGATTCAGCTCGAAAAACAATTGCCCAGCAAGGCCGAAATGCCGGCACTCCTGTCCGATATCAACCAGGCCGGGCTGGGGCGGAGCCTGCAGTTTGAATTGTTCCGTCCGGGGCAGATCATCACGCGTGATTACTACGCGGAGCTGCCGATTGCCATTCGCGTGACCGGGCGCTACCACGACATGGGTGAATTCGCCTCGGACGTCGCCAAGCTGTCGCGCATCGTGACGCTCAACGATCTGAAAATTGCGCCCGCCGACGCCAAGGAGGCCCCTGGAGGCATGCTGAGAATGGATGCCACGGCGCGCACCTTCCGCTACCTTGATGCCAGCGAGATCGAGGCGCAAAGACAGGCCGCAGCGGCCAAGGACAAGAAAAAATGATGATGCGCCAATCAGCATTTCTTGCACTTGCCTGCGCCGCCGCGGTGCTGACCGGGTGCCAGCCGTCCGGACAGGATGACCTGCGCCAATGGATGGCGGACCTGAAGGCCAACACCAAGCCGCGCGTCAAGCCCCTGAAGGAGCCGATTCAATTCGTGCCCCAGGCGTACGTGGCGGAGAGCGGCACGGACCCGTTCAACCAGCAGAAACTCACCCAGGCCCTGCGCCGCGATTCCCAGGATGTGGCGAGCAACGCGTCGTTGATCGCGCCTGAGCTCGCACGGCGCAAGGAGCCGTTGGAGGCCTATCCGCTGGACACCATCAGGATGGTGGGCAGCATGACCAAGAGCGGCAAGCCAACCGCCTTGGTGACGGTCGATAAATTGCTGTACCAGATTCAGGTGGGCAACTACCTGGGGCAGAACTACGGAAAGATTCTGGCTATTACAGAGACAAACATGCAGATAAGAGAAATTGTCCAGGACCAGACAGGGGATTGGGTGGAGCGCATGACGACGCTTGATTTGCAAGAGGGAACCGGGAGTAAAAAAT
This sequence comes from Comamonas badia DSM 17552, assembly GCF_000484635.1. GTDB lineage: Bacteria > Pseudomonadota > Gammaproteobacteria > Burkholderiales > Burkholderiaceae_C > Comamonas_C > Comamonas_C badia. The sequence goes on along the minus strand of NZ_AXVM01000006.1, from coordinate 49,610 downwards.
GATGACGCGTAATGCCCATGTTGTTGCCAGATATTCCCGGGCGGCTGTTGCGGCCTTGGCGCTTGGCTGGGTGGCTGCCAGCGCCCACGCTGCCGGCGCCATCGAATCCGTGACCGGATTTTCGCAAGGGGGCTCGGACGTATTGCGCATCGAGTTGTCCGAGGCTCCGACGCAACTGCCCACCGGCTTCGCCATCCAGAACCCGGCCCGCATCGCGCTGGATTTTGCCGATGTCACGAACGCCATGGGGCGCTCCCTGGTTGAAATCAACCAGGGCAACGTCCGCACGGCCAACGTGGTGCAGGTGGGCAATCGCACGCGCGTGGTGCTCAACCTCAAGCAGGCCACCACCTACCGCTCGGAGGTGCAGGGCAAGACGGTAGTGGTTTCGCTGGAGCCGGTGGCGGGCGCCTCGGCCGCCATGACGCCGGTGGCGGCGCAGGCCGCGGCCGCGCCCGTGGCGGCAACGGCCGATGTGACGGCGCTCAAGGACCTCGATTTCAAGCGCACGGCGGATGGCGCTGGCCGGGTCGTGCTGCAACTGGGCAGCAGCGATGTCGGCGTGGATGTGCAGCAGCATGGCAAGGACCTGGTGCTGGACATTCCGCGCACCACGCTGCCGGAAGGCCTGCGCAGGCGCCTGGATGTCACCGATTTCGGCACGCCGGTGCAGACGATCAGCGCGGCCCAGCAGGGCGAACGGGTGCGCATCACCATCAAGGCCGTGGGCGACTGGGAGCACAGCGCCTACCAGAGCGACCAGCAGTTCGTGGTTGAAGTGCGCACGAAGAAGGTGGATTTGAACAAGCTTGCGCAAGGCCCGAACTACACCGGTGAAAAGCTTTCGCTCAACTTCCAGAACATCGAGGTGCGTTCGCTGCTGCAGGTGATCGCCGACTTCACCAACTTCAACATCGTCACCTCCGACACGGTCACGGGCGCGCTGACCCTGCGCCTGAAGGACGTTCCCTGGGACCAGGCGCTGCAGATCATCATGGATGCCAAGGGCCTGGGCATGCGCAGGACCGGCACGGTGCTGTGGATCGCGCCCAAGGACGAACTCGACGAACGCGAGAAGAAGGACCTGGAGGCGCTCAAGGCCAAGCAGGGGCTGGAGCCGCTGCGCTCGCAATCCTTCCAGCTCAACTACGCCAAGGCGACCGACCTGATGACCCAACTCACCGGGGGCACCCTGCCGGGCGTGAACACGTCGTCTGGGTCCAGCGGCAACAACAACCGCTTCCTCTCCGAGCGCGGCAGCGTGATGGCGGAACCGCGCACGAACCAGCTGTTCGTCACCGACATTCCCAGCAAGCTCGAAGCAGTGGCAAAGCTGATCCAGTCGCTGGATGTGCCGGTGCGCCAGGTGATGATCGAGGCGCGCATCGTCGAGGCGCGCGATACCTTCGGCCGCTCCCTGGGCGTGCGCCTTGGCGGCGGCGACCTGCGGGCGCAGCGGGGCGGCGACGGCGGCTACGGCCTCTTCGGCAACAACCGTGTGGCGCTGGGTACGGATTACGCCAACGCCACCAATTCCGCCGGGTTCGGCGGCCCGGTGAACGTGGGCGGGAATTTCGTCAACCTGCCGGCGTCGCTCTCGGGCATGACGGCTGGCGGCTCCTTCGCGCTGTCCATTTTCAATGCCGCGGCCAACCGCTTCCTTTCCCTGGAACTGTCGGCGATGGAGGCGGACGGCCAGGGCAAGATCATTTCCAGTCCGCGCGTCATCACCGCGGACCAGACGAAGGCGATCATCAAGCAGGGCACGCAAATACCGTACTCGCAGACGGCGCCCAATGGCGCCACGACGGTGGCATTCAAGGATGCCGTGCTGCAGCTGGACGTGGCGCCGCAGATCACGCCGGAAGGGAATGTCATCCTCCAGCTGGACGTGCATAAGGACAGCGTTGGGCAAATGACCGATACCGGCGTTCCGGCCATAGATACCAAGCAGATCACCACGCAGGTACTGGTGGAAAACGGCGGCACCGTGGTCATTGGCGGCATCTTCGAGCTGGAAGAAACCAACCAGGTCAACAAGGTGCCTTTCCTGGGCGATGTGCCGGTCGTCGGCAATCTGTTCAAGAGCACCACCAAAACCGCGGACAAGCGCGAGATGCTGGTCTTCATTACTCCCAAGGTCATTTCCGACCGCGGGCCGGTACGTTGATTCGTGACAGTGGGGAAACCATGAAATTATTGAAAGTTGCAAGCTTGTCTGCGGTCTGCGCAGCGATGTTGACGGCGTGCGGAGGGGGCGGGGGAAGTCCGGGCGAGACCCATGGCGCCTACCAGATCACCCTGCGCGCCGAAAGGACGGAGCTTCCGCTCAATCTGAACAATGCAGGTCCGGGGATCGGGGGGAACGCGCACTACACCACGGTCCTTTACGTGCAGGCGACAGACAATGGCAACCCGATCCCGGGCGGTGAAGACATCTTCGGCTGCAACACGGCGTATGGCCTGTCCTCCGGGCCGTTGTACTACCTCGATGGCAAGGACGAGCATTCCACGGACGTGACCCAGCCTGACGGCAGCGTCGTCAAGGTGCCCAATGCGTACCGATCGATTACCTTGCCCTCCAATGCGGGCGGCGCATCGTTCCACTTCCATGCGCTGGACAAGGCCGGCACGGCCACCATCACCTGCTCGGTGCAGGACCCGCGGGACAAGAAGAACGTCAGCGCCAGCGTCAACATCACCGTGGGCGCCGCCACCGGCAAGGCGGCGAGCATCTTGGTGGAGCAGACCAATCCTGATCTGGGGACGCAGGGCAACACGAACAATATTTCCACCAGCACCGCCATCAATGCGCTCGTGCGCGACGATGCGAACCAGCCGGTGAACGGCGCGACCATGCAGGTGGAAATCGTGGGGGGCACGGCCAGCGCCGGCGCCCGCCTGCTGTACGGGGCGCAGTCCGGCAGCGTGGTGCGCGTTGGCACCACGGCGGGCATGGGGCTGTTCAGCGTTTCCAGCGGCGGCAGCGAAGGTTCCATCCTGCTGCGCATGACGACCGACCGGGCGGATGGCGACGTGGCCAACGGCATCCAGGACCCGATCACCCAGCTCTTCCCGGTAACGGTGTCCAACCAGGTGGCCAGCAGCAATCTGGTGATCTCGGCCGCCACCTTGCCGGAGGCGCCCTATGGGATTTCGTACGCGGCGCTGTTGAGCGCGACCGGCGGCATGCCGCCGTACCAGTGGTCGGTGCTGGGCGGATTGCCGACCGGGCTTACCCTGAGCAGCAATGGCCTGATCTCGGGCACGCCGAGCGGGGCCATGGGTGGAACGTCGAATTTCGTCGTCAGGGTCACGGACAGCCAGGGCAAGACGACCCCCGCCAATATGGCGATCACGGTGGGCGATCCGCCGGCCCCGCCGCCAGCGCCGGAGCCGGTACCAGTGCCGCCCCTGGCGATCGGGGGATGCTCGGGCGCATCCTGCACGCTTCCTCCTGCGGAAGCGAACGTTCCATATACCTATACCTTCTTTGCGACAGGCGGTTCTGGGGGCACGCCGGCGTGGACCTTGATGGGGGCGGCAGTGGCTGGCTTGACCTTGGACGCCGCAAGCGGGACGCTGAATTGGGCCGGCCCAAGTGTGATATGTCCGGGTCCGCGCACCGTGTCAGTCCAATTGACCAGAGGAACTGGCACCGTGATTCAGGCAGTCACGATACCCGTGACCCAGTCCGGAGGCACTGCCTGCCCGTGATCTTCGCACCGATAGCGTGATGCACAACCCCCGGTACGCAGGTACCGGGGGTTTTTTGTCGGCTACGATCCAGCCCTCTCTCCATGCGGAATTTGATCCCGCCCCCGACCGTCATGCCCGATTTCCACGCGTCCGTCCGTATTCCCTTGCACGATCGAAGCTATGACATTGCGATTCTTGGCGCGCTGAGCGGGATCGGTACGGGTATCGCGGCGCCGCCGCCCGGTTCCGCCGCGATGGTCGTCACCAACGACGTCGTGCAGCCGCTGCATGCGCACGCGCTGCTGCAATGGCTGCAGCCGCATTACCGCCAGGTGCATGTCGTGGTGCTGCCCGATGGCGAGGCGCACAAGGACTGGCAGACGCTGAACCTGATCTTCGACGCGCTGCTCACCCACGGCTGCGACCGCAAGACGGTGCTTTACGCGCTGGGCGGCGGTGTGGTGGGCGACATGACGGGCTTTGCCGCCGCCAGCTACATGCGCGGCGTGCCCTTTGTGCAGGTACCCACCACGCTGCTGGCGCAGGTGGATTCCAGCGTGGGCGGCAAGACGGCCATCAACCACCCGCAGGGCAAGAACATGATCGGCGCGTTCTACCAGCCCAGGCTGGTGCTCTGCGACCTCTCCACGCTCGATACGCTGCCGGAGCGCGAGCTGTCAGCCGGCCTGGCAGAGGTGATCAAGTACGGGCCGATCGCCGACATGGCTTTCTTCGCCTGGCTGGAGGAGCACATGGAGGCGGTGCGCGCGCGCGACAAGGCGGCGCTGGCGCAGGTGGTCCGGCGCTGCTGCGAGATCAAGGCCGAGGTGGTGGGGCAGGACGAGCGCGAGGCCGGACTGCGCGCCATTCTCAACTTCGGCCACACCTTCGGCCATGCGATGGAGACCGGCATGGGCTATGGCGTCTGGCTGCATGGCGAGGGGGTGGCGGCGGGCATGGTGATGGCGGCCGAGCTCTCGCGCCGGCTGGGCATGGTCGATGAGCGCTTCGTGCAGCGCCTGCGTGCGCTGCTGGCGCGTGCCGGGTTGCCCACGCGGGGAGCGGTGATTGACCGGCACGACAATGCCGGGCGCTACCTGGAGCTGATGCGCGTGGACAAGAAGGCCGAGGCGGGCGAGATCCGCTTCGTGCTGCTGGCCGGGCCGGGCAAGGCCGTGGTGCGTGCCGCGCCGGATGCGCTGGTGCGCGAAGTCATCGACGCGTGCTGCGCGGGTTGAAAAATATCAATAAGATAGCTGCCTGCGCTTGTCTGTAAAGCGCTGTAGCCTGTTTTCACCATGATTTTTGAACTTGCGCCCTACGCCTGCCATCCCGAGCAGACGCGTGGCAGGCGCCACCCGGTTGCGCCGGACGCCACGCGCAGCGACTACCAGCGCGACCGCGACCGCATCGTGCATTCGTCGGCGTTCCGGCGGCTGGAATACAAGACGCAGGTGTTCGTGAACCACGAGGGTGATCTGTTCCGCACCCGGCTCACGCATTCGCTGGAGGTGGCGCAGCTCGGGCGCTCGATTGCGCGCTCGCTGCGGCTCAACGAAGACCTGGTGGAGGCGATCTGCCTGGCGCACGACTTGGGGCACACGCCGTTTGGCCATGCGGGGCAGGAGGCGCTGAACGGCTGCATGCGCGAGTGGGGCGGCTTCGAGCACAACCTGCAGAGCCTGCGCGTGGTCGATGCGCTCGAAGAGCGCTACCCGGCCTACGACGGGCTGAACCTGAGCTTCGAGGCGCGCGAGGGCATTCTCAAGCACTGTTCGCGCCGCAATGCCGAACGGATCGAAGCGCGCGAGCCGGGCGGCGTGGCGGCGCGCTTTCTGCACGGCGGGCAGCCCAGCCTGGAGGCGCAGCTGTGCAATCTGGTCGATGCCATTGCGTATTGCGCGCACGACGTGGACGATGGCGTGCGCTCCGGCCTGATCATGCTGGCGCAGCTGCGGCAGGTGCCGCTGGTGGCGCGGTGCATGGCGCAGGTGCTGGCGCAGTACCCGCGGCTCGATGAACGGCGCCTGCGCCACGAGACGATTCGGCGCCTGCTGAGCAGCCAGGTCTATGACGTGATCGCCACCACGCGTGCGGCGCTGGATGTGGCGCGGCCGGCGCATGTGCAGGCGGTGCGGCAACTGCCCCGGCTGGTGGCGTTCTCCGGCGACATGCAGGCGCGCATGGGTGAGCTGCGCGAGTTTCTCTTCGGCCAGCTCTACCGCCACCCGCGGGTGGTGCAGACCATGGCGGCGGCGCAGCAGGTGGTGCGCGAGCTGTTCGGCATTTATCAATCGGATGCCGCGCAGATGCCCGCGGCGCAGGCGGCGAAGGCGGCCGGGGCAGGGCCGGCGCGGCACGCGCGCGCGGTGGCGGATTTCATCGCCGGCATGACGGACCGCTACGCGCTGCGCGAGCACGAACGCCTGACCGGGCGCAAACTGCTGGCATGAATTCCCGCGCCGATCCGGGCATCCGCATTGCGCTCATCGTCGTTCTGGCGGGGGTGGCGGCGGCGCTGCACATCGCCAAGCTGCCGCCCGCGGTGCCGGTGCTGCAGCGCGAGCTGGGCATCACGCTGGTGCAGGCGGGTTTTTTGCTGTCGCTGGTGCAGCTGGCATCCATGGGCCTGGGCATCGTCGCCGGGCTCACGGGCGATGGCATCGGGCTCAGGCGCAGCATGCTGATCGGGCTGGCGCTGCTCACGCTGGCGGGGTTTGCCGGCGGTTTTGCGCACACCGTGGGCGTGCTGCTGCTGCTGCGCGCGGTGGAGGGCCTGGGTTTTTTGATGACCACGGTGCCGGCGCCCAGCCTGATTGCGCGCAGCGTCAAATCCACGCAGCGCACGCGCATGCTTGGCGTGTGGGGCAGCTTCATGCCTTTTGGCACGGCGCTGGCGCTGCTGGCCGGGCCGGGCATCATGGGCCTGATCGACTGGAATGGCTGGTGGTGGCTGATTGCATCGGTCTCGCTGGCCATGCTTTTCTGGCTCGCGCGCAGCGTGCCGCACGACCCGCCGCATTTCGCCGGCGGCGGCCCGGCCTGGCGCGCGCGCCTCACGCAGACGCTGGGCGCTCGCGGGCCGTGGCTGGCGGCGCTCACCTTTGCGGTGTATTCGGCGCAGTGGCTCTCGGTCATCGGCTTTCTGCCGGCGCTCTACCAGGCCTCGGGCTGGACGGGCACGCTGGGCGCGGTGCTCACGGCGACGGTGGCGGGCGCCAACATGATCGGCAATATCCTGGCGGGCCGTCTGCTGGCGCGCGGCGTGGCGCCGCAGCGGGTGCTCTGGGGCGCGTTTGGCGCGATGGCGCTGGGCGCCTTTCTGGCGTTTGCCAGCGTGACCGAGCAGGCCCCCGTGCTGCGCTACGGCGGGGCGCTGCTGTTCTCTGCCCTGGGCGGGATGATTCCAGGCGGGCTGTTTGGCCTGGCGCCGCGCCTGGCGCCGAGCGATCAGACGATCTCCACCACCATGGGCTGGATACTGCAGTGGTCCGCCATCGGCCAGTTCATCGGCCCGCCGGTGGTCGCCTGGGTGGCGAGCCAGGCCGGCAACTGGCAGTGGACCTGGGTGATTCTGGGCGGCTGCAGCCTGTGCGGCGCGGTGCTGGCCTGGGCGATCGAGCGGCACCTCAAGCGGGTTGCGGTCTAATTCGGCATGGACCAAGCGCTCGAAGACACCGTGATTGCCGATACCCGCCGCTGGCTGGAGCGGGCGGTGATCGGTCTCAACCTCTGCCCTTTCGCAAAAGGCGTGGAGGCAAAAAATCAGATCCATTTTGCCGTCAGCGGCGCGCAGGACGAGCGCGGCGTGCTCTTGGATTTGCAGCGCGAACTGGAGGCGCTGGCAGAGGTCAATCCAGAGCGGCGCGACACCACGCTGCTGATGCTGCCGTTCGCCTTCCCCGATTTCCTCGCGTTCAATGATTTTCTCGAAGCGGCCGACGACCTCGTCGAGGCCATGGACCTGGCGGGCATCCTGCAGGTGGCGCCGTTTCATCCGCGCTTTCAGTTCGAGGGTACCGGGCCGGAGGACACCAGCAACAACACCAACCGCGCGCCGTATCCCACGCTGCACCTGCTGCGCGAGGAAAGCATCGACCGCGCGGTGGAGCAGTTTCCCGAGGCCGAGGCCATTTTCGAGCGCAACATCGAAGTGGTCGAAAAACTGGGCGCCGAGGGCTGGAAGGCGCTGGACGTGGGCGCGCGCTGCCCGTTGCATGCGGCCGGCGATCAGGATCAGGAGCCGCAATGAGCCAGCGGCGCGCGGGCGCGAGCCCGGAAGCGGCCCGCGCGGCGGTGCTGGCCGAGCTGCGTCCGGGGCAATCGGTGGAGCTGCTGCAGGAACTGCACATCCTCACGCGCGATGCGCTGATGAACCAGGACTCGCGGCGCAAGCTCAAGCAGGTCTACCACCTCTACCAGTTCATTGAACCGCTGCTGCAGGAGCTCGCGCGGGAGGGGCACGCGCCCTTGCTGGCGGACCATGGCGCGGGCAAGTCCTACCTGGGTTTCATCCTCTACGACCTGTTCTTCAAGCCGCTCGCGCGCGGCGAGGTCGTCGGCATCGAATGGCGCGCCGAGCTGGTGCGGCGCTCGCGCGAGCTCGCGGCGCGCCTGGGCTTCACGCGCATGCGCTTTCTGGACATGGCGGTGGCCGACGCCGCCGCGCAGGCCGATCTGCCCGAGCGCTTTGACATCATCACCGCGCTGCACGCCTGCGACAGCGCGACGGACGACGCGATCGACTTTGGCCTGGCCAAACAGGCGCGCTATATGGTGCTGGTGCCCTGCTGCCAGGCCGAGGTGGCCCGGGGCCTGCGGCAAAACAAGGCCTTCAACCTCGCGCGCACGCCGCTGGCCGAGCTCTGGCGCCACCCCATCCACACGCGCGAGATCGGCAGCCAGATCACCAACGTGCTGCGCTGCCTGCGCCTGGAGGCCAGCGGCTACCAGGTGACGGTGACCGAGCTCGTCGGCTGGGAGCACAGCCTGAAGAACGAGCTGATCGTGGCGCGCCATACCGGGCAGAAAAAGCGCAGCGCGCAGGAGCGCCTGGTGGCCATCCTCGATGAGTTCGGCCTGCGCCAGGCGCTGGGCGCGCGCTTCGGGGTGAACGATCCGAGCCATTGATCCGGCTCGATGCAGTCTCGGGTTGTGGGAGCGGCCGCTCCCACAGTCGGTTCAAACTTCAAACGGCTTCGTCACTGGAACGACACCCGCAGGCCGACGGCGATGTTGCGCCCCATGAGCGGCGCGGCGTTCTTGATGAACGAGGTGTGGGCGTAGGCCAGGCGGTTGGTGAGGTTGCTCGCGCGCACATAGAACTGCCACGGCGTGCCATCGCTGAACTGGCTGTTGTAGGTGGCGCCCAGACTGAGCATGCCGTAGCCCGGGGTGGCGGTCTCGAAGTCGGCGATGCGGTTTTGCCGCGCCACCTGCACCCATTCGATCCGCCCGTCCCAGCGCTGCCACGTGGTGTCCAGCCGCACACCGGCGCGTGCGGCCGGAATGCGCGGCAGGTTGCCGCCGGCGCCCAGGCGCGCGCGCACCAGGTCGCCGAACAGCGTCACCCCCAGGTTGCGCGTCAGGCGCTGGCGCACCTGTGCCTCCAGGCCGCGGAAGGTGACGTTCTGCTGGCTGTATTGCAGCAGCTGCAGACCGTCCAGCTCGTCGAGCGTGCGGCCGTAGATGTAGCCCTTGACGCGGTTGTGGAACAGGCTCACGCCAAATGTCGTGTCGCCCGCGGTCTTGCGCAGCGCCAGGTCGATGGATTGCGCCGTCTCGGGCTTCAGGTCGGGGTTGCCGCGCTCGTAGGTGCTGGTGGCCATGTGCAGGCCGTTGGCGTAGAGCTCCTCGGCGGTGGGCATGCGCCGCGCGTGCGTGAGCGAGGTCGAGAGCTGGTAGCCGGGCGTGAATTTCCACACCGCGCCGAGCGATGCCGAGGTGCCGTTGTGCCGGCTGGAGAGGCCGGATTCCAGCGCGTCCACGCTCTGGTGTTCCTGGCGCAGCGCGCCTTCGAAGCGCCATTGCCGCCACTCGTATTGTTCCAGCACGAACAGGCTGGTGCGCCGCGTGGTGGTCGGCTGCACGTAGGCTTCCTCGCCCAGGGCGCTGAAGCGGCGCTCGCTGGTCTGCAGGCCGAACACGCCGCGCCAGCCGCCGATCGACTCTTGCTGCAGTTCGATGCGCAGGTCGCGCGCCTTGTTGCGGAAGGTGGTGGCGATGCTGCCGTCTTCCACTTCATCGTGGCGGTAGCCGGTCACGCCGGCGCGCAGGCGCACGGCGGCGATGCCGGCAAACGGCTGGCGCATCTCGCCGCGCAGGTCCCAGCGGTGGCTGCGCAGGTTCACCACCGGTACGTCGCCGGGCGAGTGCTCTTCCTCGTCGCCGTGGCCATGGTCATCGTGGTCATGGCCGTCATGGTCGTCATGGCCGCCGCAGTGCAGGTGGTCGCCATGGGTATGGCAGTCCTCGTAGGCGTGGTTGTGCCCGGGCAGGCCGTAGCGCGCGGTCTGGCGCGTGTACGCCAGGCCGAGGTAGCCGCGGTCGGCGATCCACGACAGGCCCAGGCTCCCGTCATCGCCGCGGTTGAAGCTGCCGGGCACGCTGTTGCCGCCGCTCCAGCCGCTGCCGACGCGGTAGTCGCCCGCATCGCGCGCCAGGCCCTGCACGTGCACGGCGAACTGGCCCGCGCCGCCGGTGAGCTCGAAGGCGCCGGTCTTCTCGCGCGCCGCCGTGGCGCCGCGCAGCTCGGCGCTGCCTGCGATGCCCTTCTCGGGGAGGGCCGTCGGGATCTTGTTGTCGAGCACGTTGACCACGCCGCCGATGGCGCCGCCGCCGTGGATCAGCGCCGAGGGGCCGCGCAGCACCTCGATCTGGCGCGCCAGCATGGGCTCGACGACGACCGCGTGGTCCGGGCTGACGGAGGAGGCGTCCTGTACCTCCGAGCCGTCGGTGAGTATCTGCACGCGCGGGCCGTCCATGCCGCGGATCACCGGGCGGCTGGCGCCGGCGCCGAAGTGCGTGGCCTGGATGCCGGGTTCGCTGGACAGCGTGTCGCCGAGCGTGGCCTCGCGCCGGCGCACGAGTTCGTCGCCCTCGATCACGCTCACGGGCGTGGCCATGTCGCCGGTGGCCTGCTCCAGGCCGCTGGCCGAAACGGTGACGGGGGGGAGCGCTGCGGGTGCTGCGTCCTGGGCCTGCGCATGGTGCAGGCTGCTGCCGAGCAGCGCGGTGGCAAGCAACGCCAGGCGTAGCTGCGCGGGTGGGGGAAAGGTGTAAGGCATGAAAACGTTCCTGAAATGGCCGTGCCGCGGGTGCAGGCACGGCCCGCTCTGAAACCGGAAGTTCCAAAGCAAAAATCAGCCTCAGCGCTTGCCCAGCAAGCGCTTTCAGCTATCAGAATAGGAATTTCAGGCCCGGGGTGGGGCGCGCGCCAGAAACGGCAGCGCCGCCTGGGCGCGTGGCGTCTGCGCCGCGGGTGCGGGTGGGCACGCGGGTGCTGCGTGCGTGAGGGGCGGCACCCACGCCGCAGCAGGCGCGCCGCCGTGGATGAGCTGGTCGAGCAGCTGGCATTCGGCTGCGTCGTGGCCCAGGAACAGTGCGCTCAGCCCCTTCGCGGCCACCTGGGGCGCGGCCGTGCTGACCGCCACGGGCAGATGCAGCATGCGGTGCATGCCGACCAGCGCCGGGGCCAGCACCAGCGCGAGCGCCAACGCCCACAGCAGGCTGCGGCGGGACGGGCTGGGGCGACGCGATGGGAAGGGCGAGGACATGGCGCTGAACCGCGAAGAATAGCCCAAGTGCGATCAATGGGACAATACGAAGCTTTGCCGCATATCCCATTCGAGGACCCAGACCATGAAGAAATTTGCCTCCGTTGCCCTGTTGAGCCTGGGCGTGCTGCTGGCCGGCTGCTCCAGGCAGGAGAGCGCCGCACCGGCGGCTGCGCCCACACCCGCCGCCGCCGCGCCTGCCGCCGTCACCAAAATTGTCGTCGGCCTGGACGACAACTTCCCGCCCATGGGTTTCCGCGACGAGAAGAACGAGCTGGTGGGCTTTGACATCGACATGGCCAAGGAGGCTTCCAGGCGCCTGGGTCTGGAGGTGGATTTCAAGCCCATCGACTGGAACGCCAAGGAGGCCGAGCTGTCGGGCAAGCGCGTCGATGCGCTGTGGAACGGCCTGACCATCACCGAAGAGCGCAAGCGGAATATTGCCTTCACCGCGCCCTACATGGAAAACCACCAGATCATCGTGGTGCCGGCCGATTCGGCGATCAAGACCAAGGCCGACCTCGCGGGCAAGGTCGTCGGCGCGCAGGAAGGCTCCAGCGCGGTCGATGCGGTCAAGAAGGAGGACGCGGTGTTCAAGTCGTTCAAGGAATTCAAGACCTTCGGCGACAACGTGACCGCGCTGATGGATCTTTCCGCCGGGCGCCTGAACGCCGTGGTGGTCGATGAGGTGGTGGGGCGCTACTACGTGGCCAAGAAGCCGGACCAGTACGCGGTGCTGGATGAGAACTTCGGCACCGAGGAATACGGCGTGGGCCTGCGCAAGGAAGACACCGAGCTGCTGGGCAAGCTCGACAAGGTGCTGGCCGACATGAAGGCCGACGGCGCCGCCGCGAAGATTTCCGAACAGTGGTTCGGCAAGAACATCGTCAAATAAGTCCATTGGCTCTGTCGGCAATTTGCGGGCCGCGTTGCCGACCATTTTCGCCATAGGGCATGGACTATTTCCTCTCGCTTCTGGGGCCGCTCGCGCAGGGCGCGCTGGTCACCCTGAAGCTCTTCTTCATCACGGTGGCGCTGGCGCTGCCGCTGGGCCTGTTCCTGGCGCTGGGGCGGGTGTCGCACCTGCGCCCGCTGGCCGCGGCGGTGAATGGCTACATCTGGCTGATGCGCGGCACGCCGCTGATGCTGCAGATGCTGTTCATCTACTTCGCGCTGCCCTTCGTGCCGGTGGTGGGCGTGCGGCTGCCGGATTTTCCGTCGGCCGTCGTCGCCTTCACGCTCAACTACGGCGCCTATTTCGCCGAGATTTTCCGCGCCGGCATTCTTTCGGTCGATCGCGGCCAGTACGAAGCGGCGCGCGTGCTGGGCATGAACTATCCCCAGACCATGCGCCGCATCGTGCTGCCGCAGATGGTGCGCAACATCCTGCCGCCGCTGTCCAATGAAACCATCACCTTGGTGAAGGACACCTCGCTGATCTACGTGCTGGCGCTCAACGACCTGCTGCGCGCGGCGCGCGGCATCGTGCAGCGGGATTTCACCACCTCGCCCTTCATCGTCGCCGCCGCCTTCTACCTCATCATGACGCTGGTGCTCACCTGGGGCTTTCAACGGCTGGAGCGCCACCATGCCCGCTATGACCAGTGACACCCCGATGATCGCCGCCGAGGGCGTGAAGAAGCGCTTTGGCGCCAACGAGGTGCTGCGCGGCGTGTCGCTGGCGATCGCGCGCGGCGAGGTGGTGGCGCTGATCGGGCCCTCGGGCTCGGGCAAGAGCACCTTTCTGCGCTGCCTGAACCAGCTGGAGACGATGGATGCGGGCGAGGTCCGCATCGCCGGCGAGGTGCTGGCCAGCACCGATGCCCAGGGCCATTGCCGCTACGCGCCCGAGGCCGAGGCCCGGCGCCTGTGCCGCAAGAGCGGCATGGTGTTCCAGCATTTCAACCTGTTCCCGCACCTGACGGTGCTGGAAAACCTGATCGAGGCGCCGATGGTGGTGGCCGGCGTGGCGCGCCCCGAGGCGCTGGCGCGGGCGGAAAAACTGCTGGCCAAGGTGGGCCTGTCCAGCAAGCGCGACAGCTACCCCGCGCGCCTGTCGGGCGGGCAGAAGCAGCGCGTGGCGATCGCGCGCGCGCTCTGCATGGAGCCCGAGATCATGCTGTTCGACGAGCCCACCTCGGCGCTCGACCCCGAGCTGACCGGCGAAGTGCTGCGCACCATGCGCGAGCTGGCCGAGGAGCGCATGACCATGCTGGTCGTCACGCACGAAATGGGCTTCGCGCGCGAGGTGGCGCACACCGTGGCTTTCATGGACGAAGGCGCCCTGGTGGCCAAACGCCCTGCGCGGGAATTTTTTGCCGATCCGGGACACGAGCGTGCGCGGGCCTTCCTCGACCATATGCTGTGAGCCGGCCCGCGCACGGGTGCCGCAGTGCTGCGCCGGGAGGCGGTGGTATTACAGTGCAGCGGCGTATGCCTGTCGATAACCCCTTGCTGGCGCGCTGCTGCCTTGCCGTTTTCTTGCTGCTGAGTGCGCCGCTGCATGCCCAGGGCAGTGCGGAGGTGCTGGGCTGGAACGACGAGCCGCCCGTCGTCATGCGCTGGCTGGATCAGGGTTATGCGGCCGAATTCCGTGGCGACCGTGCTGCGGCGCAGGAGCGCTACTGCGCCGCGGCGCGCGAAGGCAGCCTGGAAGGACAGTACCGCCTGGGGCGGCTGCTGTGGGCGACCGGCGTGCCGGCCGACCATGTGGTGGCGGCCACGCTGCTGGCCCTTGCGGCGCAGCGCGGGCACGAAAAGGCGCGAGTCCTGCTGGCGGGCGAGCCCTCGGGCGACCAGTTGCCGGATTGTCTGAAACCGGACGTCAGCCCGGCAGAACCGGCGCCGGAGGCCGTGGTGCCTGCCGAGGTGGTGGAGCGCTACGTCGCCGGGCTGTCGCCGGCGCAGCGGCGCCAGGCCCGCCTGGTGGAACGCCTGGCACCGCGTTTCGCGGTCGATCCGCGTCTGGCGCTGGCCATCGTGAAGGCGGAATCGAATTTCGACCCATTCGCGCTGTCGGCGCGCAACGCCCAGGGGCTGATGCAGCTGATCCCGGAAACCGCCGAGCGCTACGGTGTGCGCGACGCCTGGAACGCGGAACAGAATGCGCGCGGCGGGCTGGCGCATCTGCGCTGGCTGCTGCAGCGCTTCGAGGGGGACATAGCCCTCGTGGCCGCGGCCTACAACGCCGGCGAAGGTGCGGTGAAGCAGTATGGCGGGGTGCCGCCGTTTGCCGAGACGCGCGCGTATGTCAAGCGCGTACTCGGGTTCTATCGGGCCAGCCACCATGTGGCGCCGGACACGCGGGCAGTGGCCGGCAGGCGCCCCTGAAAACGGGCGCCACCACGCCCATCAGCTGAAAAAGCTGCGCTTGAGGCGTTCCGTCCAGCTCTCGGTGGAAGGCGAATGCTTGGCGCCGCCCTTCTTCAGCGATTCTTCCAGCTCGCGCAGCAGCTTGCGCTGGTATTCGGTGAGCTTGACCGGCGTCTCGACCACGATGTGGCAGTACAGGTCGCCCGGGTAGCTGGCGCGTATGCCCTTGATGCCCTTGCCGCGCAGGCGAAACTGCTTGCCCGCCTGCGTGCCCTCGGGAATGTCGATGGCGGCCTTGCCCACCAGCGTCGGCACCTCGATCTCGCCGCCCAGCGCGGCGGTGATGAAACTTACCGGCACCTCGCAGTGCAGGTCGTCGCCGTCACGCTCGAAGATGTCGTGCTTCCTGGTGCGGATTTCGATGTACAGATCGCCCGGCGGGCCGCCATTGGTGCCGGGCTCGCCATTGCCGGTGGAGCGGATGCGCATGCCGTCGTCGATGCCGGCCGGAATCTTCACCTCCAGCGTCTTCTGGGTCTTGACCTTGCCCTGGCCGTGGCAGGTGGCGCAGGGCTCGGCAATGATCTTGCCGGTGCCGCGGCAATGCGGGCAGGTCTGCTGCACGCTGAAGAAGCCCTGGCGCATCTGCACCACGCCCGAGCCGTTGCAGGTGCCGCAGGTCTTGGGGCTGGTGCCGGGCTTGGCGCCGCTGCCGTGGCAGGTGTCGCAGTTGTCCCAGCTCGGGATGCGGATCTGCGCATCCTTGCCGCTGGCCGCTTCCTCCAGCGTGATTTCCATGGCGTAGGAAAGATCGCTGCCGCGGTAGACCTGCCGCCCGCCGCGCTGACCGCCGCGCTGGCCGCCGAACATGTCGCCGAAGATGTCGCCAAACGCCTCGGCAAAGCCGCCGAAACCCTCCGCTCCTGCCCCCGGTCCGCGCATGTTGGGGTCCACCCCGGCATGCCCGTACTGGTCGTAGGCGGCGCGCTTCTGGCCGTCGGAGAGCATCTCGTAGGCCTCCTTGGCCTCCTTGAATTTCTCTTCGGCGCTCTTGGCGGCATCCCCCTGGTTGCGGTCCGGGTGGTACTTCATCGCCAGCTTGCGATAAGCCTTCTTGATCTCGTCCTCGCCGGCGTTCTTGGGAACGCCCAGGATTTCGTAGTAGTCGCGTTTGGTGGCCATGGGTCAGATCTTCAATTCACAGCGTCGGTAGCAGTGTGTGCCCTTCATCAGCGCAAAAGGCGGCAAGGCACGGATGCCTGCCGCCTTGAGGCGTTTTCGGTGTCGCTCAGCCCTTCTTGACTTCCTTGACCTCGGCGTCCACCACGTTGTCGTCCGCAGCCGCCGAGGCCTGCGGCTGCTCCGCCCCGGGCGTTGCGCCTGCTGCACCTGCGGCTTGTGCTGCCGCTGCCGCATCGGCGTACATCTTCTCGCCGAGCTTCTGGCTGGCGCTCATCAGGGCGTTGGTCTTTTCCTCGATCGCGGACTTGTCCTCGCCCTTGAGCGCGGCTTCCAGATCCTTGACCGCGGCCTCGATCGCTTCCTTCTCGCCCGCATCCAGCTTGTCGCCGTGTTCGGTCAGGGCCTTTTGCGTGCTGTGCACCGCGGCTTCGCCGGCGTTGCGCGCCTGCACCAGTTCCAGCTTCTTGTGGTCCTCGGCGGCATTGATCTCGGCGTCCTTCACCATCTTCTGGATTTCTTCCTCGGACAGGCCCGAAGACGCCTTGATGGTGATCTTGTTTTCCTTGCCCGTGCCCTTGTCCTTGGCGCCCACATGCAGGATGCCGTTGGCGTCGATGTCGAAGCTCACCTCGATCTGCGGCGTGCCGCGCGTCGCGGGCGGAATGCCTTCAAGATTGAATTCACCCAGAGCCTTGTTGGCAGCGGCGATTTCGCGCTCGCCCTGAAACACCTTGATCGTCACCGCCGGCTGGTTGTCCTCGGCGGTGGAGAAGGTCTGCGCGAACTTGGTCGGGATGGTCGTGTTCTTGGCGATCATCTTGGTCATCACGCCGCCCAGGGTCTCGATGCCCAGCGACAGCGGCGTCACGTCCAGCAGCAGCACGTCCTTGCGGTCGCCCGAGAGCACCTGGCCCTGCACGGCGGCACCGACGGCCACGGCTTCATCCGGGTTCACGTCCTTGCGCGGTTCCTTGCCGAAGAATTCCTTGACCGTGTCCTGCACCTTGGGCATGCGCGTCATGCCGCCGACCAGGATCACGTCGTTGATGTCGCCCACGGCGATGCCCGCATCCTTGATGGCGGTGCGGCAGGGCGCGATGGTGCGCTCGATCAGGTCCTCGACCAGCGATTCGAGCTTGGCGCGCGTGAGCTTGATGTTCAGGTGCTTGGGGCCCGACGCATCGGCCGTGATGTAGGGCAGGTTGATGTCGGTCTGCGCGCTGTTGGACAGCTCGATCTTGGCCTTTTCCGCCGCTTCCTTCAGGCGCTGCAGGGCCAGCACGTCGGCCTTCAGGTCAACACCCTGGTCCTTCTTGAACTCGCCGATGATGTAGTCGATGATGCGCTGGTCGAAATCCTCGCCGCCGAGGAAGGTATCGCCGTTGGTGGCCAGCACCTCGAACTGCTTCTCGCCGTCGACATCGGCGATCTCGATGATGGAGACGTCGAACGTGCCGCCGCCCAGGTCATAGACGACGATCTTGCGGTCGCCCTTGCCCTGCTTGTCCAGGCCAAAGGCCAGGGCCGCGGCGGTGGGCTCGTTGATGATGCGCTTGACTTCCAGTCCGGCGATGCGGCCGGCGTCCTTGGTGGCCTGGCGCTGGCTGTCGTTGAAATAGGCCGGCACCGTGATCACGGCCTCCGTCACCGGCTCGCCCAGGTAGTCCTCGGCGGTCTTCTTCATCTTGCGCAGGGTCTCGGCGCTGATTTGCGGCGGTGCCAGCTTCTGGTCGCGCACCTGCACCCAGGCGTCGCCGTTGTCGGCCTTGATGATGGAAAACGGCGCCAGGCCCAGGTCTTTCTGGACTTCCTTGTCTTCGTACTTGCGCCCGATCAGGCGTTTGACGGCGTAGATCGTGTTCTTGGGGTTGGTGACGGCCTGGCGCTTGGCCGAGGCGCCGACGAGGATTTCGCCGTCATCCTGGTAGGCGACGATGGACGGCGTGGTGCGCGCGCCCTCGCTGTTTTCGATCACGCGCGTGGCGTTGCCTTCCATGATCGCCACGCACGAGTTGGTCGTGCCCAGGTCGATGCCGATGATTTTTCCCATGTTGTTCTCCGCGAATGGTGGTGGATTCAGATAGGCCGCAAATGGTGGAGGTATCCGGGGTTTTCAAGATGACGCGCCATGCGGCGCATGACTTCGCTGCACATCAATGACGGCGCTGGCGCGCCATGACGCGGAACGCCCGTCGTTGGTCATTGGGTCGCGCAGCGATGCAGTCATGCGCCGAAGGCGCGGTCATTTCGGTCATTTGGACGCTGCCACGGTGACCAGCGCCGGGCGCAGCACCCGGTCGAAAATCAGGTAGCCCTTCTGCAGCACCGTGACCACGGTGTTGGCGTCCTGGGCGGAAGGCACCATGCTGATCGCCTGGTGCTGGTGCGGGTCGAATTTGTCGCCCGCGGCCGGGTTGATGACCGTCACCTTGTTGCGCTCCAGGGCCGAGATCAGCTGGCGCAGCGTTGCGGTGCTGCCTTCGCGCAGTTGTTCGGCGGTGGCGTTTTCCAGCGCCAGGGCGGCGTCCAGGCTGTCGCAGACGGCGAGCAGGTTTTCGGCAAAGCCCTCGATGCCGAACTTGCGTGCCTTGGCGATGTCCTCCTCGGCGCGCCGGCGCGCGTTATCGGCCTCGGCCTTGGCGCGCAGGTATTGATCGGCCAATTCGGCGCTCTTGGCCTTGAGCTCGGCCAATTCGGCCTGCAGGCGGGCGATTTCATCCAAGGTATCGGCACCCATCGTGGATGCCAGGTCTTCGCCGGTTGGCTCGGCGGCAGAGGGCTGTGGCGTGGTGTGGTTGGGCATGTCTGGAAATACGGATGACGAATGACAAACGCTGTCCATGTGGGGTTGGCAGGCAGCGATTCAAGGCCGCTTTGCGACACGGCATGGCGCATCGCACAAAGCCAAGTAGTGTACGCGCGCCTGTTTCATTCGTATAATTGCCGGTTTTCCTTGCCACACCGCCGGGCGTATTCACAAGGTGTATTTGTGCCTTGGCGCCCAATCGAGACGCAGCGGGTGGCTTTCAACCACAAGGAGGTTGCATGCGTCATTACGAAATCATTTTGCTGATCCATCCGGACCAGAGCGAGCAGGTTCCGGCCATGCTCGAGCGCTACAAGGGCATGATCACCGCAGGCGGTGGCCAGGTGCACCGCGTGGAAGACTGGGGCCGCCGCCAGCTGGCCTACATGATCAGCAAGCTGGCCAAGGCGCATTACCTGTGCCTGAACATCGAGGCCGATCAGGCCGTGATGGCCGAGCTGGAGCACGCGTTCAAATTCAACGACGCCGTGCTGCGCCACCTGACGGTGCAGAAGAAGAAGGCGGAGACCACTGCCTCGACGATGATGAAGACTGTGGAGCGCGAGGAAGCGCGCAAGGCCAGCCAGGCCGAGGCCGTCGAGCGCTGAGCGCCGGCCGGTGCCATCCACGGGAGATGTGAACACGCCCAAAAATACGCCCAACAGCCTGACCCTGAGCGCCCGCGTTGCAGAGCTGCAACCCCTGCGCTACACCCCGGCGGGTTTGCCGGCACTGGATGTGACGCTTGAGCACATGTCGGTGCAGCAGGAAGCCGGAGGCGAGCGGCAGGCGGTCTTGAGGCTGAAGGCCGTGGCCTTTGGCACGCAGGCCGAGCGGCTTGGGCGCCAGGCCCTGGAAAGCCTCTGGACTTTCCAGGGCTTCCTGGCCCAGGGGCGCAATGGCAAGGGCGTGGTGTTTCACATCCAGCAGTTTCAACCGCAATAGTTTTCAGAAGGTTTTGACCATGTTCAGGAAATTCAACAAGAATGGCAAGAACGGCAAGCGCAACACGCAATCGCTGCTGTTCAAGCGCAAGCGCTTCTGCCGCTTCACCGTCGCTGGCGTCAAGGAAATCGATTACAAGGATATCGACACGCTGCGCGATTTCATCGCCGAAAACGGCAAGATCATTCCCGCCCGCCTGACCGGCACGCGTGCGATCTACCAGCGCCAGCTCAACACCGCCATCAAGCGCGCGCGCTTCCTGGCCCTGCTGCCCTACAGCGATCAGCACAAGATTTAAGGAGCACATCCCATGCAAGTCATCCTGCTCGACAAGGTGGTCAACCTCGGTGTGCTTGGCGATATCGTCAAGGTCAAGGACGGTTACGCCCGCAATTACCTGATCCCCACCGGCCGTGCGCACCGTGCCACCGCTGCCGCCAAGGCGCAATTCGAGGCCCGGCGCGCCGAACTGGAGAAGGCCGCCACCGACAAGCTGGCCCAGGCCCAGGCGCATGCGGAGCAACTGGCCAGCGCCACGCTCAAGCTGACGCAGAAGGCCGGCGTTGATGGCCGCCTGTTCGGTTCGGTCACCAACTTCGACATCGCCGAGGAACTGCACCGCCAGGGCGTGAAGGTGCACAAGGCGCAGATCCACATGCCCAATGGTCCGATCAAGACCGTGGGCGAGAGCACCGTCATCGTGGTGCTGCACACCGACGTGTCGGTGGAGCTGCCCGTGACGGTGTACGGCGAAACCGCCTGACCGGGGGGGCGCCTCAGGCCCCGCTGCAAGAAAGCCGCCTTCGGGCGGCTTTTGCTTTGGCTGGCAATCGCCGCCGGTTCAGTGCCCGGCGCTCAGTTCCGCCAAGTCGCGCTCCAGCAGCCTGGGGTCGCCCAATTGCAATTCGATCAGGCGGCGCAGATGGGTGACGCTATCGATATCCACGCTCAGGCAGGAGACGCCTATCTGCTGCCCTTGCAGGTGCGCGACCTGCACGGTCATCGCAATGTATTCCCGAGGCGCCAGCGGCACGGTGAGCTCGCAGCGCTGGCCGGTCTGCAGCGCAGCGGTGTCGGTGGCCTGCAGCAGTGCGCCCTTGAGCGAGAGATCCAGCACGCGCACCGCCACGGCCTGGCCGGGCCAGCGCAACTGGCCAGGGCTATCGAACTGGACGCGGACGAAGTGGCGGCGCTCGTGGGGCATGGGGTTCCTTCTGGCGGACGGGTGAGCGATGCTAACGCCTGAACACCGGTCCGCAAACCTGCCAGGCACGCAGCCTGGATTGTCGTGCACAGCTTTGCCTGTGCTTGTGCACCTGTTGTCCACAGACTTGTGCGATGACGTTCCAAGGGGAGCCCGCTAGGATGTTCCCCTTGGTTTTGGATGGATGGGTTTTTGCATGTCTGCCGTGATTTCGTCGCCGCTGGAAACGTTTTTGCCCAGTGGCTTTGTGGACCAGGATGTGGCGCAGCTGCGCGTGCCGCCGCACTCGATCGAAGCTGAATCGAGCGTGCTGGGCGGCCTGCTGCTGGACAACCTTGCGTGGGACCGCGTGAGCGATCTGCTCAAGGAGGGTGATTTTTACCGCCATGAGCACCAGCAGATTTATGCGGCGGTGAGCACGCTGGTCGGCGCGGGCAAGCCGGCCGACGTGATCACGGTGTACGAGCGCCTGCAAAGCATTGGCCGCGCCGAGGAAACGGGCGGCCTGGCCTACCTCAACAGCCTGGCGCAGTACGTGCCCAGCGCGAGCAACATCCGCCGCTACGCCGAGATCGTGCGCGAGCGCGCGATCCTGCGCAAGCTGGTGAGCGCCAGCGACGAGATTGCCACCAACGCCTTCAACCCGCAGGGCCGGCCGGTGAGCGGCATCCTGGATGAGGCTGAGCAAAAAATCTTTGCCATCGGCGAGGAAGGCTCGCGCATGAAGCAGGGCTTCCAGACCATGGAATCGCTGGTGGTGACGCTGCTCGATCGCGTGCAGGAGATGGTCGACAACCCGGTGGACGTGACCGGCGTGCCCACGGGCTTCATCGACCTGGACCGCATGACCTCCGGCCTGCAGGCGGGCGACCTGATCGTGCTGGCGGCGCGCCCGTCGATGGGCAAGACGTCGCTCGCGGTGAACATCGCCGAGCATGTGGCGCTCAACGAGGGCCTGCCGGTAGCGGTCTTCTCGATGGAAATGGGCGCCGCGCAGCTGGCAGTGCGCATCGTCGGCTCGATAGGGCGCATCCACCAGGGGCATCTGCGCACCGGCAAGCTGACCGACGAGGAATGGCCGCGGCTGACGGAAGCCATCGAGCGGCTGCGCAACGTCTCGCTGCACATCGACGAAACGCCGGGGCTGACGCCCGCCGAGCTGCGCGCCAATGCCCGGCGCCTGGCGCGCCAGTGCGGCAAGCTCGGGCTGATCGTGGTGGATTACCTGCAGCTGATGAGCGGCTCGGGCGGCTCCCAAGGCGAAAACCGCGCGACCGAACTGGGCGAAATCTCGCGTGGCCTGAAGATGCTGGCCAAGGAACTGCAATGCCCGGTGATTGCGCTCTCGCAGCTCAACCGCAGCGTGGAGACGCGCACCGACAAGCGCCCGATGATGAGCGACCTGCGCGAATCCGGTGCGATCGAGCAGGACGCGGACATCATCATGTTCATCTACCGCGACGACTACTACAACAAGGAAAGCAAGGAGCCCAACGTCTCCGAGATCATCATCGGCAAGCAGCGCAACGGCCCCACGGGCACCGTCAAGCTCTACTTCCAGAAGGACCAGACGCGTTTTGAAAACCTTGCCGTGGATGGAGGCGACGACTTTTGAGTTTCAAATTTGATAGCCGCTGGCACTTCATGGAAGCGCATCGAAGCCTGTTTTTGCTTGTATTTCCATGACCGATTCATGCGCGTACCTGCAGGCCGTCCTGCCATCCCTGGGACTGGACCTCGCGCGCTGCGCAGGGGTCGATCTGACGGTCCGTGCGCCGCGTGATGGCGCCCTGCTGGCGTCGCTCCAGGTTGCCACCACGGAGAAGGTGCAGGCAGCGGTCGCCGAGGCCCACAGCGCGTCGCAGGCATGGCGCGAGGTCCCGGCCCCCGTGCGCGGCGAGCTGGTGCGCCGCCTGGGCGAGCTGCTGCGCCGCCACAAGGCGGCCCTGGGCGAGCTGGTGTCGCTGGAGGCGGGCAAGATCGCCTCCGAAGGCCAGGGCGAGGTGCAGGAGATGATCGATATCTGCGACTTCGCAGTCGGCCTCTCACGCCAGCTGCACGGCCTGACCATTGCGAGCGAGCGTCCCGGCCACCGCATGATGGAAGCCTGGCATCCCATGGGCGTGGCGGGCATCATCTCGGCCTTCAATTTTCCGGTGGCGGTCTGGTCGTGGAACGCGGCGCTGGCCCTGGTCTGCGGCAATGCCATCGTCTGGAAGCCCTCGGAGAAGACGCCGCTCACGGCGCTGGCCTGCCAGGGTCTGCTGCGCCAGGCCATGGCCGCATGCAATGCCGACAGGCCGGGTACCGTGCCCGGGGGGCTGAGCCAGGTCCTGGTCGGCGGGCGCGAGGTGGGCGAGGCGCTGGCCGCCAGCGCGCAGGTAGCGGTGCTCAGCGCAACGGGCTCGGTGCGCATGGGCCGCCAGGTGGCGGTGAAGGTGGCGGAGCGCTTTGGCCGGTCGATTCTGGAGCTGGGCGGCAACAACGCGATGATCGTCACGCCGGCGGCCGATCTGGAACTGGCGGCGCGCGCCATCACCTTTGCTGCCGTCGGTACCGCAGGCCAGCGCTGCACCACGCTGCGGCGCCTGATCGTGCATGCCTCGGTGGCTGACGCGCTGCTGGCGCGGCTTCAGACGATCTACACCCGCATCGCCGTGGGCGATCCGCTGCAGGAAGGCACGCTCGTCGGTCCGCTGATCGACCGCGCTGCGTTCGATGCGATGCAGCAGGCGCTGGAACAGGCACGCGCCGAAGGCGGCAGCGTCACGGGCGGCGAGCGGGTGTGCGAGGCGCTGGGCGCGGATGCCTGGTACGTGCGTCCGGCGCTGGTGCGCATGCCCGCGCAGACGCCTGTCGTGGCGCAGGAAACCTTCGCGCCCATCCTCTACGTGCTGCGCTACGACGCTGGACTGGAGGAGGCCATTGCGCTGCAGAACGCGGTGCCGCAGGGATTGTCATCGGCCATCTTCACGCAGGACCTCGGCGAGGCAGAGCGCTTCATGGCCGCATCGGGCAGCGACTGCGGCATCGCCAACGTGAACATCGGCACCTCGGGCGCGGAGATCGGCGGTGCCTTCGGCGGCGAGAAGGAAACCGGCGGCGGGCGCGAATCGGGCTCGGACGCCTGGAAGAGCTATATGCGCCGAGCGACCAACACCATCAATTACAGCGGTGCGCTGCCGCTGGCGCAGGGCGTGCGCTTTGATACGGGTTTGCCTTCAGTCGTCTAACTTCGTTGGTTCGCCTTGCCGTGCGCCAGCACTGTCTTCGGCTTCCCGCCTCGTTATCCGACCGAAGGCAAACCCGTAGGATCTGTGATTTGCAATGAAAAATGGCTGCAACGCATGATGGACAAGCGCTTGCAGCTATTGTTTTCGATGTCAGAGTACTTCGCTCGCGAAATCCGCCAGCCGCGAGCGCTCGCCGCGCGCCAGCAGGATATGGCCGCTGTGCGCCCAACCCTTGAAGCGATCGACCGCGTAGGTCAGGCCCGATGAGCCTTCGGTAAGGTAGGGCGTGTCGATCTGGCTGAGGTTGCCCATGCAGATGATCTTGGTGCCGGGGCCGGCGCGCGTGATCAAGGTCTTCATCTGTTTGGGCGTGAGGTTCTGCGCCTCGTCGATGATGACGTACTTGCTCATGAAGGTGCGCCCGCGCATGAAGTTCATGCTCTTGATCTTGATGCGGCTTCGGACCAGGTCATTGGTGGCCGCGCGGCCCCATTCGCCGGCATTGCCGCCATCGCCCTTGGCGAGAAATTCCAGGTTGTCGTCCAGCGCACCCATCCACGGGCCCATTTTTTCTTCTTCGGTGCCGGGCAGAAAGCCGATGTCCTCGCCCACGCTGACGGTGGCGCGGGTCATGATGATCTCGGTGTAGCGGCGCTCGTCCAGCACCTGGGTCAGGCCCGCGGCCAGCGCCAGCAGTGTCTTGCCGGTGCCGGCCTGGCCGGTGAGGGTGACGAAATCCACCTCCGGGTCCATCAGCAGATTCATCGCGAAGTTCTGCTCGCGGTTGCGCGTGTTTACGCCCCAGACGGCGTTCTTGGCCGAGCCGTAGTCCCTGAGCGTCTGCAGCACGGCGGTGTGCTCGCGGATTTCGGTCACGCGCGCGTGCAGGCTGGGTTCGCCCGGCGCCTCGAAGAACACGTACTGGTTGATCATCATCTGCGCCACCTGCGGGCCGCTCACGCGGTAGTAGGTGTGCGCGCCGCTTTGCCAGCTTTCGACCTTCTTGCCGGCCCTGGCCCAGAAGTCGGACGGCAGCGCCAGGTAGCCCGAATACAGCAGGTCGCCGTCGTCCAGCACCTTGTCGTTCTGGTAATCCTCGGCCGCCAGGCCCAGCGCGCGCGCCTTGACGCGCATGTTGATGTCCTTGGAGACCAGCACCACCTCGCGCGGCGCATGGCGCTCGCGCAGCGCCTGCACCACGCCCAGGATCTGGTTGTCGGCCTTGCCCTGCGGCAGGCTGGTGGGCAGCTGGTAATCCAGCGGCGCCGTCTGGAAGTAGAGCTGGCCGGTGGCGGCGCGCTGGCCGGTGCCGTTCAGCGCCACGCCATGGGCGATATCCGCCCCGGCGGCGGCCACCAGCGCGTCCAGCATGCGGCTGGCCTGGCGGCCGTTGCGCGCCACTTCGGTGGTGCCGCGCTTGTGGCCGTCGAGTTCCTCCAGCACGATCATGGGCAGGAAGATGTCGTGCTCCTCGAAGCGGAACAGGCTGGAGGGGTCGTGCAGCAGCACGTTGGTGTCGAGCACGAACAGCTTGGCCACGCCGCTGCGTTTGGCGCTCTTGCGCGCGGGCGTCTTGCGCGGCTGTGCCGGTGCCGCTGGCGCTGGCGCCGCGTTTGGCGGGGTGCGTGCGGCGGGGGCAGTCGGAACGGCGGTTACGGCTTTGGCTGGCGCGGGGCCGCGGGCTGCGGGCGCCGGCGCCGCGGGCGCCGCAACGCCGGCGGTTGGCGTGTCGGCCGATGGATTGGCAGCGGTGTAGGCGGATGCGGCGAGCAGCGAGGCGCGCTTGGCAGGTGCGGGAGGCAGGGGCATCGTTGGAAGCTCAGAAATGAAAAAGCCGCCCGGGTTGCCAGGCGGCTTTCGATGGTTGGCAGGTGCGGCACGGACCCATGGGGCCATTATGCATGCCGTCCGGGGCGGTGCCCGGCGGCCTTCTGTGCCTCAGGCGACCTTTTTCACCGGCGACTTGAGCGCCTTGACAGCCTTGAGGACTTCATCCACATGCCCGGGCACCTTCAGGCCGCGCCATTCCTGCGCTACCAGGCCATCGGCGCCGATGAGGAAGGTGGAGCGCTCGATGCCCTTGACCTTCTTGCCGTACATGATCTTGTTCTTGACCACGCCGAACATGTGGCACATTTTTTCTTCGGTGTCGGCGATGAGTTCGAAGGGCAGTTCGAGCTTGGCCTTGAAGTCGTCGTGCGACTTCATGTTGTCGCGCGAGACGCCGAACACCTCGGCGCCGAGCTTGACGAATTCCTTGTACTTGTCGCGAAACTGCATGGCTTCCGTCGTGCAGCCGGGCGTGTTGTCCTTGGGGTAGAAGTACAGGACCACGGCCTGACCCAGATGCGAGACGTTGGTGACCTGTACCTCGCCGGTTGCTTTGGCTTCGAATTCGGGAAGGGGCTTGCTGACAACAATCGCCATGGCGTTCTGATCTCTCTTGTGGTAGGGTCCGTGAATAGTCGGGGGTATAAGGCTGTAGGCGCTCCCGACCGCAGTCCCGTATTTTACCGTGTAACAGGCAAAATTGCCAGTGCGGCGGGTGGCTGCGCGTCGGCTATTGTTCGGTGAGCAGCAGTGCCGCGAACACCTTGCGGCCTTCGCCGGCCAGGATGTTGTAGGTGCGGCAGGCGGCATGGGTGTCCATGGTTTCCAGTCCGATGTGGCGCGCCATCAGGGGCTTGAGCCAGGCGGGCGAGACGAACCGCCCGCGCTGGCCGCTGCCGAAGATCACGACCTCCGCGTCCAGCCGCGCCAGCCGCTCGAAGTGCGATGCGCTCAGATCCTCGAAGCGCGCGCATTCCCAATCCAGGCGCTCGCCGCCGCTGCCGATGATCACGCTGTGCGTCAGGCGATCGGCATTGACCGCGATCCAGCCGGGGCCATAGCCGGTGATGGTTTGCGCGTCGCTGCGGTCGGGCTGGAATTTCATGGTGGTGGCGCTTGCCTGCATGCGGACGAGCTGCGTTGGCAAATGTGGTCAAATTATAGGTTTCGCCTTGATTGCTGGTTGCCCGCCATGAAACCTCTGTACAAATCCACCAAGCTGAGCAATGTGCTCTACGATGTCCGCGGCCCCATCGTGGACGCTGCGCGCCAGATGGAAGAGGAGGGGCAGAAGATCATCAAACTCAATATCGGCAACATGGCGCCGTTTGGCTTCGACCCGCCCGATGAAGTGGTGCAGGACATGATCCGCAATCTGCCCGATTCGGCCGGTTATTCGGACAGCAAGGGCATCTTCGCGGCGCGCAAGGCGGTGATGCACTACACCCAGCAGCAGGGCATCGCCGGGGTGGCGCTGGACGACATCTATCTGGGCAATGGCGCGAGCGAACTGATCGTGATGGCGACCAATGCGCTCTTGAACGATGGCGACGAGCTGCTGCTGCCCGCGCCCGACTACCCGCTGTGGACCGCGGCCACCAGCCTGGCCGGCGGCAAACCGGTGCACTACCTGTGCGACGAGGGCAACGGCTGGATGCCGGACCTGGCCGACATGCGCGCCAAGATCACCGACAGGACCCGCGGCATCGTCGTGATCAACCCGAACAACCCCACGGGCGCGCTGTATTCCAACGAACTGCTGCTGGGCATCGTGCAGCTGGCGCGCGAGCACGATCTGGTGCTGCTGGTCGATGAGGTGTATGACAAGGTGCTGTACGACGGCGCCAGGCACACCGCGATGGCGAGTCTTTCGACCGACGTGCTCACGCTCACCTTCAATTCGCTCTCCAAGGCCTACCGCTCGTGCGGCTACCGCGCCGGCTGGATGGTGGTCTCGGGCGACAAGACGCAGGCGCGCGACTACGTCGAAGGCCTGAACATGCTGGCCAACCTCAAGCTTGGCTCCAACGTGCCGGGCCAGTGGGCGATCCAGACCGCGCTCGGCGGCTACCAGAGCATCAACGATCTGATCCGGGAAGGTGGGCGCCTGAAGGTGCAGCGCGACCTGGCGTATGAGCTGATCACGCAGATTCCCGGCGTGACCTGCGTCAAGCCGCAGGCGGCGCTGTACATGTTCCCGCGCCTGGACCCTCAGATGTACCCGATCGAGGACGACCGCCAGTTCTTCATGGAAGTGCTGCGCGCCACGCGCGTGATGCTGGTGCAGGGCACGGGCTTCAACTACCCGGACCAGCAGCACTTCCGCATCGTTTTCCTGCCGCACAAGAGCGATCTGCGCGAAGCCATCGCGCGCCTGGCCAAGTTCCTCGAACAGTACCGCCAGCGCCATGCCAAACGTGCTGCCGTGCTGCCCATCGGTTCAAAAAAAGAAGCTGCCAGCGCTTGACAGGCAAGCGCCAGCGACATTTTTCATTCAAAAATCAACCATGAAACCCATCCAAGTCGGTCTGCTCGGCATAGGCACCGTCGGCAGCGGCACCTTCCAGGTGCTCACGCGCAACCAGGAAGAAATCAGCCGCCGTGCGGGCCGGGCGATCCAGATCACCATGGTGGCTGATCTGGACACCGCGCGCGCGCGTTCCCTCGTCGGGGAGAACGTGCGCGTGGTGGGCGATGCGCGCGAGGTGATCGCCAACCCCGAGATCGATATCGTCATCGAGCTCATCGGCGGCTACGGCATTGCACGCCAGCTCGTCATGGAGGCGATTGCCGCGGGCAAGCATGTGGTGACGGCCAACAAGGCGCTGCTCGCGGTGCATGGCGCCGAAATCTTCAAGGCAGCCGCCGCCAAGGGCGTGATCGTGGCCTTCGAGGCGGCGGTGGCCGGCGGCATTCCCATCATCAAGGCGCTGCGCGAAGGCCTGACGGCCAACCGCATCCAGTGGGTGGCGGGCATCATCAACGGCACCACCAACTTCATCCTCAGCGAGATGCGCAACAAGGGGATGGATTTCGACGCAGCGCTGAAAGACGCGCAGCAGCTGGGCTATGCCGAGGCCGATCCGACCTTCGACATCGAAGGCGTGGATGCGGCGCACAAGGTGACGCTCATCAGCGCCATCGCCTTCGGCATTCCGGTGCAGTTCGACAAATGCCATACCGAGGGCATCACCAGGCTGGCTTCCGCCGACATCAAATACGCCGAGCAGCTGGGCTACCGCATCAAGCTGCTGGGCATCACCAAGCGCACCGACAAGGGCGTGGAGCTGCGCGTGCACCCCACCCTGATCCCGGCGCGCCGCCTGATCGCCAACGTGGACGGCGCGATGAACGCCGTGGTGGTGCAGGGCGACGCCGTGGGCACCACGCTGTACTACGGCAAGGGTGCGGGCAGCGAGCCCACTGCCAGCGCGGTGATCGCCGATCTGGTGGACATCGCGCGCCTGGATGGCGCCGATCCGGCGCACCGCGTGCCGCCGCTCGCCTTCCAGAGCAACACGCTGGCCGCGGCCGGCGGCGATCTGCCGGTGCTGCCCATGGCCGAGGTGGTGACCGGCTACTACCTGCGCATCCGCGTCGCCGACGAGGCCGGCGTGCTGGCGCGCATCACCGGCATCCTGGCCAATGCGGGCATCAGCATCGACGCCATCCTGCAGCGCGAGGCTGACGAAGTGGGCGGCGAGGGCAGCACGCAGACCGATCTGATCATCCTCACGCACGACACGCGCGAGGGCGATCTGGACGCCGCGCTGGCGCAGATCCAGCCGCTGCCGACGGTGCTCGCGACTATCACGCGCATCCGCAAGGAAGAGCTGAACTGATGCGCTACCTCTCCACCCGTGGCGACACGACACCGCGCCAGTTCTGCGACATCCTGCTGGAAGGCCTGGCGCCCGACGGCGGCCTGTACCTGCCGGAGCACTACCCGCGGATCGACACCGGCGAACTGGCCCGGCTGCGCGCCGTGCATGCCGGCGAAGGCTACGCGGCGCTGGCGTTCGAGATCCTGAGGCTCTACATCGCCGACATCCCCGAGGCCGACTTGCGCGCCATCTGCCGCAAGACCTACACGCGGGAGGTCTTCGGCACGCGGGAAATCGTGCCGCTCAAGCCGCTGGAGCCCGGCCTGTTCCTGCTCGGCCTCTCCAACGGCCCGACGCTGGCCTTCAAGGACATGGCGATGCAGCTGCTGGGCCACCTGTTCGAATACGAACTGGGGCGGCGGGCGGCAGAGCTCAACATCCTGGGCGCGACCAGCGGCGACACCGGCAGCGCGGCCGAGTACGCCATGCGCGGCAAAACGGGCATCCGCGTCTTCATGCTCAGCCCCCATGGACGCATGAGCCCGTTCCAGCAGGCGCAGATGTTCAGCCTGCAGGACGCCAACATCCACAACATCGCCATCGAGGGCGTGTTCGACGACTGCCAGGACATCGTCAAGGCGGTGAGCAACGATCTGGCGTTCAAGGCCAAATACCGCATCGGCACGGTCAATTCGATCAACTGGGCGCGGCTGCTGGCGCAAGTGGTGTATTACTTCGCGGGCTACTTCGAGGCCACCAGCCCTCACCCCAACCCTCTCCCAGAGGGAGAGGGAGAAATACCGAAAGTCAGCTTCACCGTGCCCAGCGGCAATTTCGGCAATGTCTGCGCCGGCCATGTGGCGCGCATGATGGGCCTGCCGATCGCGCATCTGGTGGTGGCGACCAACGAGAACGACGTGCTCGACGAGTTCTTCCGCACCGGCATCTACCGCGTGCGCGCCGCCGCCGATACGCTGGAAACCTCCAGCCCGTCCATGGATATTTCCAAGGCCAGCAATTTCGAGCGTTTCGTCTTCGATCTGCTGGGGCGCGACGGCGCCGCCACACGCGCGCTTTTCGGCGAGCAGCTCGCGCGCCAGGGCTTTTTTGACCTGAGCGGCGATGCGCGTTTTCAGGACGCCGCCCAACGCTACGGCTTTCAGAGCGGGCGCAGTACCCATGCCGATCGCCTGGCGACCATCCGCGACGTGCACCAGCACTGCGCGGTGACGATGGATACCCACACCGCCGACGGCGTGAAGGTGGCGCGCGGGCACCGTGCGGCCGGCGTGCCTATGATCGTGCTCGAGACCGCGCTTCCGATCAAGTTTGCCGAGACCATCACCGAGGCCCTGGGCCACCCGCCCGAGCGCCCGGCGAAGTTTGACGGCATCGAGGACCTGCCCAAGCGCGTCAGCGTGCTGCCGGCGGATGTGGCGCAGGTCAAGGCATTGATCGCCCAGCAGACAAAAATTTGAATGAAACAGGGCTCTGACGCTTATCCAGTAAGCGTCAGCAGCTATCAAAAAGAGGTATTGCATGAAGGTCGTCGTCTTTGCCGGTTTCTCCGGGGCCGGCAAGACCACGCTGCTGGAAGCGGTGATTGCACTCCTGAAGGCGCAGGGCCAGCGGGTCTCGGTGCTCAAGCATGCGCACCACCGCTTTGACATCGACCAGCCGGGCAAGGACAGCTGGCGCCACCGCCAGGCGGGCGCGCACGAGGTGCTCGTCGCCTCGGACCAGCGTCTGGCGCTGATCCATGAATATGAAACCCGGCATGAACCCGACGTGCACGACCTGCTGGCGCGCCTGCGTCCGGTGGACTGGGTGCTGGTCGAGGGCTTCAAGACCGTCCGGCTGCCCAAGATCGAGGTCTGGCGCGCCGCTGAACCGGGCCAGGATGGGCGCGCCGTGCTCTATGCCGATGACCCGCGGGTGCTCGCCGTCGCCACCGTCGATGCGGCCCGCCTGCCGCAGCCGCCGCACCGGCCGGTGCTGGATCTGAACGACCCGGCACGGATCGTGCACTGGCTTACCGAACAGGCCGCCCGTTTTGAATACCGGCGGCCGCAGGAGATGCAATGACGAGACCCCCCTTGAAACCGCTGGACGACGCGCTGGCCGAGCTGCTCGCGCATGCCGCGCCGCTGGCGCAGACCGAAACCCTGTCGCTGTTCGATGCCGACCACCGCGTGCTGGCGCAGGACGTGGTTTCGCCGCTGCAGGTGCCGCCGCGCGACAACAGCGCGATGGACGGCTACGCGCTGCGCTGTGCCGATGTGGCGCAGGCGGGCGCCGTGCTGCCCGTCTCGCAGCGCATCCCGGCCGGGCATGTGGGCCAGCCCTTGGCCGCGGGCACGGCGGCGCGCATCTTCACCGGCGCGCCGGTGCCCGAGGGCGCGGATGCCATCGCCATGCAGGAGGACTGCACGCCGCTGGAGGATGGGCGCGTGCGGATCAATGCCGTGCCGAAAGCCGGTCAATGGGTGCGCCGCAGCGGCGAGGACATCGTGCGCGGCGCCACCGTGCTCACGGCCGGCACGCGCCTGGGCCCGGCCGAGCTGGGCTTGGCCGCCAGCGTGGGCCTGGCGCAGGTCGCCGTGGCGCGCCGCCCGCGCGTGGCGCTGTTTTCCACCGGCGATGAACTCATCATGCCCGGCACCGTCGCGCCCGGGCAGATGCGCGAAGGCACCATCTACAACAGCAACCGCTTCTTCCTGCGCAGCATGCTTGAGCGCCTGGGCTGCGAGGTGCTCGATCTGGGCGTCGTCGAAGACACCTTGGCCGCTACCGTGGCCGCGCTGCAGCGTGCGGCGGCGGAGTGCGACGTGATCGTCACCAGCGGCGGCGTGTCGGTGGGCGAGGAAGACCATGTCAAGCCCGCCGTGCAGCAGCTGGGCAGCCTCGACCTGTGGAAGGTCGCCATCAAACCCGGCAAGCCCTTCGCCTATGGCCATGTGCAAAGCGGCGCCCGGCGCGCGCATTTCATGGGGCTGCCGGGCAACCCGGTCTCCAGCTTCATCACCTTCGTCTGGCTGGTGCGGCCCTTCTTGCTGCGGCTGCAGGGCGCGACGGCGATTGCTCCCAGATCGGTAGCTGCCACCGCAGGGTTCGACTGGGCAAAAGCCGATTCCCGCCGCGAATTCCTGCGCGTGCGCTGGGGCGCGGATGGGCGCCTGGAGCGCTATGCCAACCAGAGCTCGGGCGTGCTGACCTCCACCGTCTGGGGCGACGGCGTGGTGGACAACCCGGCGAACACCACCATACGCGCGGGCGATGTGGTGCGCTACATCCCGTGGGCGGAACTGCTGTGATGGCTGGCAAGAACATTACCGTGCGCTATTTCGCCTCCATCCGCGAGGCGGTGGGGCAGGGCAGCGAGGAGCTGGCCACGCAGGCCGCCACCGTGGGCGCGCTGCGCCAGGAGCTGATCGCCCGCGGCGCGCCCTGGGCCGAATGCCTTGCCGAAGGCCGCGCGGTGCGCATGGCCGTCAATCAGCTGATGGCCAGGACCGATGCGCCGCTGGCCGAGGGTGCCGAGGTGGCGTTTTTCCCGCCGGTCACGGGCGGGTGATTTCGGCGGCCTGCAGCGGCGGGCTGACCCAGTTCAGCAGCTCGGCCAGGCGCAGCACCACCCAGCGCGCCTCCACCTGGCGCAGGCCGGTCGCCGGCTGGTTCAGCGCGGCGTGGAACGCCTGCAGCACGCCGGCTTCCGAGGGGTGGTCGTGGATCACCTGCAGCGCGCGTTCCGTGAGGCTGCTGGCCATGTCCTCGCACAGCTCATAGCGCTCGCGCACCGTGGCGGGCAGCTCCTGCAGCCGCCCGCGCCCATCCTGAAACAACGCGATGAACGAGGGCGGCACGACGATCTGGTTGTCCGCGTCCATCGTCAATCGGGCGTGAAGCGCGCCTCAAAGCGCACGCGATCGGTTTCCAGTTCAAAGCTCACCAGCTGCCCCATCTTGCCGTCGGCGATGCGGTGCGCGGCAAACAGGCTGGTGCGGCCTGCAAGCGCCATGCTGGGCAGGTCGATGATGGCGTAGGGATGGGGCACGAACAGGTGGAATTCGAACACCGTGCGGTGCGCGCTTTGCGGCGAGGGATAGAGCGTATAGCCGTGGGCGGTGAAGGCGAGGGTGGCCATCGGTGGGGAGCGGTACAGTAAGCGCTTCACTGTAGCAAAACGGCGACGGGTTCATGTCCAGCGAGGTTTCCATCCAGACCGAGGATTTCGATGTGTCGCGCGAGATCGCCCGCCTGCGCGCCGAGGATGCGCGCGTGGGCGCGGTCTGCTGCTTCGTCGGCACCGTGCGCGACCGCAGCGGCAGCGGGCAGGTGAGCAGCATGGAGCTGGAGCATTACCCCGGCATGACCGAAAAATCCATCGCCGCGATGATCGACGAGGCGCGCCGGCGCTTTGACTTCTACGGCGTGCGCGTGATCCACCGCGTGGGCCTGTTGCAGCCCGAGGACCAGATCGTGCTGGTGGCCGTCACCAGCGCGCACCGCGGCGAGAGCTTTCAGGCCTGCGAATTCCTGATGGACTACCTCAAGACCCAGGCGCCGTTCTGGAAGAAGGAAGCCACCCCCGAGGGCACGCAGTGGGTGGATGCGCGCGAGAGCGACGATGCGGCGCTCAGGCGCTGGGGGATTCAGGCGGGCAATGCGCAATGAAGGATGACGCCGCTGCGCGGGCATGACGCGCCTTGCGGCGCATGACGGGGGTTGCGGGTCATTGCGTCATTGCGAAGGGCGCCGCACCGACACCTTGTCGCTGTAGACGGCGACGGTCTGGCCGTTGATTTCCACGCGCAGCGCGCCGCTTGCATCGATGCCGCGGCCCTTGCCGTGCTGCGCGCCCTGTGCACCGTGGAGGGTGAGCGGTTGGTCCAGCAGGCAGTCCAGGCGTGAAAAATCATCGGCAAAGGCGGCCAGGCCCTCGCGCTCGAAGCGCAGCAGGCCCGCGCGCAACTGGGCAATCAGCCGGGCTGCCAGCTGGTTGCGATCGGGTAAAAGCCCCCCGCACTGGCTCGCCAGATCCGTGGCAGGCTGATCGAGCTGCGCCTGCAGTTCCGGCCTCAGGCGCAGGTTCAAGCCCAGACCGACGCGCGCGATGCAGGGACCGTCGTATTCGCCATCGACCTCGATCAGGATGCCCGCGAGTTTTTCGCCCCCCGCCACCAGGTCGTTGGGCCACTTGAGCCGCAGACTGGGCGCGGTGGCGAGGCTTTGAATCGCCTGCGCCGCGCACACGCCCATGGCGATCGAAAGGCCTGTCAGCGCCGCCGGCCCGCTCTCAAACCGCTTAACAATCGAGAGCATGATGCCCATGCCTGGCGGGCACTGCCAGCCGCGACCGCGTCGGCCACGCCCTGCGCGCTGGGTTTCCGCCAGCACGGCGGTCAGGTCTGGCGCATCGGCCATGGTGCGCGCCAGTTCGTTCTGGGTGGAATCCAGCTCCCAGTGCACGTGGACCGGCGCCTGCGCGGGTCCTGGCGATGCGGCCGGCAGGGCGGTGGTGATGGCCTGCGCATCCAGCAGCTCGATGGCCCAGGGCAGGCGATAGCCCGAACCCGTGCGCGCCTCGATCGGCAGGCCGAGCGCGCGCAGTGCCGCGATCTGCTTCCAGATCGCCGCGCGGGTGACGCCCAACTGCTCGGCCAATGCCTCGCCCGACAAGGCTTCACCGTTGGCGAGGCGCTGCAGCAGACCCTGTGTCGAAAGCCCTGGTTTCATGGCCTGAGTGTGCCTCAGCCCGCTGGGAGGAGCGTGGCAGCGCCATCGTCAACTGAATTTGATGATTTGAAGTTGACAATACGGCGAGCCTCCTGGATACTTCGCCGCTGTTGCTTGCTGCAGCCGCATGGCGGCAGCGATCCGGATCATTGTTGTTCAGGGGTATTCATGTCTCAATCCGCTTCTCTTGCCTTGCCTTCGTCCCGCTCTCCTTCGCTTGCGCGCCAGGTTTTGATGGTGCTGGGCGGCACGGCGGTGCTGACCGCGTCGTCGTACATCAGCATCCCGCTGCAGCCGGTGCCGGTGTCGATGCAGACCTTGGCGGTGCTGATGATTGGCGCGCTCTACGGCTGGCGCCTGGGCGGCATCACGGTGCTGGCCTGGCTGATGGAGGCGCTGGCGGGCCTGCCGGTGCTGGCCGGCGGCGCCGGGGGGTTGGCGCCCTTCATGGGCAAGACGGCGGGGTATCTGCTGGCCTTTCCGCTGGGCGCGATGCTCATGGGCTGGCTGGCCGCCCGTGGCTGGGATGGTGCAAAACCGGTGCGCGCCTTCCTGGCGATGTTCCTGTGCACCACGCTGATCCTGCTGGCGGGCGGCACCTGGCTGGGCATGCTGATCGGCATGGACAAGGGCTGGCAGTTCGGCGTGCTGCCCTTCCTGCTGGGTGATGTGCTCAAGTCCGCTCTGGGCGCCGCCACGCTGGCGCTGTGGCACGGGGTGCGCCGCCGCGGCGCGTGACCATCACCCTGCGCGCGCACCATCTGCTGTGCGTGCTGACCTACTCGGGCAAGGGCTACAGCCCGGCGTTCGTTCGCAATTTCGATAGCGTCGTCCGCAGGCTGGACAAGCGCGAAGGGCTTGAACTGGTATCAGGCCCTGATACCCTCTGCGCGCCGCTGTGCGCAGAAGAGGGGGATTGCGCCCACTGCCACGGCATGAGCGTGCAGGAGCGCGACCGGCGCGCGCTGCGGGACCTGGCCCCTTTGCTGGGAGACATTGCCAGCGGCAGCCGCCTGGTGCTGGATGCGGCGCGGGTCGCGCGCATGCGCCACGCCTTTGCCCAGGGCACCATCCGCGGCGCCTGCACCGACTGCCCCTGGCACGCGATGTGCACCCATGTGGCCGCGAGCGGCTATGCCGGGGCGCGGCTGCGCCAGCGGCTTTCAACATAGCTGCCCGTTTTTTGAATCCCTGCCGGCGCTCGCCTGAGCGGGCATGAAGAGGGCGTAGCGACGTTCCCGGGGCCCGCGCCACCCCGCTCACCTCCAGAACCAGGCGGTCTGTTTCGAGGCCGCCCGCACCATTGCTGCGCTGCAGCAGTTTCAATATTGCGAATCAAAGTCGCAGTTTTGGTGTTTACGCTCTGTTTTTGACCTAGAACAATAGCCGACAGGCAAGTGAGGTATTTGGTATTCCCACTGGATGAAGCGCTTGCCCCGGCATTGGATGCCGGAATGAAACCCAGGAGACAAAATGAGCAAGAAATTCATTGAATTGCATGGGCTGTGGTCGGATGCCCAAAGGGCGGCGGCAGCCGAGGTGTTGCAACAGATCGAAAAGGCGGGCCTGCAGATGGTGCGCCTGTCCTGGCCGGATCAATATGGCCTGCTGCGCGGGAAAATGCTGTCGGTGGCTGCGCTCAGGTCGGCCTTTGCCAGCGGCTCCGAAATCACCATGGCGCCGTTCTTCTTCGACACCGCCAGCGCCATCGTCTTCAACCCCTTCTCCGCCGACGGCGGCTTCGGCAGCGCCGAACTGGCCGGCAGCCCGAACGTGGTGATGGTGCCGGACCCGACCACCTTCCGCATCCTGCCCTGGGCGGATCGCACCGGCTGGATGCTGGCCGATCTGTACATGACGAGCGGACGGCCCTTCACGCTCAGCCCGCGCGCCATCCTCAAGAAAGCGCTGGGCGAGCTGCGGGAGCTGGGCTACGACTACCAGGCGGGCCTGGAGGTGGAGTGGTATCTGACCCGCATCGTCGATCCCTGCCTGGAGCCCGAGACCCTGGGCGGACCTGGCACACCGGCGGCGCCGCCCAGGGTGATGCCGGTGGCCAAGGGCTATTCCTACCTGCTGGAAAACCACCTGGACGAGGTCGAGCCCATCATGGCCGAGGTGCGCCAGCACCTGCTCGCCCTGGGCCTGCCGCTGCGCAGCATCGAGGACGAGTGGGCGCCAAGCCAGATGGAAACCACCTTCGACGTCATGTCCGGCCTGGACGTGGCGGACGCCATGGTGCTGTTCCGCAATGCGGTCAAGCAGATCTGCCGCCGCCGCGGGTATCTCGCGAGCTTCATGTGCAAACCCGCCATCCCGGGGTTCTATTCCTCGGGCTGGCACCTGCACCAGTCGCTCAGCGCGCGCGGCAGCAGCGCCAATGCGTTCGTGCCGCAGCCGGGCGAGCCGCTGTCGGCGCTGGGCCGGGCCTACGTGGGCGGTCTGCTGGAGCATGCCTGCGCGGCGTCGAGCTTCACGACCCCGACGATCAACGGCTACCGCCGCCGCCGCCCGTACTCGCTGGCGCCCGACCGCGTGAGCTGGGCCAAGGACAACCGCGCGGCGCTGGCGCGTGTCATCTCCGCGCCGGGCGATTCGGCCAGCCGGGTCGAGAACCGCGTCGGCGAGCCGGCCGCCAATCCCTATCTGTACCTCGCGTCGCAGGTGTTTTCGGGCATGGACGGGATTCGCCGCCAACGCGATCCGGGGCCGCTGCAGGAGACGCCGTACGCAGCCGACGTGCCCATCCTGCCGCACAACCTGGCCGAGGCGCTGGATGTACTGGAATCCTCGGCCTTCTTTCGCGAGGCCTTCGGTGAGGAGTTCATCCGCTATTGGCTGCATTTGCGCCGCAGCGAATGGGCCCGGTTCTCGGCGGCCGAGGGGCAGGTGGATTTCGCCGGAGACACGGTAACCGACTGGGAGCACCGTGAATATTTCGAATTGTTCTGACGCGACGACATGAAAAAATACGCTGTGATCTGGTGCGTCGACGCGCCAGGGAATGAAGAGTGGCAGGGAAAAATCATCTCGACCTTCGCCAGGAAAGACGAACAATGGGATGTTCTCCACCCTGCCCAGGCTGATTTTCCTGAACGGGCCACGGGTTATGCGGGCTACGTGATCAGTGGCAGCCCCCGGTCGGTGGTCGATGATGCGCAGACGCCGCTGGTACGCCGCTTGATGGCCTTTCTGCAGGCGCAGGCGCGGCGCGGCGATGCGCCGGTGGTCGGTCTGTGCTTCGGCTCCCAGGCCATTGCCGCGGCACTGGGCGGGCAGGTCGGGAAGAACCCCTCCGGCCGCTTCAAGCTCGGCGTGGACCAGCTGCGCTGGGGCGTGCAGGCGCAGGCCTTGATCGGCGGCCAGGCCGGCGGCGGCCCGACCTCCCTGGTGCAGAGCCATGGGGAATGCGTAACCCGCCTGCCGCCCGAGGCCGTCTCCCTGGCGTCCTCGGCAACCATCCCGCACGAGGTCTTTCTGGTGGACGGACGGTTCCTGGGCATCCAGGGGCACCCCGAGGTGGACCGGCGCTTTCTGCAGGAGACGTTCATGGCGTATCACCGGGCCCTGTTCGACGATGCGCAATGGGTGCGCGTGCAGGAAGAGTCGCGGCAGCCCCTGGATGCCGACCGCGTGGTTGCGCTGGGGCGGCGTCTGCTGGATGCAGGCAGGCTGCCTGCGGCTGCCACCGAAGCGTGATGCCCCGCCATTGACACAAGGAATTGCCCCATGACGAATACCGCAGGAATTTCGATCCTCCCGCACGAACCGCTGGCCGCGGGCGCCTGGGATGCTCTGGTGCGGGAAGACCGCGTGCACCGCCGCGTCTATACCGACCAGGACATTTTCGCGCGTGAGATGAACAACATCTTCGCCGCCACCTGGGTCTACCTGGCCCACGAAAGCGAGATACCGGAGCCCAATGATTTCAAGCTGGCCTGGATCGGCGTGCGCGAAGTCATCGTCGCGCGCGACGAAGATGGCGCGGTGCGCGTGTTCTCCAACCGCTGCTCGCACCGCGGCGCCAGTGTCTGCCGCGAGCACCGGGGAAACGCCGCGGACTTCACCTGCCCCTACCACGGCTGGCGTTTCGACAACCGCGGCCAGCTCTTTGGCGTCCCGGGCAAGAACGCCTACGGCCCCGCCTTCAAGTCGCGCGACATGCATCTGGCGCGGCCGGCGCAGGTCGATTCCTACAAGGGCTTCGTGTTCGCCACGCTCAACCCCGATGCGCCGCCGCTGGTACGGCATTTAGGCAACGCGGCGCGCTACCTGGACGCCTGGATCGAGCACAACGGCGGGCCCCGGCAGTTGTGCCTGGCCGGTGCGCAGCGCTTCCGGCTGGCGTGCAACTGGAAGCTGGTGTGGGACAACACCGGGGACGGCTACCACGTGCCGTTTTCGCACCAATCGCTTCTTGTGATGACCAATGAGCGCTACGGCGGCGGCGACATGGCCTATTTTGCCGATGCCGATCGCTCCAGGATGACCTGCAGCGCGCTGGACAGCGGTCACACCGTGATCGACCAGCGCCCGGAAATGCACGGCGAATCGGCCTGGCGCCAGCAGCGCCCGCAGCCGGGGCGCGAGCCTTTTGAAGACCATGTGGCCGCAACCCATGGCGAGCAGGCGCAGCGCGTGCTGGACACCACGGTGGGCGCGGGCATGAATCTCAACATCTTTCCCAACCTGGCGCTGATCGGCAACCAGGTGCAGGTGATCCAGCCGCTGGCCGTCGCCGCCACGGGGGTGCACTGGTACGCGACGCAACGCCGCGACGCCGACGCGCAGGTGAACACCATGCGCCTGCGTACCCAGGAAGATTTTCCGGTCATGGGCGAGATGGACGATGCGGCCAACTTCGAGGAATGCCAGCGCGGCCTGACCAACAGCCCCGAGGATGAATGGGTGGACATGAGCCGGCACCACGAGACGGGCAGGGACGTGCCGGCCGAGGATGGCATCGTCCGCGGACCGGTGACCACCGATCTGCACATGCGCAACTATTACGCGCAGTGGAAGCGCCTGATGAAGGCCGAACCCACGCTGCGCGTGGACAAGGGGAGGCTGGCATGAGCAGCACGGCACCTTCCACCGCGATTCCGGCGCAGGGCGCGCGCGCGTATCGCCACCAGCCGCCGTCGCTCTACGTCGTGCCCTCGTTCTACGACTGGCTGGTGGAGACATCGGCCGATCTGGCCGCACCTGCGGTACGCGCGCCCGGCGCCGTGGCGGCGGCGCGCGAGGCCGAGATGGCCCGGCTGCTGACGCTCGAGGCGCGCCTGCTGGACCAGGGCCCACGGGCGCAGGAAGCGTACGTGCGCTGGCTGGCGCTGTTTGACCAGGAGTGCGCCTACTGGATTCCGGCCAGCGCGCCCGCGGCCGATCCGCGCCAGGCGGTCACGCTGGAATTCCACGACCGCCGCCGGCTGCTGGATCGCGTCGCGCGGCTGGGCACGGGCCTTGCGTTCTCGCAGGCCCCGGCCTCGCGCACGGCGCGGCAGTACAGCGGCCTGGAGGTCTGGCCCAGCCCGGACCGCACCGACGAGTGGCGCGCGCGCTGCAGCTTTCTGCTGGCCGAGTCGCGCGAGGGCCATGGCCGCCTGCTCGCAGGCTGGAACGGTTTCGTGCTGCGCGCAACGCCGGAGGGTTTGCGCATCGTGCTCAAGCAGGTCAACTTGATCGATTGCGACCAGCCGCAGGGCAACAACTCCTTTTTTCTCTGAAAACGACGGCATGGCCACGCGAGCGCAATCACTCACCATCACTGACGTAGCCCCCCAGGGCAGCGACGCGGTCCTGCTCAGCCTGGGCGAGAGCGGCGAGCAGCCGCCGCTGTGCTTTCTGCCGGGCCAATACCTGACCCTGGCCGCCGAGGTGGACGGCGATGAGCTCTGGCGCTGCTACTCGATCACCAGCGAACCCGTGATCGGCCGGCCGATCAGCGTGCTGGTGCGCCGCGTGGCTGGCGGCAGGGTGTCCAACTGGCTGTGCGACAACGCCCGTCCCGGCGACTCGCTGCGGGCGTTGCCGCCCGCCGGGCGCTTCACCCTGGCACGGCCGGGGCGGCCGGTGCTGTTTTACGCCGGCGGAAGCGGCATCGCGCCGGTGTTCGCGCTGGCGCGCGAGGCGCTCGCGCACGGTGCGTCCCGCGTGCGGCTTTTTTACGCCAACCGCGACCGCGCCAGCGCCATGCTGCTGGCCGAGCTGCAGGCGCTGCAAACCGCCAGCGCAGGCCGGCTGGAGATCGAATACTGGCATGACGCCGAACAGGGCCTGCCGGCGCAGGCCGGGCTGGAGCGGCAGACGCATGGGCTGGAGCAGGCGGATGCTTATCTGTGCGGCCCCGAGCCCTTCATGCGCGCCGCCGCCGCCGCTCTGGCGGCTTGCGGGTTCGACGCCGCCCGCGTGCACCGGGAGGACTTTGGCGCTGCGGTGCAGGGCGCGCGGGAGGATGCCGCCGACGGTCCGGCGGCGACCCTTGCGGTGCAGATCAAGGGCCAGACCCACACCATCGCGGTGCAGCCCGGCGAACTGCTGCTGACCGCCATGCTGCGCGCCGGACTGCCTGCGCCGCATGCCTGCCAAGTCGGCGAATGCGCGTCCTGCATGTGCCGGCTGCAGGCGGGCGAGGTGCAGCGGCTGGACAACTCGGTGCTGGACGAGGACGATGTGGCCGCGGGCTGGCTGCTGGCCTGCAGTTCACGCGCTGCCAGCCCCGAATTGCGGCTGCGCTTTTCCTGACCTGCGAACCACGGACCACGCCACATGACCCGAGACGGCGCCGCTACACCGCCCTGGGACCTGATCCGGGCCTTCCTGGCGCTGGAGCGCCACGGCAGCTATGAAGTGGCCTCCGAACTGGAGGGCATCGACGATTCCACGCTGCGCCGGCGCATCCGCCAGCTGGAGCAGCACTTTGGCCGCGCCCTGTTCGTGCGGGCGGAAAGCGGCTGGCGTGCCTCGGCCGACCTGCACGCGCTCGTGTCGGCGGCGCAGCGCATGGAAGTCGCCGCGCGCAGCTTCTGCCAGGACCACCAGGCCGGCGCCGGCACCATCCGCATCAGCGTGATGGACATGTTCGCGCAGCGCTTCGCGCCGGTGTTCGCGGCGCTGAGCGAGAAATACCCCCGGCTGGTGCTCACCATCACCACCGAGGCGCATTTCGTCAACCTGGAGCAGGATCAGGTGGATATCGC
Organism: Comamonas badia DSM 17552; assembly: GCF_000484635.1. Taxonomy (GTDB): domain Bacteria; phylum Pseudomonadota; class Gammaproteobacteria; order Burkholderiales; family Burkholderiaceae_C; genus Comamonas_C; species Comamonas_C badia. The sequence goes on along the minus strand of NZ_AXVM01000006.1, from coordinate 6,865 downwards.
CGTGCGCCTGGCGCGCCCGGAGCGCAACAGCAACTCGCTGCGTGTGCGCAAGCTCGGCAACGTCGCGGTCGGTGCCTATGCCAGCCGTGCCTATCTGGCGCAGGAACACCGGGAGCACCAATTGCTGGCGATGAACCTGCAGTTTTTCCATCAAGACCACGATTTCATCTACGCCCAGCAGGACTGGTCGCGCTTCGGCCTGGCCGGGCGGGTGCGGCTGCAGTCCGACAGCTTCACGCACCTGGCACGGTGGTGTGCGCTCGGCCAGGGTCTGGCGCTGCTGCCCCGGTTTCTGGCGCTGGAGCACCCGCAATTGGTGGCCAGCCCGGCGGACGTCTTCATCGATACGGAGCTGTGGCTGGTCAGCCGCTTCGACATGCATGCCGTCTGGCAGCGTGACCTGGCCGACCTGCTGCAGGCCGAGCTGGCGCGCTGGCCGCAGTGAGCAGGGCCGGGTCGCCGGTCTCTGAGGTTTGCTATCTATAGAGTAGCTATCAGCGCTTGGTGGTAAAGCGTTGCAAGCCTTTTTTGTCTAAAAAAACGGCTGGCATGAGAGGCGCCTCGGCACGCGCGTCCGGCTTGAAACCGCTCGGAATTGCCCTATCTGAAGGACCATTCGGAGGTTCCATGCGACTCGACAAACTCACCACCAAATTTCAGCAAGCCCTGGCGGACGCGCAGTCGCTCGCGCTCGGGCATGACAATGCCTACATCCAGCCCGAGCACCTGCTCGCGGCCATGCTGCAGCAGGAGGATGGCCCCAAATCCCTGCTGGCGCGCGCCGGGGTGAATGTGGCGCGTCTGGCGCAAGAAGTGAATGCCGCCATGAAGCGCCTCCCCAGCGTGCAGGGGCAGGAACAGGTGCAGCCCGGCCCCGATCTGCTCAAGCTCTTGCAGGCGACCGAGAAGGAAGCCATCAAGCGCGGCGACCAGTTCATCGCGAGCGAAATGTTTCTGCTGGCGCTGGCCGATTCCAATGGCGAGGCCGGCCGCATCGCCAAGGAAGCGGGCCTCACCCGCAAGGCGCTGGAATCGGCCGTCGAGGCCGTGCGCGGCGGTCAGGCGATGGATTCGGCCGAGGGCGAGGGCCAGCGCGAGGCGCTCAAAAAATACACGCTCGATCTGACCGAGCGCGCGCGCCTGGGCAAGCTCGACCCGGTGATCGGCCGCGACGACGAGATCCGCCGCACCATCCAGGTGCTGCAGCGGCGCAGCAAGAACAACCCGGTGCTGATCGGCGAGCCGGGCGTGGGCAAGACGGCGATTGTCGAAGGTCTGGCGCAGCGCATCATCGCCGGCGAGGTGCCCGAAAGCCTCAAGGGCAAGCGCGTGCTCGTGCTGGACATGGCGGGGCTGCTCGCGGGCGCGAAGTACCGCGGCGAATTCGAGGAACGCCTCAAGTCCGTGCTCAAGGAAGTGGCGCAGGACGAGGGCCGCATCATCCTCTTCATAGACGAGCTGCACACCATGGTCGGCGCCGGCAAGGCCGAGGGCGCGATCGACGCCGGCAACATGCTCAAACCGGCGCTGGCGCGCGGCGAGCTGCACTGCATAGGCGCGACCACGCTCGATGAATACCGCAAATACATCGAGAAGGATGCGGCGCTGGAGCGGCGCTTTCAGAAGGTGCTGGTCGATGAACCGAGCGTGGAAGACACCATCGCCATCCTGCGCGGCCTGCAGGTGCGCTACGAGGCGCACCACAACGTCGATATCACGGACCCGGCCATCGTTGCCGCGGCGGAGCTATCGCACCGCTACATCACCGACCGCTTTCTGCCAGATAAAGCCATCGACCTGATCGACGAGGCGGCGGCGCGCATCAAGATCGAGATGGACTCCAAGCCCGAGGTGATGGACAAGCTGGAGCGCCGCATGATCCAGCTCAAGATCGAGCGTGAGGCGATGAAGAAGGAGACCGACGAGGCCTCGCACAAACGGCTCGAATTGATCGAGGAAGATCTCGCCACGGCCGAGCGCGAATACGCCGACCTGGAGGAGGTCTGGAAGGCCGAGAAGGCCAGCGCCCAGGGCAGCGAGCAGATCAGGAAGGAAATCGACGCGATCCGCACGCAGATCGAGGACCTGAAGCGCAAGGGCGACTTCAACAAGGTGGCCGAGCTGCAGTACGGCAAGCTGCCCGAGCTGGAGAAAAGCCTCAAGGAAGCGCAGGACAGCGAGGCCGGCGGCAGCGCGCCCCAGCACAAGCTGCTGCGCACCCACGTCGGCGCCGAGGAAATCGCCGAAGTGGTGAGCCGCGCCACCGGCATCCCGGTCTCCAAGATGATGCAGGGCGAGAAGGACAAGCTCCTGCAGATGGAAGACAAGCTGCACGAGCGCGTCGTCGGCCAGGACGAGGCGATTGCCGCCGTGGCCAACGCCATCCGCCGCTCGCGCTCGGGCCTGTCGGACCCGAACCGGCCGCTGGGCAGCTTTCTGTTCCTCGGCCCCACCGGCGTGGGCAAGACCGAGCTGTGCAAGGCGCTGGCGGGCTTTTTGTTCGACAGCGAAGAGCACATGGTGCGCATCGACATGAGCGAGTTCATGGAAAAGCATAGCGTGGCGCGCTTGATTGGCGCGCCTCCGGGCTATGTCGGCTATGAAGAAGGCGGCTATCTCACGGAGGCCGTGCGCCGCAAACCCTACAGCGTGCTGCTGCTCGACGAGGTGGAGAAGGCGCACCCGGACGTGTTCAACGTGCTCTTGCAGGTGCTGGACGATGGGCGCCTGACCGACGGCCAGGGCCGCACCGTGGACTTCAAGAACACCGTCATCGTGATGACCAGCAACATCGGCTCGCACCGCATCCAGGCCATGGTCGGGCAGCCCGCGGACGAGGTGAAGGACGCGGTGTGGGAAGAGCTCAAGACGCATTTCCGCCCCGAGTTCCTGAACCGCATCGACGAGACCGTGGTGTTCCATGCGCTGGACGCCAAGAACATTGAAGCGATCGCGCGCATTCAGCTCAAGCTGCTGGAGGCACGCCTTGCCAGGATGGACCTGCATCTGGAGGTCTCGAACGCGGCGCTGGCCGAGTTGGCCAAGGTCGGGTTCGACCCGGTGTTTGGCGCGCGGCCGCTCAAGAGGGCGATCCAGCAGCGCATCGAGAACCCGCTCTCCAAACTGCTGCTGGAAGGCAGGTTCCCGCCCAAGACCAGGATCGGCGTCAGCGTCGATCCGATCAAGGCGCCGGGCGTGTTCGAGTTCAGCGGCGAGCCCGAGTGATCGTGTTTTTCGCTCCTTCCCCCTCCGGGGGAAGGCCGGGATGGGGGCTCGCGCCCAAGCAGGCCGACAATTTTTTGCAGGCGATGGAATAAAACGGCACTTGAAAGTGTTCATGCAGGTGTGTTCAATCCATTTCAGGAACCCCTTCCATGAAGCTGCTTTTCTCCTCCCTCGGCCTGGCCGCCGCGCTCTCCTTCAGCCTCGGCGCCTTTGCCGCGCCCCCGGTGCAGGCCAAGGGCGACGTGCTCACCGGCGCCAACGGCCACACGCTCTACACCTTCGACAAAGACCAGGCGGGCAGCGGCAAATCCGCCTGCAACGGCCCCTGCGCGGCCAACTGGCCGCCGCTGGCGGCCGATGGCGCCGCAATGGCCGAGGGCGACTACAGCGTCATCACGCGCGATGATGGCGCCAAGCAGTGGGCGCACAAGGGCAAGCCGCTGTACTTCTGGGTCAAGGACGCCAAGCCCGGCGACACCACCGGCGACGGCTTCAACGGCGTCTGGAAGACGGCCCGCCCGTGATTTGACGGCAGCCGTCGCGTGAAGCACGAACAGGTTGTCCAGCAACTGCCCGCGCTGCGCCGCTATGCGCGTGCGCTGACGGGCGACCGCTGGGCGGCCGACGACCTGCTGCAGGACACGCTGGAACGCGCCTGCGGCAAATGGCGGCTGTGGATCGCCGGCACCGATCTGCGTGCCTGGCTGTTCACCTTGATGCACAACCTTTATCTGAATGAATGCCGTACAGCGCAGGTGCGGTCTGCGGTGGTAGCTATTGATGATGTAGCAAACGAGCTCGTGGCGCCCGGCCGGCCGCTGGACGAAGCGATGGATCTCGACCGCTGCCTGCAGCGCCTGCCCGCCGAGCAGCGCGCGGTGCTGCTGCTGGTGACGCTGGAAGACCTGGATTACCAGGAGGTGGCGCGGGTGCTGAAGATTCCCGTGGGTACGGTGATGTCGCGCCTCGCGCGCGCGCGTGCCCGTTTGCGCGAGCTGATGCAGGCAGGCGCCGGTGCGCCGGCGCCTGCCGAACCGGCGCTGCGGCGCCTGAAATAAGGTGTGGTGCTGGAGCAGAGATGGCAAACGATTTTCCCCAACCCAGCGCAGCCGGTGCGCCGGACGAAGCCACGCTGCATGCGCTGGTCGATGGCAGGCTGGCACCCCGGGCGCGCGCCGCTGCCGAGGCGGCGCTGGCTGCAGACCCGCAGGCCGCGGAGACCGTGCGCCGCTGGCGCGCGCAGCGCGAGGCACTGGGAAAGCTGCACCGCGAGGTGCTGGATGAACCCGTGCCGCCCACCCTTCAAGCCGCTGCCCGGCGCGTGGCAGGCCAGCGCCGCAGCGCCAATGACTGGTGGTGGCGCGCGGCGATGGCGGCCTCGGTGCTGGTGGCGTTTGGCGTCGGCTGGCTGGGGCGCGAGCTTTGGCCCTCGATGCAGCCCGGCGCGGCGCAGTCTGCGCAATGGGCGCAGGGGGTGGACCAGCGCTTCGCGCGGCAGGCCTCGCTGGCCTATGCGGTCTATCAGCCGGAAAAGCTGCATCCCGTCGAAGTGCCGGCGGCGCAGCAGGACCATCTGGTGCGGTGGCTCTCCAAGCGCCTGAACCGCCCGCTGCAGGTGCCCGATTTGAGCGCTGAAGGCTATGCGCTGGTCGGTGGGCGGCTGCTGCCGGGTGAAGCCGGGGCGCGGGCGCAGTTCATGTTCCAGGATGCCGCGGGTGAGCGCATCACGCTCTATCTGGGTGCCGTGGCGCCGCAGGATGCGCTGGCGCAGAGTAGCGCATTTCGCTTCGAGAGCGACGGGCCGGTCTCCAGCTTCTACTGGGTGGACGGCGGCTTTGGCTACGCGCTCTCGGGGCAATTGCAGCGTGCCCGGTTGCAGGCGCTGGCGACCGACGTGTACCACCAGCTGGAGCCGCGCCAGGCGCGTTGAATGGCAGCCAGATTCCCGCCCGGGACGAAGATCGCGCCGTCTGCACGCCTGGTGCCAACGGTATACGGTACACGCAACTTTTTTTTCCATGCCCGCTCCAATCGCCATGAAACCCCTGCCCCAGCGCCGCATCCCCCGCATCCCCCGCATCCTGCTGGCCATCGTCGTGCTTTCGCTGCTGTTCGCCTACCTCGGAACGCAGGCGGCCGTGGGCCAGGCCACCCCGCTCCTGGGTCAGTTGCAGCAGCTGCCGCAGGCCGATGCACCATCCGACGGCGATTTGCTGGTGCGCGGCCAGCCGACGCTGGTCAAGTTCTGGGCCAGCTGGTGCCCAGTCTGCCTGGCCACGCTGGAAGAAACCGGCCAATGGCGGGGCAGCGAGGCCTTCAAGGGGGTCAACGTCGTCACCGTCGCAGCGCCGGAATACCTGGGCGAACGTGGCCCGGAGGCATTTCGCCGCTGGTACGCCGGGCTGGCGCTGAAGACCGCGCCCACGCTGCTGGACCGGGGCGGGCGCCTGGCCCATGAGCTGGGCGTTGCCGTGTACCCGAGCTGGGCGCTGCTGGATGAGCGGGGCAATCTTCAGCGCATCGTCAAGGGCGGCATGAGTGAGGCCGATGCGCTGGCGCTGCTGCGCAATCCCCGGCACGAGATCGGCAGCCTCAGCCAGGCCTTCTACAAGGCCGGGGATGCCGGCAGGCAGGCCGCGAGGCCCGTGCAAACCCGCGAAATTTACCTGGCCGGTGGCTGCTTCTGGGGCGTGGAGGCTTATTTCGAGCGCATCCATGGCGTGGTCGAGGCCGTCAGCGGCTACGCCAACGGCAAGTACCGCAAGCCGAGCTACCAGGATGTCATGCGCAACAACACCGGCCACGCCGAGACCATCAAGCTCGCCTACGATCCCGAGCAGATCACGCTGGAGCAAATTCTGGAGCACTACCTGCGCATCATCGATCCCACCGTGCTCAACCGCCAGGGCAACGATCGCGGCACGCAATACCGCACCGGCATCTACTACACCGACCCGGCCGACCGGCCCGTGATCGCCGCGGCGCTGGCCAGCGAGCAAAGAAAGCATCGCCAGCCCGTCGTGGTTGAAAACCAGCCGCTCAAAGGCTTTGACCCCGCCGAGCAATACCACCAGGATTACCTGGCCAAGAACCCGAACGGCTACTGCCACGTGGACTTGTCCCTGGCCGAAAAGCCCCTGGAGAGCGCGCAGAAGGCCAGTTCCCGGAAGGCCGTGCCGAACCCGGCCAGCCCCGCCGTACCCGATGACGCCACGCTCGGGGCAAAAGCTCAGCCGCCTGTCCTGTGACGTGACCCAGCGCAATGCCACCGAGCGCGCCTTCGGCAGCCCGTACTACAGCATCAACGGCGCCGGGCTCCAACCCGTTGCGCATGCTGCTGAAATATCCGGGCTAGGAGTCTGCGCGGCAGACGCCACGCGCTCGGAATGGTGAAAGAGAATGACGCGCATGACCGCGAGCTACATACCGTACGTTCCTGAGCAATCGCTCTTGTTGCCGCCGACGCTGCAGGAGTGGCTGCCGCAGGGGCATCTGGCCTACTTCATCAGCGATACGGTCGACGCGCTGGATCTGTCGGCGTTTCATGCGAGGTATGCCAAGGGTGGGCCGCGCAATCAGCCGTTCCATCCGGCGATGATGGTCAAGGTGGTGGTCTACGGTTATGCCACTGGGGTGTTCT
>NZ_AXVM01000005.1 GCF_000484635.1 Comamonas badia DSM 17552 | reverse complement strand
AGGATCAAACTCTTCAGTTCGATCTTGTTAAATTTAAGGTCTTGCGACCTCACTCATAAAAACGGAATTGAAGTGAACTTCACTTCTATCTCCATGAGCGTTTGTTTCAGACCCATCCCAAAGGACGAGCCCAGCAGGCACTCACCAGGAGCACCACCAAACGCCCACGCTTATCGGCTGTAACTTGTTAACGATCCCTTCTCCCCCACAAAAACCCCACAGATCAAGTCCGGGAGCATCCCTTGCAAAGAAGCGCTGCGATCAGCGAAGCCTTGCATTGTATACCCGTTTTTACGAACCGCGCAAGAAGTTGAGGAAAAAATTTGGATGACCTCCTTCCCGCCTCGATAATTCCACCCATGGCACTGATGACACTGATGGATGGGCAGCTGGCCTTCGGGCACTGGCCCCTGCTGGACAAGGCCAGCTTTGCACTGGAGGCGCAGGAGCGCGTGGGACTGATAGGGCGCAATGGCGCCGGCAAGTCGTCGTTGCTCAAGATTCTGGCCAATCTGGCGGCCCTGGACGACGGTCTGCTCGCAGTGCAGCAGGGCACCCGGATCGCCTACGTAGCGCAGGAGCCTGAATTGCAGGCGCAGACGACGGTATTTGAGGCCGTGTCACTGGGCCTTGCGCAGGTGAAGGCCTTGCGCGAGCGCTACCAGCATGCCGGCAATGCGGCAGAGCTTGCGAGCCTGCAGGCCGAGATCGAGGCGCTGGATGCATGGAACTGGGAACAGCGCGTGCAGGAGGCCCTGCAGCGCCTGCACCTGGATGGGGACGGCAAGGTGGGCGAGCTCTCGGGCGGCATGCAAAAGCGCGTGGCACTGGCCCAGGCGCTGGTGGCACGCCCCCATGTGCTGCTGCTGGACGAGCCGACCAACCATCTGGACCTGGAGGCGATCGAGTGGCTGGAGGACCTGCTGCTGGGCTTTGCCGGCAGCGTGGTGACGATCACGCACGACCGCAGCTTTCTGGACCGCATTGCCACGCGCATCGTGGAGCTCGATCGCGGCAAGCTCCATTCCTACCCCGGCAATTTCGCGGCCTACCAGCGACAGAAGGCCGACCAGCTGGCGCAGGAAGAGGCCATCAACGCCAAGGCCGACAAGCTGCTGGCCCAAGAAGAGGTGTGGATACGCAAGGGCGTGGAGGCGCGTCGCACACGCAGCCAGAGCCGCATCACGCGGCTGCACGACCTGCGCCGCGAGCACGCGCAGCGGCGCAACGCCCTGGGGCGCGTGAAGCTGGATGTGGATTCCGGCCGCAGCAGCGGCTACCAGGGCAAGATCGTGGCGCAACTGGAGAACGTGGGCAAGGCGTTTGGCGACAAGGCGATCGTCACGGATTTCACCGCCACCATTTTGCGCGGCGACAAGGTCGGTCTGATCGGCCCCAACGGCGCGGGCAAGACCACCTTGCTCAAACTGATGCTGGGCGAGCTGCAGCCGGACAGCGGCGAAATCAAGCGCGGCGCCAACCTGCAAATTGCCTACTTTGACCAGATGCGGGCGCAGCTGGACCTGGACGCCACGCTGGAAGACTTCATCAGCCCGGGCAGCGAATGGATAGAGATCGGCCAGGAGCGCAAGCATGTGAAGAGTTACCTGGGCGACTTCCTGTTCTCCCCGGCACGCGCGCACTCTCCGGTGCGTTCGCTCTCGGGCGGCGAGCGCAACCGCCTGCTGCTGGCGCGCCTGTTCGCCCGCCCTGCGAATGTGCTGGTGCTGGACGAGCCGACCAACGATCTCGATATCGACACGCTGGAACTGCTGGAAGAACTGCTGCAGACCTACGACGGCACGGTCTTCCTCGTGAGCCACGACCGGCGCTTCATCGATAACGTGGTGACCAGCATCATCGCCAGCGAAGGCGAGGGGCGCTGGCGTGAATACGAGGGCGACGTCGAAGATTGGCTGACGCAATCCCGGCGCAGCCGCACGCTGGCCAGTCCCAAGGACGCATCGCCCGAAAATTCAAGCAAAACCAGCATCAAGCCCAATACTGGAGAGCGCGAGAAGCTACAAAAAAAGAAGTTGAGCTACAAAGAGCAGCGCGAGCTGGAGCAATTGCCCGCCCAGATCGAGGCGTTGGAAGCGGAGCAGCAGGCGCTACGCGAGACGCTGGCCGACGGCACGCTCTACGCGAGCGACCACGAACGCGCAGCGCAGCTGGCCCAGCGCGACGGTGCCATTGAAGACCTGCTGATGCAGGCCCTGGAACGCTGGGAAACGCTCTCCGGCTGAAGGCCGCTACCGAAACACCACCGTCTTGTGGCCGTCCAGCAGCACGCGGTGCTCGCTGTGCCATTTGACGGCGCGTGCCAGCACCTGGCTTTCCGTGTCGCGTCCGCGCGCGGCAAGGTCTTCCACCGTATCGGTATGGTCCACGCGCGCCACGTCCTGCTCGATGATCGGGCCTTCGTCGAGGTCGGCCGTCACGTAGTGCGCCGTGGCGCCGATGAGCTTCACACCGCGCTCGTGCGCCTGGTAGTAGGGCTTGGCACCCTTGAAGCTCGGCAGGAAGCTGTGGTGGATATTGATCGCCCGCCCGGCCAGCCGGGTGCACATGTCGTTGGACAGGATCTGCATGTAGCGCGCCAGCACCACCAGTTCGGCGCCTGCGGCATCGATGATCTCCAGCTGCCGCTGCTCCACCTGCGCCTTGGTGGCGGCGGTGACGGGCAGATGATGGAACGGAATGTCGTAGCCGGCGGCCAGTTGGTAGAAATCGCGGTGGTTGCTGATGATGGCCGCCACTTCGACGGCCAGCAGACCGCTTTTCACGCGAAACAGCAAGTCGTTCAGGCAATGGCCCTGCTGGCTCACCAGGATCACCGTCTTCATGGGCCGCGCGCGGTCGCGCAGGCTCCAGCGCATCGCGTAGGGCTCGGCAAACCCCGCAAGGCGCGCCGTCAGCGCCGCATGGTCATGCCGGTCGCAGAAAAACTGCACCCGCATGAAAAACAGGCCGGTGGCCGGATCGTTGTATTGCGCGGCTTCTTCGATGTTGCCGCCATGTTCGAGCAGAAAGCCGGAGACGGCGTGCACCAGCCCGAGGCGATCCGGGCAGGACAAGGTCAGCACATAGGTGTGATTCATGCCGGTGATTGTCGCAGCAGGAAGCTCCCGCGGGGCCGCGGCGGTCTCTCATTCAGTATTGAATACATAGCTGGCAGCGCCCGTATTCACTGCGTCGGGCACCATTTTTTCGCTATTCCCACCACATGGCCGCGAGGTCGTGCGCCACGATGGGGTAATTGACCCACGCGCCGCGCAGGCCCTTGCGCGCCACCGTGCCCACCTGCGGCGTATAGATCCAGGCGTTGACGGCGTCATGGGCCAGAAAGCGCTGGATGCGTGCAAACAATTGCTGGCGCTCGCGCGCATTGGTGCTCGTGGCATGGCGTGCGACCAGCGCACGAAACGCGCTGCTGTCGTAGTGAAAGTAGTAGGCCGGGTCGGTGTAGATGAGGTAGTCCAGCGGCTCGACATGGTTGATGAAAGTCATGTCGAAATCGCCCTTGAACGGCCCCGCCAGCCATTGCGCCCACGTCATGGGCACCGGTTCCACGCGGATGCCCACGGCCGCCAAGTAGTGGGCCAGCAGCGGCGCGCCGGTGACCGCGTACGGCGTGGGCGGCAACGCCAGCTGCAGGCGCAAAGGGGTACGCACACCCGCTTCCGCCAGCAGCGCGCGTGCTGTTTCGGGGTTGTAGGGGTACAGGCTTTCCAGGTGCAGGTAACCCGGATCGGTCGGTGCGAAGTGGCTGCCGATCGGGACGCCGCGCCCGCCGAAGGCCTGGCGGATCAGGCTTTCGCGATCGATGGCATGCGTGAGGGCGCGGCGCACCCGCGCGTCATCGAGCGGTTTGCGCCGGTTGTTCAGTGCCAGCATGGCCTTGCCGCTGGACGCGCCCACCAGCAGTTGAAAGCCTGCGTTGCGCTCGAAGCGCTGCACCGTCGGGGTCGCGAACTGGAAGAGAAAGTCCAGTTCGCCGTCATCCAGCGCCGCCGCCTGCTGGTCGGGGTCGGTGATGAAGCGGAACACGCCCTCCTCGATCTGCGGCGTGCCGCGGTCATGGTGCGGCGCACGCACCAGGCGCAGGCTGTGGCCCTTGGTCCAGCGGTCCAGCCGGTACGGCCCGGTGCCGACCGGTTGCGTGGCCGCCTGGCCCGCGCTGTCGGGGTGCAGGATCACCGCCGTGTTTTCGCCCAGATGGAAGAGAAACTGCGCATCCGCGTGGTGCAGCGTGATGTCGATCTGATGGGTGCCGCGCGCCTCGATGCGCGCCATGTTGGCAAACAGCGCCTTGCGCGCCTTGTTGGTCGATCCGGGGGCGGCCGCGCGCTCGAAACTGAAGCGCACCGCCTGCGCGGCAAGCGCGCTGCCGTCGTGAAAATACACCCCCTGGCGCAGGTGAAAGCGGTAGTGCAGCCCGTCGTCGCTGGCACTCCAGTGCTCGGCCAGCAGCGGCGCCACGCTGCCGCTCTCCTCGATCCGGGTGAGCCCCTCCAGGATGTTGTAGTGCGTGGCGCCGCCCACGGCCGCCAGCGCATCCATGGTGGGATCCAGACTGGAGGGCTCCTGCGTGGTGCCCAGCGTCACGCGGCGCGCGGAACCCGCAGCCTGTGCCGGCCGCACCCAGGCCGCCGCGGCACTGCCGCATGCCAGCAGGCTTGCCAGCGCCTCGCGCCGACGCCATCCCGAGAGGGCACCTGAATCCGCATCCGCATCCGCGCCCGCACACCCCTGACTGCCCGTCCGCACTGCCATTGACCACCTTGTTGAGTGCCACGCCTCCCCCGGCGCATAGTGCCAACGGGCTATTTCGGCATGTTTCGAAGTGTGACATAGTAAGCCTTCTCTGCTCCATTTCCCGGCCTCCACTGCTGCAGATGTCTCCCGCTGCCCCGCTTACCCGACAGTCCCCGCGCACCCTTGCCGCACTCACACTGCTGCTGATCGCCGTTTTTTCGGCCACGGGCTGGGGCCTGTGGAACAGCTATGCCAACCGCGAAGCACGCTTTCGCCACCAGGTGGAAGCGGGGCTCAATGCGATCAACGAGCTGCAGGTGAGCTCCGTCGCGACGTGGCGTGCGCGGCGCGTGGCCGAGGCCGGCATGCTCAGCGACGATCCGACGCTTGCCGATGCCACCGCGGCCTGGCTTTCCGGGCGCAATCCGGCCGAAGAGGTGGCGTTGCGTGAACGGCTGCGCTCGCTGGTCGAGCGCCTGCAGTACGGCAACGCCTGGCTGGTGAACCCGCAGGGCCGGCTGCTGCTGGCAGCGCATGGCGCGCGCCGCGGCGAGCTGCCGGTGGCGGAGCAGCAGGCGCTGGCGCGTGCCTTTGAGCTGGCGGTGCCCGCAGTCGTCGGGCTGCGCAGCGACCAAGGCATTGGCTACCCGTTCTACAGCCTGCTTGCGCCCTTGTTTGATGCCCAGGGCACGGCGCTGGGCGCGATCTGGCTGGTGATGAATGCCAACACCACGCTGTTTCCGCTGCTGCAGACCTGGCCCACCAGCAGCCAGAGCGCGGAATCCCTGCTGGTGCGGCGCGAAGGCGATGGCATGCAGATGCTGAGCCCGCTGCGCCACCGCGATGACCCGCCGCTGAGTCTGCATCTCTCGTCCAAGGATGCACAGGATCCGGTGGCCGCCCAGCTGGCGCAGGGCGTGCGCGGCACGCTTCAGGGGTCGGACTACCGCAATCAGCCGGTACTGGCCACCGTCGGCGCCATCCCCGAAAGCGACTGGCTGATCATCTCCAAGGTGGACCGCGCCGAAGCCTTCTCCGACAGCGAGCAGCGCGAGGGACTGGCGGTGCTGCTGATCGCCAGCCTGGCGCTGCTCTTCACCGGCAGCCTGGTGCTGCTGTGGCTGCGCAGCGCCTGGCAGCGCGAGCGCACGCTCAAGCATGATCTGCAAGAGCACATGCTGTGGCTGGATGCGGCGCAAATGGCCGCGGCGATCGGCTACTACGCCTACGATACCGCGACCCGGCGCTACGCCATCTCGCCCATGGCGGCCGAGATTTACGGCTTCGCCGGCCGCTCCACGGTATCGCGCGAAGACTGGCTTGCCGCCGTCCACCCGCACGATCGCAACTGGGTATGGGACTACACCGGCCAGGCCCTCAAGGACCGCCGCGCGCTGCGCATGCAGCACCGCATCGTGCGCGTGAACGACCAGGCGACACGCTGGATCGAGGTGCTCGGCGACTTCATGCAGGACGCGCCCGGCGCCGCCACGCGCATCGTCGGCACGATGCAGGACATCACCGAGCGCAAGCTGACGGAAGAGCGCCTGGAGCACTACCGCCAGGAGCTGGAAGCCCAGGTGCGCCTGGACCCGCTGACGCAGGTGGCCAACCGGCTGGCATTGGACGAAGCCCTGTCGCAGGAATGGGCGCGGGCACAGCGCGCCCACACGCCGGTGGCGCTGCTGATGATCGACATCGACCTGTTCAAGGCCTTCAACGACCACCACGGCCATGTCGCGGGCGACCAGTGCCTGCGCCGCGTGGCCCAGGCGCTGATGCAATCGACCGGGCGCGCCGGCGATCTGGTGGCGCGCTACGGCGGCGAGGAATTCGCCGTGCTGCTGCCCGGCACGGATGAAGAGCAGGCACGCACCGTCGGCGAGCGGCTGCGCCACGCCGTGCGCGAACTGGGGCTGCAGCATCTGCCGGGCGAAGACGGCCACCCGGTCACCATCAGCGTGGGCGCCGCCAGCGTCTGGCCGCACGCCCAGCCCGCGCCCGGCGCGACCGAGCCGACCGGACTGGAACTGGCCAATGAGCTGGTGCACCGCGCGGATACCGCGCTGTACGCCGCCAAGGCGCAAGGGCGCGACCGGGTGGCATCGTGGCTGCCGGGCATGGGGCAATCGACGCTGTTTGACCTGGCCCCGCCGGCGACATTGCAATGAGCTTTCAGGCAGTGCTTTTCGACTGCGACGGCGTGCTGGTGGACAGCGAAGCCATCACCAACGGCGTGCTGTGCCGGATGCTCAACGAAGCCGGCTGGGCACTTTCGCCGCAGGCGTGCCTGCGCATCTTCATCGGCAAGGCGGTGCGCAGCGAAACCGAGCGCATCGAGCGCGAAACCGGCCAGCCGTTGACCGATGCCTGGATGGCGGCCTTCTACGCGCGGCGCAATGAACGCTTGATCGCAGAGCTGCAAGCCATGCCCGGCGCCGTGCAGGCCGTGCGCACGCTGCATGCGCGGCTTGGCGGGCGCATCGCCTGCGCCTCGGGTGCGGACCTGGCCAAGGTGCAGATGCAGCTGGCGCAGGTCGGTCTGGCGCCCTACTTCGGCGCGCATGTCTTCAGCGGCCACGACCTGCCGGCCAGCAAGCCCGCGCCGGACGTGTACCTGGCCGCCGCCGCCAGCCTGGGCGTGGCGCCCGGGCGCTGCCTGGTGGTGGAGGACACGGCCATCGGCGTGCGCGCCGGCGTTGCCGCAGGCGCCACCGTGGTGGGTTTCTGCCCGCCGCAGGGCGCCGTCAACACCGAGGCGCAATTGCGCGAGGCTGGCGCGGTGCATGTGCTTGCCGACATGCACCAGCTTCCCGCCTGGATCAGCGCAGCTTGATGAAGAACAGCACCGTCATCACCAGCCCGATGACGACGATGCTCCAGCGCAGCACGGCGGGCGGCAGCTTGCGCGCACCGCGCGCGCCGAGGTAGCCGCCAAGCGTGGCGGCCACCATCATGATGAGGGCTTCCTTCCACTGCACGATGCCGCCCACCGCATAGATCGCCACGGCAATCGCGGTGAGCAGGGTCGACACCAGATTCTTGATCGCGTTCATTGCATTGAGCCGCGTCTGGCCCAGCAGCCCGAACAGCGCCAGCATCAGAATGCCCATGCCGCCGTTGAAATAGCCGCCGTAACCCGCCACCAGCAGCAAGCCCGCCACCGCTTTTGCGCGCGAGGGCTGCGCGCCCTCGGCACGCTGGCTGTCGGCCCAGCGGCGGATCTGCGGCCCGAAGGCGAACATGGCGGTGGCCAGCAGCAACAGCCAGGGAATCAGGCGATTGAACGCGGCATCCGAAGTCACCAGCAGCAGCGCCGCACCCAGCACGCCACCGACCAACGAAAGCAGGATCACCAGGCGCATCGACAGACCGGGCGCCGGCTCCATGTCCTCGCGCGAACCGGCGATGCTGGCGACATAGCCCGGCAGCAGCGCCACCGTGCCGGTGGCATTGGCGACGATCGGCGGCACACCCACAAAAATCAGCGCGGGCAGCGTGAGAAAGCTGCCGCCGCCGGCAACGGCATTGAGCGTGCCGGCGAAAAAAGCGGCGATGAGCAGAAGAGCGATGTCCATGAGGCGTGAGGCGTGAGGCGTGAGGCGTGGGGCGTGGGGCGTGGGGCGTGGGGCGTGGGGCGTGAGGCGTGAGGCGTGGGGCAAGGCATACCTGTGGTGGTTTCCTCGCTCAACGCTCAACGCCGAACGCTCAACCTCCCCCGTAGGGATCTGAAAAGCCCAGCCCCGCAAGAATGGTGGTCTCGCGCGCTTCCATCGCACGCGCATCGTCCTCGCCGGTTTCATGGTCCCAGCCCTGGGCATGCAGCGCACCGTGCACCAGCAGGTGGGCGTAGTGCTCCTCCAGGGTCTTGTTCTGTTCGCGCGCCTCGCGCTGCACCACCGGGGCGCACAGCACCAGATCGGCCAGCACGGTGGGTTCCTGCTGGTAATCGAAGGTCAGTACATTGGTGGCGTAGTCCTTGTGGCGGTAGCTGCGGTTGAGCTCGCGGCCTTCCTCCTCGCCGACGATGCGCACCGTGATCTCGGCAGGCCGGTCGAGCGCGTGGCGAATCCAGCGCGCGACTTTGTGGCGCGCCAGCAGCGCACGGTGCTGCGACGCATCGCGTGCGATCTGCAGGGAAAGCGCGAGGGCACTGAGTTTCATTTAACCAACAAAATGGGCCTATGACGCTTATGCAGCAAGCGATGACAGCTATTGAAATAGTTGCTCACAGCATCTGCGTCGGTACCTTGTGCGTCAGCGAGACCTGGCGGTTTTTCTCGTCGACGAAGACCAGGCGCGGCTGGTGCGTGGCCAGTTCCTCCTCGCTCACCTGCGCGAAGGCCGCGATGATGAGCAGATCGCCCACGCAGGCGCGGCGCGCGGCCGATCCATTCACGGAAATCATGCCGCTGCCGCGCTGGCCCTTGATGGCGTAGGTGACGAAGCGCTGGCCGCTGTCCACGTTCCAGATGTGCACCTGCTCGTTTTCGACGATGCCCGCTGCGTCGAGCAGATCCTCATCGATGGCGCAGGAGCCCTCGTAGTGCAGGTCGCAAAGCGTGGCACGCACGCGGTGAATCTTGGATTTGAGCAGAGTACGGATCATGGGGGTAGGGCAGAAAAATCAGGTCGCGCTGCGCGCCTTGCGCTGCGCATCATAGGCATCGACGATGCGCGCCACCAGCGGATGGCGCACCACATCGGCGCTGGTGAAGTGCGTGGTGGCGATGCCTTGCACACGCCTGAGGATACGCTCCGCGTCCACCAGGCCGCTGGTTGCCCCGCGGGGCAGATCCACCTGGCTGATGTCGCCCGTCACGACGGCCCTGGAGCCAAAGCCGATGCGCGTGAGGAACATCTTCATCTGTTCCGGCGTGGTGTTCTGCGCTTCATCGAGGATGACGAAGGCGTTGTTCAGCGTCCTGCCGCGCATGAAGGCCAGCGGCGCGATCTCCAGCTGGGCGCGCTCGAAGGCTTTCTGCACACGCTCGAATCCCATCAGCTCGTACAGCGCGTCATAGAGCGGGCGCAGGTAGGGATCGACCTTCTGCGTCAGATCGCCCGGGAGAAACCCCAGGCGCTCGCCCGCCTCCACCGCCGGACGCGTGAGGACGATGCGCTGCACGCCGTTCCTCTCCAGCGCATCGACCGCGCAGGCCACCGCCAGGTACGTCTTGCCGGTGCCCGCGGGGCCGATGCCGAAGGTGATGTCGTGCGCCGCGATGTTGGCCAGATACACGCTCTGGTTGGGCGTGCGCGCCTTCAGGTCGGCACGGCGCGTGCTTAACTGAATGGCGCCGTCGGCATCTTCGGCCAGCTGCAGATCGCTGGCCAGCACCAGCTGCACCTGTTCGGGGCGCAGGGGCCGCGCCGCCATCTCGTACAGCGCCTGCAGCACCTCCATCGCGCGCGTGGCCTGCGCCTTGGCGCCCTCCACCTTGAACTGCTCATGCCGATGCGCAACCTTCACCTGCAGCGCGATTTCGATGCTGCGCAGATACTCGTCGGCGGGCCCGCACAGGTGCGCAAGGCGGGTATTGTTCAAGGGAATGAAGGTATGGCGCAGGATCACGCAGATAATTTCCGTCAGGCGCCGCAAGGGTTGCGGCAAAGGATGTGAATGATAGGCAAACTCACCGGACAGCTGCTGGAGAAGAACCCGCCCGAGGTGCTCATTGACTGCCACGGCGTGGGTTACGAGGTGCTGGTGCCGATGAGTACCTTCTACCACCTGCCGGCCACCGGCGAGCCGGTCAGCCTGCTGACGCAGTTCATCGTGCGCGAGGACGCGCAGCTGCTCTACGGTTTTGCCACGGCGGCCGAGCGCCAGACCTTTCGCGAGCTCATCAAGGTCAGCGGCGTGGGGCCGCGCACCGCGCTGGCGATTCTCTCGGGCATAGGCGCGGCAGACCTCGCGCAGGCGGTGACGCTGCAGGAAGCAGGCCGCCTGGTGAAAGTACCGGGCATCGGCAAGAAAACCGCCGAGCGGCTGCTGCTGGAGCTCAAGGGCAAGCTGGGCGCCGACATCGGCGCCCGCGCGCAGCCCGGCAGCCAGGCGCAGACGGATATCCTGCAGGCGCTGCTGGCGCTGGGCTACAACGACAAGGAAGCCGCCGCTGCGCTCAAGGCACTGCCAACTGACGTGGGCGTGAGCGAGGGCATCAAGCTCGCGCTCAAGGCGCTGGCCAAATAACAGGACAACCATGCACACAACGCGTTTCCAGCGGATCTCATCGCTTTGCCTCTTGCTGGCACTGGCGGCCTGCGGCGGTGGTTCGGACGCACCGGCTCCCGCACCATCGCCAGCGCCTGCACCGGCCCCCGGCTCCAATCGCATCGAACCCTATGACCCCGGGCCGCTGCTGAAGCAGGCACCCTTGCCCCAGGCCGAGCTGCCGCTGGTCAGCGCGGTGCCCGGCGCCACCATCACCCTGCCCCTGCTCCCGCCGCCCCTCGCCAAGGCCGGCGATACGCAGCAGGCAGGCACACCGCTGCAGATCGGCACGGGGCGTTCGATCACCGCCACCGCGGACGAGGCATCCACCGCGGCACTGCTGCAATGGCAGCCGGCGGAGCACGGCATGCAGCAGGCCGCGCTGCGCTTTCACGCCGATGGAGCGCAGGGCCTGCGCCTGGGGCTGGCCGTGCGGGCACTGCCAGATGCCGCGCAATTGCTGGTTCAGAGCGCGGACGGACAGGCCCGGCCCATCGACACCGCGCTGCTGCCAGCCGCCGCGCCGCTGTACTGGAGCCCCGAAGTGGCCGGAGAAGAAGCCACCCTCGTCATCCAGATTCCCGCAGCAGCATCGCCGCCGCAGGTGCGCCTGGCGGTACCGCGCCTGTCGCAGACCACCCTGGCGCCCGGGCAGGCACCAACGCTGGCCAAAGCCGGCGCGGGCAGCTGCGAAGTAAGCGTCGCCTGCAGCCCGGACTACATCGAGCAGGGCCGCTCGGTCGCGCGCCTGCGCTTCGTCGAGGCCAGCGGAGACGCCTTCCAGTGCAGTGGCACGCTGATGAACGACATGGCCTCCAGCGGCACGCCCTACCTGCTCACGGCCCGCCACTGCATCGCAGACCAGGCGACGGCCGCCACGCTCACGACCGACTGGCTGCTGCGCGCCAGCGCCTGCGGCAGTCCGGCCCCTTACGCGGGCCACGCACAGCGCACCGGCGGCGCCACGCTGCTCTACACCAGCACCAGCACGGACACCACGCTGCTGCGCCTGAACGATGCGGTGCCCGCAGGCGTGGTCTACGCCGGCTCGTATTTCGGCGCCAATGTCGTCGCGGGCACGGCCATCTCGGATGTGCATCACCCCGAGGGCGACTTGCAGCGCGTCAGCACCGGCGCCATCATCGGCTACAGCAACTGCAGCAGCAGCCTGTGCCAGGACACCGACCGCAGCCTGGCCCGCTTCTACGCGGTGCGCTGGCAGCAGGGCGTGGTCGAGCCGGGCAGCAGCGGCTCCGGCGCCTTCACCGCCATGGGCTCGCGCCGCTATCTGGTGGGGCAGCTCTTTGGCGGAACGTCCAGCTGCAGTGCGCCCAACGGCACGGACTACTTCGCACGCTTCGACGTGAACTACGCGAATGCGCTGCACCAGTGGCTCAATCCTTGACGCAGCCGCACGCCCATGAGCATCCACACCGACGACTTCGCCGCCCCGTCCGCGCCCGCCCATGCCCGCGTGATCTCGGCGGCGCCCGCCTCACCCCAGGAAGAGGCGCTGGAGCGCGCGCTGCGCCCCAAGCTGCTGCAGGAGTACGTGGGCCAGGCCAAGGCGCGCGAGCAGCTGGAAATTTTCATCGGCGCCGCCAGGAAGCGCGGCGAAGCGCTGGACCATGTGCTGTTGTTCGGCCCGCCCGGCCTGGGCAAGACCACGCTCTCGCACATCATCGCGCACGAGTTGGGCGTGCAGCTGCGCCAGACCAGCGGCCCGGTGCTGGAAAAGCCCAAGGACCTCGCCGCGTTGCTCACCAATCTGGAGCGCAACGATGTGCTCTTCATCGACGAAATCCACCGTCTCTCGCCGGTGGTCGAGGAAATCCTCTACCCCGCGCTGGAGGATTACCAGATCGACATCATGATCGGCGAGGGCCCTGCGGCGCGCTCGATCAAGCTCGATCTGCAGCCCTTCACGCTGGTGGGCGCCACCACCCGCGCCGGCATGCTCACCAACCCGCTGCGCGACCGCTTCGGCATCGTCGCGCGGCTGGAGTTCTACACCGCCGAGGAACTCTCGCGCATCGTCACCCGCTCCAGTGGCCTGATGAACGCCCCCATCGAAGCAGATGCCAGCCTGGAGGTCGCGCGCCGCTCGCGCGGCACCCCGCGCATCGCCAACCGCCTGCTGCGCCGCGTGCGCGACTACGCCGACGTGAAGGGCGATGGGCGCATCACGCTCGATATCGCCCGGCGCGCGCTGGCCATGCTGGACGTGGACCCACAGGGCTTTGACGTGATGGACCGCAAATTTCTCGAAGCCGTGGTGCAGCGCTTTGACGGCGGCCCCGTGGGGCTGGACAACATCGCGGCCAGCATCGGTGAAGAAGCCGGCACCATCGAGGACGTGATCGAGCCCTATCTGATTCAGCAAGGCTTTCTGCAGCGCACCCCGCGCGGGCGCGTGGCCACGCTCGCCGCCTGGCGGCACCTGGGCCTGCAGCCAAGCAGCACTGCAGGAGGACTGTTCGATCAGGCTTCTGGCCCGGCGTAGATATCGGGGTAGGTCTCGAAACTCTGCTTGATGAGCTCGCGCAGCCAGACCAGACCCGGTTCGTGGTGGAACAGCGGATGCCAGTACTGGTTGATGGCAAACGTCGGCAGTTCCACAGGCGGCTGCAGCATGCGCACCGTGCCCAGGCGGGCGAAGACATTGCCCAGTTCCAGCGGCACGGTGGCGATCAGCTCGGGGTTTTGTTCCAGCAGCAGCGGCACCATCAGGAAGTGGGGCGTGCGCAGCACCACGGTGCGCCTGATTCCCGTGTCTTCCAGCACCTTGTCGTAGGCCACAGGCTCGCGTCCCGTCAGGGTCACCACGATCTGCGGCGTCTGTTCGAACTGCGCCAGGCTGATGTCCTGCCCCCACCGGGTGTTGTCCGCATGGGTGATCGTCACGAAGCTGTGCATGAACAGGCGCTGCTTGTACAAGCCATCCGGCGCTGTCCGGTAGGAGCCTATGGCTAGGTCGACGGTGCCCTCGGCCAGCAGTTTCTCGATCTGTTCGGCGGGCACCTGCAAGGTCCGCAGCGAGCACTGCGGCGCTTCAAGCCGCAAGCGCCTGAGCAGCGTGGGCAGGAAGACCAGTTCGCCCATGTCCGTGATGCACAGCACGAATTCACGCTCCGCGGCCTGCGGCTGGAATACCGCCTGCGTGCGGATGCGCTGGCGCACCGTGGACATGACATCGAAGACGGCGGGCTGCAGCGCCTGCGCCTTGGGGGTCGGCACCATCGCGTTGCCCGACTTGACGAACAGCGGATCATCAAAAAATTCACGCAAGCGATTGAGCGCATGGCTGGCCGCGCTTTGCGTCATGTCCAGACTGCGCGCCGCACGCGTCACGCTGCGTTCGGAAAGCAGGGCCTCCAGCACCCGCAGCAGATTCAGGTCGAAGGCATCCATATGAATCTTGTGCATTGTTTGTATGAGAACAATGATATTGCTGCATTCAAGAAGAACCCATACAGTTCATCGGCCTATTCATCAGGAGACCGAGATGTGGCTTCGCAATTGCTGGTACGTCATCGCCTGGGACCATGAGATCCCGGCGGCCACCGAAGGCACGCTGTTTTCCCGCAAGGTGCTGGGCGAGCCCATCCTCGTCTACCGCACCGCGGACGGCACATTCGCCGCGCTGGAAGATCGCTGCTGCCATCGCCACGCGCCCCTGTCGATCGGCCGGCGCGAAGGCGACGCCGTGCGCTGCGGCTACCACGGGATGATGTTCAATGCCAGTGGCCAATGCGTAGACCTGCCAGGCATGGAGCGCATTCCGCCCCGGGCGCAGGTCAAGACCTATCCGGTCGCCTGCAAGAACAACTGGGTTTTCGTCTGGATGGGGGATCCGGCCCTGGCGGATGAGAAAAATTTGCCGGACAACTTCTCGTGCGACCACCCGGACTGGGTCAACATCCCCGGCTATCTGCACTACGACACGCCCTACCTGCTGATCTGCGACAACCTGCTGGACTTCTCGCACCTGAGCTATGTGCACGAAAAGACGCTGGGAGGCTCCACCGCGATCGCACAGGCCCGCCCCAAAATCGAGACGGTGGACGCCGGCGGCCAGCGCGGCATCAGGGTCACGCGCCACGTGCACGATGTGCCCGCGCCGCCGTACTACCAGCGCTTTCGCAAGTTCGAATCGAACCTCGACCGCTGGTTCATCTACGACTTTCTTTTCCCCGGCACGCTGTTGATGCACTCCGGCGGGCGGCCCGTCACCGATGCGCCTGACGACCTCAGCCATGCCGTTCAGCTGCACAGCTGCCAGACGCTGACACCCGAGACGGAAACCACGACGCACTACTTTTTCCAGCAGTCGCACCGCCGCGGCGAAGGCGATTCGACGATGAAAAACTCGATGTACCGCACGCTGCTGGAGGCTTTCAACGAGGACTGCCGCATGATCACCGCGCAGTTCAAGAACCTGGCGCCGGGGGCAGAAGAGCACATGCTGCCCCTGCACTTCGATGC
The DNA here is from genome assembly GCF_000484635.1 of Comamonas badia DSM 17552. Classification (GTDB taxonomy): domain Bacteria; phylum Pseudomonadota; class Gammaproteobacteria; order Burkholderiales; family Burkholderiaceae_C; genus Comamonas_C; species Comamonas_C badia. The sequence continues at coordinate 351,959 of NZ_AXVM01000005.1, read as the reverse complement.
CGCACTGGGGCGGTTTCGCCACATGCTCGCAGACGCCGTCGCCCTGGAGCGGGCGGGCGCAATAGCAGGCGCCAGCACTTCCTCCTGACCACCACCGAACCCTGACACCGGAGACACTTTCATGAAATTCCCCCTGATCGCACGGGTTGCGGCTCTGCTCCTGACCGGCGCAATGACGGCAGCACAGGCCGACGTCAATGTCGGCGTGACGCTCTCCTTGACCGGGCCAGGCGCCTCGCTGGGCATCCCCAGCCACAACGCGGTCAAACTGTTTCCCAGGGACATCAACGGCGAGAAGATCAACTACGTGGTGCTCGACGACGGTTCCGACCCATCGACCGCGCTGCGCAACCTGCAAAAACTCTCCGACGACAACCTCGCCGACGTGATCATCGGCTCCAGTATCACCCCTGCGACGCTGGCCATGGTCGATGCCGCCGGCGAACGCAAGCTGCCCCTGCTGAGCCTGGCGGCCAGCGCACGCATCGTGCTGCCGCAGGACGCCAGCCGGCACTGGGTCTTCAAGGCCATTTCCAACGAGAGCCTGGTGGCTGCCGTCACGGTCGACAACATGCTGGCCAACAAGGTCAAGACGCTGGGCTTCATCGGCTTCTCCGACCCCTATGGCGAATCCTGGCTCAATGAAATCAAGGCCGCCGCAGAACCCGCAGGCATCAGGATCGTGGCCGTCGAGCGCTATGCGCGCAACGACACCAGCGTGATCGGCCAGGCCGTCAAGCTGCTCTCGGCCAAGCCCGATGCCATCATGATCGCCGGCGCCGGCACCCCCGCCGCACTGCCGCAGAAAACCCTGGTCGAGCGCGGCTACAAGGGCCACATTTACCAGACCTACGGCATCGCCAACAACGACTTCCTCAAGGTCGCCGGCAAGGACGCGGAAGGCGCCGTGTTCGCGGCCGGTGGCGTGGTGGTGGCGGACCAGCTTGACCCATCCAACCCCACGCGCAAGATTGCGCTGAGCGAAATCCAAGCCTACGAAAACGCATACGGCAAGGGCTCGATGAATATCTTCGCCGCCAATACCATCGACACCAACCTGCTGCTGCGCAAGGCCTTGCCTGCCGCGCTGGCCAAGGCCAGGCCGGGGACGGTGGAATTTCGCAGCGCGCTGCGCGATGCGCTCGAACAGGTGCGCGACCTCGTGACCACGCAGGGCATCATCAACATGACGCCCGAAGACCATGTCGGCTATGACAAGCGCGCCGTCGTTGCCATTCAGGTGAAGAACGGGGCGTGGCTTTATGTGAAGTAAAAACCTCGGCTCGACACATGATGGAGGCGGTTTCATCGCCATCGGTCAAGCAACCATGCGACGTGAATGCCGTACCGATGCGCAAAATTCCGCCCGTTGCTTCAGCCATCAACGCCTTGCGGCGTTGACATGCCCGGCATTCATGTGCAAGATGATTCGTTCAAGATTTCAGCCAGCCCATTGATTCATGACAAGTATTTTCTTTGGCTGAGTTTTTGAAATTTTTGTTTTCAAACTGGAGATATTGATGCCGAAATTCAAAAAAATATTCCTTGGATGCATTGCCATCTTTACACTTGGAATTTCATATGCCGATGTCAACGTGGGTGTGATTCTTTCCTTGACGGGCCCCGCGGCTTCTCTTGGAATTCCCGCGCAACAGACCATAGAGATGTGGCCCACAACCATCGGCAACCAAAAACTCAACGTCACCGTGCTGGACGATGCTTCCGACCCGACGGCTGCGACACTGGCCGCACGAAAGCTCGTTACCAAGAACAACGTGGATATTTTGATCGGTCCATCCATCACCGCGACGGCACTTGCCGTGCTGGAGGTGGCGGGAGAAACAAAAACGCCCATGATCACGCTCTCGGGTGGGGGCGCCGTGATCAACCCTCAGGAAGGGCCCAAAAAATGGGCCTATAAATTGCCGCCCTCGGAAGAAATCCAGTTGAATGTCATTTTCAATCGCATGAAAAAGCGGGGAGAAAAGACGCTCACCATCATTGCGGCCAAAGACGGGTATGGCCAGGTTTTCATCGAAGAAGCCAACAAACTCGCACCCACCGTCGGCATTGACATCGTCAGTATCGAGCGTTTTGCCAGCAACGACACTTCGTTCGTCTCGCAGGCACTGAAAATCATGAGCAAGAAACCGGATGCGGTATTCATCGCAGCATCCGGCACACCCGCGGCGCTGCCTCAGCTGGAGCTGAAGAAAATTGGCTATGGCGGCACGCAATACCAAACCCAGGCGGTCGCCAACAACGATTACCTGCGCGTTGGCGGGAAATCGATCGAAGGCACTTTCATGTCGGTCTCTCCTATTCTGGTCGCGGAACAATTGCCGGAAAACAATATCGTCAAGCCGGTCGCGGTCAATTATGTTGAAAAAGTGAAGGCCAAGTATGGTATCGGCGCACTTTCCCTGTTCGGCGGCACCGCCTGGGATGCGCACCTGATACTCAACCACATCGTGCCTTTGGCAATGAAATCAGCCGCCCCGGGCACGCCGGAATTTCGCCTGGCATTGCGCGACACGCTGGAAAACGACATCAAGAATCTGGTCTTGGCGGAAGGCGTATACACGATGTCGCACACCAACCACAACGGTGCGGACGAGCGCAGCCAGGTACTGGTCGAAGTCAAAAACGGCAAGTGGAAGTTTGTCGACTGACATTGGCCGGATTTCGCTTCATATCTCACGACAAGGAGATTGACATGGAAAGATTATTGACGAAAGAAGAAATTTCGGCGTACGAGCGCGATGGAGTCATATGCGTCAGAAACATATTGACTCCAGAATGGATCGATAAAATGACCAGCGTCGTTGATGCGCAGTTGGCAGCACCAAGCCGCTGGGTCAATGATGCCAATCCCAACGCGAATCGCAATCGATTGTTTACAGATCGGTATCTGTGGCGGGAAAACCCGGAAATCCGGAACTTCGTGTTCGAATCCGGAATCGCCGCCATTGCCGGACAGGCGATGCGAAGCTCGGTGGCGCGGTTTTATTTCGATCACATGCTCGTCAAGGAGCCGGACACCACCGCGCCGACGCCATGGCACCAGGATGTGCCGTATTGGCCGTTCAAAGGCCGCCAGATCTGTTCGATCTGGGTGGCGCTGACCGATTCGACGGTGGAGCAAAGTGCGCTGGAATTCGTGCGTGGTTCACACGCCGATCGGCGCTACTACATGCCGGAACAATTCGGAAAACGCGACAACCATCCCAGCAGTTGGCAGCTCAAGGGCATCGAAGGCGAGCCCGTTCCGGCCATCGAAGAAGACAGAAGCGCCTATGACATCGTCGGCTGGGACATGAAAGCCGGGGACTGCGTGCTGTTTTCTGCCTGGGTCCTGCATGGTGCGCGCGGCAACAGTTCGTCAAAACACCGCCGAGCAGCCATTTCCACCCGCTGGCTGGGCGACGATGCGATCTGGTATCCCCACCCCGGATCCGACCCGACGGTCACGCAGGCGGATGTGACCGTCCAGCCAGGCGAGGCGGCCCACGACGACGACCGCTTCCCGATCGTCTGGAAAAAATGATGGGCGGCTGCCGGCGCCGTCCTACCGCCGGCGCGCGCCCCCGCGCAGCATGCCGACGACGATCAGCGTCTGCGCCGCGTAGTAGCTGGACAGCACCCCTGCCTGCGACCAGGGCAGCGGCTGCACGAAGCGGTTGATCGCCAGCAGCGAATCGCTGAGCATGAAGCAGCAGGCGCCGAGCGCCACCCACAGCGCAGGCCCATTGCGCAGCGTCAGCCAGCGTGCCCAGGCCTGCGCCGCCATCAGCGCAATCACCAGCACATAGGCGGCCACCGGCGCACGCAATTCCGGCGGCAGGCCGCCGTGCCAGAGCAAGGCATACATCCCGCCCCCCAGGCTCAGCGCCGCCAGCAGCGCCTGGCGGTGCGCGAACCACGGCGCATCGCGACGGAACAGCACGATGTAGCACAGGTGGGCCAGCAGAAAACTCACCAGCCCGGGAATGAAAAACCCCGGGAACATGAGGAAGACGTCCCCCGCGAGCGAGCCGAGCAGCGCCAGCAGCAGCCATGCGGACGAATACGAATGAAATCCGCCTTTAAGGCCTGATGGATAAGCGCGATAAGCTGCTGAGATGATAGCAAACACCATGGCTGCCGGCTTGGCGATGTGATGCCATTGAGCCAAGCCGAGTTCAGCGCTTGCCGTGGCCAGCGCACCGGCCTCGATCATCAGCGCCACGGCCATCGACAGCCGCCCCTGCATCACCGCTCCCAGCGCCCACTGGCACACGAGCAGCACGGCAAACCAGAGCAGGTTGTCGGCCAGCGGCGCACCGTCGGCATGCCAGAGGAAAACGCTGACGCCCGCCAGCAGCAGCACGAATTGCACACCCGCGAACCAGCGCTGGGCACGCGTCATCGCCGGGTCGAAGAGGGTCATCCGCGCCAAGTCGAAGGCCGGTTTGGGGAAGCGCTCCGCGACATCCGCCGGCCTCCAGCCCGGCGGCTTGAGCCAGACCAGCAGCTTGTCGCGCCAGCGCCGCGCATGCCAGCTGTCGCGCGCCAGTCCGGCATAAACCTGCAGATTGGCCCAGAGCGGATCCCAGCTGGCGAGCAGCCCGCGCGTGCCGTAGACGCAGGGCTCGCGATCGTCCTCCTCGACAAAGGTGCCGAAGAGCCTGTCCCAGACGATGAGGATGCCGCCGTAGTTCCTGTCGAGATAGCGGTCGTTGACTGCATGGTGGGCGCGGTGGTTGCTCGGGCTGCAGAACCAGCGGTCAAACCAGCCCAGGCGCCCTATCTGCTCTGTATGCACCCAGAACTGGTAGAGCAGATCGACGAGGCCGACGACGACGAACACCAGCGGCGGCACGCCAGCCAGCGCCATCGGCAGGTAAAACAGCCAGCCCAGCAGCGCGCCCGAGCTGGTCTGGCGCAGCGCGGTGGAAAGGTTGTAGTCCTGGCTTTGGTGGTGCACCGCGTGCGCCGCCCACAGCACCGCCACCTCGTGCCCCATGCGGTGCAGCCAGTAGTAGCAGAAGTCGTACAGCAGCAGCGCCAGCAGCCAGCCCGGTGCGCTCAGCCAGAACGCATCGTCGCGCCACAGCGCCAGCTGCTGCCACGCCAGCGTGTACAGCCCCACGCGCAGCAGCACGGTGAACACCGCGCTGGTCTGGCTCAGCATCCCCAGACTGATGCTGCTGACCGCGTCGGCCAGGCGAAACGCCACTCGCCCACGCGCACGGCCCACCATCCATTCCAGCGCCATCAACGCGAGGAATACCGGCGTGACGAGAACGATAATCTGGCTGCCCGACACAGTGTAAAAAAGGGCTCAAATCAGACTCTGACGCTTATCCAGAAAGCGCCTTTAGCTCCTGAAACAGGAATCACCTGGCGGGCTTGGTCTTGCGCGCCGGCGCCTTCTTTGCCGCAGCCTTGCCCTGTGAGCCCTGCGGTTTTTTCGCCGCTGCCGCCGGCGCCTTTGGCACCAGCGAAGACGCCATCTCCTCCGCTGCCTTGAGCGCGCCGGTGGTCATCTCGCGCGTGGCCTGCAAGGCTGCCTGCTGCGCGCCGGCGTCGGTCATGGCCTTGGCGGCGATCTGCTGGAATTGCTGCGTGAGCGCGCCCCACCACTGCAGCGGATCGATCGCCGGCGCGGCCGCGGATTCCCGCGGCTGGGCGGCCTCCTGCGCCGGCGCTTCTGCAGCCGGGGCGGGCGCGGGCGCCTTGGCCTTGGGCGCGGCAGCGGGGGCTGTTGCATCTGCCGCCTTGAATGCCCCGCCCGCGAGGTCCTTCATCGCCACATTCATGCCCTGCAGCGTGGCCAGGGTCATGCGCTGCACCTCCAGCGCCTGGATGGTGGCAGCCAGCGCGCGGGCGTTCTGCTCCAGCCAGAACTGCACCGTCTTGAGCTCACGGATGCGCTGGTCGATTTCTTCCACGCTCATCGTCGGTGCCACCCAGTTGGCCATGGGCGGCATGGCGGGCATGCCGGCCGCCGCACCTTCGGTGAGCTTCTGCAAAAAGTCAAAGCCCGGGACGAAGCGCCCGAAGCCGAAGGGGGAAGAATCGCTCATGTTCGCTCCTCGCGGTGGATGAAGGCGCCAGCTTAGCGCGGCGGCGCCTCGAGGTACAGCGCCGCGAGCCGCGCGCGTGCGGCATCGCTCAAACCCAGACGGCCCTGAAGATAGCCTTGCAGTCCACCCGAGCCCTGGTCGACCGCGGCGAGCGCCGATTGCAGATACTCGGCGCGCACGCCCCAGATCACTTCGTGCACGGCGCGCGTGGTGTCATCCTGCGCGGGCGGCGGCGGACGGCGGTAGAGGCGATTGGTGAGCAGATAGTCCTGCATCACCTGTTCGCGCCCCACCCCCAGGGCCAGCAGCAGCAGCGCAGCCGCAAACCCCGTGCGGTCCTTGCCCGCGGTGCAGTGAAAGACCAGCGGCGCGTCGTCCTGCAACAGTTGTTCGAAAAACTGCGCGAACTGCGGGGCATCGTCGGCGACGAACCCCAGGTAGGTTTCTCGCATGAGCCGATCGGCCAGCGCCACGCCGAAGCGCTCGCCGCGCGCCGCCAGCTCGCGGTAGCGGCGCACCACCGTGGGCTCTATCGGCAGGGGGAGCTGGCGCACCCGTGGCAGGGCATAAGGCTGCGCGGAGCGCTCTTCCTGGCCGCGGAAATCGATCGTTCGGGCCAGCCCCAGCCGAGCCAGTGCCTGCGCATCCGCCTGCGTCAGGGCAGACAGCTGGTCCGAGCGGAACAGCCGGCGCCAGCGCACCCGCATGCCGTTGCCGGCCGCATAGCCCCCCAGGTCGCGAAAATTGCTGGCCCCTTCCAGCGGCAAGGCGCGCATTGCATCATCCATGCCGCAACTGTATGCGATGGCGACGCCGGCCCATGCGCTCACGCGCGGGCGATCCATTCATGGCGATCGGGGGCTGCCTCCGCTGCGCAGGGGATGTGGCAGCAAGGCAGGATGGTGCGGCTGGCGGGGATCGAACCCACGACCCTTGGCTTCGGAGGCCAATACTCTATCCACTGAGCTACAGCCGCACAAAAGAAGCTTCAAATTATCGCATGCCACCCTGCAGGCGATAGCCAAGCCCGCGCAGATAGGCGCCTACCGCACCCGCACCAACCTGCTCCAGGTCAAACGGCGTGCCGCCCAGAATCCAGGCCTGCAGCAAGCCCTCGAACAGGGCTTGCAGTCCGAGCGCGGCATCGGCGGCGGGCAGCGGCAATGACAGGCACTGCTGCTGCCCCGCCAGTGCGAGGTCGCGCGTGAGCTTGGAGTGAAAGCGCTGCAGCGCAGCCTGGTGTCGCTCGCGCACGCCGCTCAATTCCTCGACATACTCCACCCGGTACAAGGCAATCTCGAAAACCCGGCGGGCATGGGTGTCCTGCACCGCCGTCTGCAGCAGGCGCTGTACGGCGTTCTGAACACGATCAAGCGGATTTCCGGCAAGCTCCGCGTCGCGGTACGCGGCCTCCAGCGGCAAGGCGACGCGGTCCATCATCGCATTGAACAGATCCACCTTGTCCTTGAAATGCCAGTAGATCGCGCCGCGCGTGGCGCCGGCAGCCTGGGCAATCTCCGCCAGCGAGGCGCGGCCCACGCCTTTTTTGTGGAAGACATCCTCCGCCGCATCCAGCAGCGCCTGCCGGGTTGCGTCCGCGCCTTCCTTGGTACGCCTTGCCATCTGAAAGAATTCTTGAAAAAAGGGACAATCCGCGATTGTCCGAATCCGTGGATTATACATTCATCAATGTATGTATAATTCCCGGCTCCGCATTTGTGCGCCCAATGCGCGCTGTGCCCAAACATCTGGGCTGGCGCTGGTCAGCGCACCGCCCAGCAAAGGAATTTCATGTTGCGACTGCCTTCCTCGGCCCGTCCTGCCTCCCGTTTGCGCTCGCGCGCGCTGGTTCTCCCGCTGGCCCTTGCGGGCGCACTGGCGCTCAGTGCCTGCGGCCAGTCTGGCGCGCAACCGGCCGGGGGTGGCACGCCGCCTCCGCCCCAAGTCGGGGTGGTCACCGTGCAGCCCGGCAACGTGGGTCTGGTGACGGAGCTGCCCGGGCGTCTGGAGGCCTCGCGCATAGCCGAGGTGCGCGCGCGCGCCGCAGGCATCCTGCAAAAGCGGGTGTTCACCGAAGGGAGTGACGTCAAATCCGGGCAGAAGCTGTTTCTGATCGACGACGCGCCTTATCGCGCCGCCGTCGCGCAGGCACAGGCCAGCCTCGCGCAGGCACAGGCCAGCCTCGCGCAAAGCCGTGCGCTCGCCGATCGCTATGCGCCGCTGGTGGCCCAGAACGCCGTCAGCAGGCAGGATTACGACAACGCCATCGCCGCCCAGCGCGCCGGCGAGGCCAACGTGGCCGCCGCCAAGGCAGCGTTGACGGTGGCGCAGATCAACCTGGGCTACGCGACGGTGACCGCGCCGATCGGCGGGCGCATCGGCCGCGCGCTCGTCACAGAGGGCGCCCTGGTCGGCCAAGGCACGCCGACGCAACTGGCGCTGATCCAGCAGATCAACCCGCTCTATGTGAATTTCACGCAGTCCGCGGCCGACGCGCTCAAGCTGCGCGCGCAAATGGCCAGCGGCAAGATCCAGTCCGCCGGGGCCAACGCGGCCAAGGTCAGCGTGATCCTGGAGGATGGCAGCACCTACACGCACATGGGCAAGCTGCTGTTCACCGACTTGTCCGTCGATCCCACCAGCGGGCAGGTGACGCTGCGCGCCGAAGTCCCCAACCCCGAGCACGCGCTGCTGCCCGGCCTGTACGTGCGCGTGCGCCTGGAACAAGCGCAGGCAGACAACGCGGTGCTGCTGCCGCAGCAGGCGGTGACACGCTCACCCGCCGGCGATACGGTGATGGTGATAGGCGAAGGCGACAAGCTCACGCCGCGCCCTGTCAAGCTCGGCCCAAGCCAGGGCGACAGCTGGGTGGTGCTGGATGGTCTGAAGGCAGGTGAACAGGTGATGGTGGATGGCTTCCAGAAGCTGCCACGCGTCAAGCCGGGCGATCCGATCATCGTGCAACCCGTGCCATGGACGGCGCTGGGTGCCGCCCCCGCCAAGGCGCCCGCGGCACCAGGCAAGGACGCGGCTGCCGCGGCCAAGTCCTGATCGCCGGGAGCACGGCACATGGCCAAATTTTTCATTGAACGGCCCATCTTTGCGTGGGTCATCGCCATCTTCATCATGGTGGCGGGCGCGGTCTCGATCACCAAGCTGCCCATCGCCCAATACCCGGCGGTGGCGCCACCGACGATTCAGGTCTCGGTCGTCTACCCGGGTGCGACGGCACAGGTGCTGGAAGATTCCGTGCTCGCCGTGATCGAGCGCGAGATGAACGGCGCCACCGGCCTCGTGTACATGGAGACGACCAGTCAGGCCAATGGCACCGGCACACTGGTGCTGAGTTTCGAAACCGGCACCAACCCCGACCTGGCGCAGGTGGACGTGCAGAACCGCCTCTCGCGCGCCACGCCGCGCTTGCCGGCGGCAGTGGTGCAGCAGGGCGTGCGGGTGGAAAAATCGCGCTCCAACTTCCTGCTGTTTTCCATGCTGACGACCGAGACCCAGGACGTCACCATCGATGCGCTCAATGACTACGCCGCACGCAACATCGTGCCCGAGCTGCAGCGCCTGCGCGGCGTGGGCACGGTCACGCAGTTCGGCGCCGAACGCGCAATGCGCATCTGGATCGATCCGGCCAAACTCAAGGGCTTCAATCTCTCGCTCGACCAGGTGAACGCCGCCATCCGTGCGCAGAACGTGCAGATTTCCGCCGGCAACCTGGGTGACCTGCCCAGCACGCCGGACCAGACCACCACGGCCACCATCGTCGTGCAAGGGCAGCTCACCACCCCCGAGCAGTTTGGGGCCATCGTGCTGCGCGCCAACACCGACGGCTCCAGCGTTCGCCTCAAGGACGTGGCGCGCGTGGAGCTCGGCGCGCAAAGTTACAGCAGCGGCGCCCGCCTGGATGGCGCGAAAGCCGTGGGCATGGGCGTGCAGCTCACCCCGACCGCCAATGCGCTGGAGACCGCCAAGCTGGTCAAGGACAAGCTCGATGAGCTCCAGCAGTTTTTCCCGCAAGGCGTGAAATACACCATTCCCTACGACACCTCGGTGTTCATCTCGGTCTCGATCCAGAAGGTGGTCGAAACCCTGCTCGAGGCGGTGGCGCTGGTGTTTCTGGTGATGTTCCTGTTCCTGCAGAATTTCCGCTACACCATCATCCCGACCATCGTGGTTCCCGTGGCCCTGCTGGGCACCTTCTCGGTGCTGATGGCCCTGGGCTTCTCGATCAACGTGCTGACCATGTTCGGCATGGTGCTGGTGATCGGCATCGTGGTGGACGACGCCATCGTGGTGGTGGAGAACGTCGAGCGCATCATGGCCGAGGAAGGTCTCACGCCACTGCAGGCCACGCGCAAGGGCATGTCGCAGATCTCGGGCGCCATCATCGGCGTGACCGTGGTGCTGATCTCGGTGTTCGTGCCGCTGGCATTCTTCCCAGGCTCGACGGGCAACATCTACCGCCAGTTCGCCGCGACCATGGGCACGTCCATCGCATTCTCGGCCTTCCTGGCGCTCTCGCTCACGCCGGCGCTGTGCGGCACGCTGCTCAAGCCCATGGCCGAGGGGCACACCGAAAAACGCGGCTTCTTCGGGGCCTTCAACCGCGGCTTCAAGCGCACCACCCATCGTTATGAATCCGGCCTCTCGCGCCTGCTGCACCGCGGCGGGCGCATGCTGGTGGTCTACGCGGCACTGATCGCCGTGGTGGCGCTGATCTACACCAAGCTGCCCACCTCCTTTCTGCCCAACGAAGACCAGGGCAATCTGATCACCAACGTGCAACTGCCGCCGGGAGCGTCGCTCGCCCGTACCGAGGTAGCGCTCAAGGCGGTGGAGAAATACTTCCTCGCGCAGCCCGAAGTGGAGCACATCGTGACGGTGGCCGGATTCTCGTTCTCCGGCCAGGGACAGAACGCGGGCCTGGCCTTCGTCACGCTCAAGCCGTGGGATGAGCGCAAAGGCGCGCAGCACGACGCCAGCGCCATCGCCAACCGTGCCACGATGGCGCTGCATGGCTTTCGCGACGCCTTCCTGTTCGCGATCAACCCGCCGCCGATCCCGGAATTGGGCAACGCCGCAGGCTTCACCTTCCGCCTGCAGGACCGCGGCGGCAAGGGGCATGACGCGCTGGTTGCCGCGCGCAACCAGTTGCTGGGCATGGCGGCACAAAGCAAGGTGCTGGCCGGGGTGCGGCCAGATGGCATCGAAGACGCGCCGCAGATGCAGATCGACATCGACCGCGACAAGGCGGCGGCGCTGGGGGTGGGCTTTGACAGCATCAACGCAGCCCTCTCGACCGCGCTCGGTTCCGCCTACGTCAACGACTTCCCGAGCCAGGGCCGGTTGCAGCGCGTGGTCGTCCAGGCCGACAGCGAGGCGCGCATGCAGCCCGAGGCGGTGCTGGATCTGCCGGTACTGAACAACAAGGGACAGGTGGTGCCACTCAACACGTTTGCCAGCACACGCTGGATCACCGGCGCGATGCAAACCGTGCGCTACAACGGCTATCCGGCCATGAAGATTGCCGGCGGCCCGGCGCCCGGCCTGAGCACTGGCGAGGCCATGGCCGAGATGGAGCGCATCGCCGCCAGCTTGCCCGAGGGCTTCGGCTACGAATGGACCGGGCAGTCGCGCGAGGAAAAACTCGCCGGTGGCCAGGCGATGATCCTCTACGCCTTCTCGCTGCTGGCGGTGTTCCTGGCACTCTCCGCCCTGTACGAGAGCTGGGCGATTCCATTCGCGGTGCTGCTGGTGGTGCCGCTGGGCGTGCTCGGCGTGCTGCTGGCCACCCTGTTCAGAGGGCTGGCCAACGACGTGTATTTCCAGATCGGCCTCGTGACCATCATCGGCCTGTCGGCGAAAAACGCCATCCTGATCATCGAATTCGCCAAGGATCTGCATGCTTCGGGCAAGAGCGTGTTCGAGGCCGCACTGGCAGCGGCGCACCTGCGCTTTCGCCCCATCGTGATGACCTCGCTCGCGTTCACCCTCGGCGTGATGCCGCTGTTCCTGGCCACCGGCGCAAGCTCCGCCAGCCAGCGTGCCATCGGCACCGGCGTGGTCGGCGGCATGATCACGAGCACCTTGCTGGCCGTCCTGTTCGTACCCACCTTCTTCGTACTGGTCCGCAGCTTCTTCAAGGGCAGCAAGCGCCAGCAGGAGCATGATGCCGAGCAGGCCCACCAGCACGGCAACGACCATTGACCACTGACATCGAGCCTCCCATGATGCAAACCACACACTCGCCGCGTACGCTGGGCGCTGCCCTGGCGGCGCTGATGCTTGCCGGCTGCAGCTTCATCCCCGCTTACGAGCGCCCCTCGGCGCCAGTGCCGACCAGCTACCCTGCCACCGTGCCGACAGATACAGCTGGCGCGAAACCGGCAGCAGACATTCGCTGGCAGGACTACTTCACTGATCCGCGGCTGCAATCGCTGATCCAGCTGGCACTGGAAAACAACCGCGACCAACGCGTCGCCGTGCTGCGCGTGGAACAGGCGCGCGCACAGTTCGATATCCAGCGCGCAAACGAGTACCCCACGCTCAGCGGCATTGGCAACTTCACCCGCCAGCCCAGCACCACCACCGGGAAATACGGCTCGGTCTGGCAGGTGGGCGCCGGCATCACCAGCTGGGAGATCGACTTTTTCGGCCGGGTCGCCGCACTCAAGGAACAGGCGCTGGCCCAATACCTTTCCACCGACGAGGCGCGCAAATCAGGGCAGATCAGCCTGGTGTCCGCGGTGGCTTCCGGTTGGCTGGCGCTGATGTCCGACGAAGAGCTGCTTGACCTCTCGCGCCGCACGCTGCAGACGCGCGAAGAGTCGGTCAAGCTCACGCAGTTGCGGCTGGATAACGGCGTCAGCTCTGAACTCGATCTACGGCAAGCGGAAAGCCTTGCGCAGCAAGCGCGTGCCACGCTGGCCCAGCAGGAACGCCAGCGCATGCAGGATGAAAACGCGCTGGTGCTCCTTGTCGGCCAACCATTGCCCGATGAAGTGCGCGCCAGCCTTGCGGCTTCGCGCCTCGCCAAGGCTGCGCCCATGCAGCCCCTGCCCGCCGGCCTGCCGTCGGATTTGCTGCAGCACCGTCCGGACATCTCGGCCGCGGAGCAGCAGTTGATCAGCGCCAACGCCAACATCGGTGCCGCACGCGCAGCATTCTTTCCACGCATTTCACTGACGGCGCAGCTGGGCACGGTGAGTACCGAGCTGTCGGGCTTGTTCAAAAGCGGCTCCTGGGCTTTCTCCTTCGCACCGCAGGCAGTTGTGCCGATCTTCGATGCCGGACGCAACCAGGCGAACCTGGCAGCCGCTCAGGTCGGGCGCGATATCGCCGTGGCCCAGTATGAAAAATCAATACAGACTGCGTTCCGTGAAGTGGCTGACGCCTTGGCTGGCCGCGCAACGCTGCAAAAACAACTCGATGCGCAGCAGGCACAAGCCAAATCCGATACCCGCCGCTTTGAACTTTCCGACCTTCGCTATCGCAATGGCGTAGCCAGCTATCTGGATCTTCTCGATGCACAACGCTCGCTGTTCGCGTCCGAGCAGGCCTTGGTCCTCACGCGATTGCAGCAACTGCAAAATCAGGTGGCGCTCTACAAGGTACTGGGGGGCGGCTGGAACGCAGCACCCGATGACCAGGTGGCTGCGAACGCCCGCCGATAGCCGGGACCAGTCTCCGATTTGTGTCCAGATACGAATGGACACTCCTATAATCGGGCAAGCCGCTGCACGCGCGGCACATCTGTATTCATCGAGAACACCATGAGCCAGGAACACGAAGAGACAAACCACGGATTGATCAAGACACCCATGCAGACCTTGGTCGCGGCCGGGCTGGGTTTCGCTGCACCCGTATTCATAATCATGGGGCTGGTGAGTTTTTATTCGTCCGGTACAAAGACCGGTGTGGGCGCCATTCCGACACCGCAAGCCTTGGAGCAGCGCATTCAGAAGGTTGGTGAATCCGAAGTGGGCGACCCTGCGAAGATTGCAGCAGCGGCGGCGGCCACACCGGTGGCAGCCGCCGCTGCGCCTGCAGCCGCGCCCGCCGCAGATGCCGGCAAGAAAATCTACGACACCACCTGCGTTGCCTGCCACGGTACCGGCGTGGCCAATGCGCCCAAATTCGGCGACAAGGAAGCCTGGGCACCGCGCTTGGCGGCTGGATTCGATGAAGTGCTCAAGATTGCCACCCAGGGCAAGGGAGGAATGCCTCCCAAAGGCGGATCCAGCGCCTCAGATGCCGACTTCAAGGCGGCGGTCGAATACCTGGTCAACTCCGCCAAATAGGTCCATCAGGGCCCCCTCCGCAACCCTCGGAGGCGTCTACCGTTGAACCGGGTCGTAGGCTGGTGACACGACATATCCAAACCGCGCTGGAAGGGTTTGCGCAACAACATCCTCTGGCGCTGCCAGCCTGCCTTGCTCCAGCAATGCAGCTACCGTGGGGACATCGAGGCTGTGCACAATGCCCAGCCCTATAGCAGTGGCGATGTACACCCGGCCCTGCTCATCCAGCAATATCTGCTCAGCAGTTGCTGGTTGATCCGTATGTGACCGAATCTCGCCATCAGCGCTGATGCGCCACACCCAGGGCGTGGCCTCAAGCTCAACAAAGACCTGCTGCGGGCCATTCTGGAAGAACCAGCGCCCCCTCTCGTCCGCCAGATAGTTGCGCCCGATGAACGCAAGAAGCTTGACGTGGCGCAGCCAGTCTCCCTTCGAGACGCGAAAGCTTCCCTTGGCCTGTGTTGCCGCATCCCGCAGATACCACCGGCCGCGCGCATCCAACCCGAGCCAGCCAAAGCACGCAGGAACCCGAGGCCACTTCGCAATGGCTTGTCTGACGATTGCATCCATTACGGCATTGTGGCACCCGAAAAAAGGCCCGCTGATGCGCAATGCCAGTTCGTTAAGTCCTGACTGGCATTTTCTTTCGTGGGTACTTGCTGCGTATGGAACGCTTGACTTCACGAGGAAAGCTGCGCCCCTGCCTGCGTGGCGCAAGCACGAAGTGCCGGACCCCATCCATCAGCCCTGGCAACAACTGGGGTACGCCAGGCTGCCACGCGGTTTTCTGATCCCGACGCCAGTCGGCGACTACAACCCGACCGGGCCATCAGCTTCAGGGAAGGCCCGGTCAGGCACATCTGCTTCGTCGCGAAAACCAAGGGAACGATGCCTCGATGGATCTGCGCAAGATCGAGGAGACCAAGATCAAGTGCGCCCGCAAGTCCTTCGATGAGATGAACCGCCGCTTTGCGCCGGAGAACGCCAAGTACGACGTGGTGGACGGCTTTGGGAAATTGATGAAGGCGGTGAAGTGAAGCGCCTTTTCGTCACCAAAGACTGTTTGCAAGGTCAGCACACCTGCGCACGTGTCCAGACATTTCCAGCAAGCGCCTACTGCAGCCGGGACGACATGGCATACCTAATGGCATGCTGGCTCAATACAAAAAGAAAAACCCCAAATGAATCAATCACTTAGGCTTTATCCTTGGCGGAGACGAAGGGATTCGAACCCTTGATGAGGCTCAACACCCCATACTCCCTTAGCAGGGGAGCACCTTCGGCCACTCGGTCACGTCTCCAGGAACCCGCGATTATGCCTGAGTTCGCGGGCCAATCCGTCACAATTTCAGGCGGATCGTCACTGGTCAAGCCCAAACGCCTTGTGCAGGGCGCGCACGGCGAGTTCGACGTATTTTTCGTCGATCACGACCGAGGTCTTGATCTCGCTGGTGGAGATCATCTTGATGTTGATGCCTTCTTCGCTCAGCGTGCGGAACATGGTGCTGGCCACGCCCACCTGGCTGCGCATGCCGATGCCGACGATGCTGACCTTGGCGATGTGCGCATCGCTCACGAGCTGGTCGGTGCCCAGCTGCGGCAGCACCTTCTCGCGCAGCAGCGCGCTGGCGCGCTCCAGGTCACCGCGCGGCACGGTGAAGCTGAAATCGGTGATGCCGTCCTTGCTCAGGTTCTGGATGATCACGTCCACATCGATCCTGGCGTCGGCCACGGCGCCGAGGATCTGGTAGGCGATGCCGGGCTTGTCGGGCACGCCGAGCACGGAAATCTTGGCCTCATCGCGCGAGAAGGCGATGCCGGAGACGATGGCTTTTTCCATTTGTTCATCTTCCTCAAGGGTGATCAGGGTGCCGGATGCGGCCTCTTCGTTGATGGCGATATCCCAGGGCGTGAAGCTGGAGAGCACACGCAGCGGCACCTTGTACTTGCCGGCGAATTCGACCGAGCGAATCTGCAGCACCTTGCTGCCCAGGCTGGCCATTTCCAGCATTTCCTCGAAGCTCAGCGTCTTCAGGCGTTTGGCTTCCGGCACGACGCGCGGGTCAGTGGTGTAGACCCCGTCCACATCGGTGTAGATCAGGCATTCGTGCGCCTTGACGGCGGCGGCGATGGCGACGGCGGAGGTGTCCGAACCGCCGCGGCCCAGCGTGGTGATGTTGTTGCCCGCGTCTATGCCCTGAAAGCCGGTGACGATGACCACCTTGCCGGCATCGAGCTCGGCGCGGATGTGCTTGTCGTCGATCGATTCGATGCGCGCCTTGGTGTAGCTGCTGTCGGTGCGCACCGGTACCTGCCAGCCGGTGAAGCTCACGGCCTGCTGGCCCTCGCTCTGCAGCGCGATGGCCAGCATGGCGGACGATGCCTGCTCGCCGGTGGCGGCGAGCTGGTCGAGTTCGCGGTGGTAGGCGTCGCTGGCACGCCCGGGGGCGAGCTCCTTGGCCAGGCCGAGCAGGCGGTTGGTTTCGCCGCTCATGGCGCTGGGCACGACCACCACCTGGTGGCCTGCCCGCACCCATTTGGCGACGCGCCGCGCGACATTGCGTATGCGCTCGGTGGAGCCCATCGAGGTGCCACCGTATTTGTGAACGTACAAGGCCATGAGAGTGTGCGTGGTGCGGCGCCAGATGCTCGGAATACCCGGCTTGGCGGCGCCTGGGGTGAATTCAGGACAGCCGGAAATTGTACCAATGCAGCAGCGCGCCTTCGCGCCGCACAAAGCCGCCGCCGACCTTGAGATCGATGCGGTGTCCGCGCGTGGTGCACGCCGCGATCTGCACCAGCAGCGCCTGCAACTGGGCTGCGGTGGGCGTGGTGGCATGGTGCTGGCGCAGCCAGTGGCGCAGCACATTGGCCTGACGCGCTGCGCTCAGCCCCCGCAGCGCCGCAAGGGCGGGCGGCACGCCCACGGCCGTCAGGTCTTCCTCGGCCAGCTCCTGCAGCAGTTGCGCGGCCTGGGCCGCGTGGCGGCTGGAGCGCGCAAAGGTATCGCGAAATTGCGGGAACACCTGCTCCAGCATGGGCAGCAGCCGGTGGCGGATGCGGTTGCGCGTGTAGCGCTCGTCCTGGTTGCTCGGGTCTTCGGTCCAGCCCACGCCCTGCGCCTGCAGCCATGCGCGGATGTCGGCGCCCGCCACGGCGAGCAGGGGACGGTGGAAGGTGATCCCGCCCTGCTGCCAGCGCGCCGGCATCGCTGCCAGCCCGGCGACACCCGCGCCACGCGACAGTGCCAGCAGCAGGGTTTCCGCCTGATCGTCGGCATGCTGGGCCAGTGCAATATTTTTGATAGCTGATAGCGATTGACTGGCCTGCGCCAGATCCTCAAAAGCCTTGTACCTTGCACGCCGAGCTGCGTCCTCCGGGCTCTCGCCTTGCGCGTGGCGTGCATCGACATGGGCCACCTGCAGCGGCACGCGCAACCCGGCGCACAGCTGCTCGCAGTGGCGCACGAAGCCATCGGCCGCCGCCTGCAGCCCATGGTGGACATGCAAGGCCCGTACCTGCCCCGGCCAGCGGCGTGCGCAGGCGACGAGCAAGGCGGTGGAATCGGCCCCGCCGCTCAGGGCCACGGCCAGCGGCAGGCCGGGCGAAAACGCGGCAATGGCTGCATCAAAGAGTTGCGTCATGCCGCTGGCACCAGGCCATTCAGTCCGCGGCCGCCGAATCAGTGCGCGTCGGCCTTGGTGTCGGTAAAGCGCCCATAGCTGCGCAGGCGCTCGTAGCGGCGCTCGAGCAGTTCCTTCACCTTGAGATCGGCCACCTGGCGCCAGGCGTCGCCCAGCGCGCGCTTCAAGCTGGCGGCCATCTGCTTGTGGTCGCGATGCGCGCCGCCCACGGGTTCGTTGACGATCTTGTCCACCACGCCCAGCGCCTTGAGCCGGTGCGCGGTGATGCCCATGGCCTCGGCGGCGTCCTGCGCCTTGTCGCTGGTCTTCCAGAGGATGGAGGCGCAGCCCTCGGGGCTGATGACCGAGTAGATCGAGTATTGCAGCATGATGAGCTGATCGGCCACGCTGATGGCCAGCGCGCCGCCCGAGCCGCCCTCGCCGATCACGCTGGTGATGATGGGCACTTCCAGCTGCGCCATCTCGAAGATGTTGCGCCCTATGGCTTCGGACTGGCCGCGCTCCTCGGCATCGATGCCCGGGAAGGCGCCCGGCGTATCGACGAAGGTGAACACCGGCAGCTTGAATTTTTCCGCCGTCTTCATGAGGCGCAGTGCCTTGCGGTAGCCCTCGGGGCGCGTCATGCCGAAGTTGCGCGCGGCGCGCTCCTTGGTGCTGCGCCCCTTCTGGTGGCCCAGGACCATGCAGGCGTTGCCGTTGAAGCGCGCCAGGCCGCCGACGATGGATTGGTCATCGGCGAAGTGCCGGTCGCCGTGCATTTCGATGAAGTCCGTGAAGATTTCGTTCACGTAGTCCATCGTGTAGGGCCTGTCCGGGTGGCGCGCGATCTTGGTGATCTGCCACGGTGTCAGGCTGCTGTAGATGTCCTTGGTGAGCTGCTGGCTCTTTTTCGTGAGCTGGCCGATTTCTTCGGAAATATCGACCGCGCTTTCGTTGTGCACGTAGCGCAGTTCCTCGATTTTGGTTTCAAGCTCCGCAATCGGCTGCTCGAAATCCAGGAAGGTTTTTTTTGCCAAGTTGTTCTCTCCTCGGGCGCCGGCACGTGGGGCGCGCCCGCCGCGGACCGGACTTCAATTCAGACCGGAAGCGGATCCAATGAGCGCCAAATATACCAACTCGCCACGCTGCACCAGGGCGCCCAGGCCTGGGCCACCTCGCGGATTTCGCTGCGGCTCACCGCCTCGCCCGAGAAATAGTGGCGGCTGATGCCGCGCGCCAGGCCCACATCGTCGAGCGGCAGCACATTGGGCCGCGCGAGGTGGAAGATCAGCAGCATCTCGGCCGTCCAGCGGCCCACGCCGCGGATGGCGGTGAGCTCGGCGATGATGGCCTCGTCCTCCATCCGCGCCCAATCCTGCACATGCAGGCGGCCGTCGCTGAAGTGCAGCGCCAGATCCACCAGGTAATCCACCTTGCGCGCCGACAGGCCGGCGGCGCGCATGTCGTCCACCTTGAGCAGCAGCACGCGCCGGGGCGTGACCTTGCGCGAGAGCCTGGCAAAGCGCTCCCAGATGCTGGAGGCCGCCGCCACCGAGACCTGCTGGCCGATGATGGAACGCGCCAGCGTCGCGAACGCGTCCTGCCGGGGCTGCAGGGCGGCGTTCTCGAACTGCGGGATCAGACGGCGCAGCACGCGGTCTTTCCGGGCCAGGTGCTTGCAGGCATCGGTCCAGTAATCCGGTTCGGAATTAACGGTTTTGATAGCTATCACCGACCGTCCCATCTGCGTTTTAGCCCTATTTCCATGTTGGACATTCAGACCGCCTCCCAAGTCGTGCCGCCGGGGCCGTCCTTGAGTGCAACGCCTTGCGCCAGCAACTCCTGGCGGATGCGGTCGGCCTCGGCCCAGTTCTTGGCGGCCTTGGCGGCGGCACGCGCGGCGATCTGCACCGCGATCTGCGCTTCATCCAATGGGCTGCCGGCCTGCAGAAAGGCCTGCGGATCGCCCTGCAGCAGACCCAGAACGCCGCCCAGCGCCTTCAGCAGGCCAGCGGTCCGCGCCGACCGGCTGCGGTTGACATCCGCGGCCAGCTCGAACAGCACAGCCACCGCCTCGGGCGTGCCGAAATCCTCGTCCATCGCCGCCTTGAAGCGCGCGGCGTGCGGCTCGCTCCAGTCCATCTCCACCGCCTCGGGCGCCACCAGCGACAGCGCGGTGTACAGCCGCTTGAGCGCGGCGCGCGCATCGTCCAGGTGCACGTCGCTGTAATTCAGCGGGCTGCGGTAGTGGCTGCGCACGACGAAAAAGCGCACGGTCTCGGCGTCGTAGACCTTGAGCACGTCGCGGATGGTGAAGAAGTTGCCCAGGCTCTTGGACATCTTCTCGTTGTCCACGTTGATGAAACCGTTGTGCATCCAGACCTGCGCGAAGGGCTTGCCGGTGACCCCCTCGCTCTGCGCGATTTCATTTTCGTGGTGCGGGAACGCCAGATCGGCGCCGCCGCCATGGATGTCGAAACTCTCGCCCAGCAGCGCGCAACCCATGGCCGAGCATTCGATATGCCAGCCCGGGCGCCCGGCGCCCCAGGGGCTTTGCCATTTCACCTCGTCGGGCTCCTCGGGCTTGGCGGACTTCCACAGCACGAAATCCAGCGGATCGCGCTTGCCGTCCTGCACCGCCACGCGCTCGCCGGCGTTGAGCTCATCGAGCGACTTGCCCGAGAGCCTGCCGTAGCCCGGAAACTGGCGCACGGCGAAATTCACGTCGCCGCCCTGCCCCGCCTGGTAGGCCAGGCCTTTGTGTTCGAGCCGGCCGATCATGCCCAGCATCTGCGGCACGTAGTCGGTGGCGCGCGGCTCGTGCGTGGGGCGCTCAACGCCCAGCGCATCGGCGTCCTGGTGCAGCGCGGCGATCATGCGGTCCGTCAGGCTGCGGATGCTCTCGCCGTTTTCCACCGCGCGGCGGATGATCTTGTCGTCGATGTCGGTGATGTTGCGCACATAGGTCACCGCCAGGCCGGAGGCGCGCAGCCAGCGCTGCACCACGTCGAACGCGATCATCGAGCGCGCATGGCCGAGATGGCACAGGTCGTAGACCGTCATGCCGCAGACATACATGCGCACATGGCCGGGTTGCAACGGGGCGAAAGCTTGCACCGCACGCGCAAGCGTGCTGTAGATACGCAGACTCATGGATGGTGTGGACAAAGGCGCCGCCCGCGCCGGCCGGCGGGCCGGGAGACCCCCTCAGATAGAATCCGCCGCAGTATAAATCGCGGGTCCCGCGCACAGATTCCACGCACTCCCGCACCCGGAGAATCTCCATGCCTTTCGCCCGCCTCTCCCTCCCCCGTTTTCTGCAGCTGGCGGCAGCGGCAGCGCTGCTGGCCGCATCGGCGGCGCAGGCGGCCGACTACGGCGACATCACCAGCCTGCTCAAGGCCGGCCAGCCCGCCCAGGCGCAGGTGCTGGTGGAGCAACGCCTGGCGGCCACGCCCAAGGATCCGCAGCTGATCTTCCTGCGCGGCGTGGCGCAGAGCGAAAGCAAGCAGGCCAAGGCGGCGATCGAGACTTTCAACGAGCTCATCCGCGACTACCCCGAGCTGCCCGAGCCCTACAACAACCTGGCCGTGCTGTATGCCCAGGACAACCAGCTCGACAAGGCGCGCGTGGCGCTGGAGATGGCGGTGCGCAGCAACCCGCGCTACGCCACGGCGCAGGAGAACCTAGGCGACATCTACGCCCGCCTGGCGGCGCAGGCCTACCACCAGGCGCTGCGGCTCAATGCCAGCGCGGGCGATGGCACCCAACGCAAGCTGGCGCTGATCCAGGAGCTGTTTGACACCCCGGGCGGCGCAGGCGCGGCACCGGCGAAGTCCAGCGAGGCGCCGGCCGCCGCACCCGCCACAACCGCCGCTGCCGCAGGCGCGGCGCCTGCCCCGGCGCCGGCAAGCACCGCCGAACACGGCAGCGCTGCCGCCGCGCAGCCTGGCGCACCGGCGCCCGACAGCCAGGCCGTGGCCAAGGCCATAGAGGCCTGGGCGCAGGCCTGGTCCGAGCGCGACGTGCCGCGATTTCTGGGCAGCTACGCCAGCGATTTCGTCCCGGAAAGCCCGCTGTCGCGCCAGGCCTGGGAAGAACGCAAGCGCACCCAGATCCGCAACAAATCGCACATCGACGTGCGGCTTTCAGACCTGCAGATCGCCCTACGGGGCCGGCAGGCGGTGGCGCAATTCCATCAGGCCTACCAGGGCGATGCGCTGCAATTGCAGACACGCAAGGAGCTGGCGCTGGTGCAGCAGGCGGGAACCTGGAAGATCGCGCGGGAATCCATTCTCCGGTGACGCACCGCCCATTGGCGGTGCAACGACCGGCACACCCTGCGCCAGCCATCGCCGGCGCTTTTTTCATTGAGGAATAACTGATGATCTCCAGACGGGCGGCCGCGCAGGCCATTTTCATCGGCGCCGCAGGCGCGCTGGGCCTGCCGCTGCAGGCCGCGGAGCAGGCCGCGCCCAGGGTGAAGCTCAAGACGAGCCTGGGTGACATCGTGGTCCAGCTCGACCCGGCCAAGGCGCCCAGGACAGTGGAAAATTTCCTGCAGTACGTCAAGGACAAGCACTACGACGGCACGGTGTTTCACCGCGTGATCAACGGCTTCATGATCCAGGGCGGCGGCTTTACGCCCGACATGGCGCAAAAGCCCACGCGAGCGCCCATCCCGCTCGAAGCCGGCAATGGCCTGAAAAACGACCAGTACACCATCGCCATGGCGCGCACCGGCGACCCGAATTCCGCCACCTCGCAGTTCTTCATCAACGTCAAGAACAACGACATGCTCAACGCCCCCAGCCCCGACGGCCACGGCTACGCGGTGTTCGGCAAGGTCGTCGAGGGGCAGGAGGTGGTTGACAAGATCAAGGCGGTTGCCACCGGCAACCGCGGCCCCTTCCAGAACGTACCCGCGACACCCGTCGTGATCGAATCCGCCACTGTCTTACCCTGAGGAAAACACCATGAACCACCCGCAAGTCCAGCTGAACGTCACCATCAACATGGCCGAAACCGCCACACCCGGCGTGATCGTGCTCGAACTCGACACCGACAAGGCGCCCGAATCCGCCGCCAACTTCCTCGCCTACGTGAACAAGGGCCACTACGACGGCACCATCTTTCACCGCGTGATCAAGAATTTCATGCTCCAGGGCGGCGGTTTCACCCCCGACATGCAGCAAAAATCCACGGATGCGCCGATCCGCAACGAGGCCGCCAACGGCCTGAAGAACGACAAGTACACCATCGCCATGGCGCGCACGGGCGACCCGCACAGCGCCACCGCGCAGTTCTTCATCAACGTGGTGGACAACGATTTCCTCAACCACACCGCGCCCTCGGGCCAGGGCTGGGGCTATGCGGTGTTCGGCAAGGTGGTGCAGGGCCAGGACGTGGTGGACCAGATCAAGGGCGTGCGCACCACGCGCAAGGGCCACCACGACGACGTGCCGTTCGACACCGTCGTGATCGACAAGGCCGTCGCGCTCTGAGCGGCAGGGCATGCCGGTGCCGCCCATCGCCGCACTGACGGCACCGAGCAGCTGGCGGGCCGTTGATTGCCTCTCGGACCTGCACCTGGACGCGGCGCACCCGGCCACGCTGCAGGGGCTCGCCAGCTACCTGGACCGCACGCCGGCCGATGCGGTGCTGATCCTCGGCGACCTGTTCGAGGTCTGGGTCGGCGACGATGCCATGACCGAGCCCGGCAGCTTTGAAGGCGAAGTCTGCACCTTGCTCGCCAAGGCCGGCCGCCAGCGCGCGCTGTACTTCATGCACGGCAACCGGGATTTTCTGGTGGGCCAGGGCTTTGCGCGCGCCACCGGCATCACGCTGCTGGCCGACCCCACGCTGCTCACGCTCGGCAGCCGGCGCTGGCTGCTGAGCCACGGCGATGCGCTATGCCTGGATGACGGGGATTACCAGCGCTTTCGCGCCATGGTGCGCGATCCGGCATGGCAAGCCAGCGTGCTCGCCCAGCCCCTGGCCGTGCGGCGCGCGCAGGCGCGCGGCATCCGCAGCGAGAGCGAGGCGCGCAAGCAATCGGGCGCGGCCTATGGCGACGTGGACAGCGCCGCGGCGCTCGATTGGCTGCGCGCCGCGCAGGCGCCCTGCCTCGTGCACGGCCACACCCACCGCCCGGCGGACCACCAGCTCGCGCCCGGCGTCACGCGCCTCGTGCTGACCGACTGGGATCTGGACGCGGCCGAGCCTCGCGCCGGGGTGCTGCGCCTGACCGCGCGGGGCGCCGGGCGGCTGCCGCTGGACGCGGTCTAGTGCCGCGCCTCTTCACCCGCCTCGCCACGCGGCTGCAACGGCTGCTGGCGCCCGTGCCGGTCATCGATGATGCGCTGTGGCTGCCCACGCTCGCGCACTACCCGTTTCTCGCGGCGCTGCCGCTGCAGGACCAGGCCAAGCTGCGCGCGCTCGCGGCGCTGTTCTTGCGGCACAAGGAATTCACCGGCGCGCATGGCCTGGCCGTCACCGATGCGATGGCGGTGGCGATCGCCGCCCAGGCCTGCCTGCCGCTGCTGCATTGGGGCGAGCCGCGCAATGCGCTGCGCTGGTACGGCGACTTCGTCGGCATCGTCGTGCACCCAAGCGAGGCGCTGGCGCACCGCGAAACCATGGACGCCGCGGGCGTGGTGCACCACTACAACGAACCCTTGCTGGGCGAGGCGATGGAGCATGGCCCGGTGATGCTGGTCTGGCCCGCGGTGCAGGAGGCCGGCCGGCGCGCCAGCAGCGTGGTGATCCACGAGTTCATGCACAAGATCGACATGCGCGCCGGGCATGCCAACGGCTGCCCGCCGCTGCCGCTGCATTTCATGGGCAGCGCCACCCTGCGCGCCGGCCGGCGCCTGTGGCGGCGCACCTGGACGGTGGCCTACCAGCGCTTTCGCGAACAGGTTGCGATGGCCGAGCGCTTTGGCGGCGACTGGCCCTGGCTGGACGCCTACGGCGCAACCGCGCCCGCCGAGTTCTTCGCCGTCGCCTGCGAGGCGTATTTCGTTGATCCGGCGGGGTTTGAGCGGGAGTTTCCCACGCTCATGCCGCTGCTGAATGCGTTCTTTCGCCCGGCTGCAGCGCCGGGCTGACGCGGGCTACGGCCTGGCCGCGGGCACCTTGGCAACGCGGGCGCGCACCTTGCCGAGCACGGCCTTGAGCCGGCGTTCGTTCTGCAGGCCGGCGCGCACCATGACCTTCTGCCCGGCGGAGAGCGCCTGCAGCTGCGGATCCACATACTCATAGCGCACCCAGGGGCGCAGCGAAGGCACCTGCCCTTCCACCTGCACCAGATGCACCGCCACCGGCCCCTGCGGCTCGGGCGCCGCCAGCAGGTGATCGATCACGGCCACCAGCCGGTCGTTGAAGTATTTGCCCGGAAAGCCCAGTTCCTCATACGCCACCTGGAACAGCGGGTAGAGCCGGGCGTACAGGCGCACCGCCGCCTCCACCGGAACGCCCTCGGCAAATGCCACGAAAGCGTCGTAGCGCTGCGCATTGACGTCGGCGATCTGTTCCGTGCCGCCGGCCTTCTGCACCGCGAAGCGCCCCGGCATGGGGTGCACCGGCCACATGCGGGCCGGCGCCTGATCACGTGCGAGGTTGTCGACGGTCGCCACCACACGGCGCACAAAGCCGTCGATCTGCAGAAAGGCGCCCACACGCCTGGCGCCCAGCAGCTCAGTCAAGGCCTTGCCCACTTCGGCATCGGCATCCGCGAGCGCCGGCAGCGCGGGCTGCGCGCCCTCGGGCTCTTCCACCGGGTTTTGCGGGGCTGCGGGCAGTTCCGGCTGCGGCTCCGGGGGCTGCGTCGCCACGGGCGCCGCGGCAGGCTGCTCAACGGCCGCAGGCACCGCCGCCGGCGCCTGCCGCCCGTGCCACCAGTTCCAGCCGAACCCCGCCGCCGCGAGCAGCAGAACCAGCGCCACCAGCCAGGCGCCACCGCCGCGTCTGCGCGGCGGGCGCAATTCCTTGGGATCGTGCATGGGCATGTGCTGTCTCCTTTCGCGCCCGCAAGCTTACAGCGTCGGCACCGGCTGCGGGAGAGCGCCCGGCCCGCGTCAATACCCGTGCTGCTGGCGAAACGCCCGCGCCTTGCCGAAGTGCCCGCAGCCGATGAAGGGCACGGGCGGGCGCAGCGCCGACAGGGGCGAGGGGTGGTTGGCGCAGAGCACGAGGTGGCCGCGATCCACCGGTATCAGCGCGCGCTTGGCCTGCGCATGGCTGCCCCAGAGCATGAAGACGACAGGCCGCTCGCCCTCGGCCACGTGGCGGATCACCGCGTCGGTGAGCAGTTCCCAGCCCTTGTCGGCGTGGCTGGCGGGCTGGCCCTCTTCCACCGTCAGGCAGGTGTTGAGCAGCAGCACGCCATGGCCGGCCCAGTGCGCCAGAGAACCGCCGGGCGCGGGAAACGCCGGCCAGGGCGTGGCCAGATCGCGCTGCAGCTCCTTGAAGATGTTGCGCAGCGAGGGCGGCAGCGGCACGCCCGGCGCAACGGAAAACGCCAGCCCCTCGGCCTGCCCGCGGCCGTGGTAAGGGTCCTGGCCCAGGATGACGACGCGCACCGCTTCGGGCGCGGTGAGCTGCAGGGCGCGCAGCGGCTGGGGCGGAAAAATCGCCGCGCCAGCCGCCAGGCGCTGGCCGAGGAAATCCAGCAGGCCCCGCCCGCGCTCGCCCTCGAAGAACGCGCGCACCAGCGCCGCCCAGCCGTCCGCGACCGGCCAGTCGGCGGGTTGGGCAGACATCAATTGGACAGGGACTGGCATGGCGCTGGATTATCTGATTGGAAACTTGTTTTTTTCATGCCTGACATACGTTTAATGCTATTAATTTTGAATACACTGCAGCGCCTCAAGGGCCGCGTTCCGCCCCTGGGACTTGGACCGGTACAGGCCGGCATCGGCCTGGCGCACCAGAGCGGCCGGATCGCCGCCTGCCTGCGGCACCACACAGGCAATGCCCACGCTGATGGTGAGCACCGGCGCCACCGGCGAGCGCGGGTGTGCGATCTGCTGCTCCAGCACCGCCTGGCGCAGCCGCTCGGCCACCGCACGGGCGCCGGACAGGTCGCACTGCGGCAGCAGGCAGACGAATTCCTCGCCGCCGTAGCGCGCCAGCAGGTCCGGCCCACGGCCCAGGCAGGCCGACAGCGCCGCCGCCACCTGCCGCAGGCAGGCATCGCCACGCGCGTGACCGTGGCTGTCGTTGTAGGCCTTGAAGTGGTCGATATCCAGCATCAGCACCGCCAGCGGCAGACGGCTGCGGCCGCAGCGGCTCCATTCACGGGCCAGCGCTTCATCAAAACTGCGGCGGTTGGGCACGCCGGTCAGCGCGTCCACATAGGCCAGTTTGCGCAGCAGCTCGTTCTGCGCCAAGTGCACGGTATGGTCCTCGAAGGTGACGAGCAGCCGCTCGCCAAAGACCATCCCGGCCACGTCCATCACATGGTGCGCGCCGTCGCGCGAGGTGATGCGGTAGGGCCGGGCGGCGATCTGCCCGTTCACCGCAGCCGCCTTGCTGCGCTTCCACTGGGCCGCCGCCTCGTCGCGGTAGGCCGGGTCGGGGTAGGCCTGCACCGCCCACTCGCGCAGACTGGGCACGTCCTGCTCGGAAAAGCCGAGCTGGTCCAGAAACCGCTGGTTGCGGTAATAGATGCGCAAGTCCGCATCGACCATGCACAGGGCCACCGGCATCTCGCTGATGATCTGGCGCAGCACCTGCTCGGTCTCCTGCAGCCGCCGCGCCTTCCTGCGCAGGGACAGCCAGGCCGCTGCCATGGCAAGCGCCAGGGCCGCAACCATCAGCCATGCCAGCAGCAGGGCCGCCGTCATGCCTGCCGCCGCGGGCAGTTGCCGCCCACCGTGTCACCGCCCGCCGTGCCGCTGCCCGCCATGCGCTCGTCCCTGTCCCGTGTTCTCACGTCCACCTGCGCCATGAAGCCAAGGAAACCCGCCATCCTACGCAGGCTTGGCCGTCAGCGCCAGTGCAAAGCCTGCCGGTTCAGAGGATTTTGGAGAATTGCGCCCGGCTTTCCTGCGCCTGCAGGTAGCGGTCGAACACCATGGCAATGCCGCGCACGAAAAACCAGCCCAGCGGCGTGACCTCGATCGCATCGGCGCTCAGATGCACCAGGCCATCGTCGTGCATCGTGCGCAGGCGGGCCAGTTCGGGCGCGAAGGTGCTGCGAAAGTCGATGAGGTGCGCGGCTTCAATCGCCTCGAACTGCACCCGCCCCTGGCACATGATGGCGTTGATGACCGCGCGGCGCAGCACGTCGTCGCGCGACAGCGCCACGCCGCGCACGATGGGCAGGTGGCCGTGGTCCAGCATGTCCTGGTACTGCAGCAAATCCTTGGCGTTCTGGCTGTAGGTGGCACCCACCTTGCCGATGGCGGAATTGCCCAGCGAGATCAGATCGCAATCGGGCTGCGTGCTGTAGCCCTGGAAGTTGCGGTGCAGCCGCCCCTGGCGCCTGGCCACCGCCAGCGAATCGCCCGGCAGCGCGAAGTGGTCCATGCCGATGTAGACATAGCCCGCCTGCTCGAACATGGCGATCGAGTGCGACAGCATCGCGATCTTGTGCCTGGCCGCCGGGATGTCGGCGGCGCGGATGTGGCGCTGCGACTTGACGCGCGCCGGCAGGTGCGCATAGGCGTAGAGCGCGATGCGGTCGGGCCGCAGCTCGGCCACCTGAGCCAGGGTGCGGTCAAACGACTCGGGCGTCTGCCTGGGCAGGCCGTAGATCAGATCGACGTTGATCGAATCGAAGCCGATGCGGCGCGCCGCCGCGACCAGCGCGAACACCTGCTCCGCCGGCTGCACGCGGTGCACCGCCTTCTGCACCTCGGGGTCGAAGTCCTGCACGCCGAAGCTCAGGCGGTTGAAGCCCAGTGCGCGGATGACCTGCAGGCGTTCGGCGCTGATGGTGCGCGGATCGATCTCGATTGAATACTCGCCCTTGGGCGCGAAGGCAAAACGCCGACGCAGCATGTCCATCAGCCCGGAGAGCTCTTCGTCGCTCAGGAAGGTGGGCGTGCCCCCGCCGAAATGCAGCTGGCTGACCGGCTGGCCGGCGCCGCCCAGGTGTTTGACATGCAAATCCAGCTCGCGCTCGACATAGCCCAGGTAGGGCGCGGCGCGCTCGTGGTGCTTGGTGATGATCTTGTTGCAGGCGCAGTAATAGCACAGCGATTCGCAGAACGGCAGGTGCACGTAGAGCGAGAGCGGCTGGGCGGCCGGGCTGGAGCCCACCCCGCGCTGGCGCAGCGCCTGCAGGTAATCGTCCTCGCCGAAGGCCTCGACGAAACGATCGGCCGTCGGGTAGGAGGTGTAGCGGGGTCCGGAGACGTCGAACCGCTGGATCAGCTCGGGGGTAATCATCGGCATGGTCAACGCTACTGTCGTCCGCCGGACATCCGGTGTCCTTGATCGGCATCAAGATTGCTGCGCCCTTGCCTAGAATGAGCGCCTACGCCACGACCGAGCCAACGCCATGCCCCACCGCGCCCTCCAGATCGCCTGTTCGCGCTGCAGCCTGCGTGAGCTGTGCATGCCGGTCGACGTCAGCGCCGCCGACATGGAGCGCCTGGACACGCTGGTCACCACGCGCCAGCGCGTGAAAAAGGGCGATGCGCTGTATTCGCGCGGCGAACGCTTCAGCGGGCTCTACGCCATACGCTCGGGCTTCTTCAAGACCCGCATCACCACGCACGACGGGCGCGAGCAGGTGACGGGCTTCCAGATGGCGGGCGAGATCATGGGGCTCGATGGCATCGTCTCGGACGAGCACACCTGCGACGCGCTGGCGCTGGAAGACGCCGAGGTCTGCGAGATGCCATACGACCGCATCGAATCGCTCTCGCACGAGGTGCCCGCGCTGCAGACCCACGTGCACAAGATCATGAGCCGCGAAATCGTGCGCGAGCACGGCGTGATGCTGCTGCTGGGCAGCATGCGCGCCGAGGAGCGCGTCGCCTCCTTTCTGCTGAACCTGCTGCAGCGCCTGCATGCGCGCGGCTTCTCCGAGGCCGAACTGGTGCTGCGCATGACGCGCGAGGAGATCGGCAGCTACCTGGGGCTGACGCTGGAGACGGTGAGCCGCACCTTCTCGCGCTTTGCCGAGGACGGACTGATCGAGGTCAAGCACCGGCAGGTGCGCATCGTCGACGGCGCGGGGCTGCACGCCATCGTCAACAGCGGCACGCGCTGATTCCCTGGCGTATAGCTATTCAAAAGATAGCTTTCAGCGCTTGATGGACAAGAGCAAACACCATTTTTCATTCAAATTTCCCTGTGCCGGAGCGCAGCGCCTTGACCGCGCCGCGTTCGCGCTTGGCCTGCAGGCGCCGCTCGCGCGAGGCGCGTGTGGGCCGGGTGGCGCGCCGTGTCCGGGGCGGGCGCGCCACCTGCGCCACCAGTTCCTGCAGCCGCTGCAGCGCATCGAGCCGGTTGGCCTGCTGCGTGCGGTAGCGCTGCGCGCGGATCACCACCTCGCCGGCGTCGGTGATGCGCGCATCGGGCAGCGCCAGCAGCCGCTGCTTCACATCGTCGGGCAGTGACGATGCGGCAATGTCAAAACGCAGATGCACCGCGCTGGACACCTTGTTGACGTTCTGCCCGCCCGCGCCCTGCGCGCGCATGGCGCTGAAACCCACCTCGCGCTCATCCACGAGCGACATCGTTACCATCGGCGTCTCCTGCCATTGCCCTGCATCCGCCCGTCCTCCATGCCCATTCTCTCGCGCCGCCAGCTGATCGGTCTCACGCTGCTGGTGCTCGCCTGGGGCATCAACTGGCCGGTGATGAAAGTGGCGCTGCGCGAGATGGGACCGCTGTATTTTCGCGCGCTCACCATGGGTCTGGGCGCGCTCGCGCTGGCGGGCTACTTTGCCACGCGGCGGATACGCCTGATGCCGCGCGGCTGGGTCGAATGGCGCGCGGTGGCGGTGCTGGGCCTGCCCAACATTCTCGGCTGGCATGCGCTCTCGATCATCGGCGTGGCGCAGCTGCCGGCCGGGCGCGCCGCCACGCTGGGCTTTACCATGCCGGTGTGGACGGTGCTGCTGTCGGTGCTGTTCTATGGCGAAAAGCTCACCGCGCGGCTGATGATCGCGGTGGCCGCCGTGCTCGCGGGCATCGCGCTGCTGCTGTGGAACGAGCTGGCGCAGATCGCCGGGCGGCCGGCCGGCATCGCCTGGATGCAGGGCGCGGCCTTCTGCTGGGCGCTGGGCACGATCTGGATGCGCCGCGCGCGGCTGACGCTGCCCGCCGAAACGCTGCTGGTGTGGATGATGGTGCTGGCGACCGCCGCCCTGGTGCCGCTGGCGCTGTGGCTGGACCCGCCGCAGCGCTGGAGCTTCAGCGCACCGGTCTGGGCCAGTCTCATCTGGGGCGTGTTCATCAACTACGGCCTGGCCCAGGTGATCTGGTTCGCCCTGGTGCGCGTGCTGCCGGCCACGACCAGCGCGATGAGCGTGATGGCGGTGCCCATCATCGGCATTCTGAGCGCGCCCTTCGTGATCGGCGAGTGGCCGCACTGGCAGGACCTGGCCGCCATGGCCTGCGTGGTGGTGGCGATCGGCGCGGTGCTGCTCAGGCGGGCGTAGCGCCCAGCGCGCCGAGCAAGACCCGGTCAAACGCCTGCGGCTGTTCGTACTGCGCCCAATGCCCCGCATCGGGTACCAAAGTGAAGCCACGGCCATCGCAGCCGGTGGCGCGCACGGCCGCCTGCAGTTCGTCAAACCGCCCGAGGTACAGCGCATCGTGCTCGCCGTAGATCACATGGACCGGGCAGCGCACCTGGCGCAGCGCGCGCGCCAGGATGTCGGTGTTGGAGAGGCGCCGGCGCTGCATGCGGTCGCGCGCCACGTTGTGCGCGTGCAGCGCCAGCGTCGCATCGTCGATCCGGCCGGCATCCGCCAGCATCAGCACCGCCAGGTTGTGGCGGTGCACGCGCTGCTGCGCTTCCCCATCGGCCAGATGCCGCCAGCCGCGCAGAGTGACCCGGTTGGCCCGCTGCTCGGTGAGCGCCGGCGCGCCGACCAGCACCAGCCGGCGCGCGCGCCCGGGATGCGCCGCCTCCAGCAGGCCGGCCGTCATCGCGCCAAAGGAAAACCCCACCAGATCGCAGACTTGCTCGCCAAACAGGCTTTGCAGCGATTGGTGCAACGGCTCTATCACCGCATCCACATCCTGCCCGACGGCGCCGGAATCGCCAAAGCCCGGAATATCCACCGCCCAGACCTCGCGGCCGCTGGCGGCCAGCGCATCGATGTTGCGCAGCCAGTGCGTCCAGCTGCCGCTGCCGCCATGCAACAGCACCAGCGGCGGATGGGCGTGCGCCGCCTGGCCCCAGACATGCCAGACGACGGCGCCTTCCCTGTCCGCCAGCGGGGTGCGGATGCAGCGCGCCCGCTGCGCCAGCCGCAGCACCGACGCGGGCGGTGTCACGGGCAGGGCTACCACTGGGCGATCGCTTCGATCGCGAGCGCGTAGCCCGCCACGCCCAGCCCGCAGATGACGCCGCGCGCGGCGGGCGAAATCCAGGAATGGTGCCGAAAGGACTCGCGCGCAAAGACGTTGCTGATGTGCAGCTCGATCAGCGGCACGCCCGTGCCCTTGATGGCATCGAGCAGCGCCACGCTGGTGTGCGTGTAGGCGCCGGCGTTGAGCACCACGCCTGCCAGCGTGCCCGCGGCGTGTTCGCGCCCGGCCTCGTGGATCCAGTCCACCAGCACGCCCTCGCGGTTGCTCTGGCGAAACACCATGGAAAAGCCATGCCGCGCGCAGGCCGCCTCGCACAGCCGCTCTACATCCGAGAGCGTATGCGCGCCATAGACCTGCGGCTCGCGCGTGCCCAGCAGGTTCAGGTTGGGGCCGTTGAGGACATGGACAGCTTCGGACATGGGCAGGGCTTTCAGAGAGAGCGCCGATTATGCGATGGGCCCCACGACGAAAACGGCCCCGCGCGGGGCCGTCGATACGCACTGCGGCGATGCTCAGCGCCAGTCGCGGCGGTCACGGTGATCGCGACGGCCATGCCTGTGTTCCCAGCGCTCGTGGCGGCCCCCCCAGTAGGGGCGCGGCGGCGCATACACCACCGGGGGAGCATAGACCACCGGCGGCGGCGTGTAATACACGGGTGGCGGCGCGCGGTAGACCGGCGCAGGTGCGTAATACACCGGCGGCGCCGAGTAATACACCGAGCCCGCATTGCTTGCGCCCAGCACGACGCCAGGCACGCCTATGCCTACCGACCAGGTCACATCGTTGCGCGCCTGGGCGCTGGTGGCGCCCAGCATCAAAGCCATGGCCACTCCCGCCGAGGCTGCTGCAGCCAACCAGGTACGACGAACAGTCATTGCCTTCTCCTTGAAAAGCGGCCGGTTTCCAGCCAATACGGTCATAACGCGCGACATGGCGTTCAGGATGGCATGCCGAGGTATCTATCTTGTGTCTGGACGTAGGCAGCCTTGTATCCGGACGTAATTCCCGCTGGCCGGCGCCACCTAGAATCCATGCCATGAGTACGCCCGATACCGCTCCCACGCCGCCCACGAATTTCCTGCGCCAGATCGTCGAAACCGGCCTGGCCCAGGGCACGCACGCGCACAAGCGCTGGGCCGGCAGCCCCGGCGACGGCGCGCACCAGGCCCAGGCGCCCGTCGATCCGGCGCGCATCCGCACCCGCTTTCCGCCCGAACCCAACGGCTACCTGCACGTGGGCCACGCCAAGAGCATCTGCCTGAATTTCGGCCTGGCGCGTGACTACCAGGGCGTGTGCCACCTGCGCTTTGACGATACCAACCCGGAAAAGGAAGACCAGGAATACGTGGATGCCATCATCGACGCGGTGCACTGGCTGGGCTTTGACTGGAAGGACCCGGACGGGCACGAGAACCTGTACTACGCCAGCAGCTACTTCGACTTCATGTACCGCGCCGCCGAGTACCTGATCGAGAGTGGCAATGCCTATGTCGATGAACAGACCGCCGAGGCCATGCGGGCGAGCCGGGGCGACTTCGGCAAGCCGGGGATGAACAGCCCTTTCCGCGACCGCACACCGGCCGAAAACCTTGCACGCTTTCGCGAGATGCGCGACGGCAGGCATGCGGATGGCGCCATGGTTTTGCGTGCCAGGATCGACATGGCGCACCCCAACATCAACCTGCGCGACCCGGCGATCTACCGCATCAAGCGCGCCGAGCACCACGCCACCGGCAACCACTGGTGCATCTACCCGATGTACACCTTCGCGCACCCGATCGAGGATGCGCTGGAATGCATCACGCACAGCATCTGCACGCTCGAATTCGAAGACCAGCGTCCGTTCTACGACTGGCTGCTCGATCACCTCGCCGCAGGGGGGCTGATCGCCACTCCCCAGCCGCGCCAGTACGAGTTCGCGCGGCTCAACCTCACCTACGTCGTCACCAGCAAGCGCAAGCTCAAGCATCTGGTGGACAGCGGCACCGTCGCCGGCTGGGACGACCCGCGCATGCCCACCCTCGTGGGACTGCGCCGGCGCGGCTACACGCCCACGGCCATCCGCGCGTTCTGCGATCGCATCGGCGTGACCAAGGACTACAGCTGGATCGACTACGCCACGCTGGAAGGGTGTCTGCGCGAAGACCTGGAGCCCTTCGCCCATCGCGCCATGGCGGTGCTGGACCCGGTCAAGCTCGTGCTCACCAACTGGGACGCCGTCTTTGGCGCCGGGCACCTGGAACCCTGCCAGCTCCCGGCGCTGCCGCACGGAGCCGAGGGCCAGACCATCCCGCAGCGGCACTTCCAGCTGGGGCGCGAGGTCTGGATAGAACGCGAAGATTTTGCCGAGACGCCGCCCAAGGGCTACAAGCGCCTGTTCGTCGGCAACAAGGTGCGGCTCAAGGGCGGCTACGTGATCGAATGCACCGGTGCTGCCCGCGCTGCGGATGGCCAGATCGTCGAAGTGCAGGCGCTGGTGATTCCGGATACCAAAAGCGGCACGCCCGGCGCCGACAGCGTCAAGGCCAAGGCCGCCATCACCTGGGTGGGCGCGGCGGATGGCGTGCGGGCCGAGGTGCGCCTGTACGACCGGCTCTTCACCGATCCGCAGCCCGACGCGGGCGGCAAGGATTATCTGGCGCTGCTCAATCCGGACAGCCTCAAGACCACCACGGCGTGGGTGGAGCCCTCGCTCGCCCAGGCGCGGCCGGACGACAAGTTCCAGTTCGAGCGCCACGGCTACTTCGTCGCCGACCGCGTCGATCACACGGCGCAAGGTCTGGTGTTCAACCGCATCGCGGGCCTGAAGGACTCCTGGGGCAAGTAACTCAAGCGGCGGTGCAATCCGGCGGGCACGGCAGCAGCGCCATTCGAGGCGGATCAGGGTTTGTTCGGCCTCGTGCCGCTGGGCTGCCGGCAAAGGTATATTGCCGCCCTTGGGCAGCCGTTCCAATCCTCATGCGCGACAACCTGGTTCCATCGGAAGACAGCATCGACCACAGCACGCACTACCTGCGCACCCTGACCACCATGGCCCAACGCCGCAAGGTCACGGCGCAGGAGGCCATATTCAGTGTCAACGGCATCAAGCTCGTCGACAAGGGGGCGCGCATCGACAGCCGCATGCACGACCGGCTGGTGCAGCACAAGCTGCGCGAACCCGTGGACATGCACCTGACCGTGGAAGATGCGGTCACCAGCGCCTTCCTGCGGCAGCAGGCCGATCACCTGCTGCTGCATGCCGACCTTCCCAGGCTGCTCGCGCAATCGCTCGGCGGCACGGCACGCCTGTCCGCGCCGCTCAAGACCCTGTCGCTTACCCCGCGCATCGCCTTCAGGCTCACCGTGATGCGCGAGGAGCTTCCAGAGCTTTTCACGCACAGTCTGCAAGTGATGCTGACGGCGCAGTACCTGGCATTGGTCAGCCGCATGGCCGACGAGGACTGCAACCGGCTGGCCGCCGCCGCCTTGCTGCATGACCTGGGTGTGCTGCACATGGACCCCCTCTGGCGCGATCCGGACCGCAAGGTGACCGGCGCCGAGCGCCGCCATCTGGTGGCCCACCCGATCACGGCCATGCTGCTGGTGCGCGATGCCGGCATTTACGGCCCCCGCGTCGAAACGGCCATCCTGGAGCACCACGAACGCATGGATGGGACGGGCTATCCACGCGGACTGTCCGGCAACGATATTTCGCCCCTGGGGCAGGTGCTGCTGATGGCAGAGCTCGTGGCCGCATTGGCAGAGAAGCACCCCGATACGGCATTCGAGCAACTGTCGCTGGTGCTGCGGCTCAACCATCGCAAATTTCCCAAGGCCCTGGCGGAGCACACCCTGGCATTGCTGAGCGCCGCGGGGCATGCCGACAAGCCACCGCCACCGCCACCGCCACCCACGGAGCCGTTGCGGCCGCTCGTCCTGCACCTCGTGCAGGCATTCGGCCAATGGAAACAGGCCAAGGCACAGCTCGATGGCACGGGCGATGCCACCGGAAAATCCGGGCCGGCAGCCTTTGTCGAAGAGCGTCTGCACCTTCTGGAACGCGCCCTGGCAGAAGCGGGCATGCAAACGGCAGAGTCCGAGTCATTGCCGGACGACGATGGCGCCGATCTGTCCGAGCTTTCCTTCGTGGTGCGTGAAGCCCTGTGGCAACTGACCAGCATCGTCAACGGCTGCGAACGCCGCTGGCCCACAGAACTCCAGCAACGAACCGACCCCCAGGCATCGGCCGTCGGCCAGTGGTGCGATTGGGTGCGCGGCATTCCCCGGGCCTGAGCCGCCTGGCCTCGGTCACACCACGATAGGCTCTTCCCGCATCGCCGCGATCTGCTCGCGCAGCAGGGCCACCTGCCCCTGCCAGTAATCCACCGTGCCGAACCACGGGAAGTGAATGGGGAAGGTCGGATCGCTCCAGCGCCGCGCCAGCCAGGCGCTGTAGTGGATCAGGCGCAGCGTGCGCAGCGGCTCGATCAACGCCAGCTCGCGCCGGTCAAAATCGCGCACCTGTTCGTAGCCGTCGAGCAGCGCCGAGAGCTGCTGCGTGCGCTGGCGCCGGTCGCCCGAGAGCAGCATCCACAGGTCCTGCACCGCCGGGCCCATGCGCGCATCGTCCAGATCAACGAAGTGCGGGCCGCCACCGGCATCCTCCACCGGCGTCCAGAGCACATTGCCCGGATGGCAGTCGCCGTGCACGCGGATCACGCGGGAATTCTTTAAGCCAAATTGGCCCGTAGCGCTTTCCCCGTCTGCGTTACCAGCTATCAACGCAAGAGCATCTTCACACACCATACGCCACTCGGTGCGCACCTCGGGCGCCACCGCTTCGTGCGCCAGCAGCCAATCGCGTGCCTGCTCGCCAAATTCCTGCAGGCCCAGTTGCGGCCTGTGGGCAAACGGCTGCGCACTGCCCACGGTGTGCATGCGCGCGATGAAGCGGCCCAGCCACTCCAGCACCTCGAAGTCATCGAGCTCAGGCTGGCGCCCGCCGCGCCAGGGGCTGACCGAGAACGCAAAACCGGCGTGGTGGCGCAGCGTGGCACCGTGGAGCACCAGCGGCGCCACCACCGGCACCTCGGCAGCAACCAGGTCGGCGGCAAAGGCGTGTTCCTCCAGGATCTGCGCCTCGCTCCAGCGCCCCGGCCGGTAGAACTTGGCGACGACGCGCCGGCCATCCTCCAGCCCCACCTGATAGACACGGTTCTCGTAGGAGCCGAGCGCCATCAGGCGCCCATCGCCCTGCAGACCGCAGGCCGAGAGCGCATCGAGCACCACGTCGGGCGTAAGCGCGGCGTAGGGGTGCGAAGCTCCCGCGCGGCCCACGATGCCTGAGGGCATGTCAGTAGGTATAGACGCCCTTGCCGGTCTTGCGCCCCAGGCGCCCGGCGGCGACGTATTCCTTGAGCAGCGGGCAGGGGCGGTACTTGCCGTCGCCGAACTCGCTCAGGTAGACCTCCATCACCGCCAGGCACACGTCCAGGCCCACCATGTCCGCCAGCGCCAGCGGTCCGATCGGCTGGTTGCAGCCGAGCTTCATCCCGGCGTCGATGTCCTCGGGCGTGGCCAGGCCCTCGGCGAGCACGAAGAAGGCCTCGTTGATCATGGGCACGAGGATGCGGTTGACGACGAAGCCGGGCGCGTTCTTCACCGTGATCGGCGTCTTGCCCAGGCGCTCGGCGAGGTCCTTCACCGCGGCGTGCGTCGCGTCGCTGGTCTGCAGGCCGCGGATGATCTCCACCAGCGCCATCATCGGCACCGGGTTGAAGAAATGCATGCCGATGAATCGATCGGCACGGCTGGTGGCCGCGGCCAGCTTGGTAATCGAGATCGAGGAGGTGTTGGAGGCGATGATCACCCCGGGCGCGACCAGCGCATCCACCTGCCTGAGAATCTTGAGCTTGAGCTCGTGGTTCTCGGTCGCCGCTTCGATGATGAGCTGCGCACCCTTGAAATCCTCGTAGTTCGTGCTGCCCTTGATGCGCGCCAGCGCCGCATCCCTGTCGGCAGCGGTGATCTTGTCCTTCTTGATCAGCCGGTCCAGGCTGCCGGCGACGGTGGCGATGCCTTTCTGCACCGCGGCTTCGGCGATGTCCACCATCACCACGTTGATGCCCGAGACCGCGCAGGCCTGGGCGATGCCGTTGCCCATGGTGCCCGCGCCGATGATGCCTACTGTCGAAATCTGCATGGAATACCTGCCTGGTTGAAGAGAGAAAGCGATGATGGTAGCGGCAAGCCTCAGGCCCGAAAGCGCCGACGGGTAAGTGCCAGCGCCACCCAGTAGGCCAGCACCGTGGTTGCCAGCAGCACCAGGCCCAGGCGCAGCGGATGCGCCGGCCACTGGTCCATGAACAACGGGCGCACCAGCTCCACGGCGGTGGTGAGCGGCAGCCATTCGGTGGCCACGCGCACCACCCAGGGCAGCTGCTCGCGCGGGAAGAACACGCCCGAGAGAAACATCATGGGCGTGAGCACCAGCGTGAAGTAGTAGGTGAAGAAGTCATAGCCCGGCGCCAGCGCGTTGAAGATGAGCGCGATACTCGAGAACATCATCCCCACCAGCACCAGCACGCCCCAGACAATGATGAGCTTGGGGCTGTGGCTGATCGAGAGCGCCAGGATCACGCCGAGGATGGCGGTGGCCGTGAACGTGGCCCACAGCATCTCGGCCAGCACCACGTTGTCGAGCGTGACCGGGGCGTTCATGATGCCGTCCCAGGTCTTCTGCACATGCATGCGCGAGAACGCCGAGTACAGCGCCTCGAAGCTCGCGGCATTCATCACGCTCATGCAGATGGCGCCGCTGGCGAGAAACAACAGGTAGGGCATCTTCTGCCCGTCCACCGTGAGCTCACCCACCAGCGCGCCCATGCCGTAGCCAAAGGCGACCAGCCACATCAGCGGCTCGGCGATATTGCCGATGAGGCTGGGAATGGCGAGCTTGCGCCAAACCAGAAAGTTGCGAAGGAACACCGGCCACCAGCGCAGCGAGAGATCGGGCGCGTGCCAGAGCCCGGAGGTGAGCGGGGAAGACATGTCAGGCATCTTCGCGGATCTGGCGGCCCGTGAGCTTGAGGAACAGATCCTCCAGATTGGCATGCCGGTGCAGCGTGTGCTGGTGCCCCCGCTCTGCCAGCGCCTGCAGCAGCGGCCGCGCGTCCGGGGTGTAGAAGAACACCGTCTCGCCGCTCACCTCCACGCGCGCCGCCAGCGGCCGCAGCCGCGCATCGTGCGCCAGCGCCGGCGCGCCGCTGCCGTAGGCCTCGACCACCTCGCGCTCCAGATGCTCGGCGATCAGCGCGCGCGGCGCGCCCTCGGCGATCTTGCGGCCATGGTCCAGCACCAGCAGGCGCGAGCACAGGCGCTCGGCCTCGTCCATGAAATGCGTCGTCAGCAGAATCGACTTGCCTTGCTGCAGCAGCTGCTGCAGCCGCTCCCACATCAGGTGGCGCGCCTGCGGATCGAGCCCCGTGGTCGGCTCGTCGAGCAGCAGCAGGCGCGGGTCGTTCACCAGCGCGCGCGCCAGCGACAGCCGCCGGCGCATGCCGCCCGAGAGCTCGGCCGGGCGCGCGTCGGCCTTGGCCCTGAGCGCGGCAAAGTCCAGCAGCGCCGGAATGCGCCGGTCCATGACCGCGCCACCCAGGCCAAAGTAGCGCCCGAACACGCGCAAATTTTCGGCGCAGCTGAAGTCCGGGTCCAGGCTGTCGAACTGCGTCACCACGCCCAGCTGCGCCTTGATGGCCAGCGCGTCCTGCGGCATGGCCAGCGGCGCGGCGCCGTCACCGGGCTGGAACTGCACGCTGCCCTCGTCGGGCGCGGTGAGGCCCAGGCAGATGCGGATGGTCGTCGTCTTGCCCGCGCCGTTGGGGCCGATGATGCCCAGGCACTCGCCGGGGGCAATGGCGAACGACACGCCGTCCACCACGGTGGCGGCGCCGTAGCGCTTGCACAGGTTCCGGGCTTCGAGGAGCACGCTCATGCGGCGATTGTGGGGTAAGGCCCCGGGAATGTGCTGGAATATTGGTGAAAATTGCTCCAAATACTTGCCTTACAAGTGCTACAAGCTATGAATATGAAAGCGATCTAGTGTGCCCGGGGAGCAGCGCTTCCCTGCTCTTCCATGCTCCAATCGCCGCAACCAACCTCACAAGAATGGACACCATGGACATATCCGGCTTCCAGGACACGCTGGCCGTGCTGGCCGGCGCCCTGGGCAGCGGCCTGCTGATGGGCATAGAGCGCGAACGGCGCAAGGGCCAGGGCCCGCTGCGCGCGCTGGCCGGCGTGCGCTCGTTCGCGCTGGCGGCGGTCTCGGGCGCCACGGCGGCGCTGCTGGGCAGCGAGGCGCTCACGGTGGTGGGAGCGGTGTTCATCGCGCTGCTGGGCGTGGTGGCCTATGCGCGCGACCGGTCCGAAGACCCCGGCGTGACCACCGAAATCGCGCTGCTGCTGGCCTACCTGATCGGTGTGCTGTGCACCCAGAGCCTGCCCGTGGCGGCGGGGCTGGCCGTGGCCGTCACCAGCCTGCTGGCCGCGCGCGAGGCGCTGCACGAGTTTGCGCGCGAATGGCTGCGCCAGGGCGAGGTGCGCGGCGGGCTGATCCTGGCGGCGCTGGCGCTCTTGGTGCTGCCGCTGGCGCCCAACCGGCCGCTGTGGGGCGAGGCGCTGAACCCCCAGGTGCTGCTGCGCCTGGTGCTGGTGCTGCTGGTGATCCAGTCGCTGGCGCACCTGGCGCGCCGGCTCATGGACGCGCGCCGCGCCAGCGCGCTGTCGGCGCTGGCCTCGGGCTTCATCTCCAGCACCGCCACCATCGCCAGCCTGGGCGTGGCCGTGCGCGAGGGGCGCGAGCCCGTGCGCGCGCAGGGCGGCGCGGCGGTGCTGTCGTGCGTGGCCACCATGGTGCAGATCCTGGTGGTGGCGGCCACCGTGCAGCCCCAGTGGCTGGCGCGGCTGTGGGCGCCGGCACTGGCGGGCGGCGTGGTGGCGCTGGCCTGGGGCTGGGTGCTGCTGCGCAGCATGCCCGCGGGCCAGGCGCCCGCCCCGGCGGATGTGGATGGCACGACGCTGTTCAAGCTGCACGACGCGCTGCTGATCGCCGTGCTGCTCACGGCCGTGCAGGTGCTGGTGCAGGCGCTGCGCGCCTGGTGGGGCGACGCGGGCCTGCTGGCCGGTGCGCTGCTGGCGGCGCTGGCCGACGTGCATGCGGCCACCGCTGCCATCGTGTCGCAAGGCCTGCCGCAGGGCGCGGCGGACGCCAGCCTGGTCCAGGCGCTGGCCCTGGCCCTGAGCGTGCACGCCGTCAGCAAGTGCGTGGCCGCCCTGGCCAGCGGCGGCTGGCGCTACGGCCTGGCGGCCGGCGGCGGCGTGGTGCTGCACACGCTGGCGTTCGTGGCGGTGCTGCTGCTGGTTTGAGGTTTATATAAAAAAACGGCTCCAGCACTTGTGTGGCAAGCGCTGGCAGCTATCAAATGTACGGTAATTTGCCGGCAGGACTTACTGGAACGCCACCTCGGCAAAGCTGCGCAGCTTGCGGCTGTGCAGCCGCGCCACGCCGCCCTCCTGCAGCAGCTCGATGGCGCGCATGCCGATGCGCAGGTGCTGATCGACGCGCTCGCGGTAGAAGTGGTTGGCCATGCCGGGCAGCTTGATTTCGCCGTGCAGCGGCTTGTCGCTCACGCACAGCAGCGTGCCGTAGGGCACGCGAAAGCGGAAGCCGTTGGCGGCGATGGTGGCGCTTTCCATGTCCAGCGCCACCGCGCGGCTTTGCGAGAAGCGCCGCTGCGGCGTGTTGTCCGGCAGCAGCTCCCAGTTGCGGTTGTCGGTGCTCGCCACCGTGCCGGTGCGCATGATGCGCTTGAGCTGGTCCTCGGGCATCTGCGCCACGTCGGCCACCGCTTGCTGCAGCGCCTGCTGGATTTCGGCCAGCGCCGGAATCGGCACCCAGATCGGCAGCTCTTCATCGAGCACATGGTCTTCGCGCACATAGGCGTGGGCCAGCACGTAGTCGCCCAGCTGCTGGCTGTTGCGCAGCCCGGCGCAGTGGCCCAGCATCAGCCAGGCATGCGGGCGCAGCACGGCGATATGGTCGGTGATGGTCTTGGCATTGGCCGGGCCCACGCCGATATTCACCATGGTGATGCCGCCATGCCCCTCGCGCACCAGATGGTAGGCCGGCATCTGCGGCAGGCGCGGCGGCGCGGCGCCGAGCGCATCGGCAGGCCCCGCCGCCAGGCCCGCGCGGCGCGTGATGACGTTGCCGGGCTCGACAAACGCGGCATAGGGGCTGGCCGCGTCCTGCATCGCCGCGTGGCCCAGGCGCACGAACTCGTCGATGTAGAACTGATAGTTGGTGAACAGCACGAAGTTCTGGAAATGCTCGGCTCGCGTGCCGGTGTAATGGCGCAGGCGCTGCAGCGAATAGTCCACGCGCGGCGCAGTGAAGAGCGAGAGCGGATGCGCCTCGCCCGGCTGCGGCTGCCAGGTGCCGTTGGCGATGCCGTCGTCCATCGCGGTGAG
Organism: Comamonas badia DSM 17552; assembly: GCF_000484635.1. Lineage (GTDB taxonomy): Bacteria > Pseudomonadota > Gammaproteobacteria > Burkholderiales > Burkholderiaceae_C > Comamonas_C > Comamonas_C badia. The sequence continues at coordinate 308,945 of NZ_AXVM01000005.1, read as the reverse complement.
GTCGGGCAGATCAAACAGGTCGCGCAGCAGCAGGCGCTGCCCGCGGTCGAGCGTGCCTTCCAGCGGATCGTCGGCATCGAGAGCAAAGTAGACCGGAATCGGTTGCGTGCTGGTGCCCACCTCCAGCGCCACCCCGTGGTTGTGCGTCAGCAGGCTGAGCTGCTTCTGGTAATAGTGGGCAAACAGGTCGGGGCGGGTGAGCGTGGTCTCGTAGCGCCCCGGTCCCTGTACAAAACCATAGGCCAGACCCGAAGGCGCGCGCGCCACGGTGCTGGTGTGCAGGCGCACAAAGGGGTAGAAGGCGCGCACCGGCTGCGCCGGCGCCTTGCCGGCAACGAAGCGCTGCATGGCCGAGCGCAGATGCGTGGTCTGCTGGGCGTAGATGCGCTGGATCTGCGCCAGCGCCTCGGCCGCATCGCGGTGGTGCGTGGGGGCGATGAAATCAGGTGTCAGAGGCATGCCGCGATTGTCCACGCGGCGCGGCGGAAAATCACGGCGGCAATTCCACCAATTTGCGCAACAGGGCAATCAGGCGTGCCGCATCACGCGCGCCCAGCGGCTTGAGCACCCTGGCCTGGTGCGCAAGCGCGAGCCGGGTGTGGTCACTGGCCACCTCCCGGCCCTCGGCGGTCAGCGTCACCAAGGTCTGGCGCCGATCCATGGCGGTATCGCCTCGGGCGACCAGCCCCTGGCGCTCCATGCGCTGCACGATCTTGCTCAGCGTCGGCTGCTTGGTCAGCACGAGATCGCTCAAGGTACCAATGGTTTCACCCGCGCTGCCTGAGAGGCTGGCCAGCACACGCCATTCCGTGACGGACAGACCGGCGTCTTCCACCTCCCGGTGAAAGACGCCTGAAATGCGATGACTGGCCTGCGCGAGCAGGAAGGCCAGGTAATCATCAATGAAGCGCGGCGCTTCGGAATCCGCGGCCGACGCGGCCTCGGCCCGAGCGGCCGGGCGTTCTCCACGGCCGGATGCAGGTGTTGTTGCAGGGGCTTTCGTCACCGTCCAAGCATAGCGCGCGGCGCTCAAATTGCATCCGTGGAAGCTAGGGGTTTTCCCGCAATTTTGTATGATTTTTCATGTTTTTTATTGACATCTAAAGCGTTTCTTCCTACAGTCCCTCCCCATCAGCCATCCAATTGCCGCACCGGTGATGCGGCAGCGGGTGGGCGCCACTTCCCACGAAGGCCCTCATGTCCGGTCCCTTGCTCCAGGTCTCCGAAATCCGCGCCGAAACGCCGCTGATCCGCCGCATCCGCCTGGTGGCGCCGCAGGGCAGCACGCTGGCGCCGCTGGCCTCGGGCGCGCACCTGCAGTTCATGGTGCCAGGCGTTGCCGACCGGCGCTGCTACTCCATCGTGCAGCTCACGGCAGCCGAGGCGACGGAACACGCCCCCGCCGCCTACTGGATCGCGGTGCGGCGCGAGGAAGCCAGCCGCGGCGGTTCGGCCTTCATGCACCAGCTCAAGGTGGGCGACACCCTCGCCACCAACGAGCCGCGCAATGAGTTCCCGCTGCATGCGGCCGCTCCGGGCGAAACCTCCACGGTGCTGATTGCCGGCGGCATAGGCGTCACGCCGCTGGCCAGCCACGCGGCAGCACTCAAGGCGGCTGGGCGCCCGTTTGCCCTGCACTACAGCAGCCGCAGCCGCGACCAGCTGGCGATGGTGGGCGAGCTGCAGGCGCTGTGCGGGGATGCACTGCACCTGTACGCCGATGACGAAGCGGCCACACGGCTCGATCTGGCGGCGCTGCTGAAGACGCTCAAGCCCAGCCAGCACCTCTACGTCTGCGGCCCCAAGGGCATGATCGATGCTGCGATTGCGCTGGCCACGCAGCAGGGCTGGCCCAAGGACCACGTGCACGTCGAGCTCTTCGTCGAAGCCGCCACGCTGTCGGGCGACCAGCCGTTCGAGGTCGAGCTGCGCCAGTCCGGCAAGGTGCTGCAGGTGCCCGCCAACAAGACCATTCTCGAAGTGATGGAAGAGGCGGGGTGCGACCCGATGTTCGATTGCCGCCGCGGCGAATGCGGCGTCTGCCAGGCGACGGTGCTCGAAGGCATTCCGGACCACCGCGACTACGTGCTCAACGACGCAGAGCGCGCTTCCAACACGCTCATCCAGACCTGCATCTCGCGCGCCAGGACGCCGCGCCTCGTGCTCGATTTGTAGGTCCCTACAGGCCCCGCCTCAAGGAGATTCACCATGGGTCGATACACCGACAACCCCGCCGCCATCCGCGCCCTCGTGCGCGAGGCCGAAGTCCACAAGGACACCTACATCGATCCCGAGATCTTCGATCTGGAGATGGAGCACCTGTTCGCCAACACCTGGGTCTACGTGGGCCACGCCAGCCAGATCCCGAACAAGGGCGACTACTACAGCACCACGGTGGGACTGGAGCCGGTGGTGATGGTGCGCCACACCGACGGCAGCATCCGCGTGCTCTACAACCGCTGCCCGCACAAGGGCGTGAAGGTGGCGGGCGAGACCTGCGGCAACACCGGCAAGTTCTTCCGCTGCCCCTACCACGCCTGGACCTTCAAGACCGACGGCTCGCTGCTCTCCATCCCGTTCAAGCAGGGCTACGAGAAGACCGAATTCAGCTGCTGCGAAGCCAGCGGCGGCATGGCCGCGGTGCAGGCCGTGCAGGTCTACCGCGACTTCGTCTTCTGCCGCCTCAATCCCGAGGGCATCTCATTCGACGATTTTTTCGGCAAATCACTCTCGACCATAGACAACATGGTCGATCGCTCGCCCGAAGGCAAACTGCAGATCACGGGCGGCGTGCTGCGCTACATCAACCGCTGCAACTGGAAGATGCTGGTCGACAACCAGACCGACACCACCCACCCCATGGTGGTGCACGAATCGTCTGCCGGCACGGCGGCATCGGCCTGGAGCAAGGCGCCGCCGGGCACGCTCAAGCCCATGGCGGTGGAGGTGTTCACGCCCTTCGTCAGCTCGTATGAATTTTTCGCCGAGATGGGCATCCGCGTCTGGCCCCACGGCCACGGGCACACCGGCGTGAGCAAATCCATCCACTCCGACTACTCCGCGATTCCCGGCTACCTGGAGCAGATGGAAGCCGCTTACGGCAAGGAGCGCGCCCACGCCATCCTGCACGAGAACCGCCACAACACCATCTACTTCCCCAACCTGACGATGAAGGGGCCGGTGCAGACCATGCGCGTGTTCAAGCCGCTGGCGGTGGACAGGACGCTGGTCGAATCCTGGACCTTCCGCCTGGTGGGCGCGCCCGACATGCTGCTGGAGCGCACGCTGATGTACAACCGCCTGATCAACGCGCCCACCTCCGTCGTGGCGCACGACGACACCGAGGTGTACGAGCGCGCGCAGGAGGCGCTGCACAGCCGCGGCCGCGACTGGATGAACCTCTACCGCCTGTACGACAAGGACGAGCCGCGCGACGACCCGCAGCACGAGACCAACGGCACGAACGAGCTGCAGATGCGCAACCAGATGCGCGCCTGGGCAGATTTCATGACCGCCAGCATGCAGGGCAAGACCGAAGGGGGTGCAGCATGAGCACCATCACCGACGAGCAACTGCGCACTTTCGTCTACGACGAGGCGGCGCTGATCGACGAGCAGAAGCTGCAGCAATGGGAGCAGCTCTTCACCGACGACGGGCACTACTGGATGCCCCTCACGCCCGGCCAGACCGACCCCATCCTGCAGGGTTCGCTGATGTACGAAGACAAGATGCTGCTGCAGATCCGCATAGAGCGCTTCTTCGGCAAGCGCACCTTCTCGCAGCAGCCGCACACGCGCTGCCACCATCTGCTGCAGCAGCCGCGCATCACGGCGCGCGACGATGCCGCCGGGCGCTACACGCTGCGCACCGCCTTTCACTACGTTGAAACGCGGCGCGACGAAGAAGCGCTGTACGCGGGCTGGGTCACGCACGAACTGGTGCGGGTGGATGGCACACTGCGCATCCAGCTCAAGCGCGTGGACCTGCTCAACTGCGACGCCGCGCTGCCCAATATCCAGCTTTTCATGTGAGGCCTGCTTGAACGACGCCATCGCCCGTTTCGCCCCGTCGGACCGCACCCTGCCCGCGATGCTGGCGCAGCAGTGCGCGCGTTTTGCCGATCGTGATTTATTGGTCTGCGGCGACACCCGCTGGAGCTATGCCCAGGCGCTGCACAAGGCACGCGCCATGGGCGCGATGCTGCTGGCGCAGGGCATCAGGGCAGGAGACCGCGTCGCGCTGATGTGCGGCAACCGGCCGGAATTCATCCAGGTCTTCCTTGGCTGCGCCTGGATAGGCGCCGTCACCGTGCCGATCAACACCTCGGCACGGGGCACCAACCTGCGCCACATCCTGAGCAACTCGGGCGCGCGCCTGTTCATAGCCGAGGCCAGCACGCTGCCCGCGCTCGCGGGGCTAGAAGAACGCGCCACCCTGCCGCTGGAAAAAGTCTGGAGCGTGGACGGCTCGACAGAGGCTGGCGCCCAGCCCATGCCGCTGCCGGGCGATGCACTGGCCGATGCCGCCGCCATCACCCCCGGCGACACGCTGGCCATCCTCTACACCTCGGGAACCACGGGCCTTTCAAAAGGCGTGTGCTGCCCGCACGCGCAGTACTACTGGTGGAGCCGCTATTCCAGCGAACTTCTGGGCCTGCAGGATGGCGATGTGCTGCTCACCACCCTGCCGCTGTTTCACACCAACGCGCTCAACGCCTTCTTTCAGGCGCTGCTCACCGGCTCCACGCTGGTGGCCGAGCCGCGCTTCTCGGCGTCCGACTTCTGGGCCGCGCTGGTGCGCCACCAGGCCACGGTAACCTACGTACTGGGCGCCATGGTGCCCATCCTGCTGTCCAAAGACCCGACGCCCGACGACCGCGCGCACCGGGTGCGGGTGGCCCTCGCCCCCGCCATTCCGCAGCGCTTTCACGCCACCTTCAGCGAGCGCTTCGCCATGCGGCTGCTCGACGGCTACGGCTCGACCGAGAGCAATTTCGTCATCGGCCTGGATGCCGAACAGAAACCCGGCAGCATGGGCCGCGTGGTGCCGGGCTTCGAGGCGCGCGTGGCCGACGAGTTCGACGAAGCCGTGCCCGACGGCACGCCCGGCGAACTGCTGCTGCGCGCCACCGAGCCGTTCGCCTTTGCCTCGGGTTACTTCGGCATGCCCGAGAAAACCGTCGAGGCCTGGCGCAATCTGTGGTTTCACTCGGGCGACCGCGTGGTGCGCGATGGCGATGGCTTTTTCACCTTCCTCGATCGGCTGAAAGACGCCATCCGCCGACGTGGCGAAAACATCTCTTCCTACGAGGTCGAGCAGGTGTTGCTGAGCCACCCCGCGGTCGCCGTTGCCGCCGTGTTCCCGGTGCAGAGCGAACTGGCCGAGGACGAAGTCATGGCCGCCATCGTGGCGCGCGAGGGGCAGACGATAGATCCGGTGGAACTGATCCGCTACTGCGAGCCGCGCATGGCCTATTTCGCCGTGCCGCGCTTCCTTGAATTCATGGCCGAGCTGCCCAGCACCGAGAGCGGCAAGATCCAGAAATTCAAGCTGCGCGAACGCGGCACCACCCCCGCCACCTGGGACCGCGAGGCGGCCGGGATCAAAGTCAGCCGTTGAAATGATGCCCGCCCGCTGTTTTCACGACACGCTTGCCTCCATTGTGGGAGCGGCTTCAGCCGCGAATGCCTGTTCAAAAATGGGATTGAAAATCATCGTCTCACTCTTCGCGGCTGAAGCCGCTCCTACAAAGACAAGACAGTGCCTGCCTGCAAAAAGGGCGAGGGCGATTACCCCATGACCGCCTACCTCCAGCGCAAGGGCTACGAAGGCGTGGCCGTCACCGTGCCGGTCACCGTGGCGTATGAGCGCTATTCCACGCACGGCGCGCACTGGTTCCTCGGGCAGGCGGTGCGCGCGCTGGTACAGCAATCGGGCTTGGCCAAGGAGCAGATCGACGGCCTCACCGTGAGCAGTTTCTCGCTCGCGCCCGACACGGCGGTCGGCGTCACGCAGCACCTGGGCCTGTCGCCGCGCTGGCTCGACCACATTCCCACCGGCGGGGCGTCCGGCGTGATGGCGCTGCGCCGCGCCGCGCGCGCGGTGCAGGCGGGTGATGCCGAGGTCGTCGCCTGCGTCGCGGCGGATACCAACCACGTCGATTCCTTCCGCCATACGCTGGGCGCGTTCAGCAATTTTTCGCGTGACGCCAGCTACCCCTATGGCGCGGGCGGGCCGAACTCGATGTTCGCCTTCATCACCGCGCACTATATGCGCCAGTACGGCGCGCGGCGCGAAGACTTCGGCCGCATCGCGGTGGCGCAGCGCAGCAATGCGCTGAAGAACCCCAACGCGCTGTTCAAGAAGCCGCTCACGCTCGATGAATACATGGCGGCGCGGCCGGTGTGCTATCCCATCCATCTGTTCGACTGCGTCATGCCCTGCGCCGGTGCCGAGGCCTTTCTCGTGATGTCGCCCGAGCGCGCGCGCGATCTCGGCCTGCCGCATGTGCTGCTGCGCGGCGCGATCGAGCGCCACAACGCGTTCAGCAGCGACCCGGTCATGGTCTGCGGCGGCTGGGCCATGGACCGCGACGACCTCTACGCTCAGGCGGCGGTCAAGCCCCAGGACATCGACCTGCTGCAGACCTACGACGACTACCCGGTGATCGTGATGATGCAGTTCGAGGATCTCGGCTTCTGCGCCAAGGGCGAGGGAGCGGAATTCGTGCGCAGCCACGATTTGGCGTATGCCGGCGACTTTCCGCAGAACACCGGCGGCGCGCAGCTTTCCTGCGGCCAGGCGGGCGCGGCCGGCGGCTTCATCGGCATGACCGAGACCCTGCGCCAGCTCACCGGGCAGGCCGGTGAGCGCAATGTAAAGGATGCCCGCTACGGCATGGTCGGCGGCTTCGGCATGGTGACGTATGACCGCTGCCTGTGCACCGGCGCCGTGATACTGGAGGCCGCATGACCGAGCCCCTGCAGCGCCCGCCGCGCAAGAACCCCATGCTGCGCACGCCGCAGATGAACCTGCCGCCGAGCCACCGCGGCCGCGTGGCGCTGGGCATCACCGCTGGGGCGGCGGAAGGCCGCTTCGTGCTGCAGGTGTGCAGCGAATGCGGCACAACTCAATACCCACCGCGCGAAGCCTGCTATCAATGCCTTTCGCCCGCGCTGCACTGGAAGACGCAGGATGGCCAGGGTGAGCTGCTCGCCGAAACCACGCTGGACCACAGCAACGACCTGTACTTCCGCGAGCGCCTGCCCTGGCGCCTGGGCATGGTCCGCCTGGATGCTGGCCCCAGCGTCATGGTGCATCTGCATGGCGAAGTGGGCGCTGCGCCTGCGCGCGTGCGCATCACGGCGCGCCTCGACCGCTCCGGCCAGGCGGTGCTGATCGCCCTGCCGGAAAAAGGATCCCCGCATATGCAAGACGACCCCATGCTGCGCGAGATGGCGAGCGATCCGAAGCTGCGCAAGGTGCTGGTGACCGATGGCAAATCCCCCGTCGGCCAGGCCATGGTGCGCACGCTGATCGGCGCTGGCGCCGACCATGTCTGGGTGGGCGAGGCCGAGCCGTGGAAGCAGCCGCCGGGTTTTGCCGAACTCGCCCGGCTACCGCAGATCACCGTGGTGCCGCTCGATGTGCGCGACGAACGCTCGGTGCAGGAGACGGCCAGCCTGATCGGCGCCAAGGTGGACATCGTGATCAACACCGCCGAGATGCACCGCGGCGGCGGCATCGGCAACCGGCGCGGCGTGGATGTGGTGCGCGAGGAGATGGACGTCAATTACCTGGGCCTGCTGCGCCTGGCGCAGGCTTTCGGCCCGGTGCTGCGCAGCCGCGCTGCCGATGGCAACCTGCACGCCTGCGCCTGGGTCAACCTGCTGTCCATCTTCGCGCTCGCCAACCATCCGCCGGACGGCACCTTCTCGGCCTCCAAGGCGGCTGCGCTGTCGCTGGCGCAATGCCTGCGCGCGGAGATGCGCGGCGCCGGCATCCGGGTGGTGAATATTTTTCCGGGGCCGATCGACGACGAATGGAACCAGAACCTGCCGCCGCCCAAGCTCGCGCCCAAGGCCGTCGCCAGCGCCATCGTCAAGGCGCTGCAAAGCGGTGTGGAGGATGTCTATCCCGGCGACATCGCGCAGGACTGGCTGGCGCGCTGGCGCGACAACCCCAAGGTGCTCGAACGCGAGCTGGCCGCCGGAGGCATGTAAGCGATGAACCCCACAGCCCATCCCGATCTGCTGGCCCATTTCGCGCTGGGTCTTGCCAGCGGCGCGGTGCGCATCATCGATCTCTCGCACACGCTGAGCACCGACTTCCCCACACTCGGCCTGCCGCCCGAACTGGGCCAGTGCGCGCCGTTTCGCGTCGAGCAGGTCTCCAAGTACGACGAGCGCGGCGCCGCCTGGTACTGGAACAACATCTCGTGCAGCGAGCACACCGGCACGCACTTCGACGCCCCCATCCACTGGGTCACCGGGCGCGATCTGCCGAACAACGCGGTCGATGCCGTGCCGCCGAAGCACTTCATCGCCCCCGCCTGCGTGATCGACTGCAGCGCGCAGGCGGCCCGGAACGCCGACTACCTGATGACGGTGGCCGACATCGAGGCCTTCGAAGCCGCGCACGGCCGCATTCCTGCGGGGAGCTGGGTCTTGATGCGCACCGACTGGTCGCACCACTGGAGCCACCGGCGCGACGCGCGCGCCTACCAGAACTACGACGCCAGCGGCCAGCACACGCCGGGGCCGAGCGTGGAGGCCGTGCGCTTTCTCGTCGGGCAGCGCGACGTGCTGGGCTTTGGCTCCGAGACCATAGGCACCGACGCCGGCCAGGCCGCGCACCTGCTGCCGCCCTACCCCTGCCACACGCTGATGCACGGGGCGGGCAAGTACGGATTGCAGTGCCTCGCCAATCTGGAACAGTTGCCTGCAACGGGTGCGCTCATCATCGCCGCGCCGCTGAAAATCGAACATGGCAGCGGCAGCCCGTTGCGCGTCATCGCGCTGATCCCAGGCCAATGAAGAAAGCACCCCATCATGAGTGAGCCGCAATACACAGCGCTGGTGACCGGCGGTTCCGCCGGTATCGGCGCCGACATCTGCCAACGCATGCTGCAGGATGGCTGGCACGTCATCAGCCTCGCACGCCGCGCGCCCGAGTGGACGCATGCCCACCTGACGGCCATCAACGTCGATCTGCTGGATGCCGCGGCCACCGCGCAGGCGGCGAAGGAAGTCGCCCAGCGCTTTGAGGTCACGCACTTCATCCACAACGCCGGGGTGATCTGGCCGCACCTGCTGCAGAACGCCACCATCGATGAACTGCAGGGCCTGACGCAAATCCACCTTGGCAGTGCGCTGACGCTGATGCAGCACGTGCTTCCAGCTATGGAAAAACAAGCATTCGGGCGTGTGGTGCTGATGTCCTCGCGCGGCGCGCTGGGCCTGGCCACGCGCACCAACTACTCTGCCACCAAGGCCGGCATGATAGGCATGGCGCGCACCTGGGCGCTGGAGCTGGCGCCCAAGGGCATCACCGTGAACGTAGTGGCGCCGGGCCCGATCCAGACGCCGATGTTCTACGACGTCGTGCCCTCGGGCAGCGAGCGCGAGGCCAAGCTGGCGGCCAACATCCCGGTCGGCCGCATCGGCCGCCCCGACGACGTGACGCGCGCCGTGATGTTTTTCAGCGACCCGGCCAACAGCTTCGTCACCGGCCAGACGCTGTATGTCTGCGGCGGCGCCAGCGTAGGCACCCTCACGATTTGAGTTTTCGCGATCCCTTCAACCACACCAGGAGACACCTGCATGCGCATTCCCCGCACACTCAAAATCGCCGCCCAGGCCTTGGCACTTTCCGCCGCCCTGGGGCTGGGCAGCGGCGCCGCCATCGCCCAGATCAAGGTCGGCGTGATCTATTCCGGCACGGGAGCCACCTCCTTTGTCGGCATCCCGCAGGGCAACACCATCGCCCTGCTGCCACAGAAGATCGGCGACTACACGGTGCAGTACATCGGCCTGGATGACGCCAGCGACCCGACGCAGACCGTCACCAACGTGCGCAAGCTGATCGACGAGCAGAAGATCGACGCGCTGATCGGCCCCAGCGGCTCGCCCAACGCCATGGGCGTGATCCAGTTCATCGCCGAGGCCGGCATTCCCATGCTCGCTCCGGTGGGCACCGCAGCCGTGGTCCAGCCCATGGACGACAAGAAGAAATGGGTCTTCAAGACCACGCAGAACGACGAGATCATCGGCGCCGCTCTGTTCGACTACATGAGCAAATCGGGAGTCAAGACCATTGGTTTCATCGGTCTCAGCGACCCCTACGGCGAGAACTGGTACCGCGTCTCCACGGGCCTGGCGGAGAAGCACGGCATCAAGATCATCGCCAACGAGCGCTTCGCGCGCACCGACGCCTCGGTCACCGGCCAGACGCTCAAGCTCATCGGCGCCAAACCCGATGCCGTCCTGATCGCCGCCGCCGGCGGGCCCACCGTGCTGCCCGAAGTGTCGCTGCGCGACCGCGGCTACAAAGGCCCGATCTACCAGACGCACGGCGCGGCGCTGCCGGCCTTCATCAAGCTGGGCGGTGCCAAGGTCGAAGGCACCATCATGGCCGCCAGCCTGATGCTGGTGCTGCCCGAGATCGCGGACAGCAACCCGTCCAAGAAGATCGCTCAGAACTACATCGACGAGTACAAGAAGCGCTATGGCGAGCCGCCTGCCACCTTCGGCGCCAACGTGTTTGACGCCGGCCTGCTGCTGCAGAACGCCATCCCCAAGGCCGCGGAAAAGGGCAAGCCCGGCACCCCGGAGTTCCGCGCGGCGCTGCGCGATGCGCTGGAGCAGACCAAGGAACTCGTCGGAACGCAAGGCGTGTACAACATGACGCCCGAAGACCACAGCGGCTTCGACCAGCGCGGGCGTGAACTCATCACCGTCAAGGACGGGCAGTTCCGCTTGCTCAAATAATCAGAGCATCATCCACAAGAAAACCGGGCGCCAGGTCCGGTTTTTTACTTGGTTCGATGAAGCATGATGTCGGCTTGCGCCGCCAGGCGCGCCCTGCCTGCGCAGCAGGCGTCATCCTTCATCAGTTGAGCAGCTTCACGCCCGTCTTGGACTGAATCTCGTCAAAGCTCACATCCGGCGCCAGTTCCACCAGCTTGAGCCCCTGCGGCGTCACGTGCATCACGCCCAGGTCGGTGATGATCTCGTGGATCACGCCGACGCCGGTCAGCGGCAGCGTGCACTGCGGCAGGATCTTCAGGTCGGTGCTGCCGTCCTTCTTCTTGGCCACATGCTCCATCAGCACGATGACCTTGGGCACGCCGCCGACCAGGTCCATCGCGCCGCCCATGCCCTTGACCATCTTGCCGGGGATCATCCAGTTGGCCAGATCGCCCTTTTCGCTGACCTGCATGGCGCCGAGGATGGCGAGGTTGATCTTGCCGCCGCGGATCATGGCGAAGCTGTCATGGCTGCCAAAGATGGCCGAGCCCGGCAGCGTGGTCACCGTCTGCTTGCCGGCGTTGATGAGGTCGGCGTCCACCTGGTCCTCGGTGGGGAAGGGGCCTATGCCCAGCAGGCCGTTCTCGGACTGCAGCCAGACTTCCTTGTCACCGGTGTAGTTGGCCACCAGTGTCGGAATGCCGATGCCGAGGTTCACATAGAACCCGTCCTGCAATTCCTTGGCGGCACGTTCCGCCATCTGTTCCTTGGTCCACGGCATGTCAGGCTCCTGCTTTCTCGGTGATGGTGCGTTTTTCGATCTGCTTGGTCGGGTTGGCGTTGAGCACGATGCGGTGCACGTAGATGCCTGGCAGATGGATGTCGTCGGGGGCAAGCTCGCCCGGCTGCACGATTTTTTCCACTTCGGCAATGCAGATCTTGCCGGCCATGGCCACGGCCGGGTTGAAGTTGCGCGCCGTCAGGTGAAAGCGCAGATTGCCGGTGGTGTCGGCGACAGCCGCATGCACCAATGAGATATCCGGCGTGAGCGAACGCTCCATCAGATAGGTATGGCCATCGAACTCGCGCGTTTCCTTGCCGTCGGCAACGATGGTGCCCACGCCGGTGCGCGTGAAAAAGGCCGGAATGCCGGCGCCGCCCGCGCGCAGCTTCTCGGCCAGCGTGCCCTGCGGGGTGAACTCCAGCTCCAGTTCGCCGCCGAGGTACTGGCGCTCGAACTCCTTGTTCTCGCCCACGTAGGAGCTGATCATCTTCTTGATCTGGCGCGTGTTGAGCAGCTTGCCCAGGCCCACGCCGTCAATGCCGGCATTGTTGGAAATGGCGGTGAGGTTCTGCACGCCCGAGGCGCACAGCGCCTCGATCAGCGCCTCGGGGATCCCGCACAGGCCAAAGCCGCCGACGCCGATCAACTGGCCATCGCGCACGATGCCCTTGAGCGCCTCGGCCGCGGAGGGATAAATCTTGTTCACAAATGTTTCTCCTGAATCTGAAACGACTGTCCTACGATACTGCGGCTTCAATTTTGTTGCGTCGCACAATGGGTGTCAACAGGCGCGCAACGGGGTTATCCCTGAGCCGCAATCCTGTCCCCTCGCAGCAGGCCTGGCAGCCGCGGCAAGGCCGCGCAGGCATTGCGCCAGGCCGCCTGTGCCAATTCATCCATCGCCATGCCCCGCAGCCCGGCCACCGCCTGGGCAATGCGCGGCAGCTCGGCGGGGCTGTTGCGCCCCTGCTCCGCGCCTGCCTGCCGCCGCTCCTGACTCTGGTACAGCCACTGCGGCGGAATATCGGGCGCATCGGTCTCCAGCACCAGCGCCTCCAGCGGCAGCTCTGCCGCCAGGCGCCGCAGATGCAGCGCGCGCTCGAAGGTCACCGCGCCACCGAAGCCGAGCTTGAAGCCCAGCGCAATGAAGGCCTGCGCCTGCTGCGGGCTGCCGTTGAACGCGTGGGCGATGCCGCCCGCCACCGGCAGCTCGCGCAGGGCCTTCAGCACCCGGTCGCAGCTTTTGCGCACATGCAGCAGCACCGGCAGATCAAGCCGCCGCGCCAGGCGCAGCTGGGCACGCAACAGCCGCTCCTGGTGCGGGCCATCCAGCCCCGGCACAAAATAATCAAGGCCGATCTCGCCCACGGCGACAAGATGCGAATCCTCCCCGCAGGCGTGCAACAAGGCCCCAAGCGCCTCGATATCCGCATCCGTGGCATCCGGCGTGCACATGGGGTGTATGCCCAGCGCATAGCTGTCGCCCCACGCATGCGCCAGACCGCGCACCGCGTTCCAGTTGAAGCGCGCCACCGCCGGGATCACGCAGTGCGTAACGCCCGCGGCCCGTGCCGCGGCGCGCATGGCCGCGCGGTCGGCGCCAAACTCCGCCGCGTCCAGATGGCAATGGGTATCGATGAAGAACGTCACACGCGGCCCAGCACGGGCACCAGAGCGCCGTGCACCGCCCGCGCGGCATCAGACGCCAGGAAGCCGATGACCTCGGCCAGCGCCTCGGGCGCGACCCAGCGCGAAAAATCCGCATCGGGCATGGCGCCGCGGTTGGGCGGCGTATCGATGATGGAAGGCAGCACGGCATTGACGTTGATGCCCTCATCGCGCAGCTCGGCGGACATGGATTCCACCAGGCGCATGAGCGCGCTCTTGGAAGCGGCATAGGCGCCCGTCGATGCGCCGCCCTTGAGCCCACCGGCCGCGCCGACGGCCACGACGCGGCCCCTGCCCTGTGTCTGCATGTGCGGCACCACCGCCGCCGCCATGTGGATGAAGCTGCGCGCGTTCAGGTCCATCATGAAGTCCCAGGCTGGCGCTGGCGTGGCATGCACCGGCTCGCCCATGTGAAAGCCGCCCGCCAGATGGCACAGCACGTCGATGTGGCGCACCTGCGGCAATGCCTGCGCCACGGCCCGCACCACCGCCGCGCGGTCGAGCAGATCGACCGGCAGCAGCACCGCATCGGTCAATGCGCCGTAGCGCGATTGCAATGCTTGCGCATCGCGGTCCAGCAGCATGAGGCGCGCGCCCTGGCGCCCAAACCACGCGGCGACGGCCGCTCCCAGATTGCCGGCCGCGCCGGTGATGCAGACCACATCTCTATCGGTACCCATGACATTCCTCCCGCTGAGAATGCGGATCATAGAAGCGGCGCCGGTCGGCTACGCTTGCGCCCTCGCCAACGTTCTTTCACCAGGGAGCCCCCATGACAGCCGCACTCACCACCACCGATTACAAGCAGCTGACCAGCACCATCTCCGGCAACGTGCGTACGCTCAAGGAAAGCGTCCCCGACGTGCTGGCCAGCTTCAACGCCATGGGCAAAGCCGCGCTGGCACCCGGCGCCATTGATGCGAAGACAAAGGAATTGATAGCGCTTGCCATCGGCGTGGCGGCGCGTTGCGATGGCTGCCTGGGTTTTCACACCCAGGCGCTGGCCCGTCTGGGCGCCACGCGCGAGGAAGTCCATGAAATGCTCGGCGTCGCCGTCTACATGGGCGGCGGGCCTTCGCTGATGTATGCGGCCAGCACGGTTGCCGCGTTTGACGAAGCCCTTGCCGCCAGGAAGGGCTGATCCTCGGCACGGCGCTTCGGGCCCACGGGCCCGAAGCGCCGCGGGACTTACGCCGCGGCTTTTTCCGACGCCGCGGTCCTGGCCTGCTCCTGCGCAATCGCCGTCTCCAGCGTGCGCCGCATGCGCACTGCCGCCACGTCGTTGCTCATCAGCACCGGCTTCATCGCAAAGAAATCATCGGCACTCACGCCCATGCGCTCCTGTATCGCCTCGGCCAGGGGCACGTCTTCATCGACAAAGGCGTTGCGCATGGCCTCGATCTTCATCTTGTTGAAATCCGCGTCATCGACGTTGTGGTTGCGCCGCGTGACGAAGAAATAGTGGGTGGTGGTCAACGTCTCCGGCGTCACCGTATGCAGGTCGTACTGCCCCGTCGTTCCCTCAAGATCCAGCGGTGCGCCCGCATCCTGCGTGGCGCCCACCGACAGCTGGATGTTTCCCGGCATCAGATAGGTGATGTCGAAGAAGTGGCGCGCCTCGGCCTTGGGATCCGGCAAGAAGCCGGCGAAGATCATCATCGCCGGGGTCTGCGACCACTCCCAGCGGGCGGCGAAGGCGTCGCCGACGGCGCGCACCTGCGGCACCAGGGGCGACAGCTTGCCACGCGTGGTGATGATCTCGCCGTGGACATGGTCGATATGGCTCAGGTCCATCACGTTGTCGAGGATGAGCTTGTAGTTGCACTTGACGTAGATATTGGTGTAGCCCACGCCGGTCTCCGGGCCCTCCGTCAGCGGGCCGAAATCGTGCAGCTTGCTTTCGTCGGCTGCCTCGTCGCCCATCCAGATCCAGATCAGGCCATTGCGCTCGCGCAGCGTGAAGCTGGGCACGGTCGATGCAGCGGGAATATGCTGGTTGCCGTGCGGGTTGTGGGTGCAGGCGCCATCACAGTCGAACTGCAGACCGTGGTACTTGCAGGTCACCTTGTCGCCGTCGCGATCACCCATGTGCAGCGGCAGGAAGCGGTGCGGGCAGCGGTCGAGCATGGCGACCGGCTCGCCGCTGCCCTTCTTGCGGTAGATGAGGACCGGGGTATCCAGCAGCGTGCGATGAAACAGCGCTTGCGCATCGACTTCGGTGCTGAGTGCTGCCACGTACCAGGCATTCATGAGGTAGGGCCTGGGCTGGGTCAGCGGCTGGGCAAGATTGGACATGTAGATCTCCTGAATTTTCAAACGTCTAACGGAAAAACTGTGGCTTGCCGCCGCGACACGCGGCCGTTCACCACGGGCGATGCCTGCCGTGCCGTGCCCTGGGCCACGGCACGGCAAACCTAGATGCGCTCCAGTACGAGGCGCGTGGATCTGGAGCGCGAACAGCAGGGCGTGAAGAGCTGGCTCTGGTGTTCACTGTCAGTCAAGAACATGTCGCGATGGTCGGGCTCGCCCGACACCACGCGCATGACGCAAGTGCCGCAAATGCCTTGTTCGCAGGACATGGGTAGCTCCACGCCGTGCTTGCCGAGGCATTGCAGGATGCTTTGGTCCGGCGCGACCGTGAAAACCCCATCCACCCCTTGCACCACCACTTCAAAGTGCCCGCCCGGATCGCAGGCTGCTTGAGGGTCGGCGCTGAAGCGTTCGAAATGAATCCGCGCGTCTTGCCAGCCTTGCGCGTGCGCGGCAGCGCGCACGTAATCGATAAATCCCGCCGGACCGCAGACGTACAGCTGCGTGTCCTGCGAAGGTCGCCCCAGAACGCGCTCGGCGTCAAATTTTCGATCTGCGGCGCAATCATCCAGGTACAGATGAACGCGGTCCGCGTACGGCCGGGCATTCAATCGGTCCAGAAACGCCGCGCGGCCACGGCTCCTCACGCAGTAGTGCAGCTCGAACGACCGGCCATCGGCGTGCAGTTGCTCCGCCATGGCCAGCAGCGGCGTGATGCCTATGCCTCCGGCCAGCAGCACCGTGTGCTCGGCCGGCTGCAGCGCAAAGTGGTTGCGCGGCCCGCGCACACGTACGCGCGCCCCCACGGTCAGATCTTCGTGCACGCTGCGTGAACCGCCTCGCCCGCCTGATTCCAGCAGGATGCCCAGCTCATAGCAATAGGCTTCGCCGGGCGCATTGCACAGGGAATAGTTGCGCACCACGCCTGCCGGCGTTTCCAGATCGATGTGCGAGCCCGCGTCAAACGCCGGCAACCGGTCTCCGCACGCGCTGCGCAGCTCCAGACCAACGACCTGCTCGGCAATCGCCTTGCGCGAGGTCACCACGAGTTCAAACCAACCAGCCTCTGGTTGCATGACTGTCTCCTTGTTTTTTCAACCCAACCGTACGCAGGAGGTGATGAGCAATCAGCGTGCCACCCAATGGAAGATTCATACGTCATTGATTTTCAATGACAATTTATTCGCAGCCCTTCTGCAGCCAGCGGCTCGGCTTGGTAATTTCTCCTGTGCATTAATATTTCTCAAAAATTCCGCCTCAGATGAAATCCAAGCTTCGGCGCCACCGGATCCCCCATGGCCACGCCATAGCCCAGCCTTCTCACCCCGAGCCACTGCCATGAAGCCGCGCACCGCCATCCCTGTTGCCGACCCCGACGCACAAGCCTTGCTGCGGAAATTGCAGTTCACGCCGGAAACGGGCGAGGTGCACTTTCTGGGTCACCGCATGCTGCTGCTGCACGCAAGCTCCCTCGACGAATTGCGCCATGAGCTGATAGACCGGCTGGGGTCGGACATCACGCAGGAGCTGTTCATGCGCATGGGCTACCAGCAGGGCTTCGCCGACGCCCTGAAAATCAAGGAGCTGCACGGCGCGGAGCCGCTGTCCAGACAACTCGCCCTGGGCCCGCGCGTGCGGGAAATCGAGGGTTTCGTGAAAAACCAACCCATCGAGCACATGGAGCTGGACCCCACCAATGGCGCCTTTCGCGGCGACTTCTTCTGGGAGCACTCGTGGGAGGCTTCGGCCCATCTGAACCACTTCGGTCCCAGCGGCGCACCGAGCTGCTGGATCATGACCGGCTACGCGAGCGGGTATTGCACGGCGATCACGGGCGTCCCGATCCACTGGCATGAAAAGGAATGCCGCGCAATGGGCCACGCCCGCTGCCGCGTCATTGCCCGGCCGCTGACCGAATGGAAAGACCTCGCCGAAACCGAGATCGCCTACCTGCGCACCAGCCAGCTCACGGCCGGCGCGGCGGCAGGCGCCGTGGCGCCCCTCCGGCGCAAGACCCCTCCGCTGGGCAAGCCGCCCGTCGCCAGCGTTCAGCCGCCGCAGGCGATGAACCTCCCGGGCTTTGAAGACATGGTGGGCACCTCGCCGGGGTTTCTTGCCGCCGCCGCTCTCACCGGCCGTGTCGCGCCCACCCATGCCACGGTGCTGCTCAATGGAGAAACCGGCACCGGCAAGGAAGGCTTCGCGCGCGCCGTGCACCGGCTGAGCGAACGCCGGGACGCGGCGCTGGTGACGGTCAATTGCGCCGCCATCCCCAGCGAACTCGTGGAGGCCGAATTGTTCGGCGTCGAACGCGGCGCCTACACCGGCGCCACGGCGTCCCGCGAAGGCCGGTTCGAACGCGCCCATCGCGGCACGCTGTTTCTCGATGAGATCGCCAGCCTGCCGCTGGCGGCCCAGGGCAAGCTGCTGCGCGCGCTGCAGCAGCAGGAGATCGAACGGGTGGGTGGCACGCAGCTCATCAAGGTGGATGTGCGCCTGATCGCGGCGGCCAACCGCGACCTGTACCAGGAGGTCCTGGCCGGGCGGTTCCGGGAGGATCTGTACTACCGGCTCAACGTCGTCCCGGTGCAGATTCCGCCGCTGCGCGAGCGGCGCAGCGACATCCTTTTGCTGGCTTCGGTGTTCATGCAGCGCTTTCAGCACCAGTTCAACAAGCACGTGCACGGCCTGTCCCCGCGCGCCAGCAATCTGCTCCTGAAATACGATTGGCCCGGCAATGTCCGTGAACTCGAAAACACGATGGAACGCGGCATCGTGCTGGCCAACCCCGGGGGCGTCGTTGACACCCAGCATCTGCTGCTGCCGCAGGAAATCGGCAGCTCAATCGGCGCAAGATCCGGCGCGCCGGCGCAAGAGACTCCCGAAGCATCGCCCGACACGCTGGTCGATGCGCTGCTGTCCAGCACCCCGCGGTTCGAGGACATCGAGCACCTCGTGCTCTGCCGCACCCTGGCCCTGTGCAAAGGCAACATCTCGGCCACCGCGCGCGCCTTGGGTCTGCGGCGCGCGCAGGTCGAATTCCGCTTGAAACGCCACGGGCTGCACACCGGCAAACCCTCAGGCGGCGCCCCCGGCTGACCCCCACCGCAATACGCCAGCGACCAGCGGCACGGTCTTGTCACACTGCGCCGCAAGCTGCTCATCGTGCGTCACGACGATGAAGGCCGTGCCCTGCTCGCGTGCCAGGCGCAGCATCAGCGCGAACACGGTCTGCGCGGTGCCGCGGTCCAGGTTGCCCGTGGGCTCATCGGCCAGCACGCAGGCCGGGCGCGTCACCAGCGCCCGGGCGATGGCCACGCGCTGGCGCTCGCCGCCGGAAAGCTCGGCCGGGCGGTGCGCCAGACGCTCGGACAACCCCACCTGCGCCAGCATGTCCGCCGCCTGCCGCAGGCATTCCTGCTCGGGCAGGCGCCGGATGCGCAGCGGCATGGCGACGTTCTCCTGCGCGGTGAATTCCGGCAGCAGGTGATGGAACTGGTAGATGAA
Organism: Comamonas badia DSM 17552; assembly: GCF_000484635.1. Classification (GTDB taxonomy): domain Bacteria; phylum Pseudomonadota; class Gammaproteobacteria; order Burkholderiales; family Burkholderiaceae_C; genus Comamonas_C; species Comamonas_C badia. Next base: position 289,709 of record NZ_AXVM01000005.1, on the reverse strand, counting down.
GCCCAGCTGCTGGTTGCGCATCCGCCCCTGCGCGGCGGGCGAGAGCTGCTGCAGGTTCTGCCCCTTCAGGGCAACGCTGCCGCTGCTGGGTGCGTCCAGCCCGCCCAGCAGGTGCAGCAGCGTGCTCTTGCCCGAGCCCGAGGCGCCGACGATGGCCAGCGTCTCGCCCGCATGCACGGTCAGATCGACGCCCGCGAGCACCTGAACATCCAGCGGCCCTTCGGTGTAGCGCCTGGCCAGGCCCTGGGCCTGCAGTACCACGTCACTCATAGCGCAGCGCCTGTGCGGGGTTGACGCGGCTGGCGCGCCAGCTCGGGTAGAGCGTGGCGGCAAAGGCCAGCAGCAGCGAGATGATGGCGATTGGCACGATGTCGCTCTCCTGCGGATCGCTCGGCATGCGGCTGATGAGGTAGATGTCGCGCGGCAGAAAAGTGACGCCCAGCAGGTGCTCTATGGCCGGCACGATCACGTCGATATTGAAGGCCACCAGCAGGCCCAGCAGCAAGCCGGCCAGCGTGCCGATCACGCCCACCATCGCGCCCTGCACCACGAACACGCCCATGATGCTGGCGGGGCTGGCGCCCAGCGTGCGCAGGATGGCGATGTCGGCGCGCTTGTCCTGCACCGACATCACCAGCGTGCTCACCAGGTTGAACGCCGCTACCGCGACGATCAGCGTGAGGATGATGAACATCATGCGTTTTTCCACCTGCACCGCGGCAAACCAGGTGCGGTTCTGCTGCGTCCAGTCGCGGATCAGGAGGTTGCCCGAGAGCGTCTGCGCCAGCTCCTGCGTGACGCGCGGCGCCTCGTGCAGGTCTTTCAGGCGCAGGCGCACGCCCGTCGGCCCTTCCAGGCGAAAGATGCGCTCGGCATCCGCGTGGTGCATCAGCACCAGCGTGGAGTCGTACTCATAGTGGCCAGAGTGAAACAGGCCCGAGACCGTCACCTGCTTCAGGCGCGGCACGATGCCCGCCGGCGTGATCTGCCCACTGGGCGCCACCAGCGTGACCTTGTCCCCCGGGCGCACGCCCAGCGCGCGCGCCAGATCGCTGCCCAGCACCGCGTTGAAGCTGCCGGGCGTGAGCGTATCGACGGCCTGGCGGTTGGCATCGGCGATCTCGGTGACCGCGCCCTCCTGCGCCGGGTCTATGCCGCGCACCAGCACGCCCTTCATGTCCTCGCCGCGCGCCAGCAGCGCCTGCGCCGAAACGAACGGCGCCGCACCCACCACATTGGGGTTGGCGCGCACCTCGGCCAGCGTGCGCGCCAGATCGGGCAGCGCGCCGCCGTCGGGCGAAAACACCTCAATATGCGCCACCACGCTGAGCATGCGGTCGCGCACCTCCTTCTGAAAGCCGTTCATCACCGACAGCACGATGATGAGCGCCGCCACCCCCAGCGCAATGCCCAGCATGGACACGCCCGAGATGAAGGAGATGAAGCCATTGCGCCGCGTGGCGCGCCCGGCCCGGGTATAGCGCCAGCCCAGGGCCAGCTCGTAGGGGATTTGCATGAAAGGAATGGACCGCCCGGATGGGGCGGGGGCGATTGTGGCATCCCTCAAAATACGCGCCATGCCTTCCCATCTGCTGATCCCCCTGGCCGCAAGCCAGACACCCGGCTGCGAACAGGCGCTCAGCCACCTGAAACTGCCCCAGCTGGACCGCCTGCTCGCACGCCTGACGCTTAGCCACACCGACACCGGCCAGGAAGCCGATTTCGCCCCGCCGCACGAGCGGGCGCTGGCGCGTGCTCTCGGCCTGCCCGAGCCCGCCACGCCCTGGGCTGCGGCGGCGCAGCACACTGCGGGCGAAGGCTGGGCCTACCTCACGCCCTGCCACTGGCAGGTGGGCGCGGACCATGTCACGCTGCTGCACCCGGCGCAGCTGCAACTGACCGAGGCGGATTCGCGCACGCTGGTGGACCTCCTCGCGCCCTGGCTGGCGCAGGACGGCATCACGCTCAGCTATGAGCAGTCCACGCGCTGGCTGGCGCGTGGCGACCTTTTCAAAGACCTGGAAAGCGCGTCGCTCGACCGCGTGATCGACCGCGACGTGCGCGCCTGGATGCCGCGCGGCCCGCGCGCCACCGAGGTGCAGCGCCTGCACAGCGAGGTGCAGATGCTGCTCTACACCCACGCCTTCAGCGAGGCGCGCGCGGCTGCGGGGCAACTGGCGGTCAACGCCTTCTGGGTGCACGGCGCGGGCCAGCTCGCCACCCTGCCTGCGCCCCGCGATGCGCCCGAGATGCCGGGCGCGCTGTTCGATGCCGCGCTGCAGCAGGACTGGAGCGCCTGGGCGCGCGCCTGGCAGCAGCTGGACAGCGGCCCCGTGGCCGAACTGCTGCGCCAGGCGCTGGCGGGCGAGCCCGTCACCCTCACGCTCTGCGGCGAGGCCAGCGCGCTGAGCTTCACCAGCCAGCAGCGCGGCTTGGGTGCAAAAATTCACAGTCTTTTTGGCCGCCAGCGCTTTGCCGATCTGCGCAAGCAGCTATGAAAATCATCAACCGTGACGTGCCGCCCCGAACCACCTGGGCGCTGGAGCAGGCGGGCGTGCACCCGCTGCTGGCGCGGCTGTACGCGGCGCGCGGTGTGCGCAGCGCCGATGAACTCGACGATGGGCTCAAGCGCCTGCTGCCGCCGGCGGGCCTCAAGGGCGTGGAACGGGCCGCGCGCCTGCTGGCCGATGCGCTGGCGCGCGACGCCCGGATCTGCATCGTGGCCGATTACGACTGCGACGGCGCCACCGCCTGCGCCGTGGCGCTGCGCGGCCTGCGCCTGCTGGGCGCCAGGCAGGTGGATTACCTAGTGCCCGACCGCGTGGTCGATGGCTACGGGCTCACGCCACCGATCGCAGAGCGTGTGGCGGCCCGGGGCGCCGATCTGCTCATCACCGTGGACAACGGCATCGCCAGCGTGGCGGGCGTGGCCGCCGCCAGGGCGCTGGGCATGCAGGTGCTGGTGACGGACCACCACCTGCCCGGGGCCGAGCTGCCTGCGGCCGACGCCATCGTCAACCCCAACCAGCCCGGCTGCGGCTTTGCCAGCAAGGCGCTGGCGGGCGTGGGCGTGATGTTCTACGTGCTGATGCAGCTGCGCGCCGAGCTGCGCGCGCGCGGCCTGTTCGACGCCGCCAGCCAGCCGCGCCTGGAACCGCTGCTGCCGCTGGTGGCGCTGGGCACGGTGGCCGACGTGGTGGCGCTGGACGAGAACAACCGCCGCCTGGTGGCGCAGGGCCTGAAGCGCGTGCGCGCCGGCCAGATGCCCGCCGGCATGGCCGCCCTGTTTGCCGCCGCCAGTCGCAAGGCGCCGCAGGCCGCCACCTTCGACTTCGGCTTTGCGCTGGGCCCGCGCATCAACGCCGCCGGGCGGCTGGCGGACATGCGGCTCGGCATCGAATGCCTGACGACCGACGATGCCGCGCGCGCCCAGCAGCTGGCGCAGCAGCTCGATGCCATCAACCGCGAGCGCCGCGAAATCGAAGGCGGCATGCGCGAGCAGGCGCTGCAGATCGCCGAAGGGCTGCTGGATGCCGACGCGGCGCCGCCGCCCGCGATCAGCGTGTTCGACGGCGCATTCCACGAGGGCGTGGTCGGCATCGTCGCCTCGCGCCTCAAGGACCAGTTCCATCGCCCCACCTTCGTCTTCGCGCCCAGCAACGCGCCGGGGCACGAACACGAGCTCAAGGGCTCGGGCCGCTCGATCGCCGGCTTTCACCTGCGCGACGCACTCGATCTGGTGGCCAAGCGCCACCCCGGCGTGCTGCTGCGCTTTGGCGGCCACGCGATGGCGGCGGGCTGCACGATTGCCGAGGCGCATTTCGAAGTCTTCGAACAGGCGCTGGCGCAGGTGGCGCAGGAGTGGCTGGATGCCGCCACGCTCACGCGCCGACTGGAAACCGACGGCCCGCTGGCGCCCGAATACCTGCGCGCCGATCTGGTGGACATGCTCGCGCGCGAGGTCTGGGGCCAGGGCTTTGCGCCGCCCACCTTCAGCGACCAGGTACAGGTGCAAAGCCAGCGCCTGGTGGGCGAGGCCAAGAACCATTTGCAGGTCAAGCTGCTGCACCGGGGCGAGGCGGTGGACGCCATCTGGTTCAACCACACCGAGCCGCTGCCGCAAGAGGTGCTGCTGGCCTACCGCCTGGATGTCAACGAATGGCGCGGCGAGCGGCGCGTGCAGTGGCTGGTGGAGGGGGTGCAGGGCTGACTGCACGGGCTGAGACGACTGTGCATTCAAGCGTAGAACAAGGCGGGAAGCCGCAGATCAGTGCTGTAGCACGGCAAGGCGAACCAACGCAGTGATACGTTTGAAGGCGAAGTCGTATGAGACGCCTCCTACAATGGATCGCATGTCCACCCCAACCCCGCCACGCGCCGATCTGCACTGCCATTCCACCATCTCCGACGGCACGCTCACGCCCGAGCAGGTGGCCGAGCGCGCGCACGGGCGTGGCGTGCAGCTGTGGGCGCTGACGGACCATGACGAAGTGGGCGGCCAGCGCCGCGCCGCGGCGCACGCGCGCGCGCTGGGCATGGATTACCTCGCCGGAGTGGAAATTTCCATCACCTTTGCCGATACCACGGTGCACATCGTGGGGCTGGGGGTGGACCCGGAAAACGCGCAGCTGGTGGAGGGCCTGCGCGCCACGCGCGAGGGGCGCGACGAGCGCGGGCGCGAGATGGCCGCGCAGCTGGAGGCCGTGGGCATCCACGGGGCGTATGAAGGCGCGCTGCGCTACGCCGGCAACCCGGCGCTGCTGGCGCGCCCGCACTTCGCGCGCTACCTGGTCGAGCGCGGCGTGTGCCAGGAGGTGAGCGAGGTGTTTCGCAAATACCTGACCGAAGGCAAGCCCGGCTACGTGCCGCACCGCTGGGCGACGCTGGCCGACGCGGTGCGCTGGATCCGCGGCGCCGGCGGGGTGGCGGTGATCGCGCACCCGGGGCGCTACCGCTTCACCGCGAATGAGGAGTACGCGCTGTTCACCGACTTCAAGGCGCATGGCGGACAAGGCGTGGAGGTGGTGACCGGCAGCCACACCACGGCGGAATACCAGGAATACGCCGACATGGCGCGCGAATTTGACCTGGCGGCCTCCACCGGCAGCGACTTTCACAGCCCGGACGAGTCGCATGCCGATCTCGGCTCGCTGCCGCCGCTGCCCGCCGACCTGACACCGATCTGGGCGCTGCTGCAGGAGCGCATCCAGCGCGCCGCCACGCACTGAAACCCGATACAGCCAACGTTCCATGGCCCAGTATTTCGAAGTCCACCCCGACAACCCGCAGCCGCGCCTGCTCAAGCAAGCCGCCGCCCTGCTGGCCAGCGGCGGCATCCTGGCGGTGCCCACCGATTCCAGCTACGCCTTCGTCTGCCAGCTCGACGACAAAAGCGCCGTGGACCGCATCCGCCGCCTGCGCCAGGTGGATGAAAAGCACCACCTCACGCTGATCTGCCGCGATCTGTCCGAGCTTGCCACCTACGCCCATGTGGACAACCGCCAGTACCGGCTGCTCAAGCTCGCCACGCCCGGCCCCTACACCTTCATCCTGGATGCGACCAAGGAAGTGCCCCGGCGCCTGAGCCACCCGCAGAGGAAGACCATAGGCCTGCGCGTGCCCACGCGCGCCACCACGCTGCAGCTGCTGGAGGCGCACGGCGCGCCGCTGCTGGCCACCACGCTGATCCCGCCGGGCGAGACCGAGCCGCTGAACGACCCCGAGGAGATCCGAGAGCGCTTCGAGAAACTGGTGGACGGCATCATCGACGCCGGCGCCTGCCCGCTGGAACCCACCACGGTGCTGGATCTCACGCCCATGGGCACCGGCGGCGAGCCCGTGGTGCTGCGCGAGGGCCGGGGCAACCTGCAGGCGCTCGGCCTGTAACGGGCTTGCGCCGCGGCAGGCCGCCGGTCTGCGAAAATCCCCCGCGTGAACGCCGACGCCATTCAAACCATCCTCATCTACGCCCTGCCCGTGCTGCTGTCCATCACGGTGCACGAGGCGGCCCACGGCTACGCCGCGCGCCACTTCGGTGACCGCACGGCGGAGATGATGGGCCGCATCACGCTCAACCCGCTCAAGCACATCGATCCCATCGGCACCATCGTGATGCCGCTGTTCCTGTACTTCGCCACCTCGGGCGCCTTTCTGTTCGGCTACGCCAAGCCGGTGCCGGTGAATTTCGGCGCGCTGCGCAACCCCAAGCGCGACATGGTCTGGGTGGCGCTGGCGGGCCCCGCCTCCAATCTGGCGCAGGCGATCGCCTGGGCGCTGCTGCTGGTGGTGTATGCGCTGCTGGGCGTGAGCGAGCCCTTCTTCCTCAAGATGGCGCAGGGCGGCATCCTGGCCAACCTGGTGATGTGGGCCTTCAACCTGTTTCCGCTGCCGCCGCTCGACGGCGGGCGCATCCTCGTGGGGCTGCTGCCCTGGCGCCAGGCGCAGGCCGTCGCCCGGCTGGAGCCCTGGGGGTTTTTCATCGTCATGGCGCTGGTGCTCGTCGGCATCGTCGGCACGTACTGGCTGCGGCCGCTGATGGAGCTGGGCTACTGGCTGATCCACCTGCTGCTCCTGCCGTTTGCAGCGCTGCTGCGTTAGTTTTCTTATGGCCATCACTCGATTTCTTACCGGCATCACGCCGTCCGGCACACCGCACCTGGGCAACTACGCCGGCATGATGCGTCCGGCCATCGCCGCCACGCACAACCCGCAGGTGGAGAACTTCTACTTCCTGGCGGACTACCACGCGCTCATCAAGACGCAGGAGCCCGAGCGCGTGAACCGCTCCACGCTGGAGATCGCCGCCAGCTGGCTGGCCTGCGGGCTCGACCCCGACAAGGTCACGTTCTACCGCCAGTCCGACGTGCCGGAGATCCCCGAGCTCACCTGGCTGCTGACCTGCGTGACCGGCAAAGGGCTGCTCAACCGCGCCCACGCCTACAAGGCGGCGCAGGACAAGAACCAGGAGGCCGGGCGCGACCTGGACGACGGCGTGAACGCCGGCCTCTTCATGTACCCGGTGCTGATGGCGGCCGACATCCTGATGTTCAACGCCCACAAGGTGCCCGTGGGACGCGACCAGGTGCAGCACCTGGAGATGGCGCGCGACATCGCGGCGAGCTTCAACCACCTCTACGGCGAGCATTTCACGCTGCCCGAAGCGGCGATCGAGGAAAACGTGGCGACGCTGGCAGGCCTGGACGGCCGCAAGATGAGCAAGAGCTACGACAACACCATTCCGTTGTTCGCCCCGCGCGCGCAGCTGCAGAAACTGATCGCCACCATCGTCACCGATTCGCGCACGCCCGGCGAGCCCAAGGAGGTCGAGGGTTCGGCGCTGTTCCAGATCTACCAGGCCTTTGCCACGGCCGAAGAAACCATCGCCATGCGCCAGGCCTATGCCGAGGGCATCGCCTGGGGCGAGGCCAAGCAGCTGCTGTTCGAGCGCATCGACCGCGAGCTCGCCCCCATGCGTGCACGCTATGAAGAGCTGATGGCGCATCCCGCGCAGGTCGAGGCGGCGCTCGTCGCCGGCGGCGAGCGCGCACGCGCGCTCTCGCACCCCTTCATCGAGCGGCTGCGCGCGGCCGTCGGCCTGCGCTCGGTGGCGGCGAAGGTGGAGAAAAAGGGCAAGGCCAAGGAGTCCGCCCAGCTGCCCAGCTTCAAGCAGTACCGCGAGAAAGACGGCAAGTTCTATTTCAAGTTCGTCGCCGCCGACGGCCGGCTGCTGCTGCAAAGCACCGGCTTTGACGCTCCGCGCGAAGCCGGGCAGGCCATCGCCCGCCTGCAGCACGAGGCGGGCGCGCTGCAGGCGCTGCAGGCACAGTTGCAGCCCGCCGAGGGTGTTGCGCCGGAAACCATCACCGCGGCATTGGCGTTGTCAGGCGCATCGTCCAGCGACAAATAAACCACTCGTTTTGATAGCTTGCACCGCACGCCCAGATTGGGCAAAAAGCATGAATCATTGGTATTTCTTGGAGGATGCTCATGCGCATCGCGGCGGTAGATGACGATCCGCTCCAGCTTGAGTTCTATGCCCGGGTGCTCGATACCCAGGGGCATGGCTTTCATGGCTTCGCCAGTGGCGCCGAACTGCGCCGCCAGTGGCGCCGCGAGACGTTTGACCTCTTGATCGTCGACTGGCAGCTGCCCGATGCCAGCGGCCCGGCACTGGTCGCCGAATTCCGCGCGCAGTTCGGCGCCGCGATGCCCATCCTCTTCATTACCCACCGCGACAGCGAAGCCGACATCGTGCAAGGCCTGGCCCAGGGCGCCGACGACTACATGACCAAGCCGGTGCGCGTGGGCGAGCTCGTCGCACGCGTCACCGCGCTGCTGCGCCGCGCCTGGCCCGCCCCCGCGGAGGAAACGCTGGATTTCGGGCGCTACCGCTTTCTCGCCGCCCAGCGTGCGCTGGAGATGGACGGTGTCCGGCTGGAATTGACAGGCCGCGAATACGACCTGGCGCTGCTGCTGTTTTCCAATCTGGGGCGGCTGCTCTCGCGCGACCACCTGCGCGAGGCGGTCTGGGGACACAGCGCGGAGGTGGTCTCGCGCACGCTCGACACCCACATCTCGCGCCTGCGCCAGCTGCTTGACCTGCATCCGGCCAGCGGACTGGTCATCACCGCCGTCTACGGCATTGGCTACCGGCTGGAAAACGTCGCCGCCGGGGCCACATGAACCCGCCATGGCCGCAGCCTCCCTTCTGACCCTGCTGGACGACATCGCCGCGCTGCTGGACGACGTGGCCCTGATGACCAAGGTGGCCGCCCACAAATCGGCCGTGATGGCCGACGACGTGGCGGTGCTGAGCAAGGTGGCCGCGCAGAAGACCGCCGGCGTGCTGGGCGACGATCTGGCGCTCAATGCCGAGCAGGTCTCGGGCGTGCGCGCCGAGCGCGAGCTGCCGGTGGTCTGGGCGGTCGCCAAGGGCTCGCTGGTGAACAAGGCCATCCTGGTGCCGGCGGCGCTGGCCATCAGCGCGCTGGCGCCCTGGCTGATCACGCCGCTGCTGATGCTGGGCGGCGCCTACCTGTGCTTCGAGGGCATGGAAAAGCTCGCGCACAAGCTGCTGCACCGCGGCGCGCCAGCCGATGCCGGCGCGCCGCCGGCCGACGCCCAGGCCGCCACCGATCTCGCCACCTTTGAAAAGGAACGGATCAAGGGCGCGATACGCACCGATTTCATCCTCTCCGCCGAGATCATCGTCATCGCCCTGGGCATCGTGGCGCAGGCGCCGCTGGCGCAGCAGGTCGCCACCCTCAGCCTGGTGGCGGTGGTGATGACGCTGGGCGTCTATGGGCTGGTGGGCGGCATCGTCAAGCTGGACGATATCGGCCTGTGGCTGCTGCGCAAGCGCGGCGCGGTGGCGCAGGCGCTGGGCCGGACGCTGGTGGCGGCCGCGCCACGGCTGATGCGTTTTCTCTCGGTCGCCGGCACGGCGGCGATGTTTCTCGTCGGCGGTGGCATTCTGGTGCATGGTGTGGCGCCGCTGCACCACGCGCTGGAGGCAGCGGGCGCCGCCGTGGCGCAGGGTGCGCTGGGCGGGCTGTGGCAGCTGCTCGCCACCAGCGCGCTCAACGCCCTCGCCGGCATGGCCGCGGGTGCGCTGGTGCTGGGTCTGGTCTCCGCGGTTCAAAAACTGCGCGGCGCCTGAACCCGCGAGCGTCCCGCAGGCCACCACCGGGGCAAATGTCAATAATCGTGAAGCCGCTCTCCGGCGGCAGCACCTGCCGCACGCCAGCGGCTAGCATAGGTGCGAAGGGACGACAGGCGTGTTTCATTTCAAACCCCGGCTTGCATGGCCTGCTGGCGCGGCACCCGCGGTGCTCGCGCTATTGGCGCTGGCAGCATCGCTCCCTCCCGCAGCGCGCGCGCAGAACGCAGGGACGGATAGCCTGGAACATACCGTCGTGCCTGGCGATACGCTGGAAGCACTGGCGCGCGGCTACCTCGACGACCCGCGCCAATGGCCCGCCCTGCAACAGGCCAACGGCATCGCCGACCCACGCCGGCTGCAGCCCGGCAGCCGCATCCTGATCCCCCACGCACTGCTGCCCACGCGCCCGGCGCGGGTGCAATTCACGCACGGGCAGGTGCGCGCCACGCTCCCCGGCGCGCAGGCCCCCCGTGCCCCGACGGCGGACGAAGCCTTGCCCGAGGGCACGCGGCTGCAGACCGGCGGCGATGGCTTCATCAGCATCCAGCTGCACGATGGCAGCACGGTGCGCGTGCAGGCCGATACCGACCTGCGCCTCACCCGTCTGCGCAAGCGCGCCCGGCCCGGCAGCGCACAGTCGGTCATCGAGCTGCAGCGCGGCACGATCGAGCCCTCGGTGCCGCCCGCCAGCGATGGTGCGCGCCGGCTCGACATCCGCACGCCGGGCGCCACCGCCAGCGTGCGCGGCACGCGGTTTTCGGTCAACGCGACGGCGGATGCACGCACGCTCACCGCCGTCACCGAAGGCACGGTGGCGGTCCAGGGCAGCGCCGGCGGCGCCACCCCGGTGCCGCACGGTCACGGGCTGGCGGTGGCCGCCAATGGCCTCGCCGGCACGCCGCACGCCCTGTTGCCCGCTCCTGACCCAGCGCAATGGCCCGCGAGCGTGCACGATGCGGACTTCGTGCACCTGCACCTGCCGCCCATGGCCGGCGCCAGCGCCTATGAAGTGCAACTGGCGCGCGATGCCGATCTCACGCAGGTGCTGCGCGCGGCCACCAGCCGCAGCGGCGCTGCCACCCTGCCCGCCGTCGAGGACGGCCACTACCAGCTGGCGGTGCGCGCCATCGATGCGGACGGGCTGCCCGGCCAGCGGACGGTGCGCCCGCTCAGCGTCAAGGCGCACCCCATCCCACCGTTGTACGCCGCGCCCGCCGCCGCAGCCACGCTGGCGGCCGGGGTGCTGCGCCTGAGCTGCACCGGCGTGGCCGAGGCCGGGCGCTACCGCCTTCAGCTGGCCAGCGGCGCCAGCTTTGACCAGCCGCTGCTGGACGCCAGCACCGACGGTGCCTGCGAAGCCGCCACCCCGGCCCTGCCGCCGGGCCAATACCAATGGCGCGTCGCCAGCCTGCGCCGGCTGGCCGACGGCCGCTGGGACCAGGGGCCGTTTGCCGCGCCGCAGCGCTTTACCGCAGTCGCGCCGCCGCAGGCACCTGCGAGCCTTGGGGTGCGCGGTGCCACCCACCTCTTCTGGCCCGCCCAGCCAGGGCAGCGCTTTGAACTGCAGGTCGCCGCCAACGCCGATTTTTCACCGCTGCTGGCCGATGAAACCCTGGCCCGGCCCGAATGGTCTGCGGACGCATTGCCGCCAGGCCGCGCCTTCGTGCGCATCCGCACGCTGGATGCCTCGGGCCTGGCGAGCGCCTTTTCCACGCCCCACCTGCTGACCATCCCGGCCCGGGTGCAGGCGGGCGACGGTCTGCCCGTCACCAGCGGCGACGGACAGCCGCTGCAGCGCCCCTGAAAGCCACGCACCAGAGGCGGTAAGCTCACCGGATGATGCAAGCCAGTGCACGCATCCGACGCCCCTATCTGCGCGAATGGCTGGCGCTCTCGCTCGCGCTGCTGGTCTTCGTGGCGCTGGCCGGCGGCCGCGGTTCGCTGGCGCGGCTGGACCATCTCGTGCAAGACCTTGGCAGCCGGCTGCTGGCGCAACCCGCCGCGCCGGATATCGCCCTGGTCGCCATCGACGACCGCAGCATCGCCGCCATCGGACGCTGGCCCTGGCGGCGCGCGCTGCACGCCGAGCTCGTCAACCGCATCACCGCCCAACAACCGCGCGCCATCGGCCTGGACATCCTGCTGGGCGAAGAAGACCCCGACTACCCGCAGGACGACGCGCTGCTGGCGCACGCCATCGCGCGCAGCGGCGCCGTGGTGTTGCCGGTGGCGCAGCGCGGCCAGGGCAGCACGGAGGCGGCCGATCTGCCACTGACGGCGCTGCGCGAAGCGGCGCGCCAGATCGGCCACGTGCAGGCGCAGGTGGATGCCGACGGCATCACGCGCGGCGTCTTTGCGCGCGAGGGGCCGCAGCCAGCGCCCTGGCCGCATTTCAGTACCGCGCTGCGCTGCGCCGGCGGCCAGGCCGATCCTGCCGCCTGCCGCGGGCATGCACTGCCCGCGGCAGGCCCCTGGGTGCGCGAGGATTTGCGCCTGCTGAGCTTTGCACGCGGCGTGCCGCCCTTCCCCACCTACGCCTACATTGACGTGATCAAGGGGCGCGTGCCGGCAGATGCGTTTCGCGGCAAATACGTGCTGGTCGGTGCCACCGCCGCCGGCCTCGGGGACTTTTTCGCGGCACCCGTCGCCTCGGGTTCCGAGCGCATTGCCGGAGTGCAGCTGCTGGCCCATGCGCTGCATACCGAGCTCTCGGGGCTGGATATCCGGCCCGCCAGCGCGGCGCAGAACGCCGCTTTCAACAGCGTCCTGGTCGCCGCTGCCCTGGTCGGGCTGTGGGTCCTGGGACCGCTGGGCAGCCTGCTGCTCTGCACCGCACTCTGGCTGGCAGCGATGGCGCTCACCCTGCTGACCCCCGGGCTGTGGGGCCTGCAGCTGGCGCCGGCTGCGGCACTGGTCGGCATCCTTGCCGCCTATCCGCTGTGGAGCTGGCGGCGATTGAGCTTTGCCGCGCACTTCCTGCAGCGCGAGCTGCGCGCACTGCGCCAGGATGGCATGCCGGCAGCGCAGAACAGCCAGCCGCCGCTGCTCTCCGCCGACCGGCTGGAGCAGCGCATCCACGCCGTCGAATCGGCGACGCAGCAGCTGCGCGACCTGCACCGCTTCATCGCCGGCAGCCTGGATCACCTGCCTTCGCCCACCTTTGTCTGCGACCAGGCCGGGCGCATCACGCTGGCCAACCAGGCGGCGCAGACCTTCGCCCAGCGGGAAGCCAGCCTGCAGCACCAGCGGCTGATGGATGTGCTCTCGGACACCGTCCGCCCGGAAAGCGGCCAGCCCCTGCTGAGCCACTGGCCGCCCCAGCCCCTGCCGCTGCCGCAGGAAGGGCGCGACCGCCAGGGCCGGCGCTGGCTCATGCTGACCAATGCCTTCGCCCAGCAAGCCGAGCAGCACTGGCTGGTCACGCTCGTGGACTTGACGGAAATGCGCCAGGCACAGGAGCAGCGCGACCGCGCGCTGCACTTCATCTCGCACGACCTGCGCGCTCCGGCCGCCTCCATCCTGACCCTGCTGGAGATGCAGCGCGAGCTGCCCAACCCCATGCCGGAGGCCGAATTGCACGCGCGCATCGCACGCCATGCGCGCACGGCGCTGGAGATGGCGCAAAGCTTCATGCAGCTCGCCAGCGCCCAGACGCAGGCGCTGCGGCGCGCACCGCTGGACCTGGCCACGCTGCTGCAGGAGGTGCTGCAGCAATGCTGGGCGCTGGCGCAGGCGCGCCAGGTGGCGCTCACCTGCGCCGCGCTGCCCGCACAGGCGCCGTGCGAGGGCGATCGCCATCTGCTGCAGCGCACCTTGACCAACCTGCTGACCAATGCCATCAAATTCACCGCACCGGGCACCGAGGTGGTCTGCAGCCTGCGGGCCGAGGACGCCCTGTGGGAAATCGCCGTGCGCGACCAGGGCCCGGGCATCGCGCCCGAACGGCAGGCCGAGCTGTTCCAGCCCTTTCGGCGCCTGCATGGCGCCAGCCACCCGCAGATCGAGGGCGTGGGCCTGGGTCTGGCCTTCGCGCACGAAGTCGCACGCCGCCATGGCGGCGACATTCAGGTGCAAAGCGACGGCCTGCACGGCAGCACCTTCACACTGCGCCTGCCGATGGCGTGAACGCACGGTGATGCGGTTTCGGGGTTTTCCCTGTACCGCTTCGATACACCATGGTCTGCGCACCATCAGGCACTACACTTGTCCGCAGAAATACAGTAGCGCCAGCACGGGACAACCTTGGGGCGCGCTCAGACAAGGGGACATTCGTTGGCAACGCAAAACGCAGGTGCGCCAGCCGATGGCGCGGTGCTGACCTGCGAGAAGGTCAGCCGCTGGTTCGGCGGGGTTAGGGCACTGTCGGAAGTTTCACTGGACATCCAGCAGGGCGAAATTTTCGGCCTGGTCGGCCCCAACGGCTCGGGCAAGACCACGCTGGTCAACTCCATCACCGGCTTTTATCCGCCGCAGGAAGGCGTCATCCGCTTCGAGGGGCAGCAGATCAACGGCGTGCGCCCGCACCGCATCGCATCGCTGGGCATCGCGCGCACCTTCCAGAACGTCGCGCTGTTCAAGGGCATGAGCGTGCTGGACAACATCCTCATGGGACGCCACACCTTCATGAACCCCAGCGCGCTGGCCGCGCTGTTCTACTGGTGGTGGGCACAGAAGGAAGAGCTGCGCCACCGCGACAAGGTGGAGGAAATCATCGACCTGCTGCAGCTGGAGAGCGTGCGCGACGAACCGGTCGAAGTGATTCCGCTGGGCATGCAGAAGCGCGTGGAGCTGGCACGCGCGCTGGCGGCCGAGCCGCGCATGCTGGTGCTGGACGAGCCCATGGCCGGCATGAACCAGGAAGAAAAGGAATACATCGTGCGCTTCATCCTGGACGCCAAGGAAGCGCTCAACCTCACGGTGCTCATCATCGAGCACCACATGGACGTGATCACCGCCATCTGCGACCGCGCGCTGGTGCTGAACAACGGCCGCATGATCGCCCAGGGGCCGGTGCGCGAGGCCGTGAACCATCCGGACGTGATCGCCGCCTACATCGGAGGGGGCCAGGATGCTGCGTGAAGACGCCTCGGGCCTGCAGGCGGCCCAGCCCGGAAATCCGCGCACCAGCGCCAACCCGGGCGACCACCTGATCGCGGCGCTGGCCGCCAACGCCAGCAACCACGGCAGCGGCATCGCCATGCGCGAGCGCGACCGCGGCATCTGGCAGGAAACGACCTGGCAAGACTATCTGCGACACACGCTGGAGGCCGCCGCCGGTCTGGAAGCGCTGGGCATGGCGGCGCACGACAAGGTGCTCGTCGTCGGCGACAACCGCCCCGCCCTGTATTTCGGCATGCTGGGCGCCATCACGCTGCGCGCCATCCCCTCGCCCGCCTACCCTGATTTCACGCCCGAGCAGCTGCTCGGGCAGCTGCAGCGCGAAGGCGTGCGCTTTGCGATTGCCGAAGACCAGGAGCAGGTGGACAAGCTGGTCGCGCTGCGCGGGCAGTACCAGGGCCTGCAGTGGATCATCTACGACGATCCGCGCGGCCTGGCGGGCCATGAGCCCGAAGGCACGATGGCCTTCACCGAACTCGCCCGGCGCGGACGCGAACGCCTCCAGGCCGAACCCACGCTGGCCGACGCGCTGCAGCGCCGCCCGCAGGCCGATGATGTCGCCATCCTGCTGCACTCCTCGGGCACCACCGGCGCGCCCAAGGGCATTCCGCTCAAGCACCGCCACGTGCTGTTCGCCGTGCGCAGCGCCGCGCAGGCCGGGTACTTTCGCACCGGCGAGACGCACATGGCCTACATGCCGATCGCCTGGGTGGGGGATTTCATCTTCACCATCGCGGCGGCACTCGCGCTGCAGTTCTCGGTCAACATCCCCGAGAAACAGGAGACGGTGCAGCGCGATCTGCGCGAGATCGCGCCCACGGTGTACTTCACCTCGCCGCGCGCCTGGTCCACCATGCTCACGCGCGTGCAGGTGGGCATCGCCGAATCCACCCCGGGGAAGCGCTGGCTGTACCAGCGCTTCATGCCGCTGGCGGTTGACATCGAGCGCGCGCGCCTCAAGGGGCAGGAACCCGGCTTGGGTCAGCGCCTGCTGCGCGCCCTGGGCGAGCTGCTGGTCTACGGCCCCATCAAGGACCAGCTCGGCCTGTCGCGCGCGCAGCACGCCTATACCGCGGGCGAAGCGATCGGCGAGGAAATCTTCCTGTTCTTTCGCGCACTCGGCCTGCCGCTGCGCCAGTTCTACGGCCAGACGGAGAATTCCGCCTTGTGCGCCGCGCAGGAAATGGGCTCCGTCAAGCTGCACACCGTGGGCAAGCCCTTCCCCGGCATCGACCTGAAGATCAGCGACAGCGGCGAGATTCTGGTGCGCGGCGGCAACGTGTTCGACGGCTACTTCCAGGACGACGCGGCCAGCGCCGAGTCACTGCGGGACGGCTGGCTGCATACGGGCGACGCGGGCTACCTGGAAGACGACGGCCAGCTCGTCGTGCTCGGGCGCGTCTCGGAGGTCATCTACACCAGAGGGGGCCAGCGCTTCATCCCTACCTTCATAGAGAACCAGCTCAAATTCAGCCCCTACATCAAGGACGTGTGCGTGCTGGGCGACGGGCGCGATTACCTGGCCGCCCTTCTGGCCATCGACTGGGAGGCCGTGGGCCACTGGGCGCAGGAGCGCGGCGTGACATACACCTCGTTTTCCGAACTGTCGCAGCAAAGCGGCGTGTACGACCTGATGGCGGATTTGTTCGCGTCGGTCAATGCCAGGCTGCCCGAGGGCACGCGCATCCGCCGCTTCGTCAACCTGCACAAGGAGTTCGATCCGGATGACGGTGAAGTCACCCGCACGCGCAAGCTGCGCCGCGGGGTGATCGCCGAGCATTACGCCGACATCATCGAGGCGATCTACGCCGGCAAGAATGATATTGAATCCATAGCGCACATCACTTACGAGACAGGCGAAACAGGCGTATTGAAGCGCCATCTCGCGATCCGCGACGTGCCTGCCAGCGCGGGAGCCGCCGCATGAGCTACTTTCTTGAACTGCTGACCAACGGCGCGCTGACCGGCCTGATGTACAGCATGGTGGCGCTGGGCATCGTGCTGATCTACAAATCCTCGGGCGTGCTCAATTTCGCACAAGGGGCGCTGGTGATGATGGCCGGCTATGGCGTCTGGCTGTTCACCAGCTGGGGGCTGCCGCTGTGGCTTGCGGCCATCGCGGCGCTGGTGGCGATGTTCGTGCTCGGCCTGGTGATCGAACGCTTCCTGCTGCGCACCATGGTGGGCCAGCCCATCATCATGGTCGTGATGCTGACACTGGGGCTGGACGTCTTCCTGCGCGGCTTCGGCCCCGGGCTGCTCGGCACCGAACCCAAGCAGCTTGACATCGGCCTGGGCCTGGCGCCCCTCATCATGGGCGACATTCTGGCCAACCGCACCTACGTGGTGGGCGGCATCATCGCGCTGGTGCTCGTGGGGCTGGCGCTGGCGTTCTTCCGCACCCGCCTGGGCACCAAGCTGCGCGCCGTCTCGGACGATCACGTCTCCAGCTGGTCCGTCGGCATTTCGGTGGAGCATGCGGTGGCCGTCTCCTGGGGTCTGGCGGGCATCTGCGCGGTGGCCGCGGGCACGATGTGGGGCTCGGCGCAGGGCGTGGACTGGTCGCTCACCGCGCTGCTGTTCCCGGCCGTGGCGGTAGTGATCCTGGGCGGCATCGACAGCATCGTCGGCGCGCTGCTCGGCGGCCTCATCCTGGGCATCCTGGGCAGCGTGATCCCGGGCTATGTCGATTCCCTGGTGGGCGGCAGCACGCGCGACGTGGTCACCTCGGTGGTGATCCTGCTCACCATCCTGTTCCGGCCCTACGGCATGTTCGGCCGCGAAGACATCGAACGCATCTGAAGGGGCTGCACCATGTTCTATCGCCTCTCGGGTGTCTACCACACGCGCTACAGCCAGACACGCCAGCTCTGGCCGATTCCGGCCGACCGCTGGCAGGTCGGCATCCTGTTTGCCCTGGCGCTGCTCGCGCCGCTGTACATGTCCAACCTGTACCTGTCCAGCTACATGCTGCCCTGGCTGATCTTCAGCACCGCAACGCTGGCGCTGACCCTGCTGATGGGCCTGGCGGGACAGCTGCACTTCGGCTTTGCGGCCGTCATGGCGATCGGCGCCTACACCAGCATCCACCTCACGCGCGCCGGGGTTCCGCTGGAGATCGCACTGCTCGGCTCCGGCCTGATGTCGGCCGTGATCGGCTGCGTCTTCGGCGCAGCGGCGCTGCGCGTGAAGGGCCTGTACCTGGTGATGGCGACGCTGGCCATGCAATTCCTGGTGGACTGGGTCATCACCAACGTCACCGTGATTTCGGGCGGTGCGACAGCGACGCTGCAGACACCCAGCGTGCGCTTTCTGTTCATTCCGCTGCAGAGCCTCACGGCGCGCTACTACCTGGCGCTGGCCTGGACGGTGATCGTGGTGCTGTTCATCCTCAACATCAAGCGCACCAGCTTTGGCCGCGCGCTGGTGGCGGTGCGCGACAAGGACTTCGCCGCCGCCGTGATCGGCGTGAACATCTTCAAGTACAAGCTGCTCGCGTTTTTCGCCAGTTCGTTCCTGGGCGGCATCAGCGGCGCCATCCTGGCCTTCTGCTTCTACAAGGCGGTCACGCCCTCGCAGTTCAATTTCGACGTGACCATCCAGCTCGTCGCCATGGCCCTGGTGGGCGGCCTGGGCAGCGTGATCGGCGGCTTCCTGGGCACCGGTTTCGTGCTGCTGATTCCCATAGTGCTGCTCAATCTGATCTCGTGGATCGTCGGCAACGGCTGGCTCAACGTCTCGACCTCCCTGATGGCGCACATCCCGATGATGCTCTATGGCGCGATGATCATCGGCTTCCTGCTGTTCGAGCCGCTCGGCCTAGCAAAGATTTACGATAACGCGCGCAAATACCTCCTGGTCTGGCCCTTCCGCCATACCCAGAGCTGATTTCCGTCAACCACCCACAGGAGACATCACGATGAACCATACCGATCTGGCGCTGAGCCGCCGTACCGTGCTCGGAGCCGCCGCGGCCGCCAGCCTGGGCGCCGCGCTGCCCGTCTGGGCTCAGGGCAAGGACCCCATCCAGTTCGCGACGCTGCTGGACTTCACCCGCGTCTACACCTTCCTGACCGACGAATACAGCCAGGGCCAGCAGGACTACATCAAACTGCTCAACCTGGAGGGCGGCCTCGACGGCTCGCCGATCAAGCTCATCGTCAAGGACCACGCGAGCTACCCCGAGCGCGGCATCGCCCTGTACAACGAAGCCAAGGCCGCGGGCGCCGTGTTCTTCGACTTCCTCAGCTCGCCGGTGGCCAATGCGCTGATGCCGCGCGCCGATGAAGACCACCTGCCGATGATCGCATTTGCCCACGGGCGCGCCGACGCGGCCGATGGCCAGGCCTTCCCCTACGTCTTTCCGTCGGCCGCCATCTACCGCTCGCAGGCGGCGCTGCTGCTCAAGTACATCGACGAGAAAGAGGGCGGCCTCAAGGGCAAGAAGATCGCCTTCGTGCACATCGACTCGGCCTTCGGCAAGGAGCCGATCGAGCTGCTCGAGCGCGTGGCCAAGACCAAGGGCTTCGAGCTCAAGCTCTACCCCTATCCGGTGCCCGGCACCGAGCAGGCCGCCACCTGGAGCGAGGTGCGCAAGAACCGCCCGGACAAGATCATCATCTGGGGTGCCGGTCCCGGCCAGGCGGTGTCGATCCGCGGCGCCGTCACCAACGGCATCGCGCCCAAGAACATCTACTCGGTGATCTGGCTGTCCGAAGCCGACATGTCGGCCTTCAAGGGCAACGAGGTGGTTGGCGTCAAACGGGTCACCCTGGTCAACACCGGCACGGAGACGCCCATCGTCAAGCGCATCGTCGAGAAGGTCGTCAATGCCGGCAACGGCAGCGGCGACAAGAAGCGCGTCGGCGGAACCTACTACAACATCGGCGTCGCCACGATGGCGATTGCGGCGCAGGCCGCCAAGCTCGGTGCGCAAAAGGCCGGCGGTCCGGTGACGCCCGAGAAGATCAAGCAGGGCTTCGAGATGCTCAAGGACTTCACGGCCGAAGGCCTGATTCCGCCGCTGACCATCACCGCGCAAGACCACCAGGGCGGCGGCATGGGCATGATCTCCGAGTGGGATGGCAAGCAGTGGGCGCCCAAGTCCGACTGGGGCAGCGCCTACCAGGACGTGGTGTGGGATCTGATCAAGGAAGACCGCGCCAAGGCCAAGGAAAAGAAATGAGCCTGCTCTCCCTGAACAACGTCGAGGTCGCCTACGACCGGGTGTTCCTTGCGATCAAGGGCGTCTCGCTCGAAGTTCAGGAGGGTTCGGTGGTGGCCCTGCTCGGCGCCAATGGCGCGGGCAAGTCCACCACGCTCAAGACCGTGAGCGGGCTGCTGGCGCCCGAGCGCGGCGAGGTGCGCCGCGGCGAGGTGCACTTCATGGGTCAGGATATCGGCCACCTCTCGCCGCCCGAGCGTGTGCACATGGGCCTGGTGCACGTGATGGAGGGGCGGCGCATCTTCGGGCACCTCACGCCCGACGAAAATCTCGTTGCCGCCTACCGTGGCCGTGGCGCCAAAAAGAGCTTTGACGAGCTGCGCGAGCAGGCCTACACCTACTTCCCGCGCCTGAAGGAGCGCATCCGCAGCAAGGCGGGCTACCTTTCAGGCGGCGAGCAGCAGATGCTGGCGATCGCGCGCGCGCTCGTCACCGAGCCCAGGCTCATCATGCTCGACGAGCCCTCGCTGGGCCTGGCGCCGGTGCTGGTCAAGGAAATTTTCGCCATCATCCGCGAGATCAACCGTACGCAGAAACTCAGCGTGCTGCTGGTGGAGCAGAACGCCACGGCCGCGCTCAACGTGGCCGATCATGCCTACCTGATCGAGAACGGCAACATCGTGATGAGCGGCGAGGCCGCCGAGCTCAAGAAAAACCCGGACATCCAGGAGTTCTATCTGGGCGGCGGCGAGCGGGTGGACTACCACAACGTCAAGCACTACCGCCGCCGCAAGCGCTGGCTGGCTTGACGAGTTCGTGCGCGAGCACGACCCCGTCCGGGATTCAGGCGCGTGCCTCCACGGCCTGCTGTACCAGCTTTCCGGTCAACGCAAGGTATTCATCGCGCTGCCGCAGCCCATCGATGAAGCGCCGCGGTATCGCCTCCATGCCACCGATCGCGCCGCTGAGCGCCCCCGTGAGCACCGCGCGCGACTGGTTCTGGCCGCCGCCGTTGACGGCGTGCAGCACCGCCTGCTCGAAATTGCCCTGAAAGCGCGCCGCCAGGTAGTAGCTTGAAGGCAGCAGGAAGTAGGCCGCGCACTGCAGGCCATGCACCTGCGCAATGCTGCTCGCGGGCTCCACGCGAATGTGCGGGCTGGCGGCCATGCGCGCCGCCGTCGATGCGACGAGCAGCGGCTCGGGCGTGGAAAACTGCCCCGCCACCGCGGGCTTGCCATCACTTGGCGCTGGCCCCTGAAAGCGCAACTGTCCGCCGCGCGCCGCCGTGACCAGCCTGCCGGAAAGCGCGCCGTCGAGCGGCGCGCCTGCCATCAAGGCACCCAGCACGATGCCGTAGGCCGTGGTCATCGCGGCCACCGTGGCATCGCGCTGCAGCAGCACGGTATTGCCGCTCGCGTGGTCGGCGATCTGGTTGGCGTCCGACGCGTAGCGCGCGGCGATCGCGATGATGCGCTCCGCCGCGTCGGTGTTGTCCGCCAGGCGCGCCACCTGCCCCCATGGCTGGCCCGCATGGCGGCCTGCCCAGCCTTCACGGATGGATTGGTTGGTATAGCCGCCGGGGCCGGAATTGGGCGTGCCATCCATGCGCGCAAAAAGCTCTTCGTCCATGCGGCGGCAGAAATCCGCCTCGTCATAGCCCCCTTTCTCGACCAGCGAGCGCAGCGTCAGCGCCAGGATGAAGCCCGATTGCGAGGATGCTCCCGCAGGCAGTCCGCCGTGGTAGCGCCCCGCCTTGGGTGCGGTATAGCCATCCACCCACTGGCCGTAATCGCGGCGCATTTCGTCCAGGTCGTAATACCAGTGCGGCCCGAGCGCCAGCGCATCGCCGACGAAGGCGCCCATCAATGCACCCTGGATGCGGCTTTGCATGGACGGTTGAACAGCAGCATTCACAGCAGTCTCCTTTCAAAAATCACGCATCAATCCATGACGATGCAGTCGCGCAGGCCAGACCCGCTGGCAAGATGGTCAAAGCCCTCGTTGACCTGCTCCAGCGTGAACGCCTCGCCCAGCAATTGATCCACCGGCAGCTTGCCTGTCTGGTAAAGGTCGATGTAGCGCGGAATGTCGATGGCGGGCACGCCAGAGCCCAGGTAGCTGCCGCGCACCTCGCGCTCCTCACCGACGAGTTGCGCAATCGGGAGGGCGAACGAGGTCTTGGGGTGCGGCAGGCCCGAAGTGATGGTCATCCCGCCGCGGCGGGTGAGCCTGTAGGCCGACTCAAACGCCGCGAGCACGCCGGCGGTGTCATAGCCGAAATCCACAGCGCCGCCCGCCGCCGCCAGCCAATCGGCATCCGTCCCCATCGCCCTCGGATCGATCACATGCGTTGCCCCCAGCGTTTGCGCCAGATCGCGCTTGCGGGCGTCCGGCTCCACCGCCACCACGCGCCGCGCCCCCGCGGCAACGGCCGCCAGCAGCGCGCTCAGGCCGACACCGCCCAGCCCGACGATGGCGATGGCGTCGCCTGCCTTGAGGTGCGCGCGGTTGATGACAGCCCCTGCACCGGTGAGCACCGCACAGCCGAACAGCGCGGCTTCGCGGTGCGACAGCGGTGCGTGCACCTTGACGCAGGAGCGCGTGGACACCACCGCGTACTCGGCAAAGCAGGAAACCCCCAGATGGTGATTGAGGGCCTCGCCGCCCGCACGCAGACGCCGCCCGCCGCCGAGCAGTTCGCCCACGGTATTGGCGCGCGCACCAGGCTCGCACAGCGCCGGACGCCCGGACATGCAGGGTGTGCAATCGCCGCAGCTCGGCACGAAAACCGTCACCACATGATCGCCCGCGCGCAGGCCCGAGACACCCGGGCCGACCTCGGCCACCTCGCCCGAGGACTCATGCCCCATGGCCAGCGGCATCACGCGCGGGCGGTCGCCGTTGATCACGGAAAGATCGGAATGGCAGAGCCCGGCCACCTTGATTTTCAGCAGCACCTCGCCCGGGCCGGGCGGGTCAAGCTCCACGGATTCAATCTGCACCGGCCTGCTCTGCGCGTAGGGCGCGGGCAGACCCATGGTTCTGAGCACGGCGGAACGCATTTTCATGGGCTGTCTCCTTGTCCATCCTGTCTGCTGGATTTATGGCGCAGCGCCCAGCAACACTGCCGGGAACGCACTACATTTATTTCACCAGTATGCGCTTGTCTGCAGCAATGCGCGCTGCACGCTTTCGACGCCCTTCAACCCCAGGAGATTTTCAATGGACATGCCCGCCTCCCCCCTCGGCCAACTGGCCGATGCCAGCCTGCTGGTGACCGACAGCCTGATCAACGGCAAATGGCTCAAGGGCAAGCAGCGCTTTGACGTGACCGACCCGGCCACCGGCCTCAAACTGGCCGACGTGGCCGATCTCGGCGCCAGGGAAACCAAGGCCGCCGTGGACGCCGCCAATGCCGCACTGCCCGCCTGGCGCGCCAGAACGGCCAAGGAGCGCCATGCCATCCTGATGAAGTGGTACGAGCTGCTGGTGGCGAATCAGGAAGACCTGGCGCGGCTGATGACCGCCGAGCAGGGCAAGCCCCTGGCCGAGGCGCGCGGCGAGGTGGCCTATGGCGCGAGCTTCGTGCAGTGGTTTGCCGAGGAGGCCAAGCGCGTGAACGGCCAGACCCTGGCCACCTACGACGGCAACAAGCGCTACCTGGTGCTCAAGCAGCCGATCGGCGTGTGCGCGGCGATCACGCCCTGGAACTTCCCGCTGGCGATGATCACGCGCAAGGTGGCGCCGGCGCTGGCCGCGGGCTGCACCGTGGTGATCAAGCCGGCGGAGCTCACGCCGCTGACCGCGCTGGCGGCGGCCGAATTGGCGCAGCGCGCGGGCTTTCCGGCAGGCGTCATCAACGTCGTCACCGGCATGGATGCACCGGCCATCGGCGGCGTGCTGTGCGAGAGCGACACCGTGCGCCACCTCTCGTTCACCGGTTCCACCGAAGTCGGCCGCATCCTGATGGCGCAGTGCGCGCCCACGGTGAAGAAGCTGGCGCTGGAGCTGGGCGGCAACGCGCCTTTCATCGTGTTCGACGATGCAGACCTCGATTCCGCCGTCGAGGGCGCGCTGGTCAGCAAGTACCGCAATGCCGGCCAGACCTGCGTCTGCGCCAACCGCCTGTACGTGCAGGATGGCGTGTACGAGGCCTTCGTCAAGAAGCTGGCCGCCAAGGTCAAGACGATGAAGGTGGGCAATGGCTTTGACGAGGGCGTGAGCGTGGGCCCGCTGATCGAGCCGGCGGCCCTGGCCAAGGTGGACAAGCATGTGAAGGACGCCGTGAAGAAGGGCGGGCGCGTGCTGGCGGGCGGCGGCAAGCTCAAGGGCCAGTTCTTCGAGCCCACCGTGATTGCCGACGCCAACGCCAGGATGCTGGTGGCGCGCGAAGAGACCTTCGGGCCGGTGGCGCCGGTGTTTCGCTTCAAGACCGAGCAGGAGGCCATCGACGCGGCCAACGCCACCGAGTTCGGCCTGGCCAGCTACTTCTACGCCCGCGACATCGGCCGCATCACGCGCGTGAGCGAGGGCTTGGAATACGGCATGGTGGGCATCAACACCGGCCTGATTTCGACCGAGCATGTGCCGTTTGGCGGCGTCAAGCAATCGGGCCTGGGCCGCGAAGGTTCGAGTCACGGCATGGAGGAGTACCTCGAAATGAAGTACCTCTGCATTGCCGACGTGACGAAATAGGCGCTATTTCGGGTACAGCCCCAGCTGGCGCGCATGCAGCCGCGCCAGCCCCAGCAGCGCATCGGTGAACGGCGTTGCAACGCCGGTGAGCTGACCGAGTTCACGCACCGAGGAAACGAGCGCATCGAGCTCCAGCGCCCGCCCGGCGCGCACGTCCTGCAGCATCGAGGGACTGAAATCACCGAGCTTGGCCGTCACCTGGTGGCGGTCTTCGGGCGAATCGGTGATGGGGATGCCGATGCGCCCGCCGATCTCGCGCGCCTCCAGCATCACGCGGCTCATGAAATCGCGCACCAGCGGATCGGCCAGCACCGGACCGGCGCTGGAACCCGTCAGCGCGCAGATCGGGTTCATCGTCATATTGCCCCAGAGCTTGTACCAGATCTCTTTCTGGATCTGGGGCGTGAGCCGGGCCTGAAGCCCTGCGGCGCGCAGCAGCGCCACCAGCGCCTTGGCACGATCACTCTCGGCACCGGAAGGCTCGCCGATGATGAGCTCGTTGCCGAAACGGTGGCGCACCACGCCCGGTGCATCCACCGCGCAACTGGCGTGCACCACGCAGCCGACGACATGCGGCAGGGCAATGCCGCGCGCGATGACGCCATCCGCATCGACACTGGCGAGCTGCTTGCCCGCCACCGCGCCGCCAAAGCCCTGCAAAAACCACCAGGGCACGCCGTTCATCGCCGTCAGCACCACCGTGTGCGGCGCCAGCAGCGGCGCGATCTGCGCGGCCACACTGGCCAGCGCCGGGCCCTTGACAGCGACGATCACCAGGTCTTGCGGCCCGATCTGCGCCGGGTCGTCGCTGGCGCGCACGGCATGCACGCTTTCATGCTCCGCGCCCTCCAAGCCCTTGCTGCGCAGGCGCAGGCCCTGCGTCTGCAATGCCTGCAGCGTGGCGCCACGCGCGACCGCGCTCAACCTTACGTTGGGCTGCGTGGCCAGATGCGCGCCGATCCAGCCGCCGATGGCGCCGGCGCCGTAGATGCCAATTTTTTGGAACATGAGATTAGAAGGTGCGTGGCATGGTCTTGGGATCGAGCTTGAGGTCGATCAGCAGCGGCTTGCCCGGGGTGCGGGTGCGGATCGCCTGCTGCATCGCGCCCAGGTCTGCCTGCGTGCGCACAACCAGGCCCTGCCCGCCCATGGTGGTGGCCACTTCGGAAAATTCCGGCCAGTCGAACAGCGCCAGGCTCGGGTCCATGCCGTGGTCGGTGAAGTGCAGGTACTCGGCGCCATAGCCGCCGTCGTTGCACAGCACCACGATCAGATCGAGCTTTTCGCGCACCGCCGTGTGGAATTCCGTCAGGCCACCCAGCATGAAGCCGCCATCGCCCACCACCGCCAGCGTCGGCAGGCCGCGTTCGGCCACGGCCGCGCCGATGGCGTAGCCTATGCCGGTGCCGATCGCGCCAAACAGATTGCCCGCAATGAAATGCCGCGGCTGCTGCACGCGCATCAGCTGCCAGGGCTGGCGCATGAAGCGCCCGCCGTCGGTCACCAGCAGGCGCTCTTCCTGCACCGCATGCTCTATGGCGAGCAGCGCCTGCTGGATGGTGATCGGCGCATCCGACGGCGCGGGCAGCGGCGTATCGTAAGAGGCGGCGATCGCCGCCACCGCCTGCGTGACCACCTCTTCGAAGGCGAATTGCGAGGACGGAATTTCCGCCTCGTCCAGCCAGTACAGCATGCGTTCGGCCACCGCGCCGGGCTCACCCAGGATGGCCGCATCCACCGCCATGGTGCGGCCGATGTCATGGCGGTCTTCGGCCACCAGCACCAGACGCTTCTTGTTCAGCAGCGTGCCGTTGGCGGTGGTGAACATGTGCAGGCTGGCGCCAAAGGCGATCACGCAATCGCTCACGCCCACGGCCTCGGTGACTTCCTCGCGCCCGGAGATGCCGAGCACGCCGAGGTTGCCGGCCTCGCCGCGGAACAGGTCCTTGGTGCGCAGCGTGGTCATCACCGGTGCGTCCAGCCGCTTGGCGAATTGCAGCACCGCATCGCGCTGCCCGCTGGTCACCACGCCATAGCCCGCGAGCACGATGGGGCGCTTGGCGCTTGCGATGATGCCGACGGCCAGCTCCAGCGCCTCGGTATCGAGCTGCGTGCCCAGCCGCTCTGGCGTATGCAGACGCGGCGGCTGGTACTCGCCGATGTCTTCCCATTGCTGGTCGTACGAGGGGAAGTTGAAGACGATGGGCCTGCGCTCCGCCCAGGCGCGCTGAAAGGCATGGACCAGATCGCGCGGCACATCCTCGATGCGCCGGGGCGCCTCATAGCCCGCGCCCGTGGCCAGCACGAACTCGCGGTGCGAGGCGCTTTGCGGGTGGTACTTGAATTTGGAGAGGCTGTCGCCGGTGACGATCACCATGGGCACGTGGCCCTTGACCGCCTCAACGATGGGCATCAGCGCGTTGACCAGCCCAGGCCCGCAGGTCACCGTCGCGACGCCGGTTTTGCCCGTCACCTGCGCCCAGCCCGAGGCCATCAGCACCGCCGCCGATTCCGTCGTGGCGCTGGTGTAGCGGCCGCCCTCCTTCATGAAGCGATCGACGATGAAAAGATTCACGTCGCCGATCACGCCAAACATCTGCGCCACACCCAGGTCCTTGAGCAGGCGGGCGATGGTGTCGTTCATCTTCATGCGGAAATCCTTGAAGGCTTTTATGGCTGCAGAGCTTGATACGTAAGCGCTGGCAGCTTCATTGTTTGTAGCTGTCGTCGATACGGTCGATCTGGCGCACCAGCGCATTGAACACATCCTGCCCCGCGCCCATGCGCGGATCGAACTGGAAGGAATCGCGCGTGCACTGCGCGGCGATCGCCTCGGTGATGGGCAGAGGCGTGCCCATGCTTTGCGTGGCAAGCTGTATCTCGCAGGCGCGCTGCAGCGTCCAGAGCACGGCAAACGCCAGCGGCAGCGTCTCACCCCAGGAGAGCAGGCCATGGTTGCGCAGAATCACCGCCTTGCGGCCCGCGATGCTGGCGACCACGCGCGGGCCTTCCTCGGCGCGGATGGTGATGCCCTCGAAATCGTGCATGGCCACCATGCCGTGCAACTGCGCGCTGTAGAAATTGCTCTGGCTCAGGCCCGAGGCGAGCGAGGCCACCGCCACACCCGCCGTGGTATGGGTGTGCATCACGCAGTGCGCGCCGGGCACGCCGTCATGGATGCAGCTGTGCAGCACGAAGCCGGCCGGGTTGATCGGGTAGCTACTCTCCGAAAGGACTTCGCCGGCCAGATTCACCTTGACCAGGTTGCTGGCCGTCACCTCGCTGTAGTGCAGGCCAAAGGGGTTGATGAGAAAGTGCTTCTCCGCCCCGCTCACGCTCTCGGGCACGCGCAGCGTGATGTGGTTGTAGATCATCTCCGTCCAGCCCAGCAGGGCGAAGATGCGGTAACAGGCGGCCAGTTGCTGGCGTGCCGCCCATTCGTCAGGATGCATATGCGCGTTCATGCCTGGCCTTCGGGCAGTAGTCCGTCAAAGTCGCTGGCCGCATGGCGCTCGCGCAGGCCCTTGTGGCGGCGGTTCACCAGGCGCCCGCGCTGCACCGCGGGGCGTGCGGCGATCTGTTTTTGCCAGCGCAGCACATGGGTGTACGCAGCGGCATCCAGAAACTCTGCGGCGCTGTAGGCCTCGTTCACCACCAGCGCGCCGTACCAGGGCCAGATCGCCATGTCGGCAATCGTGTAGTCGCTGCCGGTGATGTACTCGTGCCGCGCAAGCTGCTTGTCGAGCAGGTCGAGCTGGCGCTTGACCTCCATGGTGAAGCGGTCGATTGGATAGGGCTGTTTTTCGTGCGCGTAGGCGTAGAAATGCCCGAAGCCGCCGCCCAGGTAGGGCGTGGCGCCCATCTGCCAGAACAGCCAGGAAAGCACCTGTGCGCGCGCCGCGGGCTCGGCGGGCACGAAGGCGCCGAATTTTTCCGCCAGATACAGCAGGATGGCGCCCGACTCGAACACCGGAATCGCCGCCCCCGCGCTGCGATCGACCAGCGCCGGAATCTTGGAATTGGGGTTGACCGCGACGAAGCCGCTGCCGAACTGGTCGCTCTCGCCAATGTCGATCAGCCAGGCGTCGTATTCGGCGCCGGTAATGCCCAGCGCCAGCAGTTCTTCGAGCAGGATGGTGACCTTCTGGCCGTTGGGCGTGGCCAGCGAATACAGCTGCAGCGGGTGCTGGCCCACCGGCAGTTCGCGCTCGAAGCGCGCCCCGGCCGTGGGGCGGTTGATGCCGGCGAACTGGTTGTCTTCCCTGGGCTCCCAGCGCCAGACCTTGGGCGGAACGTAGGCGGTGCTCATGCGTGTCTCCTTTCGCGTTCGTGTCTATTGCTTCGCATCGGCGAAGCGCTCGACCAAGGCCGTCGTGCCGCGCGCGAGCAGGGTCATGTCTATGCCCACGGCCATGAAGCTCGCGCCCCAGTCCATGAAGCGCCGTGCCATCGCCTCGTCGATCGCCAGGCTCCCCGCAGCCTTGCCGGTCTTCACAATGCGACGGACCGCGTCCTCGATCGCGGCCTGCATGTCCGCATGCCCGGGATTGCCCAGATGCCCCAGGCTGGCCGACAGGTCCGCCGGGCCGATGAACACGCCATCGACGCCGTCGACCGCCGCAATCGCCTCGATGTTGTTCAGCGCCGTGCCGGTTTCCACCTGCACCAGCACGCACAGGCGGTCGTTGGCCTCATGCAGGTAGCGCGGGTAGCGCCCCCAGCGCGAAGCCCGCGCGCCGCCTATGCCGCGGATGCCGCCCTGGCCGCTCGCATCCGGGTAGCGCGCCGCACGCACCACGGCCGCCGCCTGCTCGGCGCTATCGACCATGGGCACGAGGAGGGTCTGCGCGCCCACGTCGAGCACGCGCTTGATCCACAGCTCGCCCACCCGGCCATGGCCCATGGGCACGCGCACGATGGGGTGCACGCCGGGATAGGCGGCGACAGCCTGCAGCTGCGCCTGCACGCCGGCCACGTCGTTGGGCGCGTGCTCGCAGTCGATCAAGAGCCAGTCAAAGCCTGCACCGGCACAGATTTCCGCCGTCGTGGGGTTGGCCAGCGTGAGCCAGAAGCCGATCTGTCTGCGCCCGGCCTGCAGGGCTTGCTTGAAGAGGTTGTGGGGTGTTTCCATGGTGTTTCAGACAAATTCAAATTGCAGTGTGCCGAGGGGCCCGTAATCGGCCTCGAAGACGTCGCCCTTCTTTGCCGCCACCGGGCGCGTGAACGAACCGGCGAGCACGATCTGCCCGGCCTTGAGCGTCTCGCCCCAGGGCGCGAGCTTGTTGGCCAGCCAGGCGATGCCGATCGCCGGGTCGCCCTGCACGCCGGCCGCCAGCCCGGTTTCCTCGACCACGCCGTTCTGGCGCAGGATGGCGCCGACCCAGGGGCGGTCAATGGCGCGCGCATCCGCACGCCCCGCGCCGACGACGATGCCGGCATTGGCCGCGTTGTCGCTGATGGTGTCGAACACCTTGCGCATCACCTTGGTGTGGCGGTCGAACTGCTCGATGCGCGCGTCGATGATCTCGATCGCGGGCGTTACATATTCCGTAGCTGCCAGCACTTGCTCCACGCCAATCTCCGGCCCTTTCAGATCGGATTTCAGGACGAAGGCCAGCTCCACCTCCACGCGCGGCGCGATGAAGCGGTCCGTGGGAATCCTCAACACCTGGCCTGGCGTGGCGGTGAACAGCATCGAGTCGAGCAGCGTGCCGTAATCGGGCTCGGTGATCTGGCTGCTGATCTGCATCGCACGGCTGGTGAGGCCGATCTTGTGGCCTATCACCTGGCGGCCCTGCGCGATCTGCAGCGCCACCCAGGCGCGGCTGACGCGGTAGCCGTCTTCGATCGTCATGCCCGGGAAACGCTTGGAAAAATGCTCGACCTGCCGGCGCGATTGCTCGCTGGCCTGCAGCTCGGCGGCAAGCTCGGTGATGTGTGCTTCGGTCAGCATGGGATCAGGGCTTCTTGAACAGCGGATGGATGGTGCTGTGCTTGGTGTCGAACACTTCGGGTCCCTCGTCCACCTGCACCGTCAGGCCGATGTGGCGCGTCGCCATCGCCGGGTCCATGTGCTTGCGTATGGCAGCGGACACCGCCTCTCCGGCCTTCTGCTGCGACGCGGCGCTGCGGCCGCGCGCCATGCGCAGATTGGCGTACATGAAGCCGTATTCGCCCGGGTCGTCGGTCGCCAGGCCGGTCTTGCCCGCGCCCGCCGCGCGGCCGGCGGCGCCGCCATCGGCCAGCGCGAAGTGCGGCGCGGGGTAGGCCAGCACGCGCGTGCCGCCCGTGGGGAAAACCTGCTTGCCTTCCTCATCGCGCACGGCCAGCATGGCATCGGCGCAGTCGCGGCAGAGCCGGGGCATGTCAAGCACGGCGTCGAGGTTGCCGGAGTAATTGATCACGAGGTGGGGCATGGGCTTATCTCCAATCCAGAAGTTTCACAAACGAGGAAAGGCTTTATAGCTCCCGGCGCGCGAGGCTTCCGGCGCCGGCACGCTGCTCCCGTCCTGCGGCGTGACGGGGAAGATGGCATTCATCTGCCCCGTGCCCGATGCCGCGAAATACGGCGTGATGACCTCGGCCTTGCCGTCGTAGGCCGACCAGCCCAGCGCGCCCAGCAGCATGGCGGTGTCGTGCATCATGCCTTCCCCATGGCCCTTGACGGCGTATTCGGGCAGCATGGCGCAGAAGTCCTGCCACTCGCCGTTCCGCCACATCTGGACGACGTCGTGGTCCAGCCGTTCGAGGAAGGGGCTCCAGACCTTGAAGGCAAATTCCGGCGCCAGACCGTTCTGCGCAAAGCGGTGCGAGAGCGAGCCGCTGGCCAGAAAGGCCACCGTACCGTCGTAATGCTTTTCCACCGCCTCGCGCATGGCCCATCCGAGGCGGGCGCTATCGTTGAGATAGTGGCTGGTGCACAGCGCCGAGACCGAGACCACCTTGAATTTCTCGTCCTCGTTCATGTAGCGCATGGGCACCAGCGTGCCGTATTCGGGCGCCAGCGTGGTGGCGTCATGCGCCAGGGTTTCCACGCCCTGCGCGTTGCACACCTGGGCCAGCAGCCTGCCGAGCTCCGGGTTGCCGGCAAAGCTGTAGCGCATGTTGCTGATGAAGTGCGGCAGCTCGTTGCTGGTGTAGGTGCCCGACCAGTGCGGCGCGCAGTTGAGGTGGTAATTGGCGTTGACCAGCCAGTGGGTGTCGAACACCACCAGCGTATCCACGCCGAGCGCGCGGCAGCGGCGGCTGATCTCCATGTGGCCTTCAATGGCGTCCCTGCGCGTGCCCTGGCGCGGCCCCGGCAGCTCCGAGAGGTACATGCTGGGCACGTGGGTGATCTTGGCGGCGAGGGCAACGGTTCCCATGGGGGTCTCCTTCAGAGTAGCGGGCAGGTGGATGCGAGTGCGTCACGCACCCCAATGCGGTATATGGTGGCTGCCCATCGATACGGCAACGTTCTTGGGCTCCAGGAACACCTCGTAGCTCCACGTGCCGCCCTCGCGCCCGGTGCCGCTGGCCTTGGTGCCGCCAAAGGGCTGGCGCAGGTCGCGCACGTTCTGGCTGTTGACGAAGCACATGCCGGCCTCGACGGCGGCGGCGACGCGGTGGGCGCGGCCGATGTTCTCGCTCCAGACATAGCTGGACAGGCCGTACTGGATGTCGTTGGCCTTGGCGATCGCATCCTGCTCGTCCTTGAACGGAATCAGGCAGGCGACGGGGCCGAAGATTTCTTCCTGGGCGATCTTCATGCGGTTATCCACGTCGGCGAAGACCGTCGGCCAGACATAGTTGCCCTGCGCCACATGCGCGGGAAGTTCTGCCGCATAGCTCGGGCGGGCTATGCCACCGCAGAGCATGGTGGCGCCCTCCTTGGGGCCCAGCTCGATGTAGCTGCGCACCTTGGCCAGATGACCCTGGCTGATCATCGGGCCGACGATGGTTGTCTCATCCTGCGGATCGCCGACGATGATCTTCTTCGCGCGTTCGGCAAATTTCGCGGCAAAGTCGGCGTAAATGCTTTGCTGCACCAGGATGCGGCTGCCGGCGGTGCAGCGCTCGCCGTTGTTGCTGAAGATCATGAACACGGCGGCATCCAGCGCCCTGTCCATGTCGGCGTCATCAAAGATCACGAACGGGCTTTTTCCACCCAGCTCCATGCTGAATTTCTTCAAGCCCGCGGTCTTGACGATGCGGTTGCCGGTGGCCGTCGATCCGGTGAAGCTGATGGCGCGTACATCGGGGTGCGCGCACAGCGGCTCGCCGGCTTCCTTGCCAAAGCCGTGCACGACGTTGAGCACGCCGGGCGGGATGCCGGCCTCCAGCGCCAGCTCGCCCAGGCGCGCGGCGGTCAGCGGCGACAGCTCGCTCATCTTCAGCACCGCCGTGTTGCCGAAGGCCAGGCAGGGCGCGACCTTCCAGGTCGCCGTCATGAAGGGCACGTTCCAGGGGCTGATCAGCGCGCACACGCCGACCGGGTGGAACAGCGTGTAGTTCAGGTGCGTGGGCGTGGGGTAGGTGTGGCCATCGACGCGCGTGCACATCTCGGCGAAGTAGGTGAAATTGTCGGCCGCGCGCGGGATCAGAGCCTTGCCGGTCTGGCCTATGACCTGGCCGGTGTCGTCGGTCTCGGTGCGGGCGATTTCGGGCACATGCTTGGCGATCAGGTCGCCGAGCGCACGCACCTTTTTGGCGCGCTCGGGCGCGGGCAGGCCGGCCCATTTCGGAAAGGCTGCTTTCGCGGCGGCGACGGCGGCATTCACCTCGGCCTCGCCACCCGAAGCCACCTCGGCCAGCACCTGCTGCGTGGCGGGGTTGATGGTTTCGAAATAGTCACTGCCGGCAACTGGCTTACCGTCGATCAGATGGTCAATTTTCATAGCTGTCCTCGCGCGGATATCAAGGGTTTGCGTGGCTTTGCGCCACCATGGTGGTTTCCAGGCTGCCCAGGCCTTCGATGCTGCAGACGATGCGGCTGCCCACCGGGCAATCGACCACGCCATCGGGCGTGCCGGTCAGGATCAAATCGCCCGGGTAGAGCGTCATGAAGCTGGTGAAATATTCGATCAGCGTGGGCACGTCAAACACCATGTCGGCGGTGCTGCCCTGCTGGGTGACGGCGCCATCGACGGTGGTCTGCAACGCCAGCGCCATCGGGTTGGGCACATCCGCCGCGTCCACCAGCCAGGGGCCGATCGGCGTGCAGGTATCGCGGTTCTTCACGCGCAGATTGGGGCGATACCAGTTCTCCAGGTAGTCGCGGACCGCAAAATCATTGGCCACGGTGTAGCCGCGCACGAAGCCGTAGGCGTCCTGCTTTTTCACCTGCTTTGCTTCGCGGCCGATGACGACGGCCAGCTCGCATTCGTAGTGCATGTTCTGCACGCCATCGGGGCGCACCGTATGGGTGCGGTGGCCGATCAGCGAAGCGGCCCCCTTGGCAAAGGCCAGCGGCTCCTCGGGCGGCTTGAAAGCCAGTTCACGTGCGTGGTCGGCGTAGTTCAAGCCCAGCGCCAGCACGGTACGTGCGCGCGGCGTGGGCGCCAGCGGCGGCAGCCAGGTGACTTCGTCGAACGACAGACGGCGCCCCCGAAAAGCCGACGTTTGCAGCTCCAGTTGCCCCTCACGCTCGATGGCGTGGTGCATAGCGCCTGCCCAGGCAATGCGTGCGTGCTTCATGCGGCCTCCTGCACCAGGGTGTGGGTCAGCGGCGCGAGACCGGGTGCGCTGATCTCGATGCGATCGCCCGCCCTGGCCAGCGGGCGCGTGCCGCCCTCCAGGCAATCATTGCCCAGCATCAGCACGTCGCCGGGCTGCAGCGTCATGAATTCGGACACATCGGCCAGCAGCGTGGCGGCATCGCGCACCAGCGTGGAAAGGCTTTGCCGCTGCACCAGCACGCCGTTGACGCGGGTATCGATCGTGAGCGATGCCAGATCGACCTGCCGCAACGGCGTGACCGCCGGGGCACAGGGCAAAAAGCCATCGCGGTTGCGAAAGCGGATCGCCGGGCGGTAGTAACTGGCATGCGGCAGGCTCAGATCGCCGAGCAGCACGCAGCCGGCGATGGGCGGCGAATCAATGGATTTGATAGCTGCTTGCGCTTGCCCAGCATGCGTAAATGCCAGATTTGATTCAAAACCGTCCACCACCAGACCCAGCGAGGCGCTGGCCCAGACTTCGCCCGCCACGGGCACGGCGGCGCCATCGCAGGCAAAGGTATTGGCGGTCTTCACGTACAGCACCGGCGCCTTGGGCGCCGCCTTGTAGGGCACCTCGGTCATCTTGGGCGCCCACAGCGCCTGCTCTCGCCAGAAGTTCAGCAGCGTGCCGTACACGGTGCCTCGCGGCTGCCACGGCAGGTGGTCCGTCATGGTTCATTCCTCCATCGATTCTTCGAGCGCCACCGCATGCGCAGGCAACGCCAGCAGCCCATCCAGCAGGCCGTAGAGCTGCTCCAGCGGCTCGGGGCCCAGATGCTGGGCCAGGTCTTCGTATTGCGCGGCAATCGAGCCCGTCAGCGCCTCGGCCAGCGCCCGCCCCTGCACCGTTGCCCGCACCACGCTGCGGCGCGCGTCCTCGCCGCTGCGCTCGCGCGTCACCAGGCCATCGCGCTGCATGCGCGCAAGAATGCCGGTGAGGCTGGGGCCGAGGATGAAGGCCTGCTCCGCCAGGCGCCCGGTCTCCAGGCCATCGGACTGCTCGCGCAGCACGCGCAGCACGCGCCACTGCTGGTCCGACAGGCCATGCTCACGCAAGGCGGGGCGCCAATGCTGCATCAGCGCCTCGCGCGCCTGCAGCAGCAACAGCGGCAGGTTGCGGTAGCGCAGACGGGTTTTCTGGAGCATTTATTTAATATATTAAATATCTGACCGAAAAGCAAGAGGCTGAAGCATCCGTCGAAAAAAAACAGGGGCAGCGTGCGCCTGCCCTGAAGGCGAAAGCCCGGGCAGGTACTGCCTCAGGCCGCCTTCTTGCCCGCGCCGAGGTAGGTCTCGATCACGCGCTTGTCGCTCATCAGCATGCTCGCCTCGCCGCTGAGCGCGACCGCGCCCATCTCCAGCACGTAGCCGCGGTCAGCCACCTGCAGCGCGCCGCGCGCGTTCTGCTCCACCAGCAGCACCGAAACCCCCATGCCGCGCAGCGAGGCGACGATCTGCAGCACCTCGCGCACGATGAGCGGCGCCAGGCCCAGCGAGGGCTCGTCGAGCATCAGCAGGCGCGGGCGCGCCATCAGCGCGCGGCCGATCGCCAGCATCTGGCGCTCGCCGCCCGAGAGCGTGGCCGCCAGCTGCGCGCGGCGCTCCTTCAGGCGCGGGAACAGCGCGAACACCTCTTCCATGCGCTCCGCCTGATCGCGCTGGCCGCGGCGCCAGCGCGCAAAGCCGCCCAGCAGCAGGTTGTCCTCGACCGACATCTCGCCGAACAGCTCGCGCTTCTCGGGCACCAAGCCCACGCCATGCGCGACCATGGCCTCGACCGACGGGCGATCAACCCTCTTGCCCTCGAACTGCAGCTCGCCGCGCGAGCCCAGCAGCCCCATGGCCGCATTGAGCAGCGTGGACTTGCCCGCGCCGTTGGGGCCGATGACGGTGACGATCTCGCCCTCGTTCACGGTCAGATCGATCTGGTGCACCGCCTCCACCGGGCCATAGGAGACGGAAAAACCCTTCAATTGCAGCAGCGCGGTGGTACTCATGCCGGGGCTCCTTCGGTATCTTCCACGCCCAGATAGGCTTCCATCACGCGCGGGTTGGCCTGCACCTCGGCCGGGTTGCCCAGCGCGATCACCTTGCCGAATTCCAGCACCGTGATGCGGTCGGCCAGGTTCATCACGAATTCCATGTCGTGCTCCACCACCAGCAGGGCCATGCCTTCGCCGCGCAACTGGATGAGCAAATCGGCCAGCGCCTGCTTCTCCAGGTGGCGCAGGCCCGCGGCCGGTTCATCGAGCAGCAGGATGGTGGGCTGCGCCGCCAGCGCGCGGGCGATCTCGACCACGCGCTGCTGGCCCAGCGGCAGCGAGGCCGCGGGGGTGTCGATGTAGCTCATCAGGCCGCAGCGCTCGATCTGCTTGCGCGCCTCGGCCAGCAGCGCCGCTTCTTCATGGCGGTCGCGGCGCAGCATGGCGGCGACCCAGCCCTTCCTGCCGCGCAGGTGCGCGCCCAGGGCGACGTTTTCCAGCACGCTGCGCTGGCCCAGCAGGCGCACGTGCTGGAAGGTGCGGCCCATGCCCAGTGCCGCGAAGGCGCGCGACGGCTTGCCCGCCATGGACTGGCCCATCAGCGTCACGCTGCCCGAGGTGGGGTCGTCCACGCCCGAGATCATGTTGAAGAAGGTGCTCTTGCCGGCGCCGTTGGGGCCGATCAGCGCATGCACCTCGCCCGCCTTCACGTCCAGGTCCACCGCATCGTTGGCCACCAGACCGGCGAAGCGCTTGGTCACCTGCGTGGCGTTCAGCACCACCTGCCCGACCGGTGGCAGCTTGCGCCGCGCCAGCACGGCCTGCGTGACGTGGGCACTTGCCGCCGCCGCGGCGGCAGGCTTGACCCAGCCTCTGGTACGCGCGGTGATGAGTGGCCAGATGCCGTCCGCCGCACGCTGCAGGATCAGCAGCATCAGGATGCCGAAGACGATCACTTCGAAATTGCCGCTGCTGCCCAGCAACTGGGGCAGCAAATCCTGCAACTGCTCCTTGAGCAGCGTGATCAGCGTGGCGCCCAGCACCGCGCCCCAGAGGTGGCCAGAGCCGCCGACCACGGCCATGAACAGGTATTCGATGCTGATGTTCAGGCTGAAGGGCGTGGGGTTCACGAAGCGCTGCAGGTGCGCGTAGAGCCAGCCCGAAATGGCGGCCAGCAGCGCCGCCAGCAGGAACAGCTTCATGCGCTGGCGCGAGGTATCGACGCCCATGGATTCGGCCATCACACGACCGCTCTTGAGCGCGCGGATCGCCCTGCCCTCGCGCGAATCGAGCAGATTGTTCATCGCCCAAATGCCCAGCAGCAGCACCACCCAGATGATGATGCCGAACAGCCGCGGCGAGGTCAGCTCGTAGCCGGCTATCGACAGTGCCTGGATGCCGGATATGCCGGTGAAGCCGCCCAGACCTTCCAGGTTGCCGAAGATGTAATACAGGCTCAGGCCCCAGGCGATCGTGCCCAATGCCAGAAAGTGGCCCGAGAGCGGCAGCGTCACCGCGCCCAGCACCCAGGCGATCACGCCCGTGACGATCAGCCCCAGCACCAGCCCCAGCCACGGCAGCACGTCGGGATGCACCCAGGACAGCGCCTGCGCCGCCACCGGCGAGGTGCAGATCCATGCCGTGGCATAGGCTCCCAGGCCGACGAAGGCCGCCTGGCCGAAGGAGGTGATGCCGCCCACGCCGGTGAGCATCACCAGGCCCACGGCCACCATGGCGTACAGGCCGATGTAGTTGAGCAGCGTGACGTTGAACGGCGACAGCAGCGGCCAGGCGATGACCAGCAATGCAATCGCCAGCCAGGTCCATTGACGGTTGGTCATTCCTCGTCCTCCACGTGGCGGGTATTGAGCGAACGCCACCAGAGCACCGGGATGATGAGCGTGAAGACGATCACCTCCTTGTAGGCGCTGGCCCAGAACGAGGAGAAGGATTCGAGCTGCCCCACCAGCACGGCGCCGGCAACGGCGCCCGGATAGCCCGTGAGCCCGCCGATGATGGCCGCCACGAAGCCCTTGAGACCGATCAGGAAGCCGGTGTCGTAGTAGATCGTGGTGACCGGCGCGATCAGGATGCCCGAGGCGGCCCCGATCAGCGCCGCCAGCGCAAAGCAGACATCACCCGAGAGATCGGTCGGTATGCCCATCAGGCGCGCGCCCACCCGGTTGATGGCGGTGGCGCGCAGCGCCTTGCCGATGATCGAACGGCCGAAAAACCAGAACATCGCGATCAGGAGCACGATGGCCGTGAACACCACCACCAGCGACTGGCCGCTCACCGGCACTCCGCCCAGATCCCAGGAGGCATCCCAGATGGCATTGGTGCGCGAGCCTTCGGCACCGAAGTAATACAGCCCCAGACCGACCATCACCAGATGCAGCGCCACCGCGACGATGAGCAGGAACAGCACCGAAGCATGCGCCAACGGGCGAAACACCAGCCGGTACACCAGCGGCCCCATCGGCGTGATCAGTGCAAAAACCACCAACGCCTGCAGCCAGCCGCTCTGGGGCTTGAGGCCAAACACCAGCGCCGCCGCCATCGCCGGCACCACCACGGCCCAGACCACGGTGGATTTCCAATCCACCCGCACGCCGCGGCTGTGGCGCCAGGTCTCCACGATGAGCACCAGCACCGCCAGCGTGATCAGCAGCCAGACGATGGATGGAAGCTTGCCCGCCTGAATGGCCGCCATCGACAGCGCCGCGTAGGTGACGAACTCCCCTTGCGGAATGAGGATGACGCGTGTAACCGAGAACACCAGCACGAGCGCCAGCGCCATCAGGGCGTAGATGGCGCCATTGACCATCCCGTCCTGCCCGAGCATCAAAGCAATCTGTAAATCCATGGATGCCACACCGCCTTTGCAACTTGATGAAAACGCGGCCGCACGGCCGCCTCTGTCCGGGGAATACGAAACCCGCGTTTATAGCCGATCAAATAGTTATTGAATATCAGTAAATACCCGATGATTCAAGCCCGAATTTATAGGAAAATTCATGTATTTTCCGGCCGAACGCCCTGCGGATTCCAAGGCTGCAGTATCGGCGAACCCCCGCCGCGCCACAAGCCGGATTGCGCAAACGTGGCAGCGCGCCTGTTGCCGGGCGGCCGGTTGTTGCCGCCAAAGGCCGCTCAAAGGCCCAGCGCCCGTTCGGCAGGCGCGGCCGGCAACCCGCCCTCGCGAAAGATTCCGGGCGCGCCCCCGGTTGCCGCACCGGTGCATTCTAGGCAGGGTTGCGCTGCGCAAGGCATCCGGATCGCGCGAACAAAATGTCCGTGAAATTGGACAATCGCCGCCGCTTCAGCGCTGCGTGCGCGCGTAGGCGGCCAGCGCGTCGAGGAAGTGACGCACCTTCTCGGGCACCAGGCGTTTGCCCGGCAGCAGCGCATAGACGCGCAGCGGCTCGCAGGCATAGCCCGGCATGGGCAGGCGTACCAGCGTGCCACCGGCCAGTTGCGGCGCGCAGAAGGTCGCGGTGACGCGCGTCACACCCATCCCGGCGACGGCCGCCTGCACGCGGAAGTCGGCGTTGTTGCTGACGATGCGCGGCGCCTTGATCGGCACGTGGTGGTCGATGCCATGGTGGTCGGCAAACGACCACTGGGTGTCCACCGTGCTGGCCAGCAGCGGCCACTGCCGCAGGTCGTCCGGCGAGCGCGGCTGGCCCAGGGTCTGCACCAGTTCCGGCGCGGCGAACAGGCCGCGTTCGAGCGAGAACATGCGCCGGATGACGACCGTGGACGCGGGCAGCGGGCTCTCCAGCATGGCGAACACGATGTCGTAGGGCTCGGTGAGCGGGTTGATGGGACGGTGCTCGACTTCGATATGCACCTGCAATTCCGGGAAGGCCGCCATCACCCTGCAGGCCACTGGCCCGACATGGTGGGCGCCGAACTCATAGGGCGCGGCGATGCGCAGCGTGCCGGCCACCACGCGCCCCGAGGTCAGCGTCTCGTCGCAGGCCTCGCGCAGGCGGGTGAACAGGTGCGCGGTGCGTTGGTAAAGGATGTCGCCAGCTTCGGTCACGCGCACGCTGCGCGTGGTGCGCTCCAGCAGTCGCGTGTCCAGTTCCTCCTCCAGGCGCTGCACGGCACTGCTGATGCTGGACTTGGGCTGCCCGAGGTAATTGCCGGCGGCAGAAAAGCCGCCATGCTCGACCACGTGGCAGAAAATTTCACAGTCATTCCAGTTCATCACAACGATTATCCGAACTGTTGAACAGTCTGTCCGCCCATACCCGGTTGATCGCGCACCGCCATCTTCCTAGACTGCAGGCTGCATGCTTGGCGGTGCGAGGAAAACGCCGCCATCGGCACCCAAGATACCGCCGCCATGTTCACCAAGGGCCGCTGGCAAGCAGCGGCCTGGAACGGCGGACCATGCGCGTGAACCCGTAAAGGAGATCAAATGGCAGGCAAGGCAGCGAGGATTGCAATCATTGGCGGAGGGCTGGGTGGGCTCGCCGCAGCGATTGCACTGAAAAAGATCGCGGGGGTTCAAGCCACCGTGTTCGAGCAATCCCACAAGCACGATGAGGTGGGCGCGGGGGTGACGATCGCGCCCAACGGCGCCCGCGTGCTCGACACACTGGGGCTGCTGGAAGCGATGCAGCGCGCCGGGGCGATTCCAGACGGGCACGGTGCCTACCTGGATGCCATGGGGAACGTCGTCACGGATGCGGCCTGGGAAGACTCGGCGAAGCACTACCAGAACATCGGCATATACAGGCCGGACATGATCGACATCCTGGCCCAGGCCGTGGACCCCGAGGCGATCCGGCTCAACCAGCGGGTCAAGTCGGTCGAGATGGCGGGCGCTGGCGTGCGCGTTCACCACGAAAACGGCGAGCAGGAAGACTTCGATGCGGTCATAGGCGCAGACGGTATCCGCTCGGTGGTGCGCAAGGCGGTGGGCCAGCCCACCAGATTCGTCTACTCCGGCTTCATCGCGTACCGGGGCGTGATCGATGCGTCCGATCTGCCCAGGGACTGGAACCGGATCAGCCAGACCTGGATGGGCAACGACCGGCACCTGATGACCTACCCCTTGCAGCAGCACAAGCTGTACAACTACGTCGCCTGCATCCCCAGCGACCGGCCGCTCAAGGGCCCCTGGTCCGGCCCCGCGGACATCGCGGAAGTTCAAGCCGAATTCGCGCGCCAGAAATGGGACCCTAGGGTTCACCAATTCCTTGCACAGATCAAGGAAACCTTCTGGTGGGGTCTGTTCGATACCGATCCGATCACCAATTGGTCGCGCGGGCCGATCGCGCTGCTGGGCGATGCCGCCCACTGCATGGTGCCGCACCAGGGCCAGGGGGTGAACCAAGCGTTCGAGGACAGCATCACGCTGGCCTTTTTCCTCAAGCAGGCCGAAAGCGTCAGTGAAATTCCCGAAGCCTTCAGGCGCTACACCGCCGTTCGCATGCAGCGGGCGACGATCCTGCAGGTGGGCTCACGCCGGGCCGGCGCGATGTTCGACTCGCAGTTCCAGTTCACCAACACCCACAAGCGCGACGTCGACATCACGTCCGGACGCGATTTTCGCAGGGCTGCCGTTTTCGACTACGACGCACTGAAAGTCGCCGAAAAGGCACTCGAACGATTCAAGAGGATTTAACGCATATGACATCGATCAGCATCATTGGCCGCGGCAAGATGGGTTCGGCGATCGCGGACATCGCGGCGCGCGCCGGCGCGAGCATTCAGATCGTCAATCGCAGTGCCAAACCCACCGGAGACCACCCGGAGGCCACCTATGCGGCGCTCGGCGACGATCTGACGGGGGATCTCGTCGTCCTCGCGGTCCCTTACAGCGCCTATCCCAACATCCTGAAACACTACCGGGACCGGCTGGGCGGCAAGGTCGTCATCGACATCTCCAACACCATTGATTTCAGCACCTACGAGCAGCCGGAGGCTCTGATCGGCACCTCCACCGCGCTGGAACTGGCCCGGCAGCTCCCCGCAGATGTCGCCGTCCTGAAGGCGTTCAACGTCAACCTCGCCGACACGCTCATCACCCGCACGAATGGCACCACGGCGACGACGGTTCTGTTCGCCGGAGACGACGCCGAGGGGAAGATCGCGCTGGCTGACCTTCTTCAGGCAGCGGGGCTGCGCGCCATCGACGCCGGCCCCCTGCCGCGCTCGAAGCAGTTGGAGGCGATAGGCTTCCTGCAGATGGTGTTGGCATCGACTGGCAAGACGCGCTATGAATCGGGCTTCACTTTGCTGCCCTGAAGGCGGCGATTGTCCACATTCATGGACATTTTGTTCGCCAGATTCCCATTTATCTGCTGACCACGCTCAGCTAAGGTAATCCATCCCCCGCCGCGGGACGGCGACGGGAACGACAACGTCCGCAGACAACCCAGGAGACGACAATGACATACACACAACTGTTGCGCGGCGCATGCGCGCTGGCCGCCATCGCTCTGGCAGCCGCCAGTGCCCAGGCGCAGATCAAGATCGGCGTGGTGCTTTCCACCACCGGCCCGGCCGCGTCGCTGGGCATTCCGGAGCAGAAGACCGTGGAGCTCTTCCCCAAGGAAATCGGCGGCGAGAA
Source organism: Comamonas badia DSM 17552 (assembly GCF_000484635.1). GTDB lineage: Bacteria > Pseudomonadota > Gammaproteobacteria > Burkholderiales > Burkholderiaceae_C > Comamonas_C > Comamonas_C badia. Next base: position 246,802 of record NZ_AXVM01000005.1, on the reverse strand, counting down.
GGTGCAGTACATCATCCTGGACGACGCCTCCGACCCGACCGGCGCCGTCAAGGTCACCAAGAAGCTGATCATCGAAGACGGCGTGCATGCCATCATCGGCGCCAGCACCACGCCCAGCTCGCTGGCCATGCGCGACTCGCTGGCCGATGCCGGCGTGCCGCAAATTTCCGTGGCGGCGGGGCGCTCCATCGTCTTCCCCATGGATGACAAGCGCCGCTGGGTCTTCAACACGGCGCCCTCCACGGCGCTCATGGCCTCGGCGATTGCCACCCACATGAAGGCCAACGGCGTGAAGAAGGCCGCCTACATCGGCTTTGACGACGCGTTCGGTGAAGACTGGGCGGTGAACTTTGCGGAATCCGCCAAGGCCGCCGGCATCGAACTTGTTGCCAGCGAACGCTACAGCCGCGCCGCCACCTCGGTCACGGGGCAAACGCTGCACATCAAGGCCGCCAATCCTGATGCGGTGATGATCGGCGCGTCGGGCACGGCGGCGGCCCTGCCCGAGCGCTCCTTCAACCAGATCGGCTACAAGGGCAAGCTCTACCAGAGCGGCGGCGTGGCCAACCCGGATTTCATCCGCATCTGCGGCGCGGATTGCAACGGCACCATCGTTGCCGCAGCCCCCGGGCTGGTGGCGCAGCAACTGCCCGAAACCGCCTCGTTCAAGGCGGCCGCCATGCGCTACGCCAACACCTACGAAGGCGCCTACGGCCCCAAGACGCTCACGCAATTCAGCGCCAACGCCTGGGACTCGGGCGTGCTGCTGGAGCAGGCCATCCCCGTCGCGCTCAAAAGCGCCAAGCCGGCCGACCGCAAGGCCTTCAGCGCCGCGCTGCGTGATGCGCTGGAAGGCCTGAAGAACGTGCCCGCCGCCGGCGGCGTCTACACCATGACGCCGACCGAGCACAACGGCCTGGACGAGCAGGGCGTGGTACTGGTGGAAATTGTCAATGGCGACTGGAAACTGCTGAAGTAGCCCGGCCAGCCCACTCTCTTGCGCACCTCCTGCCCCGCCGCCTGGGGGGGTTTTTTTTGGCTTGCGAACGCAGGCCAGACGCCGCCGCCAGCCGGTCAGGCGCCGCAGCACTTCTTGTATTTCTTGCCGCTGCCGCAGGGGCATGGGTCGTTGCGGCCGATTTTTTCGCTGACGGCGGGCCGCATGCGCGGCCCCAGGCTGAGGGCGGTGTCGTACAGGTCGTACACCGCCCAGATCGCCTCGCCGAATGCCTCCAGACGCGCGTCGCTCACGGAAGGGTCTCCCGTTTCATCGTAGAGATTGACCGTCGGCGCCGCGCGGTCTTCCTGCAGCAGGGCACGCAGCGCGCCCATGGCGCGGCGCATGTCGGCGGCGATTTCCTTGTCGCGCGGCAGCATCCAGTCGTGGGGCCAATAGTCCACGGCGCTGAAAAAACCACCCGCCCAGGCCTGCGCAAACGGGGGCGGCTTGCCGCCGCCAAAGGCCTGCTCACGCTCCTCCTGCGAAATCGTGGCGGCAAGCCCGCGCCAATCCAGTACCCCTGGTTCCAGCGCGCCCTCCTCCTCCAGCGCCTCTACCGGTGCCTGCAGTGCAGCGCGCAATTGCGCCTCGCGCTCCATCCAGTGCATCAGGAAATGCGTGCGCTCTGCCGGACTGGCAAAGATGTCGTCTGCGTCGGCATCGAACAGCATGGGCAGCCATTCTTCGGCAGGCACGACGCGGCGCATGCACAGCATCGCCGTCATCACCCCTTCGCAAAACTCCCACTGCGGCACTTCGCCCGGCCGCCGCTCATCCATGGCTTCCAGGGCCATTTCCAGCGCGTCCAGTGTCCTGCCGTCCGGGGTTTCCGGCGTCTGGCCGGGAGCGCTATCGCTGTCAGTCATGCTGCTTCCTTCCTTGGCCGCGATCGTACCCGTCACCCGTCAGTGCCTGCGCGTGCCCAGCCATACCACGGTGCCTACCACCACCAGCGCGCCGGCGATCTGCACCGCCGCCACGGACTGGCCCAGCACCAGCCAGGCAATGGCCAGGGCAAACACCGGCTCGACGTTCATGACCGCTGAATGGCCCACCACACCCAGCCTCGGCAGGACCGTAAAGAGCAGCGTGATGCCGGTGCCATACAAAACCATGAGCAGACCCAGGCCCCACCACCCTTGCGGCGCCACGGGCAGAGCAAACCCGCCTTGCAGCCCGGCGGCCACGCTGGCCACCACCCCGACGACCGCCATCGAAATCAGGGTCCGCACCCGCCCATCGACAGCGCCGGCTTCATGCTGCGTCAGCACCAGCGCCAGGCCGAACATGGCCGAGCCCGAAAGCGCAAAGGCCACGCCCGTGCCCATCGCGCGCCACTGCCCGCCAGCGCCCAGGCCCGACGCGGCGCCCAGCACATCCAGCGCCAGCACCAGGCCGCAGAGAATCAAAGGCATCGCCAGCAGCACGGCCCGCTGCGGGCGGTGCTGGTAAAGCACGCGCGCCCAGAACGCGGTCATCAGGGGAAAGGTGTTGAACACCAGCAGCGCCAAAGCCACCGGCAGACGTGCCACGGCCGAATACAGCAGCAGGCTTTGCACGGCCACCAGCAGCCCGATCAGCACCAGCGCCCAGCGCTCGCGCGTGCGCAAGACCAACGAGACGCGCTGGCCCAGCACCAGCAGCCCCACGGCTGCCGCCGTGCCCAGGCTGCGAAACGCGACCGCGGTGGTGACATTCACGCCATGGTCGAACGCCAGGCGCGCGGCCACATGGTTGCTCGCCATGAGCAAGGCAATCAGCAGCAGCACGGCGAAGCCGATGGCTGATAACGATGGTTTCAACACAATCCCCTCCGTGGGCCATTGCAGCGGCCGTGCGCAACCATGGCGCGCGCGCAGCGCCGGCGATTGTTCCACGCGGCCATGAAACAGGATGCGAGCGGCCCGCATCCAATGGCGCGGAGACGATCAATCGTGTTACATGCAATAACATTCTGCACGGAGAGCCAATCCGGACCTGCGGTAAAACCACCCGATCGAAGACCCGCCATGCTTTATCAAACCCTCGCCGCATTGCTGATCACGGCCTTGCTCGGCTCCGTCCTGGCGGCCCATGTGCTGCGCGGCAAATTCGCGCCCTGGACGCTTTCGCCGCTGCATGCCTTGCTCGGCACCACCAGCCTCGCGCTGCTGATTGCCATGCTGATCGAAGGCGACACCCCGCCGCAGGTGCTGTATGCCCTGGTCTTGCTGCTGGCGGCGGCGCTGGGCGGATTCTTTCTGGTGTCGTTTCATCTGCGCAACCGCCTGCCGCCGAAAATCATCGTGATCATCCACGCCAGCGTCGCCCTCTGCGGTTTTCTCACGCTGGCCAGCCTGCTGCTGAACTGAAATGAGCCGCCATCCCTTGCATCCCGCGCTGGTGCATTTTCCGATTGCCTGCTGGACGCTGGCCGTGGTCGCCGACTTCGCCAGCTTGCGATGGGGCGAGGCCGCCTGGCACTGGTCGGCGGGCTTGCTGACCGCCGGCTGCCTCATCGCCCTGGTCGCGGTGATCGCTGGCATGGCCGAAATCCCGCGCGTACCCGAAGGCCGGGCGCAGCGCACCGTCAACCTCCACATGGGGTTGATGCTGGCCGCGTTCACGTTGTTCGCAACGCGCCTGCTGCTGCGCATCGAACAAACACAACCACTGGCACCCGACACAACCTCCCTGGTGCTGGATGCCATCGGTTTCGCAACCCTGGTGGCCGGCGGATGGCTGGGCGCACAGCTGGTCTACCGCCACGGCGTGGGCAGCGACAGCCCGCGTGCGTAAGCCGGGCGCTGCCGACAGGGCCGTTACCAATACTTCTGGAGGAACCCGAAATGCTCATGCACGTGTCACCCACAGCCAACGCCCACGAAGGTGAAGCACAGGCGCAAAGTGCGTCGGAGCGCATCCGCTACCGCCTCGTCAGCGCAGGGCAGCGCTTTTTTGCCAACGACAACATCGCCGACTTCATCGAGGACGGCGAACTGGACGCGCTGCGCGACGAAGTGCAGGCCAAAATGCAGGAGGTGCTGCGCGCGCTGGTGATAGACACCGACAGCGACCACAACACCGGCGACACCGCCCGGCGCATGGCCAAGCTCTACATCGATGAAGTGTTCGGCGGGCGCTATGAAACAGAGCCGCAGGTCACGGCGTTTCCCAACGTCTCGCACCTCGATCAGCTGATGATCGTCGGCCCGCTCACGGTGCGCAGCGCCTGTTCGCACCACCTGTGTCCGATCGAGGGCAAGGTCTGGATCGGCGTGCTGCCCAATCCGAAATCCGACCTGATCGGCCTCTCGAAATACGCGCGCATCTGCGACTGGATCATGCGCCGCCCGCAGATTCAGGAAGAGGCCATCACCATGCTGGCCGACGAGCTGGAGCGCCGCGTCAAGCCCGACGGCCTGGCGGTGGTGATGCAGGCCAGCCACGCCTGCATGCACTGGCGCGGCGTGAAGGACAACGGCGCGAAGATGACCAACTCCATCATGCGTGGCGCGTTCCTCACCAACGAGGCGCTGCGGCGCGAGTTCCTGAGCCTCACGCGCCAGCAGGGCTGAGGGCCATCAGGTCTCTTTGCTGATCTTGATGGTCGGAAACGCCGGCTGCTCGCCGCCGCTGCGCGCGGCAATGTTGGCGGCGAGCTGGCGCGCAATCGCCTTGTAGATGCCGCTCACCTCGCTGTCCGGCTCGGCGGCCACCGTGGGCTTGCCCGAATCGGTCTGCTCGCGGATCGAGAGCGCCAGCGGCAATGCGCCCAGATAGGGCATGCCGTATTTCTGCGCCAGGTTCTTGCCGCCATCTTCGCCAAAGATATGCTCGGCATGGCCGCAGTGGCTGCAGATGTGCACCGCCATGTTCTCGACGATGCCGAGGATGGGCACGCCCACCTTCTGGAACATGGTGATGCCCTTCTTGGCGTCGATCAGCGCGATGTCCTGCGGCGTGGTGACGATCACCGCGCCGGTCAGCGGCACCTTCTGCGCCAGCGTGAGCTGGATGTCGCCGGTGCCCGGCGGCATGTCGACGATGAGGTAATCCAGGTCGTACCAGTGCGTCTGCATGATGAGCTGCTCCAGCGCATTGCTGGCCATGGGCCCGCGCCAGACCATGGCCTGCTCGTCGCTCACCAGAAAGCCAATGGAATTGATCTGCAGGCCCATGGCGCGCTTGGGCTCCATGTGCTTGCCGTCCAGCGTCTCGGGCTTGCCCGAGGTGCCGGTCATCAAGGGCTGGCTCGGGCCGTAGATGTCGGCATCCAGCAGCCCCACCTGCGCGCCCTCGGCAACCAGCGCCAGCGCCAGGTTCACCGCCGTCGTGCTCTTGCCCACGCCGCCCTTGCCCGAGGCGACGGCCACGATGTTCTTCACCCCCGGAATCTGGCGCGCACCGCGTCCGGCCACCTGCGAGGTGATCTTGGTGCCGATGTTCACCGACACGTTGGCAACGCCCGGCAAGGTCTTGGCCGCCGCCACTAGCTGGCTGCGCAGCTGCGCCACCAGGCTTTTGGCCGGGTAGGCCATCTCCACGTCGAAGGCCAGATCAGCGCCTGTCACCTGCAGATTGCGCAGCGTCTGCGGCGTGACGAAGGCGGCGCCCGACAGCGGGTCTTTCACACTGGCGAGCGCTGCCAGCAAATCCTGTTCGGTGATCGCCATCTGGACTGATTCCCTTGCGTGGTTGGAAAACAGGGCTAGTCTAGCCAAGCGGCCGTGCCAATGGGCACAGTGAGGAAATACCCGCAAAAATGGCTTGCAGCGCCCGTAATGAAAGCGGACAAAGCTCCTTTTTCAGAAGCATATCGAGATCGCCTTCAACGTGACCGAAAATACCGGCATCCTCCCCGATCCGCTCGCCCCTTGGCCCAGAACCACTCCATCCGCCCCGCGGACATCGCGCAGTTCGACACGCTGATCGACGCCCGCTCGCCCGCCGAATTCGCCGAGGACCACATCCCCGGCGCCATCAACTGCCCGGTGCTGGACGATGCCGAACGCGCCATCGTCGGCACCCTGCACGCGCAGCAGGGCGCGTTCGAGGCGCGCCGCGTCGGCGGTGCGATGGTGGCGGCGCGCCTGGCCGAGCACCTGCGCACCCGGTTCGCCGACCAGCCACCCGGCTGGCGCCCGCTGGTGTATTGCTGGCGCGGCGGCATGAGGAGCGGCGCCATGGTGCAGTGGCTGCGGCTCGTCGGCTGGAAGGCGGAGCAGCTCGCCGGCGGCTACAAGGCGTTTCGCCGCCACGTCATCGAACAGCTCGAAGTGCTGGTGCCGCGCATGCGGATCCGCGCCATCGTCGGCGCCACCGGCTCGGCCAAGACGCGCATCCTGCACGCGCTGGCGGCGCAGGGCGCCCAGGTGCTGGACCTGGAAGGTCTGGCGCAGCACAAGGGCTCGCTGCTCGGCAGCCTGCCCGGCGTGGAACAACCATCACAAAAATACTTCGAAATGCAGATCTGGCGTGCGCTGACAGCTATGGATTTGACGCAAACTATCTACGTGGAAGGCGAAAGCGCGCGCATCGGGCGCCTGTCGGTACCGCCGCTGCTGGTGCAGCAGCTGCGCAACGCGCCCTGCTTCGAGATCGATGCCGCCCCCGAAGAGCGCCATGCCTACCTGCTGCGCGACTACGCCTATCTGGGCGATGACCCGGCGCTGCTGTGCGAGCGCCTGGGCCTGCTGGTGGAAATGCACGGGCACGAGGTCATCACGCGCTGGCAGGGCTGGGCGCGCGGCGGGCAGCTCGCGCCGCTGTTTGACGAGCTGATGCGGCTGCACTACGACCCGCACTACGGACGCTCGCAGGCGCGCAATTTCCGGCACTGGGACGGCCGCACGCAGATGCCAGCGCCCGACCTGTCGGACGCGGGCATCGCGGCGCTCGCGGGCCGCATTCTGGGCGCCGCCGCACCCACCGCCTGAAGGCGAAGCTGAACAAGCCCCTTGCGCGCGGCGCATCCCTGGCTTGGGCGGTCTGCGTCGTTGCAAATGCTCGCCATGGCTACGGCCATGTCTGCGCTTTGCGCCTCGCAGCCCATCCCAAGTCAGGGCGCGCCGCATCGCTGGGATTTATTCAGCGTCGCCTAAAATCGCCCCACCCAGCCTCTGGATGAACACCATGACCCGCTGTCGCCCCCTCATCACCGCCATCGCCGCCCTGGGCCTGCTTCTTGCAGGCCTGCCGGCCAGCAGCCAGCAGCAGCCGCTTGCCACCACGGGTGCGGCGGCGCGCAACTTCCCGGCCAGCGCGCTGCGTGGCTCGGTCACTTTCGTGTCCGGCAACAAGGTGCTGCTCAACGACAACGCGGTGCGCAGCGCGCCGGGCCTGCGCGTCCTTGACGCCAGAAACCGCCTGGTGATGCCCGTCACCCTGCGCGGCAACACCTATACCGTGCACTATGTGCTCGAAACCTCGACAGGCATGCTGCAGACCGTCTGGCTGATCACCGAGGCCGAGGCCGCCAGGCCGCGCGCCGCGCCCGGCATGGTGGTGCGCAACTTCAAGTTCGAGTCCGAACTCCCCGAATCGCGCCAGCAGCGCTGAACCGGCCGCGTTTGGCGCAGCGGCCCGCCGCGGCCGCCTTTTCCCTTTTGCCAAGAGATCCCCATGAGCAAGAAAGTCTTCATCAAAACCTTTGGCTGCCAGATGAACGAGTACGACTCAGGCAAGATGCTCGACGTGCTCGCCGACGCCAAGGGCTACGAGGCCACCGACAACCCCGACGAGGCCGATCTGGTGCTGTTCAACACCTGCTCGGTGCGCGAGAAGGCACAGGAAAAAGTGTTCTCCGACCTCGGGCGCGTCAAGCACCTCAAGGAAAAAGGCGTGCTGATCGGCGTGGCCGGCTGCGTCGCCAGCCAGGAGGGCGAAGAGATCATCAAGCGCGCGCCCTATGTCGATGTCGTGTTCGGCCCGCAGACCCTGCACCGCCTGCCGCAGATGCTCGACGCCCGCATCCGGCAAGGCCGCGCGCAGGTGGACGTGAGCTTTCCGGAAATCGAGAAATTCGACCACCTGCCGCCTGCGCGCACCGAGGGTTGCACCGCGTTTGTCTCCATCATGGAAGGCTGCTCCAAATACTGCAGCTACTGCGTGGTGCCCTACACGCGCGGCGAGGAAATGAGCCGGCCGTTCGAGGGCGTGCTGGTGGAAATCGCCCAACTGGCCGACCAGGGCGTGAAGGAAGTCACGCTGCTGGGCCAGAACGTCAACGCCTACCGCGGCCGGATGGGCAACACCAAGGAGATCGCCGACTTCGCGCTGCTGCTCGAATATGTGGCTGAGATCCCCGGCATAGAGCGCATCCGCTACACCACCAGCCACCCCAACGATTTCACGCCCAGCCTGATCGAGGCCTACGCGCGCATTCCCAAGCTGGTCAGCCATGTGCACCTGCCGGTGCAGCATGGCAGCGACAAGATCCTGAGCTACATGAAGCGCGGCTACACCGCCGCGCAGTACAAGAAGACGATTGCCCAGCTACGCGCCATGCGCCCCGGGATGGCCATCGGCAGCGATTTCATCATTGGCTTTCCGCGCGAAACGGAAGAAGACCACCAGAAGCTGCTGGAGCTGATCGCGGAAGTGAACTTCGACAACTCCTTCAGCTTCATCTTCAGCCCCCGCCCCGGCACGCCCGCCGCCAGCCTGCGCGACGAGACGCCGCAGGAAGTCAAGCAGCGGCGCCTGCTGGAAGTGCAGGCGCTGATCGACCGCCAGATGCACGCCATCAGCGCGCAGCGCGTGGGCACCGTGCAGCGCATCCTGGTCGAAGGCCCGAGCAAGCGCGACGCGAGCGAACTGATGGGCCGCACCGAATGCAACCGCGTGGTGAACTTTGCGGGCGATCCGTCGCTGATCGGTCGCATGATCGAAGTACGCATCACCGAAGCGCGCCACTACACGCTGCGCGGCGAGGTGTGCGAGGAAGTGACGGTTCTCTAAAAACAGGTATGGATCGCGCCAGAGACGGCGCCATCGTCCTCCACCACCGCCATCCAGCGCCACTTGTCAAACGTGGTGCAGGGGTGCGAAATGCCCAGCTCCACGCGGTCACCCACGGCGGGCGCTGGCCCGGCAGGGTCGAAGCGCAGATAGGCGTGCTGGTCGTTGAGCGCGGTGATTTTCCAATCCTGCGGCGGTGCCTGCACTTCGCGGCTGGTGCGCATTGCCCAACCGACCGGCTTGGGCAGGTCGATATCGAACGACAGATCGCGCCGCCCGGCATTGAGCAGCGCCAGGCCCGCCTCGGGCACCGACTGCACCAGCGCCCAGACGGTGAGCGCGGGCTGCAGGCTCTCCGGCAGCCCTTCGCGCTCGGCTACCAGGCGCACGAAGCGCTGGTAGTTGCCGTGGTCGTGCGTGAGATAGCAGCCCGAGCGCAGCACGCCCTGCACCGGGCGTGAGAGCTGCTGGCATTGCAGCAGCGGCAGCACCAGATCGAACACAGCCGAGCCACCTGCGGACAGCAGGATCTCGGTTTCACCATCTACCCAGAGGTTTTCAGCATCCACCGCCTTGGCCAGGGCCAGTGCACGCTGCACCAGATCGGTCACGGCCCGTGCGTCGTGCGCGCTGTCGCAGGTGGCTACCAGCCCCTCATAGCATTCAATGCCGCACAGGCGCGCGGCAGCACTGGCCGCAATGGCCCGCGCCAGCAGCAATGCTTCTTCCTGCGTGCGGCAGCCGGTGCGCTGGCCGGGAATGCCCAGTTCCAGCAGCACATTCAACACCCGTGAACCGCCTCGGCGCTGCGCCCAGTCTTCGATCAGCGCAAGCTGGCGCAGCGAATCGACGAGGAACCAGACCCGCAGACCGGCATGCTGGGCAAGCAAGGCATCGAGCGCATCCAGATCCGCATCCTGCAGCACCTCATTGGCGATCAGGATGCGCTGCGCACCGGCCGCAATGCCCACCCGCGCCTGCCAGACATTGGCAAAGGTCAGGCCCCAGGCGCCGCTGGCCAGCTGCATCGCGCACAGTTCCGGCGACATCGTGGTCTTGCCGTGCGGCGCCAGCCACACGCCGCGCTCGGCGACGTAGCGCTGCATCCAGGCCAGGTTGTGCTCCAGCGCAGAGCGCTTCAACACCGCCAGCGGCAGTGGCAGATCACCCGCCAGCACGTTCCAGCGCCGCGCGCCGATCTCGGTGGCGGCGCAAGCGGGTGCCGTCAGCGGCCAACCCTTGAGTGCGCCATCCAGCGTGAAGTGAGCTGCCATGGCGGTCTCCTTAATTGATAGCTTCTCACGCTTATCCAGCATGCGCTAAGCGTATGAAACGCTTAGAAAGGCATGCCCGGCATGCCCTTCATTCCCTTCATGCCGCCGAGCTTCTTCATCATCTTCATCAGGCCGCCGCCCTTCATCTTTTTCATCATGGTGCGCATCTGGTCAAACTCGTTGAGCAGCCGGTTGACCTCAAACACCTGCACCCCGGCGCCCGCGGCGATGCGCTTCTTGCGCGTGGCCTTGATGATGTCGGGCTTGCGCCGCTCCTGCAGCGTCATGCTGCAGATGATGCCTTCCTTGCGGCGGATGTCGCGCTCGGCCTTGTCCATGTCCATCTCGCCCGCCTTGGCGGTGAGCTGCGACGGCAGCTTGTCCATCAGGCTGGAAAGCCCACCCATCTGCTTCATCTGCTGCAGCTGGCCCAGGAAATCGTTCAGGTCAAAGCCATCGCCGCTCTTGACCTTGGCGGCGAGCTTCTGCGCCGCCTCCATGTCCACGCCCTGCGCCACCTGCTCCACGAGCGCGACGATGTCGCCCATGCCCAGGATGCGCCCGGCGTGGCGCTCGGCATCGAATACCTCCAGGCCGTCGATTTTTTCAGAGACGCCCGCAAATTTGATGGGAGCGCCGGTGATCGCGCGCACCGACAGCGCCGCGCCGCCACGCGAATCGCCATCCAGTTTGGTGAGCACGATGCCGGTAAGCGGCAGCGCCTCTTTGAACGCCTTGGCGGTGTTGACCGCGTCCTGGCCTTGCATGGCATCGACGACGAACAGCGTCTCCACCGGGGTCAGCACCGCATGCAGCTCCTTGATTTCCTGCATCAGCACCTCGTCGATCGCCAGGCGCCCGGCGGTATCCACGAGCAGCACGTCAAAGAAGTGCTTGCGGGCGTAATCCAGCGCCGCCAGTGCGATCTCGCGCGGCTTCTGCTCGGCTCTGGAGGGGAACCACTCGGCGCCCGCCTGCGCGGTCACGGTCTTGAGCTGCTCTATGGCCGCCGGGCGGTACACGTCGCCCGAGACGGTGAGCACCTTCTTCTTGCGCTTCTCGATCAGGTGCTTGGCAAGTTTTGCGGTGGTCGTCGTCTTGCCCGCGCCCTGCAGGCCGGCCATCAGGATCACCGCCGGTGGCTGGGCCGCCAGGTTGATGTCGGCCACGCCCTCGCCCATGGTGGCGGCCAGTTCCTTGTTGACTATGCCCACCAGCGCCTGGCCGGGCTTGAGGCTGCCCAGCACCTCCTGGCCCAGCGCCTTGTCTTTCACGCGGGCGATGAAGTCGCGCACCACGGGCAGGGCCACGTCGGCCTCCAGCAGCGCCATGCGCACCTCGCGCAGCATGTCCTGCACGTTGGCTTCGGTGATGCGCGCCTGGCCGCGCATCTGCTTTACCAGGCGCGAGAGCTTGTCGGTCAATGCGGATGCCATGGGGGGTAGATGCTCCTGCGGGGCCGAAACGCCCCGGTTGACAGCGCTCTGGAACAACCACCCAGAGGCTAAACTGATGGGATCATGATTTTACCGACCGCATCATCGCCGGGATGGCTGCTGGCAGGCGCTGCGGCGCTTGCCTACATGGTGCCGGTCTTCATGGGGCGACACGCATCGGGTCACGCGCAACGCCTGGCCATGACGCCCGGCTGGCTGCTGCACGCCCTGGCACTCGCGGCAGGCCTGCTGGGCGCCAGCCCGCATTTCGGTTTTGCTCCGGCGCTCTCGATGACGCTGTGGCTGGTGCTGGCCACCTACGCCGTGGAACACCAGCTGCTGCCGCAGATGCAGTCGCGCGGCGCCGTCATCGTCATGGCGGTGCTTGCCGCGCTGGTCGTGCTGGCAGCGGCGGCGTTCCCAGGCCTGCCGCTGGAAGAGCGCTCCTCGCCCTGGCTGGCGCTGCACCTCACCTTCGGCATCGCCAGCTATGGCCTGTTCGCCGCCGCGGTCGTGCACGCCTGGCTGATGGTGCGTGCCGAACAGCGCATCCGCCAGGCGGCCGAAATGCAGGGGCGCATGCCGCTGCTGGCGCTGGAGCGCCTGACGTTCCGCTTCATCACCGCCGGCTTCATCCTGCTCACGGCCACGCTCGCCGAAGGCTGGCTGTTTGGCGAGCAGCTCTACGGCCACGCGCCCAAATGGGACCACAAGACGGTGTTCTCCGTGCTCGCCTGGGCAACGATTGCGGTGCTGCTGATAGGGCGTTCTCGTTTTGGCTGGCGCGGCCGCAAGGCGGTGCGCGTGCTCTATGTCGGCGCGGCGCTGCTGCTGCTGGCCTATGTCGGTTCGCGCTTCGTGCTTGAAATCATTCTGGGGCGTGCCACGTGAGCAAATACCTGCTGATCGTCGCCATTGCCGCCGTGGTCTACGCCCTCGTGCGCAGCCAGCGCAAACCGCCTGCGCCGCCCCGGCGCAAACCGCCTGCGGTGGCGGCGCCGCAAGCCATGGTGGCCTGCGCGCATTGCGGCGTGCACCTGCCGCAAACCGATGCGCTGCCGGCGGGTACCCGCTATTACTGCTGCGCCGCGCACCGCGAACAGGGCCCGGCTTGACGCCCAGCGCCGCCACGCCCGCCGAAGGCCAGGCCTTCACCAGGCTGTGGAGCGGTTTCCTTTCCGCCCGCGTGCTGGTCGCCCTGGCCCTGCTGGCGCTGCAGCTCACCGGTCTGGCGCTGGGCCAGCCGGTCACCGGCGCGCTGCTCGGCGCCAGCGGCGCCTACCTCGCGGCAACGGTGGCGCAGCGCTGGCTGCGCCCAACCGCGCCCGCGCCGCAGCACGCTAGCGTGCGCTGGTTGTCGTCCATCGGGATCGACCTCGTCACCTGGACCGGACTGCAGTTTCTGCAACTGCAGTCGCAAGACCCGATGAACTACGCGCCGCTGTACGGATTCTCGGTGCTGATGGCTGGCGTGCTGGGGACGCGCACCACCGCTCTGGGCACCGCGGCCGCGGCGACGATCGCCCTGCTGGCGCTGGCGTGGTGGGCCGGCGTGCGCGGCGGCACCGACGCAACCGGCCCCTACCTGGGCGCCGCCCTCACGGGCACCGCCTACTTCATCGTGGCCTGGCTGGCGCACCAGCTATCCGCCCGCCTGCTGCGCGAGCAGCAGCATGCCGAACAAAGCCGCATGGCCGCACGCACGCAAGAGGCCATCAGCCACATGGTGATGGAGCATGCCAACGACGGCGTCCTGGTGCTGGACCGGCGCAGCCAGGTACGGCTGGCCAACCCGGTGGCCCAGGCCCTTCTGGGACAGTCAACGCAGGGCGGCACGCCGTTCGCGCTCGTGCCCGAGGCCCGCTGGCAGCCCCTGGTTCAGCTGGTGCACCAGACCTTCGCCGAGGCGCAGGCACAGGCGGCGGACATCACCATCCTGCACGAAGGCCAGAGCCCCATGGGCCTGCGCACCCGCACCTGGCTGACGACGACCCGCCATCGCGCGGCAGACGATGCATTCGACATCCTGTGCGTGGTGTTTCTGCAGGACCTGCGGGCGATGGAAGCGCAGCTGCGCACCGAAAAAATGGCAGCCATGGGCCGCATGTCGGCGGCCGTCGCGCATGAAATCCGCAACCCGCTGGCGGCCATACTGCAAGCCAACCAACTCTTGCAGGAAGAGCTGACCGACGCCGGGCAGCAGCGCCTGGCGCACATGGTGCGCCAGAACGCCGAGCGACTCAAACGCATCACCGAAGACGTGCTGGACATCGCCCGCGTGCAGCACCAGATGGGGCACGCGGGCTCCACCGCGCTCGCGCTCGACAGCACCGTGCAGCGCATCGTGCAGGAGTGGCAGGTTTCGCACCCCAGGCAGGCAACCTGCGTCGCGCTGCAGGCACCGGGTACGCAGGTTCCGTTCGATGCCGAACACCTGCGGCGCGTGCTGGTGAACCTGCTGGACAACGCCCAGCGCCACGTCAGCGGCGCGTCCGATGCCTTGCAGGTCCTCACCCAGGGCGGTGGCGACGCCCCCGCCTTCGTGCAGGTCTGGAGCGACGGGGCACCGCTGGAAAAATCGGTCGAGCAGCATCTGTTCGAGCCATTCTTCTCTTCCGAAAGCCGCTCCAGCGGTCTGGGCCTGTACATCAGCCGCGAACTCTGCCAGCGCCACGGCGCGCGGCTGCACTATGCACGCAAGCCCCTGGCCCTGGCCCGCGGCAGCACCGAAGGCAACGCCTTCACCATCACCTTCCGCGCGGCAAGCCGGCCGGCCGGCTCGGCCGCGCTGTTTGACACAATCGTCGTCTAGCCATGAACAGCCCTGCCTCCGCCCGCATCCTGGTCGTCGACGACGAACCGGACCTGCGCACCCTGTGCGAGCTGACGCTGCTGCGCGCGGGCTATCGGGTGGAGACTGCCGGCGACCTCGCACAGGCCCGCAGCCTGCTGGCGCGCCAGCGCTTCGACGTGATGATCACCGACATGCGCCTGCCCGACGGGCTGGGCATGCAGCTGCTGCACGAGCTGCGCGAGCAGCAGCGCGGCGAGCGCTGCATCGTCATGACCGCCTATGGCTCGGCGGAAAACGCCGTCGAGGCGCTGCGTGCCGGGGCCTTCGATTACCTGACCAAGCCGGTGGATCTCAAGCAGTTTCGCAGCGTCGTGGCCTCGGCCGTGCAAGGCGCCGCCGCGCCGCTGCCCATTGCCGCGCGCAAGCGGCAGGACATGCAGGACGCCCCCACGGAAACCGCCGCGCTGGCGCAGATCATCGGGGCGTCCGACGCCATGCGACGGCTCAAGACCGACATCGTCAAGGTGGCCCGCAGCATGGCGCCGGTGCTCGTGCGCGGCGAATCGGGAACGGGCAAGGAACTCGTCGCGCGCGCCCTGCACGCCAGCAGCCAGCGCAGCAGCGGCCCCTTCGTCGCGGTGAACTGCGGCGCCATTCCCGAGGCGCTGCTCGAATCCGAGTTTTTCGGTGCCCGCAAGGGTTCCTACACCGGCGCCACGCAAGACCGCGAAGGCTTTTTCCAGGCAGCACGCAGCGGCACCTTGTTCCTTGATGAAATCGGCGAACTGCCGCTATCGATGCAACCGCGCCTGTTGCGCGCCATCCAGGAGCGCACGGTGCGCCCGCTCGGCTCGACGCAGGAAGAGGCCGTGGACGTACGCATCGTCAGCGCCACCCACCGCGACCTGGCCGCGGACGTGCAGCAGGGGAGCTTCCGCCAGGACCTGTACTACCGGCTCAACGTCATCGAGCTCGCCATCGCGCCGCTGCGCGAACGCCGCGAGGACCTGCCGGCGCTGTGCGCGGCGCTGCTCACCCGCATCGCCGCCGAATCCGGCATGCCTGCACCCGCGCTGGACGAAGCGGCGCTGCAGCGCATTGCGCAGTACCCGCTGCCGGGCAACGTACGCGAGCTGGAAAACCTGCTGCACCGGGCCATGGCGCTGAGCGACGCCGGTGCGCTGCAGATTCCGCCCTTCGGCGGCCCTCCCCGCGCAGGCGCACCAGCTCCCGCCACCGCCCCGCAGCACGCTGTCCCGCAGGAGCAGCCCGCGACGCCTCCCCGCCCGCACACGCTGCAAGCCTGGCTGGACGCCCGCGAACGCGAGATCCTGTTACGCACGCTCGGCGAAGCGGACGATGATCTGGCCACGGCAGCGGCGCACCTGGGCCTGAGCGCGCGACAGTTGCGCCATCGCCTGGAGCGCCTGAAACTGGCGCGCACCGAGCCCGATGCCTCCACGACATGACGTGAGCCCCTGGCGCGGCGGCTGGCTGCGATGGGCGCGTCATTGCCCTTCGCCCAACTGCAATACGCGCCCGGCGCATGCCTGCGTCGATCTGATCGTGGTGCACTCGATCAGCCTGCCGCCCGGCGAATACGGCGGCGGCGCGGTGCAGGACTTGTTTCTCAATCGACTCGGCTGGGACGCACACCCCTACTACCAGCAGATCCGCGGACTGCAGGTGTCCAGCCATTTCTTCATCGAGCGAAGCGGGCGCGCATGGCAATTCGTCAGCGTGCACGAGCGTGCCTGGCACGCGGGCGTATCGCACTACCGTGGCCGAGACGGCTGCAACGACGACTCGGTCGGCATCGAGCTTGAAGGCCTGGAGGACGACCACTTCGAAGCGGCGCAATACGCCACGCTGCTGCGCCTGTGCGACGCGCTGGCGCGGCGCCTGCCCATCCGCCACATTGCCGGCCATGAGCACATCGCACCGCATCGCAAGCACGATCCCGGTAGCGCCTTCGACTGGCACCGGCTCGCGCGCCACTTTGCAGGCACGGGCATCATGATTGCGCCAACCATCCAGCATCACACGTGACGGCGATGCGGAATGGCCCCCGCATGCGCGCCGCAGTTCCTCAGGCGCCTCGCATTCGCGCGCAGACCGCTGCATTGAAGCAACAAATCCCTGTTTTACAAGGCTTGTGTGCTTTTCATTTCGAAGCACTGCTCTCATAATCCGCAGCAGGATTTGCCATACTTCATCAAGCCCAAGACACTCCGCATCCGGCCATGCAATGGCGCGCACCGGCGTCTTCTTTCAACGCCATGCCACTGACCCCGGCCTGATCCGTCACCGCATTTGCAGCGGCTGTCCGCACCTCACCACCGATGAAATTTCCAACGTCCCGCACACCGACCACAGGCCAGAGGCCCTGGGTTGGGGGACGCTCCCCCATTCATGTCGGCGGGCATGCTGCCACGCCGACACGAATCGCTGCATGCGCCATGCAAGCAGGCAGTGCTCTTTGCTAATCGACTCAAGGAGAACATGATGGCAACTGCGAAGAAGCCCGCCGCAAAGAAAGCGGCACCAGCGAAGAAAGCCGCCCCTGCCAAGAAGGCGGCAGTGAAGAAGGCCGCCGTGCCGGCCAAGAAGGCTGCACCGGCGAAAAAAGCGGCTCCGGCCAAGAAAGCCGTGCCCGCCAAAAAGGCAGTCGTGAAGAAGGCCGCGGCACCCGCCAAGAAAGCGGCCCCGGCCAAAAAGGCAGTTCCTGCCAAGAAGGCCGCTCCCGCCAAAAAGGCAGCCGTGAAGAAGGCCGCGGCACCCGCCAAGAAGGCAGCTCCGGCCAAGAAAGCCGTGCCCGCCAAAAAGGCAGCCGTGAAGAAGGCCGCGGCTCCTGCCAAGAAGGCGGTTGCTCCTGCCAAGAAAACAGCGCCTGCGAAGACCGCGCTGAACCCACAGGCGGCCTGGCCATTTCCGACGCAGAACAAGCCCTGACAGCGGCGTGCGTCCTGGCGGCTCCTGCAGTCCTCGGGCGGCAGGGGCCGTTGTCTATTGCACGGTGAAATCCAGCCTGTAGTTCTGCGGTCCGCGGTGGGCGACCTTGACCGCGCCCAGGCGATTACCCAGCGCAGCGCAGCGCAGCAGCGGCCATCCGCGCTCCAGCCCGAACAGCAGGGCACCACGCCAGGCATCGCCGCAGCCCGTAGGGTCCAGCACCGCGCTCGGCGCGACAGGCGGCACCAGCGTGCATACGCCCTTTTCCCACACCTCGCAGCCCTGCGCACCCAGCGTCACCACCAGGCCCTTGACTTGCCGTGAGATCGCCTCTTTGCTCCAGCCCGTGCGTTCGCACAGCATGCGGCCTTCATAGTCATTCACCGCCACCCAGCTGGCCTGGGCGATGAAGCGCCTGAGCTCTTCGCCATCAAACATCGGCAGCCCCTGGCCCGGATCGAACACGAACGGGATGCCAGCCTGCACCATCTGCGCCGCATGCTCGATCATGGCTTCGCGCCCATCGGGCGCGACGATGCCTATCGCCCACTCGGCGTTGCGCGCGATCCGGTTGCCGTGGGCCTGCATCATCGCGCCGGGGTGAAACGCCGTGATCTGGTTGTTGTCGCGGTCGGTCATGATCATGGCCTGCGCGGTGTACACGCCATCGAGCAGCACGACGGTGTCCGTCGAAATGTCCAGCGTGCGCAAGCGCTGCAGGTAATCCGCGCCATCGCTGCCCAGCATGACCATGGGCCGCGGATCGCCCCCCAGCAGCTTGAGTGCGTAGGCGATGTTGCCGGCGCAGCCGCCGAAGTCGCGGCGCAGCGTGGGCACGAGAAACGACACGTTCAGGATGTGCAGCTGTTCAGGCAGTATCTGCTCGGCAAACCGCCCCTCGAAGGTCATGATGGTGTCAAACGCCAGCGATCCGCAAATCAGTGCCGCCATGGCCGCTCCAGTTCAAAAATTCAGGGATAGAAAGCCAGCAGCCGATAGCCGGTGACGCGTGAAGCGCCCTCCTGCAGGCGCAGCTGCACCGCGCCGCTCCAGCGGCCCCGCGGCGCAAGCCGGTCGGGGGCGCCCAGCTCGGTGGCCGTCAACACGCGCCGCACTACGGGCTGCTCGCGCGCATCGATCAGCGTCAGCTCCAGTGCCGGCATGGCCAGCGCGACGGCGGCGCTGCTCTTCACCGTCAGCCGCAGCGCGTACACCGGTTCGTCATCGCGCAGGCGTGCGAAGGAAGACGCATCGATCGCCACGTCGGCAATCTGCCGCGGCATACCCACCGTGCACTGCAAGGGTTCGCACAGGCGCTGCAGCCAGGGCTGCAGCGGCGGATAGGCCCCGGCCAGCCGGTCGCGCTGTTGCACCGCCACCTGCAGGGCAAGCACGGCAGCAAGCGCGAGGAGCAGGATAGCCAGCACGGCGCGCACCAGCGGCCTGCGCCAGAAGGCTCCACGGCGCGCGGCGCGGACAAAATCAAAATCGGGATGGCCGGCTTCTTCCTGCGGCGCAGCGTCAGGCCCTGGTGCAGGCTCGTGCTGCGCCGTGCCGTCCAATGCCTCTTCGACTTCCAGGGCGGGCTCAGGGACGCGCTCCTCCATGGCCGGTTCCGCACCGGGCGCCGTCTCGGTCGCCACCTCTGCCTCGGGCAAGGATGCAACCGCGTCGTCCCATCGGGGTTCGACATCCGGCTCCGGCACAACAGGCTCGGGCATTGCCGGAACGGGTTCCAGCACCGGCTCCACACGCGGCCCAAAGGGTTGCGGCGGGGGTACATCGAGCTGGAAGTCAGGGTCTGGCCGCTGCGGCCGCGCGGGGGCGCCCACCAGATCGTGCAGATGCAGTTTCCACGCGGGCAACTCCGCCGGCGCTGGCGGCATTGGCGGCTCTTGCGGCGCCATGGGGGGTACAGGCAGGGGCAGGGGCGGCGGCAGTCCGCCCGGTGGCTCGGGAACAGCCTGCGGCTCCGGCGCGCGCTCGCCGGCCTCATCGGCGGCCGGGGGCAGTGCCAGTTCGTCGGGCAAGGACAGCAATGGCGCCGGTCTGGCGGAGTCGTCAGCCTCCAGCATGTTTTCGAGCGCATCGAAAACCTGCTTGCATTGCCCGCAGCGCACCCAGCCATCGGCGACGCGCAACTGGTCGGCGACAACCTTGAACGATGTCTGGCAATGGGGGCAGCGCGTGACCTGGCTCATCGGCTTGCGATTGTAGGGAGCGCCATTCCCGCCCGCGCTCAGCGCCTGGCGGTCATCAGAATCCAGCCATCCTCGCTGTCGGCCACGTCCAGTGCGAGCCACGGCGCATAGGCCTCGCGCAGCTCCTGCGCCTGGCGCTCCAGTATCCCGGCAAGCACCAGCCAGCCATCCGCCGCCACATGCGCGCACAGCAGCGGCGCCAGCACCTTCAGCGGTGTGGCGAGGATGTTGGCCAGCACCGTCTGGTACAGGCCCTGCGCCTGGTCCGGCAGCCCTGCCCTGAGTGCCACGGCATTGGCATCGGCATTGGCCAACGTTGCCTCCACGGCGGCCGTGTCGATATCCACGGCATCGATATCCGTGGCACCGAACTTGGCGGCGCCTATCGCCAGGATGCCCGAACCGCAGCCATAGTCGAGCACCCGGCCCAGCGCCGCCCCCTGCGCGCGGCGCGCGACCCAGCGCAGGCACATGCGGGTGGTGGGATGCGTGCCGGTGCCGAACGCCAGGCCCGGATCCAGGCGGATGCTGGTGCGGGCTTCCCTTGGCGGTTCGTGCCAGCTCGGCACGATCCAGAAATCCGGCGTGATCTCGACCGGGCTGAATTGGGACTGCGTCAGGCGCACCCAATCCTGATCGGGCAAGGCGTTGACGCCCGCCACGCTGCAGCCGGTAAAAAAGTCCTGCAGCGGCAACAGGCGCGCGGCCTCATCGGCCGCAGCGCGGGTGGAAAACAGGGCACTGATGCGGCTGCGCTGCCAGCCCGGCTGCGGCGCGGGCATGCCGGGCTCGCCGAACAGCGGCCGCTCGTGTTCGGTGAGCGCGTCGGCATCCTCCACCGACACACTCAGCGCATCGAGCGCGTCCAGCGCCTCGCTCAGCGGCTCGACACGCTCCTCGGGGCACAGCAGGCGCAGCTCGAACAGGCTCACGGCACCTTCAGCGCTTGCGCGCCGCCAGCCATTCTTCCAGGTAGTGGATGCTGGTGCCGCCTGCGACAAAGCGCGCATCCACCATGAGCTCGCTGTGCAGCGGGACATTGGTGGAAATGCCCTCCACCACCGTCTCGCGCAGCGCCGTGCGCATGCGCGCCAGCGCCTGCTCACGCGTGTCGCCGTGCACGATGATCTTGCCGATCATCGAGTCGTAGTTCGGCGGCACGAAGTAATTGGTATAGATGTGCGAATCGACGCGCACGCCCGGCCCGCCCGGCGCATGCCACTTGGTGATGCGGCCCGGCGATGGCGTGAACTTGTAGGGGTCTTCAGCGTTGATGCGGCACTCGATCGCGTGGCCCTGAACCTGCACCTGCCGCTGCGAAAAACCGAGCTTTTCCCCCGCCGCCACCATGATCTGCCAGCGCACGATGTCCACGCCGGTGATCCATTCGGTCACCGGGTGCTCCACCTGCACGCGGGTGTTCATCTCGATGAAATAGAACTCGCCGTTTTCGTAGAGAAATTCGAACGTGCCCGCGCCGCGGTAGCCGATCTTCTTGCAGGCGCTCACGCAGCGCTCGCCGATTTTCTCGATCTGCTTGCGCGGAATGCCGAGCGCCGGGGCTTCCTCGATCACCTTCTGGTGGCGCCGTTGCATGGAGCAGTCGCGCTCGGCCAGATACACCGCGTTCTTGTACTTGTCCGCAAGGATCTGAATCTCGATGTGGCGCGGGTTCTGCAGGAATTTTTCCATGTAGACCGAGGGATTGCCGAACGCCGCCTCGGCCTCGGCCTTGGTGAGCTGCACGGCATTGACCAGCGCCGCTTCGGTGTGCACCTCGCGCATGCCGCGCCCGCCGCCGCCGCCCGCCGCCTTGATGATGACCGGGTAGCCGATGCTCCTGGCGATCTTGCGCCACTGCGCCGGATCGTCGGGCAATTCGCCATCCGAGCCGGGCACGCAGGGCACGCCGGCCTTGATCATGGCGCGCTTGGCCGAGACCTTGTCGCCCATGGTGCGGATGGATTCGGGTGTCGGACCGATGAACTGGAAGCCGCTTTGTTCCACGCGCTCGGCGAAGTCGGCGTTTTCCGACAGGAAGCCGTAACCCGGGTGGATGGCCTCGGCGTCCGTCACCTCGGCGGCCGAAATGATGGCCGGCATGTTGAGGTAGGACTGCGCCGAGGGCGCCGGGCCTATGCACACGGCCTCGTCGGCGAGCTTGACGTATTTGGCATCCCTGTCGGCTTCGGAATAGACCATGACGGCCTTGACGCCCAGCTCGGCGCAGGCGCGCTGGATGCGCAGGGCGATTTCGCCGCGATTGGCGACCAGAATCTTTTTAAACATGGGCTGCTCCGCGGCTCATCACCCGCACGCTCACGCGTGCCAGTGCAATTTGCTTCGCCTTGCCTGCGGCAAGAACGCCCCTGTTGGCAACCAAAATCTTCTTGAACATGATGTCCTCGCGGTTAGTGGGCTCGTCCCCCGCTCACGCAGAGGCCGCGAACATCATTCAATGACGAACAGCGCCTGGCCGTATTCAACCGCCTGGCCGTTTTCCGCCAGCACGCGGGTGATGGTGCCACTGTGATCGGCCTCGATTTCGTTGAGAATCTTCATCGCCTCGATGATGCAGATCACGTCGCCTTCCTTGACCTGGCTGCCGACATCGACGAACGGCGCGCCGCCGGGGCTGGAAGAGCGGTAGAAGGTACCCACCATCGGCGATTTGATGACGTTGCCCTCCGCGGCCTCGGGTGCCGGCGCCGGGATGGGTGCAGCCGCTGTGGCAACCACGGGCTGTTGCACCAGCACGGGCTGCACGGCAGCCTGCTGCATCGGAGCAGCGCCGGCAATGCCGCCCTTGACGATGCGGACCTTGCCCTCAGCCTCGGTGATTTCAAGCTCGGACACGTTCGACTCGGACACGAGATCGATCAAGGTCTTGAGTTTTCGCAGGTCCATGAAAATTCCAAAAGAAACTATAAGACGCTAATTTACCGCAATTGGCATGCAATTGCGAGAATCAGGCTTGGATTTAGAGTGGGCAGACTAAGGTGGATGCCTACAGGGAAGCACGCCACTGCTGCAAATCATCAGAAGAGAGTTCGCCGATTTTACGCTGGGCAATGGCGCCATTCGCGGCAAAAAGCACGGAGAAGGGCAAACCCCCGTTGGGGTTGCCCAGGTCTCGCACCAGCGTCAGGCCCGAGACGCCGCCGAGCGCCACGGGAAACGCCAAAGGGGCCCGCTGCAGAAACTTCCGCACACTGGCGAGTTGATCGATCGCCAGGCCCAGCACCTGCCAGCCGTCTCCCTTGTGCGCTTCATGGAAAGCGTTGAGCCGGGGCAATTCCTGCACGCAGGGAGGGCACCAGGTGGCCCAGAAGTTAAGCAGCAGCGGACGGCCCCGGAATACCGCCATGCCCATCGGCGCGCCATCCAGCCCTTCGAATTCGGAGGCCCAGAACTGATCCACCGCCTGCGCATCGGCGCTCCTCGGGCTGAAGCGCCACCACGCAAGGCCCGCGCCAGCCGCTGCCGCCGCGCCCGCAACGCCGAGCGTCAGCCATTGGCGGCGCGATCCGCCTGCCGCCCCGCCCGAGCCCACAGGAGGCTTCGCCGCTTGCTCTGAAACTGTCATTGCCCAAGCGTACCAGACCCGCCAGCATCCAGCAGCTTGCGCACCGCAGCCGCATCCCCGCGCGGCGTACGCCCGCGCGGATCGCTGCGCAAGGCACCGCGCAGGTCATCGAGGTCGTACACCTGCAGCTGCACCACGACCTCCTGCGCCAGCGCCGCGCTGCGCACCAGCACGGCCAGCGTCTGCACCGGCTCGCCGCGCAGACCGGCGCTGGTGTGCGGCTCGTAGCGTACCTGCTGGTTGAGCAGGTCTATCTCCGCCGACTTCGGATCGTCGCAAAACAGCGCAATCACCACGTCGCTGCGCCGCGTGGCCGTGCCCCACCACACGGCCCCGCCCAGATAGGGGCGAAACGCCTGCATGCGGCGCATCCACTCCAGCGCCAGCAGGCGCAGCGTGTGCAATTCGCCCGGTTGCGTATCGGCATGAAAGAGCGCGATGTGCTCGCGCACCGCATCTTCCATCTGGAGGTTGTCTGGCAGCGGGGTGCGCGCAGGCAACCCCAGCTCGCGCACGGCGCGGCGCTTGGCGCTGCCCCAGTCAAAACCTTCATCGACCGCAAGGCGGGCGGCGGCCTGGAGCAGTTCATCGGAAACAGGGCTGAGCATGGCGTGGGGGCGGCTGGTGCCGCAAGAATACCGCCGGCGCGCACCATGGGGATGCGCCGTGTGCTTTGAACTTTATTTTGATAGCTGTCAACGCTCTATGGTAAAGCCCTGAGGGCGATTTTCAATCAAATATTCCTGGAATGACCCGCCTCTTAGAATCCCCGCATGCACATACACATTCTCGGCATCTGCGGCACCTTCATGGGCGGGCTTGCCGCGCTCGCACGCGAGGCGGGGCACAAGGTCACGGGCTGCGACGCCGGTGTCTACCCGCCCATGAGCGACCAACTGCGCGCGCTCGGCATCGAATTGATCGAAGGCTATGGCGCCGACCAGCTGAGCCTGAAACCCGATCTCTTCGTCATCGGCAACGTGGTGAGCCGCCTGCACCTGGCGGGCGGCGCAGCCAAGTTCCCGCTGATGGAGGCCATCCTGGACGCCGGACTGCCCTACACCAGCGGGCCGCAATGGCTCAGTGACCATGTGCTGCAGGGCCTGCATGTGCTGGCGGTGGCGGGCACGCACGGCAAGACGACGACCACCGCGATGCTCGCCTGGATCCTGGAGGCTGCCGGCCTCACGCCCGGCTTTCTGGTGGGTGGCGTGCCGCTGAATTTCGGCGTCTCCGCGCGGCTGGGCCGGCAGGCCGCCGGACAGGCGCGGCCGCTGTTCGTGATCGAGGCGGACGAATACGACACGGCCTTCTTCGACAAGCGCAGCAAGTTCGTGCACTACCGCCCGCGCACCGCCGTGCTCAACAACCTGGAATTCGACCACGCCGACATCTTCCCGGACCTCGCCGCCATCGAGCGGCAGTTTCACCACCTGGTGCGCACCGTGCCACCCACCGGGCGCGTAGTCGTCAATCGCCAGCAGGACAGCCTGGCGCGCGTGCTGATGCAGGGCGCATGGAGCGAAGTCACCGGCTTCGGCACGCCGCAGAGCGACTTTGCCGCGCTGGGCGAGCCGCACGACTTTGCCGTGCTGCACCAGGGCCAGCGCGCCGCGCAGGTGGCGTGGCAACTCACGGGCGAGCACAACCAGATGAATGCCCTGGCGGCAATCGCCGCTGCCGAGCATGTGGGCGTCGCGCCTGCGCAGGCCGCCCAGGCGCTTGCCGATTTTCACAACGTACGCCGCCGCATGGAGCTGCGCGGCACGGTGCGCGGCATTGCCGTCTATGACGATTTTGCCCACCACCCCACGGCCATCCACACCACCCTGAACGGCCTGCGCCGCCGCGTGGGGCCGCAGGCGCGCATCCTCGCCGTCTTCGAGCCGCGCAGCAACACCATGAAGCTGGGCACCATGAAGGCGCAACTGCCCTGGGCGCTGGAGACGGCGGACCTGGCCTTTTGCCACACCGCGGGACTGGACTGGGACGCCGCCGAGGCGCTCGCGCCGATGCAGCAGCGCGCCCGGTGCAGTGACGATCTCAAGGCGCTCGTTGCGCAGATCGCGCAGATCGCCCGGCCGGGCGACCATATCGTGTGCATGAGCAATGGCAGCTTTGGGGGAATCCATGCGCTGCTGCTGCAGGCGCTCGCTGAATCAACTCCCTCCCGGCAATAAGTCGGTTTGATCATCACCAGATCCATCACCCTCCATCGCCATGCCGATCTACCGGTGCAATCAATGCGGTTTGACTTCGGAAAAATCTCGCGCCCTCATGGAACTGCACGCGGCGCCGGTCCACGTCATCCCGATACAGATCAAAGAGAACCGGCTCGCAGCCCAACCAAGGCAACTCAGTTGGCCCAGGACATTCTTGCCCCTGTCAATTCAAAATGGCGTCAAGCCCAGTGCAGCTCGGAAACGGTTTTTGATATAAGGGCCATCACGAGGGGGCAGCATACGCGGCGGTTGATTGGCATCTATGAAGACCTGAACAAAGGTGGTTTGCTTGCGGGCATTGATACCTTGGGCGATGTCTTCGCAGGCATCCGTGCTGTTCACGGAGAACGAATCGGCAATGCCAAAACCCTTGGCCACTGCAACCAAGTCGGCACCCAGGCTTGAATGACTGCGCTGCATGCCGGTCTCACCGAAATGGCCATTGTCCAGCACGACGATGGTCAGATTCTTTGGCTGTTTAACAGCAATGGAGGCCAGACTGCCAATGCCCATCAATTGCTCACCATCGCCCGTGATTACGATCACCGACTCATCCGGTTGCGCGAGCGCCAGACCCAGGCCCAGCGAGGCGGCTCCACCCATGGCACCCCATAAATAGTAATTTCGATCACGGTCGCCAGCAGCGAACACGTCGTAGGAGGCAGATCCCAGGCCGGCAACAACCAGAGCATCAGGTGCTGCAGCAATCAATTGGGAAACGAAAGCGCGGCGGTCAGCGCGCGAAGCCGATATCTTTTGATTCATGTTTAGCGATCCCATTTCTTGCGACCGATCAGTTCCTGACCCAACAGCACTGCGACTTTCTCGCCAGCCTGGAACGCAGCATCGAAGCCTGCGCTGACGACCTCTTCCACATCCTCAGGCCTGGAGACACGCAGCACGTGAATACCCATAAGCTCCAACGCGGCCTGCGTGGCCTTGCCCATCGGGCCCTGCCAGGGGTTGAACTCGGCATACTCTCCACGCATGGTCACCAGCGTACAAAAAGGAAAATCGGCCGATTGCAGCAACGAAAACATGTTGATGCAATTGCCTACGCCGCTGCTCTGCATCAGGAGCACCGCGCGCTGGCCACCAAGCCAGGCGCCACTGCAGACCGCCACTCCCTCTTCTTCAGTGGTCAAGACCACATCCTGAATTTCAGGGTCGGCAATGGCGCTGCGAATGACATGCGAATGGCCGGCATCTGGCACATAGGCGATCTGGTTGACGCCGCCCTTCCTAAGGACTTTGAAAACGGCTTGCTGCCAAGAAGAAGCCGCTGCAGTTGTTGGGGTCATCGCCGTAGACACCTTCCTAGAGTGATGCGAGTGAAAAATATTGATTTGCGATTCCGGGAACTGGAGCCCTAGGGGGACTTCCCTGTTCGCAGCCAATGCGCCAGTTCGCCCACGACGCCTTGGCGAAACAACCTTACGCAAACAATAAAGATGAGCCCGATCACCATGGGAACGGATTGACCGAGCAGCTCAAAGCCGTTCCAGCCTGTCGCACTCGCCAGCATCTGCCCAAATTCGCCAACCTTGTTCTCGAGCACCACAACGATGAGCGCACCGATCACCGGCCCGAGCAAGGTACCGACTCCGCCAATGAGGGTCATGAGGACAACCAAGCCTGACATGTGCCATACGACGTCAGCCAGCGTCACGGAGACGAACACCAGACTTTTGAGAGATCCGGCCAGGCCCGCAAGCGCGGCGGACAGCACGAATACGATCAGCTTGAAACGCTCCACGTCGTAGCCGAGCGAAATGGCTCGCGGCTCGTTCTCCTTGATCGCCCTGAGCGCGTAACCAAACGGCGAGTTCACGACCCGGCTGCAGAATGCGAAGCTGAGCGCGCACACCATGAGCACAAAGTAGTACAGAGCGAGATCGTTGTTCAGGTCGATACCCAGGATGCTGCCCCGGGGAATCGCCTGGAGACCATCTTCTCCGCCCGTGAACGGTGCCTGCATGAAGAAAAAGTAAGCCATCTGGGCAAGGGCGAGCGTAATCATCGCGAAATAAATACCACTGCGCCGAATGGCCAACGCACCAAACACCACGCCCATCGCCGCCGCCACCATCACACCGAAGACGAGGCCCTGCACCGTGCTCATCCCCCATACCGCGAGCGCATGGCCGGTCGCATATCCCGCCCCTCCCAGGAACGCGGCGTGTCCGAACGAGAGTAATCCCGCATACCCCAGCAGCAGGTTGAATGCGCAAGCGAAAAGCGCATAACACAGGATTTTCATGATGAAGACGGGATACGCGCCTACGAACGGCAGTGCGCACAGCGCCGCGAACACGGCGAGAGAGATCGCAAATTTTTTGTTCATGCCTGTTTTCCAAACAACCCGGCTGGCCGGAGCACCAGAACGATGACCATGATCATGAACACCACCGTATTGGCTGCCTCGGGCCAATAAACCTTCGTCAGGCCTTCCAGAACGCCCAGCCCCAGGCCCGTCACGATGGATCCCAAAATCGACCCCATACCACCGATCACGACAACAGCGAATACGACGACGATGAGATTCGCACCCATGGACGGAGACACTTGCATGATGGGTGCGGCCAGTACACCAACGAAACCGGCCATGGCAACGCCGCAGCCAAACGTCAGGGTGACTATCAACGGCACGTTGATGCCAAAGGCCTCAACCAGCTTGGGATTGGATGTGGCGGCGCGCAGCAGTGCACCAAGCTGGGTTTTTTCCACGAGGAGCCAAACCCCCAGACACAGTGCCAGCGAAACCACCACGACCCACAACCGGTAAATGGGCAGGTACATGAAGCCCAGATCGATGCCTCCCTGCAAGGCGCTCGGCACGGGGTAGGGAAGCCCCGAAACGCCATAAATGCTACGAAAGAACCCTTCCATCAGCAATACGACGCCAAAAGTCAACAACAGGCCGTAGAGATGGTCCAACTGGTAGAGGTGGCGCAGCAACCCTCTCTCGAGAATGATGCCCGCCACCCCCACCAGCAGAGGCGACACCAGCAGCATCACCCAGTAGCTGACCCCCAGGTAGTGCAACCCCATCCAAGCAAAAAAAGCGCCCAACATGAAAAAGGCGCCGTGAGCGAAGTTGATCACATTGAGCAGGCCAAAAATCACGGCCAAACCCAGCGAAAGGACTGCGTAAAACGAACCGTTCACCAGTCCGAGGAGAATTTGCCCCATCAACGCCTGGATGGGAATACCAAATATTTGAATCATCATTCATCCGATTTCGATGGGGTCATGCCGGGGGCCGAAGTACGCAGCAGTGCCACGCTAAACACCCAATAACTCATCCAGCATGGCTTGCTGTTCGGACAACTCCGAGGCCAGGACTTCCCGAACGATTCGCCCATGCTCCATCACGTAGAAGCGGTCGGCGAGCGAAGCGGCAAAGTGAAAGTTTTGTTCGACCATCACGATGGTGAAACCTCGTTCCTTAAGCATCCGAATCAGATGCGCCAGGGCCTGCACGATGACCGGCGCCAAGCCCTCGGATATTTCGTCCAGGAGCAGCAGACCAGCCCCTGTGCGAAGGATCCTGGCCACTGCCAGCATCTGCTGTTCACCACCAGACAGACGCGTGCCGGGGGAATATCGCCGTTCGTGGAGATTGGGGAACAGTTGGTAGATTTCATCCAAGGACATCGCCTGGCCGCCTTGCACCCGCAGTTTGCGGGGGAGAAGCAAGTTCTCCTCGCAGGTCAGGCCGGGGAAAATGCCGCGCTCTTCGGGGCAATAGCCCAGACCAAGGTGAGCGATCTGATAGGCAGGCCAGTCGATGACCTCCTGCCCGCCAATGCGTATTGAGCCCTCTCTCCTGTTCAACAAGCCGAAAACGGCGCGCAGCGTGGTCGTTCTGCCGGCACCATTGCGCCCCAGCAGCGTCACGACTTCGCCCTGGTGAACCTGAAAATTCACGCCGTGCAATACATGCGCCTCACCGTACCAGGCGTGCAAGTCGGAAATCTCCAACATCGGTGTGGTCATCCAGCCTCCTGCTGAAGTTTGGAAATTGCCGTACCCATGTAGGCCTCCACCACGGCCTTGTTTTTCGACACTTCCGCATATGAGCCTTCAGCCAGAACCGAACCACGCGAGAGAACGGTAATCCTGTCGGCGATCTTGGCGACCACGTTCATGTTGTGCTCGACCATCAGGATGGTTTTGCCGACGCTGACTTCCTTGATGAGTTGCGTGACCTTGCCGACATCCTCATGGCCCATGCCCTGGGTGGGCTCATCCAGCAGCATCAGTCTGGGCCGCATTGCCAGCGTCGTTGCGATTTCCAAGGCACGCTTGCGCCCATAAGGCAGGTCGGCGACGATGTGGTGGGCAAATGACTTCAGATCAACCCTTTCCAGGAGTGCATATGCCTGGTCATTGAGCCGATCGAGCCGCCGCCCGCTCTCCCAGAATCGATATGAAGCGCCGGTCATCCGCTGCAAGCCGACGCGGACATTGTCAAGCGCCGTCATGTGGGGGAAAACCGCGGAAATTTGAAACGAACGAACCATTCCGCGGCGAGCGGTCTTGACAGGTTTGTCACGCGTGATGTCTTCTCCATCGAAGAGGATCTGCCCCGAAGTTGGCGTCAGGAATTTGGTCAACAAGTTGAAGCAGGTCGTCTTGCCCGCTCCATTGGGACCGATGAGGACATGAATACTGTCCCTCTCAACCTGCAGATTGACATCCTGAACCGCGACAAACCCTCGAAATTCCTTGGTCAGGCGCTTTGTCTCCAAAATGTATTTTTTCATTCCAAAGACCCCACTCGCTGATACGAGCAGGGTAGAGTTCGTTGACTATGCGGGAGCTGAATAGCGAGCCGTACGGCTCATGGCCTCAGGAAATCAGACAATCGTCTTCCAACGGTTCGAGCGCCGTCGCGTCGGGGTTGCAGTGATGCGCCGCCCGCTTTTTCTTCGTTGGTATATTGCCGACGGAATTCGCATTGATATAGATGATGGAGCGGGGATACGGGGTGACATTGCCCGCGGAAGCATGCAGAAGGTTGCAATGCATGAACATCACGCTGCCTGCCGATCCCGTCAAGGCCTCGATGCCAGATTCCTTCACCAGCCCGGCGACCACATCGCGCGAAACCTCCATGACGGTGTAGCCCGTCTCATCCGGGTTGGGCACCCGCTCGGGAATCTCTCCATACTTGTGCGACCCCGGTATGACCATCAACGGCCCATTGGTGTCATAGATGTCATCCATGAACACGGCGATCATCAGGGCATTGGACGTCGGCATGCCATCCTCGAAATGCCAGGTTGAAAAGTCCTGGTGCCACCAGAAACCCTCACCTTCATAAGGTGCCTTGGGATTGATTCTGAGTTGATGAATGTAGACATCTGATTCGAGTATCTGCTTGGCAGGTTCCATCCACCGTGGATGGCGAACCAGTCGCGCAAAAACCTCGTTGAACTGGTCGGCGCCATAGATGAGACGCGGCGCCTTGCTGTTTTTCTCTCGCGACACGCCTGGCCGATCAATATCATCATTGAGAATTTCCTGAAGCGCGCCACGCAAGGTTTTCATTTCCTCGGACGTGAAAAGATCCTTGCAGATCACATAGCCCTGCTGCTCGAATTGCCGAAGTTGCTCGATGCTGAGTTTCATTGCCATTTACTCCTGTTGACGTTAATGCGTTCATTTCCAATGGGCACACTTGGACTCCGCCTTGCTCATGAAGGCCTTTTCCCCCGGAACTGTGCCGATCAATTTGGAATAGTCCCATGGATATTTCGATTCCGCGGGAGACTTCACTTGCATCAGGAACATGTCGTGCACCATCCGCCCATCAGGGCGAATCGTTCCGTTCTGCGTAAAGAAGTCGTTGATGGGTGTCGCGCGCATTTTTTCCATCACCTTGTCCGCATCGGTGCTGCCCACAGCCTTGACCGCCGAGAGCCAGTGATTGGTCACGGAGGCGTTGCCCGCCTGGTAGCTGGTGGGCATGGCCTTGCGCTTGTCGAAGAAGCGCTTTGCCCAGGCTCGCGACTTTTCGTCGTGGTCCCAGTACCACCCTTCCGTGTAATACAGCCCCTGAGCGACAGGCAGGCCAAGTGCATGAATATCCGACAAGAAGGCAAGCGGCGCCGCAACCTTCATGGATCGGTGCAAACCGAATTCCTGCGCCCCTTTGATGGCCGCCAGAAGGTCACCGCCCCCCGTCGCCAACCCAACCACCTGGGCACCAGACGACTGTGCTTGCAGCAGCATCGACGAAAAATCCGTGGTGCCCAAAGAATGCCGGATTGAACCCTTGATGGTGCCGCCTCCCGCCTTGACGACCTCCACCAGGTCTTTCTCGAGTGAATGGCCGACCGCGGTATCCACTGAAATCAAGTACCAGCTCTTGCCGCCATCCTTGACGACCGCCGACCCCGTGACGCGGGCGATGGCCGTCGTGTCCGTCACGTACTGCACGGACCAGGGACTGCACTCTTCATTGGACAATCTCGTAGTCGCCGCACTGGAGGACAGCATGACCTTCTTCTTCTGGCGCGCCACATGATTGATGGCGAGGACAGCCGATGAGTTGGTGCCTCCGATGATGACATCCACCCCCGAGTCATACCACTCGCGCGCCCGCGCGGCGGCGATGTCCGCCTTGTTCTGGTGATCTGCGACCAGCAACTCGACCTTGCGGCCGCTGATGGCCCCACCTGCATCCTCGATGGCCATCCGGATCGCTTCAACGCCACCCGGGCCATCGATGTCGGCATAGACACCGGTCATGTCGGTAATGAACCCGATCCTGATGGGATCGGTCTGTGCCTTGCCCACGCCGGCAAGGCCCATCGTCAACATGGCTGCGGCCGCTGCGTTCTTCACCCATTTCTTCATTGTCTGTCTCCTGAATCAAGTTTTAAGTCAAAGGAATGCACGAAATCAAATACAGGACTGGTAGGTCAGAGAGTGATACCTCCATCGATCGAATAGATCGCCCCCGTGACGAACGAAGCCTCATCCGACGCCAGGTAGACGACGAGAGGCGCGATTTCTTCCGCACGGGCCAGACGGCCTGTTGGCTGACGCGCGATGAAGGCCTTGGTCGCGGCTTCCGGATCCGGCATGGCACTCATGCGGTCCTTCAGCGAGGGCGTATCGACGATCCCCGGACAAATGGCATTGCACCGCACTCCTTCACGGATGTGATCGATGGCCACGGATTTGGTCAATCCAATGACGGCCGCCTTGCTCGTGGAATATGCGAAGCGATTGGTTGCGCCCTTGACCGAGGAAGCCATCGACGACATGTTGACGATGCTTCCTGTACGGGCCCGGAGCATTCCCGGCAGAAAGGCCTTGATGAGCCAGAACATGCTCTTCACGTTGATGGCCATCGTGGTGTCCCAGGCCGCGTCCGTGCAGTCGAGCACCGTGCCATGGTGGACGTAGCCCGCGCAGTTGAAAAGCACGCCCAACGAACCCACCTGCCCGGCCAGCCGTGTGATTCCCGCCGCATCGGTGACGTCGAGCAAAGCCACCTGGACACGTGGAACATCGCGCAGAGCCTCTAGACCCTTTGCATCCCGATCCACGGCCCATACCATGGCTCCTTCGCGCGCCATGGCATGGACCGTCGCCAGCCCGATCCCATGGGCCGCGCCCGTGACCAAGGCGGTTTTTCCTTCCAGTCTTCCCATGTCTGCTGCCCTCCCATCAACGCTTCGTGATGGCCGACGAACGCAGGCCCGCCAGCCAACGGGTCAGGACGGCGTTGAACGCCTCCGGCCTCTCGATGTTCGGAAGGTGCCGGCACCCCGGTACTTCCTCGTACCGCGCACCAGGAATCAGTTCAGCCAACCGTCGGTTCTCCGCAGGCGGCGTTCCCGGGTCATCGCTCCCGCAAACCACCAGCGTGGGCACTTGCACCTTCGGCAGTGCCTCGGAGAAATCGAATTGCCGGATCGCCCTGACGCACCCTTCGAAGCCATTCACGCTGGTGGCGAGAATGCTTTCATGAACCTGCCGACACCGGAGAGGCGAGCGGCGCCTGAAGTCCTCCGTGAACCACCGGCCCAGCGTAGCCTCAGCCAGAGGAAGAAGGGAGTTGGCGGAGCGTGCAGTGGCGATCCGCTCGTCCCACATGCCTTCAGCGCCTGATGCCGAGGCAGGCATGGTGTCGCACAGCATGGCCGAGCGCATCAATTGCGGGTACTTGAGGGCAAATGCCTGCCCAAACATGCCGCCAATCGAGAGGCCAACATAGTGGACACCATCCAGCCCCAGCCCCTGCACGACGATCGACACATCGTCGGCGAGGTTTTCCAGCGTATAGGCGCCATCCATGGCATCGCTGCCGCCATGTCCCCGGATATCCATTCGAAGCACCCGGTATCCCGCCTGCAGCAACGCAGGCACCTGCTCGGCCCACATACCGCTATCGGCGGTCAGGGAGTGGGTCAAGCAGACGACTGGGGATTCGGGGTCTCCCAACATTTCATACCAGATCCGCCGGCTGTCCGGCAAACGAAAGTACATGTGTTGCTCCTTGTATCCATCCAACATCAACAGCCGAATGCACGGATCAAAGCCCCAAGTCGGGCACCGGTTTTCGACTGACTTTTTGCGCTTGAATTGACGGACATCAATCACTGCGCTCTAAAATCTGTTCTACTCTAATGCAGAAAAAATTAATAGAACAGATACAGATTGCCGAACAATCAATAGATACAGAAGGGAGACCGAATGAACCGATACCTGGAGATCGCACGCAGCCTTTCGGACCTCATCGCCAAGGGCTCTCTGCGGCCTGGCGATCCCATCCCATCCATCCGCCAGGCGTCAGCCCAGCATCGGGTAGGCAACGGCACCGTGGTCCACGCCTATGGAGTGCTCGAAGCGCAAGGGCTGATCGAGTCAAGGCCCCGTTCGGGCTACTACGTCAGTCAGTCACGCGGATTGCGCGAGTTGCCTGAAGTGGCGCTGCGCCGCCCCACGCTGGTAGAAGGCAACAACCAGGCGCGGCTGCACAAAATCCTCGGTGACCTGACCGCGTCCAAGACGACGTTCCTGGGCTCCTCGTTCGTCGATCCGTCGCTATTCCCCCTGAAAGCCTTGCAAAAAGAGTTGATCGCAAGCATGAGGGATCCGAGTTTTTCAGCCCCGGTGCAAGACAGCCTTCTGGGATTGCCCCGGCTTCGTCGGGCCATCGCGCACCGGTATCTCGAGTTGGGCTACGCCGTTCCGACGGACGAAATCATCATCACCAATGGCGGGATGGAAGCCATCTATTTGGCGCTGAAGGC
The DNA here is from genome assembly GCF_000484635.1 of Comamonas badia DSM 17552. Lineage (GTDB taxonomy): Bacteria > Pseudomonadota > Gammaproteobacteria > Burkholderiales > Burkholderiaceae_C > Comamonas_C > Comamonas_C badia. Next base: position 212,121 of record NZ_AXVM01000005.1, on the reverse strand, counting down.
CGTCACCAAGCCCGGCGACCTGGTGCTCATCGACTCTCCGATGTACTTCGCAGGTCTGCAGTTGCTCGAACAGCTTTACCTTCGCACGGTTGAGGTGCCGACGAACCCTGGCGACGGTCTCGACCTGGGCCAGTTGGACAAGACGCTGCATCAGCACAAGGTCGCCGCGTGCCTGCTGATGACGAACTGCCACAACCCGCTCGGCTTTTCCATGAGCGAGGACAAGAAGAATGCGCTCGTCAAGCTGCTGGAAAAGCACCAAGTCCCGCTGGTCGAAAACGACGTGTACACCGAGCTTCAGTTCGACCTGCGGCATGTCCGCGCGGCAAAGGCCTTCGATCGCAGCGGACTCGTCCTGCATTGCGGCTCCTTTACCAAATCCCTGGCGCCGGGCTACCAGATTGGCTGGCTCGCCACGGGAAAATTCAGGGAGCGTGTCGCCCGGCTCAAGTTCGTCACCACCTTTGACACCAACACCCCGACACAGGCTGCGATTGCCCACTACATGCAGTACGGCTCCTACGATCGCCACTTGAGGAAGCTCCGGGGGGAACTGCAATCCCGATTGGCTGGCATGACGAGCGCGGTGGAAAAGTATTTCCCTGCAGGAACGCGCCATACCCAGCCAAAGGGAGGATTCGTACTTTGGATTCAGTTGCCTCAGGCGGTCGACGCGTTTGCCCTGTTCGATCTGGCGGCAACATCCAATGTCGGTATCGCGCCTGGGCCGATTTTTTCTGCCAGCCGCGGGTACCAAAATTTCATTCGGCTCAATTGCAGCCGCGCCTGGACTCCGACCATGGACAAGACCATCGCCTGGCTGGGTCACCAAGTCAGGCGGCTGATGTAATTCAGCACCGCATCCTTACTCCACCGTCACGCTCTTGGCCAGATTGCGCGGCTTGTCCACGTCGGTGCCGCGTGCGCAGGCGGTGTGGTACGCCAGCAGCTGCAGCGGCACCACATGCAGCAGCGGGCTGAGCTGCCCATAGTGCTCGGGCATGCGGATCACGTGCATGCCCTCGCTGCTTTCGATGCGCGTGTCGGCGTCGGCCAGCACGTAGAGCACGCCGCCGCGCGCACGCACTTCCTGCAGGTTGCTCTTGAGCTTTTCCAGAAGCGCGTCGTGCGGCGCCACGGCGACGACGGGCATGGCGCTGGTGACGAGCGCCAGCGGCCCGTGCTTGAGCTCGCCCGCGGGGTAGGCCTCGGCGTGGATGTAGCTGATTTCCTTCAACTTCAGCGCGCCTTCGAGCGCGATGGGGTAGTGCAGGCCGCGGCCGAGGAACAGCGCGTTTTCCTTTTTGGCGAAGTCTTCGGACCAGCCTATGAGCTGCGGCTCCAGCGCCAGCACGGCCTGCAGCGCCACGGGCAGGTGGCGCATGGCGGTGAGGTGCTCCGCCTCCTGCTCGGGCGTGAGCCGGCCGCGCGATTGGGCAAGGGCCAGCGTGAGCAGGAACAGGCCCGCGAGCTGCGTGGTGAAGGCCTTGGTACTGGCCACGCCGATTTCCACCCCGGCGCGCGTGACGTAGGCCAGCTCGCACTCGCGCACCATGGCGCTGGTCGCCACATTGCAGATGGTGAGCGTGTGGCGCATGCCCAAAGACTGCGCGTGGCGCAGCGCGGCCAGCGTGTCCGCCGTCTCGCCGCTCTGACTGATGGTGACGACCAGCGTGCGCGCATCGGGCACGCTGGTGCGGTAGCGGTATTCGCTCGCCACCTCGACCTGCGTGGGGATGGCGGCGATGTCTTCGAGCCAGTACTTGGCCGTGCAGCCGCTGTAGTAGCTGGTGCCGCAGGCGAGGATGAGCACGCGGTCGATTTCCTTGAATACGCGCCAGGCGGCGGTATCCGCACCGTCGAACAGCTCGGGGACGATGGCCTCGATACCGTCCAGCGTGTCGGCGATGGCGCGCGGCTGCTCGAAGATTTCCTTCTGCATGTAGTGGCGGTAGGGGCCGAGCTCGGCCGCGCCGCTGTGCGCGGCCACGGTGCGCACCGGGCGCTGCTCGGTTGCCAGCGGCTTGCCGGCCCTATCGGTGATCCAGTAGCGGCCGAGCTGCAGATCGACCAGGTCGCCCTCTTCCAGATAGACGATCTGATCGGTCACGCCCGCCAGCGCCATGGCGTCGCTGGCGAGGAAATGTTCACCCTCTCCAACCCCCAGCACCAGCGGCGAACCGGCGCGCGCGCCGACCACGCGGTGTGGCTCGTCCTTGTGGATCACGGCGATGGCATAGGCGCCGCGCAGCTCGGCCGTGGCAGCGCGCACGGCGGCGAACAGATCGCCGTCGTACAGGCTGTCGATCAGGTGGGCGATGACCTCGGTATCCGTCTGGCTGGCAAACTGGTAGCCGCGCGCCTGCAGTTGGGTGCGCAGTGCCTCGTAGTTTTCGATGATGCCGTTGTGCACCAAGGCTACGTGGCCGGCCTGCGCGGTGTCGGCAGGTGCAACACCGGGGCCGTAGCTGGCATGCGGGTGGGCATTGCTCACCGCCGGTGCGCCATGCGTGGCCCAGCGCGTGTGGGCGATGCCGGTGGCACCCTGCAGATGGTCCTGCTGCACCTGCGCCAGCAGCTCCGCCACGCGCGCCGTGCTGCGGGCGCGGCGCAGGCCGCCCGTGGGGTGCTGGCCCAGGCTTGCCTCATGCACCGCCACGCCGCAGGAGTCGTAGCCGCGGTATTCCAGGCGCTGCAGGCCCTGCACGAGGATGGGAACGATGTTGCGCTGCGAGACTGCGCCGACGATGCCGCACATGGGAATACCTCCTGAAGCAATGCCATGGATGCTAAGCACCGCAGAAGGGATGGTGAATGCAATATTTGAGTTATTTTGAATTTATATTTCACAAATGAAATAAACTTCAATAATTCATCATTTATTGCCAAATTATGGAATTTTCATTCTCTCCGGATGCCATCGACCTGCGGCTCATGGATCTGCTGCAGCGGGATGCGACGCTCAGCAACCAGCAGCTGGCGCAGCGCGTCGGCGTGTCGCCCGCCACCTGCCTGCGGCGCGTGGCACGGCTGCGCGAGGGCGGCCTGATCGAGCGCCAGGTGGCGCTGCTCTCGCACGATGCACTGGCGCAATGGCAGGGTCACGGGCTGGCGGCGATCGTCGAGGTGTCGCTGGACCGCCAGGGGGCGGAGCACCTCGCCGCCTTTGAAGCGCGGGCGATAGAGGAAGACACGGTGCAGCAATGCTGGCGCGTCTCGCCCGGGCCGGACTTCGTGCTGGTGGTGCAGGTGCTGGACATGCCGCATTACCAGCAGCTCGCCGAACGGCTGTTCACCCAGAACGCCAATGTGCGCAACGTCAAGGCCTTCTTTGTCACGCACCGCGCAAAATTTGATACAAAAATGCCGTTGGCGCCCGTTGGTAAAACGCAAGCAGCTATCAATTCAGCAAAATCCAGCGGCCGATGAACCTCTGCCTCTTGACCTGCGCCGCATTCGCCATCATCTTCTGGCAATGACCGGCCGCGGACACCGCGGCACAGGGAGCGCGACACATGGAGTTCAAGGACTACTACAAGACACTGGGCATCGCCAGGGACGCCAGCGCCGACGACATCAAGAAGGCCTACCGGCACCTGGCGCGCAAGTACCACCCCGACGTGAGCAAGGAGGCCGACGCCTCGGCGCGCATGGCCGAGGTGAATGAGGCCAACGCGGTGCTGTCCGACCCGGAAAAGCGCGCCGCCTACGACGCGCTGGGCAGTGGCGCGGCGCATGCCGGCGGACAGGATTTCCGCCCGCCGCCCCACTGGGATGCGGGCTACGAGTTCACCGGAGCGCCCGGCGGCGGCGCCGGCATGGACGAAGCCCAGTTCAGCGATTTCTTCGAGCAGCTGTTTGGCCGCGCGGCGCAGGCGCGGCATGGCGCCGGCCACGCGCGCGGCGGCGCCAGCGCAGGTGGCGCGCAGCGCGGTGCGGACCACCACGCGCGCATCGAGCTCGAATTGCGTGATGCCTACCTCGGCGGCGATCGGCTCTTGAGCCTGCGCGGCGCGCGGCTGGATGCGCAAGGCCAGCTGGTGCAGCAGGAGCGCCAGGTGCAGGTGACGATTCCCAAGGGGGTGCGCGAGGGCCAGCTCATCCGCCTGAGCGGCCAGGGCGGACCGGGGCTAGGCGGCTCGCCTGCCGGTGACCTGTTTCTGGAAGTGCAGTTCACGCCTGACGCGCGCTGGCACACGCAGGACCGCGACGTTTATCTGAGCGTGCCCGTTACTCCCTGGGAAGCAGAGCTGGGCGGCCCCATCGAGGTGCAGACCCCGGGCGGCGCCACCGTGGAAGTGACGGTGCCGGCGCACTTCAAACCCGGGCGCAAGCTGCGCCTGAAGGGGCGCGGCATTCCCGCGGCCACGCCGGGCGATCTGTATCTGGAGCTGCAGGTGGCGCTGCCCGCAGCCCATACCGAGGCGCAGCAGCAGGCCTACCGCGCGCTGGCAAAGGCCTTTGCGGGGTTCGCCCCGCGCGCTTCCCAAGGAGCTTGAAATGGCTGACCATTCCCCCGTACCGAACGCCGTGGCCGAAATCCTGGGCGATGCCCCCTGCCTGAGCGTGCAGGATCTGGCGCAGGCCTGCCGCATGCAGGTGGGCTGGGTGACGGAGCGGCTGAGTGCCGGCCTGCTGCAGGGCGAACTGCAGGCCGGCCACTGGCGCTGCAGCGGCGCTGCCATCGTGCGGGCGCGGCGCCTGGCGCAGTTTGAAACCGCTTTCGATGCCGACCCTGAACTGGCCGCGCTCACCACCGACCTGATCGAAGAAGTCGCACAGCTGCGCCAGCAGCTCAGGCGGCTGCAGGCACGGCTCGGATCGCTCAACTGATCAGGCGGCAGGCAGCGCCGGCCAATCCAGCGTGATGGTGCAACCCGCACCCGGCTGCGCCGCTGCGCCTATGCGCGCGCCGTGGCGCTCTGCTATCAGTTTGCAGAGCGCGAGGCCCGCGCCCACGCCGTCGAACTCGCCATCGCGGTGCAGGCGCTGGAACACGCCAAAAAGGCCTTGCGCATGCGCCGGGTCAAACCCCACGCCGTTGTCGCTGATCGTGAAAGCCACCCGGCCAGACTCCGCCGCCGCGGGCAGAACTGCAACGCGCGGCGCGCTCTGACGGCCGGAAAACTTGGCGGCGTTGTCCAGCAATTGCCCAAGCAACTGCTGCAGCAAGACTGCGTCGGCCTGCAGCGCGGGCAGCTGCGGTGCAATGTCCCACGCCACCGCAGCGCCACGCGGCAAGCCGGCCGCCGCTTCGCGCACCGCTTGTGCAAGATCGACCGCCGCCAGACGCAAGGGCGCACGCGCCGCACGGCTGAGGGTCTGCAGGCCGTCGATCATCGCCGCCATGCGGCGCGCCGACTGCTCCATCGTGGCCGCAAAGCCCAGCGCCTCCTGCACCTGGGCCGGCGGCTCGGGCAGCTCCTGCAGCACCTCGCGCAGCAGCGCGGCATACGAGGTGACGTGGCGCAGCGGCGCCCGCAGATCGTGCGAAACCGCGCGCAAAAACTCCTCCTGCGCGCCGGTGAGCTCCTGCACGCGGGCCCGCAGCGCGTCGCGCTCGGTCGTGAGGCGCTCAAGTTCGGTGGGCATGTCAGTTCTTCAGCGGCTTCACGGGTTTGTGCCACTCGGTCTTGCTCACCTGGCGCCCGCGCCCCAGCGTGAGCACGCCCGGCGGCGCGTCGTGCGTGACCACCGAGCCCGCGCCCACCACGCCGTCGGCGCCCAGGGTGACCGGCGCCACCAGCACGCAGTTGCTGCCCACGTGCACGTCGTGCTCGATCACCGTGCGGTGCTTGTTCACGCCGTCGTAATTGGCGGTGATCGACCCGGCGCCGTAATTCACGCGCTCACCCACCGTGGCATCGCCCAGGTAGGCCAGGTGGTTGGCTTTTGCGCCGTCGGCAAGCTGCGAATTCTTGATCTCGACGAAGTTGCCCACGTGCACCCCGCGCCCCAGCACGGCCCCCGGACGCAGCCGGGAGAAGGGGCCGACGCGCGCGCCTTCGCCCACCCGAACCCCGGCCTTCTCGCCGTCGATGTGGGTGAAGGGCTGGATCACGCTGCCGGCGGCGATCACCGCGTTGGCGATGCAGCAGTACGCGCCGACCTGCACTCCCTCGCCCAGCTCCACGCGTCCGGTGAAGATGCAGCCCAGGTCGATCTCCACATCCTGCGCGCAGAGGAGCTCGGCGCGCGTGCCGCGCACCGCATCGTCGCGCAGATCAAAGCGCGCCGGGTCCGCCAGGCGCACGCCCTGCTCCATCAGCGCATGGGCCTGGCGCAACTGCCAGGCACGCTCCAACTCGGCAAGCTGCGCCGGGCTGTTCACCCCCGCCACCTGCAGCGCGTCGTCAATGCAGTGCGCGACCACCGGCACGCCGTCGGCCACCGCCATCGCCACCGCGTCGGTCAGGTAGTACTCCTGCTGCGCGTTGTCGTTCCTGAGCTGGCCCACCCAGCGCCGAAGCAGCCGCGTGGGCACGGCCATGATGCCGCTGTAGATTTCGTCGATGGCGCGCTCGGCGCTGCTGGCGTCCTTGTGCTCGACGATGCGCCGCACCTGCCCGCCCGCGGCGCGCACGATGCGCCCGTAGCCGGCCGGGTCCGGCAGGCGCACCGTCAGCAAGGCGAGCCGCTCCCCGCCACTCGCCGCCACCAGCGCCTGCAGGGCATCCACCCGCGTGAGCGGCACATCGCCCGAAAGCACCAGCACCAGCCCATCATCATCGAGCTGCGGCAGCGCCTGCTGCACCGCGTGGCCCGTGCCCAGCTGCGGCTGCTGCAGCGCAAATTTCAAGTCAAATTGGCCACTAAAGCTTACCTGGCGGGCGCAAGCAGCTTCCACTTCCGTAGCGCCATGGCCGGTGATCAGCACCACGCGCCGCGCCTCAAGCTGCGCCGCCCGATCGAGCACATGAAACACCAGCGGCCGCCCGGCCAGGCGCTGCAGCACCTTGGGATGGCGGCTCTTCATCCGCGTGCCCTTGCCCGCGGCCATGACGATGATGTCCAGCGGCATCGCGCTCATGAGAGCACCACCCGCGCAAACTTGCGCTTGCCCACCTGCACGACATAGCTGCCCGCGGCCAGCTTCAGTCCCTTGTCGCTCACCGCGCCGCCATCGATGCGCACGCCGCCGCCGTCGATCAGGCGATTCGCTTCACTCGTGGAGGGCGCCAGCCCCGCCTGCTTGAGCAGCGCCCCCATGCCCAGCGGCGCGCCCGGGAGCCGCACCTCGGGGATCTCGTCCGGAATGCCGCCCTTGGCGCGGTTGGCGAAGTCCTGCTCGGCCGCATCGGCCGCCTGCGCGTCGTGAAAGCGCGTGGTGATCTCGCGCGCCAGCAGTACCTTGGCTTCCTTGGGGTTGCGCCCCGCGGCCACCTCGGCCTTCAGGGCCGCAATCTCCGGCAGGCCCTTGAACGACAGCAGCGTGTACCAGTCCCACATCAGATCGTCGGAGATCGACAGCACCTTGGCGAACATCGAATTCGCCTCTTCAGTGATGGCGATGTAGTTGTTCTTGCTCTTGGACATCTTGTCCACGCCATCGAGCCCCACCAGCAGCGGCATGGTCAGGATGCACTGCGGCTCCTGGCCGTATTCCTGCTGCAGGTGGCGGCCCACGAGCAGATTGAACTTCTGGTCGGTACCACCCAGCTCCAGATCGCTCTTCAGCGCCACCGAGTCGTAGCCCTGCATCAGCGGGTAGAGGAACTCGTGCACGCTGATCGACTGTCCGGCCTTGAAGCGCTTGTCGAAGTCGTCGCGCTCCATCATGCGCGCCACGGTGTAGCGGGCGGCCAGCTGGATCATGCCGCGCGCGCCCAGCGGGTCGCTCCATTCGCTGTTGTAGCGGATCTCGGTCTTCGATTCATCCAGCACCAGCTTGGCCTGCGCGAAATAGGTCTCGGCATTGGTGCGGATCTGCTCGGCGGAGAGCGGCGGGCGCGTGGCGTTGCGCCCGGAAGGGTCGCCGATCAGGGTGGTGAAGTCGCCGATCAGGAAGATGACCTGGTGCCCCAGATCCTGCAGCTGGCGCATCTTGTTGAGCACCACGGTGTGGCCGATGTGGATGTCCGGCGCCGTCGGGTCGAGGCCGAGCTTGATGCGCAGCGGCTGGCCGGTGGCTTCGGAGCGCGCGAGCTTTTGCGCCCAGTCTTGTTCCGGCAGCAGTTCGCTGGCACCGCGCAGGGAGACTTCCAGCGCATGGCGCACGCCATCCGTGACCGGGTATTTTGTAACAACAGGCTGATTCATAAGGGTTTTCCAGCTGGACGCTTAGGCCAAACGGACTATACTGCGCGGGTTTTCGCCGTGGCGGATTTTAGTGACCACCCGTTTCAACGGGCCTCTGTCACACCGCCGCCTTCATTTTTTCTGCGCCACAACGCGGCCGAGCACCTGCATGATGCCCCAGCGCTGGCGCCCATTTGCCTGGGGCCGAGATTGACCAACGGACTGAACAACGCCGGTACGGCATTCCTGAGTTCACTCAAGTCCTCGGTCCGGAAACACCCCAAACGCCTCACCGCCATCATTGCGGCGGTGCTGCTCACGGGCGGCGGCGGCGCCTTTGCCGTGGCGTCCCTCGCACCGGACCCGGCCGACCTGCCCATGGTCACCGTCACCGAAAGCGTTCCCTCGCTGGCGATGGACGCCGAACTCGCCGATCTGTCCAGCATCGGCGCGCTGGCGCTCTACCGCTCCGACATCACGCGCGGCAATGACACGCCCGAGGCCATCCTGCAGCGCCTGGGCATTGCCGATCCGGTCGCCTCCGGTTTTCTGCGCAGCGACGCGCTCAGCCAGCAGAACCTGCTGGGACGCGCCGGCCGCGTGCTGTCGGCCGAAGCCGGCAGCGACCAGGCGCTGATCCGCCTGACCGCGCGCTGGGCGCCCGACGACAGCGGCAGCTTCAAGCGCCTGGTCGTGGAGCGCCAGGAGGGCGGCACCTTCGCCTCGCGCATCGAGAGCGCGCCGCTCACCGCGGGCTCGCGCCTGGGCAGCGGCGCCATCACCAGCTCGCTCTTCGCCGCCACCGATGCCGCCAACATCCCCGACGCGGTGGCCGTGCAACTGGCGGAGCTCTTTTCCGGCAGCATCGATTTTCGCCGTGCGCTGCGCAAGGGCGACCACTTCAGCGTGGTTTACGAATCGCTTGAAGCCGACGGCGAACCCATGCGCACCGGCCGCGTGCTGAGCGCCGAATTCTTCAACAACGGCAAGACCTACAGCGCCGTCTGGTTCCAGGACGGCCCCCAGGCCAAAGGCGCGTACTACACGCTGGCCGGCAACAGCATGAACCGCGCCTACCTGACGTCGCCCGTCGCCTTCACGCGCGTGACCAGCAGCTTCAAGATGCGCTTTCACCCCATCCTGAAAACCTGGCGCGCCCACCTCGGCACCGATCTGGCCGCACCCACGGGCACGCCGGTGCGCACCATAGGCGACGGCACGGTGAGCTTTGCCGGCGTGCAGAACGGCTATGGCAACGTCGTGCATATTCAGCACGCGAACCAGCACGAGACGGTCTACGCCCACCTGAGCCGCATCGACGTGCGCCAGGGCCAGGCGGTCTCGCAAGGGCAGACCATCGGCGCCGTCGGCCAGACCGGCTGGGCCACCGGGCCGCACCTGCACTTTGAATTCAAGGACCATGGCAGGCAGGTCGATCCGATGGCAACCGCGCTGCGCAGCCAGGAAGCCGCGCCGATTGCTCCGGCCCAGCGCCCGGCATTTGACCGTCTGGCGGCGCAGATGCGCATCGAGCTGACGGCCGCCGACCAGACCCTGCTGACCGCCCAAACCAACTGAGCCCGCCCCGAACCCGCCCACGCCGGCAGCCCATGGGCGCCCCCACCGCGCGCTGGTTCATCGGGCTGATGTCCGGCACCTCGCTGGATGGGGTGGATGGCGTTCTTGCGGATTTATCCGAAGAAAAATGCCGTATTGCGCATACTGCATCTGCGCCGTTAGCTCCTGAATTGAAAGCAGAACTGCTGGCGCTCAACCACAGTGGCAGCAACGAGCTGCACCGCGCCCAGCTGGCCGCCAATGCGCTGGCGCGGACTTACGCCGCAGTCGTGCAGCGCCTGCTGGCACAGGCCGGGCTGCAAGCCCGTGCAATCGAAGCCATAGGCGCCCATGGGCAGACCGTGCGCCACCAGCCCCAGGCCTGTGACGGCACGGGCTACACGCTGCAATTGAACAGCCCCGCCCTGCTGGCCGAGCTGACTGGCATCACGGTGGTGGCCGACCTGCGCAGCCGCGACGTTGCCGCTGGCGGACAGGGCGCGCCGCTGGTTCCGGCATTTCATCGGCACGCCTTCGGCCAGCCGGGGCAGACCGTGGCGGTGCTCAACATCGGCGGCATGGCCAACCTGAGCATCCTGGCCGCCGGCGGCGCGACCACCGGGTGGGATTGCGGACCGGGCAATGTGCTGATGGACGGCTGGTGCCAGGCGCACACCGGCCATCCCTACGATGCCGAAGGCCGCTGGGCGCGCACCGGCCAGGTCCTCCCCGCCCTTTTGCAGACCCTGCTGGCAGAACCGTTTTTTGCCCGGCAACCGCCCAAGAGCACCGGGCGCGATCTGTTTCACCCGCAGTGGCTCACGGCCGGTCTGCAGGCGAGCGGCGCCGCAAACGCACAGCCCGAGGACGTGCAGGCCACCCTGCTGGAGCTGACGGCGCGCACCTGCGCGGCCGATGTGCAACGCCACGCCGCAGGCGCCGCCATGCTCATCGTCTGCGGCGGCGGTGCGCGCAACACCGCCCTGTTGCAGCGGCTGCGCACCTTGCTTTCCAGCCTGCGGGTGGATGTCTCGGACAGCCATGGCCTGCCGGCGCAGCAGGTGGAGGCGGCTGCCTTCGCCTGGCTGGCCCAGCGCTGCATCGACGGCCTGCCGGGCAACCTGCCCGCCGTCACGGGTGCCCGCGGCCCGCGCGTGCTCGGGGCGATTTACCCCGCGTAGTCACATTTCCAGGTCCGTGCCCGGCGTGCCCGGCCGTGCGTCAGGCGCCAGCTGGGCAAAAATGAAGGTGGCGGCCAGCGTCAGCAGGCCCATGCTGGCAAATGTCGCCTGGAAGGCATGCAGGGTCTGTGCCTGGCCGGAGCCAAACGCCTCCGAATACGCCCCCAGCGCGGCACCGGCCGCTGCCACGCCCATGCCCATCGCCAGCATCTGTACCATGGACAGCAGGCTGTTGCCGCTGCTCGCCGTCCCCTGATCCAGGTCCTTGAGCGTCACCGTGTTCATCGCGGTGAACTGCAGCGAGTTCACCAGGCCGAACAGCACCAGCTGCACGATGCGCAGCGCCAGCGGCTGGTCCGGCGTCATCAGCGCAAAGCTGGCCATCATCAGCGCCACCGCCAGCGTGTTGCCCACCAGCACCCGGCGGTAGCCCAGGCGGCTGATCAGGGGCGTGGCCGCGCGCTTCACCGCCATGCCGGCGATGGCCACCGGCAGCATCATCAGTCCGGCGTACAGCGGCGAGTAGCCCAACCCGACCTGGAACATCAGCGGCACGAGAAACGGCATGCTGCCGCTGCCCAGACGGGCAAACAGGTTGCCCAGCAGGCCGATACGCATGGAAGGAATGTCAAAAAGCCGCGGCGAAAACAGCGGCTGGGGCACACGCGCGGCATGCAGCCAGTAGGCAGCCAGACTGGCCAGACCGAACACCATCAACAGCACCACGCCGGCCTGGCGCAAGCCAAGGCCGGAGAGGCCATCGAGCCCCAGCGACAGCGCCACCATGCCGAAGGCCAGCATGGCATATCCGGCCAGGTCAAACCGCCCCGCCGCCGCCGCCCCGTCAGGGGCCATGAAACGCAGCGTGGCGGCCAAACCGATCAAACCCACCGGCACGTTGATCAGAAAAATCCAGTGCCACGACGCCACCTGCACCAGCCAGCCGCCCAGCGTCGGGCCGATCAGCGGCCCCACCAGACCCGGGATGGCCACAAAGCTGATGGCTTCGAGAAATTCCTCGCGCGGGAAGGTGCGCAGGATCACCAGCCGGCCCACCGGCAGCAGCAGCGCGCCGCCCAAGCCCTGAAGCACGCGCGCCGCGACGAGGAAATCCAGCGTCGGCGAGAGCGCGCACAGCACCGATCCGAGCACAAAGGCCACGATGGCGCCGAAGAACGCCCGGCGCATGCCGACGCAGTCCGCGATCCAGCCCGACGCCGGAATCAGCATCGCCATGGCGACGGAATACGCCACCACCACCGACTGCATGCGCAGCGGACTCTCCCGCAGGTCTGCGGCCATCGCCGGCAGCGCCGTGTTGACGATGGTCGCATCCAGCGTCTGCATGAAAAAGCCGATCGCCACCAGCCACAGCAGGCGCGCGCGCGAAGGTGGAAACCGCCGCGTCATTGCACAACCGCCGGCATGGTGCCCGGCGCAAAAAAGCCGCCCTCACGGCGGCCTGCGCGCAGCGGCATGCGCGGCTTTCAGCAGTTCGCCGGTGAAAAGCTCGTGCCGCAGCCGCAGGTCGCCTCGGCGTTGGGGTTGCGCACGACGAACTGCGCGCCCTGCAGGCTCTGTTCGCAGTCGATCTCCGCGCCTTCAAGAAAAGGGTAGCTCAACGCATCGATCACCAGCGCCGCGCCATCCTTCACCAGAGTGGTATCGCCTTCCCGGCTGGCGGCATCGAGCGAGAACTTGTACTGCAGGCCAGAGCACCCGCCGCCCTGCACCAGCACCCGCAGCTTGAGCGCGGGGTTGCCTTCCGCCGCCACCAGGCGCGCCACCCGCGCCGCCGCACCATCGCTCATCTGAATTTGAATCGGCAGGTTTGCAGTCACGAAATTTCCTCACAGGCTCAAAAGTGCCGCATGGTAGACCAAGGCCGGCTTTTCCGCCCGCACGGCGTCTCAGCCGGAGGCGGCCGCCAGCTTGAGCCCGGGTTTGTCGTCCGCCAGCGCATCGCCCGCGGGGCACATCTGGCCCGCAATCACCGCGCCTTGGTGCATCTCCAGCGCCTTGTAATGCACATCGCCGGTCACGCGCGCGCGCGGCTGCAGCTCCAGCAGTTCGCGCACATGCACCGGGCCGTCCACCACGCCATCGATGATCGCGTGCGCCGCGACGATGGCTCCGCGCACCTTGGCGGACTCCGAGACGACGACGATGCTGTGCTCGGTCTCGGCACGCACATCGCCGCAGACCTCGCCATCGATGCGCAGGCCATCGGTGAATGTGATATCGCCCTGCACGCTGGTGCCGCGGGCGATCAAGGTCTTGATGAGCGGTGGTTTCTTGCGGGAAAACATCGGCCGGGCTCCAGCGGGTTGCGAGGGCGTGCGGTACGCGGCGCAACCGCGGTCATTCCAGATTCACGGTCTGCAGGGCGCGCACGGAACCGTCCTGCAGCAGGCGTACGGTCACGGTTTTTACCACAGCGCGCTCGGGCAGCTGCACCACGCCCTCCACGCGCCGGTACTGCTGCAGCTGCAGCGGGCGCGCGACCGCCGGCGGATCGGAGGTCCACGGCTTGCCGTCCCTCAGCCCCGCCAGCAGCAGCTCCAGCTGCCCCTTGAACTCCGGCGCGCTGCGCATCGGCTGGATCACCAGCACCTGCCAGCGCAGCTGCACGCCATCGCCCATCAGCTCGGCCTGCAGGCCTCGGATATCCATGGCGCCGCCCTTGCTGGACGAGGCCGGAATGAGCTTTTCGAAAAACGCCAGGTCGTCGCGCAGGCTGCGGTTGTCGGCTTCGAGCTGGCGCAGCCGCTCGGCAAGCGCATCCATCGCGGCACGCTCCGTGGCGCGCAAGCTCTCGGCGGCGGTGGCCGATTCCTTCATCCGATTCACCTGGGCATGCAGGTCCCTGGATTCGGTGCGCAGGTATTTCAGCTCCTGCCGCGCGCCCGCGTCCAGTCCGGCCAGCGATTTGCCGAATTCAAACGCCCACAGCGCCACGGCGGCGCTGAGCCCCAGCACCAGGGCCGCCGCCAGCCAGCGCAAGGGCCAGGGCACGGCACGGCGTACCGCCAGCCGCGGGCCGGTCAGCACGAAACGGCGGCGCAGGCGGCGCAGACGCATGGCTCAGAGCGCCACCAAAAAAGCAAAAACCGCCCCGAAGGCGGTTCTTGCTGTGGCCAGGCCAGCGGCGGCGCCATGCGCACCACCCATGCGCCGCTGCAGCGCACGGTGCGGGCTGCAGGGATGCGGCGGCATGGCAGGGTGCTGCGCGGCGACCCGCTGCGATCAGCGCTTGGAGAACTGCTTGGCGCGGCGTGCGGAGTGCAGGCCGACCTTCTTGCGTTCCACTTCGCGGGCGTCGCGGGTGACGAAGCCGGCGGCGCTCAGGGCGGGCTTGAGCGTGGCGTCGTAGTCGATCAGCGCGCGCGTGATGCCGTGGCGCGTGGCGCCGGCCTGGCCGGACTCACCACCGCCGTTGACGTTCACCTGGATGTCAAACGTCGCGGCATGGTCGGTCAGCACCAGCGGCTGGCGGGCGATCATGATCGAGGTTTCGCGGCCGAAATACTGCTGAATGTCCTTGCCATTCACCGTGATCTTGCCACTGCCTTTTTTGAGAAACACGCGGGCGACGCTGGATTTGCGACGGCCGGTGCCATTGTTCCATTCACCAATCATTGTCCGGCTCCTCAGATTTCGAGCAGCTTGGGCTGCTGCGCGGTGTGCGGATGCTCGGCGCCGCCATAGATCTTGAGCTTCTTGACCATGGCGTAGCCCAGCGGACCCTTGGGCAGCATGCCCTTGACGGCCTTCTCGAGCGCGCGGCCGGGGTGCTTGGCCTGCAGATCGCGGAAGTTGGTCGCGCGGATGCCGCCCGGGAAGCCCGAGTGGCGGTAGTACATCTTGTCGATGGACTTGGTGCCGGTGACCTTGAGTTTGGAGGCGTTGATGACGACGATGTAATCGCCCGTATCGACGTGAGGCGTGTAAATGGCTTTGTGCTTGCCGCGCAGACGGTGGGCCACTTCGCTGGCGACCCTGCCGAGCACCTTGTCGGTGGCGTCAATCACAAACCACTCGTGCACGACCTCAGCGGGTTTTGCGCTGAAAGTAGTCATGAGTTTCTCTTCAAAAAGAGGGTTTGAAGGCCCTTTTCCACGGTCGGTGCTCCTCTTGAAACGGGAGCCTCTTAGGTGGGTTGAATGCTCCGCCGCGGGGCCACGAAATCGCTGCGAAGCCGGGCATTATATCAAGCAGCCGCGCGCAGTTCCCGCGCCGCGGCCACCATGCGCGCCAACGCCGGGATCACCTCACTCCACTGGCGGGTCTTGAGACCGCAGTCGGGGTTGACCCACAGGCGCTCGGCCGGCACGCGCTCGGCAGCCTTCTTCATGAGCTGCACGATGTGTTCCCTGGCCGGGATGTTGGGCGAGTGGATGTCGTACACGCCGGGGCCGATCTCGTTGGGGTACTGGAAGTTCTCGAACGCATCGAGCAGTTCCATGTCGGAGCGCGAGGTCTCGATGGTGATGACGTCGGCATCCATGGCGGCGATGCTGGCGATGATGTCGTTGAACTCCGAATAGCACATGTGGGTGTGCACCTGCGTCTCGTCGCGCACGCCGTTGGCGGTGATGCGGAAGCACTCCACGGCCCAGTCCAGGTATTCCTGCCACTGCGAGCGGCGCAGCGGCAGGCCCTCGCGCAGCGCGGCCTCGTCGATCTGGATCACGCGCACGCCGGCCTTCTCCAGGTCCAGCACCTCGTCGCGGATCGCCAGCGCGAGCTGCTTGCACGAGGCCGAACGCGGCTGGTCGTCACGCACGAAGGACCAGTTCAGGATGGTCACCGGGCCGGTGAGCATGCCCTTCATGGGCTTGCTCGTCAGCGACTGCGCGTAGGTGATCCACTCCACCGTCATCGCCCTGGGGCGGCGGATGTCGCCGAACAGGATGGGCGGCTTGACGCAGCGCGAGCCGTAGCTCTGCACCCAGCCGAACTGGCTGAACGCGTAGCCGTCGAGCTGCTCGCCGAAGTATTCGACCATGTCGTTGCGTTCGGCCTCGCCATGCACCAGCACGTCCAGGCCCAGTTGCTCCTGCTCGCGCACACTGCGCTCGATCTCGGCGCGCATCGCGGCCTGGTAGCCCGCTTCATCCAGGCGCCCGGCCTTGAACTCGCTGCGCGCGTGGCGGATCTCGGCGGTCTGCGGGAACGAGCCTATGGTGGTGGTCGGGTACTTGGGCAGCTTCAGGATGGCCGCCTGCTTGGCCGCGCGCGCGGCGTAGGGACTCTCGCGCCGTCCCAGGTGGGCATCGATGCGCGCCACCGCCGCCTGCACCGCCGGGTTGTTGACGCGCGGCGAAGCGCGGCGAGCGGACAGCGCGGCAGCGTTGGCGGCCAGCTCCGCCTTGATGGCATCGCGCCCGTCGCTGAGCGCCCGGCCCAGCACGCGCAGTTCATCGAGCTTCTGCAGCGCGAAGGCCAGCCAGGATTTGACCTCGGCGTCGAGCTTGCGTTCCTGCGCCAGGTCCACCGGCACGTGCAGCAGCGAGCACGAGGGCGCGATCCACAGGCGATCGCCCAGGCGATCGGCCAGCGGCTCCAGCCAGTCGAGCACCGCCGTCAGGTCGGTCTTCCAGATGTTGCGCCCGCTGATCACGCCCAGCGATAGCACCTTGTGCGCGGGCAGCAGGTTTAGCAGCGGCAGCACGTCATCGCGGCCGCTGACGGCATCGACGTGCAGGCCGGCCACCGGCAGGTTGGCGGCCAGGTAGCCGTTGTCCAGCAGCGGACCGAAATAGGTGGCCAGCAGCAGCTTGACCTTGGCACTCTTGAGCTGGTGGTAGGCGACGTTGAAGGCGTGCTGCCAATCGGCATCCAGCTCGGTCACCAGGATGGGCTCGTCGATCTGCACCCATTCCACGCCCTGCGCGGCCAGGGTGTCGAGCAGCTCGGCGTAGACCGGCAGCAGGCGTTCCAGCAGCGCCAGCTTGTCCGAATCGTCCTTGGCCTTGCCGATGGCGAGGTAGGTGACAGGGCCGACGATGACAGGTTTGGCGCGCACGCCCTGCGCTTTTGCCTCGGCCAGTTGCGCCAGCAGGCGCGAGGCGTCCAGCTTGAACTGGGTGCCGACGGTGAACTCCGGCACGATGTAGTGGTAGTTGGTGTCGAACCACTTGGTCATCTCGCCCGCCGCCACGCCGCCGCAGCACAGCAGGTGCTGCGGATCGAACAGCGCCGAGCGCCCGCGCGCCACGCGGAAGTAGTTGTCCAGCGCGTCGCCATGAAAGCCCTGCACGCGCCCGGGCAGGTTGCCCAGCGTGAAGCTCATGTCCAGCACCTGGTCGTAGAACGAGAAATCGCCCACGGGCACCAGATCGAGGCCCTGCTGGTCGGCCCAGTGGCGCTGGCGCAGTTGCGCGCCCACGGCCTGGAGTTCGTCACGCGAGGATTCGCCCTTCCAGTAGGACTCCAGCGCGAACTTGAGTTCGCGCCGTGCGCCGATGCGGGGAAAGCCGAGGTTGTGGATCATGGTCATGGTTCGTCTTCGAGAAACCGGAATAAGAAACTCCCGGTATCGTATGAAAACGATCTAATGAAGTAAAATGGTTTTATTTCACATATTGATGAATTTAATTCACTTATCATGCTTGAACGCATCCATCTGGCCATCGTTCAGGAAGTCGAAAAGCAAGGTTCGCTGACGGCTGCGGCACAGGTGCTGCATGTCACGCAGTCGGCGCTGAGCCACAGCATGAAGAAGCTGGAGCATCAGTTGGGCACCGCCGTCTGGCTGCGCGAGGGCCGCAGCCTGCGCCTGACGCAGGCCGGCCAGTACCTGCTGACGGTGGCCAATCGGGTGCTGCCGCAGCTCGACCTGGCCGAGGAGCGCCTGGGCCAGTTCGCCGAGGGGCAACGCGGCAGCCTGCGCATCGGCATGGAGTGCCACCCGTGCTACCAGTGGCTGCTCAAGATCGTCTCGCCCTACCTGGCGGCCTGGCCCGACGTGGATGTCGATGTGAAGCAGAAATTCCAGTTCGGCGGCATCGGCGCGCTGTTCGGCTACGAGATTGACTTGCTGGTGACACCCGACCCGCTGTACAAGAGCGGCCTGCACTTCGAGCCGGTGTTCGACTATGAACAGGTGCTGGTGGTGAACGCCCGCCACCGGCTGGCCGACGCCGTCCACATCGAGCCGCGCGACCTGGAGCGCGAGGTGCTGATTACCTACCCCGTGCCCACCGAGCGGCTGGACATCTACACCCAGTTCCTGCTGCCCGCGGGCATCGCGCCCAGGCGGCACAAGACCATGGAGACCACCGACATCATGCTGCAGATGGTCGCCAGCGGCCGCGGCGTGACCGCGCTGCCGCGCTGGCTGGTGGACGAATACGCTGAAACGCTCGGCATCGCGGCGGTGCGCCTGGGTCCGCACGGCATCGCCAAGCAGATCCACCTGGGCATGCGCGCAGGCGAGCTGGCCGTGGACTACCTCGCGGCTTTCATTGCGTTGGCGCGGGACTTCCGGCTGGCCCCTCCCTCCCCTTCCCGGTAGCGGGGAAACCCACGCGCACGCACAGGCCGCCCAGCGCCTGCGATGGCTGCAGCACCAGCCGCGCGCCATGGCGCCGCGCGATGGTCTGCACGATGGCGAGCCCCAGGCCGCTGCCCGGCGTCTGCTGCGCGCTCTGCGGCGAGCGGTAGAAGCGCCCGAGCACCCGCTGGCGCTCCTCTTCGGGCACGCCTGGGCCGCTGTCCTGCACCAGCAGGCTGACACCTGCTTCGCCGCTTTCGACAGCCACGTCCACCCGGCCGCCCTCGGGGCTGTACTTGATCGCGTTATCCAGCAAATTGCGCACCAGGAGGCGCAGTTCTTCGGGCACGCCCTCGACCACGCGAGGGCCTTGCACAGACGGCGCTAGCCCGGCGTCGATGCCGCGCGCCTGCGCACTGGCCGCCACGTCGGCCAGCGCCAGCCGCGCCACTTCCAGCAGATCGACGGGCTGCATGGGACTGCTTGCAGCCTCCTGGCGCGCCAGCACCAGCAACTGCTCCACCAGCCGCGCGGCGCGGTCCATGCCCGCTTCCAGCCGCGCCACGGCGCGTTCGCGCGCGGCATCGTCCGCCGCGCGGCGCAGGCCCTGCGCCTGCAGCTTGAGCGCCGCCAGCGGCGAGCGCAGCTCATGCGCCGCGTCGGCGACAAAATCCTGCTGCGCCGCGAACGCCTGCCGCACCCGCCCGAACAAGGCATTGAGCTCGCGCACCAGTGGCTGGACTTCCGTGGGTAGTCCCTCCTCATCCACCGCCGAGAGGTCTTGCGCCTCACGCTGCGCCACCTGGGCGCGCACGCGGTCCACCGGAACGAACACCCGCCCCAGCAGCCACCACACCGCCAGCGCCAGCAGCGGCGCCATCACGGCCAGCGGCAGCAGCGAGCGCCAGGCCAGGCCGCGCGCCAGCCGGTGGCGCACCGCCATGTCCTGCGCCACCTGGATCACCTGCGAGCGCGTCTGCAGCGAGAACACCCGGTAGGTGCTGCCCTGCGCGCGCACATCCTGGAACCCGAGTACCGCCCGCTGGGGCAGCAGATCGCCCATCGCCGATTCAAAGATGCGCAGGCCCTCGTTGGTCCAGACCTGCACGATGAATTCATTGTTCTGGTATTCGGGGCGCAGGCTGCCCAGCCCTTTGGCATCCGCCGGGAGCCCTGCGCGCAGCGCGAATGCCGTCTGCTGCATGTGGTAATCGAACAAGGCGTCCGCCTCGCTCAAGGCGGATTTATAGGCAAAAATGCCTTGAACGCACGCTGTGATTGCGATGGCAGCTATCAAAAACACCAACAATCGCAGGCGCAGCGACTGCGGCAGGCGCCAGGGCGCGCTCATTTGGGCACCATATAGCCGACGCCGCGCACATTGAGCACCAGCCCGGCCCCCAGCTTTTTGCGCAGGCTGTGGATGAAGACTTCCACCGCGTTGCTGCCGATCTCCTCGCCCCAGCCATAGAGCTTGTCCTCCAGCTGCTGGCGCGAAAGCACCAGGCCGGGGCGCGCAATCAAGGGCTCCAGCACCGCCCACTCGCGTGCCGAGAGCACCACGCTGGCTCCCTGCACCAGCACCTCGCGCGTGGCGGGGTTGATGCTGACGCCCCGGTGTTCATACACCGGTTCGGCCCGCCCGGCAGCGCGGCGCAGCAGCGCGCGGATGCGGGCCAGCAGTTCATCGAGGTCATAGGGCTTGAGCACGTAGTCGTCCGCGCCCGCATCCAGCCCCTCGATGCGCTGCGCCACGCCGTCGCGCGCGGTGGCGATCAGCACCGGCGTGCGGTCGCGCCGCGCCCGCAGGGCGCGCAGCACCGAGAGGCCGTCGCGTACCGGCAGTCCCAGGTCCAGCAGCACCAGGTCGTAGCGCTGCGCGGCCAGCACCGCATCGGCCTGGCCGCCATCGCGCACCCAATCGACGGCATAGTCCTCGGCGCGCAGCAGGTCGTGCACGGCTTCGCCGATCATGGCGTCATCTTCCACAAGCAAAAGGCGCATGGCTTTCAGCATAAGCCATGCGTCTTCGGTTCCCGGCCGACCAAAGGTCAGCCCATATTCACCGGCACGAAGATGCGGTTGCCGTCACGCTCGATCAGCAGCGCGACCGACTTGCCCGACTTGTCCAGCGCCGCGCGCACCTGGTCCATGCTCTTGACCGCGGTGCCGTTGATGGCCAGCAGCACATCGCCACCCTGCACGCCCGCCAGCGCCGCCGGGCCGCGCGCGTCCTCGATCAGCATGCCCTGCTCGACGCCAGCCTCACGCGCCTCCTGCGGCTGCAGCGGGCGCAGCGCCAGGCCGATCTGGCCCTTCTTCACGCCCTGGTCCGCCTGCGCCACCTTGCCGCTCCTGTCGTTGGCGTTGCCCAGCGTCGCCACCAGCGTCCTGGCCTCGCCGTTGCGCCAGACCTCCAGCTGCACCTTCTGCCCCGGCAGCGACTGGCCGATATAGGCCGGCAGATCGCCGGAGGTGATGATGGGCTCGTCGTTGATCTTGAGAATCACGTCGCCCGTCTTCAACCCCGCCTTGGCCGCCGGCCCGGCATCATCCACATTGGCCACCAGGGCGCCCTCGGGCTTGGCCAGCTTGAACGAATTGGCAAAGGTCTGGTTCACGCCCTGCACCGTCACGCCCAGGCGCGCATGCTCGACCTTGCCGGTCTCGACGATCTGCTTTTCCACATGCTTGGCGACCTCGATCGGTATCGCGAACGACACCCCCTGGTAACCGCCGGTGCGGCTGTAGATCTGCGAGTTGATGCCGACCACTTCGCCCCGCGTGTTGAACAGCGGGCCGCCCGAGTTGCCGGGGTTGACCGCCGCATCGGTCTGGATGAAAGGCACGTAGCTGTCGTCCGGCAGCGTGCGCCCCTTGGCGCTGACCACGCCGGCCGTCACGGAATTTTCAAAGCCGAAGGGCGAGCCTATGGCCAGCACCCACTCGCCGACCTTGAGGTTGTTCGAATCGCCCAGCTTGACCGTGGGCAGGTCCTTGGCATCGATCTTGAGCACCGCGATGTCGGTCTTGGGGTCAGAGCCCAGCACCTTGGCCTTGAATTCGCGCCGGTCCGTCAGCTTGACGGTGACGCGGTCGGCGCCCTTGACCACATGGGCATTGGTCAGGACGATGCCATTGGGGTCGATGATGAAGCCCGAGCCCTCGCCGCGCATCGGCTGCCGCATCTGCGGGCCGCGGCCATTGCCAGGCACGCCAAAGTAGCGGAAGAACGGCGCAAACGGGTCATCCGGGTCGATCTGCGGCCCCTGCTGGCGCTGGCGCGATGCAGTGCCGGAATCGCCGTCATCGCCGTTGTCCGACACGTTGCGCATGCCGCTCACGCTGATGTTGACCACCGCCGCGCCGTAGCGCTGGGTGATCTGGGAAAAATCGGGCAGCGTCACCAGCGCGGGGCTTGCCGCCGGGGCGCTGGCCGCCGGCGCGGTCGCGGCCGGCGCGGAGTCGCCGAATGAAAACGCATGCGCCGTGCGCGCCGTCATCAGTCCGGCGCCCGTGGCGCCCAGCATGCCCGCGGCGATGAGGGCCGCCACCAGGCGGCGCGGGGTGGAAATCAAGGTGTTCATGGTGTGTCCTTCCAGCGATTGCTTCAATGGAAGGGCAGTGTGCGGGTGCGGGCTTAGGGGAAACTTAATGCCGACAATGCCGTGCACGGCGTTTTTACAATGCTCCGCATGGCTATGCACTTCGACCTCGTGGATCTGCGCCTGATGACGCACATCGCCGACGCCAACAGCATGACGCGCGGCGCCGAGCTGTCCTTCATTTCGCTGCCCGCGGCCAGCACGCGCATCAAGAACCTGGAAGAGAGCATAGGCGCCAAACTGCTGTACCGCACCAGCCAGGGCGTGACGCTGACGCCGCCCGGCCAGGCCTTCGTGACACACGCGCGCATCGTGCTGGGCCAGCTGGAACACCTGCGCGGCGACATGCAGGAATACGTGCGCGGCATCAAGGGCCACGTGCGCGTGTTCGCCAACACCACGTCGCTGGGCGAATTCCTGCCCCCGGTGCTGCGCCTGTACCTGAGCCGCAACCCGGACGTGAACATCGACCTGCGCGAGCGCCCCTCGCACGACATCGTGCGCGCCGTGACCGAAGGCCAGACGGACATCGGCATCGTCGCCGGTCTGGTACGCACCGAGAACCTGAAGACCCTGCCCTACCGCCGCGATCGCCTGGTGCTGGTGGTGCCGCGCGGCCACGCGCTGGACGACCAGAGGCAGATCGCGTTTGCCGACACGCTGGAGCTCGAACACATCGGACTGCAGGAATCCATGGCCATCCACACCTTCCTGCGCCAGGCCAGCGACCAGTTGCACCGCCCGATCCGGCTGCGCATCCAGGTGGGCAATTTCGAGACGGCCTGCCGCATGATCGAATCCGGCGTGGGCGTGGGCGTGCTGCCCGAATCCGCCGCCCGCCGTCACGCGCAGACCATGCGCATCGCGCTGGTGGCGCTCTCCGATGACTGGGCGGTACGCGAAATGCAGATCTGCGTGCGCAGCATGGACGCCCTGCCCGCCTTCGCCCGCGAACTGGTGGATCTGCTGGTGGCGGACGCGCAGGGGGCGCTGCAGATCGCGTGAAGCCACGCCCGTGGCGGGGGCGGCAGGGGTCTTCACGTCCGCAAAAGACGCGCTTTCACAAACACCGATTGCGCTCGGCGCCGCCACGGGGGACGATGGCGCCATGACCGAGACGTTCATCGACGCGCCCCTGCTCGCCCATCTGCAATCCTGGCAGAGCCGCAGCGAGACGACAGCCGACACGCTCAGCGAAGCCCCGGTGCGCGCGCTCTCGGCCACGCTCGATCGCGACGACCCGCCGCCCGCGCCCGGCGACAAGCTGCCGCCGCTGTGGCACTGGCTGTACTTTCTGCCGCATGCGCGCCAGAGCGGACTCGGACCGGATGGCCACGCCAGGCGCGGCGGCTTTCTGCCGCCCGTGCCGCTGCCGCGGCGCATGTGGGCCGGCGGGCGGCTGCGCTGGGAGGCGGGCAACCCGCTGCGCGTGGGGCAGCAGGTACGTCGCGAGTCCACGATCCAATCGGTGAACCACAAGACCGGGCGCTCGGGCGAACTGCTGTTCGTGCTAGTTCAGCACCGTTTCTTCAATGCCGATGGCCTCGCGCTGACCGAGGAGCACGACATCGTCTACCGCAGCGCGGCCCAGCCCGGCGAAGCCGCGCCCGCGCCTACGTCGCCGCCGCTGGCCGGCCAGCAGGCCTGGTCGCGCCACATCAACGCCGACGCGGTGATGCTGTTCCGCTACTCGGCGCTGACCTTCAACGGCCACCGCATCCACTACGACCGCCAGTACGTGACCGAAGTGGAAGGCTACCCCGGCCTGATCGTGCATGGCCCGCTGATCGCCACGCTGCTGCTGGACTTGCTGCGCCGCGAACTGCCCCAGGCCCGGCTGGCCAGCTTCGACTTCCGCGCCGTGCGCCCGACCTTCGACCTGCATCCGTTCAGCGTGCATGGCAAGCCCTCCGCCGACGGCAAGAGCGTGGAGCTGTGGGCCCAGGATCACGAGGGCTTCCTGACCATGCAGGGCAAGGCCACGCTGGCCTGAAAACCAATAAATCAATAGCTACCAACGCTTGCCGCATCAGCGATAGAGACCAAAAACACTTGAAAGAACCACCATGATTCACCAGCCCGACCAATACCAGGAAATCCGCGACGCCGTGCGCGCCCTCTGTGCCCAGTTCCCCGACGAATACTTCCGCAAGGTGGACGAGGCGCGCGCCTACCCCGAGGAGTTCGTCGATGCCCTGACCAAGGCCGGCTGGATGGCCGCGCTGATCCCGCACGAGTACGGCGGCTCGGGCCTGACCATGGCCGAGGCCTCGGTGATCATGGAAGAGATCAACCGCAGCGGCGGCAACTCCGGCGCCTGCCATGGCCAGATGTACGTGATGAACGCCATCGTGCGCAGCGGCTCTCAGGCGCAAAAGGAAACGTACCTGCCCAAGATTGCCGCCGGCGAGCTGCGCATCCAGTCCATGGGCGTGACCGAGCCCACCACCGGCAGCGACACCACCAAGCTCAAGACCAGCGCCGTCAGGAAGGATGGCCGCTGGGTGATCAATGGCCAGAAGGTCTGGATCTCGCGCATCCAGCACAGCGATTTGATGATTCTGCTGGCCCGCACCACACCCGCCGATCAGGTGAAGAAGCGCTCCGATGGCCTGTCTTGCTTCCTGATCGACCTGCACCAGGCGATTGGCAACGGCCTCACCGTGCGCCCCATCCTGAACATGGTCAACCACGAGACCAACGAGCTGTTCTTCGACAACCTCGAAATCCCCGAGGACGCGCTGCTGGGCGAAGAGGGCAAGGGCTTCAAGACCCTGCTGGACGGCCTGAACGCCGAGCGCACGCTGATCGCCGCCGAGTGCATCGGCGACGGCTACTGGTTCATCGACCGCGCCACCAAGTACGCGAACGAGCGCGTGGTGTTCAACCGCCCCATCGGCCAGAACCAGGGCGTGCAGTTCCCGATTGCCGATGCCTTCATCGAACTGGAAGCCGCCAACCTGATGCGCTGGAAGGCCTGCGAAAAGATCGACGCGCACCAGAACGCCGGCGCCGAGGCCAATATGGCCAAGCACCTGGCGGCCAAGGCCAGCTGGGAGGCGGCCAACGTCTGCCTGCAGACCCATGGCGGCTTCGGCTTCGCCTGCGAATACGACATCGAGCGCAAATTCCGCGAAACCCGCCTGTACCAGGTGGCGCCGATCTCGACCAACATGATCTACAGCTACGTGGCCGAGCACATCCTGAAGCTGCCGCGTTCGTTTTGATGACTGCAACTCCTTCCCCCTCTGGGGCTGAAGGCTGCGGCTCCAGTTCCGCCAGTGCGGAACTGGACTGCCTGAAGAGCGGCGGCGTCTCGCCGCCAGCACCGAGGCAGGGATGGGGGCCGGAGCGCCGGCATCTTGCCGGCATCAAGGCATAAGCGCCGCTGGCCCCCACCCCCGCCCTCCCCCAGAGGGGGAGGGGGTAAGAGAACCCCGCGCACAACACACAACGGAGTTTCCATGACCCGCCCCCTCGACGGCATCACCGTCATCTCGCTGGAACACGCGGTCGCCGCGCCCTTTGCCACGCGCCAGCTGGCCGACCTGGGCGCGCGCGTGATCAAGGTGGAGCGCCCCGGCAGCGGCGACTTTGCGCGCGGCTACGACCAGCGCGTGCGCGGCCAGTCGTCGCACTTCACCTGGATCAACCGCAGCAAGGAAAGCCTGGCGCTGGACGTGAAGCAGCCGGCGGCCAAGGCGGCCTTGCTGCAGCTCTTGCAGACCGCCGACGTGCTGGTGCAGAACCTGGCGCCCGGTGCGGCGGCGCGCATGGGGCTGTCCTATGAGGCCTTGAAGGCGCACAACCCCAAGCTCATCGTCTGCGACATCAGCGGTTACGGCGCCGACGGCCCGTACCGCGACAAGAAGGCCTACGACCTCTTGATCCAGAGCGAGGCCGGTTTTCTGTCCGTCACCGGCACGCCCGAGACGCCGAGCAAGTCCGGCATCTCGGTGGCCGACATTGCCGCCGGCATGTATGCCTACACCAACATCCTCTCGGCCCTGCTCTTGCGCGGCAAGACCGGCGAGGGCAGCCACATCGACGTGTCCATGCTGGAAGCCATGGGCGAGTGGATGGGCTACCCGCTCTATTACGCCTTCGACGGCGCGCCGCCGCCGCCGCGCACCGGCGCCTCGCACGCCAGCATCTACCCCTACGGGCCGTTTGCCGCGGGCGACGACGGCACGGTGATGCTGGGCCTGCAGAACGAGCGCGAGTGGAAGGCGTTTTGCGACGGCGTGCTGCAACAGCCCGAGGTGGCTGTCGATCCGCGTTTCTGTTCCAACGCCGAGCGCAACCAGCATCGCGCAGAGTTGCAGGCGCTGATCCTGCAGACCTTTGCCAGCCTCAGCGTCGCGCAGGTGGTGGAGCGCCTGGAGGCAGCGGGCATCGCCAACGCGCGCGTCAACGACATGGCCGACCTGTGGGCGCACCCGCAGCTGCAGGCGCGCCAGCGCTGGCGCAGCGTGGGCACACCTGCGGGTGAGGTGCCGGCCTTGCTGCCGCCCGGCGTGAGCAGCGCCTTTGATTACCGTATGGATGCCGTGCCCGCCGTGGGCCAGCACAACAGCGCCATCCTGGCCGAGCTGGGCTGGAGCGCCCAGCAGATCGACGCTCTGCAGGCACCCCAGGCCATCTAAAACAATAGCTGCAGGCGCTTGTCACGCCTGCGTTGGAACCTTATATGAAACAAGAACCCCAAGCCACCATCCACCCCCTGGCCCAGTTTGCCGCCCAGCTCCAGTGGAGCGATGTCCCCCCCGCCGTGCAGGATCGCACCGTGGACTTGTGGGTGGACTGGTTCGGCTCGGTGCTCGCCGGCTGCCAGGCCCGGCCCGTGGCCAGCATCACGCGCTTTGCACTGTCGCAGGGCCCGGCGCAAGGCCCGGCCGAGGTGATCGGCCATGGCGCCAGCAGCTCGCCCATGATGGCGGCGCTGGCCAATGCCGCCGCCAGCCATGTGGCCGAGCAGGACGACGTGCACAACGGCTCGGTGTTCCACCCTGCCGCCGTGGTCTTCCCGCCGGCCCTCGCCGTGGCGCAGCAGATCGGCGCCAGCGGCGCCGAGCTCATGGCCGCCTGCGTGGCCGGCTACGAGGTCGGCATCCGCGTGGGCGAGTTCCTGGGCCGCAGCCATTACAAGATCTTCCACACCACGGCCACCGCCGGCACGCTGGCCGCGGCCGCCGCCGTGGGGCGCCTGCTCAAGCTCACACCCGCACAGATGCAGCACGCCTTCGGCTCGGCCGGCACGCAATCGGCCGGCCTGTGGGAATTTTTGCGCACCGCTGCCGACAGCAAGCAGCTGCACACGGCGCACGCCGCCGCGGCCGGCCTGATGGCGGCCTTCCTGGCGCAGGACGGATTCACCGGCGCGCAGGACATCTTCACCGGCCCGCAGGGCCTGGCCGCCGGCATGTCCACCGACGCCAATCCGGCCAGGCTGACCGATGGCCTGGGCACACGCTGGGCCACGGCCGAGACCTCGTTCAAGTGGCACGCCTCCTGCCGCCACACCCACCCCGCGGCCGACGCGCTGCAGCAGGTGATGCGCGAGCATGGCCTGGCGCCCGCCGACATCGCCCAGGTGACCTGTCATGTGCACCAGGGCGCCATCGACGTGCTGGGCCCGGTGGTCTCGCCCAGCACGGTGCACCAGAGCAAGTTCTCGATGGGCACGGTGCTGGCCCTGGCCGCGCGCTTCGGCCATGCGGGTTTGACCGAGTTCGACGCCGAGTTCCTGGCGCCGGACACTGTGGCCCTGCGCGAGAAAGTCAGCATGGTGCTGGACCCGGAAGTCGACGCCGCCTACCCGCAGCGCTGGATCGGCAAGGTCACCGTCCAAACCACCGACGGCCACACCCTGCATGGCCGTGTCGATGAGCCCAAGGGCGACCCCGGCAACACGCTCTCGCGCCAGGAAATCACGGACAAGGCGCTGCGCCTGGCGGCCTATGGCGGCGCGGTGCCGGCCGAACAAACGCAGACGGCCATTGAACGGCTATGGCAGGTCGCGCTGTGGCCGTGCACGCAACGGCTGTTGCCAGCGAATTGATGGCGGCGCGTTTATCAGGATGCAGCGGACGTCATTCGAGCGAACATGCACCCATGTCCGGAGCACCAAGCCGCCTTGAGATGGCAACGGAAATTCTTTTCAGTGCTTTTTTTACGTTATTTATACGGCGTCTCGATCATCTTCATTTCACACGCACTGGAAGGGCGCCCGCCGTGATCGCGATCTCCTCTTACCTGCCTGAAGTCATGCTGCTGTCCGACCGCCTCCTGGTGTCGCGCCAGGGGCGCATCGTCGAGGAATTCAACAGCCTCGAAGCGACGGAGGAAAAAATCATGTACGCCTCCATCCATTGACCTGCACGACAGCAAACCTCCAACCTACTGCCTCAAGGAACAGAAAGCATGCAGAAAAATTTCATCAACGGCCAATGGGTCCCCGCAACCTCCGGCAAGACGCTGCCCGTCCACGATCCGAGCACAGGGGAAGTGTTTGATCACCTGGCGCGCAGCACCGCAGAGGATGTCAACCACGCCGTCGCGGCAGCGCGCGCCGCGCTCGGCGGCGCCTGGGGTGCAATGACGGCGACCGAACGCGGGCGCATTCTCGTCCGCATGTCCGAGCTGATCCTCGCGCGCAGCGAGGAACTGGCGCAGTTGGAGGCGCGCGACACCGGCAAGCCGATCTCGCAGGCGCGCAACGACATCCAGGTCGCCGCGCGCTACTGCGAGTTCTATGGTGGTGCCGCCGACAAGGTCCATGGCCAGCAGATCCCCTACATGAACGACTTCCACGTCGTCGTGCTGCGCGAGCCCTACGGCGTCACCGCCCACATCCTGCCCTGGAACTACCCGGCGCAGATGTTCGGCCGCTCGGTGGTGCCGGCGCTGGCCATGGGCAACGCCGCCGTGCTCAAGCCCTCGGAGGATGCCTGCCTCTCGCCGCTGGCGTTCGCCGCCATCGCCAAGGAGGCGGGCTTGCCCGATGGCGCGCTCAACATCGTGACCGGCCTGGGCGAAGAGGCCGGCGCGGCGCTGAGCACGCACCCGGACATCAACCTGATCACCTTCACCGGCTCGCCCGAAGTCGGCACCCTCATCCAGAAGGCCGCCGCCGACAGCCTGATCAAGTGCGTGCTTGAACTGGGCGGCAAATCACCGCAGATCGTGTTCGAGGATGCGGACCTCGACCGCGCCGTGCAGTTCGTCGTCCGCGCCATCACCCAGAACGGTGGCCAGACCTGCTCGGCCGGCAGCCGGCTGCTGGTACAGCAAAGCATCTACGACCGCTTCATCGCCATGGTGGTTGAGCGCTTTGCGCAAACGGCCGCCGGCACACCGGCCATGGACAGGGAATGCGGGCCGCTCATCAACCGCGCGCAGAAGGAACGCGTTGAAGGTTTCATCCAGCGCGCCAGGGAAACCGGCATCCGTGTGCTGGCGGAAGGGAAGATAGCCGACGGCGTGCCCCAGGGCGGGTACTACGTCGCACCGACCCTGTTTGGCGCGGTGCCGCGCGACCACCCGCTTGCCTGCAGCGAGGTTTTCGGCCCCGTGCTTTCGGCGATGACGTTCACTGACGAAGAGGACGCGGTACGCCTGGCAAACGCCACCGAGTTCGGGTTGCTCGCCGGCATCTGGACACGCGACGGCGGGCGCCAGACACGCATGGCCAAGAAGATGCAGTGCGGTCAGGTGTACCTCAACTGCTACGGCGCCGGCGGTGGAGTGGAATTGCCTTTCGGCGGCTACAAGAAAAGCGGACATGGGCGCGAGAAAGGCTTTCTTGCACTGGAAGAATTCTGCATCGTCAAGACCGTCGTCCAATACCACGGAACGTAAATCGCGCAACGCTGTCGGACCCGACCAACCGCCGTGGCCCGACCACTGATTCAATGGGCAGAAACAGGAGAAACCAATGATTAGTTTTGACATCGTGGCACTGAACCAGCCTCTGGTCCGCACCGAACACCCTACCCCTGAACCCAAAGGCCATCAGGTTCTGATGCGCGTGCTGGCAGCCGGCGTATGCCATTCGGACCTGCATATCTGGCAAGGCACCTACGACCTGGGAAATGAATCGCCGGAGAGGTGATGGCCATTGGCGATCAGGTCACGAATGTGCAGGTGGGCAAGAACTACGTCGTCTACCCCTGGCATGGCTGCGGCACCTGCAAGGTCTGCCGCAGGGGCGATGAAAACCTGTGCACCAATGGGAGATCCCTGGGGCTTTTCCAGCCCGGCGGCTATGCGGACTACGTGCTGGTTGCCGATGCGCGCTATCTGGTGGATATCGGCGACATGTCGCCCGTGCAGGCGGCTCCCTATGCCTGCTCCGGCCTCACGACCTACAGCGCCATCCGCAAGATCAAGGACCAGGTGCTCAAGGACGAAAAAGTCGTGCTGTTTGGCGCCGGCGGGCTAGGCTTCATGGCCATTACCTTGATCAAGGCACTGGGCGGCGCCGGCGTGCTCGTGGTCGAGTCCGATGAATCCAAGCACGCAGCGGTTCTGAAGGTCGGCGCGGATGCGGTTTTCAACCCTCGAACCCCCGGTGTCGCCGATGAGATCAAAAAAGCGGCCGGAGGCAGCGTCTGGGCCATTCTGGATTGCGTCGGAACCAACCAGACGATACAGATGGGCATGGATCTGCTGGTCAAGGGGGGGCAACTCGTCCAGATCGGTCTGTTCGGCGGCCACATCGACATTTCGACGCCCTTCATGGTCCTCAAGGCCATGACCTACCAGGGCACCTATGTCGGCAATCTGCGCGAACTCCAGGAGTTGGTCGCCCTCGTCAAGGACAAGCAGCTACCCGCCGTGCCGACCACCTGCATGCATTTCAGCAAGGCCTTTACCGCCCTGCTCGCCCTGGAACAAGGCAAGGCCATCGGCCGCCAGGTACTCACGCCCGAGAACTCAGGCGCCTGACTGCGCTACCCGCAAAAAAGCCCGGGGTAATGCATCATCACCCCGGGCTGTATGGCTGGCGGAGAGGGTGGGATTCGAACCCACGGTAGGGTTGCCCCTACGCCTGATTTCGAGTCAGGTACATTCGACCACTCTGCCACCTCTCCGCGACTCGAACCGGCGATTGTAGCGGCGATTTCCGGCAACCGGCAACCGGCAACCGGCAACCGGCAACCGGCAACCGGCAACCTGCAACCTGCAACCTGCAACCTGCAACCTGCAACCTGCAACCTGCAACCTGCAACCTGCAACCTGCAACCTGCACGTTTCCGAACAGAAGAATACACTCGGCGGCCCCGGGCAACGAAGGCTGCTCGCTTTAGCCAAGTTGCATGAAATTCCTTATCTTGAAGATGGTGGTTCTGGCGCTGTTGTACGGCGGGACCACCCAGATGGTCGTGGCCGCCACGCCGGTGACGATCACCAACATCGTTTCCGACAGTTTCAACTACCCCGCAGGGCCATTGGCCCCGAATGCAGGCGGCACGGGATGGACGTCGGCATGGCAGAACAACGGGCACAACTCCATGCAGGTCACCACGCCTGGCGTCCTGACCTACCCCGGAGTCACGCCAATGGGAGGGCAGATCAATTGGGGTGGTGGCCCTTTTCAGATCAGCGACGCCACACGCACGCTGCCAGCGGTCAATTCCGGCGTTGTCTTTGTACGTTTCCTGGCGCAGTTCAGCGCGCAAAGTGGCGGCGGCACACCCAACCTGCGCTTTCTCTCCGGCGGCATCGAGACAGGCGCGATCGGCGGGAACAGCGGCTGCCCGGGCATCTATTACTCGATTCTGAACGCCCCTGCCTTGTCCCCGGTCGGATGCACCGGCAAGTCGCTCGCGGCCATGTCCCTCGTATTGGTGCAGATCGATTACACCTCGTCCATCACCAAAATGTGGATCAATCCGGTTCTGTCCAGCTTCGACTACCTGAACCCTCTGGCACCGGATGCGCAGGCCAACCTGGCCCCGGCCATCGACCAAGTGTCTTTGTACATGCGCGGGGGCAGCTTTGATGAACTGTCCATCTTTCGCGTCACAGCGGCTGCGCCTGCCACAGCGCAACCCGTGCCCGGCCTGGCGTGGCCGTCGCTGTTGGGGCTGGCGCTGGGCATCGCCCTGACCGTGGCCGCACTGCGCCGCCGCCAGACCCATTCCTGAGCTTCGCTCTCAGGGCGCGAGCCGTTCCAGCCCGCCCATGTAAGGCCGCAGCGCCTCGGGAATCGCGATCGAACCATCGGCCTGCTGGTTGTTCTCCATCACCGCCACCAGCGCGCGGCCGACGGCGACGCCCGAGCCGTTGAGCGTGTGCACCAGTTCGTTCTTGCCTTGCGCGTTCTTGAAGCGCGCCTGCATGCGCCGCGCCTGGAAGGCTTCGCAGTTGCTGACCGAGCTGATCTCGCGGTAGGTGTTCTGCGCCGGCAGCCACACTTCCAGGTCGTAGGTCTTGGCGGCGCCAAAGCCCATGTCGCCGGTGCACAGGCCCACCACGCGGTAGGGCAGGCCGAGCTTTTGCAGGATGGATTCGGCGTGCCGCGTCATCTGCTCCAGCACCTCATAGCTCTTTGCGGGGTGCACGATCTGCACCATCTCGACCTTGTCGAACTGGTGCTGGCGGATCATGCCGCGCGTGTCGCGCCCGTAGCTGCCGGCCTCGGAACGGAAACACGGCGTGTGCGCGGTCAGGCGGATGGGCAATTCGCTCTCGGGCACCACACGATCGCGCATGAAATTGGTCAGCGGCACCTCGGCCGTGGGGATCAGATAGAGCTGGGCGTGGTCGGGGGCGGGCTCGGCGTCCTGCCCGCCCTTCTGCGCGGCGAACAGGTCGGCCTCGAATTTCGGCAGCTGGCCGGTGCCGCGCAGCGTCTCGGCGTTGACGATGTAGGGCACGTAGCACTCGGTGTAGCCGTGCTCGGCGGTGTGCAGGTCCAGCATGAACTGCGCCAGCGCCCGGTGCAGGCGCGCGATGCCGCCCTGCATCACGGCAAAACGCGCGCCGGTGAGCTTGGTGGCGAGGTCGAAATCCAGACCCAGTGCGGCGCCCAGATCGACATGATCCTTGACGGCGAAATCCATGGCGCGCGGCGTGCCCCAGCGGCGCACCTCGACGTTGGCCGACTCGTCGGCGCCCACGGGCACACTCGCGTGCGGCAGGTTGGGCACAGCGGCCAGCATGGCCTGCAGCTCGCCCTGAATTTGCTCCAGCCGGGCAGCGGAGTGGTCGAGCTCGCCCTTGAGCGCAGAGACCTCGGCCTTGGCCGCCTCGGCGGCGTCTTTTTCGCCCTTGCCCATGAGCTGGCCTATCTGTTTGGACAGGCGATTGCGCGTGGACTGCAGCTCTTCGGTGCGGGTCTGGATGGCCTTGCGCTCGGTCTCCAGCGCCTCGAAGGCCGCCACGTCGAGGTAGGGCTGGGGATTTTTTCGGGTTTGCAGGCGCGCAACGACCGAAGCCAAGTCTTTGCGCAGCATAAGAATGTCAAGCATAGTGCGTGATTTTAGGGTGACACTGCCGATCACCAGAGGCGGGAGGTGCAGCCATGTTCTTCGTCTTCGGCCCCACGGGGCGCATCGCAGCGGGTGACGCGGACAGGATTGCGGGCGTGACCGGCCTGCGCCGCGTGGGGCGGCCGCAGGCGCTGCGCACGCGCCCGGACGAGGGCGAGCCCTTCGCCCTGCCCGAGGGCGCCGCGCCACGCGAAGGCAGCAGCGGCCCGGCCAGCCGCCCCGCGCCGATTGCCGCCTACGAGGAAACGGCCGCCGGGCCCACGCTGCCGCGCCAGCCCATCAAGCAGGTGCGCGGGGTGATGACGCAGGGCGCCATCACCGTGGCGCCGCAGGCACGCGTGAACGATGCCTGGCAGACCATGGCGCAGCACCACGTGGCGCAGGCGCCGGTGGTGGACGACAAGGGCCAGGTGATCGGCCTGCTGCTGCGCGCGGACATGGCGCCGCTGGATCTGCTGCCCGAGCCCGGCGCGGTGCAGCAGGCCATCGCACTGGCGCGCCGACCGGTGGCGGAGGTGATGTTCAGCCCCGTGCCCACGGTGTCGCCCGACACCGACCTGCGTCGCGTGGCGCGCGCCTTTCTCGACACCGGCCTGCCGGGGCTGCCGGTGACCGACGAGGCCGGGCACTGCACCGGCTTTATCTCGCGCACCGACATCCTGCGCGCGATGGTGGCCGATCCGCCGCTCGATCTGTGGAGTTGATTTCCGTGGGAGCGGCTTCAGCCGCGAACGATGGGCGCATGCAATCAACGGGCATTCGGGGAACGGGCATTCGGGGCTGAAGCTCCTACAGGGAGCCATCCGCAAGCACCGCGCTGCCGTAGGGCACGAAGCGGCTCTGGTTCTCGTCCACCGCGAGCGGGCGGCCAATGAAGGGAAAGGCGCGCTGCGGGCAGTTGGCGCGCTCGCACACCTTGCAGCCCATGCCTATGGGCGTGGCCGCGTCGGGGTCGCGCAGATTGAGCCCCTGCGAATACACCAGGCGCGGCGCATGCCGCACGTCGCAGCCCAGGCCGATGGAGAAGATGCGCGGCGGCGTGCCCCAGCCGCCGCGGTGGCTGGCGACGGTGCGCGCGATCCACAGGTAGGCGCGGTCATCGGGCATGCGCGCCAGTTGCGTCAGGATGCGGCCGGGCTGCGCGAAGGCTTCGTACACGTTCCACAGCGGGCAGGTGCCGCCGGTGCGGCTGAAGTGAAAGTGCGTGGCGCTCTGACGCTTGCTGATGTTGCCCGCCCGGTCCACGCGCACGAAGAAGAAGGGCACGCCCGGCGCGCCCGGGCGCTGCAGCGTGGAGAGGCGGTGGCACACGGTCTCGAAGCCGACACCGAACCGCTGGCCCAGCAGGTCGATGTCGTAGCGCAGGCGCTCGGCCGCCGCGAGGAAGGGCGCGTAGGGCAGCAGCAGCGCGCCCGCGAAATAGTTGGCCAGCCCGATGCGCGCCAGGTGCCGCGAGGCGTCGTCGCCGCGCAGCGGCGCTTCGCCCGTGAGCGCATCGAGCAGCGGCGAATGCTCGACCAGCGCGAGCTGCGTGGCGAGCTGGAACACCTGCTGCGCCGGGGCCAGCGCGGGTGCCAGCCGCAGCACGCGCCGCGCGGGGTCGTAGTTGCGCTTGCCGCCGTCGCCCTGTGGCGCCTGCTCGACGCGCACACCGTGGCGCTCGGTCAGGCGCCGCGCGAGCCAGTCGGGCAGCAGAGCAACGCCCACGCCGGCCTCGCCGGCCAGCGCCTCGGCGCGCCGGTCCACCTCGTCGAAATAATTCTGGTGCGCGAAGAAGAAGTCGCGCACCATCTCGAACGGCATGGCGCGCGCCGGCGGCGGGCCGCCGCGGTCGTCGCCCAGGCGCAGCGCCATCGCTTCGAGCTGCGCCTGCACCTCCAGCGTGCGCCGGTGCAGGCCCACCAGCGCGCGGCCCAGCTCGGGCATCTGCGAGGCCACTTCGCGCAGCTCGGGCAGCGAGATTTGCGCGGGCGCGTCCGCCAGCGCCTCGCGCATCGCGGCGGCCAGGCGCTCTTCCTCGTCCTCGGAGAACTGCTGCACATCCACGCCCAGCGCGCGGTGGATCTTCAGCAGCACCGCCACGGTGAGCGGGCGCTGGTTCTGTTCGAGCTGGTTCAGGTAGCTGGGCGAGAGGCCCAGCGCCTGCGCCATGGCGACCTGCGACAGGCCGCGCTCAGCGCGCAGGCGGCGCAGACGCACGCCCATGAAGGTCTTCTTCATCGCGGCCTCGTGGCAAGCGGAAAATTCGCAAAATTTGCAAATTCAAGGATTTTAGTTCGCAAGATTTCGCCTTTTCAGTGCTGGGCAGAAGCCGCTATTTTGCGTAAATTGCGAAGCATGACAAGCCCTTCGGGAACCCTGGAACTGCACGAGCTGGTGCTGCCCGCGCACGCCAACCACCGTGGCACGCTGTTCGCTGGCGAAGGCCTGCGGCTGATGGCCAAGGCCGCGTTTCTCGCGGCACGCGGCCTGGCGCAGCGCGAAGCGGTGATGGCCGCCGTGACCGGCGTGCAATTCCTCTCGCCCGTGGCGCTGGGGCAGCAGTTGCTGCTGCGCGCCTGGGTCAGCCGCGTCGGGCGCAGCTCGATGACGGTGTGCGTGACGGGCCTGTCCGAATCGCCCGGCACGCCACCCGAGGAAGTGCTCAAGGGTGTTTTTGAAATGGTGGCGGTGGACGGCAAGGGCCGACCTAGCCCAGCGAAACGGTGAAATCGGCTGTGCGTGAACGTCTGGCAAGGCCCCAATCGAGGCGACGTGCGCAGTCGGGTTGGACACCCGGCGAGCACGGCAACGACGAGTGTGGCCTTGCCAGGCGTTCACCCGAAGGGCTGGGGCTGCAACGGGCGCATGACAGCGTTGCCCACCTTGCTAAGGCAGCCAGCCTTGGCTGCGGTGCGCGCCTTGCCCTGCACCCGTTGCAGTCCCAGCGCACAGCCGATTTCACCGTTTCGCTGGGCTAACGCCATCGACCGTTCGTACCTGAACCAGGAAGCCGCATGACCACTGCTACCGCAACCCCTCCCAAGGCGAAGAAATCCGTCGCCCTCTCCGGCATCACCGCCGGCAACACCGCCCTATGCACCGTGGGCCGCACCGGCAACGACCTGCACTACCGCGGCTACGACATCCTGGACATCGCCGAAGTCTGCGAGTTCGAGGAGATCGCCCACCTGCTGGTGCACGGCAAGCTGCCCACGCGCGCCGAGCTGAAGGCCTACAAGGCCAAGCTCAAGGCCCTGCGCGGCCTGCCCGGCAGCGTGAAGGCGGCGCTGGAGCAGCTGCCCGCCGCCAGCCACCCGATGGACGTGATGCGCACCGGTGTCTCGGCCCTGGGCTGCGCGCTGCCCGAGAAGGACGACCACAACCTGCCCGGCGCGCGCGATATCGCGGACCGGCTGATGGCCAGCCTGGGTAGCATGCTGCTGTACTGGTACCACTTCAGCAACTCGGGCCGCCGCGTGGAGGTGGAGACGGATGACGACTCCATCGGCGGCCACTTCCTGCACCTGCTGCACGGCGTCAAGCCCAGCGACGCCTGGGTGCGCGCCATGCACACCTCGCTCAACCTGTACGCCGAGCACGAATTCAATGCCAGCACCTTCACCGCGCGCGTGATCGCCGGTACGGGCAGCGACATGTATTCGAGCATCGCTGGCGCCATCGGCGCGCTGCGCGGGCCCAAGCACGGCGGGGCGAACGAGGCGGCGTTCGAGATCCAGAAGCGCTACGACTCGCCCGACGAGGCCGAGGCCGACATCCGCCGCCGCGTGGAAGCCAGGCAAGTGGTGATCGGCTTCGGCCACCCGGTCTACACCGTGAGCGACCCGCGCAACGTCATCATCAAGGGCGTGGCGAAACAGCTTTCCGAAGAGGCCGGATCGACCAAGATGTTCGACATCGCCGAGCGGCTCGAATCCGTGATGTGGGAAGTCAAGAAGATGTTCCCCAACCTCGACTGGTTCAGCGCCGTCAGCTACCACATGATGGGCGTGCCCACGGCCATGTTCACGCCGCTATTCGTGATCGCGCGCACCAGCGGCTGGGCTGCGCACGTGATCGAGCAGCGCATCGACAACAAGATCATCCGCCCCAGCGCACACTACACCGGGCCGGAGGATCAACGCTTCGTACCCATCGACCAGCGCGCCTGAAGCTGCTCCTTCCCCCTTTGGGGGAAGGCTGGGATGGGGGCTTGCAGCGCTCGCTACCCCACTTGCGCCGCAGGCCCCCACCCCTGCCCTCCCCCAGAGGGGGAGGGAGTAAAAACCGCCGAATTTTTCATTTCAACCAGAGCATTTCCATGTCTTCACCCATCTCCAACGTCCGCCCCGACTACGACCCCGTCATCCAGGACATCGCCGACTACGCGCTGAACTACGAAATCAAATCCGAGCTCGCCATCGAGACCGCGCGCAACATCCTCATCGATACGCTCGGCTGCGGGCTGGAGGCGCTGGAATACCCGGCCGCCTGCAAGCTGCTCGGCCCGGTGGTCAAGGGCACGGTGGTGCCGCACGGCGCCAAGGTGCCGGGCACGCAGTTCCAGCTCGACCCGGTGCAGGCGGCGTTCAACATCGGCGCGCTCATCCGCTGGCTGGACTTCAACGACACCTGGCTGGCCGCCGAGTGGGGCCACCCCAGCGACAACCTGGGCGGCATCCTGGCCGTGGCCGACTGGCTGAGCCGCACCGCCGTGGCCGCGGGCAAGAAGCCGCTGACCATGATCGAAGTGCTGCGCGGCATCGTGAAGGCGCACGAGATCCAGGGCGTGATCGCGCTGGAAAATTCCTTCAACAAGGTGGGGCTGGACCACGTGCTGCTGGTCAAGGTGGCGTCCACCGCCGTGGTCAGCCAGATGCTGGGCCTCACGCGCGACGAAACGCTGGCCGCCGTGTCGCTGGCCTGGGTGGACGGCCAGAGCCTGCGCACCTACCGCCACGCGCCCAACGCCGGCAGCCGCAAGAGCTGGGCGGCGGGCGACGCCACCAGCCGCGCCGTGCGCCTGGCGCTGATCGCGCAGACCGGCGAGATGGGCTACCCGAGCGCGCTCACCGCCAAGACCTGGGGCTTTTACGACGTGCTGTTCAAGGGCCAGCCGTTCAAGTTTCAGCGCACCTATGGCAGCTACGTGAGCGAGAACGTGCTGTTCAAGATCAGCTTCCCGGCCGAATTCCACAGCCAGACCGCCGTCGAGGCCGCCGTCACGCTGCACAAGCAACTGAAGGACGCAGGCAAGAGCGTGGAGGACATCGAAAAAATCACCATCCGCACGCACGAAGCCTGCATCCGCATCATCGACAAGCAGGGGCCGCTCAACAACCCGGCCGACCGCGACCACTGCATCCAGTACATGGTGGCCGTGCCGCTGATCAAGGGCAACCTGACGGCCGCCGACTACGAAGACAGCGTGGCGGCGGACCCGCGCATCGACGCCTTGCGCGCGCGCATCACCTGCGTGGAAGACCCGCGGTACACCCGCGACTACCACGACCCCGACAAGCGCAGCATCGCCAACGCGCTGACCGTGACGTTCAAGGACGGCAGCACGCTCCCCGAGGTGGCGGTGGAATACCCCATCGGCCACAAGCGCCGCCGCGCCGAGGGCATCCCGCTGCTGGAGGCCAAGTTCCGCACCAACCTGGCGCGGCGCTTCCCGAAGAAGCAGCAGGACGCGATCCTCGCCGTCTCGCTCGACACCAAGACCCTGGCAGCAATGCCGGTGCACGAGTACGTCGATCTGTACGTCATCTGACACCATGAACACCAAACAGCAACTCAAGGCTCTGGTCGAGGCCCGGCGCGGCGCCATCGTGCCCGGCGCGTTCAACGCGCTCTCGGCCAAGGTCATCGAAGACCTGGGCTTCGAGGCCATCTACGTCACCGGCGCGGGCGTGACCAACATGTGGTTCGGCATGCCCGACCAGGGCTTCATGGGCCTGGCCGAGATCGCCGACCACGCGGCGCGCATCCGCGACGCGGTGAGCCTGCCGCTGCTGGTCGATGCCGACACGGGCTTCGGCAACGCGCTCAACGTTTATCACACCGTGCGCACACTGGAGCGCGCAGGCGCCGACTGCATCCAGCTCGAAGACCAGGTGGCGCCCAAGCGCTGCGGGCACTTCAGCGGCAAGGAAGTCATCAGCACCGAAGAGGCCGTGAGCAAGATCAAGGCCGCCGTCGATGCGCGGCGCGACCCCGATTTCCTCATCATGGCGCGCACCGACGCCGCCGCCACGCACGGCTTCGAGGCGGCGGTGGAGCGCGCACAGAAGTTTGCCGAGGCGGGCGCGGACATCCTGTTCGTCGAAGCCGTAACCAAGGCCGAGGAAGTGCGCGCGCTGCCGCAGCGGCTGCAAAAGCCCCAGCTCATGAACATGGTGATCGGCGGCAAAACGCCGATCTTCAACGCCGACCAACTGGCGGGGCTGGGCTTCGGCCTGGTGCTGTACGCCAACGCCGCGCTACAAGGCGCGGTGATGGGCATGCAGAAGGCGCTGACGGTGCTGCGCGACGAGCGGGAAGTGCGGGAATCGGGCGGCCTGGTCACGCCGTTCGCCGAGCGCCAGCGGCTGGTGGGCAAGCCCGCGTGGGATACGCTGGAGCAGCGCTACCGGTAGAAGTTGGGCGTTGAGCGTTTTGCGAGCGGCCAGCAGCCTCACACCTCACGCCTCACGCCTCACGCCTTCAGGCTCCATCCGCGTGGCCAGTACCTTGTCTATCGTCTTGCCGTCCATATCGACGATCTCCAGGCGCCAGCCTTCCCACTGCACCACGTCGGTCTCGCTCGGCAGTTTGCCGGTCAGCAGCATCAGCATGCCGCTGAGCGTCTGGTAGCGGCCCTTGTCTTCCTCGGGCACGCTGGCCAGGCCCAGGCAGTCCTTGAGCTCGGGCACGGGGATGTGCCCATCGAGCAGCCACGAGCCATCGTCCCGCTGCACGGCCCAGGCATCCTCCACATCCGCGGTCTGGAACTCTCCGGTAATCGCCTCGATCAGGTCCTGCAGCGTGACGATGCCCTGCACCTCGCCGTATTCATCCACCACGAAGGCCATGTGGATATCCGAACGGCGAAAGTCGTGCAGCAGCTCCATGCCGTTGATGGTTTCCGGCACGTACAGCGGCGGCTGCAGCAGATCGCCGTCGAGCGCCTTGGCATCCGCGTCACGCAGCACGCGCGCAAGCCATTGGCGCGCCCGCACCACGCCCAGGATGTTTTCCATGCCGCCGCGCACCACCGGGAAATGCGCGTGGCTGGATCGCTCTATGCACGCCAGGTTGTGCTCGAACGGCGCCTGCA
The DNA here is from genome assembly GCF_000484635.1 of Comamonas badia DSM 17552. Classification (GTDB taxonomy): domain Bacteria; phylum Pseudomonadota; class Gammaproteobacteria; order Burkholderiales; family Burkholderiaceae_C; genus Comamonas_C; species Comamonas_C badia. The sequence goes on along the minus strand of NZ_AXVM01000005.1, from coordinate 171,247 downwards.
CGTCCAGAAACACCACATCCGAACGTGGCACCATCAGCGAGCCGATCTGGCGCTCATCGAGCCGAAAGACGTTGCGCACCATCTGGTGCTCATGGCGCTCGATCACGCCGGCGCTGGTGCCCTCGGCCAGCATCGCGTGGATCTCGTCCTCGGTCACCACCTCGCGCTTGGCGTGCACGCCCAGCAGGCGCAGCAGCGCTTCGGTGGACACCGTGAGCAGCCGCACGAAGGGCCGCGTCGCACGCGCCAAGCCGTTGATGGGGCGGGCAACGGCGCGCGCGATCGTCTCGGGGAAGCTCTGGCCCAGGCGCTTGGGCACCAGCTCGCCGATGACGATGGAAAAGTAGGTGATGACCACCACCGCCACACCCAGCGCCACATAGTCGGCCGTCTTGGTCTGCATGCCGGCTTCCACCAGCAGCGCCGACAGCGGCTGCGCCAGCGCCGTCTCGCCGACGATGCCGTTGAGCACGCCAATCGAGGTGATGCCGATCTGGATGGTGGAGAGAAAGCGCGTGGGGTTTTCGCCCAGCTTGGCGGCCGCCATCGCGCCGGCGTCGCCTTCATCGATCAGCTTCTGCAACCGCGCCTTGCGCGCGGAAACCAGCGCCAGCTCGGACATGGCGAAGACCCCGTTGAGCAGGATCAGTGCAAAAAGAATCGCAATTTCAACCATGGGACCAGGGCGCGAAGGACAGCCCTGATTGTGCTTTCAGTTGGAGCGACACCATTTTTCCATCAAAAAAGTGTCGTTTGCGCACTATACACAAGCGTCTGCAGCTATCTTTTTATAGAGTAGTGCTCGCCTGCCCGCGCACGTGCAGGGCCGAGCGCTCGGGCGGCTCGTCGCCGTCCAGCTTGAGTCCCTTGGGCAGCGGAAAGCGCATGTCCTCCGTCACGCCGTCCATGGTGCGCACGGCCACGCCGCTGATCTCGTGGATGCGCGCGATCACCTCCTGCACCAGCACTTCCGGCGCGGACGCGCCCGCCGTCAGGCCCACGGTGTTCACGCCTTCAAACCATTGGGGCTGCAGCTCGTGCGCGCCATCCACCATGTGCGCGGGCGTGCCCATGCGCTGGGCCAGCTCCAGCAGGCGGTTGCTGTTGGAACTGGTCTGGCTGCCGACGACGATAACCATCTCTACCCGCCGCGTGAGCATCTTCACCGCATCCTGGCGGTTCTGCGTGGCATAGCAGATATCCTGCTGCTTGGGCTCGCGCACCGCCGGAAAGCGCGCGCGGATGGCGGTGGTGATCTCGCGCGCATCATCGACGGAGAGCGTGGTCTGCGTCACCAGCGCCAGCTTCTCGGTCTGGCGCGGCGTGATCTTGTCCACGTCGGCCAGCTCCTGCACCAGATAGATGCCGTCATGCAGCTGCCCCATCGTGCCTTCCACCTCGGGATGGCCGGCGTGGCCGATCATGATGAATTCGTAGCCTTCCCGGGCCAGCTTGGCCACCTCCACATGCACCTTGGTGACCAGCGGGCAGGTGGCGTCGTACACCCTGAGGCCCCGCGCGACGGCCTCTTGCTGCAGCGCACGGCTTACGCCATGGGCCGAGAAGATCACCACCGAGCCCTTGGGAATGCCTTCCAACTCTTCGACGAAGATCGCACCCTTGGCCTTCAGGTCGTTCACCACATAGGTGTTGTGCACGATCTCGTGGCGCACGTAGATCGGCGCGCCGAACTTGACCAGCGCGCGCTCGACGATCTCTATCGCCCGGTCCACGCCCGCGCAGAACCCGCGCGGCTGCGCCAGGACGACTTCCTTGGGTAAATTCACTGTCATAGCACCCCGATGATCTGCACCTCGAAGGTGACGGGTTGGCCCGCAAGCGGGTGGTTGAAATCCATGCACAGCGCGCCATCGCCCCGCACCTGCATGACGGCGCCGGCGTAGGTGCCCAGGCCGTCGGGCGTGGCGAATTCCACCACCTCGCCGACGTGGTATTCATCCTGCGGATCGCCCATCTGATCGAGGAGCTTTTTCGCCACCCATTGCTGCATCTGCGGATTGCGCTCGCCAAAGGCCTCGCCCGCGGGCAGCTCAAAGGTGCTGCGCGCGCCCTCGGGCAAGCCGATCAGGCGCGCCTCCAGCGCGGGCGAAAGCTGCCCGGAGCCCACCGAGAGGGTAGCCGGCTTGCTCTCGAAGGTGTTGATCACATCCCCTGCCGGGCCCGCCAGGCGGTAGTGCAGGGTCAGAAAAGAGCCCTGCGCCACCTGGGCGGTGGCGGCGGTGGCGGCGGGTTCGGTCATGGAAGGCGCTCTGGATAAACTGCCCTATTCTAGAAAGCTGGGGCAAACCCCTACCGACATGCCGCTCAAAGACCTGCCGCCCGAGAGCCAGCCGCGCGAAAAGCTGCTGGCGCGCGGCCCCGCCGCGCTCTCGGACGCCGAGCTGCTGGCGCTGCTGCTGCGCACCGGCATCCAGGGCAAGGGCGTGCTGCAACTGGCGCACGAGCTGCTGGCCGCCCCCGTGCGGGACGACAAGGGCGCACCCACAGGCGGCTTTGGCGGCATCGCCGGGCTGCTGAACGCCCAACGCGACGACTTGAAGCGCATCAAGGGCCTGGGCCCGGCCAAGCGCGCCGAACTGCTGGCGGTGCTCGAACTCGCGCGCCGGGCGCTGGCGCAGCAACTGCGCCAGCGCGCCGTCTTCGACACGCCGCAGGCGCTGCGCGAGTACCTGCAACTGCACCTGGGCGCGCAGCCGCACGAGGTCTTCGCGCTGCTGCTGCTCGACAGCCAGCACCGCCTGATCGCGCTGGAAGAACTCTTCAGGGGCACGCTCACGCAGACCGCCGTCTACCCGCGCGAAGTGGTGCTGCGCGCGCTGCACCACCAGGCGGTGGCGGTGGTGCTGGCGCACAACCACCCCAGCGGCAGCGTGGAGCCCAGCCGCGCCGACGAGATGCTGACGCAGACGCTCAAAAGCGCGCTGGCGCTGATCGACGTGCGCGTGCTGGACCACATCATCGTGGCGCCGGGCGCATCGCTCTCGATGGCCGAGCGCGGACTGATTTGACCCATGCGCGCCTGGGCCGCCCTGATCCTGCTGCTGAGCGGCTGCACGCTGCCGCTCACGCCGCCCGCGCCGCAACCTGCGCAGGCGCCGTGGCTGCGCCTGATAGGCAGCGTGGATTTGCCCACCGCCACCGAATTCGGCGGCACCACCGTCGGCGGCCTCTCCGGCATAGCCTACAGCGCCGAGCGCGATGAATACCTCTTGATCAGCGACGACCGCGGCAACGACGGCCCGGCGCGGGTCTACACCGCGCGCATCCGCTACGACGCAAGCCACCTGCAGGCACCGCAATTCACCGGCGTCCACCACCCACGCCACGCCAGCGGGAAACCCTTCGCGCCCTGGTGGCGCCCTGGCGCCGGCATGGACCGCCCAGACGCCGAGGCCGTGCGCTGGCTGCCCGGCGGCACGCAATTCCTGTGGACCAGCGAAGGCGATTTCGCGCGCGGCTTTGGCCCGCAGCTGCGCGAGAACGCGCTGGAGGGCGCCTTCATTCGCAGCATTGCGCTGCCGTCCAGCATGGAACCGCGAAAAGGCGATCGCGGGCCGCGCGGCAACGGCACGCTGGAAGGCCTTGCACTGGCGCCGGACGGGGACAGCGCATGGCTTTCGATGGAGCTGCCGCTCAAGCAGGACGGCGAACAGGCCACGCCCGACGACGGCGGCGCGCCGGTACGCATCACGCACATCGATCTCGCGAGCGGCACGGTGCTGCGCCAGATCGCCTACCAGCCGGAACCGGTGCCTTACCGCCGCATGCTGCCCGGCCCGCAGATCAACGGCGTGAGCGAAATCCTGATGGAGGACGCGCACCATCTGCTGGTGCTGGAGCGCTCCTACAGCGCAGGTCGGGGTTTTGGCGCACGGCTGTACCGCATCGATACGCGCGCGGGCAGCGACACGCAGACGCTGGATGCCTTGACACCCGCCAACCACCGGACCGCGTCCAAGCAGTTGATCGGCGACCTGGCGGCGCTCGGCATTCCCCTCGACAACATCGAAGGCATGACCTGGGGCCCGCGCCTGCCCGATGGCGGCTGCGTGCTGCTGTTCGTGGCCGACAACAACTTCAACCCGGCCGAAGCCACGCAGTTCATCGCCGCACGCTATCTGGAGCCCCCCGGAGGCGCGGGCCGCTGCCCCGCGAGCGCGCCATGAGGGAACCGGCCGCACGGTCATTCGCCGAACTGGCGCTGCTGCGCCGCCGCTTGCGCGCCCTGCACGAGCAGGAGCTGGCGCGCCTCACGGCCGAGCGCGAGGCGCGCGAGCGGGCCTGGGCCGAGCAGCATCTGTTCGAGAGCACCGTAGGGGCCGTGCTGCCGCTCAGGCAGGTGGAGCGCCACTGGAGCGCGCCGCCGCAGCCCGCGCCCCACCCGGTGCAGCGCCTGCGCGACGAGCGGCAGGTGCTGGCCGAGTCGCTCAGCGACGAATTCGACGTGAGCACGCTGCTGGATGTGGATGACCAGCTGAGCTTTCGCCGCCCCGGCATCGGCCTGGACGTGACGCGCAGGCTGCGCGCGGGCCACTGGAGCATCCAGCGCCAGCTCGACCTGCACGGCCTGCGCCGCGACGAGGCGCGCGAGGCGCTGGCGCAGTTCATCCGCCTGGCGCACCGCACCGGGCTGCGCTGCGTTCGCGTCATCCATGGCAAGGGTCTGGGCTCGCCCGGCAAAACACCGGTGCTCAAGGGGCGGGTGCAGGCCTGGCTGGTGCAGAAACGCGAGGTGCTGGCCTTCGTGCAGGCGCGCGCAGCCGAAGGCGGCGCCGGCGCATTGGTGGTGCTGCTGCAGCCGGGCGGGCGGTGATGGGCTGGCTCGGCCGTCTGGCGGCACTCAAGCTGTGGGCGCGGCGTCTGCGGCTTGAAGTGGTGGCCGTCTACTTCGCCGCGCGCGACCCGCGCACGCCGCGCGCCCTGCGCTGGCTGGCGCTGCTGGTCGCGGCCTATGCGCTCAGCCCGATCGATCTGATTCCGGACTTCATCCCCGTCCTGGGCTGGCTCGACGACCTGATCCTGGTCCCGCTGGGCCTCTGGCTGATCATGCGCTGGCTGCCGCCCGAGGTGCTGCAGGCCTCGCGCCGCAAGGCCGAGGCGCTGTGGCGCAAGCCGCGCAGCCTGATGGCCGCGGCGTTCATCGTGCTGCTGTGGGCGCTGGCGGCGTTGATAGCGGGCGTCGCACTGTGGCGCTGGCTGGCCCGCTGAACAACTTCAAGGTTCAATTATTGAGGCCTATCAGGGTTTATCCTGATGGCGGAATTTTTTTATCGAAATAACAATTGAATTTCAAATTGATTTTTTATTTGAAATTCAATCATGTTCGCCTGCACCGCCCTTCGCGGACGCCCCCAGAGACCGGCGGTGGAAGGTCGTCACCTCCCGCGTGATGGATTCGTAGACGCGTTCCAATGCTTCCAGCTGGTCACGCAATCCGCCGGCCCCGGCCAGAAAGCCAGGCACGCCTTCCGTCCCCTTGAGCAGCAGCTTTTCGCGCAGCCGGGCGTAATCGTCGCAGACCCGCATGCCCTCGGCCGTACCGGCGTAGAACACCCCTTTGCGCGCGCTGCCGCTCTTGGTGACGAAGCCCAGCTGCATCAGCTTGCGCAATGCGTACTGGATGTTGGGCAGATCGCCGCGGTTGGTCATCTGCATCAGCTCGCGCACCGTCTTGGGCTGCTCATGCATGCAGATCACGTGCAGCAAGGTGTTCTCGCTGCCCGACAGCTGCGCGCCGGTGACCGCCGCCAGGCATTCGCTCTGCCAGCGGGCAAACGATTCGGCCGTGCGCATCAGCGCAAATTCCACATCCGTCACCGCCACCCCGGTGCCGCCGCGCGCCAGATGCCAGAAATGGTCATCGCCGCGGTCGCTGGCATCGGTTTGCGCTGTGGTCATGGTCTATCCCCTGCATCGGGCTGCACGGCCAGCCCCTCGCGCAAAGCATAGCAACAGATTCCCCCAACCCGCGGGTGGCAACCCGCAATGACCCCAGGAGCCCGCGTATGTCGCAGCCTGTACAGCAGCACCCCTTCTTCCAGCACGACAAATTCCTGCTGGCCACCTTCTCGTCCAACTGCTCCGGCGGCATGACGGTCTCCAGGCTGCCCGATCGCTGGCAGGCGACGATGGAGAACAACATCCAACTGGCGAAATTGCTGGACGACGCCGGCATCGACTTCATGCTGCCGATCGCGCGCTGGATCGGCTACGGCGGCGAGACGGACTTTCACGGCACGGTGCTGGAGACCATGACCTGGGCCGCCACCATCCTCGCGCACACCAGGCGCATCACCGCCTTTGCCACCATGCACACCGTGGCCAACCACCCGGTGGTGCTGGCCAAGCAGATCGCCACGCTCTCCGAGGCGAGCGGCGGGCGCATCGGCCTGAACATCGTCGCCGGCTGGAACAAGCCGGAATACGACGCGCTGGGCCTGACCCTGCCCGACGACCACGAAACCCGCTACGGCTACGCGCAGGAGTGGTTCGACTTCGTGCGCAAGCTCTGGACGTCCGAGCAGCCCTTTGACTGGAAGGGAAAGTACTGGAACACCACGCGCAGCTACGGCTGGCCGCACCCAGTGAGCGCGCCGCCCATCGTCAACGCGGCGGGCTCGGGCCAGGGGCGCGACTTCGCCACCAGCAATGTCGATTTCCTGTTCACGCCGGCGATCGACCTGGCGCGCTCCAGGGACGAAATTGCGTAGCTCAAGGAGCAGGCCGCCTCGAAGGGGCGCAAGGTCGGTGTGCTGACCTTCTCGCATGTCGTCTGCCGCCCGACCGAGGCCGAGGCCAAGGCCGAGCTCCAGCGCCAGCTGGACAACGCCGACTGGGGCGCGGTGGACAACCTGGTGAAGCTGCAGTTCGCCCATGCGCAGAGCTTCCCGCACGATCTGCTGGCGCTGATCCGCGAGCGCATGGCCACGGGCCACGGCGGCTTTCCGCTGGTGGGCACGCCCGAACAGGTGGCCGACGGCATCACCCAGCTGCACCACGTGGGCTTTCGCGGCACCACGCTCTCGTTCCTGGATTACGTCAAGGAATTCCCGTACTTCCGCGACACCGTGCTGCCCATTCTGTCGGCGCGCGGTATCCGCTGAGAGGGCGCCATGTTGCAACGCGTCTCCCCGGACACCCTGGCCGCGCTGGGCCTGCCCATGCTGGCCGATGCCGCAGGCTTTCGCCTCGCGATGCGCCACTTCGCCGGTTCGGTCTGCGTGCTCACCGCCGATGGCGAAAAAGGCCCCACGGGCTGCGTCGCCAGCTCGGTCAGCTCCTTCAGCGCCGCGCCGCCGGTGCTCGCGTTGAGCCTGGCGCAGCAGAGTTCCACCGCGCAGGCGCTGCGCGTGGGCAGCCCGCTGGGCATCAGCCTGCTGGCACCGGAGGACGAAGCCGTGGCCCAGCGCTTTTCCGGCTTCACCGGTGTGGCGGGGTCAGCGCGTTTTGCGGGTTCCGACTGGCTGGAGCTGGATCCCGGCGCGCAGGTACTGGCCAGCGCAGTGGTCGGCCTGGGCTGCGCAGTCGAGGAAATGATCCCGCGCCATGGTCAGGTACTGGTGCTGGCGCGCGTATGCGCGATCGCGCCCAGCCCCGGCCAGCGGGCGCCGCTGCTGTACTGGCACGGTGCCTACCGGGAACTGCGGGACGGCGGCGCGTGCGCTGGGCCTTGACTGCGGTCCGATGGGCGGCCTGGTCAAGGGAAAATCGACGCGGCGTCCCGGACCGGCACGCAGGTGAAGACCAACTTCGTATGCAACCTGGGCTGCGCCGATCACGGCAAGACGCCGCAGCGCCTGGCGCTTGAAGACGCCTGCGCGGTGATTCAAATAATGCGCTGCTCGTCAAAAATGAGCAGCTCGGCCCCGCCATCGGCGAAGTTGGGCACGTCCTGCGCGGCGCGCTGGCCTTCGGGCGAGCCCAGGCCCTGCATCAGCGCCGGCAGCGATTCGGCGGTGAGCGTCGCCACCATGTGGTAGCTCGCCGGCCCCTGGGGCGTGTTGACCGGCCCCTCGCTGATGGTGAACGCCTGAATGCCCGCAATCTGCTTGACGATGGGGACGTGCTTGTGCATGTAGTAGTCCCGGAACGCTGCCGGGTCCTTGGGCTTGCCATACAGAACCACGAGTTTGGCCATGGTGTGTCTCCTTTGAAGGGTGGTTGAAGTGCCCCAGGCCGCAAGGCGGCGGGCAGAGCCATGCTACGACATGCCGGGGGCATCGTGCCGTTCAAAAGTAACTTTGAATGAAAAGTGGCTACAACACGCACCCACCCTGCGCTGGAAGCTATCTTTTCAGCGACAACACCAGTACGCCGCCCGCCACCAGCCCAATCCCCAGCCAATCGCGCAGGCCGGGGCGCTCGCCCAGGAAGGCCACGGCAAACAGCGTCACCAGCACCACGCTGAACTTGTCCACCGGCGCCACCTGCGAGGCGTCGCCGATCTGCAGCGCACGGAAGTAGCAGACCCACGAGGCCCCCGTGGCCAGTGCCGAAAGCACCAGGAACACCATGCTCCTGCCCGGCAAGGCCAGCGGGTTGCTCCACTGCCCCGTCGCCAGCACGAAGCCGGTGAGCACCACCAGCACCACCACGGTGCGCACCCAGGTGGCCAGATCCGAGTTGATGCCCGTCACCCCCACCTTGGCGAAGATCGCCGTCAGCGCCGCAAAGCCCGCCGACAGCAGCGCCCAGAAAAACCAGGATTGCGTCTGCGCCATGGTTTCACTCCTCCGTACCTGGGCGGCGCTGCATGGTGGTGTCCCAATCCGGATTGGCCACGCCCTCGCCCGCCGGTTGCTGGTTGCGCGAGTTCGACCGCCACACGCCGCCCGACCAGTTCAGCTGCGGCTCGGTGCGGTACCAGAACCAGCGCCCATCGGCATCCTGCGCAAGCCAGTTCCAGCCTGCGGGGGCATCGGCCCAGTCGGGCGCACTGCCGCTCTCGTTCATACAACCCCCGTCATTGCGTCCTATCTGGTGCCAGCCAGACGATCATTTTGTCATCGAAAAATGGCTCTAACGCTTACCCATCAAGCGCCACCAGCTCTCTTGTAGATAGCAAATATTCCAAAAATCTCACTGCGCCGCCTCCCGCAGGGTCTGCACCACCGGGCGGCGCAGCACCTCGCGCAGGCCCCACCAGCCGGCCGCCAGCGCCAGCAGCGCACCGGCGATGCTGCCCGCCAGCGGGATCCACAGGGGGGCCGTCCAGGTGAAATCAAACACGTAGAGCGCCAGCAGCGCGCCCACCACCAGCGCCACGCTGCTGGCGAGCAGGCCCGCCAGCAGGCCCACGCCCGCCAGCTCGGCCCGCTGCACCTGGCGCAGCAGCCGCCCCGAGGCGCCCAGCGCGCGCATCACGGCGAATTCGCGCGCGCGCTCCTCGCGCGTGGCCGTCACCGCCGCAAACAGCACGATCAGGCCCGCCGCCAGCGTGAAGGCAAAGAGGAACTGCACCGCGCCTATCACCTGCGCCAGCACGCCCTGCACCTGCGCCAGCGTGGCGCTCAAGTCCACATTGGTGACGTTGGGAAATTGCCGCACCAGTGCGTTGTCAAAACCCGGCTGGTCCGGCGCGCGGTAGGCGGCCAGGTAGGTGATGGGCACCTCGGGCATCTCGGCCAGCGGGTAGAGCACGAAGAAGTTGGCGCGCATCGAGCTCCAGTCCACCTTGCGCAGGCTGGTGATGCGCGCCTGGCTCTGCATGCCGGCGATGTCGAAGGTGAGTGTGTCACCCATCTTCAGGCCCAGGGTCTTGGCCAGACCTTCTTCCACGCTCACCGCATCCGCCTCGCCCGGTGTCCAGCGCCCGGCGGTGATGCTGTTGTGCGCGGGCGCATCCAGGCTGTGCGAGAGGTTGAATTCGCGCTCCACCAGACCCTGCGCGCGGTCATCCGGGTAATCGGCGGCGCTCACCGGCTTGCCGTTCACCGCCACCAGCCGGCCGCGGAACATCGGGTACCAGTCGTAGTGCTCTACGCCCACGCTGGCCAGCAGCGCGCGAAAGTCCTCGGCCTGGTCCGGCTGGATGTTGATGACGAAGCGGTCGGGCGCATTGGCGGGCGTGGCCTGGCGCCAGCTGGCGATCAGATCGGTGCGCAGCAGCACCAGCAGCACCAGCGCCAGCAGACCCACCGCCAGGCTGCTGACCTGCACCACCGCGTAGGCCGGGCGCGCGGCGATCTGGCGCGTGGCCAGCACCAGCCAGCCCGGGGCGCGCGATTCCCGCACGCTTTTGCGCAATACCCACACCGCCAGCCATGCCAGCAGCGCAAACAGCAGCACCGCCACGGCAAAGCCGCCGACGGCGATCAGGCCCAGGCGCCAATCACGGCTGACGATGAGCAGCAGCGCGGCAAAGCCCGCCATGCCCAGCAACAGCACCGCCGCGGACGCGGGCTTGATGCCGCCCAGATCGCGCCGGATGACGCGCAGCGGCGGCACGCGCGCCAGCTGCAGCACCGGCGGCAGGCCAAACGCCGCCAGCAGGGTAAGGCCCACGCCCAGCCCCAGCAGCGCGGGCCAGGCGCTGGCGGCAGGCAGGCCCGCGGGCACCAGCCCCGCCAGCAGCCAGACGAAGACCCAGTGCACGACCCAGCCCAGCAGCACGCCCAGCAGACTGGCGAACAGGCCCACCAGCGCGAATTCCACCAGGTAGGCCGCGGCAATGCCGCGCTGCGCCTGGCCCAGCACGCGCAACAGCGCCGCGCCATCCAGATGCCGCGCGGCAAACGCGCGCGCCACCAGCGCCACCGCCACGGCGGCCAGCAGCGCCGCCAGCAGGGCGACGAGGTTCAGAAACTGCTGGGCGCGGTCCAGCGTCTGGCGCATTTCGGGCCGGCCGCTTTCCAGCGATTCCACCCGCACGCCGCGCACGCCCGGCGCCTGGGCCTGCTGCTGCGCCCAGGCGGTGTAGCGCGCCACGGCGTCGCCCTGGCCCGCCACCGCGAAGCGCCAGGTGATGCGGCTGGCGGGCTGCACCAGCGCCGTGGCGGGCAGATCGGCCACATTCATCAGCACGCGCGGCGCAAAGCCCATGAAGCCGCTGCCGCGGTCGGGCTCCAGCGTGATGACGCGGGCGATGGCCAGTTCGGCATCGCCCAGCCAGAGGGCATCGCCCACCTTCAAGCCCAGCGCCCCCAGCAGTGGCGCATCCACCCAGACCTGGCCCGGCGCGGGGATGCCCTGCGTCGCCGCACCGGGCTGATCGGGCGCTGCCGCCGTTTGCACCTGCCCGCGCAGGGGGTAGCCAGGCGCCACGCCCTTGAGCGCCACCAGGCGGCTGGCGCCGCCCCGCGCATCGTCCGCGCGCGCCATGGTGGGGAAGGACAGCGTGCCCACGCCCGCGAGGCCGAGAGCGCGGGCTTGATCCACAAAGGCTTCGGGCGTGGCCTGGTCGCTGGCGATCACCACATCACCCCCCAGCAGCTGCACCGCGTCGCGCTGCAGGCCGCCCTGCAGCCGGTCGGCCAGAAAGCCCACCGCGCTGAGCGCCGCCACCGCCAGCAGCACCGCCAGCATCAGCAGGCGCAATTCGCCCGCGCGCAGATCGCGCCAGAGCGCACGCCAGCCCAGCCGCAGGGGCGAAGGTGGACGAATGGTGGGGGCGGGAGCAGGGGCTTGCATGGATGCCATGATTGTCTCTAAAGTGCGAACCTCCCCTTGGAGCATTGCGGCGGCGGGAATATCCGGCGCTCAAGATGCATCTAAACCGGCAGAACCATTCCAAAAAGACACGCCATGACAACACAAACCGTCCACCTCAAGGCCAAGACCGAAGCCGCCAACGGCACGATCGCCTTTCATCTGGAAAAACCCCAGGGGTTTGAATTTCGGCCCGGCCAGGCCATTGACGTGATCCTGGCCGACGCGGGCGAGGCGCGCAACACCGGCGATGGGCGCCATGCGTTTTCCATCGTCAGCGCGCCGCACGAGGACGAACTGGTGGTGACCACGCGCATGCGCGACAGCAAGTTCAAGAAGGCGCTGGGCAGCATCCCGATCGGCGGCGTGCTGGAGATCGACGGGCCGTTCGGCTCGCTCACGCTGCACAAGAAGGTGGAGCGCGCGGGCGTGCTGATCGCCGGCGGAATCGGCATCACGCCGTTCATGAGCATGCTGCGCGATGCCGCGCACCGCCAATCGCCGCAGCCGCTGGCGCTGCTGTATTCCAACCGCCGTCCGGAGGACACCGCCTTTCTCGCCGAGTTGCAGCAGATGGAAAAAACCAACCCGCATTTCAAGCTGGTGGCGACGATGACCGACATGGCCAAGTCCAGCCAGAGCTGGAATGGTGAAACCGGCGTCATCGATGCCGACTACGTCAAGCGCGCCACGGCCCATCTGCCAGCGCCCATCTTCTACCTCTGCGGCCCGCCCGGCATGGTGGAGGCCATGCGCAACATGCTGGCCGAGGCCGGCTACGACGAAGACGACGTGCGCAGCGAAGAGTTCTACGGTTATTGAAGGAGCGGGAAATGGCATTCGCGGCAATGCAACTCAAGGACACGCTGGGTCCCATCGGCGATGTGCAGCTCGTGAAAATGGCGCTGGCCGGCGAGAAGCAGGCCTTCATCTCCATCATGCGGCGCTACAACCAGCTGCTGTTCCGCACCGCGCGCAGCATCCTGAAGAACGACGCCGAGGCCGAAGAGGCGCTGCAGGACGGTTACCTGCGCGCCTGGAAAGCGCTGGCCACCTTCCGCGCCGACGCCAGGCTCTCCACCTGGCTGGTGCGCGTCGTCGCCAACGAGGCGCTGGGGCGCCTGCGCCGCAGACATGGCGAGGTCATTCCGCTGGACGCCGCGATGCTGATCCCCGACGCCGACGTACAGTCCCATTTCATTGCCGACGCCAATGAGCAACCCGAAGGAGCCGCCATGCGCGAAGAAATCCGCAAGCTGCTGGAAAACCGCATCGACCGCCTGCCCGATGCCTACCGCACCGTGTTCATGCTGCGCGCCGTGCAGGAAATGAGCGTGGAGGAAGTCGCCCACGCGCTGCAGATCCCCGAAGCGACGGTGCGCACGCGGTTCTTTCGCGCGCGCGGGCTGCTGCGCGAGGGCCTGGCGAGCGAGATCGACGTGACCCTGGGCGATGCGTTCTCGTTTGACGGCGAACGCTGCGACCGCATCGTCGAGCGCACGCTGGAGCGCACGCTGGCCGAAGGTTTCTTCCGGGCGGCCTGAGAACAGCCGGGCCCGCGGAGCATGAGGTGGCGCCATGAACAGCGTGCTCGGGCATCTGGGACGCTGGCTGGCGCATTACCTGGCCCGGCGCAGCCCGCGCCATGACGCGCTCTCCACCACCTCGGGCGCGCAGCTCAGGGCGCTGCTGCAGCCCGGCGACGTGCTGCTGGTCGATGGCGACACGCGCATCAGCACCGCCATCAAATACCTGACGCAATCCACCTGGTCGCACGCCGCGCTGTACGTGGGCGGCGCGCCGTTTGCCGGCACCGACCACGCCGGCCATTGCCTGGTCGAGGCCGATCTGAACGCAGGCGTGCGCAGCCTGGCGATTGACGAATACACCCAGGTGCCCACGCGCATCTGCCGCGCCGTTGGCCTGAGCGAGGCCGAGCGCCAGGCGCTGGTGGCGTTTGCCATCGCCCGCATCGGCGAGGCCTACGACCTGCGCAACGTGATCGACCTGGCGCGCTACCTGCTGCCCACGCCGCCCATACCGGTGCGCTTTCGCCGCCGCATGATCGCGCTGGGCAGCGGCGCGCCGACGCGCGCCATCTGCTCCACGCTGATCGCCGAGGCCTTCCAGGCCATCGACTACCCCATACTGCCCATCATCGAACACCGGCCCGAGCCCACCGCCGTCTGTCCGGCCTGTACCGCCGAGGTGCTGCACATCCGCGACCATTCGCTGTTCACTCCGCGCGACTTCGATGTGTCGCCCTACTTCGAGATCATCAAACCGAAAATCGCCACCGGCTTTGATTTCCGCCATCTGGTGTGGGACCGCACCAGCGAGCCGGCTCAGAGCGAACAACCCGCCTGATGGCGCGTCCCGCCGGTGACAAGGCCAGACCTGTGTTTTTTGGCGGCTTCTGGCATGCTTGCCGCCACAAGCTCCAACCTGGAAGCGGTCTGGTGAAATCTCAAGTTGCGGGAGCCGCTCCCACAATCAGTACAAACTTCACAGGACCCATCCATACATTCAAGGGACGGCAGCGTGACAGCAACACAGGCTGAGGTTTTGGTCATTGGCGGCGGCCTGGCGGGCATCGTCAGCGCGCTGGAGTTGCTGCGCGCGGGCAAGCGCGTCACCTTGATCGACCGCGACACGCCCGAACGCTTTGGCGGCCTCGCGCTCTGGGCCTTTGGCGGCATGGCGCTGGTGGGAACGCCCTTGCAGGCGCGCGCCAAAATCAAGGACAGCCCGGAAATCGCGCTGGCCGACTGGCTGCGCTTTGGCGAGCTGGCGCCCGACGAGCACTGGCCGCTGCAATGGGCCAAATACTACGTGGAGCACAGCCGCGCGCAGGTGCACGATTGGCTGCTGGCCCATGGCCTGACGTTCATGCCCGCGGTGCAACTGGTGGAGCGCGGGCGCCACGGCGATGGCAACAGCGTGCCGCGCTACCACATTGTCTGGGGCACTTCGCGCCACCTGACGCGCACGCTCATCGCCGCGCTGCTGGCGGCCGACCAGGGGCGGCTCGCGCGGCTGCACCGCCACCGCGTGACGGCGCTCGATACGCAGAACGGGCGCATCACCGGCGCCATCGCGGTCAACGAAGACACCGGCGCTGAAGTACCCCTGCAGGCCGATGCCGTGGTGCTGGCCATGGGCGGCATCAACGGCAGCCATGAGGAAGCGCGCCGCAACTGGCCCAAGGACCGCCCGCTGCCCGCCGCCATGCTCAACGGCGCGCACCCGTTTGCCGACGGGCGCATGCACCACTGGGCGGCCAGGCACGTGGGCGCGCGGATCACGCATGCGGGCGAAATGTGGAACTACGCCGCGGGCATTCCACACCCGTTTCCGCATTTTCCGGGCCACGGCCTGTCCTTGATCCCGGCCAAGTCCGCGCTCTGGCTGGACCACTCGGGCCGGCGCATCGGCCCCGAGCCGCTGGTGACCGGCTTTGACACCCACTGGCTGTGCCAGCAGGTGGCCGCGCAGCCCAAGCCCTGGACCTGGCAGCTGATGAACTGGCGCATCGCGGCCAAGGAATTCGCGATCTCGGGCGCGGAGCACAACCAGCGCATCCGCGATCGGCAGTTTCCGTGGTTTCTCAAGGAAACCCTGCTGGGCAACCACCGGCTGCTGCGCCAGATGCAGCGCCAAAGCCCGCATTTTCTCGTCGCCGATACCCTGCGCGAGCTGGCGAACCGGATGAACCAGCTGACCGCCTCGCTGGATATCGACCCGGCCGTGCTGCAGGCCACGGCAGACCGCTTTGACGCCCATTTCAGCCACGGCAGGCCCGAGGATGATGAACAGGTGCGCCGCATCCTGCAGGCGCGCGCCTGGGGCCCGGACAAGCTGCGCACCAGCCGGCCCGCGCCGCTGCAAAAGCCCGGCAGCGGCCCCTTCATCGCCCTCCACACCCAGCTCATCACGCGCAAAAGCCTGGGCGGGCTGCAGACCGACCTGCACAGCCGCGCGCTCGATGCGCGGGGCGCGCCCATCGCCGGCCTGTACTGCGTGGGCGAGGCGGCAGGTTTTGGCGGCGGGGGCGCCAGCGGCAAGCGATCCCTTGAAGGCACGTTTCTGCCCGGCTGCATCCTCACCGCGCAGGCCGCGGCGCGTTCCATCATCCAAGGAGCCTAGACATGGGTCTTGCCTATTCCGCCACCGCCGCCGACTGGCGGCAGGCCGCGCGCAAGCGCCTGCCGCATTTCTACTTTGACTACATAGCCGGCGGCGCGGGCGAGGAGCGCACGCTGGCCGCCAACGCGCAGGCCTTTGCCGATCTGCGGCTGCGCCAGCGCGTGATGGTGAACGTCGAAGGCGCGAACACGCAGGCCCACATCGCCGGGGAAAGCTGCGCGCTGCCGCTGGCGCTGGCGCCCGTGGGGCTGGCGGGGCTGGCCGCCGCGCGCGGCGAGGTGCAGGCGGCGCGCGCCGCCAAGGCCTTTGGCGTGCCGTTCACGCTCTCCACCGTGGGCGTCTGCCCGCTTGCGGAAGTGGCGGCGGCCACGCAGTCGCCGTTCTGGTTTCAGCTCTACATGCTGCGCGATCGCGGCGCGGTGCAGGCGCTGCTGCAGGACGCCTGGCAGAGCGGCTGCCGCACGCTGGTGTTCACCGTGGACCTGGCCGTGACTGGCCCGCGCTGGCGCGACGTGCGCCACGGCGTGACGGCCACCGGCACGCGCCCGGGGCTGATCCGGCTGCTTCAGGTGCTGGCGCGCCCCGGCTGGGTGCGGCGCGTGGCGCTTGCGGGCAAGCCGCTGACCTTCGGCAACCTGGCCTCGCAGGTGCCCGGCGCGCGCGATCTGAGCGCCTTCCGCGCCTGGGTGGATGCGCAGTTCGACCCCAGCGTGACCTGGCAGGACATCGCCTGGCTGCGCGGGCAGTGGAAGGGGCGGCTGCTGATCAAAGGCATCCTCTGCACCGAGGACGCGCAGGCCGCCGTCGATGCGGGCGCGGACGGCATCGTCGTCTCCAACCACGGCGGGCGCCAGCTCGACTCTGCTCCGGCGACGGCCAGCGCGCTGCCCGCGATTGCGCAGGCAGTCGGCGAAAAGACCGAGGTGCTGGTCGATGGCGGCGTGCGCAGCGGCGTGGACGTGTTCAAGGCGCTGGCGCTGGGCGCGCGCGGCGTGCTCATAGGCCGGCCCTGGGTCTGGGCACTGGCGGCCGAGGGCGAGGCCGGCGTGCGCCGGCTGCTGGCGCACTGGCAGCAGGAGCTCAAGGTGACCATGATGCTCACGGGCGTGACGCGGGTGCAGGACATCCACGCGGCGCATCTTGAACGCAATTCATGGAACCAAAACAAGTGCTAACGCTTGGCTGGAAAGCGCCGTCAGCTATCAACAACATAGTTCATGCCCTTTGACGAACCGGAGACACTGCGATGAACGGCGCCCAAGCCCTGCTCAAGACCCTCGCCGATGCCGGCGTTGACGTCTGCTTCACCAACCCCGGCACCAGCGAGATGCACTTCGTCGCCGCGCTGGACAGCGAGCCGCGCATGCGCGCCGTGCTGGCGCTGTTCGAGGGCGTGGCCACCGGCGCGGCCGACGGCTACGCGCGCATGGCGGGCAAGCCCGCCGCCACGCTGCTGCACCTGGGCTGCGGGCTGGGCAATGGCCTGGCCAACCTGCACAACGCGCGCAAGGGCAAGGTGCCGGTGCTCAACATCGTGGGCGACCACGCCACCAGCCACGTGAAGTACGACGCGCAGCTGCAGTCCGACATCGAGACCGTGGCGCGCAATGTCTCGCCCGGCTTTGTGCGCACCTCGCAATCCACGGCGGATTTGTCCCGGGACGCGCTGGCGGCGCTCGCCGCCGCGCGCGGCCTGCCGGGGCAGGTGGCCACGCTGATCCTGCCCGCCGATGTCTCCTGGGGCGAAGGCGGCGTGCCGTGTGCCGCCGCGCCGCCCACGACAGCGTCCGCCGCCGATGACGCCACCGTGGCGCGCATCGCCGAGCTCCTGCGTTCGGGCGAGAAAGTCGCACTGCTGCTGGGTGGCCACGCCCTGCGCGAAAACGCGCTGTTGCCGGCCGCCCGCATTGCCTCGCAGACCGGCGCGGCACTGATCGCCGAATGCTTTCCCACGCGCATGGAGCGCGGCGCAGGGCTGCCGAACGTGGAGCGCATCGCCTACCTGGCGGAACTGGCCGGCGTGCAGCTCGCGGCCTACAAACACCTGGTGCTGGTCGATGCCAAATCACCCGTCTCCTTCTTCGCCTACCCGGGCAGGAAGAGCGACCTCGTGCCCGAAGGCTGCCAGGTGCACACGCTGGCCAGCCCCGCGCAGGATGCGGCGGCCAGCCTGCACAAGCTGATGCAGCTGCTGGGCACCGCCAGTGCCGCGCCCCTGCTGCAGCCCGCCCTGCGCCCGGTGCGCCCCACGGGCAAGCTGACCGCGCCCAAGGTCTGCAAGGCGGTGGCGCATCTGCTGCCCGAGAACGCCATCCTGATCGACGAGGCCATCACCTCCGGCCTGATGCTGGGCGTGATGACGGCCGGCTGCCCGCGCCACGACCTCATCACGCTGACCGGCGGCGCCATCGGCCAGGGCCTGCCCAACGCCGTGGGCGCGGCCGTGGCCTGCCCCGATCGCCCGGTGGTGGCGCTCATCGGCGACGGCACCGCCATGTACACCCTCCAGGCGCTGTGGAGCATGGCGCGGGAAAACCTGAACGTGACGGCCATCATCTTCAACAACGCCAGCTATTCGGTGCTCAACGTCGAGCTCGACCGCGTGGGCGCCGGCCGCGGTGGCGGGCCCAAGGCGCGCGCGCAGCTCGATCTGCACGGCCCGCAGCTCAACTTCGCCCAGCTCGCCCAGGGCATGGGCGTGCATGCGGTGCGTGCCGGCACGGCGGAGGACTTCTGTCAGGCGTTTGAATACGCCCAGGCGCAGCCGGGGCCACACCTGATCGAGGCGCTGGTGCCCGAATCGCTCGCCGGCGCCAAGCGCCGCGTGCTGCCCTGGATGCTGCGCGCCCTGCCCAGCCTGCCGCCTGCGGTGGCGCAGGCGATCAAGCGCAAGATCGCGCCCTAGGGATGCCCCTAGGCTTCACCCGCCCTGCGGCACATCCTCGCGGCTGCCGGCGCGCCGCACCTTGCCATCGGGGCCGAAGGTGACCGTGAAAAACATCGCGCGCGTGGGTCCGTCCAGCCATTTCCAGTCCCAGTCGGTCTCGCGGCTCTGGTCATAGGTCACCTGGCGCGCCGGCTGGCCCAGCATGCGGCGCACCGCCTGCTGGTCCATGCCTGGCTGCACGCGGGCGAAATGTTCGGGCGTGAGCACCTGCGTGAGCGCGGTCATGGTGCCGTCCGCGGCGATGGTGATCATGTAGTTCACATGGCCTTCGGGCTGGCGGTTGTATTCAAACGTGCTGGCGCCGCCCGCCTCGGGCCAGATGCGCGCCGGCTCGCCGAAGCGTGCGCGCACGTCGGCCTCGGTCGAGGTGCCGGGTTGCAGCTCGCTGATGTTTTTCATGTCACACCCCGCCAGGGCGAAGCCCAGCAGGCAGGTGGCGATGGCAGAAGCCTTGCGAAGCAGAGGACGCATGGTGGTACCGGTAAAATCCGTGGCTGATAAAGGTTGCCCCATGTATCTTATTCGCCGCCCCGACTACCAGTCCGACACCACCCAGTTCATCCAGCAGTTGCGCGAGCAAAAGCCCGGCCTGGAAAAGCGCCAGTTCGACGGCCGCGAGTTGCTCTGGGACAAGAAGGTGGATCGCACGCTCTGGCAGGACCTGCGCGCCAGCCGCGTGCACCAGAAGGCCTATGTCTACTATTCGTTCGACCAGAACGGCAGCGACTCCATTCCCACATGAAAAAAGGGCTCCAGCGCAATGGCAGCAAGCGCTAGCAGCTCCTCCTTGAATAGCAAGACCCTGCACCCCGAGCCCACCGCCCTGCCCGCCGTGGTGGACCAGGTGGCACTGGCCAGGCTCTACGGCGAGCCGCTCTTCAAGCTGCCGCAGGACCTCTACATCCCGCCCGACGCGCTGGAGGTCTTCCTCGAAGCCTTCGAGGGGCCGCTGGATCTGCTGCTCTACCTCATCCGCAAGCAGAACTTCAACATCCTGGACATCCCCATGGTCGGCGTCACGCGCCAGTACCTGGCCTACGTGGACGAAATCCGCAGTCGCAACCTGGAGCTGGCCGCCGAATATCTGCTGATGGCGGCGATGCTGATCGAAATCAAGTCGCGCATGCTGCTGCCCACCCGGGCACCCGAGCCCGGGCAGGAGCCCGAGGACCCGCGCGCCGAACTCGTGCGCCGCCTGCTCGAATACGAAAAGATCAAGCTGGCCGCGCAGCAGATCGGCGAATGGCCGCAGGCCGGGCGCGATTTCCTGAAGGCGCAGGTGGTCATCGAACAAAGCCTGCAGCCGCGCTTTCCCGATGTGTCGATTGCCGAACTGCAGGAGGCCTGGGCCGACATCCTGCGCCGCGCCAAACTGGTGCAGCGCCACCAGATCACGCGCGAGGAGCTCTCGGTGCGCGAGGTCATGAGCCACGTGCTCAAGCGCCTCCAGGGCCGGCGCTTCACCACCTTCGATGAACTCTTCACGCCTGAAAAAGGCGTGCCGCTGCTGGTCGTGACCTTTGTCGCGCTGCTGGAGCTGGCCAAGGAGGCGCTGGTGGAAGTCACCCAGGCCGAGGCCTTCGCCCCGATCTACCTGCGCCTGGCCTACACGCCGGCCTGATACGGGTCCGCATCCGGCCGGATGACAAGGCGGGACGCCGAAGGCAGTGCTGACGCACGGCAAGGCGAACCAACGAAGTCATACGGCTGAAGACGAATCCGCAGGAGACTGCGGCTCGCGCAGGCGCCGGTACAGCGTGCCGCGCGATATGCCCAGCAGGCGCGCCGTGCGCTGCACATTGCCGCCCTGCTCCGCCAGGGTCTGCTGTATCAACTGCCGGCTGTGCGCGCGCAGCGTCGCCGCAGGCTGGGGCTCCTGCTCCTGTTCCCGCGCCACGGGCTGAACGGCGGCGGCCGGCGGCTGCGCCGCGGGCAGCTCCCAGGCCTGCAGCTGGGGCACGCCCTCGCGCAGCCGCACCTGCACCCACAGGCCCAGGCCGCTGGCCAGGCGCAGCGGCCGGGCCGCATCGGCATGCGCCAGGCCCAGCAGGCCGCGCATATCGGTCGCCAGCAGCTCCAGGGCCGACATCTGCTGCGGCCCGGGCGCCGCGCAGCCCAGCAGGCGCGCGCCCGCTTCATTGGTCCAGGCCAGGGTTCCATCGGCCGCGACGCCTGCCAGCCCTTCCAGCGGAGAGTCCAGCAGCGACGGATGCGTCTGAAAGCGCAGCACCAGCTGGTCGCGCGCCTGCGCCCGCAGCAGGGCATTTTCAATCGTCGTGGCATACAGCCCGACCATGGCCGCCGGGTCAAAGCCGAAGGTCTGGTTCTCCACCGATACATCCAGCACGCCCACCAGCGCCCCCTGCGTATTGCGGATCGGCGCGGCGGCGCAGCGCAGCCCATGCAGCCCTTCGAAGTAATGCTCCGAGGCCGTCACCGTGCAGGCCTTTCCCGTCGCCACCACCACGCCCGGCGCGTTGGTGCCCACCTGCGCTTCCGCCACGCACACCCCGGTGCGCGCCACGCCATGCATCAGCATCCTGCGGCCCTGCGGCGCGGGCGTGGCATAAAGCATCACGCCGTCGCCGTTGGTCAGCAGCACATGGGCGCCGGTGCCGCTCAAAGCCTGTTCCAGGGTCTGCAGCGGCGGCTGCGCCAGTTCCAGCAGCCCGCGGCTGCGCTCGCGCGCCGCATGTTGGCGGCTGGCCGACACGGGCTCGAAAGCCACCTTTTGCCGCTGGTTGGAAGACACCCGCAGGCAGCGCATCCACGACTGGATCACCGCCTCGCTGACCAGGCCTGAAGGCCGCAGGCCTTGTTCGAAGAAATCGATGCGCGCCCGCTGCACCCGCTCGGCATGCGTCGGCGCGAAAAGCTGATGGGGTGCATGGGCCGTGGCGCCCAAAGAGTTCACAGACATATGCCTTACTGCCCTCCTGACGGGGCCAGTGTTCCAGTTTTGGACAGAAGTGACATCAGGGTTAGTCCTTAGATGGCGGATCCGGCATTCTCACGGATGCTATGCGCGGCTTCATTTTCAACCATTCCGAGGAGACACACCCATGAGAATCCGCACCTCCGCGCTGGCACTGGCCGCAGTGTTCGCACTGGCCGCAGTGTTCGCACTGGCCGCGGGCAGCAGCTGGGCCGCCAAGGGCGTTGACGGCGCGTCCATCCAGGCCAACACCGCCAAGACCGAGCAATGGCCCTCCGTCGGCCTCGATTACGCCGAAACCCGCTTCAGCAAGCTCAAGCAGATCGACACCAAGAACGCCAAGGATCTCGGTCTGGTCTGGTCCTACGACCTGGAAAGCACGCGCGGCATCGAGGCCACGCCGCTGGTCGTCGGTGGCGTGATGTACGTCTCCGCCGCCTGGAGCGTGGTGCATGCCGTCAACGCCAAGACCGGCGAGCGCCTGTGGACCTACGACCCCAAGGTCAACAAGGGAGCCGAGGGCTTCAAGGGCTGCTGCGACGTGGTCAACCGCGGCGTGGCGCTGTGGAAGGGCAAGGTCTTCGTCGGCGCCTACGACGGCCGGCTGATCGCGCTGGATGCCGCCACCGGCAAGGAAGTCTGGTCGAAGAACACCTTCGAAGGCCAGAAGGGCTCCTACACCATCACCGGCGCGCCGCGCGTCTACAAGGGCAAGGTCATCATCGGCAACGGCGGCGCCGAATACGGCGTGCGCGGCTACATCACCGCCTACGACGCCGAGACCGGCGAGCAGAAATGGCGCTTCTACACCGTGCCGGGCGACCCCTCCAAGCCCTACGAGAGCAAGGCCATGGCGGACGCCGCCAAGACCTGGGATCCGGCCGGCAAGTACTGGGAGCATGGCGGCGGCGCCACGGTCTGGGACACCATGGCCTTCGACCCCGAGCTGAACACCATGTACATCGGCACCGGCAATGCCTCGCCCTGGTCCTCCAAGGAGCGCAGCCCGGCCGGCGGCGACAACCTCTACATCGCCTCCATCGTCGCCATCAACCCGGACACGGGCGAGTACAAGTGGCACTACCAGGAAACGCCCAGCGACAACTGGGACTACACCTCCACCCAGCCGATGATCCTGGCGGATGTGACCATCGAGGGCAAGAAGCGCAAGGTCATCCTGCACGCACCCAAGAACGGCTTCTTCTTCGTCATCGACCGCACCAACGGCAAGTTCATTTCGGCCAAGAACTTCGTGCCGGTGAACTGGGCCACCGGCTATGACAAGAACGGCCGCCCGATCGAGATCGCCGCCGCGCGCGAGGGCGACAAGCCTTATGACGCCATTCCCGGCCCGTTCGGCGCCAAGAACTGGATGCCGATGTCCTACAACCCGCAGACCGGGCTGGCCTATTTCCCGGCCCAGCACATTCCGCTGGTGATGCAGGACAACAAGGACTGGAAGTTCAACAAGGCCGAGCCTGGCTTCCCCATGTCGGGCACGGGCTGGAACCTGGCCAAGCTCCTGCCGGCCGTTGCGCCCGAGAGCAAGCCCTTTGGCCGCCTGATCGCCTGGGACCCGGTCAAGCAGAAGGAAGCCTGGCGCGTGGAGCAGGTCTCGCCCTGGAACGGCGGCACGCTGACCACCGCAGGCAACCTGGTGTTCCAGGGCACGGCCGACGGCCGCATGGCGGCCTACAACGCCAAGGACGGCAGCAAGCTCTGGGAAACCCCGGTGGGCACCGGCGTGGTGGCCGCGCCCATGACCTATCTGCTGGACGGCAAGCAGTACGTCTCCGTCGCCGTCGGCTGGGGCGGTGTGTACGGCCTGATGAACCGCGCCACCGAGCACCAGGGGCCGGGCACGGTCTTCACCTTCGCCGTCGGCGGCAACGCCAAGATGCCGGACTTCGTCGCCTACCAGCAGGGCAAACTGGTGCAGGGCGTCGAGTACGACCCCAAGAAGGTCGACGCCGGCGCGGCGCTGTATGTGGGCAACTGCCTGTTCTGTCACGGCGTGCCGGGCGTGGACCGCGGCGGCAACATCCCCAACCTGGGCTACCGCGACGCCAGCATCATCAGCAACCTGGACAAGTTCGTCTTCAAGGGCCCGGCGTTCGAGCGCGGCATGCCGGACTTCACCGGCAAGCTCTCCAACGACGATGTGCAGGCCATCAAGGCCTTCATCCAGGGCACGGCGGATGCGGTACGGCCCAAGTAACTGAAACGCCTATCTGAAAATGCAACCGCCGGCGTCCAAGCCGGCGGTTTTTTTATTCGCCAAGCAAGCGCTGCATCAGGCCGCGCGTCGAGGCATCCACGCCCCACCACTGGCCGCTCTCCTGGCGCGACTGCAGATCGCCCGCGAGCTGCTTGCCCAGTTCCACGCCCCACTGGTCGAAACTGTTGATGCCCCAGACCGCGCCCGAGACGAACACCCGGTGCTCGTAGAGCGCAATCAGCGCGCCCAATGAGGCGGGATCGAGCTGCTCCAGCAGCAGAAAGGTGCTGGGGCGGTTGCCGGGGCAACGGCGCTCGGGCGCGGCGCCGCCACGCCCCAGCATCAACGCCTGCGCCTGGGCAATCGCATTGACGACCAGGCTCTCGTGGTGCTCGCCCAGGTATTTGCCGCCATGGCGCAGCGCGATGAATTCCACGGGAATCAGGTCCTGCCCCTGGTGCAGCATCTGGAAGAACGCATGCTGCCCGTTCGTGCCCGGCTCGCCCCAGACGATGGGCGCCGTCGGCACCGCCAGCGCTTCGCCCGCGCGCGTCACCTGCTTGCCGTTGCTCTCCATCTCCAGTTGCTGCAGATAGGCCGTCAAACGCCGCAGGCCATGGCTGTAGGGCGCGATGCAACGGCTCGGCGCTCCCGCAAAATTGCGGTACCAGACATCCAGCAAGCCCAGCCGCAGCGGCAGATTGGCGGCGTCAGGCGCCAATAAAAAATGAGCATCCATCGCATGCGCACCCTGCAGCAGCGCCCGAAAACGTTCTGCACCGATGGCGACCGCAACCGGCAGCCCGATGGCCGACCAGAGCGAATAGCGTCCACCCACCCAGTCCCAGAAACCCAGCGTGCGCGTGATGCCGAAGCGCGCGGCGGCTTCCACCTGCGTGGTCAGCGCCACGAAGTGGCGCGCGATCGACAGCGGCCGCGCCGCATCCGTGCTGCCGCCCTGCGCCAGAAACCATGCACGCGCCGAATGCGCGTTGAGCATGGTCTCCGCCGTGCCGAAGGACTTGGAGGCAACGATGAACAGCGTGCTCTCGGCGCGCACACGGCGCAGCACATGGCCGAGCTCATGGCCATCGACGTTGGAGACGAAATGCAGGCACTTGCCGGCGTCATGCCAGTCTTCCAGCGCCTGCACCACCACCTCAGGCCCGAGGTGCGAGCCGCCAATGCCGATGTGCACCACGTCGGTAATCGCGGTATCCCGCCGTACCTGTTCGGCCAGCGCCAGCATGGTGTCCAGCGTGGCATGCACCTCGGCCAGCGCCTCACGCACGGTCGCGCTCCAGTGCTGCGCTATGGGCGATGCCGCCAGCAGCCCGCCATCCGCAGGCGTGCGCAGCAGCCAATGCATCGCCGCGCGGTCTTCGGTCGTGTTGACGGTCTCACCGGCAAACGTCGCATCGCGCCACGCCTGTACGCCGCACTCCCCGGCCAATTGCCGCAGCAATGATTCAGTGGCGGGACGAATCAGGTTTTTGGAGAGATCGGCAAACACCAGCGGCGCCTGCTGTGACAGCGCCGCCAGCCGGTCGCCATCCTGGGCGAATGCCGCGCTCAGATCCAGCGACTGGATGTCAGCCGCCCAATGCTGCTCCAGCGCGGCCCAGGCCGGGGTTTGGTCACAGACGGTCATCAGGCTTGCATCAGCGCTTCCAGCTTGCGCGCATCCACCGCGAAGCTGCGGATACCTTCGGCGAGCTTTTCCGTCGCCATTGCGTCTTCATTGAACGCAAAGCGAAAGCTGGCTTCATCCAATTGCACGAAATCCACGCGCGCCGCCTGCGCGGCTTGCGCGCCCAGCGCACGCGCCAAAGGTTCCTGGCTATCCCCCAGTTCCTGCATCAATGCCGGTGCAATCGTCAGCAGATCGCAGCCTGCAAGCGCCCGAATCTGCCCCGTATTGCGAAAACTCGCACCCATGATTTCGGTGGCAATGTTGAAATGCGTGTAATAGTCAAAGATGCGTTTGACCGATTGCACGCCCGGGTCATTCGCCCCCGCCATCGCCGCTTCATCCCAGCTGCTGCCCGCTGCCTTCTTGAACCAGTCGTAGATGCGGCCGACAAACGGCGAGATCAGCTGTACCTTGGCCTGTGCGCAGGCGACGGCCTGGGTAAAGGAGAACAGCAGCGTCATGTTGGTATGGATGCCACGCGCCTCCAGCCGCCGCGCGGCTTCAATGCCCTCCCAGGTGCTGGCAAGCTTGATCAGCACGCGGTCGATAGGGATGCCTTCGGCTTCGTAAAGCTCGATGAGTTGCTGCGCGCGCGTGACCATGGCCTCGGTATCGAACGACAGGCGCGCGTCGACCTCGGTGGACACGCGGCCCGGAATGACGGAGAGGATCTCGCAGCCAAAGCGCACGATCAGCCGGTCCATCTGCTCATCCAGCGAGCGCTCATGCCAGCGCGCCTTGTTGGCCTGCAGCAAAGGCGCATAGTCGCTTTTTTGCACCGCCTTGAGGATCAGCGAGGGATTGGTCGTCGCATCCTGCGGCGCAAAGCGCGCAAGCTCATGGAAATCGCCCGTATCCGCCACCACGGTGGTCATGCTTTTGAGCGCCTGCAATTGGTTCACATTTCACCTCGCTTGCACAATAGCCTAGCCGCTTCATGGGCTGCTTCATGAAAAAAGCCGCCCGAAGGCGGCTTTCGCTGAATCAGGCACTACCCACAGGGTAGCGGCTTCATCAGAAGTTGTGGCGAAGGCCGATGGTGTAGCTGTTCCGGCGGTCGACACGCAGGTAGTCAGCGTACGCAAAGGTACGCTTGGACAGGCTGTACTTGCCTTCCAACACGAAGTTGGTGCGCTTGCCAGCTGCATTCTTGGTATCACGGGTGATATCCAGAGTGGCCGAAGCAGCGCCGAAGATCGCCGTGCCGCCGATAGAAATACCGCGGCGAACGCTGCGGGCATCGTTGTAGGACGCGGCAACAATGAAGTTACCCATGTTGTAGCGGCCACCCAAGTTCCAGCCGGTCTTCAGGCCTTGCACCTTGTTGACGGTCAGGGCGCCAGACAGGGGACCGTTCGCATAGGTCACAGCACCTGCCCACTTGGAGCCGGGAGTCACGCCCGTGGCCAAGTCAGCGTTGTCATTCTTCGTGGTGTAGGCAATGCTTCCGGACAGACCACCGAAGTTGGGGGCGTCATAACGGAATTGGTTGTCTTGCCACACGCTATCACCACCAATAAGATAGGTGTTGAGCACGACCGAGTAGTTGGCCGCGCCTGTCAGCTCCCAGAAACCCGTTTGCGCGGAGAAAGACGGGGTGTAATAACGCCCCATCGTGAACTGACCCCAGCTGCCGCCGAGGAACACCATTGCATTACGGTTCCAGAACTGATTGACGAGCTTGTCATTACCGGTGAGATCCTTACCAGTGCGCACACCGTAGGCATTGCCAGTGCCCATCCACAAGCCGGTTTCAAAGTTGAAACCAGCCTTCAGGCCGCCACCCAGGTCCTCAACACCCTTCAGGCCAACGCGCGAAGCGCCGTTGTTGGTGTAGCTGTTGGAGCTGACGAAACCGGTCTTTCCACCGGGGGCCTTGCCGATACCGCCATCTGCCACACCGTACAGAGTCACCGACGATTGCGCCATCGCAAAACCCGAGGCGCCCAAGACTGCCAAGGCAATCAGAGATTTTTTCATTACCAATACTCCAAGGTTAAATAGAAGGCTCCGGCCTGAAAGACTTTGTCCATGCGAGCGCTGCCTCGCCGGGCCAACCTCCTGGTGGGGAAGTTCTACGTATTGCAACAGAGACCGGGCGGATACGCAAAGCAATTCACCGACAAACGCCGCGAAGACCGGTCTTTTGTTGTTCTTGGGCAACAGGCCGACGATCGGCTGCGGCTATGGACCGTCATGCCTCGATCAGGTCGAACCCGGTGGTCACGCGCGCCGTGGCCGAGAGCATGGCGATGGCCGAGCAGTACTTTTCGTGGCTGAGCGTGATCGCACGCTCGACGGCGTCGCGCGCCAGTGCCCGGCCGGTGACGCTGAACTGCATGTGGATGCTGGTGAAGACCTTGGGGTCGGTGGTCGCCCGCTCGGCCGACAGGTGCACGCTGCAGCCGCGCACGTCGTGGCGGCCGCGCTTGAGGATCAACACCACGTCGTAGGCGGTGCAGCCGCCGGCCCCCGCGAGCACGGTTTCCATCGGGCGCGGGGCGAGGTTGCGCCCGCCGTTCTCCGGCCGGGCGTCGTCGGGCGCGCCATCCATGGCGATGACGTGACCGCTGCCGGTCTCCGCAACAAAACCCATGCCCGAGCGCGTGCCTGCGGCGCCGGTCCAGCTGACGGTGCATTCCATGGTGGGTGCCTTTCGTGAATCCATCGGTCGATTGTCTCGCACACGATGCGAATCCGCGGCGCGGTCTATGATGGCGGCCCCGTATTTTGCACTGCAACATCCCCCATGGCCGCGCCGCTTTCACCCTCTGACTACCTCAAGAAGATCCTGACGGCGCGGGTGTACGACGTGGCGATCGAATCCGCGCTGCAGCCGGCCAAGGCGCTGTCACGACGGCTGCACAACAAGGTGCTGCTCAAGCGCGAGGACCAGCAGGCGGTGTTCAGCTTCAAGCTGCGCGGCGCCTACAACAAGATGGCGGGGCTGACCCCGGAGCAGATTGCCAAGGGCGTGATCTGCGCCTCGGCCGGCAACCATGCGCAGGGCGTGGCGCTGAGCGCGGCGCGCCTGAACACCCGCGCGGTGATCGTGATGCCAACCACCACGCCGCAGGTGAAGGTGGACGCGGTGAAGAACCTGGGCGGCGAAGTGGTGCTGACCGGGGAAAGCTATTCCGACGCGTACGACGATGCGGTGCGGCTGCAGCGCGAGCAGGGGCTGACCTTCATCCACCCGTTTGACGACCCCGAGGTGATCGCTGGGCAAGGCACGGTGGCGATGGAGATCCTGCAGCAGGTGCAGCAGATCGGTGGCAACCGGCTGGATGCGGTCTTCGTGCCGATCGGCGGCGGCGGGCTGATTGCCGGCGTGGCCAATTACATCAAGGCGGTACGGCCCGAGGTGAAGATCATTGGCGTGCAGATGCTGGACTCGGACGCAATGGCGCAATCGGCGCAGGCACGCCAGCGCGTGCACCTGGATGACGTGGGGCTGTTTTCCGACGGTACGGCGGTGAAGATCGTGGGCGAGGAGACGTTTCGCGTCGCCTCGGCACTGGTGGATGACTATGTGCGCGTGGATACCGATGCGGTCTGCGCCGCGATCAAGGACATCTTCATCGACACGCGCAGCATCGTCGAGCCGGCCGGGGCGATGGGCGTGGCGGCGATCAAGCAGTACGTGGCCACGCACAAAACCAAGGGCGAAACCTACGCCGCCATCCTCTCGGGCGCCAATATGAATTTCGGGCGGCTGCGCTTCGTCGCCGAGCGCGCCGAGGTGGGCGAGGAGCGCGAGGCGCTGTTTGCCGTGACGATTCCGGAGGAGCGCGGGAGCTTTCGGCGTTTTTGCGAGATTGTGGGCGCGCTGCCGGGCGGGCCACGCAGCGTGACCGAATTCAACTACCGCATCAGCGACGCCAAACGTGCCCATGTGTTCGTCGGGCTTTCAACGCACAGCCGGGGCGAATCGGAAAAAATCACCAGGACTTTCGAGAAGAATGGCTTTGCCGCGCTCGATCTGACGCACGACGAGATGGCCAAGGAGCACCTGCGCCACCTGGTCGGCGGGCATTCCGACCTGGCGCGCGATGAGCGGCTGATGCGCTTCACCTTTCCCGAGCGGCCCGGTGCACTGTTCAAATTCCTGAGCCTGATGGCGCCATCATGGAATATTTCGCTGTTCCATTACCGCAATCAGGGCGCGGACTATGGCCGCATCCTCGTCGGTTTGCAGGTGCCGCCGCAGGATGGTCAGGCGTTTGATGCCTTTTTGCGGGCGCTGGACTATCCGTACATCGAAGAGACGAACAACCCGGCCTACCGCCTGTTTCTGTAGGCCAACGGGCACTGAACACGCAGGCGCCAGCTACGGCTTGCGCGGCAACTCCAGCGTCATCGCCGTATCGCCCTCGGCAGCCGCGCCCAGGTGCACCTCGCGTCGGCCCAGGGATTGCACAACCAGCCCGGGCTGTAGCTCGGCACCGACGCGGTAGGGCTTGGCGGGCTTGCCGTCCACCGCAATCAGCGCTGCACCGTCGCCGCTTTGGGTGCCAGCCAACACGCCTTGCAACACAAAGCGCGCAGGCGCCGGTGCGGCAGCTGTGCTTGCCGCGGCCTGCGCGCCCAGCGCCCGTGCCAGCGCCTGTGCATCCACCGCCAGCGGCGCAGGGGCGGCCAGCGGCACCGGGGGCGCACCGGCAGGGCGCGATAGCTTCAGCCCCCACCAGGCCAGGCTCACGCCCAGCAACGCCCAGAACAACAGGGTCGCAAGGCGCAAGGTCCAGCGGGGACGTGCAACAGCGGGCATGGCGCCATTATCATTGAGCGGCTTGCCCCTGTAGCCATCGAAAGCCGCCCCGTGCCCCTGCCGTCCGCCCTTGCCCGCCTGCGCCGCGCCGCCGGCTTCACCCTGATCGAGCTGATGGTGGTGCTGGTCATCATCGGCGTGCTCGCAGCGCTCATCGTGCCCAATGTGCTCGACCGCGCGGATGATGCCCGCTCCACCGCCGCGCGCACCGACGTGACCAACCTGATGCAGGCGCTCAAGCTCTACAAACTGGACAACCTGCGCTACCCAACGGCGGAGCAGGGCTTGCAGGCGCTGGTCAGCAAACCGACGACTCCGCCGATCCCACCCAACTGGCGCCCCTATGTGGAAAAGCTGCCGACGGACCCCTGGGGTCACGCCTACCAGTACCTGAACCCGGGCATCAAGGGCGAAGTGGACGTGATGTCGCTGGGCGCGGACGGCCAGCCCGGCGGCGAAGGCAAGGATGCGGACATCGGCAGCTGGCAGTAGCGCCCACAGCCACCGCTCTAGCGGCTTCACGCTGCTGGAGCTGCTGGTGGTGGTGGCTATCATGGCGCTGGCCACGGCGGGCGTGGGCTTTGCGCTGCAGGACAGCGGACGCGATCGCTTGCAGCGCGAAGGCGAGCGCCTGGCGGCACTGCTCGAATCGGCACGGGCGCAGTCACGCGCCTCGGGCGCCATGGTGCGCTGGCAGGCGGATGCCACAGGGTTCCGCTTTGACGGTCTCCCGGGCACTAGCCTGCCGACGCACTGGCTGCTGCCGCAGACCGGTGTGCGCGGCGCTGCGGTGCTCTGGCTGGGCCCCGAGCCGCTCATCGGCGCACAGCAGGTGGTGATCATCAATGCCGATCTGCCGGGTCAGGCGGTGCGCGTGGCGACCGACGGGCTGCGCCCCTTCACGGCGCAGGCGCTGCAATGACGCAGACGGGCGCACGCGGCTTCACGCTGGTGGAGGTACTGGTGGCGCTGGGCATCGTCGCCATCGCTCTGCTGGCGGGCTCACAGGCGATCTCGGCTCTCACGCGCGCCAGCGCACGGCAGACCGATGTGACGCTGGCCCACATCTGCGCCGAAAACGCGCTGGTGGCGATGCGCCTGTCGCACCAGATGCCTTCGCTGGGCGACAGCAGCGGGCCCTGTGTGCAGGCCGGACGCGAGTACCAGGTGACACTGCAGGTGACGCCGACGCCGAACCCGCAGTTTCGCCGCGTAGATGCGCGGGTTACCGCGGGTCAAATTCCGGTTTTGCGCCTGTCCACCATCGTAGGCCGCTATTGATGCAGGAGCATGTTCCGCACCACTCTCGCGGCTTCACGCTGGTGGAGCTGCTGGTGGCCATCGCCGTGCTGGCGCTGCTGGCGATCGTGAGCTGGCGCGGGCTTGACGCCATGGTGCGCGCCCAGCACCAGACCCGCGAGCACGCCGACGCGGTCGCCACGCTGCAGACGGTGCTGGACCAGTGGGGCGCCGACCTGGA
The DNA here is from genome assembly GCF_000484635.1 of Comamonas badia DSM 17552. Taxonomy (GTDB): domain Bacteria; phylum Pseudomonadota; class Gammaproteobacteria; order Burkholderiales; family Burkholderiaceae_C; genus Comamonas_C; species Comamonas_C badia. Next base: position 139,390 of record NZ_AXVM01000005.1, on the reverse strand, counting down.
TGCGATCCAGACCCTGGAGCACACCAGCGCTATCGCCTGGGACGGGCAGGCCCTGCTTCTCACGCGGCGCAGCAGCCGGGCGGGCGATGCCGGGGTGATCGTCGTTGCCTGGGCGCTGCGCAATGCCGATGGCACCGACCAGTGGCTGCGCTGGCAATCCGCGCCGGTGGCCACGCGCGAACAGTGGAACGCCGCCTGGCAGCAGGCGGCCAGCTGGGCGCGCACGCCGGATGCCGCCACGCGCCGCAGCGAGACCGTGCTGCTGCCGCTGGCCGGCTGGCAGCTATTCTTCTACCGCGATGGCGCCTGGGCGAATGCGCTCTCTACCGGCACCACCAGCGCGGTGCCCGGAGTGTTGGCGCCCACCCCCGCAGCAGGCGCCAGCGCCACAGCCGCGCTGCCCGAAGGCCTGCGCCTGCAACTCAGCCTGCCCGCAGGCGGGGCGCTCTCGGGCCAGATCACGCGCGACTGGGTCAACCCCACCGTGGGGGGCAACAAGTCATGACGCACCCCCTGCGCCAGCGCGGTGCGGCGCTGCTGGCGGCCATGCTGGTGGTCACGCTGGTGGCGAGTTTTGCTGCCTCGGCGCTGTGGCAGCAGTGGCGCGCGGTGGAGGTGGAAACCGCCGAGCGCGCGCGCGTGCAATCGGCGTGGATCCTGATCGGCGCGCTGGACTGGTCGCGGCTGATCCTGCGCGAGGATTCGCTGGCGCGCGGCGACGGCACCGACAACCTGACCGAACCCTGGGCCGTGCCACTGGAGGAAGCGCGCCTGTCCACCTTTCTCGCCGCCGACCACGGCGTGGCAGCGGATGCCAGCACCGACACCGGCGACGCCTTCCTCTCCGGCACCATCACCGACCAGCAGGGGCGGCTGAACCTGCGCAACCTGGCGCAGGGCAATGCCGTCGATGCGCTGGCGATGCGCCAGTTCGTGCGGCTGTTTGGCTACCTGGGGCTGGATGCCGCGTTGCTGGACCACCTGGCGGACGCCATGGTGCAGGCCACGCGCACCGACACGCCGGCCGATGCCGACGCGCCGCTACTGCCGCGCAACATGGATGAGCTGTCATGGTGGGGGGTGCCGCCCGCCGTTATCACCCGCCTGACGCCCTACGCCACACTGCTGCCGGTGCGCACCAAGCTCAACATCAACACCGCCACCGCCGTGGCGCTGTGGGCCAGCGCGGACGGCCTCTCGCTGGCCGAGGCGCAGCAGCTCACGCAGGCACGCGATGCGCACTATTTCGCCAAGCTCAGCGATGCCGGCAGTCGGCTTTCCAAGCCGAATGCACTGCGCGCCGACCTGCACGATGTGAGCTCAAGCTACTTTGAGGTGCGCGGCCAGCTGCGCCTGGGAAGCATCGTGGTGCGCGAGCGCTCGCTGCTCTTCAAGCAGCGCGGCGCCGCGCGCACGCTCTGGCGCGATCGCGCCGGCTGGATTGCCGCCGCGACAAAACAACCCGGCGACGCCGATGCGCCACCTACAATGCCTCGCGCATCCCCGCCATGAGTACGCTTGCCCTTTCCCTGCCGGCCCAGGCACTGACCGCTGCCACCGAGCTGCACTACGTGCTCTCGAGCGACGGCAGGCACGTCACGCGCAGCGGGCGCTGCAGCGCGCCACTGCTGCCCCAGCCGGGGCGCACCGGCGAGACCGTGGCGGTGGTGCCGCCACGCCAGCTCTCCTGGCAACGCGTGACCCTGCCGCAGGGCGCGCTGGCGCAACGCCAGCGCCTGCGCGCCGTGCTCGAAGGCCTGCTGGAAGAACAATTGCTGGACGATCCGGCCCAGCTGCACTTTGCGCTGCCACCCGAGGCCGTGGCCGGGGTCCCGCTCTGGGTCGCGGTCTGCGATCGCGCCTGGCTGCAAGGCGCGTTGCACGCACTGGAAGCCGCAGGCCACCGCGTGGATCGCATCGTGCCCGCCCATGCGCCCGGTCCGACGGCCAGCGGGCAGCCGGAATGCACCGTCATCGGCACGCCGGAAGAGGCCAGCGCCGTACTGGCCGGCATGGGCCCCGAGCAGGCCGTCACCCTGCTGCCACTGCCCGCGCCCGGGCTGCCCGCGCCCGGGCTGACCGCGCTGCTGCCGCCCAGCGCCAGCGTGCGCGCCGAGCCGGCCGTGGCGGCGCTGGCCGAGCGCCTGTTCGGCCAGGCCGTGCCGCTGCTGTCGCAGGATGAAGCGCTGCTCGCGGCTGCCAGCGGGCCCTGGGATCTGGCGCAGTTCGATCTGGTCAACAACGGCCGCCAGCGCGCGCTGCGCTGGCTAGGCACGGGCATCAATGCGCTGTGGCGGGCGCCGCAATGGCGCGCTGCACGCTGGGCGCTGGGCCTGCTGGCGCTGCTGCAGGTGGCGGCACTCAACCTCTGGGCCTGGCAGGATGCGCGCGTCCTGGCGAGCCAGCAGGCGGCCGCGCGCGCCGTGCTGCAGCAGGCTTTTCCGCAGGTCAAGCTGGTGGTGGATGCACCGGTGCAGATGCGCAAGGAAGTGGCGCTGCTGCGCCAGCAGACCGGCGTCCTGGATGAGCGCGACCTGGAGCCGCTGCTGGCCGCGGCCGCGAGCGTGCTGCCGGCCGACCAGATACCCACGCGCATCGACTACGCCGAAGGCGCGCTGCGCCTGAGCGGGCTTACGCTGACCGAGGCGCAGCGCACGGCGCTGGCACCACCACTGGCCGCCCGCGGCCTGCGCGCCAGCCAGCAGGATGGCGCCCTGGTACTGCAACCGGCAGGAGCCACGCCATGAAGACCCCCGCAGCTCTGGCGGCGCGCTGGGCCCGGTTGGCGCCGCGCGAACGCACGCTGGTGCACGCGGCAGCGGTCCTCGTTGCCCTGGCGCTGCTGTGGTGGCTGCTGCTGGCGCCGCCCTTGAAGGCGCTGCGCGCCTCGCCCGCACGCCATGCGCAGACCAATGCCCAATGGCAGCAGATGCAGCAATTGCAGGCGCAGGCCGAGCAACTGCAGGGTGCGCCGCGCCACCCGGGTGCGGACGCGCCAGCGCTGCTGCGCAGCAGCGTCGAGGCCGCCTTTGGCGCCAGCGCAAAAACCACCATCGCGGGTGCTCGCGCCACCGTCACGCTGACGGACGCCCCCGCCAGCGCCGTCGCCGCCTGGCTGGCGCAGGTGCGCGCCAGCAGTCAGGCAGCGCCGGTGCAGGCGCAGTTGAGCCGCGTCGGCACCGCCTTGCCGGTGCGCTGGAGCGGCAGCATCGTGCTGGCGCTGCCGACACCATGATGCGCAACCCCGCCACCGCCGTCGCCGCGCGCAGCCTCTGGCGCTGGGCGCTGATCGGCCTGCTGCTGGGGCTGCTGCCTGCGCTCGCACTGCTGGCGCCGGCACATTGGCTGGCGGCCGCCTTGGCACGCGCCAGCCAAGGCCAGGTGCGGCTGGCCGACACGCAGGGCACGGTCTGGAATGGCTCGGCACAGTTGCAATTGACCGGCGGCAGCGGCAGCCGCGATGCCCTCGCGCTGCCCGGGCGCATGCACTGGCAGTTGCGGCCCGCACCGGACGGCGCCCATGCGCTGCTGCAATTCGACTGCTGCACCAGCACGCCGATTGCCGTCGATGCGCGCCTTGGCCTGGGCGCGCTGCAACTGCAGGTGCACGATGGCCAGAGCCGCTGGCCCGCCGCGCTGCTCGCGGGGCTGGGCACGCCATGGAACACCGTGCAATTGCAGGGGCAATTGGCGCTGGCGACCACCGGGCTTGCGCTCTCCTGGGCGCAGGGCCGCATCGAACTGGCGGGCACGGTGCAGCTGGATCTGCTGAACATGTCCTCGCGCCTCTCCACCCTGCATCCGATAGGCAGCTATCGCGCCACGCTGTCCGGCGGCGCTGCAGCCCATCTGGCACTGGCCACGCTGGAAGGCGCACTGCAGCTTTCAGGCGACGGACAATGGGTGGGTCAGCGCCTGCGCTTCACCGGCGAAGCGACGGCAGCACCGGGCAGCGAGGCGGTGCTGGCCAACCTGCTCAATATCATCGGGCGGCGCAGCGGCGCGCGCTCCGTTATCACGATTGGTTGACCCATGTTTTTCAGGCCCGCTGGATTGCTCAGAAATACTCTCTTGTTGATAGCTGCTTGCGCAATTGCAGTAAGCGCAAACGCCCAAAATCGCTCCAAACCAGCGAGAGTGGCAGCCAGCGTTCAGGCGAGCGAGCCGGTGACGCTGAACTTCGTCAATGCCGACATTGATGCGGTGGCGCGCACCATGGCCACGATCACCGGGCGCAACGTGGTGGTCGATCCGCGCGTCAAGGGGCAGCTCACGCTCTCGACCGAGAATCCGGTCACGCCCAAGGTGGCGTTCGACCAATTCCTCGCCGCGCTGCGGTTGCAAGGCTTTACCGTGGTGGAGGCGAGCGGCCTGTACAAGGTCGTACCCGAGGCCGATGCCAAGCTGCAGACCGACACCGTCGCCGTCTCGGCCGGCGGCGGCCAGGGCGTGGCCACGGGCGGGCAGATCGCCACGCAGATCTTCAAACTCAACTTCGAGAATGCCAACAACCTGGTGCCGGTGCTGCGGCCGCTCATCAGCCCCAACAACACCATCAACGCCAACCCGGGCAACAACTCGCTGGTGATCACCGACTACGCCGACAACCTGCGGCGCATCGGCCGCATCATCGCGGCGATGGATGTGGCGCATGCCACCGATGTCGAGGTGATCCCGCTGCGCCACGCCGTCGCCGGCGAGCTGGCGCCCCTCGTGGCGCGCCTCATCGAAGGCGGAACGCCCACGGCTGGCGCACCGGCGAACGCGCAGGCACAGACCGATACCTCCTACAAGACCACGCTGCTGGCCGAGTCGCGCAGCAACGCGCTGATCGTGCGCGCGGCCAATCCGGCGCGCCTGGCGCAGGTGCGGGCGCTCGTCGCACAGCTGGACCAGCCGGCCGCCACCACCGGCGGCAACACCAGCGGCAACATCCACGTGGTCTACCTCAAGAACGCCGATGCGGTGCGCCTGGCCACCACGCTGCGCGCGGCGCTGGCCGTCGATGCCCAGGGCCAGGCCCAAGGCAGCACCGCAACCGCCGGCCTGGGCGGCACAACGGCCGCCCCAGGGCGCAGCCGCGCCCTGGGCGGGCTGAGCGCCACGGGCGGGGCCGCCAACGGCCTGGGCGCAGGTGCCACATCCATGTCCAGCGGGCTGGGCAGCGGGGCGCAGGCAGGCACCAGCGCCGGCGGCCAGCAGGAGTCTGTCTCCACCGGCGGCATCATCCAGGCCGACCCGGCGACCAACTCGCTCATCATCACCGCGCCCGAGCCGCTGTACCGCCAGATCCGCGCGGTGATCGACAAACTCGACGGCCGGCGCGCGCAGGTGCTGATCGAAAGCCTGATCGTGGAAGTGAGCGCCAACAAGGTGGCCGAATTCGGCATCCAGTGGCAGAGCGTGCTGGGGCGCAGCGGCACGCTGGGGCTGCTGGGCACGAATTCAAGCGTCGCCGGGCCCAACATCCTGAGCCTGGCGCTGGCAGCGGCCAGCGGCGACCCCAAGACCATCGCCCAGAGCATGCCAGGCTCAGGCTTCAACGCCGCCGTCGCGCCGCGCATCAACGGTCGCTACTACCTCGGGGCACTGGCCAACTTCCTGGAGAACACCGGCGACGCCAACGTGCTCTCCACACCCAATCTGCTGACGCTGGACAACGAAGAGGCGCAAATCATCGTCGGCGAGAACGTGCCCTTTCCCACGGGGCAGTTCACCAACACGGGCGGCGCCAACGGCTCGGTCAACCCCTTCACGACCGTGGACCGCAAGGACGTGGGCCTGATGCTGCGGGTGCGCCCGCAGATCAACGAGAACGGCACCGTCAAGCTCACGCTCTACCAGGAAGTTTCCAACGTCGACAAATCGACCTTGACCAACACCTACGGGCCCTCGACCAACAAGCGCGCGATCGAATCCACCGTGCTGGTGGACGACGGCAGCATCATCGTGCTCGGCGGCCTGCTGGAAGACAGCTATTCGCGCGGCGAGGACAAGGTGCCGCTGCTGGGCGATGTGCCGGTGATCGGCAACCTGTTTCGCAGCGAATCGCGCACGCGCCAGAAGTCCAACCTGATGGTGTTCCTGCGCCCTGTGGTGATCCGCGACAACGCCACCAGCGAGACCTTGGTGCAGGACCGCTACGATGCCATCCGCGCGCTGCAGCAGACCAGCCAGCCCGAGCCGCGCGCCGTATTGCGCAGCGTGAACGATGCGCCCGTGCTGCCACCCCTGCCGGGCACCGTCAAGAAGGGCGACGTGCCCGCCCCGCTGCCACCCAGCGTGACGCGCCCACCCGGTCACCCACCGTACCAACCCCTGTCGGGCAACATGCCCCAGCCGTTGCAATAGCCAATCGTCGCGATGCGCTACCCCCTGCCCTACGCCTTTGCCCGCGCCAGCCAGCTGCTGCTGGAGGAAGACGGCGGGCAGTTGCTGCTCTGGCATGGCCCGGCGCCACAGCCCGGGCCGCTCTCCGAGGTGCTGCGCAAGCACCCGTCGGTGGTGCTGCAGCAGGAGCCAGCGACCGAGCTCGCGCAGCGCATCAGCACCGCCTACGCCCAGGGCGAATCGAGCGCCGCCACCGTGGTCAGCGAGGTCGAGGAAGAAGCCGACCTCTCGCGCATGATGCAGGAACTGCCCGCGGTCGAAGACCTGCTTGAATCGGCTGGCGACGCACCCATCATCCGCATGCTCAACGCGCTGCTGACGCAGGCGGCGCGCGACGGCGCGAGCGACATCCACATCGAGCCCTACGAGCGCCATTCGAGCGTGCGCTTTCGCGTCGATGGCCAACTGCGCGAGGTGGTGCAGCCCAACCGCGCACTGCACGCGGCACTGATCAGCCGCCTGAAGATCATGGCAGACCTCGATATCGCCGAAAAGCGCCTGCCGCAGGACGGGCGCATCAGCCTGCGCCTGGGCACGCGCGCCATCGACGTGCGCGTCTCGACCCTGCCCAACGCGCACGGCGAGCGCGCGGTGCTGCGCCTGCTGGACAAGAGCGGGACCAAGCTCAGCCTGGAATCCGTGGGCATGCAAGGCGAGGTGCTGGCGCGCTTCGAGCACCTGATCGCCCAGCCGCACGGCATCCTGCTCGTCACCGGCCCGACCGGGTCAGGCAAGACCACCACGCTCTACGCCGCGCTCACGCGCCTGGACGCCGCGCGCAGCAACATCATGACGGTGGAAGATCCGATCGAATACGAGCTGCCCGGCGTCGGCCAGACGCAGGTCAACGCGCGCATCGAGTTGACCTTCGCCAAGGCGCTGCGCGCCATCCTGCGCCAGGACCCGGACGTGATCATGATCGGCGAGATCCGCGACTTCGAGACCGCACAGATCGCCATTCAGGCCAGCCTCACCGGCCACCTGGTGCTGGCGACGCTGCACACCAACGACGCCGCCAGCGCCGTCACGCGCCTGACCGACATGGGGGTGGAGCCGTTTCTGCTGTCATCGTCGCTGCTGGGCGCGCTGGCACAGCGCCTGGTGCGCAAGCTCTGCAGCACCTGCCACGGCAAGGGCTGCGACGCCTGCGGGCAGACCGGCTACCAGGGGCGCACCGGCGTGTTCGAACTGCTCACGGTGGATGAGCCGATACGCACCCTGATCCACCAGCAGGCGAGCGAAGCCGCCGTCCGCACCCAGGCCCAGACCGGCGGCATGCAACTGATGCGCGAAGACGCCGAGCGCCTGATCGCCGCCGGCATCACCAGCCGCGAAGAAGTGCTGCGCGTCACGCGCGATTGAGCGGCTAGCGCTCGTACTTCGCGGTGAGCTTCGCCTCGCCCAGCCTGGCGAAGTGGATCATGAAACCCACATAGGCGGCGGTAGCGTCCGCGGGCACATCCAGCTTTTCCACATTCAGTGCATGCAGCGTGAAGACGTAGCGGTGCGGTCCATGCCCCGGCGGCGGTGCTGCGCCGCCATAGCCCGCAGTGCCGAAGTCGGTGCGCCCCTGCCTGGCCCCGGCGGGCAAAGCCCCGCCCGCGCTGCCGGCGCCGCGCGGCAGGCCGGTAGCGCTTGCCGGGATGTCATACACCACCCAATGCCACCAGCCCGAGCCGGTGGGCGCATCCGGGTCGTACAGGGTGAGCGCAAAGCTCTTGGTGCCTTGCGGGGCGCCGCTCCAGCTCAACCCGGGAGAGAGGTTCTCGCCACCTGCGCCCATCGCGCTGTGCACAAAGGTCCTGGCCAGCGTCTGCTGCTCGGCCACATCGGTACTCGTCAACACCAAAGCCATCGTTGGTCTCCGTCGTTGCTACGTCGGGCATTATGGACACATGAGCCAAAGCTGCACTGCAGGCGGCACAATTGATCGCCATGAAGAAACCGCAACTTTCCATGCTTGATCTCGTTGCCGTGCGCGCGGGCGGCACGCCCGCCGAGGCGATCGCGACCACCGTGCGCACCGCACGCAAAGCCGAGGAGTTGGGCTTTTCGCGCTATTGGCTTGCCGAGCACCACAACATGCCGGGCATCGCCAGCTCGGCCACCGCGGTGCTGGTCGGCCATGTCGCCGGCGCCACCTCACGCATCCGCGTCGGCTCGGGCGGCGTGATGCTGCCCAACCACGCGCCGCTGATCGTGGCCGAGGCCTTTGGCACGCTGGCATCGATCTACCCCGGGCGCATCGACCTGGGCCTGGGGCGCGCGCCCGGCACCGACCGCGCCACCATGCGCGCGCTGCGGCGCGACCGTGTCGAGAGCGAGGCGGACTTCCCGCGCGATGTGGCCGAACTGCAGCGCCTGCTGGCGCCCGCCGAGCCCGGGCAGGCGATCACCGCCGTGCCGGGCGCGGGCACCGAGGTGCCGATCTGGCTGCTCGGCTCCAGCCTGTTTTCCGCGCAGCTCGCGGCCGAAAGAGGCTTGCCCTACGCCTTTGCCTCGCACTTCGCGCCGCGCCTGCTGATGCCGGCGCTGGAGCTCTACCGCAGCCGGTTTCGCCCGTCCAAGGCCCTGTCCCGGCCGCTGACCATGGTCGGCGTGCCCGTTATCGCCGCTCCCACGGATGAGGAAGCAGAATTCCTCGCCAGCAGCACCTACCAGCGCGTGCTGGGCATCGTCACTGGCCAGCGCGGGCTGCTGGCGCCGCCAGTGCAGGATTTCCTGGCGCAACTGGGTGAGGCCGAACGCATGGCGATTGCCGATTTTCTGGCGCTGGCAGTCGTCGGCAGCCCCGAACGAGTGCGTGAGGGCTTCGCCGCCATCCATGAGGCGACACAGGCCGACGAGTTCATGCTGGTGAGCGATGTCTTCAATGCCGACCTGCGCCTGCGCTCGCTGGAAATCGCCGCACAGGCCAACACATAGGGCGGAGTGCGCCTTACCATTGCCATACCATGCCCGCGTTCTCGTTTGAAGCCCTGGACAGCGAAGGCCGCGTGCGTCGCGGCACGCTGGAGGCGGACACCGCGCGCTCTGCGCGCAGCCTGCTGCGGGCGCAGTCCCTCGTGCCGCTGGAGGTGGAAACGCTGGCCACTGGCAGCAGCGCCAGCACGTCGCTTGGCGAGCGGCTCTTCACGCGCCCGGTCTTCAACGCCACCACGCTCGCGGTCTGGACGCGCCAGCTCGCCGGGCTGGTGGGCTCGGGCCTGCAACTGGAACGTGCGCTCACCGCGCTGGCCGACGAGGCCGACGACGAGCGCCAGCGCCACCTGCTCGCCTCGCTGCGCGCCGAGGTCAACGCCGGCAGCCCCTTCGCCCGCGCGCTGGCGCAGTTTCCGCGCGAGTTCTCGCCGATTTACTGCGCAGTGATTGGCGCGGGCGAGGCCAGCGGGGGCCTGGCGCAGGTGCTGGAGCGCCTGGCCGATGACCTGGAAGAGCGCCAGCAGCTACGCGCCAAACTGGTCGGCGCGGCGCTTTATCCGGCCATCGTCACCGTAGTGGCGATCGCCATCGTGCTGTTTCTCGTCGGCTATGTGGTGCCTCAGGTGGCGAGCGTGTTTGCCGGCAGCAAGCGGGCGCTGCCGCTGCTGACGGTGGTGATGCTGGGCATCAGCGATTTCGTGCGGCACTATGGCTGGGTGGTTCTCATCGCTATTGCAGTGATAGCTGCTGGCGCACGTCTGGCGCTCGAAAATGCTCGATTTCGTGAGAAATTTGATGGCTGGTGGCTGCGCCTGCCCATTCTCGGGCGCCTGGCGCGCGGCTACAACGCGGCGCGCTTTGCCGGCACGCTGGGCATGCTCGCCAGTGCCGGTGTGCCCATCCTGAAGGCCTTGCAGGCAGCGGCCGAGACGCTCTCCAACCAGGCCCTGCGCGCCGATGCGCTGAACGCGCTCGCGCTGGTGCGCGAAGGCGCGCCGCTGGCCTCGGCGCTGGCGCGCACCCGGCGCTTTCCCTCGCTGCTGGCGATGTTCGCACGCCTGGGCGAGCAGACCGGGCAGTTGCCGACGATGCTGGAACGCGCCGCCCGCCAGATGGGCAACGAGGTGCAGCGCCGCGCGCTGCAACTGGCCACCATTCTGGAGCCACTGCTCATCGTCTCCATGGGCCTCATCGTGATGCTCATCGTGCTGGCGGTGCTGCAGCCCATCATCGAACTCAACCAGTTCGTGAAATAGCCGTGCCCCAGACACTCACCGGCAAGCTGGTCGTCGCGATTTCCTCGCGCGCGCTGTTTGATTTCGAAGAGGAAAACCACCTGTTCGAGACCGGCGACGAGGCACGCTACATGCACTACCAGCTCGCGCATGTGCAGCAGCCGCCCGGCCCGGGCGTGGCGCTGGCCCTCGTCAAGAAGCTGCTGGCCTTCAATACCGAAGAGGAGCAGCGCGTGGAAGTGGTCATGCTCTCACGCAACGACCCGGCCAGCGGCCTGCGCGTGTTTGCCTCGGCCCAGGCAGCGGGCATGCGCATAGAGCGCGGGGTCTTCACGCGTGGGCGCGACCCGTTTGCCTACCTGCGGCCGCTGGGCGCTCACCTGTTTCTCTCGGCCAATGCCGAGGACGTGCAGCAGGCGCTGAGCCTGGGTTTCCCGGCCGCGCGGGTGCTGACCGAATCGCGCCCTGCGGGCGACCATTACCCGCAGGAGGTGCGCATCGCCTTCGATGGCGACGCCGTGCTGTTCTCCGACGAAGCCGAGCGGGTGTTTCAGGAACGTGGACTGCCGGCGTTCGTGCAGCACGAAACGCAACTGGCCACAACCCCGCTGCCCAGTGGGCCTTTCAAACCGCTGCTGGCCGCACTCAACCACCTGCAGCAGCAGGCGGCGGCATCGCAGACCATGCGCATCCGCACCGCGCTGGTCACCGCCCGCAGCGCCCCGGCGCACGAGCGCGCGGTGCGCACGCTGCTGGACTGGGGCATCACGGTGGATGAAGCGATGTTCCTCGGCGGGTTGGAAAAGGGGCCGTTCCTGCGCGAATTCGAACCTGATTTTTTCTTTGACGACCAGCGCAGCCATGTGCTGAGCGCCGCGCAGCATGTGCCAGCGGGGCATGTGAGCGGCGGCAGCGCCCAGAAAAAAAGCTAGCGCCTGGCTAGCTTTTCAAAAGCCCCCTGGCCTGACGCCGGCAAGGGCTGCCCCCACCAAAAACCCTGCCGATCACAGACTCCCGGATTTCTTGACCGATGGATCGGCGTAGGTGACGGGCTCGCTCTTGGGCGGCGGCACCTGCTGGTTCAGCCGGTCCGCGAGCGTGGTCTGGTTCATCTCTTCGGCCATCTGGACCGCGTTGCCGCTGGCGCGCCACATGGATTGCACGATGTCGATGAGCTGCTGGTACAGCGGCGGATCGCGTGGCGGCGGCTCCTCCACCTTGGGTCGTTCCTTCTCGGGCTGGGCCAGCGTCCAGTCGTGCTGGATGGCTTCCGGAATCCCCGTCTTGCCGGAAATGCGCACGATGGCGCTTGCGCCGAGCTCATCCGTGGACGCCATCGCATTGACGGAATTCACCGGGCGTACCGGCACGGCCCCGGATGCCCCGGTGGAATACAGGTCGCTCTGCGGCGGCGGCTGCGTCCAGTGAGCGGGCGTTCTTTCTACAGGTGATAGTGGCATGGCTGTGCTCCTCCAATGCGAGGGCGCTAGACAGGGCTAGCACTACGTCGTACCTGCAGTACGGCAAACAAACGGGGAAATGAAGGGTTTTTTAGTTTTAGTTACAAATACGAGGGTAAACCCGCAGGGGTAAATCCATCCCAAAACGCAAGGAAAATTCGTTGCCTGCGCTTGCCTGACATGCGCAAAGCGCTATAAAAATCGCTCAAGCAATTTGCGCGAAGGTTTGTCCAGCTGGTTCACGTCCAGGATCTGGAATTGCACGCCGTCACTGGCGCTGATGCGCAGATGCGTGCGCCTGGCCAGGCGCCGGATGTCTTCCTCACCCTTGAGCACCAGCATGGCCGGGCCCTTGTCGGTTTCGAGCTGCCAGGTGCTGGGCGTGGAAAAGCTGGAAACCGACACGATCCGCTCTATCGTCGGCAGGAATTCACGCGCGACGAGGTCTTCCTCGATCAGCGCACGGACCTCGCCGGGCAACGCGTCCAGCCGATCGATCCAGAGCAGTTCACTGCCTTCGGCGCCCACGAGGGAAAGCCCCTCCTCGGACGCGGTGATCGGAAACGCGCGCACCGGGGTCACGCCCACATGCTCGCTGCCATCGGCCATGTGCAGCACCAGGCGGCCGTGGGCGTTGCGCGCCAGTTCAAACAGACGGCTCATGCGGCTGCTCCTTCTTCCTCGGCTTCGCGCCGGGCCTGCGCCTGGTACAGCCGCCAATAGGCGCCTTCGCGCGCCATGAGTTCATCGTGCGGGCCGATCTCCACGATCTCGCCGCGGTCCATCACCACCAGGCGGTCCGCCTTGCGCAGCGTGGAGAGGCGGTGAGCGATGGCAATGGTGGTACGGCCCTGCACCAGGTTATCCAGTGCGCGCTGGATTTCCTTCTCGGTCTCGGTATCGACGGCGGAAGTCGCTTCGTCCAGGATCAGCACGCGCGGATCAATCAGCAGCGCACGGGCGATGCTGATGCGCTGGCGCTCGCCGCCCGAAAGCCCCTGGCCGCGCTCGCCCACCAGCGAGTCATAGCCCAGCGGCAGACGCAGGATGAAGTCGTGCGCATGCGCGGCACGCGCGGCGGCGATGATCTCGGCGCGCGTCGCCTCGGGCTTGCCGTAGGCGACGTTCTCGGCGATGGTGCCAAAGAACAGAAACGGCTCCTGCAGCACCAGGCCAATGTGGCGGCGCCAATCGGCCACCGCCATGCGGCGGATATCGACGCCATCGACGCTGATCGAACCATCCGCCACATCGGAAAAGCGGCTGATCAGGTTGACCAGTGTGCTCTTGCCCGAGCCGCTGTGGCCGACCAGGCCGATCATCTCGCCGGGGCGGATCGAGAGCGAGACATTCTTGACCACCGTGCGGCTGCCGTAGCGGAAGACCACGTTTTCCAGGTCGATGGCGCCCTGGATGCGCGGCAGGCGCACCGGGTTGGCCGGATCGGGCACGTTGCTCACATGGTCCAGGATGTCGAAGATGCGCTTGGCGCCGGCCGCCGCCTTCTGCGTGACCGAGACGATACGGCTCATCGAATCGAGCCGGGTGTAGAAGCGCCCGATGTAGGCGAGGAAGGCGGTGAGCACGCCGACGGTGATCTGCTCATGCGCCACCAGCCAGATGCCGCAGGCCCAGACCACCAGCAGGCCGATTTCAGTGAGCAGCGTGACCGTGGGCGAGAACAGGCTCCAGGTCTTGTTCAGGCGGTCGTTGGCCGCCAGGTTGCGCTGATTGGCCACGCGAAAGCGCTCGGCCTCGCGCGCTTCCTGCGCGAAGGCCTTGACGACGCGGATGCCGGGAATGGTGTCGGCCAGCACGTTGGTGACCTCGCTCCACAGCCGGTCCATCTTTTCGAACCCGGTGCGCAGACGGTCGCGCACGCTGTGGATCATCCAGGCGATGAAGGGCAGCGGCACCAGCGTGACCAGCGCCAGCCAGGGGTTGATCGAGACCAGAATCACCGCCGTCATGACCATCATGAGCACGTCGGTCGCGAAATCGAGCGCATGCAGCGAGAGGAAGACGTTGATGCGGTCGGTCTCCGAACCGATGCGCGCCATCAGGTCGCCGGTGCGCTTGCTGCCGAAGTAGTCCAGCGACAGGCGCAGCAGATGCTCGTAGGTGGCGGTGCGCAGGTCGGCGCCTATGCGTTCCGAAACCAGCGCCAGCACATAGGTGCGCGCCCAGCCCAGCGCCCAGGCGAAGAGCGAGGCCGCCAGCAGCCCGCTCAGGTACATCGCCACGGTGGAAACCGGAATGCTTTTGCCGTCCTGATAAGGAATCAGCACATCGTCCATCAGCGGGATGGTGAGGTAGGGCGGCACCAGCGTCGCCGCGGTGGAGAGCAGCGTGAGCACAAAGCCCAGCAGCAGCTTGCCCTGGTAGGGCCTGGCGAAGCGCCACAGGCGCAGCAGCACCCAGCCGGAGGCGGCGGGCTCCTCTTCCGTGGGCGCGCAGGCGGGGCATTCTTCGCTGCCTTCGGGCAGGACGGCATGGCATTGCGGGCAGCGCGGCGCCTGCGCCTGCAGCGCAGCCAGCGCCTGCGGACGGCCCAGGTGCGCGATGCAGCGGGCAAAGTGCTGCTGGAACTCCAGCGCCTGCGGATGGCGCGAGAGCGTGAAGCGCCACAGCGCCCGCCGGCCATCGCCATCGTGCAGCTCCAGCGTGCCGACGCCGCCGGCATCGAACTCCTGCAGGGCCTGGTCTTGCGCCAGCGCCCATTCCCGCAGCCTCCCCTGGCCATCGCGCGCCAGCAAACGCTGCGAGGTGAGCGCGAGGCTCCCCCTGGCAAAGCGCAATTCGCTACTGAGGTCAACCTCCAGCACCGCCAGCACGTTTTCGCTGGGTGCAAGGATGTCTTGCCAACCACCCGCCAAGGGTTCCGTCAGTGCGCCTGGGGCGCCCGATTCATGGTGATGTTGCATTGTTTGACTATTGAACGCGCTGCCTGCACCGCGGGAACGCGGCAGGCCGCAGGCGCGACTTCTGGTTATCCCTAACGCCCGCACCCCTCTCGCGGCTGACAGCCGCTTGGTGCATCATTGCCTGCCGCGGCTGCAAAACGGCCCGTTTCCTCCTCCAACCCCTGTCGCTCATGCCACGCTTTGAAGATATCCGATTGCTTCGCGCCACCTACCTGCGCGGACCCAGCATCTGGACCTACCGCCCGGCGCTCGAGGTCTGGCTGGCGCTCGGAGAGCTGGAGCACCATCCATCCAACAAGGTTCCCGGCTTCAACGAAAGGCTGACCGCCTGGCTGCCGGATCTGGTGGAGCACCACTGCGGCGTGGGCGAGCGCGGCGGCTTCATCGAGCGCCTGCGCGAGGGCACCTGGATGGGCCATGTGCTGGAGCACGTCATCATCGAGCTGCTCAACCTCTCGGGCCTGCCGGCCAAGTTCGGCCAGACGCGCGAGACTTCCGTCAGCGGCACCTACCGCATGGTGTTCCGCTGCCCCGAAGAGGCCGTGGCGCGCGCGGCGCTGGCGCAGGGCCATGCGCTCATCATGGCGGCGATCAACGGCGAGGCGTTCGACCTCAAGGGCGCGGTCCAGGCGATCAAGACCACCATAGACGACAACTACCTCGGGCCCAGCACCGCCTGCATCGTCGATGCCGCGCAGGAGCGGCGCATCCCGCAGGTGCGGCTGAACGACGGCAACCTGGTGCAGCTGGGCTACGGCGCGGCGCAGCGGCGCATCTGGACGGCCGAGACCGACCAGACCAGCGCCATCGCCGAGGGCATCGCGCAGGACAAGGACCTGACCAAGCGCCTGCTGGCCGCCGCCGGCGTGCCTGTCCCTGAAGGGCAGATCGTGGCCAGCGCCGACGAGGCCTGGGAGGCGGCGCAGGACATCGGCCTGCCCGTCACCGTCAAGCCCAGCGACGGCAACCACGCGCGCGGCGTGACGCTGGAGCTCTACAAGGAGAAGAACATCCGCGCCGCCTTCCCGCTGGCCGAGAAGGAGGGTTCGGAGGTCATCGTCGAGCGCTTCATCGAAGGCACCGAGCACCGCCTGCTGGTGGTGGGCGGCAAGGTGGTGGCCGCCTGCCGCGGCGAACAGGTGTTCGTCACCGGCGACGGCCAGCGCACGCTCAAGGCGCTGGTCGATGAACTCAACCGCGACCCGCGCCGCGGCGTGGAAGAGGAATACCCGCTGGAACTGCTGGATCTGAACCTGCCCAACATCCAGCTCGAACTGGCGCGCCAGGAGGTCGCGGCCGACACCGTGCCCGCCGCGGGCCGCAAGGTGCTGCTGCAGCGCAACGGCAACATGGCGATCGACTGCACCGACGAACTGCACCCCGACGTGGCCTACCACGCCGAGCTGGCCGTGCGCGTGGTCGGCCTGGACATCGCCGGCCTGGACATGATCCTCAAGGACATTGCCCAGCCCATGCGCGCGCAGGGCGGCGCGATTCTGGAGGTCAACGCCGGCCCCGGCCTGCTGATGCACCTCAAACCCTCCAGCGGCTCGCCGCGCCCGGTGGGCCAGGCCATCGTCGAGCACCTGTTTCCCGGCAGCGGCGAAAAGGGCAGCCACGCGGGCCGCATCCCCATCATCGGCGTGGCGGGCACGCGCGGCACCGCCTTCATCGCGCGACTGGTGGGCTGGCTGCTGCAGCTCTCGGGCAAGCTCACCGGCATTGCCAGCAGCGAGGGCATGTTCATCGCCGGACGGCAAACCCAGAAAACGGACACGGCCCACTGGGCGGGTGCGCATCGGCTGCTGACCAACCGCCTGGCCGAAGCGGCGGTGATCCAGACCACGGCGCGTTCCATTCTCGATGAGGGCCTGGCTTATGACCGCTGCCAGGTCGGCATCGTCACCGACATGGATGGCTGGGAGCAACTCGCCGATCACGACGTGCGCGGCCCTGAGCAGATGCCGCGCGTGCTGCGCACCCAGATCGACGTGGTGCTGGACGGCGGCGCCGGCGTGCTCAATGCGGACATACCGGCGGTGGCCGAGCTGGCAGAACTCTGCGATGGCGAGGTGCTGCTGTATGCGCTCTCGGCCGATAACGCGGCGCTGACGCAGCACCGGGCGCAGCCTGAGGCCCGTGCCGTCTTTGTCCACGGCGACCAGATATGCCTTGCCACCGGCGCCAAGGAGCGCGTGCTCGGCAGGCTGGCCGCGCTGCACCCGGCGGACGGCAGCCCCCCCGATACCGCCGCCCTGCTGGCGGCCATTGCGGGCGCCTGGGCGCTGGGCATAGCCCCCGATCTGATCGCCGCCGGCATCAAGACTTTTGAATACCAACATTGATAGCTGCTGACGCACGCCTATCAAGCGCAAAACCCTTATTCAACCTTTATTTGCACCATGCAAATCCTTCGCTCCCGCGCGCTGCGCGGCCCCAACCTCTGGACCCGCAGCACCGCCATGGAAACCATCGTGCACTGCGCGCCCGGCGAGCACGACATCGCCTCGATCACGGGGTTTGAAGACCGCCTGCGCGCGCGCTTCCCCGCCGTCGGGCCGCTGGCGCCGCAGGGCGCCGAGCAGCCGGTGTCGCTCGCGCACGTGCTCGAAACCGCCGCGCGCCAATTGCAGGCGCAGGCGGGCTGCAGCGTCACCTTCAGCCGCACGCACGAGACGGTGGAAACCGACACCTACCAGGTGGTGGTGGAATACACCGAGGAACAGGTCGGGCACAAGGCGGTCGAAGAAGCCACGGCGCTGATCCGCGCCGCGCTGGACGACCACCCCTACGACGCGGCCGCCACCGTTGCCGCGCTGCGCGAGCTCGACCAGGACGTGCGCATGGGTCCGTCCACGCGCAACATCATCGACGCCGCGCAGGCGCGCGGCATTCCGTTCAAGCGCCTCACCAGCGGCTCGCTGGTGCAGCTGGGCTGGGGCGTGAAGGCGCGGCGCGTGCAGGCCGCGGAGCTGGACATGACCAGCGCGGTGGCCGAATCGATCGCGCAGGACAAAGACCTCACCAAGCGCCTGCTGCATGCCGCAGGCGTGCCCGTGCCCCTGGGCCGGCCGGTCAGCGATGTCGAGGACGCCTGGGCGCTGGCGCAGGAAGTCGGCTTGCCCGTGGTCGTCAAACCGCAGGACGGCAACCAGGGCAAGGGCGTGACGGTGAACATCACCACGCGTGAGCAGCTCGCGGCAGCTTATGCCACGGCGCAGGAATACAGCGGCGAGGTGATGCTCGAACGCTTTCTTCCCGGCCACGATTTTCGCCTGCTGGTCGTGGGCGGCCAGATGGTGGCGGCCGCGCGGCGCGAGCCGCCGCAGGTGCTGGGCGATGGCGAGCACACTATTTCGCAACTGGTGGATATCGTCAACCAGGACCCGCGCCGCGGCAGCGGCCATGGCACCGCGCTCACCAAAATCCGCCTGGACGATATCGCGCTGGCGCGCCTGACCAACGAAGGCTTGACGCCCGAATCAGTGCCCGCGCAGGGCCAGCGCATCGTGCTGCGCCACAACGCCAATCTATCGACGGGCGGCAGCGCCACCGATGTGACCGATGACGTGCACCCAGAGATCGCAGCGCGCGCGGTTGATGCCGCGCAGACCATAGGCCTGCATATCTGCGGCGTGGACGTGATCTGCGAATCCATGCTCAAACCCCTGGAAGAGCAAGGCGGCGGCATCGTCGAGGTCAACGCCGCGCCTGGCCTGCGCATGCACCTCTCGCCCTCCTACGGCAAGCCGCGCAACGTCGGCGTGCCGATGATCGACGCCCTCTTCGCGCCGGGCGAGGATGGCCGCATTCCCGTGGTGGCCGTTACCGGCACCAACGGCAAGACCACCACCACGCGCCTCATCGCCCACCTGTGCAGCGCGCATGGCTGGAACACCGCGATGACCAACACCGACGGCGTGTACGTCGGCGGGCACCAGATCGACAGCGGCGACTGCTCCGGCCCCAAGAGCGCGAGGAACGCCCTGGCCCACCCGGATACCGAGGCGGCGGTGCTGGAATGCGCGCGCGGCGGCATCCTGCGCGAAGGCCTGGGCTTTGACCAATGCCAGGTGGCTGTAGTGACCAACATCGGCGCCGGCGACCATCTGGGGCTGAACTACATCACCACGGTGGAAGACGTGGCCGTCTTGAAGCGCGTCATCGTGCAGAACGTCGCCCCCACGGGCCATGCGGTGCTCAACGCCGCCGATCCGCATTGCGTGCCGATGGCGCATGTCTGCCCCGGCAAGGTGACCTTCTTTGCCCACGACCGCCACCACCCCGCCATGGTCACGCACCGCGCGCAGGGCGGACGCGTGGTGTACGTGGACGAGGGCCGCATCGTGGCGGCCGAAGGCTCCTGGCGCGAGGGCATCCCGCTGCGCGACATCCCGATCACGCACGGCGGCGTGATCGGCTTTCAGGTGGACAACGCCATGGCCGCCGTGGGCGCTGCCTGGGGCCTGGGCCTGCCGTGGGACACGGTGCGCCGGGGTCTCGCAAGTTTCGAGAGCAGCGCCGACGCCGTGCCCGGGCGCTTCAACGTGATGGACTACCACGGCGCCACCATCATCGCCGACTACGGCCACAACCCCGACGCCATCCGCGCACTGGTGCAGGCCACGCAGGCCATGCCCGGCAAGCGCCGCGCGGTGGTCATCAGCGGCGCGGGCGACCGGCGCGACCAGGACATCAGCGAGCAAACCGAAATCCTGGGCAGCAGCTTTGACGACGTGATCCTCTACCAGGACGCCTGCCAGCGCGGGCGTGCCGACGGCGAGGTGCTGGCGCTGCTGCACAAGGGCCTGCAGAACGCCCAGCGCGCCAGCTACATCACCGAAATCCACGGCGAGTTCATCGCCATCGACCATGCGCTCAAGCGCCTGCAATCGGGCGACCTGTGCCTGGTGCTGGTCGACCAGGTGCTGGAATCGCTTGCGCACCTGCAAAAGCGCTGCGGCGAGCCGCATCTGTGAATGACCGCGCTGCGCGCAGCGCAGCGGTCATGCCGCGCAGCGGCGTGATCGAGCCGCCACGCCCCACATCCACAGCCAAACAACCCATGAAACACTTCACATTCACCGCCCTGCTGCTCGTCGCCAGCAGTGCCTTTGCCGCCTCGGGCGAGAAGATCGGCAGCGTCGATACCGCGTTCCAGTGGCTGGGGCGCGACCACGACATCATCGTCGAGGCCTATGACGATCCGCAGGTGGAGGGCGTGACCTGCTACGTCTCGCGCGCGCGCGTCGGGGGCATCAAGGGCACGCTGGGGCTGGCGGAAGACCGCGCGGAGGCATCGATCGCCTGCCGCCAGGTGGGCCCCGTGGCGTTTGCCAAGCCGCTCAAGCAGCAGGACGAGGTTTTCAGCGAGCGCATTTCGCTGGTCTTCAAACGCCTGCGCGTGGTGCGCATGGTCGATGCAAAGCGCAACACGCTGGTCTATCTGACCTATTCCGACAAGCTCATCGACGGCTCGCCGCAGAACAGCATCACGGCCGTGCCCATCCCCGAGACAACGCCGATACCGCTCAAAAAATAGTCACCACGCGGCGACGGGGCTGGCAAAGCCCTGGGGCGCCTCGCGCTCGCGCTCAAAGCTCACGAACTCCCACGCATCCTGCTGCGCCAGCAGGGCGCGCAGCAGCTGGTTGTTGAGCGCGTGCCCGCTGCGAAACGCGGTGTAGGCGGCCAGCAGCGGATGCCCGATGAGATAGAGATCGCCCATCGCGTCCAGGATCTTGTGGCGCGCGAATTCCGCGTCGTAGCGCAGACCATCGGTGTTGAGCACCTTGTAATCGTCCATCACGATGGCGTTGTCCAGCCCGCCGCCCAGCGCCAGGCCGTTGGCGCGCAGCATCTCCACGTCCTTGGTGAAGCCGAAGGTGCGCGCCCGCGCAATGTCGCGCGCATAGTTGCCGCTGCCGAGATCGAATTCAGCCGACTGTTCGGTGGAATCGACCGCGGGGTGGGCGAAATCGATCTCGAAATGCAGCTTGTAGCCGTGGTAGGGCGCAAGCCGCGCCCATTTGAGGTTGCGTCCTTCGCCCTCGCGCACCTCGACGGCGCGCTTGACGCGGATGAAGCGCCGCGGCGCGTTCTGCAGCTCCACGCCTGCGCTTTGCAGCAGGAAGACGAAAGAGGCCGAAGAACCGTCCAGGATGGGCACCTCTTCGGCGGTGATATCGACGTAGAGGTTGTCCAGCCCGAGGCCGGCGCAGGCCGACATCAGGTGCTCCACCGTGTGCACCTTGGCGCCGCCCCGCCCAATCGTGGACGCCATGCGTGTGTCCACCACCGCCTCGGCAGAGACGGGGATGTCCACCGGCTCCGGCAGATCCACGCGGCGAAACACGATGCCGGTATCGGGCGCGGCCGGGCGCAGCGTGAGTTCCACCCGCTGGCCGCTGTGCAGACCCACGCCCACGGAGCGGGTCAGCGTCTTGATGGTGCGTTGCTGGAGCATCGCGGGATTTTAGTGGTGCGCCGAGCGTTGCGCACCGCGCGCCACGCCCCCCGTCAGTCCGCCTGCTTGCGCAGGAACGCGGGAATCTCCAGCTCGTCCATGCCGCCCGAGGACATCGCATCCACGCGCGCCGAAGCCTGCGAGCGGTTGGTGCGCCACACGCTGGGAACCGTCATGCTGGTGTAGTCGCCGCGTGCCACCGGGTTGGCGAGCGCGCCGGTCATGGGCGTCGCCACGAAGGGCAGGTTGTCCGTCCCGGTGCGCTGGCCGCCCTGCACCACCTGGATGGCCTGGCGCCGCGTCTGCGCATTGCAGAGACCGGTGGCCACCACGGTCACGCGGATCTCGTCGCCCAGGCTGTCGTCGTAGGCCGCGCCGAAGATCACATGCGCATCCGGCGAGGCGTAGGCGTTGATGGTGTTCATCGCCAGGCGCGATTCGGAAAGCTTGAGGCTCCCCTTGCTCGCGGTGACCAGCACCAGCACGCCGCGCGCGCCCGAAAGGTCTATGCCTTCGAGCAGCGGGCAGGCGATGGCCTGCTCGGCCGCGATGCGCGCGCGGTCCGGCCCGCTGGCGGTGGCCGTGCCCATCATGGCCTTGCCGGGCTCGCCCATCACGGTGCGCACGTCCTCGAAGTCGACGTTGATCTGGCCGTACTCGTTGATGATTTCGGCGATGCCGCCGACGGCGTTCTTGAGCACGTCGTTGGCGTGCGCGAAGGCTTCTTCCTGCGTGATGTCGTCGCCCAGCACTTCAAGCAGTTTCTCGTTGAGCACCACGATCAGCGAATCGACGTTGGCTTCGAGCTCGGCCAGGCCTTCGTCGGCATTCTTCATGCGCCGCGAACCTTCCCAGCCGAAGGGCTTGGTGACCACGCCCACGGTCAGGATGCCCATCTCCTTGGCCACCTTGGCAATCACCGGCGCCGCACCGGTGCCGGTGCCGCCGCCCATGCCGGCGGTGATGAACAGCATGTGCGAGCCGGCAATCGCCTGGCGGATTTCCGCTTCGGCCGACTCGGCCGCCTCGCGCGCCTTCTCGGGCTTGCTGCCCGCGCCCAGGCCGTTGCTGCCCAGCTGCACCGTCTGGTTCGCGGAGCTGCGCAGCAAGGCCTGCGAATCGGTGTTGGCGCAGACGAATTGCACGCCCTGCACGTTGCGCGCGATCATGTGCTCGACCGCATTGCCGCCGCCGCCGCCGACGCCGATCACCTTGATCTGCGTGCCCTGGTTGAATTCTTCGGTTTCGATCATTTCGATGGCCATGTGTCTGCTCCTGGATAAATGGGTAATACGGTGAAATCGGATGTGAAAAACGGAAACCCTGAATGGCTGTCGGGCGGCGGCTTGGCACGGCACCGCCATCGGTCGCGCTTGCGCCGGCGTGAACGAATCGAGTGGCGCTTGCGCAGCGGCAGGTGAAGAATGCGACGCATCAGAAATTCCCCACGATGAAATCCTTGAAGCGCCCGAACGCGGTCTTCATCGAGCCGTTCTTGGCCGCCACTTTGAAGCCGCGCATGTGCGCCATGCGCCCCTCTTCCAGCAGGCCCATCACCGTGGCGGCACGCGGCTGCGCCACCATGTCGGCAAGCGCGCTGGCGTAGTGCGGCAGGCCGCGGCGCACGGGCTTGAGAAAAATGTCCTCGCCCAGCTCCACCATGCCGGGCATGACGCTGGAGCCGCCGGTGAGCACGATGCCCGAGGAGAGCACCTCCTCGTAGCCCGATTCGCGGATCACCTGCTGCACGAGCTGGAAAATTTCCTCCACCCGCGGCTCGATCACCCCGGCGAGCACCTGGCGCGTGAGCACGCGCGGATCGCGGTCGCCCAGGCCCGGCACCTCGACCTGCGCCTCGGGGTCGGCCAGCAGCTGCTTGGCGCAGCCATGCTCGACCTTGATGTCCTCGGCATCCTTGGTGGGCGTGCGCAGCGCCATCGCGATGTCGCTGGTGATGAGGTCGCCGGCGATCGGCAGCACCGCCGTGTGGCGGATCGCGCCGCCGGTGAAGATGGCGATGTCGGTGGTGCCGGCGCCGATGTCGACCACCGCCACGCCCAGCTCGCGCTCGTCGTCGGTCAGCACCGCCTGGCTGCTGGCCAGCGGGTTCAGCAGCAGCTGCTCCACCTCCAGGCCGCAGCGGCGCACGCACTTGATGATGTTCTCGGCCGCCGCCTGTGAGCCGGTGACGATGTGCACCTTGGCTTCCAGGCGGATGCCGCTCATGCCGATGGGCTCCTTGACCTCGTTGCCGTCGATCACGAATTCCTGCGGCTCCACCAGCAGCAGGCGCTGGTCGCTGGAGATGTTCACCGCCTTGGCGGTTTCCACCACGCGCGCCACGTCGGCCTGGCTGACTTCCTTGTCCTTGATCGCCACCATGCCGCTGGAATTGAGCCCGCGGATGTGGTTTCCGGTGATGCCGGTGTAGACGCGCTGGATCTTGCAGTCGGCGATCAGCTCGGCCTCTTTCAGCGCCTGCTGGATGCTGTGCACCGTGGCCTCGATGTTGACCACCGCGCCGCGCTTGAGCCCGTTGCTCGGCGCCACGCCCAGGCCCGCCAGCTTGAGCCGCCCGTCGGCCAGCACCTCGGCCACGGCCACCATCACCTTGGCGGTGCCGATGTCCAGGCCCACGATGACGTCTTTGCTTTCCCTTGGCATCTGTTTGGTCCTAGCCTCGTTGGTTTTTGGGTGCAGGGCGGCGCACGGGCGCTGGCGCATCGCCGCCGAGGGTGGTGACGCCCTTCAGCCGCAGGGCATAGCCGTTGGCGTAGCGCAGGTCGGCGTATTCGAGCTGGTCGGTGCGCCGGCCCTGGCGCTGCGCCACCTGGGCCAGCGTGCCGGTCAGGCGGCGCAGGCGCTGCAGCAGGTCCGTGGCTTCTCCCTGCCCCAGCTCGACGGCCGCACCGCCCGCCAGCACCGCGCGCCAGCTGCCATGCGCGCTCAGCAGCAAGGATTCGAGCGGCAGCCCCAGGGGTTGCAGCGCGGGCGCCAGACGGTGGAACATCGCCAGCATCCGCGCCGAAGCCCCCGCAGGGCCCTCCAGGCGCACCAGGTGTTCGTCCTCCAGGCTGCCGACATCGGCCTGGAACACTTCCCCTTCGCGGTTGACCAAGGTATCGCCGCCCGCCTCGCCCCAGTACGCCGCGGCCTGCTGCTGGCGCACGCGCACATGCAGGGTGTGCGGGAACTCGCGCTGCACCTGCACGCTCTGGATCCACGGCACCTGCTCGAACGCCTTGCGCACCGCCTGCAGGTCCGCGGTGAAGAAATTGCCGGTCAGCGACGGCGCCACCTCTGCCCGCAAGATCTGCGCGTTCACGCGCGAGAGCTCGCCATCCACGCTGACATGCGTGAGCGCGAACAGCGGCAGGCGCGCCGCCCAGTGGCCCAGCGCCAGCACGAACGCGGCCATGCAGCCCAGCAGCAGCACCGCGGCCGTCCAGTTCATGAGGCGCACGTCGATGGGCAGGGGCACCGCGGCGCTCATGTCCGCCCTCCCCGGCCCTGCCAGGCATCGAGCGAGGCGCCCGCCAGGATCGCGAGGCACAGGTCTTCGTAGGCCACGCCGCAGGCGCGCGCGGCCATCGGCACCAGCGAATGGCCCGTCATGCCCGGCGAGGTATTGATTTCGAGCAGGAAGGGCTTGCGATCGGTGGCCCGCACCATGATGTCCGTGCGCGCCCAGCCGCGGCACGCCAGCGTGCGGTAGGCCGCCAGCGAGAGCTGCTGGATCGCCGCCTCCTCCTCGGCCGGCAGGCCGCTGGGGCAGTCGTAGCGCACCACATCGGTGAAATACTTGTTCTGAAAATCGTAATTGCCCTGGGGCGCGACGATGCGGATCAGCGGCAGTGCCCGCGCACCCTGCCCCTGGCCAACCAGGGCGCAGGTGGTTTCATCGCCATCGATGAACTGCTCGCACAGCACCTCGGGGTCATGGCTGGCGGCCAGGCGATAGGCCTCTGCGCACTGGTCCGCCGACAGCACCTTGGTCAGCCCCAGCGTCGAGCCCTCGCGCACCGGCTTGACGATCATCGGCGCGCCCAGCGCGGCAAAGGCCTGCGCCACGCCCGCGGCGGAGGTCACCAGGCGCCAGTCGGGCGTGGGCAGGCCCTCGAAACGCCAGATGCGCTTGGCCATGGTCTTGTCCATGGCGATGGCGGACGCCATCACGCCCGGCCCGGTATAGGGAATGCCGAGCAGCTCCAGCGCGCCTTGCACCGTGCCATCCTCGCCGTGGCGGCCGTGCAGGGCGATGAAGCAGCGGTCGATTTTTTCGCTCGCCAGCTGCGCCAGAGGCCGTTCGCCCGTATCCCAGCCCTGCGCATCGACGCCGCGCGAGCGCAGCGCCTTGAGCACCCCGTTGCCCGACAGGAGAGAGATCTCACGCTCGGCCGAATCACCACCCATGAGCACCGCCACCTTGCCCAGCCGCGCCGCGTCGATTTTTTGATCAAAAATGCTCATGACGCATGCCCTTCCTGCGCTGGCAGCTCATTATTTCGGAGCAATTCAGCCGTCCTGACCGCCGCCGCGCCGATCGAGCCCGCGCCCATGCACAGCACCACGTCGCCACCCTGGGCGAACTGTGCAATCTGCCGGGGCAGCTCTTTCACATCCTCGACGAAAAGCGGCTCCACCCTGCCGGCGACGCGCAGCGCGCGCGCCAGCGCCCGGCCATCGGCGAGGGCGATCGGCTCCTCGCCGGCGGCATAGACCTCGGTGAGCAGCACCGCATCGGCGCGGCCCAGCACCTGGACGAAATCCTCGAAGCAGTCGCGCGTGCGCGTGTAGCGGTGCGGCTGAAAGGCGAGCACCAGGCGCCGCCCGGGAAAGGCGCCGCGCGCCGCGGCGATGGTGGCCGCCATCTCCACCGGGTGGTGGCCGTAGTCCTCGATCAGCGTGAAACGCCCGCCATCCTGCGCCGGCAGCTCGCCGTGGCTCTGGAAGCGCCGGCCCACGCCGGTAAAGCCGGCCAGCGCCTGCAGGATGGCAGCGTCGGGCACGCTGAGCTCGGTGGCCACGGCGATGGCCGCGAGCGCATTGCGCACGTTGTGCTCGCCCGCCAGGTTCAGCACCACCTGCAGGTCGGGCAACGTCACGCCGTTGCGCCGCTGCACGGTGAAGTGCATCTGCGTGCCCACCGCGCGCACCTCCAGGGCGCGCACCTCGGCATCGTCGCCCAGGCCGTAGCGCGTGATGGGGCAGTTCAGGCGCGTGGCAATCTCGCGCACGGCCGGATCATCCACGCACAGGATGGCGGTGCCGTAGAACGGCATGCGGTGCAGGAAATCGACAAACGCCTGCTTGAGCCGGCCGAAATCATGCCCATAGGTGTCCATGTGGTCGGCGTCGATGTTGGTCACCACCGCCATCACCGGCAGCAGCTTAAGGAAGGAGGCATCGGATTCATCGGCCTCCACCACCATGTACTCGCCCTTGCCAAGCCTGGCGTTCACGCCCGCGCTGTTCAGGCGCCCGCCGATCACATAGGTGGGATCGAGCCCCGCCTGGGCCAGCACGCTGGCCACCAGGCTCGTCGTCGTCGTCTTGCCGTGGGTGCCCGCGATCGCGATGCCTCGGCGCAGGCGCATGAGCTCGGCCAGCATCACCGCGCGCGGCACCACCGGAATCTTGCGCGCACGCGCCGCCAGCACCTCGGGGTTGTCCTCATGCACCGCGGTCGAGGTCACGACGGCATCGGCGCCGGCGATCTGCTCGGCCGCATGGCCCACATGAGTGGCGACGCCCAGGGACTGCAGGCGGCGCAGCACGGGGCTGTCGCTCTGGTCCGAGCCGGAGATGGTGTAGCCCAGGTTGTGCAGCACCTCGGCGATGCCGCACATGCCCGAACCACCCACGCCGACAAAATGGATGTGGTGAATGACGTGCTTCATGCCGCCAGCTCCTCGCACGCGGCCGCCACTTCGCGGGTGGCCTGTGTTTTCTGCATCTTTTTGGCTGCCAGGGCATGTTGCAACAGCGCCGGACGCTCCCATTTTTCAATCATGGCCGCCAGGCCTTGCGGCGTGAGGTCGGCCTGCTGCACCAGCCAGCCCCCGCCGGCATCCACCAGAAAGCGGGCGTTCGCCGTCTGGTGGTCGTCCACCGCGAACGGAAAGGGCACGAACAGCGCGGCGCAGCCCACCGCCGCGAGCTCCGTCACCGTGCTCGCACCGGAGCGGCAGATGACGACATCCGCCTCGGCGCAGGCCCGCGCCATGTCGGTGATGAAAGGCAGCAATTCGCCCTGCACGCCCGCCGCCGCGTAACTGGCGCGCAACTGCTCAAGCTGCTTTTCACCGCTCTGGTGCGTGACGGCGGGGCGCCGTGCCTCGGGAATCAGCGCCAGCGCCTGCGGCACCACTTCATTGAGCGCGCGTGCGCCCAGGCTGCCGCCCACCACGAGCAGCCTCAGCGGGCCGCCGCGACCGGCAAAACGCGCCTCGGGGGCGGGTTGCTGCGTGAATGCCGCGCGCAGCGGGTTGCCCACCCACTGGCCCTTTTTCAGCACGCCGGGAAAGGCCGTGAAGATGCGGTCGGCAATGCCCGCGAGCACCCTGTTCGCCAGGCCCGCCACCGAATTCTGCTCATGCAGCACCAGCGGCTTGCCTGCCAGCACCGCCATCATGCCGCCGGGAAAGGTCACGTACCCACCCAAGCCCACGGCCACGTCGGGCCTGACGCGCCGCACCACGGCCAGCGCCTGCCAGAACGCGCGCAGCAAGCGCAGCGGCAGCAGCGCCAGCGTGATCGGCCCCTTGCCGCGCACGCCGGAGAAATCAATGGTTTCCAGCGCAAAACCCTCGGCCGGCACGATGCGCGCTTCCATGCTGCCGGGCGTGCCCAGCCAGTGCACCGCCCAGCCGCGCGCGCGCAGCTCCTGCGCCAGCGCCAGGCCCGGGAAGATATGGCCGCCGGTGCCGCCGGCCATGATGAGGGCAGTCTTCCGCGTGCTCATACGCGCCCCCCGCGCATCAATAGCTTGTTCTCGTAATCCACCCTCAGCACCACCGCCAGCGCCACCAGATTCATCAGAATGGCCGAGCCGCCATAACTCATGAGAGGCAGGGTCAGCCCCTTGGTCGGCAGCGCGCCCAGGTTCACGCCGACGTTGATGAACGCCTGAAAACCCACCCACACCGCCACGCCCTCGGCGACGAGGCCGGAGAACACGCGGTCGAGCGCGATCGCCTGGCGGCCGATCAGCATGATGCGGCGCGTCAGCCAGAGGAAGGCGACGATCAGCGTGAGCACGCCGATGAGGCCGAATTCCTCGCCGATCACCGCCAGCAGGAAGTCCGTATGCGCCTCGGGCAGCCAGTTGAGTTTTTCCACGCTGCCGCCGAGCCCGACGCCGAAGATTTCCCCCCGCCCGATCGCGATCAGCGCGTGCGAGAGCTGGTAGCCCTTGCCCAGCGCGTGGTCCTCGCTGAACGGGTCGAGGTAGGCGAAAATCCGCTCGCGCCGCCAGGGCGAGGTCCAGATCATCAGCGCGAACGCCGCCACCAGAATGAGCGCGATCAGGAAGAACATGCGCGCGTTCACCCCGCCCAGGAACAGGATGCCCATGGCGATCACCGCGATCACCATGAAGGCCCCCATGTCGGGCTCGGCCAGCAGCAGGCCGCCGACGATGGCGACCGCCGCCGCCATGGGCAGCACCGCGCGGAAGAACCGCTCCTTCACCTCCAGGCGCCGCACCATGTAGCCGGCGGCGTAGATCAGCACCGCGAACTTGGCGAGTTCCGAAGGCTGGAAGTTCATCAGTCCCAGGCTCAGCCAGCGCCGCGCGCCGTTGACCACCGTGCCCACATGCGGAATCAGCACCACGACCAGCAGCACGATGGAGGCGATGAACAGCCAGGGCGCCGTACGCTCCCAGGTATCCATCGGAATCTGGAAGGCCAGCAGCGCGGCGACGAAGCCGACGGCAATCGCGGCGACGTGGCGCACGACGAAGGTGGTGGCGGTGATGTGGCCGAAGCGCGGGTTGTCCTGCATCGCAATCGACGCGGAATAGACCATCACCACGCTGAACGCCAGCAGCAGCACCACCACCCACAGCAGCGACTGGTCAAAGCCGAGCACGCGCGCCGGCACCGCGGCCGTGCGCCGCAGCTCCATGCCGCCGATGCGCACGGGCAGGCGGTCCACGCTTTCGGCCTGCTCCTTGCGCCCGCCGCCGAAGAGGCGCTGCAGCAGGCCGGGCTTGACGGTGGTGCTCATGCGCTCCCTCCCGCCAGCGACTGCCCGCGCGATTCGGCCAGCGCGTGCACCGCATCGACGAAGACCCGCGCGCGGTGCTGGTAGTTGTCGAACATGTCCAGGCTCGCGCAGGCAGGGGAAAGCAGCACCGCGTCGCCCTGGTGCGCCGCCGCGCTGGCCTGCTCCACGGCCTGCGCCAGCGTTGCCGCATCCATGAGCGGCACATGCGTACCCGCCAGCGCCGCGCGGATCAGCGGCGCATCGCGCCCGATCAGCACCACGGCACGCCCATGGCGCGCCACCGGCCCTGCCAGCGGCGAAAAGTCCTGCCCCTTGCCGTCGCCGCCCAGGATCACCACGATGCGCTGGCCCGCGCCCAGACCCGCCAGCGCCGCCACCGTCGCACCCACATTGGTGCCCTTGCTGTCGTCGAAATACTCGACGCCATCGATCAGCGCGACGGACTCCACGCGGTGCGGCTCGCCGCGGTATTCGCGCAGCGCGTGCAGCATCGACGCGATGGAACATCCCGCCGCGCGCGCCAGCGCCAGCGCGGCCAGCGCGTTGGTGGCGTTGTGGCGGCCACGGATGCGCAGCGCATCGACCGGCATCAGGCGCTGCAAGTGCAGCTCAGGCGCGGCGGCAGCGCCGCGCCGCCCCGCATCGTCGGATTCGAGCGCCCGCACCAGCCAGGCCATGCCGCCCACCTGTTCGATGCCGTAGTCGCCGGGCGCACGTGGAGAATCACCGCCAAAGGTGAGGTGCGGGCGCTGGCGCGGCTTCTGCAGCCGCACCGGCACCGCGGGCGGCAGCATGTCCATCACCCGCGGGTCTTCGCGGTTGAGCACCATCAGCGCCTGGCTGCCGAAGATGCGCGCCTTGGCCGCGGCATAAGCCTGCAGGCTGCCGTGCCAATCGAGGTGGTCTTGCGTCACGTTGAGCACCGTGGCGGCGGTGGGCTCGAAGCCCTCCACGCCATCGAGCTGGAAGCTGGAGAGCTCCAGCACCCAGATCTCGGGCAGCGTGCGCTGCAGCAGATGCTGCTGCAGCGTACCGAGCAGCGTCGGGCCGATGTTGCCCGCCACCGCCACGCTGCGCCCGGCGTGCGCCACCAGCTGGCCGGTGAGCGAAGTGACCGTGGTCTTGCCGTTGGTGCCGGTGATGGCCAGCACCTGGGGCGCATAGCCGAAATCGCGGCGCAGTGCATTCAACGCCTGGGAATACAAGCCTAATTCGCCATGAACCTTTGCTCCACATGCGCTGGCAGCTTCCATAACAGGAGCAATCAAGGCCGGCGGCAGACCGGGCGAGCGCGCCACCACCGTCTGCCCCTGCGCCAGCGCGGCGGTGAACGGCCCCGCGACAAACGCCGCCTGCGGCCATTCGGCGCGCAGCTCGGCCAAGTGCGGCGGCGCCTCGCGCGTATCGGCCACGGTGACTTCGGCGCCGCGCAGCGCGCACCAGCGCGCCATCGCTAGGCCCGAATCGCCCAGGCCCAGCACCAGCACGCGCTGGCCTGCCAGCGGCTTCCAGTCGCCGCCCACGGCAATCGCTGGTGCGGCGGCAAGCGGGGCGGGCGCCTCCTCGGTGGGCGCCAGCGGCGTGGGCTCGGCGGCGCCTTCGTCCTGCGCATGCACCTCGGCAAACAGGCGCGCGACGAACTCCGCCGCCTCGGCGGCCTTGCTGGGCGCGCCCTCGGGCGTCGGAGCAATGGGGGCGATGGGGGTGTGGGGCGTGTCGCTCATCGCAGTTTCAGCGTGGCCAGGCCCACGAGGCACAGCAGCATGGTGATGATCCAGAAGCGCACGACGACCTGCGTCTCCTTCCAGCCGCTCTTTTCGAAATGGTGGTGCAGCGGCGCCATCTTCAGGATGCGCCGTCCCTCGCCGTAGCGGCGCTTGGTGTATTTGAACCAGAGCACCTGCGCCATCACCGAGATCGCCTCGACGACGAAGATGCCGCCCATGATCGCCAGCACGATTTCCTGGCGCACGATGACCGCGATCGTGCCCAGCGCGCCGCCCAGCGCCAGCGCGCCCACGTCGCCCATGAAGATCTGCGCCGGGTGGGTGTTGAACCAGAGAAAGGCCAGGCCCGCCCCCGCCATCGCGGCGCAGAACACCAGCAGCTCGCCCGAACCGGGGATATGCGGGAACAGCAGGTACTTGGCATACACCGCGTTGCCCGTCACGTAGGCAAAGATGCCCAGCGACGAGCCGACCATGATCACCGGCATGATGGCCAGGCCATCCAGGCCATCGGTCAGGTTCACCGCGTTGCTGCTGCCGACGATCACCAGGTAGGTCATCACGACGAAGCCCAGCACGCCGAGCGGGTAGCTCACTTCCTTGAAGAAGGGCACGAGCAGCCCGGCCTTGGGCGGAAGATCGAGCGAGAAGCCCGATTGCACCCAGGTGACGAAGAGCTCGAACACGCGCGCGTTGGAGTTCTCGGAGATCGAGAACACCAGGTACAGCGCCGCCATCAGGCCGATCACCGATTGCCAGAAATACTTCTCGCGCGAGCGCATGCCCTCGGGGTCTTTGTTGACCACCTTGCGCCAGTCGTCCACCCAGCCGATCGCGCCCATGGAGAGCGTCACCGCCAGCACGATCCAGACGAAGCGGTTGGAGAGATCGAACCACAGCAGCGTGGAGACCGTGATCGCGATCAGGATCAGCACCCCGCCCATGGTCGGCGTGCCGCTCTTGGAAAGGTGCGACTGCATCGCATAGCCGCGTATGGGCTGGCCGATCTTGAGCGCGGCCAGCATGCCGATCACGCGCGGGCCGGCCACCAGGCCGATCAACAGCGCCGTCATCGCCGCCAGCAGCGCGCGCAGCGTCAGGTACTGGAGCGCGCGCAGAAAACTGAAATCGGGCGAGAGCCCCTGCAGCCACTGGGAGAGCCAGAGAATCATGCCGCGGCCTCCTCGATGGCGCGTACCACGCGCTCCATGCGCATGAAGCGCGAACCCTTGACCAGCACGCTGCCCGCATCCGGCAAGGCCTGGCGCACGGCGACGATCAGCGCATCGGCCTCGCCAAAATGCGCCGCGCCCGCGCCAAAGGACCGCACCGCGTGCTGCGTGAGCTCGCCCAGCGCATAGAGGCGGGTCACGCCGCGCTCCTTGGCATAGCGCCCTGCCTCGGCATGGAACTGCGGCCCCTGGCTGCCGATCTCTCCCATGTCGCCCAGCACCAGCAGGCGCGGCGCCGGCAGGCTGGCGAGCACGTCGATGGCGGCGCGCACCGAATCGGGATTGGCGTTGTAGGTGTCGTCCACCACGGTGATGGAGCGGCCCGCCTGCTGCAATGCAAAGGCACGCGAACGGCCGGAAACGGGCCGGAACTGCGCAAGCCCCTGCGCGATGGCCGCTAGCGGCGCGCCCGCTGCCAGCGCACAGGCGGCGGCGGCCAGCGCGT
Organism: Comamonas badia DSM 17552; assembly: GCF_000484635.1. Lineage (GTDB taxonomy): Bacteria > Pseudomonadota > Gammaproteobacteria > Burkholderiales > Burkholderiaceae_C > Comamonas_C > Comamonas_C badia. The sequence continues at coordinate 106,357 of NZ_AXVM01000005.1, read as the reverse complement.
TTCGGATGTTGTGCTCGCCAGCAATGGCAAGAGGGGTTTCGAATGCGCCCGCGGGCGTTTGCGCCTTCAGCGCCCAGGCGCCGTCCAGCCACTCGGCCGACACGCAGCGCACATCGCCCTGCGCACCAAACGTGAGGCAGCGCCGCTCTGCCGCCAAGGCCTGCCACAACGGCGTGTAGGCATCCTCGGCGGGAAACACCGCGACGCCTTCGGGCGGCAGCGCCTGCAGCACCGCGCCGTTCTCGCGCGCCACGGCTTCGACGCTGTGCATGAACTCCTGGTGCTCGCGCTGCGCGTTGTTCACCAGCGCCACGGTCGGCCGCGCGATCGCGGCCAGCCCGGCGATCTCGCCCGGGTGGTTCATGCCCAGCTCCACCACGGCCACGCGGTGCCGTGCGGACAGGCGCAGCAGCGTGAGCGGCACGCCTATGGCGTTGTTGAAATTGCCGCTGGTGGCCAGCGCCGCATCGCCCTGCCAGGCGCGCAGGATGCTTGCCACCATCTGCGTGACCGTGGTCTTGCCATTGCTGCCGGTCACCGCGATCAGCGGCAATGCACACTGCGCGCGCCAGCCCGTGGCCAGCGCTGCCAGCGCCGCAAGCGTGTCGGGCACCTCGATGCCCGCAAGCTCCGCCGCCGCAAGACCGCCGTGCGCAATGGCGGCAGCCGCCCCGGCCGCGCGTGCCTGCGGCAAAAAATCGTGCGCATCAAAACGCTCGCCCTTGAGTGCCACGAACAGATCGCCCGGCGCCAGCGTGCGGGTATCGGTGTGCACGCGCAGGAACGCCACAGCGCCATCGCCCACCAGCCTGGCCTGGGGCACCCGCGCGCGGATCAGTTCAAACGCCTGGTGCAGCGTGGCCATGCCGCGGGCCTGCGGCGCGCGCCGCGCCAGCGCCAGCCGCGCCTGTTCCAGATCCGAAAACGGCCGGCGCACCCCGGCGATTTCCTGGTAGGGCTCATGGCCCTTGCCGGCGATCAGCACCACATCTTGGCGGCCGGCCTGCGCAAATGCCTGCGCGATGGCGGCCGCACGGTCGGGCTCGGCCCGCACGTGGCGGCTGGCGATCATGCCCTGCAGAATTTGGTGGACGATGGCCGCAGGCGTTTCGCCGCGCGGGTTGTCGCTGGTCACGATCACGCGGTCCGCGCCCTGCTGCGCCGCCGCACCCATCAGCGGGCGCTTGCCGGCGTCGCGGTCGCCGCCGCAGCCGAACACGCACCACAGCCGCCCGCCCCGACCTTGCGCCAGCGGGCGCAGCGCGGCCAGCACCTTGGCCAGCGCATCGGGCGTGTGCGCATAGTCCACCACCGCGAGCGGCTGGCCCGGTTCGGTCACCTGCTGCATGCGCCCGGGCACAGCCTCCAGGTCAGCGCACACGCCGCAGGCGGCGGCGAGCGATACGCCCAGGGAACGCAAGGCCGCAATCACGCCCAGCAGGTTGGAGACGTTGTACTGCCCCACCAGGCGCGTGGAAAGAGGCACGCGCTCACCGCCCTCAACCACCGTGAACGCAAGACCGGTGGCGCCATGGTGCAGATCGACGGCCCGCAGCCGCGCAGGCGCATCAACCGCCACGCTCCACAAGTCCAGCGCGCGAGCGGCCAATACCCGGTGCAGCGCCGCCCCATGCTCGTCGTCGATGTTCACGACCGCGGCACGCAGCCCTGGCCAATCGAACAGCGCGCGCTTGGCCTCCCAGTACGCCTGCATGCTGCCGTGGTAGTCCAGATGGTCCTGCGTCAGGTTGGTGAACAGCGCGGTGTCGATCTGCGTGCCCGCCAGCCGCTGCTCTGCGATGCCGATGGAAGAGGCCTCGATGGCGCAGGCGCCGACGCCCGCACGCACGAAATCCGCCAGCACCTGCTGCAGGCGCAGCGGGTTGGGCGTGGTCAGGCCGGTGGCTTGCAGATCGGGTGCAATTCCCACACCCAAAGTACCTATCAACCCGCAACCATCAAGCGCGAGCAGCTCTTGTTTCGATAGTTTTTGCAGCGCATGGGCAAGCCACCAGGCGGTGCTGGTTTTGCCGTTCGTACCCGTCACGGACAATACCTTGAGGTGGCGACTGGGCTCACCCAGCCAGAGCGAGGCCAGGGCGCCGGCATGCGCCTTGAGCCCCGCGAGCGCTGCCACCCTATCGTCATCGACCAGGCCTGCCGCGTCGCCCTCGACCTCGACGACACAAGCAGCGGCGCCGCGCGCCAACGCATCCTGCACAAACGCCCGTCCGTCCGCGTGGTAACCCTGCAGCGCGATGAAACCGTCGCCCGGCTGGACCGCACGGCTGTCGATGCGCAACTGCCCGCCGACGCGCTGGCGCAGAAACGCCAGTGCCTCATCCACGCTGGAAAGCCGTTGCAACGTCACAGCAGCGGCTCCTCGATCGGGTTGGAGACGATCAGCGGCTTGACCGCCAGATCGGGCGCCACGCCCATGAGGCGCAGCGTCTGCTGCACCACTTCGCTGAACACCGGGCCGGAGACCGAGCCACCGTAATACACACCCGCCGATGGCTCATCCACCATCACCGCGACGATGATGCGCGGGTTGTCGATCGGCGCCATGCCGGTGAACCAGGCGCGGTACTTGCCCGCCGCGTAGCCCTTGCCCACCTGCTTGCGCGCGGTACCCGACTTGCCGCCGATGGAATAGCCCATGGTTTGCGCCTTCTGTCCGGTACCGCCCGGCCCGGCAGCGAGCCAGAGCATGTGGCGCACGAGTTCCGCCGTCTTTTCGGAAAAGACCCGCATGCCCTGCGGACGCTCGCCCGTCTTGAGCATGGTGGCGGGGATGACCTCGCCACCGTTGGCAAAAACGGTGTAGGAGCGCGCCATCTGAAACAGCGAGGCCGACAGTCCGTAGCCATAGGCCATCGTCGCCTGTTCGACCGGCTTCCAGGTTTTCCACGGGCGCAGCCGGCCGCTGGCCGCACCGGGAAAGGCGAGCTGCGGCTTCTGGCCGTAGCCCAGCTCGGTGTGCACCGTCCACATTTCCTGCGGCGACATGCGCTGCGCCACCTTGAGCGCGCCGATATTGCTCGACTTCTGGATCACGCCATCGACGGTGAGCACGCCGTAGTTGTGCGTATCGGAAATCGTGAAGCCGCCGATCGCGTACCTGCCCGGGTTGGTGTCGATGATGGAGTCGTGCTTCACCCGCCCGAGCTCCAGCGCCGTGCCTATGGTGATCGGTTTCATCGTCGAGCCGGGCTCGAAGGTATCGGTGAGCGCGCGGTTGCGCAGCTGCTCGCCGGTGAGTTTGCGCCGGTCGCCGGGGTCGTAGCTGGGGTAGTTGACGAGCGCCAGCACCTCGCCGCTGTGCGCATCGAGCACCACCACGCTGCCGCCCTTGGCCTTGTTGGCGATCACCGTGTCGCGCAGCTTCTGGTAGGCGAAAAACTGCACCTTGCTGTCCACCGAAAGCTGGATGTCGCGGCCGTCCACCGGCGGCGTCTCGGTGCCCACGCCGGCCACCACCCGGCCGCGCCCGTCCTTGATCACACGCAACGACCCGGGCTTGCCGGCCAGCTCGTCATCGAACGCGAGCTCCATGCCCTCCTGGCCATGGTCTTCGACGTTGGTGAAACCCACCACATGCGCCACCGACTCGCCCTCGGGGTACTCGCGCTTGTATTCCTTGCGCAGGTAGATGCCCTTGATGCCCAGCGCCATGATCTTCTGGCCCACGTCCCAGTCGAGCTGGCGCTTGATCCAGACAAAGCTCTTGTCCTCGTCGGCGAACTTGGCCATCAGCCTGTCCAGCGGCATCTCCATGAGCCGGGCCGCCTGCTTGAGCCGCTCGCGCACCGCCGGCTCCTTGTCCTCGACGTCTTCGGGGATGGCCCAGAGGCTGGCCGCCGGCACGCTGGACGCCAGGATCAGCCCGTTGCGGTCCAGCAGCCGGCCGCGGTGCGCCGGCAGCTCCAGCGTGCGCACGAAGCGCACCTCGCCCTGGCGCTTGAAAAAGTCGCTGTGGATGACCTGCACCCAGGCGGCACGTGCCGCCAGGCCGAAAAAGCCCAGCGCCACCAGCGCGACGACGAACTTGCTGCGCCAGACCGGGGTGCGCGCGGCAAGCAGGGGGCTTACGGTGTAATTGACGCGGTGGCGGCTCACGGCTTGCCTCCCGCGGTTGGATTCAGAGCGGTTCCATCGGCGGTCACATACAGCGTGGTGGCCGGCGTCGGCGTCTGCATGCGCAGCTTGTCGCGCGCCAGGCGCTCCACGCGCAGCGGCGTGGCCTGCGCGCGCTTTTCCACCAGCAGGCGCTGGCGATCCACCTCCAGCTGGCGCGCCTGCACATTGGCGCGGTGCCACTCGGTGTTGATCCGGCGCGCGTCGTACTGCACCCGCACCAGCCACATGCCGCTGGCCATCACCGCCAGCAGCAACAGGATGCTGACCCGGGTCATGCCGCCGCCCCCGTGCGTTCGGCCACCCGCATCACGGCACTGCGCGAGCGCGGGTTGGCCGCCTGCTCCGCCGCGCCCGGCTTGACGCGCCCCAAGGCCTTGAGCGGCATCGCGCGTGGCACGGCAAACGGCGCATGCCGGTCCACTTCCTCACGCGAATGGCGGGCAATGAACTGCTTGACGATACGGTCTTCGAGCGAATGGAAACTGATCACCACCAGCCGGCCGCAGGGCGCCAGCACCCGCAGACTGGCCTCTAGCGCCGCGCGGAGATCCTCGAGCTCGGCATTGATGAAAATCCGAAGAGCCTGAAATGTCCGTGTCGCAGGGTTCTGCCCGCGCTCGCGGGTGCGGACCGCGCCAGCCACGAGGTGGGCGAGCTCGGCAGTGGTCTGAACAGGCCCCTGCTTCTCGCGCCGAGCAACAATCGCCTTTGCAATGGCGCCAGCAAACCGTTCTTCACCGTAGTCACGAATCACCTCCGTAATCGCCGATGCATCGGCATGCGCGAGCCACTGGCCCACGCTCTCGCCCCGTGCCGGGTCCATGCGCATATCCAGCGGCCCATCGAACCTGAAACTGAAGCCGCGCTCGGGCGCATCGATCTGTGGCGAGCTCACCCCCAGGTCGAGCAAGATGCCGGCCACGCTGGCGCCCGCCAGTTCGCCCAGCTGCACAAAGCTGCCCTGGCGAATGGAAAAACGCGCATCCGTGATCCGCGCCGCATGGGTCAGCGCCTCGGGGTCCTTGTCAAACGCCACCAAGCGCGCGCCCGGCCCGATGCGTCCCAGGATGCGGCGGCTGTGGCCGCCACGCCCGAAGGTGCCATCGACGAACAGCGCGTCGGGCGCATGCACGTCGCCCACGAGGGCGGCGACCGCCTCTTCGAGCAAGACGGTGGTGTGTGGCTGCTGCTGATCCACCTGCCACTCTCAGAAGGAGAAATCCTTGAGCACGTCGGGCATCGGCGCCTGCATGGCCGCGGTCTCCCTGGCCTCATAGGTTGCCTTGTCCCAGAGTTCGAGATGGGTGCCCATGCCCAGCAGCACCACATCCTTGACCAGGCCCGCGGCAGCCCGCAGTTCGGGCGAAACCAGCACCCGGCCCGTGCCATCCATATCCACATCCATCGCATTGCCCAGAAAAATCCGCTTCCACCACTGCGCCTGCATCGGCAGCTGGGCAATGCGGGCGCTGAAGTCCTCCCACGCCGGGCGCGGAAACACCATCAGGCAGCCATCGGGGTGCTTGGTGATCGTGAGCGGGCCCGCAGCGCCCGCCGCAAGTGCGTCGCGGTGCCTTGTCGGCACCGACAAACGCCCCTTGGCATCCAGACTCAGCGAAGACGCACCTTGGAACACGGACTTGGAACCCCTCGAACAACCCGCAGCCGCCACGACCCTCTTTTTCGGGTCACAACGGCACTTTTCACCACTTCATTGCACTTTTTTGCACTGTAGCAGGAAAGCAGGCGCACACAAGGGGGTTCACCCTGAGAATTTGTGAATGAAATCAAAGGTTTAGCGATTGAACTTCAAGGCAAGAAGAGAGAAAAACCTTGATAGTCAAGCACTTGGATCACATTGCGCATGTGATCCATGAAGGCAGTGCGGCTCGGGGCGAGCCGGTCACAGGATGTAGCGCGAGAGGTCTTCGTTGGTACTGAGCGACGCCAGGCGTGCGTTCACCATGGCCGCATCGACCACCACGCTCTGCCCCGCGCGGTTCACGGCGTCAAAGCTCACCTCGTCCAGCAGCCGCTCCATCACGGTGGCCAGGCGCCGCGCGCCGATGTTTTCGGTGCGCTCGTTCACGTCAAAGGCGATCTGCGCCAGGCGCGTGATGCCCTCGGGGGTGAATTCCAGCGTGACGCCCTCCGTCGCCAGCAGCGCCTGGTACTGCCTGACGAGGCTGGCGTGCGTCTGCGTGAGAATGGCCTCGAAATCCTGCACCGAGAGCGACCCCAGCTCGACACGGATCGGAAAGCGCCCCTGCAGTTCGGGAATCAGGTCGCTCGGCTTGGCCAGGTGAAACGCGCCCGAGGCGATGAACAGGATGTGGTCGGTCTTGACCATGCCGTATTTGGTGGAGACCGTCGTGCCCTCCACCAGCGGCAGCAGATCGCGCTGCACACCCTGGCGCGAGACGTCGGCGCCACTGGTTTCCTGGCGTGCCGCCACCTTGTCGATCTCGTCGATGAAAACGATGCCGTTCTGCTCCAGGTTGGCGATCGCGCGGCCCTTGACCTCATCTTCGTTCACCAGCCTGGCGGCCTCTTCGTCCGTCAGAATCTTGAGCGCCTCGGCAATCCTGAGCTTGCGCGTGCGGCGCTTTTCCTGCCCCATCTGCGAAAACAATCCGCGCAACTGCTCGGCCATTTCCTCCATGCCCTGGGGGCCCATGATCTCGACCTGCGGGCGCGCATCGGCCACTTCGATATCGATCTCCTTCTCGTCCAGCTGCCCTTCGCGCAGCTTCTTGCGGAACACCTGGCGCGCGGTGTTCTCCGAGGGCGGCTCATCGGTGCGGGCCTGGGGCACGAGCACATCCAGAATGCGGTCCTCGGCCGCATCCTCGGCGCGTGCGCGCAGTTTCTTCATGTCCGCCTCGCGCGTCTGCTTGACCGCCACTTCGGCCAGATCGCGGATGATGGCGTCCACGTCCTTGCCGACATAGCCGACTTCGGTGAACTTGGTCGCCTCCACCTTGATGAAGGGCGCGTCGGCCAGGCGCGCGAGGCGCCGCGCAATTTCGGTCTTGCCCACGCCGGTGGGGCCGATCATCAGGATGTTCTTGGGCGTGATCTCGCCGCGCAGTCCTGCATCCACCTGCTGGCGGCGCCAGCGGTTGCGCAGGGCGATGGCGACGGCGCGCTTGGCGTCTTTCTGGCCGACGATGTGGTGGTCGAGTTCGGAGACGATCTCCTGGGGAGTCATGGAAGACATCTGATTCAAATCCGGTGTTTACGCATATTCAGCATGCGCAAGCAGCTATCAAAAACGAGATCAAAGCGTCTCAATCGTATGGTGCATGTTGGTGTAGATGCACAGCTCGCCGGCGATTTCCAGCGACTTCTTGATGATCTCCACCGCCGACAAATCGGTATGGGCCAGCAGCGCCTTGGCAGCCGAATGCGCATAGGGGCCGCCCGAACCGATGGCGACGATGCCCTGCTCGGGCTCCAGCACGTCGCCGTTGCCGGTGATGATGAGCGAGGCGGTTTCATCAGCCACCGCGAGCATGGCTTCCAGGCGGCGCAGCACGCGGTCGGTGCGCCAGTCCTTGGTGAGTTCGATGGCGGCGCGCGTTAGCTGCCCCTGGTGCTTTTCGAGTTTGGCCTCGAAGCGCTCGAACAGCGTGAACGCATCGGCCGTGGCGCCGGCAAAACCCGCCAGCACCTTGTCGTGGTAGAGCTTGCGCACCTTGCGCGCCGAGCCCTTGATAACGATGTTGCCGAGCGTGACCTGGCCGTCGCCGCCGATGGCGACCTGCATGCGGCCGTCCGCAAGCTGGCGCCGCACGCTCAGGATGGTGGTGCCGTGAAATTGCTCCATAGCAGGCGAAAATGGGGGCGCCGCCCGCATTTGCAAGGCAGCGGCGATAGCATCAATCCTTGCGCGGCTCGACCCAGGCGTGGTCGTTGATGCCGATCACGTTGAAGAACACGGCGATCACGCGATGCAGGTTGTGGAAATGCAGCTCGCAGCCCTGCGCCTGCTGCGTTGCCGCCCAGTTGAGCACCGAGCCAACGGCGGCAAAATCAATGCGGATCAGCCGGTCGCAGGCGATCACCAGCGGCTGACCCGGCCGGGCCATGGCCTCCAGGTGTGCCAGCTGCGCCTGCGCATCGCCTTCGATATGACCGGTCAGCTCCGCCTGCGCGGCACCAGCGCCCGTTGCGGGTGCGTCGCTCTCCAGCGCCGCCTCCAGCGCCGCCGCGCCGTCCAGAAGACTGCATTTCGGATCGATCCATGAGGGCGGCGACACTTCATAAGTGACGCAGTAATCCAGCGCCACCATTTCGAAATCGTCAGGCAGGCGCAGCAGGCGCAGCAGCGCCATGCGCAGCAGCCACCACTGCGGATCCGCGCCGCGGTCTTCGGCCACCGTATGGGCCTGCACCACCTGCTGCAAGGCGGCGACCGCTTGGAAGTGCAATTCGACCGCCTCGCTGGCCCAGCGCCCGAACAGTTCAATCAGCGCGGGCAATGCCGCCGTTTCGATATCCGTCAGACGGCTCCAGTTGAGCGTCCACGGCGGGCTGGAGCGCGCCAGCGATGCCTGCAGCGCCGCCACGGATTGCAGCCCCAGCGTGGCCGGCGCATTCCAGGCCAGCTCCCGCTGGGGAGACGCCGGCTCCTCGGCCACCGGTTCGACACCAAGCTGCGCCGGCATGGAAAACCACAAGGGGGAAGAACGTCCGTACTGCGCTGCGTAGTCGATGGCCAGCGCATCGAACGGCTCCTGCTGCCCTGTCGCCCGGTACAGGTCAAACAGGGTCATCCAGATCTCGTGCTGTTGAAGCGGGTCATCCTGTGCATGCCGCACCAGCACGTCGGTCAGGCAGCGCGCCGCGCCAGTGTAGTCAGCGTTGGCAAACAGGATGGCGGCTTCTTCCAGGTCGGGTTCGTGCACGAATTTTTCCTCTCTTGGCGCACTGGTCGCGTCGCCAGGCTGCAGCTGTGCCAGCAAGACCGATGGATCCGGCGCATTGTCCTCTCGAAACAAGGCCCGCGACGGCGCCTCCTCACCCGAGCCCGACTGCAGCCTGGACGGCATCGTCGGTGCAAAGGCCTGCAGCGGATCGGTCCAGGCTCCCGCCTCCGAGCCTGAGTGGACTGGCGGCAGCGTGGTTTCACCCGCCACGGCGGCAGGCTCCAGTGGCGCGGGCGCGGGCATCGCCGCCGCCCCTGCCTGCAGCCCCCCTGGCGCGGTCGCTCCCGGCGCCTTCCACCACTGCTGCGACATCTGCTGCTCGATCGCATCGATCTTGCGCAAGGTCTGGGCGCGCGCCTCGCGCTCACCAACATCGGTATCGAGAAACGAGGTCTGCACCGGCGTGTCGTCCTGCATCAACCCGGGGCTGGCCTCTTTGCGGCGCAGCTTGCGCAACTGGTCGAATTCGCGCTTGCGCACGAAATCGTTGCGCCGCTTGCGCTCGATCATGTCCTTGAGCTTCTGGCGGCTGACCTGGGCCTCGCGGCTTTCGTCGATCGAATCGAGCTCGGACCAGTCCACCGTGGGATTGCGCACAAAACGCACCACCTTGGACAACAAGCCGCCAGGCGCCGTTTCTTCCTTGGTCATGCGCTCTCAGCCTGTTGCCGGCCCGGCATCGGGTCTGTCAATCCCCGAACATCTTCTGCTTGAGCTCGCGCCGCTGCTGCGCTTCCAGCGACAGCGTGGCCGTGGGGCGCGCGATGAGGCGCCCCACGCCGATGGGTTCGCCCGTCTCGTCGCAATAGCCGTAGTCGCCGGCGTCGATGCGGGCGATCGACTGCTCGATCTTCTTCAGCAGCTTGCGTTCGCGGTCGCGCGTGCGCAGCTCCAGCGCGTGCTCTTCCTCGATCGTCGCGCGGTCGGCCGGGTCGGGCACCACCACAGTGTCCTCGCGCAGGTTCTCCGTCGTCGCGCCGGCGTTGTCGTGGATGTCGTTCTTGAGCCGCACCAGCTTGAGGCGGAAGAACGCCAGCTGCTTCTCGCTCATGTACTCGCTCTCGGGCATGGAGAGCACATCCTCATCCGTGAGCTCCTCGATCGATTTGGCCTTCCAGTTGCCGGCCAGCTTGGGAGTTTTCTTGGCGGCCGCCACAGATTTTTGCAGGGTCGTGTTCATGGTGCAGTACGCTGGCGAAAAAGGGAATGGATACGGGAGGTATCGGCGGATGGTAACTCCAGTTGGCGGTGAACGAAAGCCGGTCTCCCTCGAACGGGCGGCGATTGTATAGACGCCCCGCACGGATGCGCGTTTACCCGCGCCCCGCGGTGCGGCACTCGCCGCCCGGCCGGCGCATCAAGGAGGCATCAGGCGGGCACCAGGCATTGTTCCAGCCCCTGGAAAAAAATGTCCCTGGGCAGATCGATGCCGATGAACACCATGCGGCTCTGGCGCAACTCCCCCTTGCCCCATTCGGGCCCGAGGTCGCTGCCCATGAGCTGGTGCACGCCTTGAAAAATCACCTTGCGCTCCGTGCCCTTCATCGCCAGCACACCCTTGTAGCGCAGCATGCGCGGACCGTAGATGTTGACGATGGCGCCGATGAAATCCTCCAGTTTGGCTGGATCGAACAGGCGGTCGGTACGGAAGACGAAGCTCTTGACGTCGTCGTCATAGTGGTGATGGTGCAGATGGGCGCAATGCTCGCCATGCTCATGGCCATGTTCGTGGTGCTCATGGTCATGGTCATGGTCATGGTCATGGTGCCCATGCTCATCTTCCTTGAGCAGTTCGGGATCCACTTCAAGCTTGTCGTTGAGGTTGAAGCCGCGCAGATCAAGCACCTCCTTGAGCGGCACCTCGCCGAAATGCACCGCGCGGATCGGTGCGCGCGGGTTCATGTGCCTGAGGCGGTGGATCAGCGCGTCCTTGTCCTGCTCGCTCACCAGGTCTGTCTTGGAGAGGAAGATCTGGTCGGCAAAGCCCACCTGGCGGCGCGCCTCCTGGCGCGTGTCCAGCTGCCCATTGGCGTGCTTGGCGTCGACCAGCGTGATGACGGAGTCCACCATGTAGGATTCGGCGATTTCGTCGTCCATGAAGAAGGTCTGCACCACCGGCCCTGGGTCGGCCAGGCCCGTGGTCTCGATCACCACGCGCTCGAAATCCAGCAAGCCCTTGCGCTTCTTGGCCGCCAGCAGGCGCAGCGTGTCGCGCAGGTCCTCGCGGATGGTGCAGCAGACGCAGCCGTTGCTCATCTGCAGGATCTGTTCCTTGGATTCGGTGACGAGCAGATCGCTGTCGATGTTTTCCTCGCCGAATTCGTTCTCGATCACGGCGATTTTTTTGCCATGGGATTCATGCAGAACCCGTTTGAGCAGTGTGGTTTTGCCAGAACCGAGGAAACCAGTGAGGATGGTGGCGGGAATCAGGGACATGGCGCACCTTGCAAAAAGACATGGCAGCCCGGAGGCTGCCTGCGGGAATTCTATAGCTACAAGGAATCCCGCACCGCTCCCGCAAGTTCAGCCGCTTGCGGCGACAGCGCAGCCATGCCTTCGTCGTGCAGGCGCCGATAGATCGTCTGGCGGCTGATGCCCAGGCGCCGCGCGGCCGCGCTGACGTTGCCGCGGCATTCCTTCAGCGCCGCGTGCAGCGCCTGATGCGCCAGTGTCTTGAGGCTGTTGTCTCCCGCCGCAGCGGTCACGGGCCCCGATGCACTCGGGGCGGCAGCCACGCCTGCGCCCGCGCGCAGCAGGGTACGCCGCAAATCGTCCGGCAAATGCTGAAAGCCGATGCCGGGCTCATCGGGTTCGCGCAGCGCGCAGGCGGTTTGCAGCACGTTGGCCAGCTGGCGCAGATTGCCCGGCCAGTCATGGCGCAGAAAGGCCTGGCGCAATTCGGGCGCGAGCGTGCAGTCAGCCTCGCCCAGCTCCGCCAGGATGGACGCGACGAGCGCATCGAAATCCGTGCGCTCACGCAGGGGCGGCAAGCGCAGGCCAAAGCCGTTGATGCGGTAGTACAAATCTTCCCGGAACTCCCCCGAGGCGACCGCTTCGTCCAGCGAGCGATGGGTGGCGCTCATGAGCGCGAAGTCGACCGCCACCTCGGCACCCCCCAGAGGCGTCACCTTGCGATCCTGCAGCACGCGCAACAGGCGCGTTTGCAGCACCAGCGGCATATGGCCAATCTCATCAAGAAACAGCGTGCCGCCGTCTGCCTCGCGGATGCGGCCCAGGCTGCCGCCACGCTGCGCCCCGGTGTAGGCGCCGGGCGCATAGCCAAACAGCTCGGCTTCTATCAGCGACTCAGGGATGGCCGCGCAGTTGATGGCCACGAAAGGCTTGCCGCGCCGTGGACCGCTGTCGTGGCAGGCGCGCGCGAAGACCTCCTTGCCTACGCCGGACTCGCCCTGAATCAACAAGGCAATGGATTTGCCCAGAATGCGGCGCGCCCTTTGGGTGGCCGCGCGCCATTGGGCGTCACCCGTGTCATGCCGCGCCAGGGCGTCCTCGGGCCCCTGCTCCATCGGCACTGCGGCAGCTACGCGAGAACCGGGCACCAAGACGGCGGCCGGTGGCAGGTGAACCTGCATGTACAGGCCGCGCCCGTCCGGCAAGGACAGGCGAACCGGCGCCCGCCCGGCGCGTGCCAGCAAGCCCCCCGGGCTCAGGTACAGGCGGTCGGCGATCGGCAGCCAATCAAAATCGCCGCCTTTCAGCCCCAGCAGCCGCATCGCCCGCGGATTGGCGCCCAGCACGATGCCTTCGTGGCTGATGGCCAGCAGCCCGGCGGCCGGCGTATCCAGCCCTTCCATCTCCGCATGCAGATGAAGGATGGGATGCTGCCGAAACTGCGTCTTCAGACCACTGTTTTCCATCAGGCGCGCCGCGTTGCACGCCAGGCCCAGCGCGTGCGGCTGCGATGCGCATTCATCGCCCGAAATGTCGATGACGCCGGCCACGCGACCATGCACATCGAACACGGGCGCCGCGGAACAATGCAGAAAGCCGTTTTGCAGCAAATAGTGTTCTTCGCCACGCACCTGCACCGCGCTGCTCTCGGCAATCGCCGTGCCGACGGCGTTGGTGCCACGCCGGCTTTCGTGCCATGAGATGCCTCGGCGCAGGGCCACGCGCTGCGCCTTTTCCAGGAAGGCATCGTCGCCCATCGTGTGCATCAAGACGCCCTGCGCGTCGGCCAGCACCAGAATGCAGCGGCTGCCGCGGATGGGCGCATGGAAAAAATCCATCACCGGCCGGGCGGTGGCCAGCAGCGAACGATTGCGATCCATCAGATCCGCAAGCGACAGGGCGTCAAGCTCCAGGCCAGGCTCCGCGCCGCCACCGTGCGGCAGCAGGCCAGCCTCCAGACTGCGCCGCCACGAGCGCGCCAGAGGCTCGCTCATCACACCCGGGGCCAGGCTGCCGCATTCCAGCAGCTGTCGCCGCATCTGGGTCAAATCGGGCTGGGAACGCATGCACTTCTCCAAGGACCAGTCACACTGTCAAGACATGGAATTTCGTTGTTCCAAAATGGAATAGCGATTATGCCTTTGGTTCAACTTCGGCGCAAAACCGAGGGAGGCGGTACCCGCACGCCAACCTGGCCCGAAACATGCTTGGTGATGGTTGGGTGGCCGCACGGGGCGGCTTGCTTTTCACCCGAATTCACACAGGAGATTCGTCATGGACATGTTTGAACTGAAGAAATTCAACATCAACGCCAACTACCCCTACAAGGAAAAATACGACAACTTCATCGGCGGCAAGTGGGTCGCCCCGGTGGAAGGCCGCTACTTCGACAACGTGACGCCCATCACCGGCAAGCCGTTCTGCAAGGTCGCCCGCTCCAGCGCCGCCGATGTCGAGCGCGCATTGGATGCAGCCCACGCAGCGCAGGACAAATGGGCCGCCACATCACCGGCCGAACGCGCCGGCATCATGCTGAAGATCGCCGATCGCATGGAGCAGAACCTGGACGTGCTGGCGCTGGCCGAGACCATCGACAACGGCAAGCCGCTGCGCGAGACCATGGCGGCCGACCTGCCTCTGGCCGTCGATCACTGGCGCTACTTCGCCGGCGCCATCCGCACGCAGGAGGGCGGCATCTCCGAGATCGACGCCACGACCGTGGCCTACCACTTTCACGAACCCATCGGCGTGGTCGGCCAGGTCATCCCATGGAACTTTCCGCTGCTGATGGCCTGCTGGAAGCTGCCGCCGGCGCTGGCTGCCGGCTGCTGCGTGGTGATGAAACCCGCCGAGCAAACGCCCGCATCCATCATGGTGCTCATGGAACTGATAGCCGATTTGCTGCCCCCGGGCGTCATCAACATCGTCAATGGCTACGGCAAGGAGGCGGGTGAGGCCCTGATCACCAGCAAGCGCATCGCCAAGGTGGCCTTCACCGGCTCCACGGCCGTCGGCCAGCGCATCCTGCACGCCGCCGCCGACAGCATGATCCCCTCCACGGTGGAACTCGGCGGCAAGAGCCCCAACATCTTCTTTGCCGACGTGATGGATGCCGATGACGAGTTCCTCGACAAGGCGCTGGAAGGCTTCTCCATGTTCGCGCTGAACCAGGGCGAGGTCTGCACCTGCCCATCGCGTATCCTGGTGCAGGAATCGATCTACGAAAAATTCGTCGAGCGCGGCACCAAGCGCGTGCAGGCCATGAAGCAAGGCCACCCGCTGGACATGAGCACCATGGTGGGCGCGCAGGTGTCGCAGGTGCAGATGGACAAGATCCTGGGGTATATCGACATTGGCCGCGGCGAAGGCGCCAAATGCCTGACCGGCGGTGAACGCCTGCGCGCCGGCGACGAAACCAACGACGGCTTTTTCGTCAAGCCCACGCTGCTGTTCGGGCAGAACAACATGCGCGTGTTCCAGGAGGAAATCTTCGGCCCCGTCGCATCGGTCACCACCTTCAAGACGGCCGAAGAAGCCATCAAGATCGCCAATGACACCGAATACGGCCTGGGCGCCGGCGTCTGGAGCCGCAACGGCAACACCGCCTACCAGATGGGCCGCGCCATCAAGGCGGGCCGTGTGTGGACCAACTGCTATCACCTGTACCCGGCACACGCGGCCTTCGGCGGCTACAAGAAGTCGGGCATCGGGCGCGAGAACCACAAGATGGCGCTGGGCAACTACCAGCTGACCAAGAACCTGATGGTCAGCTACAGCACCAAGGCCCTGGGCTTCTTCTGACGCCTTGTCATCCGTTGACGCCCCGGTCGCTGGCACCGCCAGCGACCTGCTGCTCCTCCGCCCCTGGCTGGAGGAGCAGCCCTTTTTCCTGCTGAGTTCGGCCAGCGCGGCAGGCGCCTGCGATTGCTCCTATCGCGGACGGGAGATGCACGGCGTCCCCGAACCGCTGCTGCACGTGATGGACGCGGGCTCCCTGGTCATCCCCGACTACCGCGGCAACAACCTGTTCAACTCCATAGGCAACCTGCTTGAGCACGACCGGATCGCCCTGCTGTTCGTTGATTTCGCCCAACAATGCACCGTGATGATCCAGGGCCGGGCCGAAGTCGCCGTGCGGCAGGCGGACCGCGGCCCCGCATGGCAAACCATTTTCCCCACCGCGCCGCGCGCCATCTTCATCCAGGTGAGCCGCGTGCAGACGGCGCCGGTGGCCGACTTGCCGCATCTGGAATGGGTGGCTGACTGATGATCCGGATCATCCTGGAGGGCTCCGAGCCAGCCGAAATTTTTCATGCCGGCGAACGCGAAGCGCACCGACGATTTGACGTCGTGGGGGAAGCGCGCGAATTGAGTGGCACCATTCAGCCGGGCCTCAGCAGTGGCCAGGCGCGGCTGATGGCGGGCCAGCCATTTTTCTTCCTGAGCGTGCGCGAGCCCAGCGGCGAAATCCACAGCCAGATGGTGACTTGCGTGCAAACCGGGCAAGGGGTCTATCCGCTGGTGGCTTTTCGTGACGCGCAACATTTCTGCTTTCTCCTGCGACACAGCGAAGGCAGCCGGCTCTGGGAGCTGGCCCGGCAATCGGGCTGCCAGGCCGGGGCGATCTTTGTTGACTTCGCGCGCCGTCTGCGCCTGCGCGTCAACGGTCTGCTGCACATGGCCGGCGAAGCCGATCTGCCCGGTTTCCAATGCCCGGCGCAACACCATCTGATGGCAATGGCCGTACAGCAGGCCTATTCGAATTGCAGCACCCGCATCATCAGGATGCAGTCCGTGCCGGACCGCGAACCATCGGCCGGTTCGCGGTGATCCGGAAAGGCCCGCAGATCCGGCGCCAGCCATGCTGAAAAATACGGGGCAATGAACCCGCTCACGGCGGCTTGTGCCGGCGCCATGGGGCGTATAACAGCAAGCCATGCCATGCCTCCGGGAAACCTTCGGATACATCGCGTACCCGCGGACACCGCTGCCCTTTGAAAGGTCTTCCATGTCAGCCAACCACCTCAAGATCAGCACCCGGCTCACCCTGGCGTTTGCCTTCATGGGCCTGATGATCGTCATCATCGGCGCCACGGCGTTGATCAAGACCAACACCTTGCACGACGAATTCCAGTACGTCGTGAAGGACCAATACCCCAAGATCACCGAAGTGCACCGGATCAAGGCGGCGGTCGCGTCCAACGAGCTTGCGATCTCCAACATGCTGGCGTTTCGCAACCAGGACAGCGTCCAGGGGCAGATCACGGCAATGGGGGACACGCGCAAGCAGATTGGCGCGCTGTTCAAGAAGCTGGATGAAACCATTGTTTCCAGCGCCGGCAAGGCGGCGCTGGAGCGCACCCGGGCCCCGCGGACGCAATACCTGGCGCTGCAGGACAAATTCGTCGGCCTCATCCAGCAGGGGCTGACGGGCGACGCCGCCGCCGTGCTGGAGAAAGAAATGCCTGCCGCGCTCGGGCCCTACAAGGAGGCGGTGGACGGCCTGCTCACTTTCCAGGGTGAATTGATGGACAAATCCATAGGCATCGCCACCAGCACCGTCACGGGCATGGAATGGACCATCAGCATCGTGGCGGTGATTGCCCTGGCGCTGGCGGTGATCCTGGCGCTGTGGATCATCCGCTCCATCACCGCACCCATCCGCCAGGCGGTGGGCGTGGCCAACGCGGTGGCGGGCGGCGATCTGACGCAGAGCATCGATGCCAGCGGCCAGAGCGAAACCGCGCTGCTGCTGCAGGCGCTCAAGCGCATGCAGGACGGGCTGGTGCAGGTGGTGTCGCGCGTGCGCGAGAACTCCGAAGGCGTGGCCACGGCCAGCCAGCAGATCGCGCAGGGCAACCAGGATTTGTCCTCGCGCACCGAGAGCCAGGCCAGCGCGCTGCAAGAAACCGCCGCCTCGATGGAAGAGCTCAACTCCACCGTGCGCCAGAACGCCGACAACGCCAGCCAGGCCAACCAGCTCGCGCAGAGCGCCTCCACCGTGGCCGTCAGGGGCGGCGAAGTGGTGGCGGACGTGGTGCGCACCATGAAGGACATCAACGACAGCTCCAGCAAGATCGCCGACATCATCGGCGTGATCGATTCCATCGCCTTCCAGACCAACATCCTGGCACTCAACGCCGCCGTCGAAGCCGCGCGCGCCGGCGAGCAGGGGCGCGGCTTTGCCGTGGTGGCCAGCGAGGTGCGCAGCCTGGCCGGCCGCAGCGCCGAGGCGGCGCGCGAGATCAAGCAGCTCATCGGCACCAGCGTCGAGCGCGTGGGAACCGGCACGGCGCTGGTGGACAAGGCGGGGCAGACCATGACCGAAGTGGTGCAATCCATCCAGCGCGTGACGGACATCATGGGCGAGATCAGCTCGGCCAGCAACGAACAGAGCCAGGGCGTGTCGCAGGTGGGCGAGGCAGTCACGCAAATGGACCAGGTCACGCAGCAGAACGCCGCGCTGGTCGAGGAAATGGCGGCGGCCGCCTCCAGCCTGAGCACCCAGGCGCAGGACCTGGTGAGCGCGGTATCCGTGTTCCGTCTGAGCGGCCACCAGAGCAGCGCGCGCGCCGCGGCGGCCGCAGTCCCCGGCAGACCGGCGCCCGCCAAGGCCGTACCGGCACCTGCGCGGGCCCGGGCCAGCATCGGCCAGGCCCAACCCAGACCGGCCGCGCCCAAGGCCCTGCCGGCGCGCGCCGCCCCGGTGGCCGCTGCACCGGCAGGCAAGGACGACGACTGGGAAAGCTTCTGAAGCGCCGCTCCGCCGCCAATGGAAAACCCTGGCTGACGACGCTGCCGTCAGCCAGGGTTTTTCACTTCCTTGCGCCGTCTGGCTACTTGCGCCAGTAGTTGTTGGCGGCAGCCACGGTCTGGAAGTTGGTCGCGATGACCTGGGACGCGGCCGTCAGACCGGCCGCGTCGTTGGCGTATTCGGGGCGCAGCTTCTTGAGCGTATCCACATCGGGCTGGGTGTACTTGACGCCGCGGCGGCTGAGCGTGATGGCCAGCTCGAAGCCCTGCTGGGGCGTGTCGGTGATGAGCGAGGGCAGCCAGGTATCGGCCATGGGTTTCTCCTTCAAGGGGTGGTGACAGGGCATTGTGCGGGTTTTGCCATTGCCGCAGTCACCGCAGGGAAAAGCCGGGGCGCGGCCCCTGAGGCTATGGCTTCTTGTGCGCGCGCGGGTGCGCCTGGTCGTAGACCTTCGCCAGGTGCTGGAAATCCAGGCGCGTGTAGACCTGCGTGGTGCCGATGTTGGCGTGGCCCAGCAGTTCCTGCACCGCGCGCAGGTCGCCGCTCGATTGCAGCAGGTGGCTGGCAAAGGAATGGCGCAGCATGTGCGGGTGCACCGGCGCGCCCAGGCCCGCCTGCTGGCTGCGCTGGCGCAGCCGCTGCCAGATCGACTGGGCGCTCAGGCGCTGGCCGCGTTGGCCTATGAACAAGGCGGGCTGCGCCAGAACGGCAAAGGGCTGCGTGCGCACGCCCAGCCAGCGCTCCAGCGCCTGCTGCGCGGCCTGTCCGACCGGCACGCTGCGGCGCTTGGAGCCCTTGCCCAGCACATGCGCCTCGCCCGCCTGCAGGTCCAGCCAGCCATGCCCCTGCTGCTGGCTTGTGCCCGTGGGCGCCACGTCCAGCCCCGCCAGCTCGCCCACCCGCAGGCCGCAGCCGTAGAGCAGCTCGACGATGGCCGCATCGCGCGCCTCCAGCCAGGGATCGGCTTGCGGCCGCGCAAAATCCGCCAGCCGCACGGCTTCATCCACCGGCAAGGCCTTGGGCAGCAGCCGGGGCGACTTCGGCGCGCGCAGATCCTGCACCGGGTTGGATGCCACCAGGCCCTGGCGCCCCGCCCAGGTGAAAAAACCGCGCCAGGCCGACAGCGCCAGCGCCAGGCTGCGTCCGCCGTGGCCGCTGCCGTGCAGCCGCGCGACAAAGCGCCGCAGCTCGCTGGCGTCCAGCGCCAGCAGCGGCCGGCCCTCGGCCAGCGCCACCAGCCGCTGCAATTCGAACTGGTACAGAGACAAGGTCCGCGCCGCCAGGCGCTTCTGCACCCTGGCGTATTCGAGGTACTGCCGCACCTCGGGTGGCATGGCGGCAGGCATGGCCCGTGCGATCAACGCAGGCGGGCGAGCGCCGCGCTCGCCAGCTCTGCCATGCGGGTAAGGAAGTCCGTGCCCATGGTGCTGTCAAAGCGCGCCGCATCGTCGGAGGCCAGTACCAGCAGGCCAAAGGCTGGCGCATCCATATCGTCCATCGCGCCTGGGCGCATAGGCAGCAGCGCCACCGAGCGCACCTGGGCCGACTGCGGCAGCCAGCCTATGGCTTCGAAACCCAGGTTGGGGCCGCAAAACGGCATGGTCAGCGAAGTGGCGAACGAGCGCACGTCCTCGCTCACGCCCTGCGTCCACGGCGCCTGCTCCCAGCCGGGCGCCACATCCCACAGCCGCAGCGCCACCTTGGGCACGTCAAACAAGGTTTGCAGGCCTTCCTCCACCTCCTGCACCAGGACGGCGGCATCGCGCACCGCGAGCATGCGGCGCGCCCACTGCTGCACCTTGTCGGCGATGGCGGCGTTTTCGCTGCCGTTGCGCACGATTTCCATGATGTGCTGCTCCAGCCCCTTGATTTTTTCACGCAGCATTTCCGCCTGCCGCTCCTGCAGGCTGACGGCGCGCTGGCCGTGCTGGCTGGTGAGCACCACGCTGGTGAGCAGCTCCGCGTGGCGCTCGAAAAATTCCGGCGTATTGGCAAGGTACTGAGCGATATCGTCTTCGGTGATCGGCGGAATGGCGGAGGAGTTCATGGCGCGGCGGTTGCAAACAAAATGGTCAGGCCGGCATCTTAGAGCCTGGTCATGATCTTTTCATGGCGCCCGTGGCTACCAACCCAAACAACTGCAAGCCCAGACGCTGCGCCCTGACCCATGTGATAATTGATAGCGTACGTGCCCTCGGTTCGTCACCCGTCATTGAGTTTCAGCCCCTTCACGCACCCAAGGTCCCCCCATGAACGTCTTCTACCACCCTCGTGCCGGTGCCATCATCCTGCGCACCGTGCTTGCCCTGCTGCTGCTGTTTCATGGCGTCAGCAAAGTGATGGGCGGGGTGGGATGGCTCGTGGGCGTGCTCGAAAAAATGGGCCTCCCGGGCTTCGTCGCCTATGGCGTCTACATCGGCGAAGTGCTGGCGCCGCTGCTGCTGCTGGCCGGGATCTTCGTCGTACCCGCGGCGCTGATCGTGATGATCAACATGGTCGTCGCCATCGTGCTGATGCACATGCCGCACTTCATGACGCTCAACTCCTCGGGCGGTTGGGCGCTGGAGCTGCAGGCCTTCTTTTTCTTCTCGGCCCTCGTCGTGATGCTGACGGCCAAGCCCAGGAGCTGACGCGCGCGGCGCGCGCGGCGTGGCCATAATCGCGCCATGCCTCGTTCCAGCCAACTCCTCTACCCCCACCGCGAACCCCCGACACCGCTGCCCGCAGCCACCGTGCTGCTGCTGCGCGACGACCCTGCCCACGGCCTGCAGGTGTTGATGACGCGGCGCTCTGCCAAGGCGAGCTTCGCGCCCGGCGCCTACGTCTTCCCCGGTGGCGGCATCGAGGCCGCCGACGAGGCCGCGCACCCGCTGGCCGACCACCGCCCCGGGCAGACGGGCACCGCCCTCACGCAGGCCATCGCCGCCATCCGCGAAAGCTTTGAAGAGCTGGGCTTGGTGCTGGCGCGCCACGCCGACGGCCGCTGGGCCGACGCGGACGACATCGCCGCGCTGGAGCGCCAGGCGCCGTTTGCCGAACAATGCGCCGCGCGCGGCCTGCGCCTGGCAGCCGACGGCATGTTCCTGCTGGCGCACTGGATCACCGACCGCGACCTGCCCAAGCGCTTTGACGTGCCCTTCCTCGTCGCGCGCATGCCGCCGGGCCAGAGCCCGGTGCCCGACAACGCCGAGCAGTTCGCGCCCGAATGGATCAGCCCCGCGGACGCACTCGCACGCCATGCAGCCGGCAGCTTCTTCATGATCTTCCCGACCATCCGCACGCTGGAGCGCCTGACGCGCTTTGCCAATGCCGATGCACTGCTGGCTGCCTTGCACGACGAAAAGCCGCTGTGGGTGAGCTGCCCGCGCGCGGGCCTCAAAAGCGGCAAGGACTCGCGCCACATGGAGCACGAGATGGAGTTCGGCGAGCTGGCGCTGGTCTGCCCCGACGGGCAGATCAAACATGCGCTGGACTGGCAGAGCGACCGTGCCGTGCCGCTGCTGAAAAACGTGCAGCGCCTCACGGCCCCCAACCCCGGCGCGATGACCGGCCCCGGCACCAACAGCTACCTGGTGGGCGACCCGGCCACCGGCTACATCGCGATCGACCCCGGCCCGGTGGACCCCGGCCACCAGGAGTGCCTGTGGCACGCGGCGGGCGGCGATATCCGCATGATCGTCTGCACCCATTCGCACCCCGACCATTCGCCCGGCGCGCGCCCGCTGCAGCAACTGTGCGAGCAATCGGGCAAGCCCCGCCCACCCATCCTGGGAATGCAATCGCTGCCCACGGCGCGCCCGCACAGCGAGTTCACACCCGACCTGGAACTATCAAATGGGGAGCTGCTTGCGCTGACTGGCAAAGCGCCAGAAGGCGAAATCACCCACACTCTGGAAGTGATTCACACCCCCGGCCACGCCGCCAACCATGTGTGCCTGCTGCTGCGCGAAGATGGCCTGCTGTTCTCGGGTGACCACATCCTGAACGGCAGCACCACGGTGATCGACCCGCCCGACGGCAACATGGCCGATTACATGGATGCGCTCGATCGGCTGGACGCGCTGTGCCAGCAGTGGAAGGTGCAATTCATCCTGCCCGCGCACGGCTACGTGCTGGGCGGTCCGCCCAACGGAGCGCGTGATGCCATCGCGCACCTCAAGCGGCATCGCCTGGCGCGCGAGGCCAAGGTGCTGGCCGCGATGCAGAAGCTCCCCGACGGCACGCCCGAGCAGTGGGTGGAACTGGCCTACGACGATGTGCCGCCGCGCATGTGGCCGCTGGCGCAGCGCTCGCTGCTGGCGCATGTGGAGCGCATCCGGTCGCTCAAGCCCGGCAATGACTGAAAGCGAAGCCGGCGAGCGTCTGGCCAAGCGGCTGGCGCACGCATTGCCCTGCTCGCGCAGCGAGGCCGAGCGCTACATCGAAGGCGGCTGGGTGCAGGTCGATGGACAGACGGTGGAGACCCCGGGCGCGCATGTCGGCGCCGCGCAAGCGGTGCGCCTGCTGCCCGGCGCCCGCGCGATCGACATCCCGCCCGCCACGCTGCTGCTGCACCAGGGCGCGGGCTGCACGGATGCCGCCGCGCTGCTGCTGCCCGGCCACTTCGCCGCCGAAGTCGGCGGGCCGCCGCAGCGTGTGCTGCACAAGCACTTTCGCCACCAGCAATGCGTCGCGTCGCTGCCCGCGGGCGCCAGCGGACTCGTCGTCTTCACGCAGGAGGCACGCATCACCCGGCGATTGCACGAGGACCTGCTGGAGCACGAATGCATCGCCCATGTCGAGGGCCAGGTGACCGATGCCGCCGTGCAACGGCTGTGCCACGGCCTGGCCCTTGATGGCCGTCTGCTGCCCGCCATCAAGGTCAGCCGCCAGAGCGAGCAGCACCTGCGCTTTGCGCTCAAGGGCATCGCGCCGCAGCAGGTGGGCGCGATGTGCGCCGCCGTCGGCCTGCGGCTCGTGGGCCTCAAACGCCTGCGCATAGGCCGCATCGCGCTGGCCGGCCTGCTCGAGGGGCAATGGCGCTTTCTGCAGGGCTGGGAGCGGTTCTGATCCGCTGCGGTCAGGCATATCGATATAGCCCATCCGTCTGACACTTCTGCAAGAATTTCCGGTCCAACCCCCTCGTCCTGAACCCCGGAGCCTTTGATGAAAGCCGACACCATCCTGCAGACCATAGGCAACACGCCGCATGTGCGCATCCAGCGCCTGTTTGGCGCCGCCGCCAACGCCTGGCTCAAGTGCGAACGCGCCAACCCCGGCGGCTCGCTCAAGGACCGCATCGCGCTGGGCATGGTCGAAGCGGCCGAGCGCGAGGGGCGCCTCACGCCCGGCGGCACCATCATCGAACCCACCAGCGGCAATACCGGCGTGGGCCTGGCCATGGTGGCGGCCGTCAAGGGCTACCGCCTCATCGTCGTGATGCCCGAAAGCATGAGCGTGGAGCGCCGCCGCCTGATCAAGGCCTATGGCGCGGAACTGGTGCTCACGCCCAAGGAAAAAGGCACGAGCGGCGCCGTCGCCCGCGCGCAGGAGCTGACCGAGGCCACGCCCGGCGCGGTGATGCTCAACCAGTTCGACAACCCGGCCAACATCGACGCCCACGCGCGCACCACCGCGCAGGAGGTGCTGGCCGACTTCCCCGAGGGGCTGGACGCCATCATCACCGGCGTGGGCACGGGCGGGCACATCACGGCGCTGGCGCGCGTGCTCAAACCCAAGTGGCCGCAGCTCAAGGTGTATGCGGTGGAGCCCGCGCAATCGCCCGTCATCAGCGGCGGCGCCCCCGGCCCGCACGGCATCCAGGGCCTGGGCGCGGGCTTCGTCCCGAAGAACCTCGATACCAGCGTGATCGACGGCACCCTCACCATCGCCGACGAGGACGCGCGCGAATGGGCGCGGCGCTGCGCGCGCGAGGAAGGCATCCTGGTCGGCATCTCCACCGGCGCGGCGCTCGCCGCCATCGCCCACAAGCTGCCCGACCTGCCCCAGGGTGCGCGCGTGCTGGGCGTGAACTACGACACCGGCGAGCGCTACCTTTCGGTCGATGGCTTTCTGCCTGCCGCCTGAAGCATTGCGCCTTGCACAGCGGCCGCCTTGAGCGGTCGTTTTCATGCGTTTCCATGCCACTGGCGAAATATCTTTGCGTGTAACATCCCACAGTCAATCAGGTTTCGATGCCGCCTACAAAAGGCCTGAACGACAGGATGAAATTTCTCCTGCCTTGTTACTTACTATGACTATGGGGACGCCATGCTGCAAGTCGACATCAACAAACTGGAACAACTGATCGAGGATCTGCGCTCGCTGCTCAAGGACGGCCTCGCCGCCACCGATATCTGGGACCGCTCAACCGGGCTGTCGCTGGCTGGATACAACGCCCAGCCGGCAGCCGTTGCCCTGTTCAACCAGCTCACCGGCGACCTTGTGGACACCTTGAGCGGAGCCGGCTTTCCAAAGCTGAACCGCTACTACCTGCTTGACCTGGACGCGGACAACGCGGTGGTCATCATGCGGCACGGCGACGACCTGCTGCAAGGTGCGCTGCTCAACTCCAAGAAGGTCAACATGGGGATCCTGTTCAGCATCGCGATACCCAAGGCGATTGACGCGGTCGCCAAGGCGCGCACCTGAAGCCGGACGCCCAGGTGCATGCCGTCGTCGGCAGCCTGGCTGCCGGCGGTCGATAGCTCGTACGCCGCTCCCGCCCGCCCGTTTTCCGCGCACAGACCCATGAATGACAGCCTCTGGACGCCCACGCGCGACAGTGCGGCCGCACGCGCCTTCATGGCAACCCTGCGGCTGCACTCGGCGAGCTGGGAGTGGGCGGAACAAGCCGAGCAGGCCCGCTGGTGGGTCCTCGACGCCAGAGCCATCGCTGACCTGCCGGCCCTGCTGGAGTGCTACGGCCGCATGCCCGTCAAGCCCCGGGTGGCCTTTCTGGCGGCCCAGTTGAGCGCGCTGCCGTGCCCGGCCTGGACGTTCTTCAAGCCCCCGGTGCAAAGCGGCCTGATCTTCAACTGGATACGGCCCCACATCGCCAGCGCTGCCGTCCCACCCGACGCCGCGCCGGACCACGCCCACCCCCCGTGGCGCCACGGCCTGATGCGTCTGCGCAGATGGCCCAACGTGAGCCGCTACGGAAATGCGCTCGAACTCACCGTGGCCTGCTCGCGCCTGTTGACGGCCCCGGCAAGCTACGAGCAGGTGTTGCAGTGGAACGTCCCGGCACCACTGCTCGACCAGTTGCTCGCCGACACCCATCGGCAAGGCTTGCTGCTGCTGGAGCAAGGAACCGCACCGGCACCTGTCAGCCTGGACGCACCGGACGCACCGGCCGTCCAGGCTTCGGGAGAGCGCTCGCGCTGGGATCTCATCAAACGCCTGCTCGGAAAATTCGCGCGCACATGAAAGTCGTTCTCGGACACCAAACGCGGCACCAGGTGGTGTTCGTCGGCCCGTTCGGCGTGGGCAAGACCACCGCCCTGCGCGCCGTCTCTGACATCCCGGTGGTCAACACCGAAGCCTCCAGCGGCGAAGCGACGACCCTGGCCGACAGTGGCAAAACCACCACCACGGTCGGTTTCGACTACGGCGAATGGACTTTCCCGGACGGCGCACGCGTGGCACTGATCGGGGTGCCTGGGCAGGAGCGCTTCAACGCCATGTGGGACGCACTGCTGCCGCAAAGCTCGGCCGTAGTGCTCTGGCTCTATGGGAATCGCGCAAACGCGCTGGCCGAGTGCCGTTTCTGGCTGGAGGCGCTGGCCGTACGCAAGGCGGTTGCACGCCTGGCGCTGGCGCTCACCCGGTTGCCCGGCGACACACCCGACCACACGCTCGAACCGTTTCGCCAACTGACCGGCAATTACCACCCGCTGGCCCCCGTGCTCACCGCCGACCCGCGCGAGCCCGCCCAGGTGATGCAGGCGATCATGGTGGCGCTCAGCACCCCCTACTCGCCGCTGCAGGCCTGAGTGCCGGCGCTCGCTCACCCATGGGTGCCCCAATCGCTCCGGTTACCACGCAGGCCCCATCGCCGCGCCACGCACGAGTGCAAACCATGCGCGCGGCACCTTCCACACCACCGACCACCACCGAAAACTCAAGGAGATGGGTCATGGACTCAGAGGCTCTGGGCCGCTACGTACTGCCGGCCATGGAACAACTACCCAGGCACATCCCGAAGCTGAATGCGGCGGTCCTGTGCACTCCCGACGGTTTCAACATCTGTGCGCTGGGCGTGGACGATAGGCAAGTGGGCAAGCTGGCCGCGCTGTCGGGCTCGCTGCTGTCGGTAGGCAACGCCACCATGACCGAACTGCGTCCCGAACTGGGAGCGCAGTCGATGGACCTGCTCACCCTGCAGGCCGGCACCTTCCAGGTGCTGGGCATCAAGGTGAGCAAGCCCGATGGGCACCTGATCCTCATGGCTGCGGCGCAGGACACGACACTGGGCGTCATGATCATGGGCATGCGGGTTGTGGCGCGCGCCGTCGAGCAGCTATTCAATCCAGCCTGAGTGCCTGTGGGCGCGTCAAGGGGCGGACAACAAGATGCCGGGGGTGCCACCGTTCCCGTGGAACGGGCAACACAGCTGGCGGGAATCGGGGTCGCACCGCTGCAGGAAGGCGGACACGGCCGCGCGCGAGGCGCAGCATTGGCCCGCGGCAAGGTATTGTTTCTCGCGCCCAACGGTGATCGCCTGCGCTGGGTCAATGAAGATGGCAGCTTGGGTGGCACGGGAAGCTGCCCGGCATGCAGGAGCGCGAGCGGCTGAGACCGCCCCAGCCGCATGAAAAAGTGTGAAGCCCGCCGATAAGCCGGATTCTGTGCATGCGGTTGCCCGCATGTGACCGCCATTAATCTGGGCCGAGGGTCGCCCCGCCGGCTCGATGCCACCTACCCGCACACTCCGGGGGCCCCGTCAACGTGTGCCTACTTGGTGTTGCTGCGCGCAGAGATTGCCCGTTTCACCCGAAGCGGGCGCCGCCCGCTTCGGGTGACTATGGTCTTTGCGGCTTTCGCCGCAAACCGTCTGGCTTGCGCCAGCCTGGCCCGCTTGCGCGGGCGACCGATAGAACACCGTCGGTGGCTTGCTGCCTGATTCGACTCGTCTCTGTTGCTCTGATCCTCACCTCACGGTGGACAGCCGTT
This sequence comes from Comamonas badia DSM 17552, assembly GCF_000484635.1. Classification (GTDB taxonomy): domain Bacteria; phylum Pseudomonadota; class Gammaproteobacteria; order Burkholderiales; family Burkholderiaceae_C; genus Comamonas_C; species Comamonas_C badia. The sequence goes on along the minus strand of NZ_AXVM01000005.1, from coordinate 78,967 downwards.
GGCTGCTGCGCTGCCCTGTGCAGTCCGGACGTTCCTCCAGTGCCTGGTTTCCCAGATTGCACCAGCGGCGGTCTGGCGTGCTTCACGGGCGTGATTATCGGCGACCGGGCTACGATGCGCACATCCATTTCGCACCGTACTGCCATGCACGCCTTTGCACCTCTCACAACGCTCGACCATGCCGCCGCGCAGCTCGCACGCGGCGCCACCAGTGCCGCGCAGCTGGCGGAGACCGCGCTGGCGCGCGCCTGCGAAGGCGAAGGGCCCAAAACCTATACCCGCGTGCTGCCGGGCAGCGCCCGCGCCGAGGCGCGCGCCAGCGACACGCTGCGTGCGGCGGGCCTGGCGCGCTCGGCCATCGAGGGCCTGCCGATTTCGGTCAAGGATCTGTTCGACATTGCGGGCTACCCCACGCGCGCCGGTTCGCGCCTGCTGCAAGGCGAACCTCCCGCCACGCGCAACGCGCGCATCGTCGATCGCCTGCGCGCGGCCGGTGCGGTGATCGTCGGCGCGACCAACATGACCGAGTTCGCGTTCTCGGGCATAGGCATCAACCCGCACTACGGCACGCCGCGCAACCCCTGGGGGCGGAGCGATGGCGGCGGGCGCATTCCGGGCGGTTCATCGTCGGGCGCGGCGATCAGCGTGACGGACGGCATGGCGCTGGCCGCCATAGGCACGGATACCGGCGGCTCGGTGCGCATTCCCTCGGCCTTGTGCGGCCTCACCGGTTTCAAGCCGACGGCGCGGCGCGTGCCCAGCGCGGGCGCCATCCCGCTCTCGACCACGCTCGATTCGATCGGGCCGCTCGCGCCCTCGGTGCGCTGCTGCGCGCTGCTGGACAGCATCCTCGCGGGCGAGCCGTTTGCCGAGCCCATGCCTGCGGCGATTGCACAGATGCAGCTGCTGGCGCCGGCGAATTACGTGCTGGACGGCATGGACGGCCCGGTGGCCGCCGCCTGGGAGCGCGCGCTGTCGCGCCTGTCGCAGGCGGGGGCGCGCATCACGCACGCACCGCTGGCGCCGCTGGATGAACTGGCCGCCATTCATGCAAAGGGCGCGTTTTCCAACGCCGAGGCCTGGGCCTGGCACCGCCGCTACCTGCCCGCGCGCCAGGGCGAATACGACCCGCGCGTGGCCGCGCGCATCCTGGTGGGCAGCCGCATGAACGCGGCCGATTACGTTGATCTGCTGATTGCGCGCCAGCGCTGGATTGCCGCCATGCAGGCGGCGCTGGCGGACCATGACGCGTTGCTGATGCCGACGGTGCCCATCGTGGCGCCCGAGATGGCGCCGCTGGTGGCGAGCGACGAGGCGTTTTCCGCCGCCAATGCGCTGATCCTGCGCAACACCACCCTGGTGAATTTTCTCGATGGCTGCGCGGTATCGCTGCCCATGCACCAGAGCGGCGAAGCGCCCTGCGGCCTGAGCCTGGCCGCGCCGGGCGGGCACGATGCGCGCCTGCTGGCGCTGGCGCTGGCCGTGGAAGCCGTGCTTACCCGCGCAGCGCCTTGAGCGCTTCCACCCGCTGCTCGATCGGCGGGTGCGAGGAGAACAGCTTGCCTATGCCGCCCGCGATGCCCATGGCCTGCAGGCTCTTGGGCATTTCACCGGGCGTCATGCCGCCCAGGCGATAGAGCGCATTGATCATCGGCTGCGTCTGGCCCAGCAGCTGGGCGGAACCGGCATCGGCGCGGAATTCGCGCTGGCGCGAGAACCAGGCGACGATGATCGCGGCAACGAAGCCGAAGACGATGTCGAGCACCAGCGTGGTGACCATGTAGCCTACGCCCGGGCCGCTGTTGCGGTCGTCGCCGCGGCGCAGGAAACTGTCCACCAGGTAGCCGATGGCGCGCGAGGCAAACACCACGAAGGTGTTCATCACGCCCTGGATCAGCGTCATCGTCACCATGTCGCCGTTGGCGACGTGCGCGATCTCGTGGCCCAGGACCGCGCGCACCTCGTCGCGCGTCATGCCGGCAAGCAGGCCGGTGGAAACCGCCACCAGCGCCGAATTCTTGAACGCGCCCGTGGCAAAGGCATTGGGCGCGCCCTCGTAGATGCCGACCTCGGGCATCTGTATGCCGGCCTTGCCGGCCAGCTCGCGCACGGTCTCGACGATCCAGGCCTCATCGGCGTTGCGCGGCGCGCCAATGATCTGCACGCTCATGCTCATCTTGGCGATCATCTTGCTCATGAGCAGGGAAATGATGGAGCCGCCAAAACCCATGATGAGCGCGAAGCCGAGCAGGTTGGTCAGGTCCAGGCCGTTGGCCGTGAGATAGCGGTTGACGCCCAGCAGGCTGGCGACAACGCCGAGCACCGCCACGACGGCGATGTTGGTGAGCAGGAACAGCACGATGCGTTTCATGGGTCGGGGCTCCAGTGGGAGTCGTGGGAAGACGGGATGAAGATGGGCGCCGCCGTGCGCGCTTCAAGGGCTGCGCGGTGGGCGGAACACCGTGGAGTCATCATAAAAGCGAAAGTTCGCGTTTTCGCCGCACCAGCCGGGCACGCCCAGCACCGGCAGCGGCGCGAACGGCTTGCCGGCCAGGTGATCCGCCGTGAGGTCGCGTGCCAGCCAGGTGTCCAAGGATTCTTCTTTTTTGATAGCTGAATGCGCTTGATAGACATGTGCTACAAGCTGTTTTCTTGGTGAAATCAGCTTTTCCATCAAGGCATGGCCGAACAGCCACAGGCGCGCCTCGCGCCACAGCGGGCGCAACGCCACGAAAAGCCGCTGCCAGTCGCGCGCACGCAGCACCTGCCACAGCGGCTCGGGCGCCAGCAGCAGCGCGCCGTTCTCGTCGAACACCGTCGCCGCGTCGCGCAGCGGCCCACGGGTGGCGCCCACGCCATCGCGCGCGATCGCCTGCGCCTGCAGTGCGTTGAGCCGCGCCTTGGCCAGCGGCCAGTGCAGCCAGACGAGGCCATTGAAAAAATCATGCGGATTGCTGCGCGTGGGCACCTCATGGCGTGCGGCGATGAAGGCCTCGTAGGCCGTGCCCGCGGGCAGGCGCGCTTGCGCAACGAAACGCACCGGCAGCAGCGCAGGCGCCTGCGCCATCAGTGCCTCCTCCACCCGCCGGCCCTCTGCGATGGCCTGCGCGATGCGGCGCCCGAGCGGGGCGTAATCCGCCAGCCACGGCGCCTCCCAGGCAATGCCCTGCACCCAGGCGGGTGCGTCAAGGATGTTCCTGAACGCCATCGCCCGCGGGTCCGCCCGTCTGGGTTCCCAGGTAATCCCAGAGCGCCTGCGTGAGGCCCTTGGCCGGTTCGCGCCGCGAGGGCTTCTTGCGGTAGGCGCGCACCTCCATCACCATGCGCAGGCTGTCCGGGTTTTCCCTGGGTGCGGCGCTCGCCAGCTTGCGCCCGCGCACTTCGGCGCGCACCGCGCTGTGCGGCAGAAACGCAATCCCGTGGCCCTCCAGCGCCATCGCCTTCAGGCCTTCGGCCATGTCGGTTTCGTACACGCGGTCCAGATGCACGGCCGTGCCGGCCTGGCGCAGCACCAGGTCGGTCATGCGGCCCAGGTAGGCGCCGGGCGCATAGCCGAGGAAGGGCAGCGGCTCGGCCGCGGTGCCGGGCAGGCGGTAGATCGGTTCGCCATCGCCGCCCGCCTTGGCGTAGGGCGCGATCGGCTCCTCTCCGATCAGGATCATGTCGAAATGCTGCGGATCGAGCTGCAGCGGCTGCGACGGGTGGTGGTAGGTGATGAGTACGTCGCAGCTGCCTTCCATCAGGCGCACCACCGCATCGTGCACATTGAGCGCGATCAGGCGGCTCTTGAGCGGCCCGAAGCCCTTGCGCAGGCTGGTCGCCCAGGTGGGGAAGAAGGTCAGCGCCAGCGTGTGCGGCACGGCGAATTCGATCACGTCATCGCTCGGCGCGGTGTGCGCGCGCAGCACCGCGCGGGTGTTCTGCAGCGTCTGCAGCACCTCCAGCGCCTGGTCGTAGAGCGTGTCGCCGGCGGCGGTGAGGCGCGTGGGGTAGGAGGTGCGGTCCACCAGATCCGTGCCGGCCCAGGCCTCCAGCGCCTGGATGCGGCGCGAGAACGCCGGCTGCGTCACATGGCGCAGCTGCGCCGAACGGCTGAAGCTGCGCGTTTCGGCCAGGCTGACGAAGTCTTCAAGCCATTTGGTTTCCATGGCGCGCATTATCCGGTGGCATCAGGCGTGCACAATGCGCGACTGCGCCGCAGACCCGCGGCCACAGACCATCGCACGCCAACACCCCCCATGGCCGCCGCCCCACCCCCCGCCCCCATTCCCTCCGACTCGCCCGCCACGACCGGCCTGCAGCGCTCGCTGCGCCTGGAGGACTGGGTGACGGTGATCACCATGGCGCTGCTCGCCTGCATCACCTTCGCCAACGTGCTGGTGCGCTACTTCACCGATGCCTCGTTCGCATGGACGGAGGAGATCTCGGTGTTTCTGATGATCGTGCTGGCGATGGTGGGCGGCGCCTCGGCCATGGCGCGCGACGCGCACATCCGCATCGAATTCTTCGCCGAAAGCGGCTCCGCGGCGCGGCGCAGGCGCCTGGCGCAGCTGGGCGCGGCGCTGGTGGCGCTGCTGTTTGCCTTCATCGCGGTGATCAGCGTGCGCCTGGTCTGGGACGATTACCGCTATGAGGAAACCTCGCCCGGCATCGGCGTGCCGCAGTGGTGGTATTCCGTCTGGCTGCCCATCCTCTCGGCGCTGATCGCGGCGCGCGCCGTGGGCCTGTACCGCCGGCGCTCGCGCCAGAGCGATGCCGAATACCTCGCCCGCGACGAGAGGAGCGAAGCATGATCGCGACGCTGCTGTTCACCGCCTTCGTGCTGCTGATGTTCCTGGGCGTGCCCATAGGCGCGGCGCTGGGCCTGGCGGGCGCGGCGGCGATCGCGCTGGCCAACCAGGACACGCAGTGGTTCGGCCTGCTGGCGGTGCCGCAGAACTTCTACGCCGGTCTGGGCAAATACCCGCTGCTGGCGATCCCGATGTTCGTGCTGGTGGGCTCGATCTTCGACCGCTCGGGCGTGGCGCTGCGGCTGGTGAACTTCGCCGTCTCCATCGTCGGGCGCGGCCCCGGCATGCTGCCGCTGGTGGCGATCAGCGTGGCGATGTTCATGGGCGGCATCTCGGGCTCGGGCCCGGCCACGGCGGCGGCCGTCGGCGGCGTGATGATCGCGGCCATGAGCCGGGCGGGCTACCCGGCGGCGTTTTCCGCCAGCGTGGTGGCCGCGGCGGCCTCGACCGACATCCTGATTCCGCCCTCGATCGCCTTCATCGTCTATTCGGTGCTGGTCTCGGGCGCCTCGGTGCCGGCGCTGTTCGCCGCCGGCATGTTCCCCGGCATCCTCGCGGGCCTGGCGCTCATCGTGCCGGCGGTGTGGCTCTCGCGCAGGCACAAGATGGGGCAGAACGAAGCCGGCGAGCCGCGCCCGCCGTTCTGGCGCAGCCTGCGCGAGGCGGCCTGGGGGCTGATGGCCCCGGTGGTCATCCTGGGCGGCATGCGCATGGGCTGGTTCACCCCGACCGAGGCGGCGGTGGTGGCGGTGTTCTACGGCCTGTTCGTCGGCATGGTGGTCCACCGCACCATCGGCCTGCGCGACCTGTTCGAGATCCTGCGCGAGGCAGGCGAGCTCTCGGCGGTGATCCTGATCGTCGTCTCGCTCGCCGGCATCTTCGCCTTCTCGCTTTCCACGCTGGGCGTGATCGACCCGATCACCCACGCCATCGTCAATTCGGGCCTGGGCGAATGGGGCGTGATGGGCGCCATTCTGGTGCTGCTGCTCATCATGGGCATGTTCCTCGACGGCATTTCCATCATGCTGATCTTCATCCCGCTGGCCATGCCGGTGGTGACGCATTTCCAGTGGGACGTGGTCTGGTTCGGCTCCATCCTGGTGCTGTGCATCGCCATCGGCCAGTTCACGCCGCCGATGGCGGTGAACCTGATGGTGGCCTCGAAGATCGCCAACGTGCGCATGGAATCGACCACGCGCTGGGTGCTGTGGATGGTGCTGGCGATGACGCTTGCCACCCTCGTCGTCGTGGCCTTCCCGCAGATCGCGCTCTGGCTGCCTGCCAAACTGGGTTACTGATTTTCAACCACCAAGAGGAGACTTCCCCATGAAACTACGCACCTTTCTGGCCACGGCCACCGCGGCCGCGACGCTGATGGCGCTGGGCCTGCCCGCCGCCCAGGCGCAGAGCAACTACAAGAGCGAATACCGCATGTCCCTCGTGCTGGGCACGGCCTTCCCCTGGGGCAAGGGCGGCGAGATCTGGGCCAACAAGGTCAAGGAAAAGACCCAGGGCCGCATCAACATCAAGCTCTACCCCGGCGTTTCGCTCATCCAGGGCGACCAGACACGTGAATTTTCCGCGCTGCGCCAGGGCGTGATCGACATGGCGATAGGCTCCACCATCAACTGGTCGCCGCAGGTCAAGCAGCTCAACCTGTTCTCGCTGCCCTTCCTGATGCCCGACTACGCCGCGATCGACGCGCTCACACAGGGCCCGGTGGGCAAGAGCCTGTTTGCCACGCTGGACAAGGCCGGCGTGGTGCCGCTGGCCTGGGGCGAAAACGGCTACCGCGAAATCTCCAACTCCAAGCACGCGATCAAGACCCCGGCAGACCTGAAGGGCCTGAAGATCCGCGTGGTGGGCTCGCCGCTGTTCCTCGACACCTTCACCGCGCTGGGCGCCAACCCGACGCAGATGAGCTGGGCCGATGCCCAGCCGGCCATGGCCAGCGGCGCGGTGGATGGGCAGGAGAATCCGCTCTCCATCTTCACCGCCGCCAAGCTGCAGAACGTGAGCCAGAAGTACCTCACGCTCTGGGGCTACATCGCCGATCCGCTGGTCTTCGTCGTCAACAAGGAGGTCTGGAACAGCTGGACGCCGGCCGACCGCGAAGCCGTGCGCCAGGCCGCCATCGAGGCCGGACAGGAGCAGATCGCCCTGGCGCGCAAGGGCGTGGTCGAGCCCGACAAGCCACTGCTCAAGCAGATCGAGGGCCTGGGCGTGACGGTGACCCAGCTCACACCCGCGGAGCGGGAGCAATTCGTGCAGGCCACCCGACCGGTGTTCAACAAGTGGAAGGGGCAGATCGGCGCCGATCTGGTGAACCAGGCCGAGAAGTCGATTGCGGCACGCAAGCAGTAATTAAAAAAGCGTAGCTGTCAGCGCCCGCCAGACGGGCGTTACAGCCCTATTTGGCATAAATTTTCTGCAGGCAGGCAATTCCACCACCAACCGCAACAACTGCTTCGGTTGCTCCAGCCACCCACGGCATGCACAACAACCGAAACGATAGCTTCCGGCGCTTATCCTGCAAGGCTTGCACGTACTTTTTCCTATGAATCAACAACGCCATAGGTAAGCTTGGCGCCGCCCGCCGATTGCTGCACTCGCCCCTGCGATTGCAGCAGAGCCCATACTTTCTCAGCCACCGCAGCGCGATCCAGGCCCACCGGAACATGGGTGGCAATGTGTTTGAGCAGGCTGGTACGGGTCTTAGGGCGCTTGTCGCCCATCTTCTTCAGGCTGGTCAGCACGCGCTGGGCAAGCTTCGCCGGGGTGGCGGTCTTGGCAGCGGCAGCGGGTTTGGCGGCAGCAGTTGGCGCCTTGGCAACAGCCTGCTTCGCGGCTGCTTTTTTGCCAGGCACGGCCTTGGCCGGAGCTGGCTTCGCTGCGACCGTCTTCTTGGGGGCGGGCCTGGCGGCGGGTGAAATTGCCTTCGATGCACCGCCGACAGGCGTGGCCTGCACCACCTTCTCAGGCACAGCGGGCAGCGTTTGCGGTGCACTCTGCGGCGCCAGCAGATGGCCGCGCGCGATCAACCACTGCCAGACATCCTGCAGCAGCGCATTTCGCTGCAAATGCGACGGCGGGACGAACAACCCGATGTAGCTGAGCGCATCGCCCTCGCTTCTGGGACGGTCTGCCAGCGCCATGGTGCGCAAGTTGGACCAGGCCCCACGGCCTATCCGCTCTGCATCTGAAATGGCCGGGGAATTCGATTGAACGACATCCTGCTTGGGCTCTGCCGACTTGCTCCACGCATGGCGTTTGGCATCGAAGCCCAGCACCTCGCGCGCATGTTCAAGCATGGGGTCATAGCCTTGGTCGTTGGAGACCACGACAAAGGCCTGCGGCTGCTTGCGTGCGCACAGATACCCGACGTAATACGCCAAGTGAAAATCGAGCGCGTTTTTGCCGTTGCCCGAACGCGGCACCAGCGTCACCCGCTCCACGCCGAAAACGCGCTCGTGGCTGCTGGTGTCCACTTTCTGCTGCGGGCCATGGAACAGCCAGACGTCAGCGGCATCGGGTATCAGCGCCCGCAGCGCTTCGCCACTGGGCTGCACGTTTTCCCAGTCCACCAGTACCTGGGTGCGCGGCGGTGTCGGGGGCAGCAGCACCTCAGGGTGCCTGGCCGGGTACTTTTCGGCGTTCTTGCGCAGTTTGTGCTCGACCGCCTGTTCCACGTCGATTCCTGCATGGTCGGCAAATTGCAGCAGGTAAATCAACACGTCGGCAACTTCGTCCGCCACGCGACCGCGATCGCCCAGCTGCGCCCCAAAATCGACCGACTCCCGCGGCGTCAGCCACTGGTAGAGCGCCTGCAACTCGGCCGCTTCAACCATCAGCGCCATCGCCAGATTCTTGGGGCAATGCAGCGATTGCCAATCGCGCGCGACAGCGAACTCCCGCAGCTGCCGCTGCAATGCAGTGATGTTCATCCATCCTCCTTTATCGATAGCTGCCAGAGCCTGCCTAGCAAGCGTTAGAGCCCATTTTCATCATTACTCCTTTGCAGCGCCCACATCCCCGCATAGCGCCCGCCCGCAGCCAGCAGCGCCGCGTGCGTGCCGCGCTCGACGATGCGCCCGGCGTCCATCACCAGAATCTCGTGCGCGTCCACCACGGTGGAGAGCCGGTGCGCGATCACCAGCGTGGTCTTGCCCCGGGCCGCGCTGCGCAGTTCGGCCTGGATGGCGCGCTCGTTGGCGGAATCCAGCGCGCTGGTGGCCTCGTCGAAGATCAGGATGGGCGGGTTCTTGAGCAGCGTGCGCGCGATGGCCACGCGCTGCTTCTCGCCGCCGGAGAGTTTCAGCCCGCGCTCGCCCACCATCGCGCCGTAGCCCTGCGGCGTGGAGACGATGAAATCGTGGATGTGCGCGGCGCGCGCCGCCTGCTCCACCTCGGCCTGCGCGGCACCGGGGCGGCCATAGGCGATGTTGTAGGCGATGGTGTCGTTGAACAGCACGGTGTCCTGCGGCACGATGCCGATGGCGCGGCGCAGACTGTCCTGCGTCACCCCGCGGATATCCTGCCCGCCGATCGTGATGGCGCCCTGCTGCACGTCGTAGAAGCGGAACAGCAGGCGCGCCAGCGTGGATTTGCCCGCACCCGAGGGGCCGACGACGGCGACCGTCTTGCCTGGCGGGATTTCGAAATCCACGCCCTGCAGGATGGGGCGATCCGGCGCATAGGCAAAGTGCACGCGTTCAAAGCGCACCACCGGCTCGCCCGCAAGCGCCAGCGGCTGCGCGCCGGGGGCATCGCGCACCTCCTGGCGGCGGTCCATCAGCGTGAACATGCGCGAGAGATCGGTCAGGCTCTGCTTGATCTCGCGGTAAATCACGCCCAGGAAGTTGAGCGGGATGTAGATCTGGATCATGAAGGCGTTGACCATCACCAGATCGCCCAGGGTCAGGCGTCCCTGCACCACGCCCTGCGTCGCCAGCCACAGCATCGCGACCAGCGCCACGGCGATGATGAGCTGCTGCCCGCCGTTGAGCAGGGCGAGCGAGGAGCGGCTCCTGAGCTGCGCCAGGCGAAAGCGCTCCAGGCTCTCGTCGTAGCGCCCGGCCTCGAAGGCCTCGTTGTTGAAGTATTTGACGGTTTCGTAGTTCAGCAGCGAATCGACGGCCTTGGTGTTGGCGGCCGAGTCCGAGCGGTTGGCCTCGCGGCGAAACTCGATGCGCCACTCGGTCACCCAGACGGTGAAGGCGATGTAGATCACCAGCGCCGCGAGCGTGACGGCGACGAAGCGCCAATCGAATCTGGCGCCCAGCACGCCCAGCACCAGCGCCACCTCGATGAGCGTGGCGATGATGTTGAAGAGCATGAACGAGACCAGCGATTCGATGCCGCGCACGCCGCGCTCGATGTCGCGCGTCATGCCGCCGGTCTGGCGCTCCAGATGAAAGCGCAGGCCCAGGCTGTGCAGATGCACGAAGGTCTGCAAGGCGATCAGGCGCGCCGCGCCATGCGTGACCCTGGCAAACACCAGTTCACGCAGTTCGTTGAACACCGAGGTCGACAGCCGCAGCCCGCCATAGGCCAGCAGCAACCCGACGGGAACGACCAGCAGCGCAGCGGCCGTGCCGGTCCTGGCGTCCATCGCGTCGATCAGATCCTTGAGCAGCAGCGGCACGCCGACGTTGGCCAGCTTGGCGCCCAGCATGAAGGCGATGGCGGCGACCACGCGCCACTTGTACTGCCACAGATAGGGAAAGAGCCGGCGCAGGGTGCGCCAATCCGACGCCGTCCCGGGGTCATCGGGCAAGTCGACAAAGGAAGCGGGGCCGCCTGGGCGCATGACGCACAATCCAAAGATTCACCAAAGAAGGGGATTCTTGCCCATGCCGCAAAACGCTGCCGTCATCCACACCAGCCTGCCGACCGACAAGGAGCTGGTGCTCAAGGTCATTCCGCTGCCGAGCGACACCAATGGCAACGGCGACATCTTCGGCGGCTGGGTCATGTCGCAGGTGGACCTGGCCGGCTCGGTGCTGTGCGCGCGCGTGGCGCAGGGCCGCATCGCCACCGTGGCGGTGAATGAATTCGTCTTCAAGCAGCCGGTGCGCGTGGGCGATCTGCTCTCCTTTTATTCAAGCGTGCTGCGCCTCGGCCGTACCTCGATCACGGTGCAGGTCGAGGTCTTCGCCGAGCGCATCCGCGCGCAGGGCCAGTATGTGAAGGTGACCGAGGCGCGGCTGACCTACGTCGCCATCGACGATGACGGGCGGCCGCGGGTGCTGGCGCAGCCGGCCTGAAACGCGCCCGCCGCTCAGAACGCGTCTACGAGCTCAGACGACGATGTAGGCGCCTGAGCCCGCGGCCAGCAGCTCGCCATCGGCGCCGCGGCATTCCATGCGCGTGCTCGCCACGCGCGAACCCAGGCGCAACACCTGGGCCTGCAGATCGATATGCGGGCCGACCGCGGGGCGCAGGTAGTCGATGCGCAGGTCTATGGTGCCCAGCCTGGAAAAAAGCTTTTCCAGCGGCGCGTCGGGGTGCCTGGCCGCCATCGCCGCCATGATGGACAGGCCCGCCATGGCGTCCATTCCGGCACTGGTCACGCCGCCATGCATGCGGCGAAAGCCATAGTGGCCGATCAGCTCGGGCCGCATGGCGATGCGCCCCGAAACCGCATCGGGCGCAAACGCCGTGATCTTCAGCCCCAGCACGCGGTTGAAGACGATTTTTTCCTCGAACATTTCACGCACCTGCGCGACGAATGCATCGGAAAACGGCGCCGGGTTGGGGGTTGCAGTCATGTTTATCAGGGTAAATACGCAGCCCACAATCGCGCCGCTGCTGGCATTATCCGCATTTATTCCAAGCAGGTGCTTGGCAAAAATCACGAACCCCCTCGGTGCAATTCATCCAACTTCTGATCAGTGGCGTCGCGCAAGGCTGCATCTACGGCCTGATCGCGCTGGGCTTCGTGCTGATCTACAAGGCCACCGAGATCGTCAGCTTCGCGCAGGGCGAACTGATGATGGTGGGCGCCTTCATCGGCGTGGCCGTCATGGCGTATCTGGGCTTTCCGTTCTGGCTCGCCGTCATCGCCAGCATGGCGGCGATGGCGCTGCTGGGCCTGCTGCTGGAGCGCCTGGTGATCCGCCCGGTGCTGGGCCAGCCGGCGTTCTCCATCGTCATGCTCACCATCGGCATCGGCTATCTGCTGCGCGGGCTGGTGACCATGATCCCGGGCATAGGCACGGAAACCCGCACGCTGGACGTGCCCTACAAGGATGCCACCTTCCACTGGGGCGGCCTGATCGTCGGCGCCGAGCAGCTCGTGGTGATCGTGGCGACCATGCTGCTGTGCGCCCTGCTGTTCACGATGTTCCGCTACACCCGCCTGGGCGTGGCGATGCAGGCGGCCTCGCAGAACCAGCTGGCGGCCTACTACATGGGCATTCCGGTGCAGCGCATCAACGGCATGGTCTGGGCGCTCGCGGGCATGGTGGCGGCCATCGCCGGCCTGCTGCTCGCGCCCATCACCTTCGTCTACGCCAACATGGGCTTCATCGGGCTCAAGGCCTTCCCCGCCGCCGTCGTCGGCGGCTTCGGCAGCCTGCCGGGCGCCATCGTCGGCGGCCTGGTGATCGGCGTCATCGAGTCGCTCTCCGGCTTTTACCTGCCCGAGGGTTTCAAGGACGTGGCCGCCTACATCGTCGTGCTCATCATGCTGATGGTGCGGCCCAACGGGCTGTTCGGCGAACGCCTCGTGAAGAAGGTGTAACGGGCGATGCGTTTCATTTTCAAGACCCATTACGCGCAGGACATCCGTCTGGCCAGGCACGGCGGGCATGTGTTCTGGTACGGGCTGCTGTCCGCGTTTCTGGCGATCGCACCGTGGGCGCTGTCGGAATACTGGCTGGCGCAGCTCACCTTCGTGCTGATCTACGGCATCGCGGGGCTGGGGCTGATGCTGCTCTCGGGCTTCACCGGGCAGTTTTCGCTGGGGCATGCGGCCTTCCTGGGCGTGGGCGCCTACACACAGGCCTTGCTCACCGCCGCCGGCTGGCCGTTTTTCCTCGCGCTCGCCTGCGCGGCGCTGCTGTCGGCGGCGGCAGGCATCGTCGTCGGCCTGCCGGCGCTGCGGGTGAAGGGCATCTACCTGGCGATTGCGACGCTGGCCTTCGGCTTCATCGTCGAGGAAGTCTTCGCGCGCTGGACCTCGGTGACCGGCGGCAACAAGGGCATGTTCCTGCAGGCGCCGGAGATTGCCGGGTTTGCCTTCGATTCGTCCCCGTCCTTCTACTTCCTCTGCCTGGTGATCGCCGCCGCCTGCACGCTGGCCATCCTGAACCTGTTGCGCTCGCCCACGGGGCGGGCCTTCGTCGCGATCCGCGATTCCGAAATCTCCGCCCAGAGCATGGGCGTGCATCTGGCGTATTACAAGACGCTGTCGTTCGCGCTCTCGGCGGCGCTGGCCGGCATCGCCGGGGCGCTGTACGGCCACAAGCTGCAGTTCATCACGCCCGAGCAGTTCAACATCGTGCAGTCGATCGACCTGCTCCTGATGATCGTGATCGGCGGCCTGGGCTCGGTGCATGGCGCCTTCCTGGGCGCATCGTTCCTGATCTTCATGCCGCAGCTCATCGGCCTGGCCAAGGACTACCTGCCCGATTCGATCGGCCAGTCGCCGGGGCTGCAGACCTTCGTCTATGGCGCCGTGCTGATCGCCTTCGTGATGTTCGAGCCGCTGGGCATCTACGGCCGCTGGCTCAAGGTGCGCGCCTGGCTGCAGCTGTTCCCGTTCTACCGCGCGGGCATGTTCCGGCGGCAGAAGTCCTTTCAGAAATCGGAGCGCCTGCGGTGAGCGGCGCCCTGCTTTCCGCCCGCAACCTGAGCGTGCGCTTTGGCGGCCTGCTGGCGGTCAATGACGTGAGCTTTGAGGTTGCCCAGGGCGAGGTGTTCACGCTGATCGGCCCCAACGGCGCGGGCAAGACCACGGTGTTCAACCTGATCAGCCGCATCTACCAGCCCACCAGCGGCAGCATCACCTACGCCGGGCCGCGGGGCGAGGTCACGCTCACCGGCCAGCCGGCGCACACCGTGGCGCAACTCGGCATTGCGCGCACCTTCCAGAACATCGAACTGTTCGAGCATGCCAGCGTGCTCGCCAACCTCTTGATCGGCCGCCACACGCGGCGCGAGACCGGCCTGTGGCGCGATCTGCTGTTCACCCCGCGCACCCGCGCCGCCGAGCTCAAGGCGCGCGAGAAGGTGGAAGAAGTCATCGATTTTCTCGACCTGCAGCATTACCGCGACACCCTGGTGGGCGGCCTGCCCTACGGCGTGCGCAAGGTGGTGGAGCTGGGCCGGGCGCTGTGCGCCGAGCCGCGCCTGCTGCTGCTCGATGAACCTTCGTCGGGCCTGAACGTCGAGGAAACCGACGACATGGCATTCTGGATCCAGGACATCGCGGGCGACCTCGGCATCACCGTGCTGATGGTGGAGCACGACATGTCGCTGGTCTCGCGCGTCTCCGACCGGGTGCTGGCGATGAACCAGGGCGAGGTGCTGGCGCTGGGCTCGCCCGCCGAAGTGCAGGCCGACCCCGGCGTGGCCGAGGCGTATCTCGGCACCATCGACGACGTCAGCAGCCTGCGCCGCCCGCCGGGACACAAGGTGAGGGGGCGCGCATGAACGCACCCGCCGCCACGGCGCCGCTGCTGCAACTGCAGAACGTGGAAAGCGCCTACGGCCCGATCAAGGCCATCCGCGGCGTGAGCCTGGCCGTGCACGCGGGCGAGATCGCCACCGTGCTGGGCAGCAACGGCGCGGGCAAGACCACCATCCTCAAGACCATCAGCGGCATCATCGACCCGCTCAAGGGCAGCGTGCATTTCAAGGGCGAGAACATCACCGCCAACGACCCCACGGCCATCGTGCGCCGGGGCCTGATGCATGTGCCCGAGGGGCGCGAGGTGTTTGCGCTGCTCTCGGTGCGCGACAACCTCATGATGGGCGCCTACACGCGCGGCGACCGCGACGCGGTGGCGCGCGACCTGGAGCAGGTCCATGCCTACTTTCCCATCCTGAAGGAGCGCGGCCACCAGGATGCGGGCCTGCTTTCGGGCGGGCAGCAGCAGATGCTGGCGATCAGCCGCGCGCTGATGGCCGCGCCGGAACTCATCCTGCTCGACGAGCCCAGCCTGGGCCTGTCGCCGCGCCTGACCAAGGAAATCTTCGAGATCGTGGTGCGCATCAACCGCGAGCGCGGCACCACCATGCTGCTGGTGGAGCAGAACGCCAACATGGCGCTGAACGCCGCCGATTTCGGCTACGTGCTGGAGAACGGCCGCATCGTGATGGAGGGCGCCTGCGAGGTGCTGCGCGAGAAGGAGGACATCAAGGAGTTCTATCTCGGCATGAAGGGCGACGGCGTGCGCGGCGAGCGGCGCTGGAAAAAGAAGAAAAACTGGAGATAGCGGCATGAGCGTGCTCTGGAACCCCGATTGCGCCACGCGCGAAGGCCTCGCCATGCAGGGCGACACCCTGGCCGCGATGTTCTGGAATGGCGTGGCGCAACGCGGGCCGCAGGTCTGGCTGCGCGAGAAGAAGCTCGGCCTGTGGCGGGCCTGGACCTGGACGCAGGTGGGCGACGCGGTGCGCGAGATCGCGGGCGGCCTGATGGCGCTGGGCTTCGAGGCCGGGCACACCGCCTCCATCCTCTCCAACACCATCCTGGAATGGGTGCTGGCCGATCTGGCGGTGCTCTCCTGCGCCGGCGTGGCCAGCGGCATCTATCCCACCGATGCGGCGGCGCAGGTGCACTACCTCACCGAGGATTCGCACAGCAGCTTCCTCTTCGTGGAAGACGACGAGCAGCTGGACAAGGCGCTGGCGGTGCGCGGGCAGCTGCCGGGCCTGCGCAAGATCATCGTCTTCGACATGGAGGGCCTGCACCAGCTCGATGACGCGGGCGTGATGAGCCTGGCCGCGTTGCGCGAACTCGGCCGTCAATGGAACGCGCAGCATCCGCAGGCCCTGCCGCAGCGCGTGGCCGCCGTGAAACCCGAAGATCTGGCGATTCTGGTCTACACCTCGGGCACCACCGGCAAGCCCAAGGGCGCGATGCACACGCACAGCGCGCTGGTGGCCACCGTGCGCGGGCTGAACACCGTGATCGCGCGCAGCGGGGCGGACGAAGCCATGGCCTTTCTGCCGCTGTGCCACATCGCCGAGCGCATGGGCGGCGAATACCTCTCGCTCTATTCCGGCTGCAAGCTCAATTTCGTCGAGAACCCCGACACCGTGCCCGAGAACGTGCGCGAGATCGCGCCCACGGTCTTCGTCGCCGTGCCGCGCGTGTGGGAGAAGTTCTATTCCGGCGTGACGATCGCGCTCAAGGAAAGCACGCGGCTGCAGCAGCTGGCCTACGCCTGGGCGATAGCCGTGGGCCGGCGCATCGCCGACAAGGTGCTGGCGGGCGAGGCCATACCCGCCACGCTCAAGGGGCGCTTTCACATCGCGCGCTGGCTGGTGCTGAACAACGTGCGCAAGATGATAGGCATCCACCGCGCGCGCTATCTGGTCACCGGCGCGGCGCCGATCTCGCCCGAACTCATCAAGTGGTATCTCTCGCTCGGCATCCCGATGCTCGAAGTCTGGGGCATGACCGAGACCTGCGGCGTATCGACGGCGGTGCTGCCCACGCACATCAAGCCCGGCTCCATCGGCCCGGCGGCGCATTACAACCAGGTGCGCATCGATGCGCAGACCGGCGAAATCCAGGTCAGGGGGCCCAACGTCTTCGCGGGCTACCTGAACCAGCCCGAGAAAACAGCCGAGACCTTCACCGAAGACGGCTGGCTGCGCACCGGCGACGTGGGCACGGTGGATGCAGAGGGCTTCTACCGCATCACCGACCGCATGAAGGACATCATCATCACGGCGGGCGGCAAGAACATCACGCCCAGCGAGATCGAGAACGAGCTCAAATTCAGCCCCTACATCACCGACGCGGTGGTGATCGGCGACCGGCGCGCCTACCTCACGGTGATCGTCATGATCGACCAGGAGAACGTGGAAAAATTCGCGCAGGACCACGACGTACCCTTCTCCAACTACGCCAGCCTGACGCGCGCGGCCGAGGTGCAGGCGCTGATCCAGAACGTGATCGACGAGGTCAACGGCAAGTTCGCGCGCGTCGAGCAGATCAAGAAATTCTTCCTGCTCGACACCCAGCTGACGGCGGAAGACGAAGAACTCACGCCGACGATGAAGCTCAAGCGCAAGCTGGTCGAGAAGAAATACGCGGCGCAGATCGACGCCATGTACGCGGGCGGCACGGGTAAACCCTGAGCCCCTGCAGGCACCCCACTGTCCACAATCGTTTCACCCACACAAGGAGGACTTCCCATGCAGACGAAATACCGCCTTCTGGCCCTGGCTTGCGCCCTGGGCTTTGCCGGATCGGCGCTGGCGCAGAACCAGGGCATCACCAAGACCGAGCTCAAGATCGCCACCATCCAGGACCTCTCCGGTCCGATCGCGGCGATCGGCAAGCAGGCGCGCGACGGCATGCAGCTGCGCGTGGACGAGGCCAACGAACAGGGCGGCATCAACGGCCGCAAGATCGTGCTCAAGGTCGAGGACGACGGCTACGACCCCAAGCGCGCCGTGCTCGCCGCGCAAAAACTGGTGAACCAGGAAAAGGTTTTCGCCATGGTGGGCCATATCGGCACGGCCGCCAACCTGGCCACCTTCCCGGTGCTGTTCCCCAAGAAGGTCTTCAATTTCATGCCGCTCACGGCCGCGCGCGAGATGTACGAGCCGCTGAACCCGCTGACCTACGCCTTCATCGCGCCCTACTACCAGCAAATCCGCGAAGCCGTGCCGGAGATGGTCAAGGAGAAAAAGCTCACCAAGGTCTGCGTGATCTACCAGGACGACGAATTCGGCGAGGAGGTGCTCAAGGGCACCGAAGACGGCCTCAAGGACATCGGCATGCCATTGGCCGAGAAGGCCAGCTTCAAGCGCGGCGCCACCGATTTCTCCTCGCAGGTCGCCAAGACCAAGGCCGCGGGCTGCGAGCTGGTGACGCTGGGCACCATCATCCGCGAGACCATAGGCACCATAGGCACGGCCAAGAAGATGGGCTTCAACCCGGTGTTCCTCGGCTCGGCCGCCGCCTACAGCGAACTGATTCCCAAGCTCGCCGGCAAGGCGATGGACGGCCTCTACGCCACCATGGCGGCGCAGGTGCCCTACACGGATGACGCCAGCAACAAGCCGCTGGCGTTCTGGGCCACCAAGTACAAGACCAGGTTCAATGAAGACGGCGGCATTTTCTCGGCCTATGGCTACATCGTGATGGACGCATTCCTGCAGGCCGTGGCCAAGACCGGCCCGAACCTGACGACCGACGGCTTCATCAAGACGATGGAGAACTTCAGCACGCAGACGGACATCTTCGGCAGTGCCCCCACCACCTTTACCGCGACCAAGCACCTGGGCAGCACCGCCTGGCGCCTGTCGCAGGTGCAGGATGGCAAGTGGAAGGTGGTCTCGCAGTACCACACCAAATAATTTTTACCGAACCACGACACAAACCGCCTCCGGGCGGTTTGTCGTTTGGGCGACTGGGTTTGCCGCACCAGGCTGCCACAATTAAATCAAGCAATTGCTTTGGGAAATACCGCCATGATCGAACGCACGCTTTTTGATGCCGACCACCTGTCGTTCGCCGACAGCTTCCACCGCTTCATCGAGAAAGAGATCACGCCGCACCACGCCAGCTGGGAAGAACAGGGCTATGTGGACCGCGAGGTCTGGCGCAAGGCCGGCGCCAACGGCTTTCTGTGCATGAGCATGCCCGAGGCCTACGGCGGCGCGGGCGCCGACAAGCGCTACTCCGTCGTGCAGATGGAGGCCATCGGGCGTGCGGGCTGCACCGGCATAGGCTTTGGCCTGCACAGCGAGATCGTCGCGCCCTACATCCTGCACTACGGCACCGAGGCGCAAAAGAAGAAATACCTGCCCCAGCTTGCCAGCGGCGAAATGGTGGGCGCCATCGCCATGAGCGAACCCGCGGCCGGCAGCGATCTGCAGGGCGTGAAGACCACCGCCCTGCTGTCGCCGGACGGCAGCCACTACGTGGTCAACGGCAGCAAGACCTTCATCACCAACGGCTGGCATGCGGATCTGGTCATCCTGGTCGCCAAGACCGACCCGGCCGCGGGCGCCAAGGGCACCAGCCTGCTGCTCATCGAGCGCGGCATGCCGGGCTTCGAGAAAGGCCAGCGCCTGAAAAAGGCCGGCATGAAGGCGCAGGACACCTCCGAGCTGTTCTTCAACGACGTGAAGGTGCCGGTCGAAAACCTGCTGGGCGGCGCCGCGATGCAGGGCAAGGGCTTCATCTGCCTGATGGAGCAGCTGCCGTGGGAGCGGCTGCAGATCGCCATCACCGCCGTCGCCGCCGCGCAGGCCGCGATCGACTGGACGCTGGACTACGTCAAGCAGCGCAAGGTCTTCGGCCAGACCGTGGCTGCGTTCCAGAACACACGCTACACGCTGGCCGAACTGCAGACCGAAGTGCAGGTGGCGCGGGTTTTCGTGGACAAGTGCTGCGAGCTGATCCTCAAGGACCAGCTCGACACCGCCACCGCCAGCATGGCCAAATACTGGACCAGCGACCTGCAATTCAAGGTGATGGACGAGTGTGTGCAGCTCTTCGGCGGTTACGGCTACATGTGGGAGTACCCCATCACCCGCGCCTGGGCCGATGCACGCGTGCAGCGCATCTACGGTGGCACCAACGAGATCATGAAGGAAGTGATTTCGCGCAGCATGGGGTTGGGTGGCGCCAAATGAGCGTCCCTCCGGTATCGGCTCCCTCCCCCTCTGGGGGAGGGCTGGGGTGGGGGCCAGCCTGCCGCCGCGCCTTTGCCAGCCCGCCCCCATCCCTGCCTTCCCCCAAAGGGGGAAGGAGATAAATGCATAGCTGATAGCGCATGATGAGCAAGCGTTAAAGCCAGTTTCTATTAAGATTTTAGGAGACCCCAGCATGACCACCGCCTATGTGTTCGAGGCCCTGCGCACCCCGCGCGGCAAGGGCAAGAAGGATGGAAGCCTGCACGAGGTCAAACCCATAGACCTGGCCGTCGGACTGCTGCACGAATTGCAGGCGCGCCAGGGCTTTGACACGGCGGCCGTCGATGACGTGGTGATGGGCATCGTCTCGCCGGTGGGCGAGCAGGGCTCGGTGCTGCCCAAGATCGCGGCACTCAAGGCGGGCTGGAACTGGACCTGCGCCGGTCTGCAGATCGACCGCTTCTGCGCCTCGGGCCTGGAGGCGGTGAACCTGGCCGCGCAGAAGGTGGCCAGCGGCTGGGAAGACCTGGTCGTCGCCGGTGGCGTGGAGAGCATGAGCCGCGTGCCGCTGGGCAGCGACGGCGGCGCCTGGGCGCAGGATCCGGCCACCAATCTGGAAACGCTCTTCGTGCCCCAGGGCATAGGCGCGGACCTGATTGCCACGCTCGATGGCTTCAGCCGCACCGACGTGGATGCCTTCGCCGTCGAATCGCAGAAGCGCGCCGCGCACGCACGGGCGCAGGGCTGGTTCCAGCGCTCGGTGGTGCCGGTGCGCGACCTGCTCGGGCAGGTGATTCTGGCCGAGGACGAATTCATCAAGCCGCAGACCACGCTCGAAGGGCTGGCGGCGCTCAAGCCCTCGTTCGCGCAGCTCGGCGACATGGGGTTTGACCAGGTGGCGCTGCAGCGCTACCCGCAGGTGCAGCGCATCCACCATGTGCACCACGCGGGCAATGCCTCGGGCATCGTCGATGGCGCCACCGTGGTGCTGATCGGCAGCGAAACCGCCGCAAAAACCCACGGCCTCACGCCGCGCGCGCGCATCGTCGCCACGGCGGTGAGCGGCGCAGACCCCACCATCATGCTCACCGGCCCCATGCCTGCCACGCGCAAGGCGCTGGCGCGTGCGGGCATGGCCATCGACCAGATCGACCTGTTCGAGGTGAACGAGGCCTTCGCCGCCGTGCCCATGCGCTTCATGCGCGAGATGGGGGTGCCGCATGAGAAGGTCAATGTCAACGGCGGCGCCATCGCCATGGGCCACCCGCTGGGTGCCACCGGCGCGATGCTGCTGGGCACGCTGATCGATGAGCTGGAGCGGCGCCATCTGCGCACCGGCCTGGTCACGCTGTGCGTGGGCGGGGGCATGGGCATTGCCACCATCGTCGAGCGCGTCTGAGCACCGAGGAGACACCCCATGAAAACCATCCGCTACGAACGCATCGCCGCGCAGGGCGAAGGCCAGGTCGCCCTCATCACCTTTGATGAGCCGGATTCGCCCGTCAACACCATGTGCCAGCAATGGCAGGACGACTTTGCCGAGGTCACCGCGCAGGTGCTGGCCGACCGCGAAAAGCTGGGCGGCGCGCTCAAGGGCATAGCCCTCGCCTCGGCCAAGAGCAGCTTCTTCGCCGGCGCCGATCTCAGGGCCGTGCTGCGCCTGACCGAAGCCGACGCACCACAGGCGTTCGCGCAAATCGAGCGCCTGAAGAAGCAGGCGCGCACGCTGGAGACGCTGGGCATTCCCGTCGTCGCCTGCCTCAACGGCTCGGCGCTGGGCGGTGGCTGGGAGGTGGCGCTGATCGCGCACCACCGCATCGCCGTCGATGACGCCAGGATCCAGCTCGGCCTGCCCGAGGTCACGCTGGGCCTGATCCCCGGCGCCAGCGGCATCACCAAGATGGTGCGGCTGCTCGGCCTGATGGGCGCGCAGCCCTATGTGCTCGAAGGCAAGCTCTTCAACCCTTCAAAAGCGAAGGAGCTCGGGCTGGTGCATGCACTGGCCGCAGGCAGGGACGCGCTGCTGCCCGCGGCGCTGGCCTGGATTGCCGCCCACCCCGAGGCGCACCAGCCCTGGGACGAGAAGGGCTACAAGATTCCGGGCGGCACGCCGAGCAACCCCAAGATCGCCGCCGGCCTGGCCGTGGCGCCCGCCATGCTGCGCAAGACCACGCGCGGCCGCTACCCGGCACCCGAGGCGGCATTGAGCTGCATGGTCGAAGGGGCGATCGTCGATTACGACACCGCGCTGCGCATCGAAAGCCGGTATCTGGCCAAGGTCATGACCGGGCAGGTGGCGCGCAACATGGTCAGCGCCTTCTTCTTCGACCTGAACGCGATCAAGAGCGGCAAATCGCGCCCGCCCGTCAAGGAGCGCTTCAAGCCCGCCAAGGTCGGCATCCTGGGCGCCGGCATGATGGGCGCGGGCATCGCCTGGGCGCAGGCCAGCCGCGGCATCGCCACCATCCTCAAGGATGTGAGCCTGGAGAAGGCCGAAGCGGGCAAGGCCTACAGCGCCAGGCTGGCTGCCAGGCGCGTGGAAAAAGGCCGCATGAGCGCCGAGGCGGCCGAGGCGCTGCTCGCGCGCATCACACCCACCGCCAACGCGGCCGATCTGAACGGCTGCGATCTCATCATCGAGGCCGTGTTCGAGAACCGCGCCCTCAAGGCCCAGGTCACACAGGAGGCCGAGCCGCACCTGGCGGCGGGCGGTTTCTTCGCCAGCAACACCTCCACGCTGCCGATCAGCGGCCTGGCCAGCGCCAGCAAGGCGCCGGAGACATTCATCGGCATCCACTTCTTCAGCCCGGTGGACAAGATGCGGCTGGTGGAAATCATCCGCGGCAAGCAAACCAGCGACGCCACCGTGGCGCGCGCGTTCGACTACGTGCAGGCGCTGGGCAAGGTGCCCATCGTCGTCAACGATTCACGCGGCTTCTACACCAGCCGCACCTTCGCCACCTTCGTGATGGAAGGCGCGGCGATGCTGGCCGAGGGCATCCCCGCCGCCGTCATCGAAAACGCCGCGATGCAGGCCGGCATGCCCGTCGGGCCGCTGGCGGTGCTCGATGAAACCTCACTGTCCCTGGGCGTGCACGTCATGGACCAGACCCGCGCCGACTTGGCCGCCGAAGGCAAGACCTACGGCGCCACGCTCGGCGAACTGCTGGTGGAGCGCATGGTCAAGGAACTGGGGCGCCCGGGGCGCGCGGGCGGCGGCGGCTTCTACGACTACCCGCAGGGCGGCAGGAAAGAACTCTGGCCGCGGCTCACAAGCCTGTTCGAGAAACCCGGCGCCGCCTGGAACGTGCAGGACATCCAGGACCGCATCCTCTACCGCCAGGCGATAGAGACCGCGCGCTGCCTGGCCGAAGGCGTGCTCACCAGCGCGCACGACGCCAACATCGGCTCGATCTTCGGCATCGGCTTCCCGGCCTGGACGGGCGGGGCGATGCAGTTCATCCATGGCACGGGCGTGGAGGCGTTCCTCCGGCGCGCGGATGAACTCGCCACGCGGCATGGCGCCGGTTTTGCGCTGGATGCGGCCGCGCGCAAGGCGATCACGGCACACCAGCCACAGCGCTGAACCGCGCAGCCAGGCAGGCATGCAGACGCGGTATGCTGCATGCGATGAACCGCAAATCCGCTGTCGCCCTGGCACTTGCCGCCTTGCTGCTGGCCTGGATCATCGCGGCGCCGTGGCTCACGGTGGTCCGCATCCGTGACGCCGCCCAGGCACGCGATGCCCAGGCCCTGGCAGGCCACGTGGATTTCGCCAGTGTGCGCCAGAGCCTGAAAGACCAGATGAATGCACGGCTGCTGCACACCATGGCCGAGGGCGGCGGCAACGAGCTGAACCCGCTGGCTGCTCTGGTGGCGCCGCTGGCGGGTGCGGTGGTGGACAGGCTGGTGGACGCCTACGTCACCCCCGCCGGGGTCGCCGAGCTCATGGCCGGCGGCAATCCAAAGAAGCCGCAGCCTCCCACGCCCGCCGGCCCGGAGAACGAAGCCGGCGGGGACGCGCGCCAGCCGCTCGCCCAGGCCGACATGGGCTACCGCTCGTGGAACCGCTTCGTCGTGACCGCCCACGGGCGCGGCGGCGACACGCAATTCGTGCTGGGCCGGCGCGGGCTCGGCTGGAAGCTCACCGAAATCATTCTTGCGCCGCAGTGAGCCTGGCGGGCCGCGCCGTGCTCCATTCGCGGATGGCGCCGCTCAGGGCGTGGCGGACCGGCTGCGCGCCGCGGCCTGCTTGCGCGGCAGCCAGCGCCAGAACATCCAGGCGGACACAAACCCCAGCCCGCCCGTCACCACGATGCCGCCCGCCAGCGTGATGAGCGCCGTCAGCCCCGACAGCAGCAGCGGCCCGCCGCCGCCGCCGATGTCGGTGATCACGCGCCACAGGCCAAGGAACTGCGTGCGCCCCTGCACCGGCGAGGCATCCGCGCCGATGGTGAGCACGATGCCCGCGCCTATGCCATTGCCCACGCCCAGCAGCATGCTCGCGGCCAGCAGGCTGGCAAAGCCGCCGGTGAGCGGCATCACCAGCAGGCTGGTGCCCATGATGAGCAGGCTGGGGATGGTCACCGCACGGCGCCCGCGCTGGTCCATCACGCGCCCCGCGGGGTAGAACAGCAGCATGTCCACCGCGCCCATCAGGCCGTAAATCAGCGAGGTGGTGGCGGCATCCAGCCCGATGTGGCTGGCCCACAGCGGTATCACCACCTGGCGGCAGGCGCGGATGGCGGACACCAGCGCGCTCGCCACGCCCAGGGTCAGCAGCACAGGGCGGTGATCGCGCAGCAGCTGCAGCGTGGTGGGCGCGGCCGGCGATGGCGCATCGGCGGGCGCGCCAACAGGCTCCAGATCCGGCACCAGCGCCGACAGCGCGCCCATGGCCAGCGTCACCACCAGCGCCGCCCAATAGGCGCCCGAAAGCCCCAGGCCATGGATGGCCGCCGCCCCGAGAAAAGGCCCGATGAACATGCCGATGCGGTGCACGCCGCCCAGCATCGCCATCGCCCGCGCGCGCACGCCCGGGGGCGCCGCCTCGACCAGGAAGCTCTGGCGCGCCAGCAGAAACACGGCGCGCGACAGCCCCACCATCAGCACACCCAGGCCAAACAGCCACACCGCGGGCGCCACCAGACAGACGACCAGCGCCAGCAGCGAACACACGGAGGCGCCGATCATCGCCCGGCGCTCGCCAAAGCGGCTGGCCAGCCAGGCGGCAGGGATGTTGGCCAGGAACGAGCCCAGACCCACCAGCGCGACGATGAACCCGGCCTCGGCCAGGCTCGCGCCGAGCGCTCGCGCGCTGAGCGCGAGCACCGGCAGGATGGTACCCTCGCACAGGCCGAACATCAGGGAAGGGCCGAACGCGGGCAGCGCCAGCCGCCGCAGGCTGAAGATTTCGTCGGATGAGGTCATGGGCGGCGCGATTGTCCGCGTTTGGCGGCGACGATGCCGGCGCGGCGCCGCCTGTCAGCATTTCTTGCAGCGTTTCACGCCATCGTCATGAGCTGCGCGTTGCCTCCGGCCGCTGCCGTGTTGGTGCTGATCGACTGCTCATGCACCAGCGCCGCGAGGTCGTAGCCCCGGCCGGCCTGCAGCTCGAAGACCGTGCGGCGGCTCACCCGCGCCAGCGCACCGGCGCGTTCGGCCACGGTGCCCAGAAGCTGTTTCAGCGCATCGCCATCGCCTTCAAAGAGCAGCGCCGCCACGGGCAGCGCGCCGTCGGCGATGTCCTCATGCCTGCCCTGCCGCAAGCGGCCCTCGGCGGCGGCACCCAGCGCGGCGCGCAGCGCCTGCCACAGCGCGGCGCAGGCGCCCCCGTCCTCGGGCAGCACCGCATGGCAGCGGTTGCCGCTGGCCAGCGCCGCCACCACCTGCGCGAGCAGCCCCAGTGGGCTCGCGGGCAGCGCCCAGACCGGGCCGCGCGGCAGCAGCCGCCAGGCATTGGATTCGCCCGTGGGGCCCGCGAGCAGCCAGCGCTCATGGAGGCGCGAGGCGCGCATGGCCGCATCGATCAAGGCCTTTGCCTGCGCGCCGTCCACCTGCGGCAGATTCGCGCCGGCGAGTGGGGCGAGCACCGCCCCCGAAGGCTCGCCCACCGTGGCCTGCGCCTTGGGCAGCAGCGCCAGCGCGTCGCCCGGCGCCTCCTGCACCAGGCGGTGCAGGTACAGCGGCCCGCCCGCCTTGGGGCCGGTGCCCGAGAGCCCCATGCCGCCAAAGGGCTGCACGCCCACCACGGCGCCGATGATGTTGCGGTTCACGTAGATGTTGCCCGCCTGCACCTGGTCGGTGAGGTGTTCTATGGTTTCGTCGATGCGGCTGTGCACGCCAAAGGTGAGGCCGTAGCCGCTGGCGTTGATCTGCGCGATGAGTTCATCGAGGTGATCGCGCTGGTAGCGAACCACATGCAAAACCGGCCCAAAAACCTCGTGTGTCAAGCGCGAGGCGATATCAATTTCGATAATTGCGGGCGCCACGAACCAACCATTGCCATCGCTCTGGTGCAGGCGCGTGACCTTCTGGCCCGCGGCCTGCATGGCGTCGATGTGCGCCTCGATCTGCGCGCGCGCGGCCTCGTCGATCACCGGGCCCACGTCGGTGGCGAGGCGATCGGGGTTGCCCATGCGCCACTCCTGCAGCGCCGCTTTCAGCATGGTGAGCTGGCGCGCCGCCACATCCTCCTGCAGGCACAAGAGGCGCAGCGCCGAGCAGCGCTGCCCGGCGGAATCGAAGGCCGAGGTCAGCACGTCGAGCACCACCTGTTCGGCGAGCGCGGAGGAATCCACCACCAGCGCGTTCAGGCCGCCGGTCTCGGCAATCAGGGGCACGGCATGGCCATCGGGCGAGAGGCGCGTGGCCAGCTGGCGCGCCAGCCGCCGCGCCACCTGCGTGGAACCGGTGAACATCACGCCCGCCACCAGCGGGTGCGCCACGAGCTGCGCGCCCACGGTTTCGCCCTGGCCCGGCAGCAGCTGCAGCGCATCCTGCGGCACGCCCGCCTCGTGCAGTATGGCCACCATGGCGGCGGCGGTGAGCGGCGTCTGTTCCGCCGGTTTGGCCAGCACCACGTTGCCCGCGGCGAGCGCCGCCGCGAGTTGCCCGGTGAAGATCGCGAGCGGGAAATTCCAGGGGCTGATGCACAGCACCACGCCCAGCGGGCGCTGCGCCGCGTTGTCGAACTGCGCCGCCACCTGCGCGCCGTAGTAGCGCATGAAGTCCGCCGCCTCGCGCACCTCGCCGAGCGCGCTGGCCAGGGTCTTGCCGGCCTCGCGCTGGATCAGCCCCATCAGTGTCTGGCCGCGCTGCTCCAGCAGGTCGGCCGCGCGCAGCAGCGCATCGGCGCGGCCCGCGGGCGGCATGCCGGCCCAGATCGGCAGCGCCTGCGCGCCGCGCCGCACGGCCAGGTCGGCTTCGTCGGCCGAGGCCTCGCGCACCCAGCCCACGGTGTCGGTGAGCTGCGCCGGGTTGCGCACCGCCTGCCAGCCATCGGCCTGCGCCGGGTCGGGCGGCGGCTCCACGCCGGGCGCGGCGGCCCACCAGGGGTGGCTGGTGCTCTGCAGCAGGGCCACGGCCAGGGAGGCCAGGCGCTGCTCGTTGTGCAGGTTGAGCCCGTGGGAATTGGCCCGCGAGAACATGGGCTGATTCAGGTACAAGTCCCTGGGCAGGGCAATGCCCGGGTGCGGCGCGCCCAATTGCCCTTCGGCCTGCGCGATCGCGCGCACATCATCCACCGGGTCGCGCACCAGCTCGGCCACGGGAATGCTGGCGTCGCCTATGCGGTTCACGAACGAGGTGTTGGCACCGTTTTCCAAGAGGCGCCGCACCAGGTAGGCGAGCAGCGTTTCGTGGTTGCCCACCGGCGCGTAGATGCGGCACGGCCGCGCAAGTTTGCCCTCGGCCGTCGGCCCCACCACCTGCGCGTACAGCGGCTCGCCCATGCCGTGCAGGCATTGGAATTCGTATTGCCCACTGTAGTAGCTGCCGCCCACGGCCAGCGCCAGGTGGTGGATGCTGGCCAGCGTCTGCGCGTTGTGCGTGGCAAATTGCGGGTAGATCGCATCGGGTGCGCAGAGCAGCTTTTTGGCGCAGGCGATGTAGCTCACATCGGTGTAGGCCTTGCGCGTGTAGACGGGATAGCCCGCGTAGCCGTCGATCTGGGCGCGCTTGATTTCACTGTCCCAGTAGGCGCCCTTGACCAGGCGCACCATCAGGCGGCGGCGGCTGCGGCGCGCCAAATCAACCAGGTAATCAATCACCTGCGGGCAGCGCTTCTGGTAGGCCTGCACCACGAAGCCTATGCCGCTCCAACCCTTGAGCGACGGCGCGGCGCACAGGGCCTCCAGAATGTCGAGCGAGAGCTCCAGCCGGTCGGCCTCTTCGGCGTCGATGTTCATGCCGATGTCGTACTGGCGCGCGAGCTCCGCCAGGTGCAGCACGCGCGGCAGCAGCTCCTGCATCACGCGCTCGTACTGCGCGCGCGCATAGCGCGGGTGCAGCGCCGAGAGCTTGATGGAGATGCCGGGGCCATCGAAGATGCCGCGTCCGTTGGACGCACTGCCTATCGCGTGGATGGCCTGCTGGTAATGGGCCAGATAGCGCTGCGCGTCCTGCTCCGTCGTCGCCGCCTCGCCCAGCATGTCGTAGCTGTAGCGAAAGCCCTGCTTTTCGTGGGCGCGGCTGTTGGCCAGCGCCTCGGCGATGTTCTGGCCGGTGACGAACTGCTCGCCCATGAGTTTCATCGCGCGGTGCACGCCCTGACGGATCAGCGGCTCGCCGCCCTTGCCGATCACACGCGTGAGCGCCGCCGATAGCGTCCTTTCGCTGCTCGTGGCCGTGAGCTTGCCGGTGAGCACCAGACCCCAGGCGGCGGCATTCACGAACAGCGAGGGCGAGCGCCCCACATGCGCGCGCCAGTCGCCGCGGCTGATCTTGTCCCGGATCAGCGCGTCGCGCGTGGCGCGGTCGGGAATGCGGAGCAGCGCCTCGGCCAGGCACATCAGCGCCACGCCTTCCTGGCTGGAGAGCGAGAACTCCCGCACCAGCGCCGCCACACCGCTCGTGACCGGCGCATCGCGCAGGCCCTGCACCAGGCGGGCGGCCAGCGCGCCGACCTTGGCGAGTTCCCCCTCATCGCTCAGGCGCGCCTGCGGCAGCAGGGTGGCCAGACACTCGGGCTCCGGGCGATGCCAGGCTGCCGTAATCGCCGCGCGCAGCGGGGTTTGCGGCAGGATGGACTGGGCAAAGGCAAGAAATGGTTGCACCTCTTGCGCCGAAGCTGGTTGCACCGCCTCGGCTGTTGCTTCCTCCGGTCCGCCGGGCAGGCCGCGCAGCGAGATGTCCGTGGCGCCGCGCTCGACGGCATCCACATAGAGCATCGCCGCCTGCTTCACCAGCCAGTGCGGTGTCCGCCCGATCTGCCGCGCCGCGGCGTGAATGCGATCGCGCTGCAGGTCATCGACCTTGATACCCAGGGTAGTGGCCGCCATGGGACTCCATCCAGAAAAGAGAGCGAGAGCGCCATCCTGCCGCAGGCGGGGTTATTTTGGAAACAAGGGTTAACCCTTGGTTCCCTCTATTCCTCGATGACTGGAAATCGGCGCGGCGCCACCAGCAGCACGAGCAGCATCAGCAACGCAATCACGCTCATGCCCCGATAGAGCGCATCGGTCGCCGCACCCATTGCACCGCGCAGCCAGGCACCCACCGCCGGGGCGGTGGCGGGCGAGTGCAGCGCCCCCATGACGGCATCCACCGTCTGCGGCACCTGCCCCGCCAGGGCCTGGGGAGCACCCGCCAGCCGCGCGCCCAGCGCCGCATTGAAGATGGCGCCAAACAGCGCCGCGCCCAGGCTTTGTCCGAGGTAGCGCGCAAACATGTGCGAGCCCGTCACCACGCCGCGCTGCCCCCAATCGACGGTGGACTGCATGCCCACCAGAATCGGCGTGGAAAAGAAGCCCAGTCCGGCGCCCAGCAGCACCTGGTCGAGCAGCACCCACGGCACCGGCTGCGGACGCGGCAGCCAGAGAAAGGCGAGCGAGGCCAGCAAGATCAGCGCGCAGCCGAACAGCCCCGCATCGCGAAAGCCAAAACGCGCGTACAGCGGCGGCGACAGCGCGGACGCCGCCGGCCAGCCCAGGCTGAGCGTGGCCAGCACGAAGCCGGCGGCAATCGCTCCCAGCCCCTGCACCGATTGCAGAAAGGTGGGCAGAAAGATGCTGGGCGCCATCATCACCAGCCCCATGCCGATCGCCGCCAGGTTGGAGCCCGCCAGCTCGCGCCGGCGCCACAGCCAGCCCGGCAAAATCGGCTCCGCCGCGCGGCGCTCCACCAGCACCAGCGCCGCCAGCGAGAGCACCGCCAGCACGCCAATCAAGCCCATCTGCCACGATGCCCAGGGCCAGGCCTGCCCGCCCTCCAGCACGCCAAAGATCAGCAGGCTGAGCGCGACGAACAGCAGCACCGCGCCCGCGACGTCGATGCGCGCCTCGCGCCGGTGAAAGGTTTCATGCAGCTCCCGCCCCACCAGCAGCAGCGCCAGCGCGCCGATCGGCAGGTTCACGAGGAAAATCCAGCGCCATGAGGCGTATTCGGCAAACGCCCCGCCCAGCAGCGGCCCGGCGATCGCCGCCATGCCCCAGACGCTGGACAGCCAGCCCTGCACCGCGCCGCGCTCCTGCACGGTGTAGAGGTCCCCCGCCAGTGTCATCACCGTCGCCATGATCGCGCCCGCGCCCAGACCCTGCAGGCCGCGGAAGGCAATGAGGGCGTGCATGTTCCACGCCATGGAGCAGGCGACCGAGCCGATCAGGAACAGCACCGTGCCGCCCAGCAGCACGGGCTTGCGCCCGAACAGATCGGAGAGCTTGCCGTAGATCGGAATCGTCACCGTCTGCGCGACGAGGTAGATGGAGAACACCCAGCTCACCAGTGCCAGCCCGCCCAGGTCGCCGACGATCTGCGGGATGGCGGTGGAGACGATGGTGGTGTCCATCGCCGCCAGCATCATCATGGCCATCAGGCCGATGAGAATCCAGCCACGGTGGGCAGGTGCGGGCGCGGAGGTGGCAGACATCGCCCGATTCTCTACCCGCCGAAACCGCGAACGGCAGCCTCGGGACGCAGCCCAAGCAAAAAGCGACCGTGCGAGGTGGTGGCATGTCGCGGAAGATTGGGAGGCAGCTCGGGCCTTCCATCGGCCAGGCGTGCATTTGAGCAGACAGGGGCGAACGGGCTTCCCAATTTTGTAGTTAACAAACCGGGAGCGTCCCTGTCTGTGGCAGGGGTGCCGTCAATAATGATTGCCCCCTATGCCGATTGAAACCACCGGCCCACGAAAAGTCGCCTCCTCAGACCGGATTCGCCGCGAAGGCCTCGACCAGGTAGTTGACCATCACCCGGACCTTGGCCGGCGGGCGGCGGTCGGGCGGGTAGAGCACGTGGATGCCGCCCAGGTCCACCAGTGGCCTGTCGAGTTCCAGCGCCACCAGATCGCCGCGCGCCACCGCCTCGCCAACGATGAACTCCGGCTGGTAAATGATTCCCTGGCCGCGCACCGCAGCTGCCAGCAGGGCATCGCCGTTGTTGGCCATCAGGTTGCCGCTGATCGGCACATGCACCTCGCCCTGGGTGCCAAAGGCCCAGTGCTCGCGGCCCTGGGTGCCCGAGAGCGTGTAGCCCAGGCAGTTGTGCTGGACCAGCTCGGTCACGTGGCGCGGAACGCCTCGCTCGTCCAGGTAGGCGGGCGAGGCGCACACCCGCATGGGGCTGTCGCCCAGGCGGCGCACCTGTAGCGGGCTGTCGGCCAGGCGGCCGATGCGAATGGCCAGATCCCAGCTGCCGGCGATGAGGTCAAGCTCGGCGTCGCTCAGCCCCAGTTCCACCGTCACCTCGGGATAGCGGCGGCTGAACGCCGGCATCAGCGGCGCCACGAAGCAGCGGCCGAAGGACAGCGGCACGTTCATCCGCAACAGGCCGGTGGCCTTGATCCGCTGCGAGGTCGCAGCGGCCTCGGCTTCGTCAATCTCGGGCAGGATGCGCAGGCAGGCGTCCAGGTAGTCGCTGCCGGCCTCTGTCAGGGCCAGGCGCCGAGTCGTGCGGTGAAACAGCTTGACGCCCAGGCGCGCCTCCAGCGCATTGGCGTGCTTGGTGGCCATGGCGGGCGACATGCCCAGGTGGCGCGCGGCCGCCGAGAGGCTGCCGTCGGTGGCGGCGCGCACGAAGACGCGCATGCTGGTGATCCGGTCCATGCCTTTAATTTAGCACTATCAGTATGAAGTATTGGTCTCCATTGACAGATTCTATTTTTATTCATTGGAGATAAAAATAACAACCATGAACACGATCACCACCTCCACCGCGATCAACCACAGCGCGCGCATGCCGGTTTTCTTCATCCCCCACGGTGCCGGCCCCTGCTTCTTCATGGACTGGAATCCGGCCGACACCTGGGACCACATGGCCGCCTTCCTCAAGGGTGTCGCCGGCACTCTGCCGGGGACGCCACGTGCGATCGTGCTGGTATCGGGCCACTGGCTCGAGCGCGGCTTCAGCGTCACCGGCCACGCACGGCCAGGTCTGATCTACGACTACAGCGGCTTCCCGGCGCACACCTACGAGCTGACCTACCCGGCACCCGGCGATCCGGCCCTGGCCGAGCGCATCGTCCAACGGCTGGGCGAAGCCGGCGCGCAGGCGCGGGTCGATCCGCAACGCGGCTACGACCACGGCGTCTTCATTCCGCTCAAGCTGATGTTCCCCAAGGCCGAGGTGCCGGTGGTGCAGCTTTCACTGCGCCATGACATGGACCCGGCCGCGCACATCGCCGCCGGCCGCGCGCTGGCCGCGCTGCGCGATGAGGGCGTGCTGATTGTGGGCAGCGGCATGAGTTTCCACAACATGCGCGGCTACGGCGACCCGCGCTACACGCCGGTCTCGGCCAAGTTCGACGACTGGCTGAGCGCGGCGGTCGAAAGCGATACCGAACAGCGCGAGGCGCTGCTGCGCGAGTGGGCAAGCGCGCCCCACGCCCGCGACAGCCACCCACCGGGCGGCGAAGAGCATCTGCTGCCGCTGCTGGTCGCCGCCGGTGCGGGCGCGGGCTCCGAAGGCCGCAAGATTTATTCGGAGGAAGTGATGAAAACCACCCTTTCCGCCTTCCGTTTCGGCTGATCCAGCCCTCTTTACCTTTACAGGAGATACCCCATGCAGATCGACCTTTCCGGCAAACGCGCCATCGTCACCGGCTCCACCGGCGGCATCGGCCTGGCCATCGCCACCGGCCTGGCCAAGGCCGGCGCCAGCGTCACCATCGCCGGGCGCAGCCAGGCGCGCGTGGACGAGGCGCTGGCGAAGCTGCGCAGCGACGACGCCAGTGGCGTGGTCGCCGACGTCGGCACGACTGAAGGCTGCGCCGTGCTGATCGCCGCACGCCCCGAGACCGACATCCTGGTCAACAACCTGGGCATTTACGGCGCATGCGAGTTCTTCGACATCGACGACGCGCTGTGGGAGCAGTTCTGGCAAGTCAACGTGATGAGCGGCGTGCGCCTGTCGCGCCACTACGCCCGCGGCATGCGCGAGCGAGGCTGGGGCCGCATCCAGTTCATCTCCAGCGAGTCGGCGCTCAACATCCCCACCGAGATGGTGCACTACGGCGCCAGCAAGGCCGCGCTGCAAGGCCTGTCGCGCGGTCTGGCCAAAGTCCTGGCCGGCAGCGGCGTCACGGTCAACACCATCCTGCCGGGCCCCACGCGCACCGAAGGCGGGGTACGGATGATGGCCGACCTGGCCGCCGAGCGCGGCGTCACGCCCGCCGCGATGGAAGCCCTGTTCCTGGCGGAAAACCGCCCCTCCAACCTGCTGGGGCGCTTTGCCGATGCGCAAGAAGTGGCCAACCTCAGCGTCTACGTGGCCTCGCCCCAGGCCAGCGCCACCACCGGCGCCGCGCTGCGGGTCGACGGCGGCACGGTGGAAACCATCGCCTGACACATTGGCGAGCGGACATCAACCAACCTATCCGAGGAACCGATCATGCAACAACGTCAACTGGGCCGCTCCGGCCCGAGCATTTCCCCGCTGGTCTTCGGCGGCAACGTCTTCGGCTGGACGGCCGGCGAGACGACCTCCTTCCAGCTGCTCGACCGCTTCGTCGAACGCGGCTTCAACGCCATCGACACCGCCGACGTCTATTCATCCTGGGGCCCGGGCCTGGCCGGCGGCGAATCCGAAACCGTCATCGGCCACTGGCTCGCCAAGCGCGGCCGCCGCGACGACGTGGTGCTGATGACCAAGGTCGGCATGTGGGCTCCGCGCAAGGGCCTGTCGGCGGGCAACATCGCCGCCGCCGTGGACGACTCGCTCAAGCGCCTGCGCACCGATTACATCGACGTGTACTTCGCCCACATCGACGACGCCGAGGTGCCGCTGGCCGAGACCCTGGGCGCCTTCGGCCGGCTGGTCGAGGCCGGCAAGGTGCGCGCCCTGGGGGCGTCCAACTACGGCGCCGAGCGGCTGCGCGACGCCCTGGCGGTCTCCAAGGCGCAAGGCCTGCCGCGTTACGAGGTCGTCCAGCCACAGTACAACCTGTACGAACGCGCCAGCTTCGAGTCGGCGCTGGCGGGGGTGGCCCAGGAGCATGAGCTGGGCGTGGTCAGCTACTTTTCGCTGGCCAGCGGCTTCCTGACCGGCAAGTACCGCAGCGCCGACGACTTGAAGGGCTCGGCCCGCGAAGGCTTCCTCAAGGGCTACTTCGACGCGCGCGGCCTGAAGCTGCTGGACGTGCTGCGCCAGGTGGCGGCCGAGGTGTCGGCCACTCCGGCGCAGGTCGCATTGGCCTGGCTCATCGGCCGCCCCAGCCTCACGGCGCCGATCGCCAGCGCCACCAGCATCGGGCAACTCGACGACATCCTGCGCGCTGCCGATCTGTCGCTGCCCGCCGCCGCCGTGGACAAGCTGAACGCGGCCAGCGACCAGTAACCGCCCCGCCGCCCACGCGGGCGGGCGGCCCTGTTCAACCCAAGCAGAAAAAGAGATCCTCATGAACATCGACTCCCAAGAACGCTACGGCGCCACTTCGCGGCTGCTCCACTGGGGCATGGCCCTACTGGTGGGCTGGCAGTTCCTCAAGTTCTTCGACCGCATCGGCGACGGCGAGCACTGGGTTGGCCAGACCCTGGTGTCCTGGCACGTCTCGATCGGCACGCTGTTGCTGCTGCTGGTGGCATTGCGCATCGTCTGGCAGCGCTACAACCGCCCCCTGGCATCGCGCGAACCGCTGATGGCTTTTCTGGCCAAGGCCGGGCACGTCCTGCTGTATGCCGGCATGGTGCTGCTGCCGCTGACCGGCATCGCGATCCTGATCGGCAAGGGTTATGGCCTGACCGTGTTCGGCATCGAGCTGGTCGCCAAAGACGCCGAGGTGCCGTGGCTGGCCAGCGTGGGGGGTGCCCTGCACTCGCCGGTCGCCTGGTTGCTGCTGGTGATGGTCATTGGCCACATCGGCATGGCCCTGGTGCACCACGTCGTCAAGAAGGACAATACACTGCGGCGCATGCTCTGAGAACGCGTTCACGATCTTCTGATTAGCAGTGCCAAGAATGCCAAGTGGACCAACCGCAAGCTGGTGTTCAGGAACCGCTCGCAGTTCTTCCACAGCCGCCTGTTCTTGTCCAGCCACGCAAAGCTGCGCTCGAACAGATCGGAGAGCTTGCCGTAGATCGGAATCGTCATCGTCTGCGCGACGAGGTAGATGGAAAACACCCAGCTCACCAGCGCCAGGCCGGCGAGGATCCAGTTGCGGTGGGCGGGGCAGGAGGGGCGTTGTCAGGCATCAGGCGATTGTCCACGCACTGACAACGGCATGCCGCTGCATCAGCGGATGCATCTCAAACAAAAAGCGACCTTGCGGTCGCTTTCTCACGGGAGCGAAAACGTACTAGCCTGTCTACGCCGCCAGCCCAGCCGGCGCACGCTTTTTGCGACCGATGCCGAGCATGCCCAGCAGACCGGAACCCAGCAGCAGGGCCGCGGCCGGCAGCGGCACGGCGCTCACAGCGGCATTCACGGTGATGTCGTCTATCGCGGCGTGCGACCGGTCGCCGCCCAGGGTGGTCATGCGCACCCGGGTGATGCCGGCCCAGCCAAAATTCACCAGGGTGGGTGCGCTGGTCGTCGCGAACACATCCAGCACGAACAGTGAATTCACGCCGTTGAAACCCTCGAAACGCGTCGTGCCGTCATTCCACGCACGGGTGAGGTAGAGGCTGTTCAGCGTGAACTCGATGGCGCGAGAGAAGCTGGCCGGGTTGGCGTATCCGTTGAACGCCGTATTGGGCGAAGAGACCACCCCATGCTGGTACCCAGTTCCTGCATTGTCCGGACAATCCAATGCTGCAAGCCCATTGCCATAGTCCGCTCGGATCATGGGAAACTACTCATTGACAACCGATACCCCATCGTCATGCCGTGAAATTTCCCGGCTTGGGATGCCTGCTACAGGGTCGTCAGCGCTGCACCGCCGCGCCATCCGCGCTCCAGAACTTGCGCAGCTCGCGCTTGAGCACCTTGCCCGTGGCGGTGCGCGGCAGGGCGTCGACGAAACGGATCACGCGCGGGCACTTGAAGCCGGCGAGCCGCTCGCGCGCCCAGGCAATGAGTTCGTCGGCGCCCAGCTGCGCGCCGGGCTTGAGGGCCACCACGGCGGTCACCGCTTCGCCCCACTTGGCATCGGGCGTGCCCAGCACGGCGACCTCGGCGATTTCGGGGCGCTGATAGAGCACCTGCTCGATCTCGGCCGGGTACACGTTCTCGCCGCCGCTGATGACCATGTCCTTCTTGCGATCGACGATGTAATAAAAGCCCTCGGCGTCCACGCGCGCCAGGTCGCCGCTGTGGAACCACCCGTCCTCGTCCAGCGCCTCGCGCGTGGCCTCGGGCTTTTGCCAGTAGCCGACGAACACGTTGGGGCCGCGGATCAGCAGCTCGCCGGTCTCGCCCACCGCCAGATCCACACGCTGCTCGCTGACGATGCGGTATTCGACGTGGGCGATGGGCTTGCCGACCGAGCCGGCATGCGCCACCACCTCGTCCGCGCCCAGTGCGGAAGCCACCGGCGCGGTCTCGGTCAGCCCGAAGCCTTCGGTGAACACCAGGCCGTGGCCGCGCAGCTTCTCGATGAGCACCAGCGGGCAGGGCGCGCCGCCGGAGATGGCGCAGCGCAGCGACGCAAAATCGCGCCCTTCCAGGCCCTTCGCCGCAATCGCACCCCACATGGCCGGCACGCAGAAGGCCAGCGTCGGCCGGTATTTTTCCACCGCCGCGAGCCAGCCGGCCGGGTCGAAGGACTCCAGGATGACGGAGCTGCCGCCCAGATAGATCAGCGGCAGCGTGTAGATGCCGAAGGCACCGATGTGAAACAGCGGCGCGCTGACCAGCGAGACATCTCTGGGCGTGAGCCCCTCGGTCATCGCGAAGTGGGTGAAGGCGTTCCACAGATGGTTGCCATGCGTGAGCATCGCGCCCTTGGGGAAGCCCGTGGTGCCCGAGGTGTACATGAGCGAGGCGACCTCATTCTGAAGAACGCGCACCGGTGCGTGCTCTGCCGCACCGCCCTGGGCGATCCACGCCTCGTAATCCGCGCCCTCGCCCGCGGCGCGTTTGGCGGCCGAGGGGATTTCGATCACATGGCGCACCAGGCTGCCGTCGGCCGCCTTGCGCGCGGTCTCCAGCGTCTGCGTGGACGCAAACAGCACGCAGGGCGTGGCGTCGTCGAGGATGTAGCGCACCTCGGCCGCGGTCAGCCGGAAGTTGATGGGCACGAAGACCGCGCCCAGTTTGGCGGTGGCGATCGCCACCTCGAGGAAATGCGGGCTGTTGAGCGCCAGCAGCGCCACGCGGTCGCCCTTGCGCACCCCCTGCGCGCGCAGCGCGTGCGCGAGCGCGTTGGTGCGCTGCTCCACCTCGCCGAAGGTGTAGCGGCGGTCGGTGTTGGCGTCGATGAAAGCCAGTTTTTGCGGGTTGCGCTGCGCGTGCAGCGTGGTCCAGCTGCCAATGCCTTGGTCCATGGTGAGTCCCCCCATCAATGCTGCTTCAAAATCCGTATGACATCTATCGGCCGAAGCACCGTGTCGACGCCGGCCACCCCGCTATCACGCTCCGTCCTGCCCCCAGGCCTCTTGCGCCACCGCCTCGAACTGCTTGCGCAGCATATGCTTTTGCACCTTGCCCGTCGAGGTTGCAGGCAAGGCATCGATGAAGCGCACGAGCTTGGGCACCTCAAAGCCGCCCAGCTGGGCGCGGCAATGCGCGAGCAGCGCCTCTTCATCCAAGTCGGCGCCGGGCTTCTTCACCACGAAGGCGCAGACCGCCTCGATCCAGCGCGGATGCGGCAGGC
Organism: Comamonas badia DSM 17552; assembly: GCF_000484635.1. Lineage (GTDB taxonomy): Bacteria > Pseudomonadota > Gammaproteobacteria > Burkholderiales > Burkholderiaceae_C > Comamonas_C > Comamonas_C badia. The sequence goes on along the minus strand of NZ_AXVM01000005.1, from coordinate 40,945 downwards.
CGATGACGCCCACACCGGCCACCGCCGGGTGCGCGAGGATCACCGCCTCGACCTTGACGCTGGCGACGTTCTCGCCGCCGGTCTTGATCATGTCCTTCTTGCGGTCGAGGAACATCATCTGCCCCTGCGGGCCCCACATGCCCAGGTCGCCCGTGTGGTGCCAGCCAAAGCGCTGCGCGGCCGTCGTTGCCTCGGGGTCCTTGAAGTAGCCGAGCATGGCGTTGGCTCCGCGGTGCACGATCTCGCCCGGCTGGCCTTCGCCCAGCAGATTCCCGTCGTCGTCCATCACTGCCGTTTCGTTGTGCGGCAGCGAGGTGCCCCAGTAGTTGGCGTCCAGATCCGGCCAGTCGCCGGGGCGGAAGGTCATGGTGCCGGGGTACATCTCGGTCTGGCCCGTGGCGAGCATCACCTCGGGCGTCATGCGCCCGGCGATCTGGGCGATGAGCGGCTTGGGAATGGGCGCCATGGCGTACATCGCCAGGCGCACCGATGGCGCACGGAACGTCGGCTCCATCAGCAGCGCGCCGTACATCATCGGCAGGCCGGTGAAGATGGTGTAGTTCTCGCGCAGGATGGAGGCACGCACCTCGTCGGGCACGAAGCCGCGCAGCAGCACCACCGTGGCGCCGGCCGCATGGGCGGTGGCCACCAGGCAATGCTGGGCGCAGTGGAACAGCGGCAGCACGCCCGAGAACACATCCTGCTGCGTGATCTGCATGCCCACCATGTTGCCCATGAGCGCGGCCGCCACCGAGGCGTGCGAGTGCACCACGCCCTTGGGCCTGCCGGTGGTGCCACTGGTGTACATGATGAGCGCGGGCTGGTCGCTGCCGATCACGGCGTCGGGCAGCGCCGCGCTGCGGCCCGCCCAGGCCTGCGCAAACGCGATAGCGCCATGGGGCGCGGCGCCCGCCGCCATGCTCAGGATAAGCGGCACCGCCAGCTCGCGCAGCACGGCGGCGAGTTCGGGCATGGCCATGAAGGCCTCGTCCACCACCACGGCCGACACCTCGGCGTGGCGCAGGACGTAGGCGATGGTGTCGGCATCGAGCCGCACATTCACCGGCACCCAGACGTTGCCGGATTTGTGGATGCCGTTGTAGGCCACCACCATGTCGGCCGAGTTCAGGCACAGCATGCCGACCTGGCAGCCGCTGCCTATGGTGTCGAGCAGGTAGTGTGCAAAGCGCGAGCTGCGCGCATCGAGCTCGGCATAGCTCAGGCGCAGGTCGCCATCGACCACGGCGGTGCGCCCGGGGAATTTCAGCGCGCTGCGGTGCACGAAGTCGCCCAGCGCCACGCGGCGGATGCGGCGCAGGGCGTCGGTGGTGGGAATCTCGATCATGGGTGGGTCTCCTGTTTACGTCGTGAAGTTCAACGAGTTGCCATGCCCTGCCCGATGGCAGCGGTGATCATGGGCGTGAGCATGTTCTGGGCGCCGCCGTCGCAGGCAATCACGGTGCCCGAGAGGTAGGCCGCGGCATCCGAGCCAAGAAACATCGCCAGGTGGGCGATGTCCCGCGGCGTGCCCATGCGCCCCAGCGGCACCATGGCGCGCACCAGCGCATCGCCTTCAGGGCCTTGCGGGGCCAGGCGCTTCATGCCTTCGGTGCCGGCAATCGGCCCGGGCGAGATGGCGTTCACCCGCACCCCGGCCGCGCCCCACTCCAGCGCCAGCACGCGCGCAAACTGGTCTATGCCGGCCTTGGCCGCGCCCACATGCGCCTGCCAGGGCATGGGCACGACCGCCTGCGGCGCGCTGATGAAGAGCACGCTCGCGCCGGGCTTGCGAAGATGCTCAAACGCATGGCGCGCGACGTGAAAGCTGCCCACCAGATCGATGTCCACCACCACCTTGAAGGCGTTGGACGACATGCTGTTCACATCCGCAAGGAAGTTGCCCGCCGCGCCCGAAACCAGTACGTCGATGGGGCCGTGCTTGTCATGGGCCGCCGCCAGCGCGGCGCGCACGCTGGCCTCGTCGCGCACATCGGCCACGGTGCCAAAGCCGCGCGCACCCAGCGTGGCCACGGCGGCGTCCACATTCGCCTGCTTGCGGCTGACGACCGTCACATCGGCACCCGCAGCGGCAAAGGCCTGAGCGATACCGAGGTTGATGCCGGTGGTGCCGCCAAAGACCACGGCGTGGCGGCCGGAGAAATCGAATTGAACATTCATGCTTTCAACCCCCATGCGCTTGGCACCTGGATCGGCATGGTCAGCAGCATCTGCCCCATGCCCTTGCCCAGCGCGTCGTTGTTGAGCGACGCCATGCCGCCGCCGCCCAGCGCCTGTTCACAGACGAAGTTGAAGGCGTGGATGCCGGGCACCTCATGGCGTGTGACCTGGCCCTGGATGGCGTGGGCCAGGTAGGCCTTCACCGCCTCGGGCGTGAGCTGGGCGCGCAGCAGGGGCAGCCACTCGGGCTTGCGCGCGATCACACCGATGTTGGAGGTGTCGCCCTTGTCGCCCGAGCGGGCCCAGGCGAGGCGGATGAGAGGCACTTGTACTGTCTGCTCTTCATTATTGATAGCTGTTTGCGCAGGGTGGTCAAGCGCTACAGGCCGATTTGAATGCAAGCCCTCACCCCTGCCCTCTCCCAGAGGGAGAGGGGGAGATACCGGGGATGCATTTGCTCCCTCTCCCTCTGGGAGAGGGCGGGGGTGAGGGCCGACGGCGACCAGAACACCCTCCAGCACGACCACAGGCGCCACGCTCGCCTTGTCCAGCAAAAACGCGTATTGCCGTATCAGCGGCGACACCCCAGACCGCCCACCCGCGCCGGTGGTGCCCGGAGCGAACGAGGTGCCCGCAGGCGCGATCTCGCGCGCCAGCAGCTCCAGCGCCTTCCTGTCGGCATGGCGCGCGGTGAGCCGCAGCACCGCTTCGCGCGTGTGCTGCACGGCTAGGTTGGCCAGCGCCCCCCAGCCGGACTCGGCCCCCAGCACCTCGATGTGCGTGGCGCTGAACGGCGCCATGCCCTGCGCGGCAAGCAAACCGCCCACACGCTCCAGAATCGCCTCGCCGGTGCGCCGCGCCTTGGCCACGGCGTCGATACCGACGATGGTCAATTGCGCCGAGGTCTTGAAACCATCGATGTACGTCGCGCAGACCTTGTAGCTGCCCGTCGGCGCCACGCCGCGCGCGCCTGCCACCCGCACACGATCGGCGCCCGTCTGCACCATGGTCACCTGCGTGAAATCGCAGACCACATCGGGCAGCAGATAGGCTTTCGGGTCGTGGATTTCATACAGCATCTGCTCGGCCACCACCTGCGGCGCGACCAGCCCGCCGGTGCCCGCGGGCTTGGTGGCGGTGAAGCTGCCATCCGCCGCGCATTCGACGATGGGGTAGCCGATATGCGCCCAGTCGGGCACCGCCTCCCAATCCGTATGCAGCCCGCCCGTGCCCTGGCAGCCGCATTCGATGATGTGGCCGGCCAGGCTGCCTCCCGCCAGGCGGTCGTAGTCATCAGCCTGCCAGCCGAACTCGTGCATCAGGATGCCCAGCGTCACCGCCGAATCCACGCAGCGGCCGGTGATGACGATCTGCGCGCCCGCATCCAGCGCCGCCTGGATGGGCAGCGCGCCCAGGTAGGCGTTGGCGGTGACGATCTTGGCGGGCAGTGGCGCGCCGCTCTGCAACTCGGCCACCGGCGGCTGGCGATCGCGCAGGGCGGGCAATTGCGGCATCACGTCGTCACCCGTGACGACAGCAATCTTCACCGCCACGCCCAGCTCGGCGGCCAGCGCGCGCAGCGCATCGGCGCAGCCCTCGGGGTTCACGCCGCCGGCGTTGCTCACCACGCGAATGCCCTGGGCCACCACGTCCTTGAGCACGGCGCGCATCGCCACCGTGACGAAGTCGGTCGCATAGCCCAGCTCGGGCTTTTTCATGCGCGCGCCGGCCAGGATGGACATGGTGAGCTCGGCGAGGTAATCGAACGCCAGGTAGTCCACCTGGCCGCTCGCCACCAGCTGCGGCGCGCCCACGCTGGAATCGCCCCAGAAGCCGGAGGCGCCGCCGATGCGGATGATTTTTGTGTCCGTCATTTGCCACTCCAGTTCGGTGCCCGCTTTTCACGGAAGGCGGCCTGCCCCTCGGCCGCGTCTTCGGTCAGCGCAAAAAGGCCAATCTGGCTTTCGGTAAAGGCCATGGACTGCGCGAACGGCAGGCCGTCCAGGTGCTTCATCAGATACAGCCCGCGGCGGATGGCGGCGGGGGATTTATCCAGGATGCGCGCAAGGAGCTTGCCCACTGCGGCGTCCAGATCCTCGGCCACCTCGTTGATCAGGCCAATGGCCAGCGCCTGCTGCGCGTCCATCGGTTCGCCGGTGATACACAAATCTGCCAGCGCGCGCCGGCCGACCAAGCCCTGCAGCACGGTGAGCACCTGCGCGGGGAATACGCCCACCTTCACCTCCGGCAGGCCAAAGCGCGCGTGCGGCGCGGCCACCGCCAGGTCGCACATCGCAAGCAGCCCCATGCCGCCCGCCATGCAGGCACCGTTCACGCGTGCAATCAAGGGCAGATGCGTGGCATGCGCCGCGCGCAGCAGGTTGGCAAAGCCCTGCTGCGGTTCGGAATAGTCAAACTTGAACGACTTGCCCGTGGCCAGATCGGCCCCGGCACAGAAGGCCTTCTCACCCGCGCCGGTGAGCACGATGGCGCGCAGGCTGCGGTCGGCATTGGCCTGCTGCAATTGCCGCGTGAGGCCTTCGACCACCGCCGCGCTCATCGCATTGCGCCGCTCTTCGCGGGCAATGGTGAGCCAGAGGACACCGTCTTTGCGTTGAACCAGCAGTTCCGTCATGCGTATATTCCTCGATTCAGAATTCGACTCCTTCCCTCTCTGGGGGAAGGCAGGATGGGGGCGGCTCGCAGAAGCACGGTGGCTGGCTGGCTGGCCCCTACCCCGGTGCTGGCGGCGAGACGCCGCCGCTCTTCGGGGGAGGGAGTGAAAAAGTCAAAACCCCCACTGGCGCGCCGCCAGCTCCTTCATGATTTCCTCGGTGCCGCCGCCTATGGTGATCACCTTGACCTCGCGGTAGATGCGCTCGCACACCGTGCCGCGCATATAGCCCATGCCGCCCAGAATCTGCACGCCCGCATCGGCGCAGAACTGCATCGTCTGCGTGGCCTGATTTTTAAGGGTGCAAACCTCGGCCACCCAGTCGGGGCTGGTGTCGCCCGCATCGGCGCGCGCGGCCACGGCATCCAGCCAGGCGGCGGTGGCGCAGATGCGCTGGCGCATGTCCACCAGCTTGTGGCGGATCACCTGGTGCGCCACCAGCGGCTGGCCGAAGGTGCTGCGCTGGCGCGCCCAGGAGAGCGCTTCATCCAGACACGCCTCGGCAAAGCCGACGGCGCCTGCCGCCAGGCCAAGCCGCTCGCCGTTGAAGTTGCCCATGATGCCCTTGAAGCCCGCGCCCTCTGCCCCCAGCAGGTAGCGCGCGGGCACGCGCACGCCGTCAAAGCGCAGGTGGGCGGTGTCCGAAGACAGCCAGCCCATCTTGTCCAGCCGCGTGCGCGAAAGGCCGGGGGTATCGCCCGGCACCACGATCAGGCTGATGCCGCCCGCGCCCTTGCTGGCCGCATCGGTGCGCACCGCCAGCGTGAACCAGTCGGCGCGCATGCCGGAGGTGATGAAGATTTTTTCGCCGTCTATGACGTAGTCGCCGCCGTCGCGCCGCGCAGTGGTTTTGAGTTGCGCGACGTCCGAACCGCCGCCGGGTTCGGTGATGCCCAGCGCGGCAATTTTCTCGCCCGCCAGCACCGGCGGCACCACCTCGCGCTGCACCTCGGGCGCACCCAGCGCCACCACCAGCGGCAACGCGATGTTGTGTGAAAACAGGCTGGCCTGCACCCCGCCCGAGGCGCCATGACGGCACAGCGCGCGCCAGGCCGGCATGCGCAGCGCGTAGGGCGCGGGCGTGCCACCGAGCGCCTCGGGGTAGCCCAGGCCGAGCAGGCCCAGATCGGCCGCGCGGCGGTAGAGCTGGCGCGGGAATTCACCCGCCTGGTCCCACTCGGTGGCGTGCGGCGCGATCTCGCTGCGGGCAAAGCGGGCGACGGTATCGGCGAGCTGGGTCGTCGCCTCGCGCAGTTCTTCGGGGGTGAAGCTCATGCGGCCTCCTTTTGCTGCTGCTCTGGCTTGGCAAAGCGCAGCAATATCTGGCCCGGCGTGACCTGCTGGCCGACCTCCACCAGCACCTCGGCCACCGTGACGGCGGCGCGCGGCGCGAGGCTGTGCTCCAGCTTCATCGATTCGACCACCAGCGCCGCCTCGCCCTGGGCCAGCGCCTGGCCCGGCTGCACCGCGATGCGTACCACGCGGCCATTGAACGGCGCTTTCAATTCCGTAGCTGCCAGCGCACCACCGGCGCCCGCTTGCGGCAGATAGGTGACGTCTTCAAACCACCAATCCACGCCGCCCGATTGCGCATGCCAGCGCTGGCCGCCCTCGCCGCCCACGCCACCGGGCACGGCCACGGCGCGCACGCGCTCGGCCAGGCCGTCTTCGGTGCAGCGCAGGCTGCCATCGGCGAGCGGCTGCACGGCGATGGTGCGCCATGGTGGCGGGGCGTCCCCCTGCTGCTGCTGTGGGAGCGGCTTCAGCCGCGAAGGCGCTTCTTCGCGGCTGAAACCGCTCCTACCAGAGAGGTCGGGCAGCGGGCTACCCACCTCCTGCACCTGCCAGCCACCAGCCACGGCACGCACGGCCAGCGTTTGCGCCTTGTCCCGGTGCACCAATCGGCGCGGCGCAGCGTAGGCGCAGGCCAGGCCTTGGTTCAAAGGCAAAACCGCCGCCAGCGCATGATGGACATGCGCAAGCAGCTCTCTTTCAAGGAGCGTTGCGCGCAGTGCGTCGCCATGCATATCAAGGAAGGAAATCAGCGCCTGCCCCGCACCAAAGCGCGCATCGCGCAGGCATTCGACCAGGAAGGCGCGGTTGGTGGGCAGGCCCAGCACCTCGGTCTGCGCCAATGCCCCGGCCAGCGCGGCGATCGCCTCGGCACGCGTGGGGGCGTGGACGATGAGCTTGCCCAGCATCGCGTCGTAGAACGGCGTGACCTCGGCGCCGGAAGCGATCGCATGGTCAAAGCGCAGCGCAGAACGCGCGAAGTGACTCGCGCCCGGCGGCTCGGCAAAGTGCAGGATGCGCCCGGCGTGCGAGGTGTAGTTCTCGTCCTCGGCGCACAGGCGGACCTCGATCGCATGGCCGCTCAGTGGCACCTGATCCTGCGTGAGCGGCAGCGCCTCGCCCCGCGCCACGCGGATCTGCCATTCGACCAGATCCAGCCCGGTGATCGCCTCGGTCACCGGGTGCTCCACCTGCAGACGGGTGTTCATCTCCATCAGGTAGAAGGCGTCGCCCTCCAGCAGAAACTCCACCGTGCCCGCGCCCACGTAGCCCGCGCCCTGGGCCAGCGCCACGGCGCACTCGCCCATGCTGGCGCGCAGTTCGGCAGAGACCGCCGGGGACGGTGCCTCTTCAATGATTTTCTGGTGGCGCCGCTGCACGGAACAATCGCGCTCGCCCAGATGGATGCAATGCCCCAGCGCATCGGCAAACACCTGCACCTCGACATGGCGCGGCTGCATCACGGCGCGCTCGATCAGGAGCTGGCCGTTGCCAAACCCGGCCAGTGCCTCGGAGCTGGCGCTCTGCATCGCCGCGTGCAGATCGCCCGCCTGCATCACGAGGCGCATGCCGCGCCCGCCGCCACCCGCGACGGCCTTGACCATCACCGGGTAGCCGATCTTGTCGGCCTCTTGGGCAAAGCGCTCCGGCGACTGGTCTTCGCCCGCATAGCCGGGCAGCACCGGCACGGCCTGCGCCACCGCCAGCCGCTTGGCCGCGCCCTTGTCGCCCAGCGCGCGGATGGCGGCGGGCGGCGGGCCTATCCACACCAGTCCTGCATCAATGACGGCCTGGGCAAAGCTCGCGTCTTCGCTCAAGAAGCCGTAGCCCGGATGGATCGCATCCGCGCCCGTGGCCTTGGCCGCGGCCAGCAGCTTGTCTACGCGCAGATAGCTTTCAGCCGAGGTGTTGCCGCCGAGCGCATAAGCCTGCGTGGCCTCGCGCACATGGGGCGCGTGGGCATCGGCATCGGAATGCACGGCGACGGTGTCTATGCCCATGCGCTGCGCCGTGGCGATGACGCGGCGGGCGATCTCGCCACGGTTGGCTATCAGGATCTTCTTCATGCGCAGCACCTCCGCGGCTCGATCGCCCGCACGCACGCTGCGCGTACCCGGGCAATTTGCTTCGCCATGCCTGCGGCATGAACGCCGCGGTTGGCAATCAGTATCTTGTTCATGCGTTCCCCTGAATTTCTCCCTCCCCTTTCGGGGCTGAGAGCTGAGGCTCACGCTTCGCCTGCGCGAAGCGGGACAGATCGAAGAGCGGCGGCGTCTCGCCGCCAGCACCGGGGTTGGGGTGGGGGCTGGCGACGTCTCTAACTCCAGCGCCGCTCGCCCCCATCCCTGCCTTCCCCCGAAAGGGGAAGGAGAAAATGCCAAAGCCTGTCATGCCGCGCTCCGCTTGGCCATGCCCATGGTCTTGGCGATGATGCCCATCATCACCTCGTCCGCGCCACCGCCGATCGAGCCCAGCCGCCCATCGCGGTACAGGCGCGAGACGCGGTTGTCCCAGGTAAAGCCCATGCCGCCCCAGAACTGCAGACAGGTGTCGGCCACCTCGCGCGTGAGGCGCCCGGCCTTCAACTTGGCCATGCTGGCCCACTGCAGCACATCGTCGCCCGCCACATAGCGCTCACAGGCCGTCCAGGTGAGGGCACGCAGCGCCTCCACTTCGGTCTGCAGTTCCACCAGCTTGAACTGCACCCACTGCTGATCCAGCAGCGTGCTGCCAAACATCTTGCGCTGGCGCGTGTATTCGATGGTCTCGCGGATCGCCACGTCCAGCCCGGTGATCGCATTGGCCGCCGCCCACAAACGTTCTTCCTGAAACTGCTGCATCTGGTAGATGAAGCCCTGCCCCTCGGCGCCGATCAAATTGCGCTGCGGCACGCGCACCTCGTCAAAGTAGATCAGGCCGGTGTCGCTGGCGTGCATGCCGATCTTCTTGATCTTCTGCGCGACGCTGATCCCGGGCGTCAGCTTGCCATTGGGTCCATCGCGCATGGGCACGATGATCAGGCTCTTGTTCTTGTGGATGGCACCCTCGCCGGTGTTCACCAGCATGCACATCCAATCGGCCTGCAGGCTGTTGGTGATCCACATCTTCTGCCCGGTGATCACGTAGTCATCCCCATCCTTGCGCGCATGGCTTTTGATGCCCGCCACGTCGCTGCCCGCGCCCGGCTCGGAGACGCCGATGCAGCCCACCATGTCCCCTGCAATCGCCGGGGCAAGGTAATCGCGCTTGAGTTCATCGCCGCCAAAGCGCGCCAGCGCCGGGGTGCACATGTCGGTCTGCACGCCGACGGCCATGGGGATCGCACCGCAGTTCACCAGCCCCATGGTCTCGGCCATCAGCATGCTGTAGGAATAGTCCAGCCCCATGCCGCCGTATTCCACCGGCTTGGTCAGGCCCAGCAGGCCCAGGTCGCCCAGGCCTTTGAAAACCTGGTGCGCGGGGAAGATTTCGGCGGCTTCCCATGTGTCCACATGCGGGTTGATCTTCTCGGCAATGAAGCGCTTGAGCGTGTCGCGGATTTGTTCGTGTTCGGGGGTGAGTTGCATGGGTGTCTCCTGATGATGGTGTTACCCCCTCCCCCTCTGGGGGGAGGGTGGGGTGGGAGCTGGTGCGGCACGTGGATCGCCCTGCAACGCAAGCCCCCATCCCGGCCTTCCCCCAGAGGGGGAAGGAGAAAATCGGCAACGCGTATTGGAAGTTCACATCCGCGCCACCCCAAACTGCATGGGCCGCACCGGCCGCGCCGCGCCTTCGGCGATGGTGTCCAGGCAAAAGCCCAGCACGGCGCGGGTGTCGCGCGGGTCGATCACGCCGTCGTCCAGCAGGCCGCCGCTGGTGTAAAAGGCGTCCTGCTGGCGCTCGAACATCTGCACGATGGCATCGAACTGCTGTTGCATGCGCGCGGGGTCGGGCTCCACGCCTTTGCGGCGAATGGCGGCCTCGGTGACGATGCGCATGGTGCCGGCGGCCTGCTCGCCGCCCATCACGGCGGTGACGGCGCTCGGCCAGGTGAAGAGAAAACGCGGCGCGTAGCCGCGCCCGCACATGCCGTAGTTGCCGGCGCCAAAACTCGCGCCGCACTGGATGGTGAGCTGCGGCACGGTGGCGTTGGTTACCGCCTGAATCATCTTGCTGCCGTGCTTGATGATGCCGCCCTGCTCCACGTCCTTGCCCACCATGTAGCCGGTGGTGTTCTGCAGGTAGATGAGCGGGTGGCCGAGCTGGCACATCCACTGGATGAAGTGCGTGGCCTTGTTGGCACCGGCGATGTCGATGGGCCCGTTGTTGGTGATGATGCCGATGGCGTGGCCGTGGATGGCTGCCTGCAGGCAGACGGTGGCGCTGCCGTAGCCGCTCTTGAATTCCAGCAGCGCGCCGCCATCGGCGATGCGCGCCGCCACTTCGCGCATGTCCACCGGCTCGCGGTGGTGGGCGGGCATCAGGGCGAGCAGTTCATCCTGCGGCCAGGGCGGCTCCGCATATCCTGTATTGATAGCTGTTTGCGCTTGACTGGCTTGCGCTGCAGGCTTATTTGACCATTGCAATTGCGCCACCACCTCGCGCGCCAGGCCCAGCGCCTCGCGGTCGTCACGCGCCAGGTATTCGCCCAGGCCGGAGACGGTGGTGTGCATCAGCGCGCCGCCCAGTTCTTCTTCGGTCGCCACCTCGCCAGTGGCGGCCTTGAGCAGCGGCGGCCCGGCCAGAAAGGCGCGCGAGCGGCCTTCGACCATGATGACGACATCCGACAGGCCGGGCATGTAGGCGCCGCCCGCCGTGCCCGAGCCGTGCTGCACGGTGATGACCGGAATGCCCGCGGCCGACAGCCGCGCCAGGTTGCGGAACAGCGAACCGCCCTCGACGAAGGTGTTGACCTTGTAATCCGCCAGATTGGCGCCCGCGCTCTCCACCAGGTGGATGAAGGGCAGGCGCTCGGCCAGCGCGATCTCCTGCACGCGCAGCACCTTGTACAGGCCCATGGGCACCAGCGCGCCGGCGTCTATGCCCGAATCGCTCGCCACCACCATGCAGCGCGTGCCGGAGACAAAACCGATGCCGGCGATCACGCTGCCGCCGGGGATGGACTTTTCGGCATCCTCGGTATCGCGCAGATAGCCCGCCAGCGTGGCCAGCGGCAGCCAGGGGCTGCCTGCGTCCAGCAGCAGCGCCACGCGCTCGCGCGGCAGCAGCTGGCCGCGTTTGGCAAAGCGTGGCCCGGCCTGGGCGGAGACGGCGGCGGCGCGTTCTTCCAGCGCGCGCAGTTGATCGATGCGCGCAAGCATCCGCGCCTGCCGCGCCTGGGCAGTGCTGCTGGCGGCATTCCAGCCAGAGTCGAATGGCTTCATCGCATCAACCTTCCTTGATCGGCATGCCCATGGGGCCCAGCCTGAGTCCGGCGGCCTCTGCCGCCTTCCACTGCGCCGCGCGGGCGCGTACCAGTCCATCCTGCTGCTGCAGCCGCGCCCAGTAGGCGGCCACGTGGGGCGTGAACTGCGCGTTCAACCCCAATTCATTGGCCAGCAGCAGCGCATAGCCCACGGAGACATCCGCCGCCGTGAAGCGCCCGGCGCAGAGCCATTCCCGATCAGCCATCACTGTCTCGATCGCGCGCAGGCGCGCCAGAAACCACTGCGCGTAGTCCTGCGCCACCTGCGGCTGGCGGCGTTCGGGCGGCTCGAAGCGCGCATAGCGCAGCACCAGGGTCTGCGGAAAGGTGAGCGTCGCCTCGCCGAAATGCAGCCAGTTCAGAAAGGCGCCGTAGTCCGGCTCCTCCACGCCCACGGCCAGCGGCGAGGGGCCATGGCGCGTGGCCAGGTACTGGCAGATGGCGGCGGATTCCGTCATGCGCACGCCGCCATCGAGCATCAAGGGGATGGTGCCCAGCGGGTTCTTCTCCTTGTAGCCGGACGCGAACGCGCGCGGCGGGAAGGGCAGCACATGCAGCCGGTAGGGCAGGCGCATTTCCTCCAGCACCCAGAGGGGGCGCAGCGAGCGCGCGTCGATGCAGTGATAAAGCTCGATCATGGTGAATGGGAAGGAATGGAAGCGGCTGCGCCGCCGAAAAAGAGGGCGAGTGCGTCTTCGGTGAGTTGATCGAGCGTGCGCGTGCCGCGCCGGTCGAACCACTTCACCGCCCAGTTGAGCGCACCGAAGATGAACAGCCGCGCGATGGCAGGCTCGGCATGCAGCGCCCCTTGCCGCGCCAGCGCGTCGAGCGCGGGCATCCAGGCGGCTTCGTACGCGTCCTTGATCTGGGAGACGCCTTTTCTCTGCGCCGCCGTGAGCGAGCGCCACTCGTACAGCATCACCGGGATGAAACCGCTGCGCGGGCCAAGCAGGATCTCGAAATGGTGGCGCACCAGCGCGCGCATCTGCGTGCGCGCATCCATGCCCGCCACCGCCTGCAGCGCCCGCTGCTGGCTGGCGCTGGCCATTTCCATGCCCTCGCGCATCACGGCGTAGAGCAGCGCGCTCTTGCTCTTGAAATAGTAGAACGGCGAGCCGCTGTGCATGCCCATCGCGGCGGCGATGTCGCGCGTGGTGGTGGCGGCGTAGCCCTGGGTGAGAAACAGCCGCGCCGCCTGCTCCATGAGCTCGTGGCGGCGGCCGCTGTCATCCGCGTCCTGCGTGCTCTTGCGCGGGCGCCCGCGCGGGCGAGGCGCCGGTGCGTCGGCAGCGGGAACAAGAGCTGGGGAACGTGCCATCCGCGCAGGATAGCAAAGCTGTTTTATTTAATCAAGCGCTTGCTTGGTAAAAATATCAGGTGCGGGCTGCGGTGTGCTCGCGCAGCCAGCGGGCGAAGGCGTCTTCGTCAATGGCGCCGGCGGCGACGGAGAGCATGGTGATCACGCACGCAGCATCATCCGCCACCAGTTCGTACCCGTTCAGACGCAAGAACAGCTCGGTCGCCACGAATGCCGTGCGCTCGTTGCCGTCAATGAAAGGGGGGGTGCGCGCAATACCCCAGCCGTAGGCGGCGGCCAGTGCGGCCGCATCCGGCGCTCCGTAAGTATCCAGATCCTGCGGGCGCGCCAATGCAGATCTCACGCCTCACGCCGCCCGCAACCGCACTCCCGCCAGGCTGGGCGCTGCCAGCGGCCCGGCGCTGCTGCCGGCACGCACCGGCGGCGCCAGGCGCCCGGCGTTCCATTCGTCCAGTGCGGCCTCGATTTCAGCCTGCGTGCGGCCGACGAAGTTCCACCAGATGATCAAGCCTTCACCCATCGGCTCGCCACCCAGCAGCAGAAATTGCGCTTCGGCATCGCAGGCAACCGCCAGTTCGGTACGCCCGGGCGCAAAGTACAGCCACTCGCCCGGCGCCAAGGCTTCGCCCGCCATCCGCGCCGTGCCGCGCAGCACCATCGCCGCGTATTCGAAATCGGCACGCAACGGCACGCTGGCACTGGCGGCCCGCGGTGCGGTGAAATCGATGCCGACCAGCGGCGTGTGCACCTGCGCGGGCGCCTGCAGGCCAAAGGCGCTGCCCGCGAGCACCGTCGCATGAAAGCCGCCCAGCGCCGTCTGCGGCAGATCGGGGTAATGGGCAAACGCCGGTTCGCGCCGCGCCTCGCTTCGGGGCAGCGCAATCCACAGCTGCGCCGCGTGCGCGGTCGCGCCGTCGTGCAACGAATCCTCGGTGTGCGCAATGCCACGCCCGGCGGTCATGAGGTTGACCTCCCCGGGACGGATCACCTGCTCGTTGCCCAGCGAATCGCGGTGAACGACTTCGCCTTCGATCATCCAGGTGAAGGTCTGCAGGCCGATGTGCGGATGCGCGCCGACGTGCATGCCCTTGCCCGGCGCGAAATGCACCGGGCCCAGATGGTCCAGGAAGCACCACGCACCCACCGTGCGCCGCGCGCGGTGCGGCAAGGCACGGGTGATGCGCGTGTCTTCGCCCAGAATGGCCGGGCGGGACTGGTAGCGCTGCGGGACGGTGAGGGCAGTCATCGTGTCGCCTCCTTCAATGCAGGCGGCCAAAGCGCCCGCTGTTGAAATCATCGACCGCCTGCACCAGCTCCTCGCGCGTGTTCATCACGAAGGGGCCGTAGGCCGCGACCGGTTCGTTGATCGGCTCGCCGGAGAGCACCAGCACCTTGGAGGCTTCAGCCGCCTGCAGCGTCAGGCCCTCGCCCGCCGTGGAAAGCGTGGCCATCTGCGCCGCACCCACCGTTTCGCTGCCGTTGATGCGCACGCTGCCCGCCAGCACCACGACAAGCGTGGTCCAGCCCTCGGGCTGGGGCAACTCCATGGTCTGGCCTGCGCCAATCCGCACATCCAGCACGTTCATGGAAGTGAAGGTGCGCGCCGGGCCGCGCACCTCAGCCACACCGCCGGCGATCACGCGCACGCGGCCACCGGGCAGCACGGCCACCGGAATCTGCGCGTCGGTGATGCCCTGGTAATGCGCGGGTGTTTCCTTGTCCCTGGCCGGCAGGTTGACCCAGAGCTGCACCATCTCGAACGGCCCGCCCTTGGTGGCGTAGTCGCGTGAATGGAACTCCTCGTGCACGATGCCGCCGCCGGCCGTCATCCACTGCACATCGCCCTGGCGGATCACGCCGCCGGCGCCGGTGGAATCGCGGTGCTCGACCTCGCCTTCATAGACGATGGTCACCGTTTCAAACCCCTTGTGCGGGTGGCTGCCCACGCCGCGGCGCTGGCTGGTGGGGGTGAATTCCGTCGGCGCGGCGTAATCCAGGATCAGGAAGGGGCTGCGCTCGGCCACGCCGGCGCCGCTGTAGCCGAACATGCCATGCACCGGAAAGCCGTCGCCCACCCAATGGCGCGGCGGCGCGGCGTGGGTGGAAAGCACGGTCTTGCGAACGAGAGTGGCGGCTTCGGTCATGGCAGATTTCCTCATGCAATGCGCCCGCGGAGTTTGGACGCGATGCCCTCATGATAGGAACTGTCTGCCGAGATACAAGACCGGCAAAACGGTTTCATCGTCCTGCCCACAGGACGATAAAGCACCCTGCGCCTTACATTCCCGAAAAGTCAGGCTTGCGCTTCTCCAGAAAGGCGCCAAAAGCCTCGCGCGCCGCGGGTTCGCGCATCAATCGGCCAAATTCCCTGGATTCGTCCAGCATCACCTGCAGCACCTGTTCGGTCTGCGCGCCCTTCATCAGGCGCTTGGTGGCCATCAGCGACGACAGCGGCTTGGCGGCCAGCTTCCTGGCCTGCTGCTGCGCCAGCGCATTGCACTCGGTGGGCGGCACCACGCGGTTGACCAGCCCCACTTCCAGCGCCGCCTCGGCCATGAAGGGCTCGCCCAGCATCAGCGCCTCGGCCGCGCGGTGCATGCCGAACATTTTTGGCAGCAGCAGGCTGGAGGCCGCCTCCGGGCACAGCCCCAGGTTGACGAAGGGCAGCGCGAAGGCGGCGTTGTCGCCCGCGTAGACCAGATCGCAGTGCAGCAGCAGCGTGGTGCCCACGCCCACGGCCGGGCCGCAGACGGCGGCCACGAGCGGCTTGGGAAAGCCGGCAATCGCCTTGAGGAAGCGCCAGACCGGGCGCTCGGTCATCTCGGCGGGCTGCGTCTGCTGGCCCTGGCGCAGAAAGTCGCCGATGTCGTTGCCGGCGCTGAACACCGTCGCGTCGCCCTGGATGACAACGCAGCGCACGGCCGCATCCTGCGCCGCCGCTTCCAGCACGTCGGCCATGGCGCCGTACATCACTTCGGTGAAGGAGTTCTTCTTCTCCACCCGGTTGAAGGTGATGGTGGTCACGCCGGCATCGGCGTGCACCAGGATGTCCTGCGTGGCGGTGGTCATGGTGTCATTCCTTGTAGTAAACGATCTGCTGCGTGGTGACGAGCATCTCGCCCGCCTCGTTCCACAGCTGCGCGGTCTGGTCGAAAAAGCCGTTGCGAAACTCCTGCGCGCGCGCCTGCGCCAGCAGGTAGCCGCCGCCGGTGTGCGCCAGCAGCTCGGCACCGGCGTGAAAGTACACCGTCATCGAGACGGTGCCGATGGGCACGCGCGTGGCGCGCCTGCGCCAGATGCGCGGAAAGAACACGTCGCTGATGCCGGCCAGAGCGGCAAAGTCCAGCGCGCGTGCGGGCGTATCGCGCACCCAGAGCCGGGTGAGGCTGTCGTGCTCGGCGCCATCCCACTGCGCGGGCAGCGGCCCTGCGATGGGGCGCATCTCGTAGCGGCGCACCCACTGCACGGGAAACAGGCCGTCGATCGCCGGGTAATCGGCAGGTTTTTGCACGGTGGGCATCGGCGTTTCCGTGCTGCTCCAGGTGCCGCGGCGCACGGCGGTGATCACGGTGGCCGTCGTCGCCACCTGCTCCACGCCCTCGGCATCGGCCTGCGAGAGCGTTACCCACCAGTGCTGGGTGGAGCGGTTGGTGCGCACCGCCTGCGCACGTACGGTGAACGCGCCCTCGGTGACGGCACCGGCGTAGTTCACGGTGAGCGAGAGCGGATCGCCCAGGCGGCCCCGGTGCTGCAGCACGCCCTGCAGCAGCGTCGCCGCCGTCACGCCGCCATAGGGCCCGACCATGTTCCAGTAAGGCTCGGTGGTGCGGCCGGTGAAGACGCCAGGCGCAGTGGGCTGCAGCAGCAGCGCATCGTCCAGCGGGTGGATGTGGGTATGTGATGTCATGGCGCCGCAGTGTGCCCGCAATTGCTCTGCAGCGGCGTCATGGTGGCGACTTGCGCGAGCCGATTCAGCGCCGTGGCCGCGCGCGGCCAGAGCGTGGTTTCAAAACGCGGCTTGAAGAACCCCAGATGGCCGATGCGCTGGCCCGCCGCATCCTGCGCCGTGAGCGTCTGTATCTGCTGGCTGCTTGCGGGGTACATCGCCAGCAGATCGCGGTTGGCCTGCTCGCTCATCATCTCGTCGTCGTGCATGCGCAGCAGGTGGATGGGAAAGCGCACGCGCGCATAAGCATCGCGCGCGTTCTCGGCGCCCATGCCGTACCGCGGGTTCAGGCACCAGCGGCGCCACTGCCAGGCGATGCTCGCGGGCAGGTCGCCCACCATGCCCAGCCGCGCGCCGGGGAAGTAGCCGCAGAGCGCCGTGGCCACGGGCATCACGGCATACCAGAACGGCAGGATGCTTTTGCGCAACTGCGGCGCATTCACGCGCCAATAGCCGCTGCCTGCCGCCACGGCCAGCATGCCGTCCACGCGCTCGGGGTGCGTGAACAGTCCCGGTAGCTGCGCGCCCAGGCTGTGGCCGACGAGCAGCAGGGGTTTCCTCGGCATCAAGGCTTTGGCGTGGGCGATCACCGCCTCGTAGTCGGCCACCCAGTCCTGCAGCGTGGGGTGCACGGCGCGCAGGCTGCCCGCAAGCGACGCACCCTGGCCGCGCCAGTCGAAGGTCCAGGCGTGAAAGCCCTGGCGCGCGAGCCAGGCGGCAAAGTCCTGGTAGTAGCGCTGGTGCACGCCGACGGCGTTGCCGATGACCACCTGCGCGCGCGCCGCGCCCGGGCTCTCATGGCTCTGGACGGCGATGGGCGCGCCGCTGTCGCTGAGGGTGATTTGCTGCTGCATGCGATGAAGATCAAACGCGCTCGAAAATCCCCGCCGCACCCTGCCCCATGCCGACGCACATCGTGACCATGCCGTACTTCAGGTTCTCGCGCTGCAGCGCATGCACCACGGTGGCCGAGCGGATCGCGCCCGTGGCGCCCAGCGGGTGGCCGAGCGCGATCGCGCCGCCCATGGGGTTGACCACGTCGGTGTTCAGCCCGAGCGTGCGGATGACGGCGAGCGACTGCGCGGCAAAGGCCTCATTGAGCTCGATCCAGCCCATGTCCTCGTGCTTCAGGCCCGCGAGCTTGAGCGCCGCCGGAATCGCCTCGATCGGCCCCACGCCCATGATCTCGGGGCGCACGCCGCGGCTGGCAAAGCTCACGAAGCGCGCCAGGGGTTTGAGATTGAAGCGCTTCACGGCCGCTTCGCTGGCCAGGATCAAGGCGCCCGCGCCGTCGCTGGTCTGGCTGCTGTTGCCCGCCGTCACCGTGCCGCGCGCGGCGAACACCGTGCGCAGCTTGGCCAGGCCTTCCATGGTGGTGTCGGGGCGCGGGCCTTCGTCCAGGTTCACCGTGCGTGTGGCGCTCGTGGGCTCGCCCGTCGCCAGGTCCAGCCCGCGCGCCACCACCTCGATCGGCGTGATCTCGTTGGCAAAGCGCCCGGCCTGCTGCGCCGCCACCGCGCGGCGGTTGGATTCCACCGCAAAGGCATCCTGCGCCTCGCGCGTCACCTTCCACTGCTGCGCCACCTTCTCGGCCGTCAGGCCCATGCCGTAGGCAATGCCCACGTCCTCATCGCCGTTGGCAAAAATGTTGGGCGAAAGGCTGGGGCTGTTGCCCATCATGGGCACCATGCTCATGCTCTCCACGCCCGCGGCGATCATCACCTCGGCCTCGCCCACGCGGATGCGGTCGGCCGCCATCTGCACCGCCGACAGGCCTGAAGCGCAGAAGCGGTTGACGGTGATGCCGCCCACGCTCTTGGGCAGGCCCGCGAGCACGGCGGCAATACGCGCCACGTTCAGGCCCTGCTGCGCCTCGGGGATGGCGCAGCCGGAGATCACGTCTTCCACCGCCGCCGGGTCGAGGCTGGGCACCTGGGCCAGCGCCGCGCGGAGGATGGTGGCCAGCAGGTCGTCGGGCCGCGTATTGCGGAAAAAGCCCTTGTGTGATTTGCCGATCGGCGTGCGCGTGGCGGCGACGATGTAGGCGTCCTGGATTTGCTTGGTCATGGTCTGACTCCTTGTGACTTCAACTCCTTCCCCTCTCTGGGGGAAGGTGGGGATGGGGGCTGGCGCTGCAGATCCGCCAGCCGCTCGGCAATAGCCTGCAACACGCCTTCCAATTCCAGCAACGGCGTATTGGACGGAAAGCGCAGCACGTCAAAGCCTTGGAAACGAAAAAACGCATCACGGCGTGCGTCGTACCCAGCCTGTTCCTGATGCTGCGAGCCATTGAGCTCGACGATCAACCTGGGCTCCAGGCAGGCAAAGTCCGCGATGTAGGAGCCCAGCGGATGCCGGCGCCGAAATTTCACGCCGAGCTGCTCGCCGCGCAGGCCGCTCCAGAGCTTGCGCTCCGAGTCGGTCATGGCGCTGCGCAATGCCTGGGCATTGGCGTAAGCACGCGGTGTGGCCTGGTTTCGCATCGTTCTACAAAAAATGGCGGCTCGCAGTATTGGCTCCCTCCCCTCCCGGGGGAGGGCTGGGGTGGGGGCCAGCGTGGCAAGCCGCCTGGCCTGTTTGGCGCCGTGCGCCCCCATCCCAACCTTCCCCCGGAGGGGGAAGGAGCAAAGACGCATCAATTCCTCACCGGCTTGCCGGTATTGAGCATGCCCAGAATCCGCTCCTGCGTCTTCGGATGCTGGATCAGCGCGCAGAAGGCCTTGCGCTCCAGGCTCATCAGGTATTCCTCGTTCACCAGCGTGCCCGCGTCCACGTCGCCGCCGCAGACCACCTCGGCGATCAGGGTGGCGATGTGCTGGTCGTGGTCGCTGATGAAACCCCCGCCGCGCATGTTGACGAGCGAGCCGCGGATGGTGGCGATGCCGCTCCTGCCCGCCACCGCAAAATTGCGCTTGAGCGGCGCCCGCCAGCCGCCGCGCGCCATGGAGCGCGCCTCGTTGATGGCGACGAACAGCAGCTCGTCCTTGTGCGGCACGATGAGGTCCGAATCGAGCAGGTAGCCAAGCGCACGCGACTCGATCGCGCTGGTGCCCACCTTGGCCATGGCGGCAGCGGTAAAGCCTTCGGTGAGGAAGGGCAGCAAATCCTTGCCGGTGCTGCTGGCGGCGTTCTCGGCCGCACGGCGTGCGATGTAGGTCAGGCCCCCGGCACCCGGCACCAGGCCCACGCCCACTTCGACGAGGCCAATGTAGCTCTCCATGTGCGCCACGCGCCGCGCGCTGTGCACCGCGAGCTCACAGCCCCCGCCCAGCGCCATGCCATGAATGGCCGAAATCACCGGCACCTGCGCATAGCGGATGCGCAGCATCAGGCCCTGCAGTTCCTGCTGCAGGCCGTCGATGGCATCGATGCCCGCAGCGATGAAGGCCGGCATCGCGGCCTGCAGGTCGGCGCCCACGCTGAAGGGCGCGTCGCCCGACCAGATCACCATGCCGGCGTATTCGCGCTCGGCCAATTGCAGCGCCTCGCCCAGTTCCTCGATCACCGCCGGGCTGATCGCGTGCATCTTGCTTTTGATCGAGGCGATCAGCACCCGGTCTTCATCGGCGCAGTTCTGGTCCAGCGTCCAGACGCGCACGCCGTCGCCCTCGCTGATCGTGGTGCCCGCCACGCGCCAATCGGGCAGGTTGTCCTCGCCCAGCAGTTTTTCAGGGAAATACTGCCTTGCGTAGACGGGCAGCGCGCGACGCGCTACGAATTTGCCAGCAGACGGGCTCCACGAACCCTGCGCGGTGTGCACGCCACCGGCATCCGCCACCGGGCCCTTGAAGACCCAGTCGGGCAGCGGCGTCTTGCACAGCGCCTTGCCGGCGTCTATGTCTTCCTGCACCATTCTGGCCACTTCGGCCCAGCCGGCTTCCTGCCAGAGCTCGAACGGCCCCTGCTTCATGCCAAAGCCCCAGCGCATCGCCTGATCCACGTCGCGCGCGGTCTCGGCGATGTCGGCCAGATGCACGGCGGCGTAGTGAAAGCCGTTGCGCAGAATCGCCCAGAGGAACTGGCCCTCGGCACCCGTCGCCTCGCGCAGCAGCTTCAAACGCTCGGCTGCCGGGCGCTTGAGCATGCGGGCATACACGTCGTCGGCCTTGGCGCCGGCAGCGACGTATTCACCGCTTTCCAGATCAAAGCGCAGGATGTCGCGCCCCACCTTCTTGAAGAAGCCCGCCTTGGTCTTCTGGCCCAGATTTCCCAGCTCAATCAGCTTGGCCAGCACCGCGGGCGTCTTGAAGCTGTCGTAGAACGGGTCGGTCGCGAGGCTCAGGTTGTCCTGCATGGTCTTGATGACGTGCGCAAGCGTGTCCAGGCCCACCACGTCGGCGGTGCGGAAAGTGCCGCTCGATGCACGGCCGAGCTTCTTGCCCGTGAGGTCGTCCACCACGTCGAACGTCAGGCCGTATTTTTCAACTTCCTGCAGGGTCGAGAGGATGCCCGCGATGCCGATGCGGTTGGCGACGAAGTTGGGCGTGTCCTTGGCGCGCACCACACCCTTGCCCAGGCCGCTGGTGACAAAGGCTTCGAGGTGGTCGAGTACCTGCGGCTCGGTCGTCGGCGTCTTGATCAGCTCCACCAGCGGCATGTAGCGCGGCGGGTTGAAGAAGTGGATGCCGCAAAAGCGCGGGCGCAGCTGCTCGGGCAAGGCTTCCGAGAGCTTGGTGATCGACAGGCCCGAGGTGTTGGACGCCAGCAGCGCGTGATCCGCCACATGCGGCGCGATCTTGTGGTAGAGGTCCTGCTTCCAGTCCATGCGCTCGGCGATCGCCTCGATCACCAGATCGCAGTCGGCAAGCAGCGCCATGTGCTCCTCGTAGTTCGCGGGCTGGATCAGGTCTGCGTCAACGGCCACGCCGATCGGCGAGGGCTTGAGCTTCTTCAGGTTGGCGATGGCACCCAGCGCAATGCCGCTCTTGGGCCCCTCTTTGGCGGGCAGGTCAAACAGGATGACCGGCACCTTCACATTGACGAGGTGGGCGGCAATCTGCGCACCCATCACGCCCGCGCCGAGCACGGCGACTTTTTTCACGTTGAATCGGGTCATGGCACTTCCAAATTCGGTTTTCAGGCTCCTTCCCCCTTCGGGGGAAGGCGGGGATGGGGGCTCGCAACATGCCGCGCTGGCCCCCACCCCTGCCCTCCCCCAGAGGGGGAGGGAGAGATGCGCTTACTGCACCCGCTTCCACACCTGCGTGCGGAAGAACGGGCCGATGAAACCCCGCACCTGCAGTTGCTTGCCGCCTTCGATCGGCGTGAAGGTGGCGCGGTATTCCTTGCCGTTTTCCGGGTCGAGAATCTTGCCGCCTTCCCACACATCACCGCTTTCGGCCTGCGTGCCGCCGCGGATGATCTCCAGGCCCGCGATGGGCTTGTCCTTGCGGTCGTCCGTGCATTCGGTGCAAGTGGGTTTGGCGTCGGGCTTGAGCGTCTTGAGAATCTTGCCGCTCAGGGCCCCGGCGTTGTCCACGATCTGAATTTCGGCCTTGGGCTGGTTGGTCTTGTCGTCAATGCTGTTCCAGGTGCCCACGGGGGTCATCTGCGCCCATGCCGGGGCGGCGATTGCTATTGCAAAGAGAGCTGCCAGCGCTTTGTACATAAGGTCTCCGTTGATATTTTTTCAAAATTCGCGGCTGAAGCCGCTCCTACATCCACCATTTGTGGGAGCGGCTTCAGCCGCGAATAGCTCCACTCAAGCCAGCACCGCATCCGTATCCATCAGCGATTTGCCGCCCGCACGCGCGGTGCGCATCAGCGAATGGATCTCGGGGAAGAGCTTGGCGAAGTAAAAACGCGCCGTCTGCAGCTTGGCGGTGTAGAACGGGTCGGTGTCGCCCGCCGCAATCTTGCGCAGCGCCACCTGCGCCATGCGCGCGAACATGTAGCCAAACACTAGGTGCCCCGCCACGCGCAGGTAGTCCACGGCGGCGGCGCCCACCTCGTCGGGGTTCTGAAAGCCCTTGAAGCCGATCTCGGTGGTGAATTTGGTCATCTGCTCGCCCAGGATAGCGATCGGGTTGATGAACTCGGCCATGGCCTCGTTCACGCCCTCTTCCTGCACCAGCTGGCCGACGAGTTTGCCCAGTTTCTTCAGCACCGCGCCCTGATCGCCCAGCACCTTGCGGCCCAGCAGATCGAGCGACTGCACGGTGTTCGTGCCCTCGTAGATCAGGTTGATGCGGGCATCGCGCACGAACTGCTCCATGCCCCATTCCTTGATGTAGCCGTGGCCGCCGAAGACCTGCATGCAGGCGTTGGTCGCAGCAAAGCCGTTGTCGGTGATGAAGGCCTTGACGATGGGCGTGAGCAAGGCCACCAGGTCATCGCTCTCCTTGCGCACTTTTTCATCGGGGTGGTGGTGCGCCTTGTCCAGCAGCAGCGCGCAGAACACCTGCAGCGCCCGGCCGCCGTCGGCATATGCGCGGGCGGTGAGCAGCATCTTGCGCACGTCGGGGTGCACGATGATGGGGTCGGCCTCCTTGTCCTTGGCCTTCTTGCCCGAGAGGCTGCGCATCTGCAGGCGGTCCTTGGCGTAGGCCAGCGCATTCTGGAAGGCCACCTCCGTGAGGCCCAGCGACTGGTTGCCCACGCCCAGGCGCGCCGCGTTCATCATCACGAACATCGCCGCCAGGCCTTTGTTGGGCTCGCCCACCAGGGTGCCTACCGCGCCATCCAGGCTGATCGCGCAGGTGGCGTTGCCGTGGATGCCCATCTTGTGCTCCAGCGCGGTGCAGAACACCGGGTTGCGCTCGCCCAAAGAACCATCGGGCTTCACCACAAATTTGGGCACAACGAACAGGCTGATGCCCTTGCTGCCCTTGGGCGCATCGGGCAGGCGCGCCAGCACCAGGTGCACGATGTTGCTGGTGAAATCATGCTCGCCCGCGCTGATGAAGATCTTGTTGCCGGTGATCCTGTAGCTGCCATCGGGCAAGGGCTCGGCCTTGGTGCGCAGCAGGCCCAGGTCGGTGCCGCAATGCGGCTCGGTCAGGCACATGGTGCCGGTCCACTCGCCGCTGGTGAGCTTGGGCAGATAGGTCTTCTTCTGCTCCTCCGTGCCATGCGCGTGCAGAGCTTCATAGGCGCCGTGCGAGAGGCCGGGGTACATGGTCCAGGCCTGGTTGGCGCTGTTGAGCATCTCGTACAGGCACTGGTTCACCACGAACGGCAGGCCCTGGCCGCCGTATTCCGTCTCGCACGACAGCGCGGGCCAGCCGCCTTCCACATACTGCCGATAGGCCTCTTTGAAGCCCTTGGGCGGCGTCACCTCGTGCGTGGTCTGGTCGAGCTGGCAGCCCTCGCCGTCGCCGCTGATGTTGAGCGGGAAGGTCACTTCGGCGGCGAATTTGCCGGCCTCTTCCAGCACCGCATTGATGGTGTCCGCATCCACCTCCGCATAGCGCGGCATGGCCTTGAATTCGTCGCTCGCGTTGAACACCTCATGCATCACGAACTGCATGTCGCGCAGGGGTGGGGTGTAGCTGGGCATGGATGGGCTCCTGTGTTGAATGGATGAAAAGAAAAACCTCAGGCGGCGTAGCGCGTGAGGATGTTGTCGAAGCCCCGGTGCGCACGCTCCAGCGATCCGGGGGTCTGCAGGAAGCGCGCCTCGTAGTGCAGCGCCAGAATCATTCCGTGAATGCTGAACAGCACCTGTTCTTCATCGGTGTCGGCGCGCAGCTGCCCGCATTCCTTGCACTGCGCGATGGCGCGGCGCATCGCCGCCAGCCAGGTGCGCACCGAACCGGCCAGGGCCTCGCGTACCGGGCCGGGGCGGTCGTCGAACTCCGCCGCGCCGCTGATGTAGATGCAGCCCGAATCGATCTCCACCGAGGTGCGCTGCATCCAGCGGTCAAACAGCGCCTTCAGCCGCGGCAGGCCGCGCTCTTCCTGCATCGCGGGGTAGAACACCTCCTGCTCGAAGCGCTGGTGGTATTCGTGCACGACGGAAATCTGCAGTTCTTCGCGCGAGCCGAAATGGGCGAACACGCCCGATTTGCTCATGCCCGTCTCATCCGCCACCGCACCTATGGAAAGCCCTTCCAGCCCGATCTGGCTGGCGAGCTGCAGCGCCGCATCGACGATCATCGCCTTGGTCTGTTGCCCCTTGTGCGCAGGGCGGCCCACCGCGCGGTGCGCGGAGGAACGTGATGGAGCGGTCTGGTTTGGCATGAAATAAAACGAACGGTCGTGCTATTTTGCACGAAAGTCTGCTGCACTGCCAGTTCCACCGCGACAAAAATTAGGGCGGCTGCCCTATTGATCCGACCCTGTGAAGTTTGTACCGCTTGTGGGAGCGGCTTCAGCCGCGAACGGCTGCATTCGCGGCTGAAGCCGCTCCCACAACTGGAGATTGCATAGCGCCGGAGCAACAAGCCACTGCGCTACCCGCGGATCATCGTGCCGTAGGCCTGGTCCGTCAGGATTTCCAGCAGCATCGCGTGCGGCACGCGCCCATCGACGATGTGCACCGCGTTCACCCCGGCCTTGGCGGCATCGATCGCGCCGGCCAGCTTGGGCAGCATGCCGCCGGAGATGGTGCCATCCTGGATCAGGCCATCGATCTGCGCCGCTGTGAGCTCGGGCAGCAGCTTGCCCTGTTTATCCAGCACGCCGGGGATGTTGGTGAGCAGCAGCAGCTTTTCCGCTCTCAGCTCGGTCGCCAGGCGGCTGGCCACCACGTCGGCGTTGATGTTGTAGCTTTCGTTGTCCGCGCCAAAGCCGATCGGGCTGACCACGGGGATGAAGGCATCGTCCTGCAGCGCCTTCACCACGCTCGAATCGATCGCGACGATCTCGCCCACCTGGCCCACGTCGTGTTCCAGACTGGGGTCTTTGTGGTCGAGCATCTTGAGCTTTTTCGCGCGCATCAGGCCGCCGTCGCGCCCGGTCAAACCCACCGCCTTGCCGCCCGCCTGGTTGATCAGGCCCACGATGTCCTGCTGCACCTCGCCGGCCAGCACCCATTCGACCACCTCCATGGTCTCGGCGTCGGTCACGCGCATGCCCTGGATGAATCGGCCCTCCTTGCCCAGGCGCTTCAGGGCCGCCTCGATCTGCGGCCCGCCGCCATGCACCACCACCGGGTTCATGCCCACCAATTTGAGCAGCACCACGTCCTCGGCGAAATCCTGCTGCAGCGCCGGGTCGGTCATGGCGTTGCCGCCGTATTTGATGACCAGCGTCTTGCCGTGGAACTGGCGGATGTAGGGCAGCGCCTGGGCCAGGATTTCGGCCTTGTCGCGGGCGGCGATGGATGCAGATTCGGTCATGGGCGGACACTCAAGGTAATTGGAAACAGCGTTATTGATCAGGCCCGATGAGGTCTCCAGTCGTGGGAGCGGCTTCAGCCGCGAACGGTTGCGTGGCTGAAGCCGCTCCCACAATCTCAGTACAGACTTCACCTAGCCGGATCAATCATTGTGGCGCACTCAGGTAGCTGCGGACTCCGTGGCGAGCTGCTCGTGGCGGTAGCCTCCTACCAATTGCGCAAGAAGACTGTGGATCGCTTCTGTGTCGCCCGCCTTGGCGGCGCAGCGCAATTCCAGCAGGGCAGGAACCAGCTCGGCGTGCGTCACCGTCAAAGGCCCGCCATGACGCAACTGCCTTCGAAACAGCGGCACCACGCTGCCGCTGCTGTGCACCACCAGCGCGCTAGCCAATGGCTGGTGCAAGCGTTGCATTACGGCTGGGCGTCGTCCTAACCACTCACCCAAAAGTTGGTTGTTTTGTAAGAAGCCAGCCCTCTGAAAGATGGCTGTTGGTGCGAAATCCAGCGCAGCGAGGGTGCCATTCCCACAAGTTAAATTGTATTTTTTAAACGGACGTATTCAAATAAAATTGACTTTCATGAACGATCAATTTCGCGCCATTTTCCGTCAAAAAATTTTGGACACGCAGGCCGCGCCATTGCCCGCACTCACGCGACGCGATGTGTGGCTGCCTGCGGTACCGGGCAAGGCCTTGGCGGTGATTGGCATGCGCCGCGCGGGCAAGACCAGCTTTTTGTGGCAACTGTTGGCGCAGCGCCATGCCCAGGGTATGCCACGCCAGGGGCTGCTGTACTTCAGCTTCGAGGACGAGCGACTGGCGGGCTTGCAGGGCAGCGATCTGGACATGCTGCTGGATGAGTATTACCGCCTGCACCCGCAGTGGCGGGATCAGCGGCGATGCACGTTTTTCCTGGACGAAATTCAAGTGGTGCCGGGCTGGGAGCTGTTTGCGCGCCGCTTGCTCGACAGCGAAAACGTGGAGCTGTTCTTGTCCGGCTCGTCAGCCAAGCTGCTTTCGCGCGAGGTGGCCACCAGCATGCGCGGGCGCGCACTGGAAGCGGTGGTGTCGCCCTTCAGCTTGCGTGAGGCGCTGCGCCATGCGGGGCAAGAGCCCGCTGTTGCGAGTGACCGTCTGCCCAAGGCGGAGCTGTCGCAGTTGGATGCGGCGCTGGATCGTTATCTGGCTGAGGGGGGCTTTCCTGAGGCTCAGGGGCTGGATGCGCGCAGCCGCGGCGAGCTGCTGCGCAGTTATGTGGACGTGGTGCTGCTGCGCGATGTGCTGGAACGCCATAACCTGAGCCAGCCCCAGGTGTTGCGCTGGTTGGTGCAGCAGCTCTTGGGCAATGCGGCGGGGGGCTTCAGCATCAATAAATTTCACGCCGATTTGCGCTCGCGCGGGGTGCCTGTGGCCAAGGAGACTTTGCACCAGATGCTGGCGCATCTGGAAGATGCCTTTTTGCTTCACAGCGTGGCCCTTGCAACCGACTCTGTTCGCCGCCAGCAGGTCAACCCGCGCAAGGTTTATCCGGTGGATACGGGGTTGATGGCGCTGTTTGACAAATCCGGCAAACCCAATGGCGGCCATGCGCTGGAGACGGCGGTGCTGCATGCACTGCTGCGCCGGGGTGCGCAGGTGGGCTATGTGCTGACGCCTGGCGGGTTTGAGGTGGATTTTTACGCCCATCTGCCAGATGGTCAGCAATGGCTGGTGCAGGTGTGTCTGGACATAGGCGACGCCGCTACCCCGCAGCGCGAGGTGCGTGCCTTGCAAGATGCGCAAGCTTTGTGGCCGCGGGCACGCTGCTTGTTGGTGGCGCAATACATGCCGGCCAAGGTTGCCTTGCCTGATGGAATGGAGTTGCATCAGGCCAGCGTGTGGTTGCTGGGCGATGGGGGATAGCGTGTCATCGCGGCGAGGGCGCCGCTCCCACAGAGAAGGGGGTTGTTTTGTAGGAGGCCAGCCCTCTGGCCGATGGATCGGCCGATCAGTGGTCAATTGGGCTACGAAATAGCCGAACAATCTCTCACCCGAAACCCATTACAAAATCAAAACTTCATCCAGTCCGGCACCTTGAAGCGCACGATGGCCACGTAGGCTGCCACATAGCTCACGCAGAACAGCAGGCACAGCCCGAGCAGCACCGGCGTGTTGCTCCAGAACAGCACCGCCGGCACGACGGACAGCATGGTGAAGGCCCACAGGTAGGGCGCGGTGCGGTTGTTGCGCTTGAGCATGCGCCGCGCTTCGTCCTCGAACAGCACGCTGCGCACGATGCGCCGGTAAATCAGCTGGTGAAAATGCAGCGCATCCGCCATGCCGGGAGACTCGCCGCGCGCCAGTTTGCGGTAGATGGAAAACACCGTCTCCCAGACCGGATAGATCAGCAGCAGCACCGGAAACCAGGGAGAAACCTGCGGGTGGCGCTGCACCAGGGCAATGCTCGCCAGCGCCACCACGCCACCCCAGAGGTAGGCGCCGCCATCCCCCGCAAACAGCAGGCCGCGCGGATAGTTCCATACCAGAAACCCCGCCGTCGCACCCGCCATGCAGACCACGATGGCCGCCAGCTGCCTGTCTCCCACCTGCAGGCAGACATGCACCAGCGCCAGGCTGATGATGAAGGCCACCATGCCGGCCAGCCCGTTGTAGCCGTCGATGATGTTGAACGCGTGCGGCAGGCCCGCCACCGCCAGCAGGACAACCCCCATGCCCAGCCAGGGCGCAGCATGCAGCAGCCCATCGACCCAGGGCAAGTCCAGCCGCTGCACCTCCAGGCCCAGAAGCCACAGCGCCAGCAAGCCCGATACCAGCGTCATCGCCAGGCGCCACGCCACCTTCAGTCGCTGCGTCAAATCCTCTGCAATGCCGCACAGCACCGCCGGCAGCAGCACGGCCAGCCAGTGCACCACGCCGCCACCCAACTGCAATGAACCGGGATCGCCAGTCAGCGTCTGCCAGGCCCCGGCAAACCAGCCCGCGCACAAGCCCAGCAAAAGGGCGATCCCGCC
Organism: Comamonas badia DSM 17552; assembly: GCF_000484635.1. GTDB lineage: Bacteria > Pseudomonadota > Gammaproteobacteria > Burkholderiales > Burkholderiaceae_C > Comamonas_C > Comamonas_C badia. The sequence continues at coordinate 11,842 of NZ_AXVM01000005.1, read as the reverse complement.
CAGGCGCGGCACCTCCCCCATGTGGAACCGCTGCGGCTTGCCCAGGCCATACCGCACGGACCGCCACCCCAGCCAGCGAATCACCAGGGCCGCGGAGCACAAGGTCACCAGAAACGCCACCACGGCCAGCACGATCATGGCCGTCCTTCGTGCGCCAGCGGCGTCAAGGGCGCGGGCGCGAGCCGGCCCGCGGCCCTGAATGTGGGCGAACACCACAGGCGCAGCAGGCTGCGCAGATGCCAGGCCAGATGCCGCAGGCTGCGGTGGCTGGCCCGCTGCCCGGCATGCACCACCGTGACCGGCGCACGCACCAGGCGCAGACCGGCCAGGCGCAGGCGCAGGCTCAGGTCCACATCCTCGCAATACATGTAATAGCGTTCATCAAACCCGCCCAGCTGCCGCCACACGGGCGCCGGCAACACCAGGCAGGCCGCGTTGACCCAGTCCGTGCGCGGCTCGCTTCGGCCCAGCACACGCCGGCGCCACAACGCCATCGGCGTGGGCAGCGCACGTTCGCTGTCCTGCAAGCGCCCCCGCGCATCCCGCTGCAAAGGATAGGCCGCCCCCACGCCCGCGCCGCCCGCCTGGGCGATCAGGCCGGCAAACGGATCATTCGCCAGGCGCACATCCGGGTTGAGCACGCAGACCCACGGCTCTTGCGCGCCGGCGAGCGCACGGTTATGGTTGGCGCCAAAGCCCAGCGGGCGGGCATTGCGGCGCACCTGGAGCACGAAAGGCCACCGATCCGTGGGGCCGGCCGGCGCCGGCTCGCCCGGCAGGTTCAGCGTCAGCACCACGCGCGTGACCACACCCGGGCTGAGCCTCGCCAGGTCTTGCAGCAGCTCGCGCACGGCCGCGCCATGTCCGTGGCTGACCACGGACACCACAAGACCCTCCCGCACCGGAAAATGCACCGCTCCCATGAGGCCGCTATTGTCGCCGCACGGCGGCCCGCCCCGCCTTGGGATAATCCGCGCCCATGACACAAACCATCACGGATCTGCACGTCTACCTGCGCAGCATCCGCGAGGGCGAACGCACCTCGCTCTCCGTTCTTGCCAGCCTCGCCCCACCCGGCGCCACGGTGCTGGATCTCGGCTGCGGCAGCGGCGCGCTCGGCCAGTACCTGCGCGAAACCCGCCAGTGCACCGTCGACGGCCTGACCTGGAGCGAAGCCGAGGCCGCGCACGCCCGCCCGCACTACCGCCGCGTGGTCGTCGACAACCTGGAGACCTGCGATCTGCTGGAAACATTCGAGCACAACAGTTACGACACCATCGTCTGTGCCGACGTGCTCGAACACCTGAGCCAGCCCGAGCGCGTGCTCGATGCCTGCCGCCTGCTGCTCAAAAGCGGCGGGCAACTGCTGACATCCGTCCCCAACGCCGGCTACGCCGGGCTGATCGCCGAACTGCTGCAGGGCGAGTTCCGCTACCGCGAGGAAGGATTGCTCGACCGCACCCACCTGCGCTTTTTCACGCGCCGCTCGCTCAGCCGCTTCCTCGGAGAAAACCGATGGGCGCTGCGTCAGCTGGACACCATCCGCCGCGAACTGCCGGAATCGGAGTTCAAAACCCGCTTTGACGAGCTGCCGCCCGCCGTCGCGCGCTACCTGCTGGCCACGCCCGATGCGCTGGCCTACCAGTTCATCGGCGCCGCCGAACCCGCCCCGGAGGTGGTGGCCAACGACTTCGGCGCCAACGACGCGCCCGCCACCGCGCTGTTCACCGCGCAGCTGTACGTGGCCTATGGCCGCCAGGGCTTTGCCGAGCAGGACAAGCGCAGCGCCACCGGCGTGCTGGGGCAGGAGCGGCAAACGCTGCACTTCACGCTGCCCGACAGCGCCGCGCCGCCCACCACCATCCGCCTGGACCCGGCCGACCGCCCCGGCTTTCTGCACCTGCACCGCCTGCGCCTGCTCGATGCGCAGGCCCATTGCCTGTGGCAATGGACCAGTGCGGACGGCGCCGGCGCGCTGCTGGCCAACACCCGGCTGCAATCCATCGTCTGGCAGGGCCCGCTGCCCGCCAGCAGCCCCGCGCTGCTGCTGCTGACCGGCGAGGACCCGTGGCTTGAACTGCCCATCCCCGCCGCGCAGCTCTCGGGCGCCGCGCGGCTGGAGGTGGAACTGGGCTGGCCGATGTCGGCCGACTATCTGGCGCTCTCGGCCACCGTCCAGCCGCTGCTGGCGCGTCTGGGCGTGCTGGAGCCGCAACTCCAGACCAGCCTTGCCCAGACCCGGCTGCTGCAGGAACAAAGCAGCAGCTTTCAGCAGCAGGCCGACCAGTGGCAGCGCGAGACCGCCCGCCTGCGCCACGAACTGCGCGGCCTGGGCGAACACCTCACGGCCATAGAGAATTCCACCATCTTCCGGGCCACGCGCCCGCTGGTCGCCGCCAAGATGCAAGTCGATCGCCTGCTGGGCCGCACGCCCAGGCGCCTGCGCGCCGCGCGCCGCCCGGCCGCCACACCCATCGCCCCCGCCGCCCACCCGGTGGACATCATCATCCCGGTCTACAAGGGCTTGGCCGATACCCGGCGCTGCATCGCCTCGGTGCTCGCGGCGCCGCTGGCCTGCGACTGGCGCCTGGTCGTGATCAACGATTGCAGCCCCGAGCCCGAAGTCACCGCCTGGCTGCGCGAGATTGCCGCGCAGCACCCGGACCGCATCACGCTGCTCGAAAACGAGGAGAACCTCGGCTTCGTCGCCACGGTGAACCGCGGCATGCAGCATTCCAGCGACAACGACGTGCTGCTGCTCAACAGCGACACCGAGGTGGCAAACGACTGGCTCGACCGCATCCGCGCCGCCGCCTATGGCGACGCCAAGGTCGCCAGCGTCACGCCGTTCTCGACCAACGCCACCATCTGCAGCTACCCGCGCTTCTGCAAGGACAACCCGCTGCCGCCGGGCGAAACCACCGCCAGCCTGGATGCGCTGTGCGCCCGCACCCACCCCGGCGCGGTCGTCGACGTGCCCACCGGCGTGGGTTTCTGCATGTACATCCGCCGCGACTGCCTGCGTGACGTGGGCCTCTTCGACGTGGCCAACTTCGGCAAGGGCTACGGCGAAGAAAACGACTTCTGCCAGCGCGCCGCCGCCAGGGGCTGGCGCAACCTGCATCTGCTCGACACCTTCGTGCTGCACACCGGCGGCGTGAGCTTCGGCGACAGCAAGAGCCCGCGCGAGCGCGCCGCCATGCAGACCCTGGACCGCCTGTACCCGCGCTATGCGCGCGAGGTGCAGGCCTTCGTGCAGGCCGACCCGGCCGCGCCGTACCGGCTGGCGCTGGACGTGGCCCGTCTGCAGGTCGCGCACCGGCCCACCATCCTCGCCGTGCTGCACGACCGCGCCGGCGGTACGGTGCGGCATGTGCGCGAACTGGCCCTGCACCTTGCCGGCACGGCGCAGTTTCTCACGCTCACGCCGGCGGCCGGCGGCCGCGTGCTGCTGCGCATGGCAGGCCGGGGCGAAGGCTTCACCCTCGCCTTCCGCCTGAAAGACCAGTGGAACGATCTGCTCACCGTGCTGCGCCAGCTCGGCGTCCGCCATCTGCACTACCACCACCTGCTCGGGCACGATGCGCGCGTGCGCGACCTGCCCGCGCTGCTGCATGTGGCCTACGACTGCACGGTGCACGATTACTACAGCTATTGCACTTACATCAGCATGACCGGCAAAGGCAGTCACTACGAAGGCGAGAGCGCCCCGGGCCAGTGCCGCTGCTGCCCGCCCGAGATGGCCGCGCCGGGGGACGCACCCTCGGATGCCAAAACCGTCGCCCAATGGCGCGGCGCCAACGCCTACCTGCTGACCAACGCACGCCACGTCTTCACCCCCAGCCACGACTGCGGCGCGCGCATCGCCGCATTTGCCCCGGCAGCCAGCGTGCTCGTCGTGCCGCACACCGACATCGCACCCGGCACGCACCTGCCCACCCCAGCGCCCGCCCCTTTCTTTCCCCCTCTCCCTCTGGGAGAGAGCAGGGGTGAGGGCCGCCCGCTGAAGATCGTCGTCATCGGCGCGCTCAGCGTCATCAAGGGTGCCGACGTACTCGAAGCGGCAGCGCTGGAAGCCGCCAGGCGCAACGCACCGCTGGAATTCCACCTGCTGGGCTACTGCTACCGCCACCTGCAGACCCAGCCGCGCGCGCGCCTCACGGTGCACGGCGAGTACCAGGACGAAGACCTGCCCGGGCTGCTGGCCTGGCTGCAGCCCGACCTGGTGTGGTTCCCGGCCCAATGGCCGGAAACCTACAGCTACACGCTGAGCGCGGTGCTGCAGGCCGGCCTGCCCGTGGCCGTGCCCGACATCGGCGCCTTTGCCGAACGCGTCGCGGGCCGCCCCTGGAGCTGGGTACACCCGTGGGACCAGAGCGCGGCGCAATGGGTGGCATTTTTCACCGGGCTGCGCAGCGCCCACTTTGCCAGCGCCACGCCGCCCGAACCACCCGTGGGCACGCACGGTGCCGCGGCCGACTGGCGCTATGAGCGCGACTACCTGGCGGGCCTGCCCGCGCCCGTCGCCTCCGGCGCGCCGCCCCTGACGGCCGCCGCGCTCGCCGCCTGGCTGCCCCAGCCCGGCGCCGATGCCGTGGTCAAGACCGGCCTGCTCGGTGTGCTCGTGCGGCTGCGCAGCCTGCCCCTGCTGCGCAGCGTCGCGCGCGCCGTGCCCGCGCACTGGCAGCAGCGCGTCAAGACCTGGCTGCAGGCCTGATTCGTTCGCGGCTGAAGCCGCTCCCACAAAAACCCAGATACCTCTATTTTTGCTGTGAGAGCGGCTTCAGCCGCGAACGACTTCCGCAAATCATCAACCTCAGACAGTGACCAAAGTCACTTGTCCACCCTCTCGTGGCGCCACAGAATGGCTGCACGTGCCCCGCGGCACGCCCGCAACCACGACGCAGAGGGAATCCCATGATGCACGCCAGACAGTTTCAACGCTCCGCCGCACTCGCCGGCAGCGTCCTCTTCGCTGCCTTGGGTGCCCAGGCGGCCGGCAGCTTCACGGTGCAGAACGGCAACTGGGTGGTCACCTCCGAACTCAACGGCGAGCCCGGACGCGGCATGAACATCGACGTGCAGGACGGCACGCTGGTGATGCAGGTCTACAACTACGACATCGCCGGCCAGCCCACGTTTCACATGAGCTACGGCCCCATCACCGCCAACCACTTCAGCGGCGCGCTGCGCCAGTACAAGGACGGGCGCTACTACGGCAGCGGCCCCAGGAGCGCCGAGGAATACGGCAGCGCCGGCGACGTGCAGGTGAATTTCACTTCCGCCACCACCGGCACCATCCAGTTCCCGGGTGAGCCCGCGGTGGCCATCTCGCGCTACAACTTCGACAACATTCCCGCGGGCACCCTGTCGGGGCCCAAGACCACCGAACAGTGGCTGCTGGCCGAGCTGGACGACAGCGACAAACCCGTCAATGCCATCCTGCTCTACACCACCACCACGGGCTTTTCCCCCGGCCCCATGAACGTCCCCGCGATCAACACCGCGCAATCCTTCAAGGACGGCAGCGGCGCCTTCACCATCTGCAGCTACGCCAGCGCCACGCAGCAATTCACCTGCGACATCCAGTTCGACGGGACGCCAGGCAAGCGCAAACTGGTGTGGTCCAAGAACCTGGAGAGCATGTCCGGCCGGATCAGCGCCACCGGGGGCTGCACCTTCTCGCCCTGCCCACCCACCACGCGGCGCGTCGTCGGCATGCGCCTGGGGATCGGAGACACCTCCTCCGCAGTCAAAGTGGATTGGCAGATGGACGCCCCGTCGGCCTCCATGTCGCCACCCATCTACCAGCCGGCGCCCGATCCGGGCAACTGGATCATCACGTCCGAGCTGGACGGCAAGCCCGGCCGCGGCATGGCCATTGACGTGCAGTCCGGCAAACTGGTGATGCAGGTCTACAACTATGAAACATCGGGCGCCTCCACATTCCACATGGCCGTAGCGGACTACGCACAGGGCAAGGCTGCCGACTCGCTCATCCGCTACGAAGGTGGCCGGTACTACGGCGGGCCGGCGCTCATCGCCCATGCAGCCGGGGATGCGGGCCCGGTGCAGGTCAATTTCACCAGTCCGACCAAGGGCACCATCCAATTCCCCGGTGAACCTGCCGTTTCCATGCAACGCTATCAATTTGGCGACGCCGCGGCTCCGCAGCCAGAGTCGCTCTTTGGCGGCTGGATGATCTTTGATCCCGGCAAAAACCAGCTGGAGTACTACACCCTCGACCATGTGTACGCGGGTGACCCAACCGTCGCGACAGGCACTGGCGCCCTGCTCTCCATCCGCTGCAACTACCCTGGCGGCGCGGCCGAGGCGGTGAAGTGCACGGACCAAACCTTCACGTCCATCGATGACTACCGCTTTACACCCGTCAACGGCCGCGCCATCGGCAGCCATGACGAAACCAGCACCATCTACGTCCTGCGCGTGAAAGACCGCAACGGCGTGCTCGCAGGGCTGGGCAAGTTCTGAACTTTCAGCCGCGATACCCGGGTACCGTCCAGTAGCGCAGCCGCTGCATCGCCCTGCGGTGCAGCTTTTGCGCAGCGGACAGCATGGGCTGGCGAAACACACCCACGGTGTCACCCCAGGGCGCGCTGTCCTCGCTTGGGTGCGGCTGCCAGTCGGTGCTCACGCGCAGCAGTTCCATGCCCGCGTATTTGGCCAGTGCCCGGAACCCATCCGGATAAAACCGCCAGCAATCCTGCGGATAGCGGTGCTCCGGCCCGCGCGACGGCGCCAGCAGAAAGATCAGCCCCCCGGGCTTGAGCACGCGCGCCATCTCCAGCCAGGTGAGCCAGAAATATTCCACATGCTCGAACGCCTGCCCGGAGACGATCACGTCCACCGAATGGCTGGCCAGCGGCAGCCGGTAGGGCGAGGTCAGCACCACATCCACATTTGGCCCCGCCGCCAGATCCACGCCGGTATAGCGCCACGCGGGATGCAGGAAGAACTGCTTGTAGCTGCCGTTGACGTCGTAGCTGCCGATATCGACGATGGACAGCGGCTCTGCCGTGCGCTCCGAAAGGTACTGATGCACCAGGCCCTGCACATGGGCCAGCGAACTCGTATGCATGCCGCCTCCTCAATGCGCGGGTTTTTCCAGCACCCAGGCATCCTGGTGGTGCCAGAAATGCTGGGGTGAAAAACCCCGCACCACCGCATCCGGCAGGTGCTGGGCGATGCAGGCGCGCACGAATGCTTCGGAGCTGAAGGCGGTGCCGTACTCCTGCGCGTCAATCGCATTCGATTCGCTCGACGGCGTGAAAAAGAATCCATCCGGCTCCAGCGTCACGCCCTGCTTGCGCACCGCCGCATCGCCGTGCGTGGTGAACACCAGCACGCCACCGGGCGCCACCATGGCGTAGATGCGCACCAGCCAGCGCGCCCAGGTCGAACGCGGCAGGTGACTGAACAGCGAGAGCACGAACACCACGTCGTGCTGCTGCGCGTGCGCCACCTGTTCGGGCACGGACGCCGAGACAAAACCCGAAACCCCGAGCGCCGAGCGCGCGAAGTCCACCGCATCCGCCACCACGTCGGACACCACCACCCGCGGCGCGCCCAGCGCCTTGACCAGGTGGCGCGTGAAGCGGCCGTGGCCGCTGGCGAACTCCAGAAAGCTGCGCGTCTGCAGCAGCGGATGGCCGGCCGCCTCCAGCAGCAGCACCAGCTCGGCCATGGTGCGCCAGCCATCGGCCAGGTAGTCGCGGATCGGGTTCAGGCTGGACGGGTGCGCCGCGAAGAACTTGAAGATGTCGTCCGCTTCGGAAATTTCGCAGGGGCAGCCCATCCACTGCCCGTAGGACAGCAGGGGGAATTCGCGCTCGATCAGCCGGTGCGCCGCCAGGCGCGTGTCGCGCTCGTCGCGCGCACGCACCAGCAGCTCGCCCGCGCCCGCACGGTCGCCTTGCGCCAGCAGGCGCTCGGCTTCGCTCAGCCAGTGCTGGCCTTGGGTTGTTGTTTGCGTCATAGGGATGTTTGGGGAAAATCAAATCGCGGCGAGAACCCTTCGTTCAGCAGCCGGATCACTATCGCGGCAAGGCGAGATGCACCTTGATCGCATCTTCAACCGCCTGCATATCTGCCTTGGCAAGCAAGCCGACCCGGCTTTTGAGCCGCGATTTGTCGGCTGCCATGATCTGGTCGGCCATGGCCTTGCTGCTTTGTTCGCCAACCGTAACCACGGCTTCACCGGGGTACTGCCGCCCCGTATTGCTGGTTACCGGAACCACCACCACACGCGCGAGATGGCGATTGGCCGCATCGTTGCTCACGATCACGGCCGGCCGCGTCTTGCGGATTTCACTGCCCACCGCTGGGTCGAACTCGACCCACCAGACTTCACCGCGTCGCATCATCGGCCATGTCGGCAGCCAGCGCGTTGCACCATTGCGCGGCCTCGGCCTCGCGTTCTTTGTCGGCAGCCATGGCCTGGTAGCCGCTGTCCAGCGAGGTATCCGCCACATGCGGGCGAATCAGATCTTCAATGAACTGGCTCATCTTGCGGCGTCCCACGGTTCGGTAAAGTCCCTCATACACCGCCTCATCGAGGGTGATGGTCATTTTTCTGTGCATTGAGCAGCCTCATGTAAATACGGTATACGTATTACATTTTACCATCCACCCTCACCCCCACCGATGCGGCAGCCGCACCAGCCCCGGCATCAGCGTCGGCGAGACGAAGCGAAAGCGCTGGTACTGCAGCCACGCGTCGTACAGCACCAGCCCGGTTTCGTCGAATAGATAGGCGCTCACCACATACTCGCCGCTGTGCAGCGGCAAGTCGGGAAAGGTCAGCACCGCCTGCCAGGTGCCATCCGGCTGGAGGATGGGGCGCGCGCCCTCCTCGTGCGTGGCCAGCGAGGTGATGCCCGAGCCCTGCGCCAGTTCGATCATGAAACCCAGGTTCGGGCATTCATCGCCCCGCCCGCGCACCGTGAAGCGCACCACCAGATCGGGGCTGGCGAGCAGCGCCGGGCGGTCGCCGTCCAAGTCGTCGATCGTCACCGCCATCAGGCAGGCGCCCTGGGCATCGGTCTGCGGCATGCGCCTGGCGTCTGCCGCGGGCTCCCCATCGGCCTGCAGCGGCGCCAGCGCCTGCTCGCGCAGGCGGCTGTGCAGCTCGTAGGCACCCATCACCGCCTCGGTCTCGCCCTGCTCCACCACCTGGCCATCGCGCAGCCACAGCGCCCTATCGCACATGTGGCGGATGTGGTAGGAACTGTGCGAGCAGAACACGATGGCGCAGCCGCTTTCGCGAAAGGCCATGATGCGCTCGGTGCACTTCTTCTGGAAATGCTGGTCGCCCACGGCCAGCGCCTCGTCGATGATGAGCACATCGGGCTGCACGGCGGTGACCAGCGCGAACGCCAGGCGCACCACCATGCCCGAGGAATAGGTCTTCACCGGCCGGTCCATGGCTTCGCCCAGTTCGGAGAAGGCGATGATTTCGGGCTCCAGCCGCGCCATCTGCTCCGCGCCTATGCCGATCAGGCTGCCGCCAAAGTACAGGTTGTCGCGCCCGCTGAAATCGGGGTGGAAGCCCGCTCCCAACTCCAGAATCGCGGTCACCCGCCCGGCGTGCCAGACGCTGCCGCTGCTGGGCTGTATCGTGCCCGTCAGCAGTTTGAGCAGGGTGCTCTTGCCCGCGCCGTTGTCCCCGATCACGCCCAGGCACTGGCCGCGCTGCAGTTCAAACGTCACGCCCCGCAAGGCCCAATGGCTGCGGTGCAGCGCCCGGCGCGTGAACAGCGCGCGAAAGCGTTCGCGCGGCGAGGCGTAGAGGCGGTATTCCTTGGCCAGGGCGTCGGCACGCAGGACGGTGGGGGAGTTCGCGGCTGAAGCCGCTCCCACAGGAGAGGACTCGGCCTGGCTTTGTGGGAGCGGCTTCAGCCGCGAATCAGCACTCACAGCCAATCCACCAACTGCTCGCGGCTGCGCGCCACCAGCAGCGACAGCGCCCCAGCCAGCACAGCGATCCACGCCAGCAACGCCACCCACACCGCCGCAGGCGGCCAGGCGCCCTGCAGCAGCAGCGACTGCAGGCCCAGCACCACCGGCGTCATCGGGTTGCACCACAGCACCCAGCGCCACGCCGCGGGGAACAGCGTGATGGGGAACAGCACCGGCGAGAGGAAGATGCCGATGGCCAGCCCAAACCCCACCACCTGCACCACATCGCGCAGCGCCGCCGCCATGATGGCCAGCAGCCAGGCCAGCAGCACCGCCATCAGCAGCATCAACAGCAGCAGCGGCAGCACCGCCACCACGGCAAGCGCAAAGTGGTGCAGCGGCGCATAGGCCAGCACCAGCAGCAGCAGCAGCGGCCCATACACCACCGCGCTGGCGGCCACCGTGCGCAGCGGAAACAGCGCGGGCGGCAAGGCGTTTTTCTGCAACAGGCCGCCCGCATCCAGCAGGCTGGAAGTGCCCCGGCCCACCGCATCGCAGAACGCCATCCAGGGCAGGCTGCCGACGATGAGATAGGTGCCCACGCGGCCCGTGGGCGCCTTGTCGCCCAGGCGCATGCCGAAGACGATGTCGAACACCAGGTAATACGCCGCCACCGTCAGCAGCGGCTGCACATAGGCCCAGGCCACACCCGCCGCCGAACCCTGGTAGCGCGCATGCACCTCGCGGCGCGTGAGCACGCGCAGCAGCGCGCGCAGGCGCCAGAGCTGGGCGAGTTCCTGAAAGAGAGCTGTCATGCTATCGGGAGTATAGCTTTTGGCGCTTGTCCCATATGCACTGAAGCCCAATTTGAATCACAATTCGTATCAAACAAAAATCACCGTGTCGCTATAGAGCGCCACATGGCGATCATGCGTCACAAGCCGCATGGGCTCGGTCATGGCCTGGGCGATCAGAAGCCGGTCAAACGGATCTTGATGGTGCCCGGGCAATCCTTCCACCCCCATGGCATGCTCGGCTGAAATACTCAAAATTCCGTAGCCTGACGCCTGGAAATAGCGCAACGCATCCGCACTCGATATCGGCATGTCACCACGGCCCAAGGCACGCTTGATGGCAATTTCCCAGAGGGAGGCTGCACTCACCCACACCTCATTGGCCGCGCCCTCGATAAGCCCACGCGCCATGACAGGTAGCCGAATGTCATCGACGATGGCCCATAACGCAATGTGCGTGTCCAGCAGCAGCCTCACGATGCCAGCCCTGAAAACAGCACGGCGACCTCGGCATTGCCGCCGTCTATGCTCTCGGGTACCTGAAACACCCCTTTGGCCACCCCAATGCGCTGGCCTGCGTGTTCGGCAGCAACAGGAACCAGACGGGCCGCAGGACGGCCGTTGCGTGCGATGGTGATTTCGCGCTCACGCCCCGTCTCCACCGCCTCGACAAGGCGTGAAAGCGAGGACTTGGCTTCGAACATGTTGACAGTTGGCATGTGCATCCTTGGCATTTGATTTTCTTAGGTTAGTCTAACTTAGCCAAATTCAAAAACCTAGGAGTCTGCGCGGCAGACGTGAAATGATGAGCTGTTCGACGCCACTGCAGGCACCGAGCCGTTGGTGCGAAGACCAAGGAACGCGCATCCGATGCGCTGCAGGGTCGAGTATCGAGTCGCCATTCGGGCGGCAGCGGGTTCGAGAAGGTTTTGCCTTGTGTTTTGCCTCACAAGTACGCCATGCGCCGCAGATTCAGCGCCATGCAGACGAGTTTCCACTCGCATCTGGCTTTGGCGAAGCTGCGCAGACTGAACTGGCGGAACCCCAGGACCGACTTGATCCACCCATTGGGTGGCTCAACGATGTGCTTGCGTCGACGATAGGCGTCCTTGACCCGTGCCGTCTGTAAT
>NZ_AXVM01000004.1 GCF_000484635.1 Comamonas badia DSM 17552 | reverse complement strand
TCCCTGGCTTGGGCGGTCTGCGTCGTTGCAAATGCTCGCCATGGCTGCGGCCATGTCTGTGCTTTGCGCCTCGCAGCCCATCCCAAGCCAGGGCGTGCCGCATCGCGGGGATGTATTCAGCGTTGCCCTAACTGCGTTGGTTCGCCTTGCCGTGCTGCAGCACTGATCTGCGGCTTCCCGCCTTGTTCTACGCTTGAAAGCAAAGTCGTATGAGTCTGCTGCAAGTGCGCGGGCTGACCGCTGGCTATGGCGACTTCCAGGCGCTCTACGGTATCGATCTTGCCTTGGACGCGGGCGAGGTACTGGCCATCATTGGTGCCAACGGCGCCGGCAAGACCACGCTGCTGCGCACGCTGGCCGGCGCCCTGCCGGTGCGTTCGGGTACCGTGTCGTTTGACGGCCATGCCATCAGCGGCCTGCCGGCGCACCGCATCTGCGCCGCAGGCCTGGCGCTGGTGCCGGAAGGCAGGCGCCTGTTTCCCAGCCTGAGTGTCGAAGAGAACCTGCTGATGGGCGCCTATGTGCGGCGCGAGGGGCCGTGGAATCTTTCGGCTGTATTCGGTCTGTTTCCCATCCTGCAGGAATTCCGCCGCCGGCCCGCCACCGAGCTTTCGGGCGGCCAGCAGCAGATGGTGGCGCTGGGCCGTGCGCTGATGAGCAACCCGCGGCTGCTGATGTGCGACGAGCTCTCGCTGGGGCTCGCGCCGGTGGTGGTCAAGGACATCTACACCGCGCTGCCAGCGATCTGCGAGCATGGGGTGTCGGTCATCGTGGTCGAGCAGGACATCAGCCAGGCGCTGCGCGTGGCGCGCCGGGTGGTCTGCATGCGCGAAGGCCGCGTGGTGCTCGAAGGAAAGCCCGGCGAGATCGGGCGCGAGCAGATCGCGCAGGCCTACTTCGGCATGGCGGTGGAGAGGGCGCACTGATGCTGGCGGATTGGATCAACACCATCCTGCAGGGTGTGCTTCTGGGGGGGCTATACGCGCTGTTCGCCGCAGGCCTGTCGATCAGCTTCGGCGTGATGCGCATGATCAACATCGCGCATGGCGACATGATCATCTTCGCCAGCTACGCCACCATCGTCGGTGCCTCCTACCTCAAGCTTCCCATGGTACTCACGGTGGTGCTGGTCACGCTGGTGCTCTCGGGCATGGGCTATGCGGCGCAGCGCCTGGTGTTCAACCGCACCCTGGGCAGCGATCTGCTGCGCCCCCTGCTGCTGACCTTCGGCCTTTCCATCGTGATCCGCGAGAGCCTGCAGGCGGCATTTTCGGCCGACGTGCGCAGCGTCGATGTCGGCCCGCTGGCCACAGCCACCTGGAACCTGGGCGCGCAGATCAATGTCGGCGCGCTGCCGCTCACGGTGATGCTGATCGGCCTGGTCTCGATCGCGGCCCTGCAATGGTTGTTTGCCAACACGCGCATGGGGCGGTCGTTCCGTGCCACCTCGGACGACGCCGACACCGCCTCGCTCATGGGCGTGAACCGCAAGCACGTTTACGCGCTGGCCATGGTGTTCGGCAGCGCGATGGTGGCACTGGCCGGTGCCTTCCTGGTGATGCGCACCACCGTGAGCCCGAGCGACGGCCCGATCCGCCTGATCTATGCGTTCGAGGCCGTCATCATCGGCGGTCTGGGGTCGCTTTGGGGCACGGTCGCCGGCGGCGTGGTGCTGGGTGTGGCGCAGGCCATAGGCGCGCGGCTGGATCCGGGCTGGGGCACGCTCGCCGGGCATCTGGCGTTTCTGGGCATTCTGTGGGTGCGCCCGCAGGGCCTGTTCCCCACCACGAAGGACCGATAGACCATGCGAGCCGATCTGCCCGCCCGCGTCACCGCCGTCGTCGGCATTCTGACCGTGCTTGCGATTGCCAGCATGCCCTGGTGGGCAGAGCGATCGACGATCTATCTCGCGGTGGAGATGCTGGCGATGCTGGCACTGGCGCAAATGTGGAATCTGCTGGCCGGGTACGGTGGGCTGCTGTCCGTCGGCCAGCAGGGCTTCGTGGGCCTGGGGGCCTATGCGCTGGTGGTGTTCGGGTTGCAGATGGGCGTGAACGCCTTCCTCGTGATTCCGATCGCGGGTGTGGTGGGTGCCATCGCCGCGGCGCTGGTGGCGCCGCTGGTGTTTCGCCTGAGCGGCGCGCATTTTGCGATCGGCACCTGGGTGGTGGCCGAGGTGTTTCGCCTCGTCATCGCCAATCTGCCGTTTGTCAGCGGCGGCTCCGGCACCAGCGTGGCGAAGACCGTGATGGGCATGAACATCGATATGCGCATCAGCCTCACGCTGTGGTCTGCGCTGGCCCTGGGGGCGGGCGCGACGCTGGCCGTCTACCTGCTGCTGCGCTCACGCTGGGGCCTGGCGCTGGTGGCGGTACGCGATTCGGAGCGCGCCTCGCAAAGCCTGGGCGTGCGCGTCTCCCGCATCAAGTGGGCCGTGTGGGTGGCGGCAGCGGCCGGCTGCGCGATGACCGGCGCGCTGCTCTTCATCACCAAGCTGCGCGTGGCGCCCGATCCGGCGTTCTCCATCGACTGGACGACGACCATGTTTTTCATCGTCGTGATCGGCGGCATAGGCACGCTGGAGGGGCCGATCATCGGCACCATCGCCTACTTCCTGCTGCGCGAATGGCTGGCCGACCTGGGCAGCATCTACCTCATCACGCTGGGGCTGCTGACCATGGTGGTGATGTTGTTCTTCGAGCATGGCTTGTGGGGGCTGTGGCAGCGCAAGATCGGCTGGGAACTGTTCCCGGTGCGCCGGCGTTTCAAACCGCCGGCTTCCTGATCCGCATCATTGGCAGGCGGCGCGCGCCGCCGCCACGGCATGGGCCCTTTCTGGAAGCCACTCGGTGCCGGCTTGGGCGAAAAGCGATTTGCGCCGCGCCATGTCCGCGGGTTGTCCTGCCAGCCCATGGACGATCACCGTGACGTGCCGTTTTTGGCAGATCTGCAGCAAGGCGAGCAGCGCGTCCGCTCCCGTGGTGTCCATGTAGATCACTCCCGCGAGATCCAGCACCAGCGCGCGCTGGGGCAGCGCATCCTGAAGGATTTCCATCGTGGTCGCGGAGCCGAAAAACAAGGCCCCCGTGAGGCGCCAAGCGTGCACCTTGCCCGATGGTTCAGGCAGCAGCTCCGACAAGTCCAGCGGCTCGGCCCGCGTGAGTTGGGCCATGCGCCAGATGAAGGTCACGCAGGCCGCGAGAATGCCTACCTGCACCGCCACCGTCAGATCGAACACCACGGTGAGCAGGAACACCGACAGCAGCGTGATGCGGTAGGGCACCGTGAGACGGCGCAGGTGCGCGAACGCGCGCCATTCGCCCATGTTCCAGGCCACATGCAGCAGGATGGCCGCCAGGCAGGCCAGCGGGATGGAACTTGCCAGCGGCGCGGCGGCGAGGATCACCGCCAGCAGCACCAGCGCATGCACCATGCCGGCCACCGGGCTGGTGGCGCCGCTCTTCACATTGGTGACGGTGCGCGCGATGGTGCCGGTGGCGGGCATGCCGCCGAAGAAGGGCACGACGAAGTTGGCGATGCCCTGCGCCATCAGCTCTTGGTTGGGGTCGTGCCGGTCGCCGATGATGCCGTCGGCCACGCGCGCGCACAGCAGCGATTCGATCGCGCCCAGCAGCGCCAGCGTGATGGCCGGCATCAGCACGAAGCGCGCCGATTCCCACGAGAAATCCGGCAGCGCGAACGCGGGCAACGCCGCCGGAATGCCGCCGAAGCGGCTGCCTATGGTTTCCACCGGCAGCTTGAAGATTGCTACTGCGATGGTAGCTAACACCAACGCCACGATGGCGCCTGGCACCGTATTGAGCTTGCCGGAAAACGGCGCACGCGCGCCCAGCGACGGCATCCCATGCTGCCAGGCCACGATGGTCGCCAGGCAGCCGAATGCGATGCCCAGCGCCCAGCCATTGAGCGTGTGCGCGTGTTCCCACAACGCCGCCAGGATGCCGAAGAAATCCGCCGGCATGTTGGCGATCTTGAGGCCCAAAAAATCCTTGATCTGCGAGAGCCCGATCAGCACCGCGATGCCATTGGTGAAACCGGTGATCACCGCCACCGGAATGAAGCGCACCAGCGTACCCAGCCGCAGCACGCCCATCGCAAAGAGCAGCACCCCCGAGAGCGCGGTGGCGATGATGAGATTGGCCACGCCGTACTGCTGCACGATGCCGTAGACGATGACGATGAAGGCGCCCGCGGGTCCGCCGATCTGCACCCGGCTGCCGCCGAGCAGCGCGACCAGGAAGCCCGCGATGATGGTGGTGAAGATGCCGGCCTCGGGCTTGAGCCCCGAGGCGATGGCAAACGCCATCGCCAGCGGCAGCGCGACGACGGCAACCGTCAGGCCCGCGCCGAGATCGGCAACGAAACGCGTGCGGTCATAGCCCGCAAGGGCCGCTATGAGACGGGGGCGGAAGGAAAAGGCCACAGACCAGGCTCCAGGCAAGAGACGAACGACAAAGCGGCGAGAGTCGTTCTGCCCGGGGTGGCCCACAGTGGCGCAGCCGCGTGATGAAGCGGCGCCGACGGGTGAGCTGCTGGTGGATGAGCATGGTGTGGGGTGGCAAGTGGCGCGAGTGTACGCTTGCGACAGCCCGCCCCGTGCCGTGTGGCCCGTGCACTGAGGGCCTTGTGGATATGCGCCACGGCCTGGATGAACAGGCGTAGAGTCGCGCGGTCGCGCGAGGCGCTCTCTTTGTGCGGCAGGGCATTCAATCGCAGTTCTCGAAGGCAGGTACTCCGTGCAGGAAATGGATTTTGATGTCGTCATCGTCGGCAGCGGCCTGGCGGGCCTGAGCGCGGCTTTGCGCCTTGCGCCCACCCACCGCGTGGCGGTACTGACCAAGCGCGCGATAGAGGATGGATCCAGCGAGCGCGCGCAGGGCGGCATCGCCGCGGTGCTGGGCGAGCACGACAGTTTTGAGTCGCACGTGCAGGACACCTTCATCGCCGGCGCCGGCCTGTGCGCGCCCGACGCCACCCGCCTCGTGGTCGAACAGGCGCCGGGCTGCATCGCCTGGCTGCGTGAGTTGGGTGTGCCGTTCTCGATGGAAGAAGGCGCGCTGCACCTCACGCGCGAGGGTGGGCACAGTGAGCGTCGCATCGTGCACGCCACCGATGCCACCGGCGCGGCCGTGCAGCGCACGCTGATCGATGCGGTGCAGGCCACGCCTGCGATCACGGTGTTCGAGAACCACACGCTGGTGGACTTGATCACTGCCCGCAAGCTCGGGCGCAAGGGCCAAACCTGTCTGGGGCTGTACGCGCTGGATGAGGCGACGGACACGGTGCGCACCTTCCGCGCGCCGCAGACGGTTCTGGCCACGGGCGGCGCGGGCAAGGTCTACCTTTACACCACCAACCCCGACACCTCCACGGGCGACGGCATCGCTGCTGCCTGGCGCGCGGGCTGCCGCGTGGCGAACCTGGAATTCATCCAGTTTCACCCCACCTGCCTGTACCACCCGCACGCGCGGTCTTTCCTCATCAGCGAGGCGGTGCGTGGCGAAGGCGGCGTGCTGCGCTTGCCGCAGACGATGGGCGGTACGCGCTTCATGCCGGCGCACGACGAGCGTGCCGAGTTGGCGCCGCGCGATGTGGTGGCGCGTGCGATCGACTTCGAGATGAAAAAGCACGGGCTGGACTGCGTCTACCTCGATATTTCGCACCGCAGCCCCGAGTTCCTGAACGAGCATTTCCCCAATATCCTTGCGCACTGCGCGCAGTTCGGCATCGACATCACGCGCGAGCCGATTCCCGTCGTACCCGCAGCGCACTACACCTGCGGCGGCGTGCTCACCGACCTGCAGGGCCGCACCGACTTGCAGGGCCTGTACGTCGTGGGCGAGGCCGCTTGTACCGGATTGCATGGCGCCAATCGGCTGGCCAGCAATTCACTGCTGGAATGCATGGTGTTTGCGCAGGCGGCGGCCGAGAGCATTCGCGGCGCCGGCGCGCCCGAGCGCTGGGTGCTGCCGGCCTGGGACGACAGCCGCGTGACCGACGCGGATGAGGCCGTCGTCATCTCGCACAACTGGGACGAGCTGCGCCGCTTCATGTGGGATTACGTTGGCATCGTGCGCACCAACAAGCGGCTGGAGCGCGCGATGCACCGCATCGCGCTGCTCAAGAACGAAATCCAGGAGTTCTACGGGCAGTTCCACGTCACGCGCGATCTGCTGGAGCTGCGCAATCTCGTGCAGGTGGCCGAGCTCATCGTGCGTTCCGCGCAGGCGCGCCACGAAAGCCGCGGTTTGCATTACAACCGCGACTGGCCTGAGATGGCGGCACCGGCGGTGCCAACCATTCTGGTGCCAGATGCGGTCTGACGAGTAGAGCGTGCATTTGCACCCAAGGTGTCACGCCAGATTTGAAGCCAAATATGGCTTTAGCGCTTGTCTGCAAAGCGCAAGCAGCTATCAATAAATAAGTATTCGGCTTATGCTGCGCCGATGCCGGCTACGAGCGAACCGGGGGCATGGCCCTGCTTCAGACCTGCGGTGAAGGCGAGCATGCGGTCGATTGGCACACGTGCGCGCAGGCCGAGCGCGGGGTCGACCTGCACTTCGCCGCTGCCCGTCTCCAGCGCACGCGCTACGCCTGCCAGGCTGTTCATCGCCATCCAGGGGCAGTGTGCGCAGCTCTTGCAGGTGGCGCCGTTGCCGGCGGTGGGCGCTTCGATGAAGACCTTGCCGGGGTTCCTCACGCGCAACTGGTGCAGCAGGCCGGTGTCGGTGGCGACGATGAATGCGGGCGCGTCCATGCGCGCGGCGGCGGCGAGGATGGCGGAGGTGGAGCCCACGGCATCGGCCAGCGCGATGACGGCGGGCGGCGATTCGGGGTGCACGAGGATTTTTGCCCTGGGGTGCTGCTCTTTCATGAGCTGCAGTTCCACCGCCTTGAACTCATCGTGCACGATGCAGGCACCGTTCCACATCACCATGTCGGCGCCGGTCTCGCGGCGGATGTAGTCGCCCAGGTGCCGGTCGGGCGCCCAGAGGATTTTCTGCCCCGCGTCCTTGAGGGCACGCACGATGTCGAGCGCGCAGCTCGACGTCACGAGCCAGTCCGAGCGCGCCTTCACCGCCGCGCTGGTATTGGCATAGACCACGACGGTGCGGTCAGGGTGGGCGTCGCAGAACTCGGAGAATTGGTCTATGGGGCAGCCCAGATCGAGCGAGCAGGTGGCGTCCAGATCGGGCATGAGGATGCGCTTGGCGGGTGAAAGAATTTTGGCTGTCTCGCCCATGAAGCGCACGCCCGAGACGACCAGCGTCTCTGCCGCATGGTCGCGCCCGAAGCGCGCCATCTCCAGCGAATCGCTCACGATGCCGCCGGTCTCCTCGGCCAGTTCCTGCAGGTCCGGGTGCACGTAGTAGTGCGAGACCATGACCGCGTTCTTTTCCTTGAGCAGCCTGCGGATGCGCGCCTTGGTGTCCTCGCGCTCCTCGGGCGTGAGCTCGGGCGGTACGCGCGCCCAGGCGCGGCGCGTGTCGCAGACCGAGAGCGCCTCTTGGGCCTGCTGTACGTCGAGCGCCACCGGCTGCTCGTATTCCACGTCGATGATGTTGCTCATGCTCTCCGCCTTCAACCCTGTTGCAGCCGCCAGGAAAAATCGATGGCCTTGATGTCCTTGGTGAGTGCGCCAATCGAGATGCGATCCACCCCAGTCGCGGCGAGTTCGCGCACCTGATGCAGCGCCACGCCGCCCGAGATTTCGAGCACGGCGCGCCGTGCGCCTGCGGCTTCGTTGCGCCGCACCGCTTCGCGCAGCGTGGGCGCATCCATGTTGTCCAGCAGCACCATGCGCGCACCGTGGGCCAACGCTTCATCGAGCTGCGCCAGTGTCTCCACTTCGATCTCGATGAACTTCGCCCGGCTGTCCGCCGCTGCTGCCTCAAGCGCCGCCGCCACGCCACCGGCAGCCGCGATGTGGTTCTCTTTGATGAGGATGGCGTCAAACAGGCCGATGCGGTGGTTCACGCCACCGCCCACGCCGACCGCGTATTTCTGCGCCAGGCGCAGCCCCGGCAGGGTCTTGCGCGTATCGACGATCGCCGCGCGTGAGCCCTCTACCTCCTGCACATGGCGCGCGGTGCTCGTGGCCACGCTGCTCAGGAGCTGCAAAAAGTTGAGCGCGCTGCGTTCGGCGGTGAGCAGTGCGCGGGCATTGCCCTGTACCTGCAGCACGTAGTTGCCTGCCGCGCAGTGCGCGCCTTCGTCAGCGAGGCGCGTGATATGCGCCTGCGGGTCCATCTGGCGCACCACCGCCTCGAACCACGGCAGGCCGCAGAGCACGGCATCATCGCGCAGCAGCACGCGCGCGGTCATGGCCTTGTCGGCTGGAATCAAGGCAGCGGTGAGGTCGCCACTGCCCACGTCTTCCTGCAGCGCGCGACGGGCGTCCTGCAAGGCGAGATCGGCCAGCTCGGCCGGGGTGAGGCTCCAGTGGGGTGCTTGATTCATCTTCACAAAATCAGTAGCCATTCTGAGGACGCGCATTGTGCCTTGCCCTTTTTGGGGCAAGGCATGCATCGCATTCAAGTGCCAGCTTCTGATGCGCTGGCAGGCAGGTAGAGCGAGCCGCCACCCTGGCGGAACTGCGCTGCTTTGACGGCCAGTCCATTTTCGATCGCTGCCTCCTCGGCCACGCCCTGGGCGGCGGCGTACTCGCGCACCTCCCGCGTGATCTTCATCGAGCAGAACTTGGGCCCGCACATGCTGCAGAAATGCGCCACCTTGGCGGCGTCTTTCGGCAAGGTCTCGTCGTGGTATTCCTGCGCCGTCTCGGGGTCCAGCCCCAGGTTGAACTGGTCCTGCCAGCGGAAATCGAAGCGCGCCTGGCTCAGCGCATCGTCGCGCGCGCGGGCGCCCGGGTGGCCCTTGGCGACGTCGGCGGCGTGGGCGGCGATCTTGTAGGCGATGATGCCCTGCTTGACGTCATCGCGGTCGGGCAGGCCCAGGTGTTCCTTGGGGGTCACGTAGCACAGCATGGCCGTTCCCATCCAGCCGATCATGGCGGCGCCAATCGCGCTGGCGATATGGTCGTAGCCGGGCGCGATGTCTATGGTGAGCGGCCCCAGGGTGTAGAACGGCGCCTCGTGGCAGGTCTTGAACTGCTCGGTCATGTTGGCCTGGATCATGTGCATGGGCACATGGCCGGGGCCTTCGATCATGGTCTGCACATCGTGCTTCCAGGCGATCTGCGTGAGTTCGCCCAGCGTGTGCAGCTCGGCGAACTGCGCCTCGTCATTGGCGTCGGACGCGCAGCCGGGGCGCAGGCCGTCGCCCAGGCTGAACGACACGTCGTAGGCCTTCATGATGTCGCAGATGTCCTCGAAGTGCTCGTACAGGAAGCTCTCACGGTGGTGCGCCATGCACCACTTGGCCATGATGGAGCCGCCGCGCGAGACGATGCCGGTGCGCCGTGCGGCCGTCAGGTGGATGTAGGCCAGGCGCACGCCCGCGTGGATGGTGAAGTAGTCCACGCCCTGCTCGGCCTGCTCGATCAGCGTGTCGCGGAAGATTTCCCAGGTCAGGTCCTCGGCGATGCCGCCGACCTTCTCCAGCGCCTGGTAGATCGGCACGGTGCCGATGGGCACGGGCGAGTTGCGCACGATCCAGTCGCGCGTGGTGTGGATGGCCTTGCCGGTGGACAGGTCCATGACGTTGTCCGCGCCCCAGCGAATCGCCCAGACCAGTTTTTCCACCTCTTCCTCGATGCTGGACGTGACGGCGGAGTTACCGATGTTGGCGTTGATCTTCACCAGGAAGTTGCGGCCGATGGCCATGGGCTCGACCTCGGGGTGGTTGATATTGGCGGGGATGATGGCGCGGCCGCGTGCCACCTCGCCCCGCACGAATTCGGGGGTGATGATCTTCGGGATCATGGCGCCCATGGGGTTGCCGAGCAGGCGCTTTTCACGCGCGGCGTCAGCCATGTACTGCGCCATCCATTCGCGCTTGCCGTTCTCGCGCAGCGCCACGTATTCCATCTCGGGGGTGATGATGCCTTTGCGCGCGTAGTGCATCTGCGTGACGTTGACCCCGGCCTTGGCGCGGCGCGGTTGGCGCTGCAGCGCGGCGGCATCCAGGCGCAATGCGCTAAGGCGCGCGGCGTCCTCGCTCTTGCTGCCATCGTCCAGCGCCAGCGGCTTGCGGCCTTCGTAGGTCTGGGTGTCACCACGCTCGGCAATCCAGCCACCGCGCACGCTGGCCAGGCCCTGCTTCACGTCGATGACAGCAGCGGGGTCGGTGTAGGGGCCTGAGGTGTCGTAGACGCTGACCTGCTCGCCATTGGTGAGCGCGATGTCGCGAACCGGCACGCGCAGGTCGGGCCGGCTGCCGGTGAGGTAGGACTTGGTCGATGCGGGAAAGGACTCGCGCGTGCGAGCGAGCAGGGTGGCGAAGCTGTCGGGGGCGTTCATGGCGTGCATTCCTCAAAGGCGATGGATGGAATGCTCCGCAATCGGCGCCGACGCGCACGCGCCCAGACGGGGCACGTGCAGCCTCTGCGCTGCAGCTCTTCTTACGCTGGTATTAACCAGATCAAGTTCGCGGTTCCGGCGGCTTGGAGCCACCGTCTCAGCACGCCACTACGTGCACCCCGGAGCGGGACGCAGTATAGGGTGGACACGCAAGGAAGGCGGCTTCCGAAACGTCGTAAATTTGATCAAAAAAGGCCAAAGCCAATAGCACATAAGCGCGAACAGCTATTGAAATGATTGCTTCGAATCATGTACCGCCCACGAACGGATTGCTGCGCCGTTCCTGCCCGAAGGTGCTTTCCGGTCCATGGCCGGGAATGAACACCGTCTCGTCGCCCATGGGCCAGAGGCGCTGGGTGATGCTGTCGATCAGCTGCTGGTGGTTGCCCTGGGGAAAGTCGGTGCGGCCTATGCTGCCGGCGAACAGCACGTCGCCGACGAAGCAGCGCTGGATCTGCGGCGCGTGAAACACCACGTGGCCCGGCGTGTGGCCGGGGCAGTGGCGCACGTTGAGCGTTTCCTTGCCGATGGTGACTGTGTCCCCGTCGTGCAGCCAGCGCGTCGGCGTGAATGCCTGGGCGGGCGGAAAACCAAACATCGCGCTTTGCTGCGGCAGGCCGTCGATCCAGAACTGATCGCCCTCCTGCGGGCCGATGATGGGCAGTTTGAGCCGTTCGGCCAGTTCGCCCGTGCCGCCTGCGTGGTCGATGTGCGCATGCGTGAGCCAGATGGCGCTCAGGTGCAACTGGCGTTGGTGCGCTGCGGCGAGGATGTGGCCCAGATCGCCACCCGGATCGATCACGGCGGCCTGCATCGTCTGGTCGCACCAGAGCAGCGAGCAATTCTGGGCGAAGGGCGTGACGGGGATGGTGTGGTAATGCAGCATGCGCCGATTGTGCCGTGCGGCTTCACCGGGCCGCATGCGCAGTCGGCTGAAACGCGTCGTGCGCTGCCCGCATCCAATGCAGCGGGACTTTGCGTTGGTTGATCTCACGCCCGTGGTTGGGCTGCGCAAGGGTTTCCCCGATGTGCAAGTTCTCCCCTCCCCCTCGTGGACTGAATGGGTCCACCCGCGCGGGTCGGGTCTGAAAACCATGAGGAGCGAGATGATGCTTGAGACAAATGAAACCCCATCCGCGGCGCCTGTGCGCAGCGGGGCGAAGCGCCCGGCCTTTGCGGCTGCGCTGCTGGCTTCGGCGGTTGCGGTAACGGTGGGGCTGAGCGGTTGCTTCGGCGGCGGCAGCGACAATACGCCCGCCCCGGCTCCGGCACCCGCCGATCCGCCGCAGGCGCAGTTCCTGCATCCGGAACTTGTGGGACAGGGCCAGGATGTGTTTCGCAATGACACCTTTGGCGACGAAGCCAAATGGACCGACCAGCTCAAGATGAACCAGGTGATCGAGGCGGCGGTGGATCCTCTGACGGCGGCTAGCGTTGGGGTGAAGGTCGATCTGGATGCCTTGCCTGCTGCAGTAGCGGGAGCGATCCTGGCCGGGGATGTGCCACTAGACAACCCGCAGTCCACCCTGGCTCTTCTGGAGCTCAATGCGGTGGTGGGCATCAGGGGGCAGGTCAGCACCGACGCCCAAGGCAAGAAGCATCTGGACCGCGTGGGCATCACCTGCGCGCTGTGCCATTCGACGGTGTCCAGGGAAGACCTGCCCGGCCCGATCGGTGCGGCGCTCAAGGGTGTGGTGGGGCATCGCCTCGACGGCCATGCCAATCGCGATCTCAACCCCGGCGCCATCATCGCGTTGTCTCCGGCGCTGGCGGGCGACAGCAACAAGGCGGCGCGCGCGCAGCTCAATTCCTGGGGGCCGGGCAAATACGACCCGCGCTGGAATTTCGATGGGATTAGCAACCCCACGGTCATCCCGCCGGCCTATGGCCTGGCCACGCTGACCAAGGCCATCTTCACGGGCGACGCCGATGCCGCGCATGAGCCAGCTGGCCCGGTGGCGTACTGGAACCGCTACGTCAGCGTGACGCAGATGGGCGGCATCGGCACCTTCTCCGACAGCCGGCTGCAGGGCAAGCTCGGCGGCTACCACGATGTGGACAACACCAATGGCGGCAAGCTTGCGGACAGGGTGACCGGCGTGCTGCCGGCATTGCAGGCCTACCAGTATTCGCTGCCGGCGCCCAAGGCGATCGCAGGCTCGTTTGACCCGGCCGCCGCGGCGCGCGGCCAGGCGGTGTTCAGCGGCGCGGCCAACTGCGCCAGCTGCCACGCTGGCGAGGCGTTCACCGATGCCACCCAGGGCAAGCTGCACCCGGCAGAGGGCACGTCCGTCGCCAATGACCAGGACTATGTGAAGCGCTCGGCCACGCAGCAATGGCGCACCTCGCCGCTCCCGGGCATTGGCTACCGGGCCAGCCTGGGCGAGAAGTTCTTCCATGACGGCTCGGCCGACAACCTTGCCGAAGTGGTGGACATGTACGACACCCGCAAGAAACTGGGCCTGACGGCGGCGCAGAAGACCGACCTGGTCGAATACCTGAAGTCGCTCTGATCGCTCTCGGCGCGCAGCCCGCCGCGCACCGCGCCCGGCGGGCTTTGTGTTGCCTCTGGGAGGGGAGGGCGCGGCTCAGGCGTCCTGGCGCAATTCGGGGAAATCCTCTTCCCGGAATTCCTGCCCGCCGCGCTCGCCCCTGGCATACCGCGTGGCCTCCTGGGCTCGCAGCTGCACGCGCCGGATCTTGCCGGAGATGGTCTTGGGCAGTTCGGTGACGAATTCGATGCGGCGCACCCGCTTGTAGGGAGCCAGCTGGCGCCGCGCGAAGGCCAGGATTTCCCTGGCCATGGTTGCGCCGGCCTGGTAGCCGGGGGCGAGCATCACATACGCCTTGGGAACCGCCAGGCGCAGCGGATCGGGGCCCGGCACGATGGCCAGCTCCATCACGGCGTCGTGCTCTATCAGCGCGCTTTCCAGTTCAAAGGGGCTGATGCGGTAATCCGACGCCTTGAAGACGTCGTCCGCGCGGCCGACGAAGGTCAGGTAGCCGTCGGCATCGCGGGCGGCCGTGTCGCCGGTGCGGTAGTAGCCGTCGCGCATCACTTCGGCGGTTTTTTCGGCGCTGTCCTCGTAGCCGGCCATGAGACCGACGGGGCGTTCGCGGATGTCTATGCACACCTCGCCCTCGTCGGCTTCGCGGCCGTCGCTGTCCAGCAGCACGATGCGGTAGCCGGGCAGCGGTTTGCCCATGGAGCCGGGCTTGATCGGCAGGCCGGGCGCGTTGCCGACCTGTGCCGTGGTCTCCGTCTGGCCATAGCCGTCGCGCAGGCGCAGGCCCCAGGCCTGCTCCACCTGCTGGATGATTTCGGGGTTCAGCGGCTCTCCGGCGCCGACCACCGATCGCAACTGCAGGCGGTTGCGCCAGACGGCAAGGTCTTCCTGGATCATCAGGCGCCAGACCGTGGGCGGCGCGCACAGGCTGGTGATGCCGCAGCGCGCAAGAGTCTCCAGCAGGCCGGGCGCGGTGAAGCGCGGCGTGTTGTAGATGAACACGCAGGTGCCGGCGTTCCACGGTGCGAACAAACAGCTCCAGGCATGCTTGGCCCAGCCGGGGGAGGAGATGTTCAGGTGGATGTCGCCCGGGCGCAGGCCGAGCCAGTACATGGTGCTCAGGTGCCCGACGGGGTAGCTCTCATGCGTGTGCAGCACGAGCTTGGGCTTGGAGGTGGTGCCCGAGGTGAAATACAGCAGCAGCGGGTCGCTGGCAGGCGTTGGCGCATCGGGCTCGAAACCGCCGGGGGCGGCGGCGGACTGCGCGTAATCCGTCCAGCCGGGATGCGCGCCGCCGATGCAGATGCGGCCGTAGTCGCCGGGCAAAGGGTCGAACTTGGGCGCCATCGCCGCGGAGGTGACCACATGGCGCACGCGGCCGCGCTCAAGCCGATCGCGCAGATCATCGGTGGTCAGCAGCGAGGTGGCGGGGATGATCACCGCGCCTATCTTCATGGCCGCCAGCATGGTTTCCCAGAGCGCCGGCTCATTGCCCAGCATCAGCAGCACGCGTTCGCCGCGCCGCACGCCTTGCGCGCGCAGGAAATTGGCAACCTGCGAGGAGCGCTGGGACAACTGCTCGAAACTGGTGCGGTATTCGCTGCCATCGGCATCCACGATCCACAGCGCGGGCGCGGTGTTGCCGCGCGCCATCACGTCGAAATGGTCCAGCGCCCAATTGAAATGCTGGTGGCGTGGCCAGCGAAACTGCGCGCAGGCGGTCTCCGGATCGCCGTGCAGGCGCAGCAGCAGATCGCGCGCGGCGTGAAAAGAGTTCTGGTTTTGGTCCATGGTCGTCGTCTCCTTTGGGTGAGCATGGTGCGCCATGGTGCGGTCACCGGCGCATCGCCCGCATTCGAGAATGCGTGTGCGGTTGGCCAAGCGTAGCGCATGCGGCTGCGCTCCGCCGGAGGCGGCGGCCCGCGCCTTACCGCATCGGCAGGCCGACGTAGTTTTCCGCCAGGCTGGTGGATGCGGCGCGGGAGTTCACCACATAGTCCAGCTCCGCCTCCTGCACCTTGGTGTGGAAGGCGCCTTCTTCGGGGAAGCTGTGCATCAGCGTGGTCATCCACCACGAGAAACGCTCGGCCTTCCAGACGCGGCGCAGGCACTGCTCGGAATACTGGTCTATGCCGTGCGTGCTCTTGTTCTGGTAGTAATCGACGAAGGCACGCGCGAGGTAGCCGACATCCGAAGCGGCCAGGTTCAGTCCCTTGGCGCCGGTGGGCGGCACGATGTGCGCGGCGTCGCCCGCGAGGAACATGCGGCCGAAGCGCATCGGCTCGGCAACGTAGCTGCGCAGCGGCGCGATGCTCTTTTCGATCGAGGGGCCGGTCATCAGGCGCTCGCGCGCCTCCGGGTCCAGACGGCGCTTGAGCTCATCCCAGAAGGCCTCGTCGGTCCAGTTTTCCACCTTGTCGGTTAAAGGCACCTGCAGGTAGTAGCGGCTGCGCGTGAGGCTGCGCTGGCTGCACAGCGCAAAGCCGCGCTCGCTGTTGGCGTAGATCAGCTCTTCGCTGACGGGTGGCGTGTCGCTCATCAGCCCGAGCCAGCCGAAGGGATAGACCTTTTCAAAGTGGCGGATGCGCTCGGGCGCGATGCTGGCGCGGCTGGCGCCGTGAAAACCGTCGCAGCCGGCGATGAAATCGCAGTGGATTTCGTGCAGTTCGCCGTCTTTTTCGTAGCGCACGCGCGGGTGCCCGCTGTCGTAGTCGCGCGGCTGCACGTGCAGGGCCTCATACACCGTGGTCAGGCCCTCGGCGGCGCGCACCTCCATCAGGTCGCGCGTCACCTCGGTCTGGCCGTAGACCATGACGTACTTGCCGCCCGTCAGGCCGTGCAGGTCGATGCGGTGGCGCTGGCCGCCGAACAGCAGCTCGATGCCGTGGTGATGCAGGCCATGCGCATCCATGTTCTTCGCCGCACCCGCCTGGCGCAGCAGATCCATCGAAACCTGTTCCAGCACGCCGGCCCGGATGCGGCTGAGCACGTAGTCGGGGCTGCGCTGCTCCAGGATGATGTTGTCAATGCCGGCCTTGTAGAGCAACTGGCCGAGCAGCAGTCCGGCGGGGCCGGCGCCGATGATGACGACGGGGATGTGTTGGGTAGTGGGCATGGCGGGGTCTCCGATGGCGTGCTGTAAGGGGAAAGGGCAATCCGGCGAGATTACCCAGCCGGGCTGTGAACGCCTAGATGCTTTGTGCAGGTGTTGTGCGATCATCGCGCAAACACTTTGATGATCGCGCAGAATGACGGAGCCTTCAGTCCCCCCGATCGCCCATGCCGACACGATTGCCGGCCTTGCCAAGGGGCTGGCGGTGCTGGAGAGCTTTGACACCGAGCGCCAGCGCCTGAACGCCACCATGGCGGCGCAGCGCGCGGGCCTCACGCGGGCTGCCGCGCGCCGCCACCTGCTGACGCTGGCGCACCTGGGCTATCTGGAGACCGACGGCGCGTATTACTGGCTGGCCCCCAAGGTGCTGGGGTTTTCCGGTGCCTACATGGCCAGCGCGCGGTTGCCGCGCGTGGTGCAGCCCGAACTGCACAGCCTGGCGGCGCGCACCGGGCTGTCGTTTTCCTGCGCGGTGCGCGATGGCGACTTTGTCGTGATCGTCGCGCGCAGCGCCGTGCGCGAGCGCGGCGATCGGCTGCTGGCGCACGGTGTGCACCTGGGCTCGCGCCTGCCGGTGCATGCGACCTCCACCGGGCGGGTGCTGCTGGCGGCGCTGCCCGATGCCGAGCGCGCTGCCTGGCTTGCCAGCGTGGAACTGCGCCGCCTGACGGCGCATACCGTCAGCGATGCGGCGGCCCTTGCCGCCACGCTGGATCAGGTGCGGCAGCAGGACTATTGCTGCGCGGCGCAGGAGCATGAGCTCGGCATCCAGGCGCTCGCAGTGCCGCTGCGCGACGCGCGCGGGCGCGTGCTGGCGGCGCTGAACGTGGTCACGGCCACGAATCGGATGGACCCGCGGCAACTGGTGGCGCAATTGCTTGCGCCGCTGCAGGAAGCGGCGCGTGTGCTGCGGCCGTTGTTGTGAGCCAGGGCGCCTGCCGATAAATGTCGGCGCCTGTTGATTGCATTGCGCGTGGCACACGCCATCGCACCACGGGAAAACCCTAGTTGTCAACGAAGCTCATCTGGTTGAATAATCAACTTGTTCCAATAATTACTAATCGCAAATGCGACTTTGTTCCCTCTGGTTTGGGACTTGTTATTCATCCTACGGAGACCTTGCATGAGCTTGGTGAAATGGCGGCGTGCCGCCGCAGTGGCTGCTGTTTTGGCGTTTGCTGGTGGTGTTGCCACGGCAGATGTGGTCAAGATTGGCATCCTGGGGCCGTTCTCGGGCCCGTTTGCACACTATGGCGTGCTGTTCAAGGCGGGCGCGCAAGCCTATCTTGCAAGCCAGGGTGGAAAGCTCGCCGGCAAGGATGTCGAGCTGATCTATCGGGATACCGGTGGTCCGAATCCAGGCCAAACCAAAACGCTGGCACAGGAGCTTCTGGTCAGGGACAAGGTGGACTACCTTGGCGGCGTGGTCTTTACGCCCAACGCGATGGCGATCGCCCCGCTCATCACGCAGTCCAAGACACCTATGGTGATCTTTAACGCGGCAACTTCGTCGATCACTGAGAAGAGCCCCTATTTCCTGCGAACCAGTTATACCTTGTGGCAGGTTACTGTGCCGCTGGCGCAATGGACTGCAAAGAACGGCATCACCAAGGTCGCTACGGCGGTCATGGACTACGGTCCCGGCATCGATGCAGAGACTGCATGGAAGGCGGAATTCACAAAGAGCGGCGGCACGGTGGTCGAATCGATCCGCATGCCGATGGCGACCAACGATTTCGCGCCATTTATCCAACGCATCAAGGCCAGCGGCGCTCAGGCGGTGTACACCTTCCTGCCGGGTGGCCCACCCAACCTTGGCTTCGTCAAGAGCTACAACGAAAACGGACTGGCCAAGGCGGGTGTGCAGTTTCTTGGCACGGCTGAGATGGACGAGTTCGATCTGCAGAAGTTCGGCGACGCCGCGCTGGGACTGAAGACGGCCTTCCACTACTCGGCCGCACATGACTCCGACGCCAACCGCAAATTCATTGCGGCGCTGGCAAAGCAGGACAAGAACGCTGTTGCGAACTACGCCTCCGTCGGAGCGTGGGATGGGATGCACGTGATCGAAAAAATGATCGCGGCCACCGATGGGAAGAAGGATGGTGAGAAGGCCATGGCTGCCGCCAGGGCACTGAAATGGGAAAGCCCGCGCGGGCCGGTGCATATCGACCCGGACACGCGGCACATCACTCAGCATGTTTATCTGCGCGAAGTGGAGCGCATCGGTGGCGTCCTCGTCAACAAGGAAATCGCAGACTTTGGCGATCAGGGTGACCACGGACTGGGCAAGTAAGCCGGTATTCAAACAGCCAGTCTGGGCGTAGACGCAATGCAATCACTTGCCAATATCCTGATTGACGGCGTGAGCTACGGCATGGTGCTTTTCATCATTGCCGTAGGCATGTCGATCACGCTCGGTTTGATGCGATTCATCAATCTGGCGCATGGGGCGTTTGCGATGATAGGCGGCTACACCACGGCCATGCTGATCCGCGAATGGGGGTGGCCTTTTTTGCCGGCCTTGCTGATGGCATTGCTGGTGACAGCCGTTGTCGGTGCCATTCTCGAGGCGTTGGTCCTGCGGCATTTGTATCGGCGACCAGAGCTTGATCAGGTGCTCTTCACATTTGGTCTGACCTACGTATTGATCGCCGCCATCAATGCGCTTGCCGGCCCACAGGTGCAATTGATCGGACTGCCCGCCGCATTGACGGCCTCTGTCGATCTGGGATTTCGCGTCATCCCCGTGCAACGCATTGTCGTGGTGGTAGTGGGGATCGGAGTGGCATTGCTGTCAGCCCAGGCTATGGGCAAGACGCGTTTTGGCGTCTGGCTGCGTGCCGCCGTAGACCACCCCGGTACGGCAGCCACACTGGGTATTCCGATTCGGTTGGTGCAGTGTGCCACGTTCGCGTTCGGCGCGGCGCTGGCGGCACTCGGCGGCGTCCTGGGCGCAGAACTCATGCCACTGGAGCCCTACTACCCGCTCAAATACCTTGTGCTCGTATTGGTGGTGGTGGCCGTGGGCGGCATGGGCAGCCTGCTGGGGGCGCTGGCGGCCGCCCTGCTGCTGGGTACCTTGGAGACCGCGACCAATTACTTTACGGAAGGCTGGGGTTCGGTGGCGTTCTTCGTGGCCATGGCGATCTTTCTGGTCTGGCGTCCGAACGGCCTGTTCAAACGGGGATGACCATGCGCTTGCTTTCAGCTTCATCCGCAGATGCCTTGGCACTTGCCCCTGCCTGGCGGGCGCCGTTGATCACCGTGCTCCTGGCATTGCTTGCGCGGTGGTGGTTGCCGGACCAATTGGGCCTTTTGAGCCACATCGTCATCATGGCGCTGCTGGTGATTTCCTTGGATCTGGTAGTTGGCATCGCCGGCCTGGCCACACTTGGGCATGGCGCCTTGTTTGGCGTCGGTGCGTACGCGGCGGGCATCTTCGCCAGCCGAGTGTCCGGAGATCCTTTGCTCGGTCTGGGTGTGGCTTTGGTCGTCGGCGCCGTGTTTGCACTGATCACCGGGCTGTTCCTTTTACGCTACCAGGGCTTCACTTTCCTCATGCTGACCGTGGCGGTGGTGCAGATCACGGCCAATCTGGCCCAGAAGGCACGCGCCTGGACGGGCGGTGACGACGGCCTGAACAGCTACACCATGAACCCCTTGCTTGGGCATTTCGAGTTCGATCTGGATGGCCGCGTCGGATCGCTGTATGTGATTGCCGTCCTGGGGATTGGCTACTGGCTGGCCAAGCGCGTCTTGCAATCACCTTTTGGTCTGGCAGTGCGTGGCATTCATGAAAACCGTGCACGCATGGCGGCGCTTGGCACTCCCGTCTTCAAGCGTTTGTTGGGCATGTACGTGTTCGCTGGCGCACTTGCTGGCGTGGCGGGCGCACTCTCGGCCCAAACCAATGGCATCGTGGCGCTGGACAGCCTGTCGTTTGCGCTGTCCGCCGAAATCCTGGTAATGCTGATTCTGGGCGGAACCGGCACGCTCAACGGAGCCGTGATCGGGGCGGTGATCTTCACACTGTTGCACCACACCGCAGCCTCGATCAATCCGTACCACTGGCTCTTCGTGATCGGTACGGCGTTGATGCTGGTCGTCATCCTGCCGCCGCACAAATGGGGTGGACTGCTTGCGCGCTTGCGCTCAGGGAGAGCCGCGTGACAGCCGGCGTACTTGAAGTCCGCCACCTGGACAAACATTACGGCGGCCTGCATGTGACGCGCGATGTGTCGCTGCAGTTGCAGCGCGGAGACCGCGTGGCGTTGATCGGTCCCAATGGCGCGGGCAAGACCACTCTGGTTAACCAGATCAGCGGCACGGTGGCGCCCAGCGGTGGATCGGTGCACCTGCTGTCGCACGATGTTACGGCGCTCAGCCAGGCCGAGCGTGTGCGTCGCGGCCTGGTACGCACCTTTCAGATCACCACTTTGGCGCCGCATCTGGCGGTTCGCCGCCAGGTGGAGCTGGCCTTGTTCGAGCGCGCCCATTTGACGGGCCGCTTCTGGCGCTCCATCGATGACTATCCCTTGCTGGCCCAGGAGGCGCAAGGCGTGCTCGATGCTCTGGGTCTGGGCGAGCGCGCTGCCTGGCCGACACAGCGACTGGCGTATGGCGAGCGGCGCCTGGTTGAACTGGCCCTGGCCATGGCGCTCAAGCCCAAGGTGCTGCTGCTTGACGAGCCCATGGCCGGTGTGCCGCAGGGCGAAGGCGCGCGTTTGCTGGCGGCGCTCGATGCACTGCCGCAGGAGCTGGCGGTGCTGATCATCGAGCACGACATGGAACTGGTGTTTCGCTTGGCAAAGCGCATTGTGGTGCTGGCCGAGGGCGCGGTGATTGCCACGGGCACGCCGGCCGAAATCCAGGCCGATCCCGTCGTGCGTGGCGCTTATCTCGGGAATTGACCATGGCTACGCCTTTGTTGGAACTCATGGATGTGACTGCCGGCTATGGTCCGGTCACGGTGCTCGACGGCTTGAGCCTGTCCATCGATCAGGGCGAAAAACTGGCCTTGATCGGACGCAACGGGGTCGGCAAGACGACGACGCTGGCGACCGTGATGGGCTTGGCGCAGTTGCAAGGCGGCTGCATCCGCTTTGACGGAGAGGACTTGTCGGGGCTTACAACGCACCAGCGTGCGATGCGTGGGCTGGGCCTGGTGCCGCAGACGCGGGATGTGTTCCCCTCGCTCACCGTCGAGGAAAACCTGTTGGCCGGCCTCAAGCACCGCAGCCGCGCCGCCTTGTCCGAGGCCTATGACTTGTTTCCCCGCCTGGCCGAGCGTCGCTATAACGGCGGCGCCCAACTCAGCGGTGGCGAGCAGCAGATGGTGGCGGTTGCACGCGCGCTGCTGGGGCAGCCGCGATTGTTGATGCTGGATGAGCCGCTGGAAGGGCTGGCGCCGCTGATCCGGCTGGAGTTGCTGCGTGCTTTCAGCCGCATGGTCACCGAACGTGACTTGACCTTGGTGATCGTCGAGCAGCAGGTCCGCGAAGCCCTGCAACAGACAGACCGTGCCGTGGTGCTCTCACGCGGCAGGGTTGTGCATGACGGCCCTGCGCAGGCATTGCAGCAGGACGCCGACGCCTTGGGGCGCCTGGTGGGCGTTTCTCACTCTTGATATTGAAAGGAAGCACCATGAACGAGAACAGCGGCATTCCCGTCCTCGACGTCGATCCCTACTCTGCCGAAAATTTGACCGACCCCTACCCGATGCATGCGCTGATGCGCTCTGCCGGCCCGGTGGTGCGTTTGAAGGACTACCCGACGGTGGTGGCCTGCGCACGCCACCAGGAGACCCATGCGGTCTTCAATGATGCGCAGACCTTCATTTCCGGCGCTGGCGTGGGACTGGCCAACTTCAATATCGAAAAGCCCTTTCGCCCCAGGAGCCTGATTCTGGAGGCCGACGCGCCGCTGCACACTGCAACGCGCGCCGTCCTGTCGCGCATCATGAGCCCCAAGACGGTGATGCAGATTCGCGCCAGCTTTGCACAGGAAGCCGAGCGGCTGCTGGACAAGGCGCTGGAGCTCAATGCGGCCAACGGCTCGATCGACTGGATGGCGGTGGTGGCCAACCCATTCCCGTTGAAAGTATTCGCAGATTCGATTGGCATCCAGGAGGAAGGCCGTGAAAACCTCTTGCTCTATGGAGACATGGTTTTCAACTCGATGGGGCCACAAAACGAAGTTTTCACCAAGTCGGTGGAGCGTGTGGTGCCGGTGACGCAATGGATCATGGATCAGTGCGACCGATCGAAACTACGCCCCGGTGGCTTCGGCGATCTGATCTGGCAAGCCGCCGAGGCAGGTGAAATCTCGATGGAGCAGGCGCCCATGCTGGTGCGCTCACTGCTCTCCGCCGGGCTGGACACGACCATCAACAGTCTGGGCAACGCGATCTATGCGCTGGGGCATCACCCGCAGGAATACGCCAGGCTGCATTCTGATCCGTCGCTGGCCCGCCCCGCTTTTGAAGAAGCATTGCGCTGGGAATCCACCGTGCAGACCTTCTTTCGCACCGCCAACAGGGATTGCGAGATCGCGGGTGTTCCGATCGCGGCGCAAACCAAGGTGCTGTGCATGCTGGCATCCGCCAACCGCGATCCGGACAAGTGGCCCGATGCCGATACCTACGACATCGGGCGCAGGCCCAGTGGCCATATGGCGTTTGGCTCGGGCCTGCACGGCTGTGTGGGGCAGGCCATCGCGCGGCTCGAAGGCGAGCTGATCCTGACGGCCCTGGCCAAGCGCGTGAAAGGCATTGAATTTGCCGGCCCCCATACCCGGCGCCTGAACAACACCTTGCGCGCGTTCGACACCTTGCCGGTGCGCCTGATTCCGGCCTGAAGCGCACGCATTTCGGAGAATTTCATGTCTGCCATTCATTTCATATCCCCCACGGGCGAAACCACCACGCTGCAAGCCAAAGACGGCGACAGCGCGATGGCGACAGCCATGGCCGCCGGCTTGAACGGTATCGTTGCCGAATGCGGCGGCTCGGCCATGTGTGCCACCTGCCATGTCTATGTGGACGAGGCCTGGGCAGACAAACTGCCTGCACCGCTGGCCAACGAACTGGAAATGCTGGAATGCACCGCGTCCGAGCGGCGCGCGACCAGCCGGCTGTCGTGCCAGATCAAGATCGATGCCGCGCTCGATGGCATCGTGTTGTCCTTGCCGGAAACCCAGCAATGAGGCAGCCATGAACAGCGAGGACTCCATCGTCATCGTGGGCGGAGGCCATGCGGCAGCGCAACTGTGCGCGAGCCTGGCTGCAGCTGGCGTGGGGGGGCGGATTGACCTTGTGTGTGAAGAGGCGGTTCTGCCCTACCAGCGCCCGCCGCTGTCGAAAAGCTACGTCAAGAATCCGGACGAAACGCCGCAATTGCACCGCGGTGAAGCGTGGTACGCACAGCAGGGCATACGCGTGCACCAAGGCGATGCGGCGACCGCGATCGACCGCGCCGGGCGCAGTGTCACCTTGCGCTCAGGCGCGCACTTGCGCTACCGCTGGCTGGTGTTGGCCACCGGCACCCGGGCGCGGCATT
Organism: Comamonas badia DSM 17552; assembly: GCF_000484635.1. Classification (GTDB taxonomy): domain Bacteria; phylum Pseudomonadota; class Gammaproteobacteria; order Burkholderiales; family Burkholderiaceae_C; genus Comamonas_C; species Comamonas_C badia. The sequence continues at coordinate 387,478 of NZ_AXVM01000004.1, read as the reverse complement.
TGCCGCACCTGTCCCCGTCATTGGACAACGTGCATGTGTTGCGGGATGCGGCGGATGCCCAGCGTTTGCGTGCACTATGGCCTGCCATGCAGCAGCTCACGGTGTTGGGCGGCGGGTTCATCGGGCTGGAACTGGCTGCGACGGCGCAGGCCCTGGGAAAGAAGGTGCAGGTGCTGGAAGCAGCGCCGCGGCTCTTGATGCGTTCGGCGTCCGCTGAACTTTCGAACCACGTGCTTCAGACACACCGCAACAGCGGCATGGACATTCGGCTCGGCGTTTCCGTGGGTGATTTCGAAGTGGCGAGCAACCGTTTGAGCGCGCTGACCGTTGATGGCGTTCGTACGCCTGTGGATAGTTTGCTGCTGGGCATTGGCGCCGCGCCGGAAACGTCACTGGCCGAGCAGGCCGGACTCGATTGCGGTAATGGCGTGGTGGTCGATGCCGGCATGCGCACCTCTGATCCAGCGATTCTGGCGATTGGCGACTGCGCTCTTTTTCCGGGCGTCATGGGTTCCGGTGCGATCCGACTTGAGTCGGTACAGAACGCCAACGATCAGGCGAAGGTGGCCGCAGCAACCATCATGGGAGAGCCGCACCACTACGAGGCTGTTCCGTGGTTTTGGACCGAGCAAGCCAGCCTGCGGATTCAGATGGCAGGGCTGTTGCCAAAAAATGCTAGCTGTTACCGCAGGCCAGGAAAGGATGAAACCAGTTTTTCACTCTTGCACTACGCGCAAGGGCAATTGCGTTGCGTGGAGTCGGTGAATGCGCCTGCAGACCATATGGCCGCCCGCAAACTGCTGGAGCTGAAGCTCTCACCCGCGCCCGAGCAGGCGTGCAATCCGCAGGTGGCTCTGCGAACCATGGTGACGCCTGCCGCCTGAGGGGTTTTCTACAATGGCGGGATGGCAACACGACGGAAAAAAATCATCGAAACCCCGGCAGAAGAGGCGAACGTGAGCATTGACCTCAATCGCTATGCACCGGCGTTTTTCACCTGGATTGCCGCCAAGCTCTCCCGTGGCGCGTCCTATCACTATTTGCGTGCTTTCGACATCGGCATCGAAATATGGCGGTGCCTGGTGCTGATTGCGGCAGAGGGCGAGGTCTCCGCGCAGCGCGTGACCAAGGTGATCGGCATGGACAAGGCGTCCGTCAGTCGCTGCTTCAAGAGCATGGCCGAGCGTGGTCTGATCGAATTTGCGCTGGATCCGGCGGATGGGCGGTTGCGTCTGGCCCGGCTGACCGAAAAGGGACAACTGCTGCATGGGCAAATCCGCCATGTCGCCTTGGAGCGTGAACGCGTTTTTCTTTCGGTGCTTACGGACGATGAGCACGAGGTACTGCTAGGCTTGTTGCGCAGGCTGCACGAAAATTTGCCAGAGGGGGAGACTGCGACGGAACGGTATATCACCGAGCGCTTTCCTGGTGTGCTCAAGCGTGCGCCATAACATCGGCCGCAGGTTATTCGGTGCCTATATTTGCCATCGGGATTCACTGTCCGCTTTCCACAGCGCACACCCGCAGGCTCAGCCGTTGCAGCAGCTCGGCCGTGTGCTGCACCAGTGCCGTCGCGCGCTGACGCGCGGGTTGCACCACGCACAGGGTGCTGACGATGTGCGGGCTGTGGATGGGCGCCTGGACCAGTCCATCGGCCGTGCCCTGGCCGTACAGGGCGCTGTCGGTCAGTGCGGCAAAGCCGTGGCCGGTGCGTACCAGGTCAAGGATCACGGGCACGCTGGAGACCTCCCACACCACATCCAGCTTGATCTGTGAAAGTGCCGCCTGCGCCTCCATCAGCTTGCGGAAAATCTGCGTGCGCTGCGGCATCACCAGCGGATAGCGCCACAGCTCGGCAAAGGCCACGCCGCCTGCGGTGGGCAGGCTGCCTTCGGGTCCGACGAGGTTCAGGCGCTCCTGCAGCACGGGTTCGATCTCGATCTGCGCGTGCCTGGCGGGCGAGTAGACCAGGCCCAGATCCATGCGCGCGCTGCCCAGCCATTCGGCGATGGTGGTGGAAAACGCCTCGACGATTTCCAGCCGCGCCTGCGGCAGCTCGTGGCGGAACGCGGCTATCAGCGGCAGCGTCAGGCGCCGCGCCAGGCTGGGCGGCAGGCCGACGGCCACGCGCCCGGTGAGCGCGCCGCGCGCATGGCCCAGGTCTTCCTGCGCGCGCGCCATCTGCTGCAGGATGGTGTGGCCATGTTCCAGCAGCATCTGGCCGGCTTCGGTCAGCGTCACCCCGCGGCCGTTGCGCTGCAGCAGGTGCTGGTGCAGCTCCAGTTCCAATTGGCGCACCTGGCGGCTGAGCGCCGGCTGGGCAATGTCCAGCGCCTGCGCCGCGCGCGTAAAGCTGCCCAGTTCGGCCACGCGCACGAAGTATTGCAGTTGCTTGAAGTCCATTGCAGCTCGCATCCAATACGCCTATCGTACGCTGAGCTATGCCATTTTGTTCTAACTGATAGTGGCGATATGGGCTTGTTTGCATGAATTCCCTTGCCCACAATGCTTGGACCCCCGTGGATTGCCCCACCTCGCCATGAACAGCCCGACCCAGCCACCCCTGCACGCCATCTCCTCCATGGCCACGCGCGCCGTGCTGGGCGATCTGGCGCAGCTCTGGCAGCAGCAGGGCGGGCGCCCCGTGGCTGTGGAATCCGTCGGCGGCGTGGATGCGGCGAAACGCGTGCAGGCCGGTGAGGCGCTGGACCTGGTGCTGCTGGCCAGCGATGCGATCGACAAGCTGATCGCCGGCGGCCACGCCGTGGCGGGCAGCAAGGTCGATTGGGTGCGCTCCAGTACCGCCGTCGCGGTGCGTGCCGACGCAGCCTTGCCGGATATCCGCACCGAAGAGGCCTTGAGGGCCGCCGTGCTCGCCGCCTCCAGCATTGGTTATTCCACCGGCCCCAGCGGCACGGCCCTGATGCGCTTGTTCGAGCGCTGGGGCATCGCCGGGCAGCTCGGGTCCCGGCTGGTGCAGGCCCGTCCCGGCGTGCCCGTGGGGCAGCTGGTCGCCCGGGGTGAAGCCGCCCTCGGCTTTCAGCAGCTCAGCGAGTTGCTGCATGTGCCGGGCATCACCGTGGTCGGCGAACTGCCGGCGGCCGTTGCCATCGATACCGTTTTCTCCAGTGCCATCGCCTGCGCATGCCAGGACCGGGAAGCCGGGCGGCCATTCCTGGCCTTTCTCGCCGGCCCGGCCGCTGCTCCGACCAAGCAGCGCCACGGCATGCAGCCGCTGTGAGCGCGCATACCTTCAACAAGGATTGACTCATGATCATTGACGTTCACGGCCACTACACCACCGCACCCGCGGCGCTGGGCGAGTGGCGCAACCGCCAGATTGCGGCGCTGCAAGACGCCAGCCTGCAGCCCAGGGTCTCGGAGCTGAAGATCAGCGACGACGACATTCGCGAGAGCATCGAGAAAAACCAGTTGCGCCTGATGACGGATCGCGGCTCGGACCTCACGCTGTTCAGCCCGCGCGCCAGCTTCATGGCGCACCATATCGGCAATTTCGAGACGTCGAGCACCTGGGCGGCGATCTGCAATGAGCTCTGCCACCGTGTGAGCGAGCTCTATCCCGATCATTTCGTGCCGGTGGCGATGCTGCCGCAGTCGCCCGGCGTCGATCCGGCGACCTGCATTCCCGAGCTGGAAAAGTGCGTGAAAGAGTACGGCGCCGTCGGCATCAACCTGAATCCTGATCCCTCGGGCGGCCACTGGACCAGCCCGCCGCTGACCGACCGCGCCTGGTACCCGATCTACGAGAAGATGGTGGAACATGACCTGCCGGCGATGATCCACGTGAGCACCAGTTGCAACGCCTGCTTTCACACCACCGGCGCGCACTACATCAACGCCGACACCACGGCCGTGATGCAACTGATCCAGGGCGATCTGTTCAAGGATTTCCCGACGCTCAAGTTCCTGATCCCGCACGGCGGCGGCGCCGCGCCCTACCACTGGGGCCGCTACCGCGGTCTGGCGCAGGAGCTGAAGAAGCCGCTGCTGGACGAGCACCTGCTGAAGAACATCTACTTCGACACCTGCGTCTACCACCAGCCGGGCATCAACCTGCTGACCGAGGTGATTCCGGTCAAGAACATCCTGTTCGCCAGCGAAATGATAGGCGCGGTGCGCGGCATCGACCCGCAGACAGGCCATTACTACGACGACACCAAGCGCTACGTCGAGGCGACGAAGAACCTCAGCGCCGAGGAGAAGCACCAGGTCTATGAGGGCAACGCGCGAAGGGTGTTCACGCGGCTGGATGCGCGGCTCAAGGCGCGCGGGCTGTAGCAGGGTTTATGCATGAAATTGGCATCGAGCCCTTATCCAGCAAGCGCTGATAGCTATTGATTCAGGAAATTGATCGGAGCAAGCAATGTACGAACTCGGAGTCGTCTACCGCAATATCGAACGCGCCGACCGCGCCACCACCGACGCGCTGGCGCATTACGGCGCCGCCACGGTGCATGAGGCGATGGGCAAGGTGGGCCTGCTCAAGCCCTACATGCGGCCCATTTACCCCGATGCGCGGGTCTCGGGCACGGCGGTCACCGTACTGCTGCAGCCTGGCGACAACTGGATGCTGCACGTGGCGGCCGAGCAGATCCGGCCCGGCGACATCGTGGTGGCGACGGTGACCAGCGAATGCACCGATGGCTACTTCGGCGACCTGTTGGCCACCAGCTTCCAGGCGCAGGGCGCGCGCGCCCTCATCATCGACGCCGGTGTGCGCGACGTGCGCACGCTGCACGAGATGGGTTTTCCGGTGTGGAGCAAGGCCATCAGCAGCAAGGGCTGCATCAAGGCGACGCTCGGCTCGGTCAACATTCCGGTGGTCTGCGCCGGCATGTGGGTGCGCCCGGGCGACGTGATCGTGGCCGACGACGACGGCATCGTCTGCGTGCCGCGCGAGAAGGCCGAGGCGACGCTCGCGGCCGCGAAGAAGCGCGAGGACAACGAAACCGGCAAGCGTGAAATCTTCGCCGGCGGCGTGCTCGGGCTGGACTACTACAAGATGCGCGAAGGCCTGGCCAAGGCCGGGCTGCGCTACATTGATTGAAGCGCGCTGCGATGACTGTGCCTGCGTCAGCGCGTGAATGGAGCATGGGCCTCGTCGGCTACGGCGAGGTCGGGCGCATCCTGGCCGAAGACCTGCGCGCGCGGGGCGTGGCGGTCGCGGCGTATGACGTGAAGCTCGGCGGTGCTGACGCAGCGCCGCTGCGCGCGCACGCCCATCAGCACGGCGTGGCGCTGGCAGACGGACATGCGCAACTGGCGGACAGGGCGGACTTCGTCATCAGCGCCGTCACGGCCAGCCAGACGCTGGCGGTGGCGCAGGCTTGCGCGCCTGCCATGCGCGGCGGGGCGTTCTATCTGGATTTCAACTCCGCATCGCCCGGTGCCAAGCAGCAGGCGGCGGCGCTGATCGACGCCGCAGGCGCGCGCTACGTCGAAGGCGCGGTGATGACCAGCGTGCCGCCCTACCGCATCAAGGTGCCGCTGCTGCTGGGTGGCGCGCATGCGGCGGAGCTGGCTGAAAAAATCAATCCGCTGGGTTTCGCGGCCAAGGTGGCGAGCGAAAAACTCGGCGTGGCATCGGCCACCAAGATGTGCCGCAGCGTGATGATCAAGGGGCTGGAGGCCATGGTCATCGAGAGCTTCACCGCCGCGCGCCACTATGGCGTGGAAGACGCCGTGCTGGCCTCGCTGGCGGAAACCTTTCCCGGCATGGACTGGGAAAGACAGGGCGCGTATTTCTTCCAGCGCGTGATCGAGCATGGCCGACGGCGCAGCGAGGAGATGTTTGAATCGGCCCGTACCGTGCGCGATGTCGGCATGCCCTCCTGGATCGCCCAGGGCGCTGCCGAACGCCAGGCGTGGATGGCGAATCTGGCGGACGACGGTGTTTTCGGCGAGCGCGGCACGCCTGGTTTTGCCCGCGGCAGCGACTGGCGCACCGAGGCCGACCGGCTGCTTTCCCACCTCAAGGAATCTTCCGCATGAGTGCCTTTGAAAAAACCCCGGGCTGGCTCGATTGGTACGCCAACCCGAGCCAACCGCAATTCAAGCTGCCCGCGGGCAGCGTGGACGCGCACTGCCATGTGTTTGGCCCCGGCGACGAATTTCCCTATGCGCCCGAGCGCAAGTACACGCCGTGCGACGCGAGCAAGGCGCAGCTCTTCGCGCTGCGCGACCACCTGGGTTTTGCGCGCAACGTCATCGTGCAGGCCACCTGCCACGGCGCGGACAACCGCGCGCTGGTGGATGCCTTGCAGGCCGCGCATGGCAAGGCGCGCGGCGTCGCCACGGTCAAGCGCGGCATCACGGACGAGGAGCTGCGGCACTTGCACGCCGCCGGCGTGCGCGGCGTGCGCTTCAACTTCGTCAAGCGCCTGGTGGATTTCACGCCCAAGGACGCGCTGATGGAAATCGCCGCGCGCATCCAGCCGCTGGGCTGGCATGTGGTGATTTACTTCGAGGCGGTCGATCTGCCCGAGCTGTGGGACTTCTTCACCCGCCTGCCCACCACCGTGGTGGTCGATCACATGGGCCGACCGGATGTGAAGAAGGGCGTGGACAGCGATGAATTCGGCCTGTTCCTGCAGTTCATGCGCGAGCACGGCAATGTCTGGAGCAAGGTCTCCTGCCCCGAACGCCTCTCGGTCAGCGGGCCGCCGGCGCTGCAGGGTGAGCGCAATGCGTATCGCGACGTGATCCCCTTCGCGCGCCGCGTGGTCGAGGCATTCCCCGATCGCGTGCTCTGGGGCACCGACTGGCCGCACCCCAATCTCAAGAACCACATGCCCGACGACGGCCTGCTGGTGGATTTCATCCCGCACATCGCACCGACCGCCGAGCTGCGGCAAAAGCTTCTGGTGGACAACCCGATGCGCCTGTACTGGCCGGACGAAGAGGTTGAGCGTTGAGTGTTCGGCGTTCAGCGAATACCAACCTTCACGCCTCACGCCTCACGCCTCACGCTCAACAAGGAGTTTGCAATGGCTCTGGATAAACCCTACCTTGACGTGCCCGGCACGATCATTTTCGATGCCGAGCAATCACGCAGAGGCTACTGGCTCAACCAGTTCTGCGTCTCGCTGATGAAGCCCGAAAACCGCCAGCGCTTCAAGGCCAACGAGCGCGCCTACCTCGACGAATGGGCCATGACCGAGGAACAGAAGAAGGCCGTGCTCGCGCGCGATCTGAACTGGTGCATGCGCACCGGGGGCAACATCTACTTTCTCGCGCGCATTGGCGCGACCGATGGCCTGAGCTTCCAGCAGATGGCGGGCTCGATGACCGGCATGACCGAGGACGAATACCGCGCCATGATGGTCGCGGGCGGCCGCTCGGCCGAAGGCAACCGTTACCTGGGTGAAGACGGCGACGCACAGCCGCAGCACCAGCCCCAGGGCCACGCGGCGAAAGGACACTGACATGGCACGCATCACCGCATCCGTCTACACCTCGCATGTGCCGGCCATAGGCGCGGCCATGGACCTGGGCAAGACGCACGAGCCCTATTGGCAGCCGCTGTTCGCCGGTTACGACTTCTCGCGCCAGTGGCTCAGGGAAAATACACCGGACGTGATTCTGCTGGTCTACAACGACCACGCCACGGCCTTCAGCCTGGACATGATTCCGACCTTCGCCCTGGGCACCGCCGCCGAGTACCAGGTGGCCGACGAAGGCTGGGGTCCGCGCCCGGTGCCCAAGGTGATCGGCCATCCGGAGCTTGCCAGCCACATCGCGCAGAGCGTGATCCAGCAGGACTTTGACCTCACCATCATCAACAGGATGGATGTGGACCACGGCCTCACGGTGCCGCTGTCGCTGATGTGCGGCGAGAAGGACCCGAAGAAGGACGCCTGGCCCTGCCCGGTGATTCCGCTGGCGGTGAACGTGGTGCAGTACCCCGTGCCCTCGGGCCAGCGCTGCCTGAACCTGGGCCGCGCGATCCGCAAGGCGATCGAGAGCTACGACGGCGATCTGAACGTGCAGATCTGGGGCACCGGCGGCATGAGCCACCAGCTGCAGGGCGCGCGCGCCGGGCTCATCAACAAGGCCTGGGACAACCGCTTTCTGGATCTCTTGACCGAGAACCCCGTGGGCCTTTCGGAAATCCCGCACATCGAATACGTGCGCGAAGCCGGCAGCGAAGGCATAGAGTTGGTGATGTGGCTGATCGCGCGTGGCGCGATGGCGGATGTGGATTGCGCCAAGCCGCTGCCCAAGGTGCTGCACCGCTTTTACCATGTGCCGGCGTCCAATACCGCCGTGGGCCATCTTATATTGCAAAATCAGGCTTGAACGCTTGATGCATCAGTGCAAGCAGCTATCAAAGGAAGAGTCATGAGTTCAACCATCAAAGTGGCGCTGGCGGGCGCCGGGGCCTTTGGCATCAAGCACCTGGACGGCATCAGGAACATCGATGGCGTGCAGGTGGTCTCGCTGGTCAGCCGCGATCTGGACAAGACCCGCGAGGTGGCCGCCAAGTACGGCATCGCGCATGTCACCACCGATCTGGCCGAAAGCCTGGCGCTGCCCGAGGTGGATGCCGTGATTCTCTGCACGCCCACGCAGATGCACGCCGCGCAGGCCATCCAGTGCCTGCAGGCGGGCAAGCATGTGCAAGTGGAAATTCCGCTGTGCGACAAGCTGGCCGACGGCCAGAAGGTGGTCGATGCGCAGCAGCAGGCGGGCAAGGTGGCGATGGTCGGCCACACGCGCCGCTTCAACCCCAGCCACCAGTGGGTGCACCACAAGATCACGGCGGGCGAGTTTCATATCCAGCAGATGGATGTGCAGACCTATTTCTTTCGCCGCACCAACATGAATGCGCTGGGCCAGCCGCGTTCCTGGACCGACCATCTGCTGTGGCACCACGCCGCGCATACCGTGGACCTGTTCGCCTGGCAGGCGGGCCGCCCGATCGTGAAGGCCAACGCCGTGCAGGGCCCCATCCATCCGCAGCTGGGCATTGCGATGGACATGAGCATCCAGCTCAAGGCAGCCAACGGCGCCATCTGCACGCTCAGCTTGAGCTTCAACAACGACGGGCCGCTGGGCACGTTCTTTCGCTACATTGGCGACACCGGCACCTACATCGCGCGCTACGACGACTTGTTCAATGGCAAGGAAGAGAAAATCGACGTCAGCCAGGTAGCGGTGTCGATGAACGGCATCGAACTGCAGGACCGTGAATTCTTCGCCGCCATCCGCGAAGGGCGCGAACCCAATGCCAGTGTGCAGAGCGTGTTTGCCTGCTACCGGGTGCTGCACGATCTTGAGCGCCAGCTGGCGGACTGACCCCTTGTTTTTTCACCCCAGGAGACTTCCATGCGATTTGCAAAGACCGTTCTCAAGGCCACGCTGGTGGCGACTGCGCTGGCCACGGCCGGCCTGGTGCAGGCCAAGGACCTCACCATAGGCCTGGTGCTGTCGGTATCCGGCCCGTTTGCCGACTACGGCAAGCAGATCAAGCACGGCATAGACGTGTACATGGCCGAGCATGGCGACACGGTCGCCGGGCGCAAGGTGAAACTCATCGTCAAGGACGATACCGGCATGGCGCCTCAGGTGGCCAAGCGCGTGGCGCAGGAGTTGCTGGTCAACGACAAGGTGGACATCCTCGCGGGCTTTGATCTCACGCCCAACGCCTTCTCCGCCGCGCCGCTGGCCACCCAGGGCAAGGTGCCGATGATCGTGATGAACGCGGCCACCTCCTCGGTCACCGAGAAGTCGCCCTACATCGTGCGCGTGTCCATGACGCTGCCGCAGGGCGCCTGGGCCATGGCCAAATGGGCGGCCGAGAACAACATCAAATCGGCCTACACCCTGGTGGCCGACTACGGCCCCGGGCACGATGCCGAGCAGCAGTTCAAGAAGACCTTCACCGAGCTGGGCGGCAAGATCGTCGGCGAGGTGCGTACGCCGGTGAACACCGCCGACTACGCGGCCTACCTGGAGCGCGTGAAGGATTCCAAGGCCAATGCCATGTTCACCTTCGTGCCGCCGGGCAGCTCGATGGTGGCGCTGATGAAGGGCTTTCGCGAGCTGGGGCTGGACAAGGCCGGCATCCAGGCCATCGGCCCGGGCGACCTGACCGACGAGAACGAGCTGGCCGCCATGGGCAATTCGGCGCAGGGGCTGATCACCGCCTTCCACTATTCGCAGGCGCACGATTCGCCCGAGAACAAGGCCTACACGGCGGCCTACCTCAAGGCCTTCCCCAAGGACCGGCCCAACTTCATGTCGGTCGGCGGCTACGACGGCATGCAGCTGATCTACAAGGTGCTGGAGCAGACCAAGGGCGATGCCAGCGGCGATGCCTTCGTGGCGGCCGCCAAGGGCATGAAATGGGTGAGCCCGCGCGGCCCGGTGCAGATCGACCCCGAGACGCGCGACGTGATCCAGAACGAGTACATCCGCAAACTGGAGAACGTGAACGGCACGCTGCAGAACGTCGAGTTCGCCACCTTCCCGGCCGTCAAGGATCCGGGCAAGGGAGCGAAGTGATCCATGACGGAATGACCGCGCTGCGCTTTGAAGACTCGCCTTGCGGCGCATGACGGTGACCCGCCGTCATTGCGTCATGTCGGCGCCAGCCGGCGGTCATTCTGTCATTTGACGCGAGATGTGAACACGGATAAACCAATATGACGATCATTTTTGACGGAATCGCCTTTGGCATGCTGCTGTTCCTCATCAGCGTGGGCCTGTCGGTCACGCTCGGGCTGATGAACTTCGTCAACCTCGCGCATGGCGTGTTCGCGATGGTCGGCGGCTATGTCTGCGTGGTGCTGCTCAATGACTGGGGCGTGCCCTTTCTGGCAACCATCCCGTTCGCCATCATCGTGCCGGGCCTGGTCGGCGTGGTGCTGGAGCGGCTGCTGTACCGCAGGCTCTACGAGGCCTCCGACCTGGACCAGGTGCTGTTTTCGCTCGGCCTGGTGTTCATGGCGGTGGCGGCGACGCATTATTTCTTCGGCGCGCGCCAGCAGCCGCTGCACCTGCCGGCGTTCCTTTCGGGGCAGATTCACCTGCCTGGGGTGGACATCGGCGTGTACCGGCTGTTCCTGGTGATCGCGGGCATCATCGTCGCGGTGGCGCTGCAGTGGTCGGTGATCCGCACCTCGTTCGGTGCGCGCCTGCGCGCCGCGGTGGACAACCAGCGCACCGCGCGCGGCCTGGGCATAGACGTGAACCGGGTGTTCATGCTCACCTTCGCCCTCGGCTCGGCGCTGGCGGGCCTGGGCGGCGCGCTCGGGGTGGAGATGCTGGGGCTGGACCCGGAGTTTCCGGTGAAATACCTCGTGTACTTCCTGATCGTCGTCACCGTCGGCGGGGGCGGCAACATCCTGGGCTCGCTCTGGGCCGCGCTGCTGCTGGGCGTGGCCGATGTGGCCGGCAAATACTACATGCCGCAGATCGGCGCCTTCATCATCTACGCGATCATGGTCGTGATCCTGATCTTCCGCCCGCAAGGCCTGTTCGGCCGCGCTAAACACTGAGACGCAGACATGAGCTCTTCCGTGACATCGTCGATGCCGCCGGCCCGTCCCGCGGATCTGCATGAGACGCTGCAGCGCTTTCGCCAGTCGGCGCGCTGGAAACCGCTGGAATACCTGTTCTGGTGCCTGCCCGTCGCGGCGTACTTCCTGTTTCCCGGCAATTACCTGCTGCTGAGCCAGATCGCGGTCACCAGCCTGTTCGCGCTCTCGCTCGATCTGATCTTCGGCTACGCCGGCATCATCTCGCTGGGCCATGCGGCGTTCTTTGGCGTCGGTGCCTACACCGTGGGGCTGCTGGGCCTCCAAGGCATGGGCGATCCACTCACTGGCCTGCTGCTGGCCGCGGTATGCGCGGCCATCCTGGGGTTCTTCAGCAGCTTCCTGCTGCTGCGCGGCAGCGACTTGGCGCGGCTGATGGTGACGCTGGGCGTGGCCTTGATGCTCTATGAATTGGCCAACAAGTTCAGCAGCATCACCGGCGGCGTGGATGGCATTCCGGGCATAGAGATCAAACCCATCCTGGGCCTGTTCGCGTTCGATCTGTATGGCCGCACCGGCTACGTCTATGCGGTGGTGGTGCTGTTCGTGCTGTTCTGGGTGGCCCGGCGCATCGTGCATTCGCCGTTCGGCCAGAGCCTGCGCGGCATCCAGATGAATGCGCAGCGCATGCCGGCGCTGGGGGTGCCGGTGAACCACCGGCTGGTGGCGGTCTACACCCTGGGCGCGGCCTATGCGGGTGTGGCGGGTGCGGTGCTGGCGCAGACCAACCAGTTCGTCTCGCTCTCGGTGCTGGGCTTCGAGAACTCCGCCGATCTGCTGCTCATTCTGATTCTGGGCGGCACCGGACGGCTCTACGGCGGGCTGATCGGCGCCATCGTGTTCATCGTGGCCAAGCATTTCCTGTCGGACATGAACCCGCAGTACTGGCAGTTCTGGCTGGGCCTGGCGCTGGTGCTGCTGGTGATGTTCGCGCGCGGCGGCATTCTGGGCACCGCAGCGAAGTGGCAGGAGGCGCGGCGCCAGAAGGCGCGCAACCGCCAGCAGGAAGGCCGCGCATGAGCACCGTGCTGCAAACCCATGAGCTGGTGCGCCGGTTTGGCGGCTTCGTCGCCACCGACCATGTGAGCCTGAAGGTGGAGGCGGGCGCGCGCCACGCGCTCATCGGCCCCAACGGCGCGGGCAAGACCACGCTGATCAACCTGCTGACGGGCTACCTCGCGCCCACCGAAGGCCGCGTCACGCTGCTGGGCGAGGACGTGACCGCGATGGCTCAGTACGCGCGCTGCCGCCGCGGCCTGGTGCGCACCTTCCAGATCAACCAGCTGTTCGCCGACATGACGGTGCTCGAATCGGTGGCGCTCTCGGTCAGCGAACGTTTGCGGCTGGGGGGCAGCTGGTTCAAGCCGCTGGCGGCACGTGGCGAAGCGGTGGACGAGGCCGCCGCCATCCTGCAGCGCCTGGGCCTGCTGCCCGATGCCTACGAAGCGACGCGCAACCTGGCCTATGGCCGCCAGCGCCTGATCGAAATCGCGCTGGCGCTGGCGCAGCACCCCAAGGTGCTGCTGCTCGACGAACCCGCCGCCGGCGTGCCCACGAGCGAGAGCCGGGAACTGTTCGACGTGATCGCGCAATTGCCGCGCGACGTGACCATCCTTCTGATCGAGCACGACATGGACCTGGTGTTCCGCTTTGCCGAGCGCATCTCGGTGCTGGTCTCGGGCGCGCTGCTGCTGGAAGACACGCCCGACGTCATCGCCAGCCACCCCAAGGTGCGCGAGGTCTACCTGGGAGAAGCCCATGACTGATCTGCTGCAGGTGGAAGGCGTCTGGGCCGGCTACGGCGACGCCATCGTGCTCGAAGACCAGAGCTTCGGCATCCCGGCCGGGGGCAGCCTGGCGCTGCTTGGGCGCAACGGCATGGGCAAGACCACCTTGCTCACCACGCTGATGGGCGCCACGCGTCTGCGCCGTGGCCGCATTGCCTTCAATGGCGTGGACATCACCCGGATGCCCAGCCACCAGCGCGCGCACCTGGGTCTGGGCTGGGTGCCGCAGCAGCGCGACGTGTTCGAGTCGCTCACCGTGGAGGAAAACCTGACGGTGGTGGCGCGGCCGGGCGCGTGGACGCTGGAGCGCGTCTACGGCGTGTTCCCGCGCCTGCGCGAGCGCCGCGGCAACATGGGCAACCAGCTCTCGGGCGGCGAGCGCCAGATGCTGGCCATCGGCCGCGCGCTGATGCTCAACCCGAAGATGCTGCTGCTCGACGAACCGCTGGAGGGCCTGGCGCCGCTGATCGCGCAGGAACTGCTGCACATCATCCACGGCATGGTGCTGGAGGGCAGCATGGCGGTGATTCTGGTCGAGCAGCACGCGCGCCAGATCCTGCCGATCACGCAGAGCGCACTGGTGCTGGAGCGTGGACGCGGTGTTTACTTTGGTTCCAGCGATGCCTTGCTGGCCGATGGCGCCAGGCTTGATGGCTGGCTGGGCGCGGGGTCAAGCGCCGGCAGCGGCCAGGGGGAGGTGACGCATGCCTGATACATCCCTGCCGCAAAGGGCGATCGGCCCGTTCGGCGTCGGAGCCATCGCGCTGGGCTGCATGGGGCTGAGCCATGGCTACGGCCAGCGCGCCGACGCAGCGCAGGCCAAGGCGCTGCTGCATGCGGCGCTGGATGCCGGGGTCACGTTGTTCGACACCGCCGCGCTCTACGGCTTTGGCGCCAACGAATCGCTGGTCGGCCCGGTGCTCAAGCCCCATCGCCAGCACATCACGCTGGCCAGCAAGGGCGGGCTGGCGGGTGAGCCCGGCGAGGATGGCGTGCTGCGCCGCGTGATGGACGGCCGCCCCGAGGCGATCCGGCGCCATTGCGAGGCCAGCCTCCAGCGCCTGGGCACCGACGTGATCGATCTGTACTACCTGCACCGCTGGGACCGGCGCGTGCCGATTGAAGAGTCGGTGGGCGCGATGGCACGGCTCAAGGACGAGGGCAAGATCCGCGCGCTGGGCCTGTCCGAAGTCAGTGCCGCCACCTTGCGCCGGGCCCATGCGGAGCACCCCATCGCCGCGCTGCAGAGCGAGTATTCGCTCTGGTCGCGCAATGCCGAGCTCGGCACGCTCGCGGCGTGCGCCGAGCTGGGCGTGGCCTATGTCGCCTTCAGCGCGCTCGGGCGCGGTTTTCTCACCGGCGCGATGACCGACGTGCAGGGGCTTGACGGCGGCGACCTGCGCGTGAAGATGCCGCGCTTTGCCCCGGAGGTGTTCGCGCGCAACCACCGGCTGCTCGCGCCCTTGCAGACGGTCGCCGAGCGCCTGGGCTGCACGCGCGCGCAGCTGGCGCTGGCCTGGCTGCTGCACCAGGGCGGGCACGTGGTTGCGCTGCCGGGCACCACGCGGGTGGCGCACCTGCACGAGAACCTGGGCGCCGCGGCGATCGCGCTCGATCCCTTGACCCTGGATGAGCTCGGCACTCTGTTTGCCCCCGAACGCATCGAGGGTGACCGCTATGCGCTCACCGGACAGCGCGAGGTGGATACCGAGAAATTTGCCTTCGAGCAAACCTGAGTTCCGGATCAAAGCGCGAAGGCGTACTCCACCGTGATCGGTGCGTGGTCCGAGAAGCGCTCGTCCTTGTAAATCGAAACGTTGCGCGCCAGGGGAGCAATCTGCTGCGTCGCGAGGTGGTAGTCCAGCCGCCACCCCACGTTGTTGGCCCAGGCCTGGCCGCGATTGCTCCACCATGTGTAGCAGGCATCGGTCGTATCGGGGTGCAGGCGGCGGTAAACATCCACCAGCGCTGCCGTCGCGCCGGCCGAGAGCCGCGCCGTCATCCAGGCGCGCTCCTCGGGCAGAAAGCCACTGTTTTTCTGGTTGCCGCGCCAGTTTTTCAGGTCGATCTGCTGGTGCGCGATGTTGAGATCGCCGCAGAGGATGAACTCGCGCTCGCTTTGCAGGCGCGCCAGGTGCGGGGCCATCGCATCCAGAAAGCGGTACTTGGCCTGCTGCCGGTCTTCCCCGGAGGAGCCGCTGGGGAAGTAGGCGCTCAGGATGGACAGCTTGCGCGCCGGGGTGTCGAAGCGCAGCTCGACCAGGCGCCCTTCGGCATCGAATTCGCCCGCGTCAAAACCGATGACGACATCGCTCGGCTCATGGCGGGTGTAGATGCCGACGCCGGAATAGCCCTTTTTCTCGGCAAACTGAAAGTGTCCTTTCAACCCGGCAAGCACTTCGAAGCGGTCTTGCACGTCACCGGCCTGGGCCTTGAGCTCCTGCACGCAAATACAATCCGGGCGCCTGGTCAGCAGCCACGGTTCCAGCCCCTTGCTGGTGGCGGAGCGGATGCCGTTGAGGTTCAGGCTGGTCAGAATGAAACGAGGAGTGGGCATGGCGATGGGTTCTGTGCAAGCGACGGATCAGGAGCGCCTGGCGCAGGAGTTTGTGCGCTTTGCGCTCGAATGCGGCGTGCTGCGCTTTGGCGAGTTCAAGACCAAGGCCGGGCGCATGAGCCCGTATTTCTTCAACGCGGGCCTGTTCAATGATGGCGCCCGGCTGGGGCGGCTGGCGCAATTCTATGCACAGGCGCTGCTCGCCAGCGGCATCGGGTTCGACATGGTCTTCGGCCCGGCCTACAAGGGCATCGTGCTGGCCAGCAGCGTGGCGATCGAACTCGCGCGCCTGGGGCGCAATGTGCCGTTTGCCTACAACCGCAAGGAGGCCAAGGACCACGGCGAGGGCGGGACGCTGGTGGGCGCGCCGCTGCAAGGGCGCGTGCTCATCGTTGATGACGTGATGAGTGCCGGCACCGCCGCGCGCGAGGCCATTGCGCTGATTCGTGGTGCCGGCGCCACGCCGCATGCGATGGCGATCGCGCTGGATCGGCAGGAAATGGCCACGGAAAACGGCCAGGATGTGCCGCACAGCGCGGTGCAGTATGTGCGCCAGGCGCTTGGCATGCAGGTCTGCGCTATCGCCAATCTGGGGGATTTGCTGCATTATCTGTCCGTGAACGGGGGCGATGCGCGGATGCAGGCGCATCGCGAACGGGTTGAGGCCTATCGTGCACGCTACGGCGTCGCGGATTGAGGAAGGGCGGCAGCGTGGCAATGGCGCATGGGCGTAGGTTATGGATGGTGGTGCTTGCGGCGAGTGTGGGTGTCACGGTGTTCGCGCAGACCACGGGCGGAGCGGGCGAGGTCTATACCTGCATCGACAAGAACGGCAAGAAGCTGACGTCCGATCGCCTGATTCCCGAATGCAATGACCGTGAACAGCGGGTGCTGGACGCGACCGGCGCCGAGCGCCGGCGCATAGGCCCGTCCCTGACGGAGCATGAGCGCTCTGCGCAGGAAGCGCAGCGGCGCAAGCAGGCACAGGAGAAAGCGCGCGTGCTCGCCGAGCGCCGCGCCGAGCGGGTGCTGATCACGCGCTACCCCGATCAGGCTGCGCACCAGGCCGAGCGTGAACAGGCGCTCGCCCAGGTCGATGAAGTCATCGCCGTGGCGAGAAAGCGCATCACCGATCTGCGCACCGATCGCAAGGCGCTGGACGAGGAACTGCAGTTCTACAGCGGCGCGCTGTACAAGGCCCCCGTGAAGCTGCAGCGGCAATTCGCCGACAGCGACCATGCGATCGAGGAGCAGGAGCGTTTCATCGCGGCGCAGCAGCAGGAAAAGCAGCGCATCAACGAGCGCTTCGATGCCGAGCTGGCCAAGCTGCGCGTGCTTTGGGCGCAGCAGCGGGCAGCGCAGGAGACGCTGCTGCCCCCCGCTGCAAGAAACTGAATTTTGATAGCTCCTGACGCTTGCTGGTCAAGTGGTTCAGGCCAATTTGGCCTTTAAAAGCTCGTTGACCTGCTGCGGGTTGGCCTTACCCTTGCTCGCTTTCATGGCCTGGCCGACCAGGGCATTGAAGGCCTTGTCTTTGCCCGCCTTGAACTGCTCGACGTTGGCGGGGTTGGCGGCGATCACCTCGGCGATGATTGCCTCCAGCGCGCCGCTGTCGTTCATCTGCTTGAGGCCCTTGGCGGCGATCAGCGCATCGACGTCGCTGCCTTCGCCGCTCCACAGCGCCTCGAACACCTGCTTGCCCGCGTTGTTGGAGATCGTGCCGTCGTGGATGCGGGTGATGAGCTGCGCCAGCTGGAGGCTCGAAACCTTGACCGCCTCCATGGTGATCTCTTCGAGGTTCAGGCGCCGCGAAATCTCGCCCATCACCCAGTTGCTCGCCAGCTTGGCCTGGCCGCAGGCCTGCGCTGTCTCTTCGAAGTAGGCCGCCATCGCCCGGCTCTGCGTGAGCGTGGTGGCGTCGTATTCGGGCAGGTTGTACTGCTCTACAAAACGCGCGGCCATGTGCTGCGGCAGCTCGGGCATGCCGGCCTTCACCTGCGCAATCCAGTCCTCGGCAATCACCAGGGGCGGCAGGTCGGGGTCGGGGAAGTAGCGGTAATCGGCGGCGTCTTCCTTGGTGCGCATGGCGCGCGTTTCGCCGGTGTCGGGGTTGAACAGCACCGTGGCCTGGCGGATCGCGTGGCCGTCTTCGAGCTGCTCGATCTGCCAGCGGATCTCGTAGTCGATCGCCAGCTGCATGTTCTTGAACGAATTCAGGTTCTTGATCTCGCGGCGTGTGCCCAGCGGCTCGCCGGGCTTCCTCACCGAGACGTTGGCATCGCAGCGAAACGAACCTTCCTGCATGTTGCCGTCGCAGATGCCTATCCAGGTGACGATCTGGTGCAGCGCCTTGGCATAGGCCACGGCTTCGGCGCTCGAATGCATGTCCGGCTCGGTCACGATCTCCAGCAGCGGCGTGCCCGCGCGGTTCAGGTCGATCCCGGACTGGCCGATGAAGTCCTCGTGCAGGCTCTTGCCCGCGTCTTCCTCCAGGTGCGCGCGCACCAGGCGCACGGTCTTCTTTTCCTCGCCGAGGTAGAACGAGACGCTGCCGCCCTGCACCACGGGAATCTCGAACTGGCTGATCTGGTAGCCCTTGGGCAGATCAGGGTAGAAATAATTCTTGCGCGCAAAAATGCTCTCTGGCGCAATGTGGGAGCCGAGTGCCAATCCCAATTTGATAGCGCATTCCACTGCCTTCCGGTTCATCACCGGCAGTGCGCCAGGCAGCGCCAGATCGACCGGGCTGGTGTGCGTGTTGGGTTCGGCGCCAAAAGCCGTGGAGGCGCGGCTGAAAATCTTGGAGACGGTGGCCAGCTGGGTGTGCGTCTCGAAGCCGATCACGACTTCGTAGCCTGCGATGAGTGGTGTGGTCATGTTCAGAAACCCTCGGGCTGGCGCAGGTGAAAGTCCGTCGCCTGCTGGAAGGCGTGCGCCGCGTTCAGGAGCCGCCCTTCCTGGAAATGGTTGGCGATGAGCTGCAGGCCCACGGGCATGCCATGCGCGCCCAGGCCCACGGGGTGCGAGAGCCCGGGCAGGCCCGCGAGCGAGGCGGGCAGGGTGTAGACGTCCGCGAGGTAGTTCGTCACCGGGTCGGTCTGCGCGCCTATGGCGGGGGCCACCGTCGGCGCCACGGGCCCGGCGATCACGTCGCACGCCTTGAACGCCTGCTGGAAGTCGTCGGCGATCAGGCGCCGGATCTTCTGCGCCTGCAGGTAGTAGGCGTCGTAATAGCCTGCAGAGAGCACGTAGGCGCCGATCATGATGCGGCGCTTGACCTCCTCGCCGAAGCCCTCGGCGCGGCTCTTCTGGTACATGTCCAGCAGGTCGGTGTACTTGTCGGCGCGGTGGCCGTAGCGCACGCCATCGAAGCGCGAGAGGTTGGAACTGGCCTCGGCCGGGCTGATGATGTAGTAGACCGGCACCGAGAGATGCGTGCGCGGCAGCGAGATCGCCACGCGCCGGGCGCCGAGCTTTTCGTATTCGGCAAGCGCGGCGTCGATGGCTGCGCGTACGTCCGGGGCCAGACCTTCACCGAAGAACTCCTGCGGTACGCCGATGCGCAGGCCATCAAGCGGCTGGCCCAAGGCCTGCGTGTAGTCCTCGGCCGGGCGATCGACGCTGGTCGCGTCGTGCATCACATCCGGTCCGCACATGGCGGAGAGTATGAGCGCGCAGTCTTCGGCAGAGCGCCCGAGCGCCCCTGCCTGGTCCAGGCTCGAAGCGTAGGCGATCATGCCGTAGCGGCTGGCGCGTCCGTAGGTGGGCTTGATGCCGGTGATGCCGCAGAAACCGGCGGGCTGGCGGATCGAGCCGCCGGTGTCGCTGCCGGTGGCGGCGGGCGTCAGGCGCGCGGCCACGGCGCTCGAAGACCCGCCCGAGGAGCCGCCGGGCACGCGCGCGGTGTCCCAGGGGTTGCGCACCGGCTGCGGTGCCTCAAAACCCATGGCCGGAGTGCCCACGTTCTCGCTGGCGCCGCCCATGGCGAATTCGTCGCAGGCGAGCTTGCCCAGCGTCACGCAGCCGGCCTGCGCCAGATTGCGCACGATGGTGGCATCAAACGGCGAGCGGTAGCCCGCGAGCATCTTGCTGGCGGCGGTGGTGGTGAAGTCGCGCGTGACGAAGACGTCCTTGTGCGCGATGGGCACGCCCGCCAGCGGCCCGCCTTCGCCTCTGGCAATCAGCGCATCCTGCGCGCGTGCCTGGGTCAGGGTGGCTTCTTCGTCGATCGCCAGAAAGGCCGCCAGGCTCTGGCGCTGGCGCGCGCGTGCCAGGAAGTGCTGCGCCGCCTCCACGCTGCTGATGTGTTTGTGGTGCAGTTGCGCGGCCAGCGCGGCCACGCCCATTTGATGCAGTTCGGTGTTCATGGCGTCACTCGATCACGCGTGGCACGAGGAACAGGCCGCGCTCGGCCGCAGGGGCGTTGGCGAGATAGGCTTCGCGCTCGTTGGGCTCGCTCACCGCGTCGTTCATCAGGCGCAGCGCTACCTGCTGCACGGCCGACAGGGGGTGGGCCAGGGGTTTCACGCCCGTGGTGTCCACCGCCTGCATCTGCGCGACGATGCCAAAAAAATCGTTGATCGTGCTGCGCATGCGATCGGCTTCGGCGTCGCTCAATTCAAGCCGCGCCAGCCGGGCGATGCGCGTGATGTCTTCGGGGGTCAGTGCCATGGGTGGGGCGGCGTCGTAACCGCTTGCAAAACAATGCAATCGGCTGTAGAGAGAGCCAAGTTATACACAGGGATGCAGTATTATCCGAGCTTTGCCGCAATACCCCGCGCCGCGCTGGTCATTGAGCGAAAAACCACCCCATACACCCGACAACCGCGGCGATGGCAGGCCGACGCGCATGCCGTGCCCGCAAGGATTCCTGCATGTTCGGAGCATTCCGCCGGTATTTTTCCACCGATCTGGCCATTGACCTTGGCACGGCCAACACCCTGATCTTTGCCCGCGACAAGGGTCTGGTCCTCGACGAGCCCTCGGTCGTCGCCATCCGCCACGAGGGCGGGCCGCATGGCAAGAAAGTCATCCAGGCCGTGGGCAAGGAAGCCAAGGCCATGCTCGGCAAGGTGCCGGGCAACATCGAGGCCATCCGCCCGATGAAGGACGGCGTGATCGCCGACTTCGTCATCACCGAGCAGATGATCAAGCAGTTCATCAAGATGGTGCACCCGCGCAGCGTCTTCACGCCCAGCCCGCGCATTATCATCTGCGTGCCCTGCGGCTCCACCCAGGTCGAGCGCCGCGCCATCAAGGATGCCGCGGAAGCCGCGGGCGCCACGGCGGTCTACCTGATCGAGGAGCCCATGGCCGCGGGCTTGGGCGCGGGCCTGCCGGTGAACGAGGCGAGCGGCTCCATGGTGGTGGACGTGGGCGGCGGCACCACCGAAGTCGGCGTGATCTCCCTCGGCGGCATGGTCTACAAGGGCAGCGTGCGTGTCGGCGGCGACAATTTCGACGATTCCATCGTCAACTACATCCGCCGCAACTACGGCATGCTGATCGGCGAGCCCACGGCCGAATCCATCAAGAAGCAGATCGGCAGCGCCTTTCCGGGCAGCGAAGTGCGCGAGATGGAGGTGCGCGGGCGCAACCTCTCCGAGGGCGTGCCGCGCAGCTTCACGATTTCCTCCAACGAAGTGCTGGAAGCGCTGACCGAGCCGCTCAACCAGATCGTCTCGGCGGTCAAGAATGCACTGGAGCAGACGCCGCCCGAGCTCGGCGCCGACATCGCCGAGCGCGGCATGATGCTTACGGGCGGCGGGGCGCTGCTGCGCGACCTCGATCGCCTGCTGGCCGAAGAGACGGGTCTGCCGGTGCTCGTCGCCGAAGAGCCGCTGACCTGCGTGGTGCGCGGCTGCGGCATGGCGCTCGATCGGCTCGACCGCCAGGGCAGCATCTTCACCAGCGATTGATCCGGATTGGCGGGCGCGGGGGGCGGGGGCTGCATCCATGCCTTTGGGTACCTTGGAGCGCAGGGCGCCGTCGTTCTTCCGGCAGGGGCCGTCCGCGCTTTCGCGGCTGGTGCTGTATGGCGCGCTGGCGCTTTTCCTGATGGTGGCGGATGCGCGTTTTCACGTCACGGAACCGCTGCGCCAGGTGGTTGCCACGGCGCTCTACCCCTTGCAGTGGCTGATGCTGCAGCCGGTGGAGTTTGCCGGCCGCGGCGCCGGCTATTTCCAGTCGCTGGATGACGCGCAGGAGGCGCTGCGCGAAACGCACCGCCAGATGGCGCAGATGGCCGTGCGCGCCGGTGAGACGGAGCAACTGCAGCATGAAAACGCGCGGCTGCGCGAGCTGCTGGCGCTGCGCCAGCGCATCAATGCGCCGGCGATTGCCGCGGAGGTGCTCTATGACACGCCCGACCCGTACGCGCGCAAGGTCACGATAGACCGGGGGCAGCTCGCGGGCGTGCAGCCGGGCTCGCCGGTGGTGGATGCGCGCGGCGTGCTCGGGCAGGTCACGCGCGTGTTTCCGGCGCTCAGCGAAGTGACGCTGCTCATTGACCGTGACCAGAGCATTCCGGTACTCAATGCGCGTTCGGGTGCGCGCAGCATCGCCTTTGGCGACCCGACCGTGAGCCACGACGGCGGCATGGAGCTGCGTTTCACGCCGGGCAATGCGGATGTGCAGGAAGGCGATCTGCTGACCACCAGTGGCGTCGACGGCGTCTATCCGCCCGGGCTGCAGGTGGCGCGGGTGGCGCACATCGAGCGCCGTGCCGACACCACCTTCGCCCGGATTTACTGCGCGCCGCTGGCACAGATGCAGGGCGCGCAGCAGGTCATGGTCCTGCAGCCCGTGCAGTCCGATGCCGAGCGGCCGCCGGCGAGCCCGCGCACCGCGCCGACGGCCACGGCGCCGCGCAGCGACCGGGGGGCGCGGCCATGATCCTGCCCAGGGGCCAGCAATTGCTGTTGCCGGTGAGCCCGGCCTTCATGGTGGCCAGCTTGCTCGTCGCATTGGCACTGGATTTGCTTCCTCTGGGGCGTGTGACGTGGACGCCGGACTGGCTGATGGTGCTGCTGGCCTTCTGGAGCATGCACCAGCCACGCTACGTGGGCATGGGGGTGGCGTTTGCACTGGGGCTGGCGATCGACGTGCACCAATCGACGCTGCTCGGGCAGCATGCGCTGGTCTATTGCCTGCTGGTGTTCGGCGCGCAGGCGCTGCAGCGGCGTCTGCTCTGGTTCAACCCCTTGTGGCAGGCACTGCAGCTGCTGCCGCTGTTTGCCGGTGCCCATCTGCTGGCCGTGGCCGTGGGCGTGCTGGGTTCGGGTGTGGCGCCGGGCTGGCAAAGCCTGCTCGCGCCGCTGCTGGAAGCGCTGATCTGGCCGCTGGCCAGCGTGCTGCTGCTGGCGCCGCAGCGGCGCCCGCCGGACCAGGACGAGAACCGCCCGCTCTGATGACAGAACTGCGCGATGCCGAGCAGGACGCCGGGCGCTTTCGCCTGCGGGTATGGGTGGTGGGCGCCCTGGTGCTGCTGGCGTTTGCCCTCATCGCCTGGCGGTTGTATGTGCTGCAGGTGGTGCGCTATGAAGACCTGGCCGAACAGGCCGAAAGCAACCGCACCGCGGTGGTGCCCATCGTGCCGATGCGCGGGCAGATCCTGGACCGCAACGGCGTGGTGCTGGCCACCAACTATTCCGCCTATACGCTGGAGATCACGCCTTCGCGCGCCATCGATGTCGATGCGACGATAGAAGCGCTCTCGGCGATCGTCGATATTCAGCCGCGCGACAAGCGCCGCTTCAAGCGGCTGATGGACGAGTCGCGCCGCTTCGACTCGTTGCCGGTGCGCACGCGCCTCACGGACGAAGAGGTGGCGCGCTTCGCGGCGCAGCGCTGGCGCTTCCCGGGGGTCGAGGTGAAGGCGCGGCTGTTTCGCTCCTACCCGCTGGGCGAGGCCGGCAGCCATGTGATCGGCTACATCGGCCGCATCAACCAGCGAGAAAAGGAACGCATCGAGGACTCCGACGATGCCGCCAATTACCGCGGCACCGATTACATCGGCAAGCTCGGCGTGGAACAGAGTTATGAAGCGCAGCTGCACGGACAGACGGGGTTCGAGCTGCTGGAGACCTCGGCCGGCGGCTATGCGGTGCGGCGGCTGGAGAACCATCCGGCGACCCCGGGCGACACGGTGATCCTGTCGATCGACATCAAGCTGCAGAAGCTCATTGAAGACCTGTACGGCGAGCGGCGCGGGGCGCTCGTGGCGATCGACCCCCGCAACGGCGAGGTGCTGGCGCTGGTCTCCAAGCCCACGTTCGACCCCAACCTGTTCGTCGACGGCATCGACCAGGAAAACTGGCAGCAGCTCAATGAATCGATCAACAAGCCGCTGCTGAACCGCGCGCTGCGCGGCACCTATCCGCCGGGCTCCACCTACAAGCCCTTCATGGCGCTGGCCGCGCTGCAGCTGGGCAAGCGCGACCCGAAGCTGGTGATCAACGACCCGGGCTTCTACAACTTCGGTGGGCGCACCTTCCGCAGCCACGAAGGCGGCCTGGGCGGCGTGGACATGACGCGCGCCATCCAGTTTTCCAGCAACACCTATTTCTATTCGCTGGCGGTGGACATGGGCGTCAACGCCATCCACGACTTCATGGCGCCTCTCGGGTTTGGCCAGCGCACCGGCATCGATCTGGGCGGCGAGGTGCGCGGCATCCTGCCCAGCACCGAGTGGAAAAGAAACGCCTACAAGCGCGCCGACATGAAGAAGTGGTTTCCGGGCGAGACGGTGTCGCTCGGCATAGGCCAGGGCTACAACAGCTTCACCATGCTGCAGCTGGCCGTCGCCGAGAGCGTGCTGGCCAACGATGGCACGCGCTACCGCCCGCACGTGGCCAAGGCGGTGAAGGACCAGATCACAGGCACCGTCAGGCCGCTGGAGGAGCCGCCCGGCGAGAACTTGCATTTCAAGGAAAAGAACCTTGCCATCGTGCGCAATGCTTTGGCCGCGGTGAATGAAGCGGGTACCGGCCGGCGCGTGTTTGCCGGTGCGCCCTACACCTCGGCCGGCAAGACCGGTACGGCGCAGGCGATGAGCCTGGGGCAGAACGTCAAGTACAACGCCAAGCTGCTGGAGGAGCACCAGCGCGACCATTCGCTGTTTGCCGCCTTCGCGCCGCTGGAGCACCCGCGGATCGCAGTCGCGCTGATCGTGGAGAACGCCGGTTTTGGCGCCGCGGCTGCCGCGCCCATCGTGCGGCGGGTGTTCGACTACTGGCTGGCGGGCCAGTACCCGAGCGAGGAAGACATCGCCGCCGTGGCGCGCGGGCAGGCGAGCGTGCCGCTCGGCACACCCAGGCGGGCGGACGAGGTGGCGCTGCCTGCGGCCCAGTGAGGCGGCCGACTGCCGGCTCACTGGGTCAGCGCAGGAAGGCGTCGTAGCCTGTCTTCAGGATCAGCAGGCTGACGACCGCGATGAAGAGCGTGCGCACGAAGCCCGCGCCATGGCGCAGGGCCATGTGCGCCCCCAGCACGCTGCCGAGCACATTGGCGGCGGCGAGCCACAGCGTCAGGTGCCACCAGACATGGCCCTTGGCGGCGAACAGAATCAGTGACGAGGCGTTGGTGGCGAGGTTCAGCAGCTTGGCCGAAACCGAGGCGTTGAGAAAGTCGTAGCCCAGGAAGCGCACGAACAGGAAGATGAAGAAGCTGCCGGTGCCGGGGCCGAAGAAGCCGTCGTAAAACCCGATCACCGCGGCGATCGCGCAGGCCACCAGGCGTTCATGGGCCTGGCTGAGCAATGGTGCATGCACCCGCCCCAACTCCTTGCGCGCCAGTGTGTAGACCAGCAGCCCGATGAGGATGATGGGCAGGAGCTTGCGCAGCACCTCGGCCGAGACCAGCGTGACGACCCAGGCGCCGAGGAATGCCGCGACGAAACAGGTGGCGGCCGCTGGCAGCATGGCCTGCCAGCGGATCTGCACCCGCCGCGCGTATTGGGCGGTGGCGACGCCGGTGCCCCAGATGGCGGCACTCTTGTTGGTGCCGAGCAGATCCCCGGGGATGGCGGCAGGGTAGGTGGCGAACAGTGCCGGCAGCAGGATCAGCCCGCCGCCGCCAACGACGGAATCGACAAAGCCGGCCAGCAGCGAGGCCAGGGCGACGAGGATGGAGTCCATCGCCGCGATTGTCGCAGCGGGCGATCGCAATGGGGGCGAAAAAAAAGCACCTGACTGGCAGGTGCTTCTCAAAAATTTGGCGCCTCTTGTCGGGCGCCTGGCATTGCGTATTGTTTGGCTGGCGTGTCTCCCCGGCCCTCGGTGCGCACCTGGGGGAGCGCCTTGAGTGTCGTGACTTTAGTCACTTATGCGATAGCGCGCATCGGTATTTTCCCGAATAGCCGTCATTGGCCTGCATTGATCCAGCCGGCCGCCATCTCGGCCATCATCAGGGTCGGACTGTTGGTGTTGCCGCTGGTGATGGTGGGCATGGCACCGGCGTCCACCACGCGCAGTCCGTCCATGCCGTGCACCCGCAGGTGCGGGTCGAGTACCGCCATCGGGTCCGCGGCGCGGCCCATGCGCGTCGTGCCCACGGGGTGAAAGATGGTGGTGGCGATGTCGCCCGCCAGGCGCGCGAGCTCTGTGTCGCTCTGGAACTGCACGCCGGGCTTGTACTCCTGCGGGCGGTAGCGCGCCAGCGCCGGCTGGGCGGCGATGTGCCGCGTGACGCGCAGGCTGCTCGCGGCGATGCGCCGGTCTTCCTCGGTGGAGAGGTAGTTGGGTGCGATCGCTGGTGCATCCTTGAAATTCGCGCTTCTGATGCGCACCGTGCCCCGGCTCGTGGGCTGCAGGTTGCAGACGCTGGCGGTGAAGGCCGGGAAGTCATGCAGCGGTTCGCCGAAGGCGTCGAGCGAGAGCGGCTGCACGTGGAACTCCAGGTTGGCCCGCTCTCGGTCCGGGTCGGAGCGCGTGAACGCGCCCAACTGGGAGGGCGCCATGCTCATCGGCCCGCTGCGGTTCATCAGGTACTGCAGGCCGATCCATGCTTTGCCGAACGGGTCGTTGGCCAGGGTATTGAGCGTCTGCACGCCCTGCACCTTGAACACCGCGCGGATCTGCAGATGGTCCTGCAGATTGGCGCCGACGCCGGGCAGCGCATGCACGACAGGGATGCCGTGCTGCCGCAGCAGATCGACCGGGCCTATGCCCGAGAGCTGCAGCAGCTGCGGGGAATTCACCGCGCCGGCGCTCAGGATCACCTCGCGCACCGCATGCACGGTGATTTTCTCGCCGCCCTTGAGCACTTCCACCGCGCTGCAGCGCTTCTTGCCGCTGGGCGTGGTGCTGGTGATGAGCCTCATCGCCTGCGCGCCGGTCCAGATCGTGCAGTTGGGGCGGTTTTCGCAGGTCGGCCGCAGAAAGGCCTTGGCGGTGTTCCAGCGCCAGCCGCGGCGCTGGTTCACTTCGAAGTAGCCCACGCCTTCGTTGTCGCCGGTGTTGAAGTCCGGCGTGGCGGGTATGCCGGCCTGCACGGCGGCGGCGGCGAAGGCATCGAGGATTTCCCAGCGCAGGCGCTGCTTTTCCACACGCCACTCGCCGCTGCTGCCGGTGGAAAAATTGCCGTGCAGCTGCCTGAAGTGCGCATCCACGCCGTCGGGGCGGTCCAGCCGCCAGTGGTCTTCGTGGCGCTTGAAGGTTTCCAGCACATTGCCCCAGCGCCATGCGTCTTCACCGGTCACTTCGGCCCAGTGCTCGTAGTCCTGCTGCTGTCCGCGCAGGTAGAGCATGCCGTTGATGCTCGAACATCCGCCCAGCGTGCGCCCGCGCGGGTAGCGCAGCGTGCGCCCGTTCAGACCTTGGTCGGGCTCGGTCTGGTAGAGCCAGTCGGTGCGCGGATTGCCGATGCAGTACAGATAGCCGACGGGGATGTGGATCCAGTGGTAGTTGTCGCGCGGTCCGGCTTCGAGCAGCAGCACGCGCCGGTTGCGATCCTGGCTCAGGCGGTTGGCGAGCAGCGAACCGGCCGTGCCGGCGCCGATGATGATGGTGTCAAACGTGGTGTCGCTCATGGGGCGGAGCCTTTGCGGATACCCGGCGATTGTGCGTCGCGCGCGGCGGGTCCGGCAAAAAACCATGACACTATTGAATTCATAGTTGCCTGCGCTTGTACCATATGCGCGATCCACCTGTTTGCGCAGAGCCGCGCCGTTGCGCCGCCGCGCTTGTGTGACACTCGCACCCATGCCGATGTTTTCCCCTCCCACGCTGACTCTGGAGCAGGGCGGCGCGCCGTGCGTGCGGCTGCGCGGCGATTGGGTGGCGGCCGCGTTGGCCGATCGGCCGACCTGGCGCGCCCTAACGGCAGCGCTGCGCGGCACCGATGTGCGGCAGGCCTGGGACGTGCAGGGGCTGGGGCGGCTCGATCACGTGGGCGCGCAGCTGCTCTGGCACCACTGGGGCCGGCAATGGCCGCGCGAGCTGCGGGCCGGCGAGGCGCAGCGGCAGATGCTCGAACATGTCGCGCAGCTCACCCCACCCGGGGCGCAGCTGCGCAAGCCACGCCGCACGGAGGCGCTGGAACATCTGGGCGAGATGGTGCTGGGCGCGCTGCAGTTCGTGCGCCAGCTGGTCGAGGTCATGGGCCAGCTGCTGCTGGACCTGGGGCGGCTGCTGCGTGCCCCCGGGCGGGCGCCGTGGCGCGATATTTCGGGGCATCTGTACCAGATGGGCGCCACCGCCCTGCCGATCACCGCGCTCGTGGGTTTTCTGATCGGCGTCGTGCTGGCCTACCTCATGAGCCTGCAGCTGCAGCGCTTTGGCGCCGAGGCCTTCATCGTCAACATCCTTGGCATCTCGCTGATCCGCGAGCTCGGGCCGATGCTGGCGGCCATTCTGGTGGCCGGGCGCTCGGGCTCGGCCATCACCGCGCAGATCGGCGTGATGCGCGTGACCGAGGAGCTCGATGCCATGCGCGTCATGGGCATTTCGCACAGTTACCGATTGGTGCTGCCGCGCGCCGTCGCACTGGGCATCGCCATGCCGCTGGTCTCGGCCTGGACGACGGCGGCAGCGCTGGCGGGCGGCGTTCTGGCATCGGACATCGTGCTGCACATCACGCCGGGGTTCTTCTACCAGTCGCTGCCCATGGCGGTACAGGGGATGACGCTGGTGCTGGCCACCGCCAAATCCATCGTGTTCGGTGTGTTGATCGCGCTGATCGGCTGCGTCTGGGGCATGCGGGTGCAGCCCAATACGCAGAGCCTGGGCGAGGGCACGACGGCTTCGGTGGTCAGCGCCATCACCGTGGTGATCCTGGTGGATGCGCTGTTCGCCATCCTGTTCAAGAACGTGGGGTTCCAGTGACTGGCGATGCCGCACCCGCCCTCGTCGAGATCCGGGACCTGGCGACCGTCTTCGGCAAGGGCGCGCAGGCCTTCAGCGTGCACGAGCACCTGAACCTGACGGTGGCACGCGGCGAGCTGCTCTCGCTCGTCGGCGGCTCGGGCACGGGCAAGACGGTGCTGCTGCGCCACATCCTGGGGCTGACCACGCCCAGCGGCGGCAGCGTCACGGTGGCGGGGCGGCCGGCGGCGGAGCTGGGCGGCGACGGCGCCAGCAGCCGCGTGGGCATGCTGTTCCAGCATGGCGCGCTGTTCACCGCGTTCAATGTGCTCGACAACATCGCTTTCGCGCTCTACGAATTGCACACTGTGCCGCGCGATCTGGCGCATGAGATCGCGATGGTCAAGCTGCGCATGGTGGGTCTCAAGCCCGAGCACGCGCTGCGCATGCCGGCCGACCTTTCAGGCGGCATGATCAAGCGCGTGGCGCTGGCGCGGGCGCTGGTGATGGACCCGCCGCTGCTGCTGCTCGATGAACCCACGGCCGGGCTCGATCCCAATGGCTCGGACGAGTTCTGCGATCTGCTGCGCGAAATGCACGCCGCGCTGGGGCTCACCGTCATCATGGTCACGCACGATCTCGATACGCTGTATGCGCTGTCAAGCAAGGTGGCGGTGCTGGCCGACAAGCACGTCATCGTGCATGCGCCGCCCGCCGAGGTCGCGCGTTTTGACCACCCCTTCATCGACCATTTCTTTCGCGGCCAGCGCGGTTTGCGCGCGCTGGCACCGGCGCCGACGCAGCTTGCACAGGCCAAGGAGCACTGATGGAAAACAAGGCACATGCCCTCGCCGCGGGCCTCTTCATCGTCCTCATCGGGGCGCTGCTGGTGGTGCTGGGCTACTGGATATCGAGCGACGAAATACCGCACACGAGCTACGAGCTCACCACCACCGAGAACGTCAGCGGCCTGCAGCCGCAGGCGGCGGTGCGCTACAAGGGCGTGCCGGCGGGGCGCGTGCTCGCGATCGGCTTCGACCCCAAGACGCCTGGCCGCGTGGTGATCCGCATCGACGTGGACAGCAACGCGCCTATCAGTCCCACCACCTATGCCACGCTGGGCTACCAGGGGGTGACCGGGCTGGCGCACATCCTGCTCAACGACGCGGACAAGCCGTTCGAGAAAATTCCGCCGGGCGCCGACGGCCTGCCGCGCATCCCGATGCAGTCCTCGCCCTTCAGCCAGCTGGCCGAGCAGGGGCCGCTGCTGCTGGGCAAGGTGCAGGAGGCGATGGAGCGCGTCAACCACCTGCTGAGCGACGACAACCTGCAGGCGTTTTCCGGCCTGCTGGCACGCCTGGGCACGGCGGCGCAGAACATCGACCGGCTGGCGCTGAGCCTGAACCACAGCGTGACCAGCGGCCTCGACCCCGCCATCGCACAGCTGCCGGCGCTGCTGGGCCAGACGCGCCAGGCCCTGCAGGCGCTGCGCGATGCCGGGGTCAATACCGCGCAGACCGCGGCCGACGCGGGGCAGATGGTGCGCTCGCTCAATGCGCCCAGCGGCGTGCTGCACGAGGCAGGCCAGGGCGCGCGCGCGCTCACCGGGGTCGCCGAACGCTTTGGCGACCGCACCCTGCCGCAATTGGATCGCGCTGCGAATGAAACCGCACAGGCCGCCCGGCGCCTGGGCCGTGTCGCTGCGGGCGTGGGCGACAACCCGCAGAGCCTGATCTACGGCCCGCCGCGCGTTGCCCCCGGACCGGGCGAACCGGGCTTTGCGGCGCCCTCCGCCGCACGATGAGGAGAATTTGCATGGCGTATTCAAAAAAAGTAGCTATTGGCGCTTTCCATACAAGCGCAAAAGCGGGTTTTTGCCTGATTTTTTCACTCGCCATGGCGGCCTGCTCATCACTGCCGCAGCCGCCGGTGCGCGCCGAGGTGTATGACTTCGGACCCGGCCAGCAGGCGGCGTCGGCCCCTGCCGCACCGGCCGCCGCACACGCGATCGTGCTGGCGGATGTGGTGAGCACCGGCATGCCGGACGCCGACAGCGGGCTGAATTACCGCCTGGCCTATGCCAACGCGCAGCAGTTGCGCCCCTACCGCGACGCGCGCTGGAGCCAGCCGCCGGCGCAGCTTTTGACGCAGGCGCTGCGCGAGCGTCTGGGCCAGAGGCGGGCGGTGCTGACCGAGGGTGGCGTGGGTGTGCGCCTTGCCGATGGCGCGCGGCCCGAGGTGCTGCGCCTGCAGTTGGAGGAGTTCAGCCAGGTGTTCGATGCGCCGCAGACCAGCCACGCGCTGGCGCGCTTGCGGGCCTCGCTGGCGCGCAGCACGCACGGCGGTGAGCGCTTGCTGTCCCAGAGGCTCTTTGTCGTGCAGCGCCCGGCAGCGACACCGGACGCCGCCGGCGGTGCCAAGGCGCTGGCCGAAGCGGCCGGGCAATTGGCGGATGAAGTGGCGCAGTGGCTGGAACAGCCCTGACGCCTGGCTTACCCGCGCAGCGCCGGAAACAACCCCACCAGCCCGTTGGCCATCACCTCCACGGCGAGCGCCGCAAGGATCAGGCCCATGAGCCGCGTCATCACGTTGATGCCGGTGCGTCCGAGGATGCGAGAAATCGGGTCGGCGAGCGAGAAGCACAGCGCCGTCGCGCCCGCCACCACCACGCCGTAGCCCACCAGCGCCAGGTGCTGCCAGAAGTTGCTGGCACGGTCAGCGTAGATCACCACGGTGGACATCGCGGCCGGGCCGGTCAGCAGCGGGATGGTGAGCGGCACCACCGCGATGCTGTCGCCCTGCGCGGCCTTGTCGGCGGCGTCTTCCAGTTCCTGCGTGTGCGGCTTGGCCTCGGCGGGGTGGGCGTTGAGCATGTTCAGCGCGCTGATCAGCAACAGCATGCCGCCGCCCACCTGAAAGCTCGCCAGCGAGATGTTGAAGAACGCCAGGACTTGCAGGCCGATCAGCGCGCAGGCGGCGATCACGCAGAACGCGGTGAACGCCGCCACCTGCACCGTGCGCTTGCGCTGCGCGCTGTTGAAGCCCTCGGTGTAGTGGATGAAAAAAGGGACGATCGCCAGCGGGTTGACGATGGCCAGCAGCGCGATCAAAGGCTTGAGTGATTCCATCACCGGACCTCGCCGCGCCCCGGCGCCATGGCTGGTTGCGCAGGTGGGAAAAGGGCAGATACTTGCATGCTTTCAATTGTCACAAAAAGGAGGCGGCATGGGCCAGTGGATCACGATCAAGGGTGCCGACGGCTTTGCCGTGCCAGCCTGGCAGGCGGCGCCCGAGGGTACGGCCCGGGGTGCCATCGTCGTGCTGCAGGAAATCTTCGGGGTGAACGCGCATATCCGCACCGTTGCCGACCGGCTGGCCGCGCGCGGCTGGTGGGCGCTGGCGCCGGCGATGTTCGAGCGTGTGCGCCCCGGGGTGGATCTGGGTTACAGCGCCTCCGATGTCGGCGTGGGCGTGGCGCTCAAGGCGCAGGCCGAGGCGCTGCCGGCGCCTGGCGTTATCGCCGACATCCAGGCCGCCATCGACCATGCGGCGCAGGCCAGCGGGCGCAAGGTGGGTGTCACCGGGTTTTGCTGGGGCGGGCTGCTCACCTGGCGCGCGGCCGCGCTGTGCACCGGCCTTGCGGCCGCGGCACCCTACTACGGCGGCGGCATGACGGGCGAGGCCGAGGCCGCGCGCCAGCCGCGCGTGCCGCTGATGGCGCACTTCGGCCGGCGCGACGCGCATATTCCCGTGAAGGGTGTGGAGGCCCTGGCCGCGGCGCACCCGGAGATCACAGTGCACCTGTACGACGCGGACCACGGCTTCAACTGCGACCAGCGCGGCAGCTACGACGAAGCGGCTGCCACGCTGGCGCGCGATCGCACGCTGGCGTTTTTCGAGAAACACCTCGCATGACCGGAATACTCGGCCGCTCAGTGCGCCCCCGCCGCTGCTGCCGAGCCACCGGGCGCGCCTCTTTTGGGCGCATCGGCCAGCCACACCAGCGGTACGAGCAATAAAAACAGTACCGCCGAGGCCCAGTTCACGTCGTTGGCCGCGAGCGTGAAGGCCTGCTGCGTCACCAGGCGCTCCACCTGCGCCAGCGCCTGTGCGGGCGTGAGGCCCAGCGATTGCAGTGTCTGCAGCGCATCGTTCAAAGGCCCGTAGCCGCTGTGCAGGTGCTCGATCAGGTTGGCGTGCGCCAGGGTGGCGCGCCGCTCCCAGAGCGTGGTGGTGACCGAGGTGCCGACCGCGCCGGCGGTGATGCGCACGAAGTTGGTCAGGCCCGAGGCCGCGGGCACGCGGTGCGCCGGGATCTCCGAGAGCGTGAGCGTGACCAGCGGCACGAAGAAGAAGGCCACCGCCGCGCCCTGGATGATGGTCGGGATCATGATGGTGCTGAAGTCGGCCGTGGTGGCAAAGAGCGAGCGCATCCACAGCACCAGCGCGAAGACGAAGAAGGCCACGGTGGCGTAGCGCCGCGGGTCGACCTTGCCTATGCTTTTGCCGACGATGGGCGAGAGGACCATCGCCAGGAACCCCACCGGCGCCATCAGCATGCCGGCCGAGGTGGCGGTGTAGCCCATGTACTGCTGCAGCCACAGCGGCAGCAGCACCACGTTGCCGAAGAAGATGCCGTAGCCCACGGCGGTGGCGATGGTGCCGGCCCAGAAATTGCGGATCCTGAAGAGCGAGAGATCGACGATGGGGTGTTCTTCGCCCAGCTCCCAGATCACGAAGGCGATGAGCCCGAACACGGCCGCGGCCGCGAAGCCTATGACCATGCTGGAGGAAAACCAGTCGTGCTCCTTGCCGATATCCAGCATGATCTGCAGGCTGCCCACGCCCAGGATCATCAGCGCCAGGCCCATGGCGTCTATCGGCAGCTTCTTCGTGGCGGTTTCGCGCTCGGCGTAGATGGCCATGGTGCCGATGGCGGCGACGATGCCCACGGGGATGTTGATGTAGAAAATCCAGGGCCAGCTGATGTTGTCGGTGATCCAGCCGCCCAGGAGTGGCCCCATCACCGGCGCGATCAGCGTGGTCATGGACCACATCGCCATGGCCAGGCCTGCCAGCGCGCGCGGGTAGCTGGAGAGCAGCAGCGCCTGCGACAGCGGAATCATCGGCCCGGCGACGAAGCCCTGCACCACGCGCGCGGCGATGAGCAGCGGCATGCTCGGCGCCAGGCCACACAGGAAGGAGGCGGTGAGAAACAGCAGCACGCTGATGACGAACAGGCGCACCTGCCCGAAGCGCTGCGCCAGCCAGCCGGTGAGCGGCACCGAGATGGCGTTGGCGACGGCAAAGCTGGTGATCACCCAGGTGCCCTGGTTGGGGCTTACGCCCAGATCGCCGGCGATGGCCGGCAGCGATACGTTGGCGATCGACGTATCGAGCACGTTCATGAACGTGGCGGCCGAGAGCGCCAGCGTGCCCCAGGCGCGCGCCGAGCCCGAGAGCGGCGCGAGCTCGGGCCCCGCGGCTTGCGATGTGGCCATGGTGGTTTCTCTTCAGTGCCTCAGTGGCTGCCGAGGTTGGCGCGGATGATGCGGCCGATCTCGGCGTCGGCGTCGCCATCCTGCGTGGCGTAGACGGCGGTCTGCGCCAGCGGCTCGGCGCGCGGTGCGGTGGCCAGCTGGGCGCCGTTCTGGTCGCGCGTATCGACGGTGACGAGCATCGACAGGCCCAGGCGCAGCGGGTGCCTGGCCAGCGGCTCGGGGTCCAGCGCGATGCGCACCGGAATGCGCTGCACCACCTTGATCCAGTTGCCGGTGGCGTTCTGCGGCGGCAGCAGCGCAAAGGCCGCGCCCGTGCCCACGCCCAGGCCGGCAACGCTGCCGGTGTAGCGCACGCTCTCGCCGTAGAGATCGGCCGTCAGCGTGGCGCGCTGGCCGATGCGCAGGTTGCGCAACTGCGTTTCCTTGAAGTTGGCGTCCACCCACACGCCGTGCAGCGGCACCACGGCCATCAGCGGCGTGCCGGCGGCCACGCGCTGGCCCAGCTGCACGCTGCGCCGCGCGATGAAGCCGTCCACCGGCGCGGGCAGCGCGGTGCGGTGCGCCGCCAGCCAGGCCTGGCGCAGTTGCGCGCTGGCGGCCTTGACGCTGGGGTGTTCGGCAATCTTCACGCCCTGCGTGAGCGCCTGGTTGCTGGCGAGCTGCTCGCGCGCGGCGGCCACGCCGGCGCGCGCGGCAGCCTCGCCGGCGCGTGCTGCCTCCAGCTGGGCGCGTGCGGCGGTCTGCGCGCTCTGTGCGTGCTTGAGTTCTTCGGCGGAGACCGCGCCCTGCGCCCCCAGCTGCAGGCGGCGCTGCACGTCCTGCTCGGCGCGCTGCAGATCGCTGTGCGCCGCCGTCTGCGCGGCAACCGCCTTGGCGACATTCGTCTCCTGCAGCTTGATCTGCGCGGTCAGCGTGGCGTTGTTGGCGTAGAGCTGGCGCACCTGGCGCACGGTCTGGGCCAGGTTGGCCTCGGCCTGCTTCAGCGCCACGTCGGTGTCGGCCGGGTCCAGCTGCACCAGCGGCGTGCCGGCGCGCACGAGGTCGTTGTCGTCGGCCAGGATGGACATCACCGTGCCGCCGACCTGCGGTGTGATCTGGATGATGTTGCCCTGCACGTAGGCGTTGTCGGTGTCTTCCTGGTGGCTGGCGACGAGCAGGTCGTAGGCGCCCCAGGCAACGCCGCCGATGAGGGCGACGATGACGAGCAGCGCCAGGCGTTTGCGGCGGCTGGTGGGGGCTTGCGCCGCGGGGGCGGAAACTTCGGGGGCGGTCATGGTGAATGCGGAAGTGGGTGCGGGCGTGTGGCCTGCGATGATTTGAAAAAGATAGCTGTCAGCGCTTGATGGATATGCGCAAATGCCGGTTTTGCTTCAGTTTTTTTGTGGCTGGTCCAGCGCCATGGCGTTGTCCTGCAGCCGGGCGAGCATGGCGCGCAGCTGCGCTTCCTCGGCGCTGCTGAAGCCGTGCAGCAGTTCGTGCTGCACCTGGGTGAGCATGCCGGGCAGCTGGGTGG
Organism: Comamonas badia DSM 17552; assembly: GCF_000484635.1. Classification (GTDB taxonomy): domain Bacteria; phylum Pseudomonadota; class Gammaproteobacteria; order Burkholderiales; family Burkholderiaceae_C; genus Comamonas_C; species Comamonas_C badia. The sequence goes on along the minus strand of NZ_AXVM01000004.1, from coordinate 351,258 downwards.
CCACGCGCTCGCCTTCCGGCGTGAGCGAGATTTCCACCACGCGCCGGTCGGTGCGGCAGCGCTCGCGCTGGCACAGGCCCTTGGCCAGCAGCCGGTCCACCAGCCGCGTGAGCCCGCCGGTATCCAGGCCGCAGCGGCGCGCCAGCTCGGATGCGGTGGCGGGCGAGCCATGCAGCAGGCACAGCAGCGGACGCCATTGCGCGTCGGTCAGCCCCAGAGGCTCCATGCGGCGGTCCACCGTGGATGCCAGCTGCGTCACCAGGCGGCGCAACTGCCGGCCAATGCTGCTGTTCGCGTCGTAGGGGGTGGCGGAGGGCGAAGCGCAGGCGCCTGCCAGGGTTTCGGGCATGCCGCATTATATTTGCATAATCAATAACTGCTCAGGCAAATAAATGCAGCCGGAGCCGTTCCCGCAGCCTGTCCTGCGCCCGCTACCCGTTGGCGTGCCGCTGGCGCGTGGCTTCGCGCAGCGCCTTGGTGCGCAAGGTTTCCAGCCAGTGGGGCAGTCTCAAGCGGCGCCCGGAATCGGCAAGGTCAGAAACTTCCCCGTTCCTCGTTGCCGAGCGCATGCGGCAGGGTCTTGGGTTTGGCTGCCGCTGGCGCGGGGTTTGGCGCGGCGCGCCCGATACGCAGCGCCGCCGCGGCGTTTGCCGGGGCGCGCGGCTGGGCGCCCGGGTCCTGCGGGCCGTCCTGCAGGCGGAAGGCGGAGACCGACCGCACCATGTCCTCGGCCTGGCTTTGCAGGCTGCCCGCGGCCGCCGACATTTCCTCGACCAGCGCGGCATTCTGCTGCGTCACCTGGTCCATCTGCGAGATCGCCTCGCCGACCTGCGCCACGCCCTGGCTCTGTTCGGTGCTGGCGGCACTGATCTCGCCCATCAGGTCGGTCACGCGGCGAATGCTCCGGACCACGTCCTGCATCGTCGTGCCCGCCTTGTCCACCAGCGCCGTGCCCTGGTCCACGCGCTCGACGCTGTCGGCGATGAGCTGCTTGATTTCCTTGGCCGCTTCGGCGCTGCGTCCGGCCAGGGCGCGCACCTCGGTGGCCACCACGGCAAAGCCCCGGCCCTGCTCGCCCGCCCGCGCCGCTTCCACGGCGGCGTTGAGCGCGAGGATGTTGGTCTGGAAGGCGATGGAGTCGATGACCGAGATGATGTCCGCGATCTTGTGGCTGTCGTCGCTGATGGCGCGCATGGTCCGCACCACGTCGGCCACCACCTGCCCACCGTCTTCCGCGACGGTGCTGGCGCCGTGCGCCAGCTGGTTGGCCTGCTGCGCGTTGTCCGCGTTCTGGCGCACGGTGGCGTTGAGCTGCTCCATGGAGGCGGCGGTTTGTTCCAGCGCGCTGGCCTGTTCCTCGGTGCGCGCGCTCAGATCCAGGGTGGCCTGCGCGATTTCGCCGCTGGCCGACGCCACGCTCTCGGAGTTGCCGCGCACGCCCGACACCACCGTGTGCAGGCTCTGCACCATGCGCTGCAGCGCCGCCAGCAGCTGCGCCGTCTCGCTCTTGCCGCGCGCGTCGAGCTGGATCGAGAGATCGCCCGCGGCCACCGCCTCGGCCGTTTGCACCGCCTGGCGCAGCGGGCGCGTGATGGCGCGGATGATCGACAGCGCCAGCGCGGCCGACAGGACCAGGCCGACGATGAGCGCCGCCCAGATCGCCGTTTGCGTGCCTTGCGCGCTGGCCTGGGCCGTGACGGATTCTTTCGCGAGCACCTGGCCCTGGAAGGACTGCAGCGCGGTGATGGCCTGGCGGTAGCTGGCCAGCACGGGCCGGGCGGTGGTGGCCAGATAGGTCTGCGCCGAGACCACGCCGCTCTTGTAGTACTCATCCATGAAGCCGTCCTGCACGGCGACGTACTGCGCGCGCTGGGCCAGCACGGCGGCCAGCAGTTGCTGCGCCTGGGGTGCCGCCATCGCGGTCTTGAAGCCTTCGAGGATCTCGCCGATGCGCGCACGGGCCTGCGGAATGCGGGCCTTCGCGTCCTCGAAGTCCTGGTCGGTGGCGACGGTGAGGATGTCGCGCATCGCCACGTCGATCGCGCCCAGTTGCTGCTCCACCTCGTGCATCATGATCACGCGCGGAATGCGCTCGTTGGTCACGCGCGCCACGCTGGCCGCGAGTTCGGCGCTCTTGTACAGCGCCACGCCGCCCACGACGATGAGCAGCGCGCACATCAGTGCGAACCCCAGCGCCAGCCGGGTCGAGAATTTCATGTCTTTCATGGGGAATTCCTGGAGGGTGTCCGCCGGATGAATCCGGCGGCGTTTTCGTCGGCGCATTGCGCGGCGCGCATTGTAACTAACGGTTAATGACGAGGCCGGGGCGGTGCGTCGGAGTGTGCACGCACGGTGCGCTGCGCCAGCGATGTCGGCCAAAAAAAGGCCGCCCGGCCAGCGGGCGGCCTGGCGTGCGCGGCGGTCAGCGCAGCGCCTTGACCTGATCGGCCGTCACCAGCTTGGCCTGATTGCCCCAGGCGGTGCGCTCGTGGTTGGCGATGTCGGCCACGTCGGCATCACTGAGCTGCGCGGCAAAGGGCGGCATCGGGCTGGGGTAGCTCACGCCGTCGATGACCTCGCCGCTGACGCCGTGCAGGATGGAACGGATGTGCTTGGCCCCGTCGGCGGCCAGCACGGCGGGGTTCTTCACCAGCGGCGGGAAGGCTCCGGGCAGGCCCTCGCCACCGGCCTGGTGGCAGGCGGCGCAGGTGCTGGCGTAGAGCTGCGCGCCGCGCCCGGCGTCGAATTTGTAAGGGCCTTCGGCCGCAGGGGCCACGGCCGCCGGTGCAGCGGCCGCATGGCCTTCGATCTTGGAGACCTTGGGCTTGACGAAGTTGTCCGGGTTGCCGATGCGCAGCGAGCCGGCCGCGCCCTTTTCCAGGTGGGCGAAGGAGTGGTCAACGAAGACGTAGTTGCCGACATCCGGAATCACCACGTCAAAGACGATGCCCTCGCCCGGGCCCACGCTGTAGGTGGATACGCCGTTGAGCGCGTGCTTCGGGTTGCCGTCCGGGTAGACCTTGTCGAAGATCGCGCCGATCACGTGGAAGGCGCTCCACAGGCTGGGCCCGGCGTTGACCACGTACAGGCGCACGCGCTCGTTGGGCTCGGCGGTGAGCGGGTGGTCCTGGTACTGGAAGGCCACGCCGTTGAAGGCGACGATGTCGGGCTGGATTTTCTGCATCTTGGCGAAGTCCGGCCCCATCAGATTGCCCGAGACCTGCTGCGTGTACCACTCGCTCTGCACCAGCACGTATTCCTTGTCGGCCCTGGGGCGCGGGTCATCGATCGGGTCGACGATGATGGCGCCGTACATGCCGTTGGCCATGTGCAGCAGCACCGGCGGCGTGCCGCAGTGGTAGACGAAGGTACCCGGCACCTTGGCCTCGAAGGTGAATTCGATCTGCTCGCCGGGGTTGATGTCGGCGAAGCTGGTGTTGGGCGGGGTGAAGGCCGAGTGGAAGTCGATGGAGTGGTGCATCGAGGCCTTGTTGGCCAGCACCACCTTCACCATCTGGCCCTGCTTCACGTGGAGGATCGGACCGGGCACCGTGCCGCCGTAGGGCCAGGCCTGGTACTTCACGCCGCTGGCGATTTCCACCGCCTCGTCGGTGATGTCGATGTTGAGCACCACCTCCTTGTCCTTGGAGAGCGGCGGCAGCGTGGCGTCGTACGCCTTCTTGACCGGCTCCTTGCTCATCAGCTGCAGCGGCGAGACGGCGGCGGCCGCCGCCGCCGGCGTCGGCGCCTTCACGTTCAGGCTGCTCTGCAGGCCCGCCACGAGGAAGAACACCACGGCGGCGACACCGGCGAGGATGCCGGTCTGCGCCCACCAGCCGACGCGCGGCGCGTCCGAAAGGCGCCGCTCGCGCCATTCGGCGACCCAGCTCCAGGCGGGCCATTTCAGCTCGATGAAGTAGTCCAGGCTGTAGGGGCTGGTGCCGCCGCGGTGGTTGATCGCGATCAGCACCGCGAAGATCAGCAGGTAGATGATGCCCACGCCGGTGTTGGAGGCACCGATGGTGTACGGGCCGCCGAAGCCGCCCGCCGTGCTCCAGATGAGCAGGCTGTAGAGCGCGCCGATGACGTAGACCGTGCGCCTGGCAAAGCCGAAGAGCAGCGCCAGCGCCAGCGCCGTCGTCGCCAGGCGCGTGAGCCACAGGAACAGGCTGGCGTTGGGCTCGACGATCGCGATCCAGGTGTCGAACCACCAGGCCGACCAGGCGGGCTGCCCTTCGGCGGCGTTGCGCAGGTAGCCGGCGTAGTTGGCGCTGAAGCTGGGCAACCAGGTGAAAGCCGCGTTGACGATCCAGATGATGCCGAAGGCCACGCGCAGCGCGGCGGTGGACAGCGCCGGCCAGGCGTCGTGCGATGCGTTGGGGGCGGGGGCTTGTGTCACAGGTGCTTCCTTTCTGCAGACAAGAAATCAGGGTGTCTGTCCGGCGGCAAGCACAAGGGGGCTTTGGGTCCCAATTGGCTCCCCGCGCCGGGCGCGGGCGTCGGATAGGCGCAAGGGGTTCAGTTGCGCTGCTTGAGCCAGCGTGCCGCGTCCAGTGAAAAATAGGTCAGGATGCCATCGGCCCCGGCGCGCTTGAATGCGAGCAGCGCCTCCATCATCACGGCGTCATGATCGAGCCAGCCGTTGGCGGCTGCGGCCTTGAGCATGGCGTACTCGCCGCTCACCTGGTAGGCAAACGTCGGCATGCGGAATTCGTCCTTCACGCGGCGCAGCACGTCAAGGTAGGGCATGCCGGGCTTGACCATCACCATGTCCGCGCCCTCGGCGATATCGAGCGCCACCTCGCGCAGCGCCTCGTCGCTGTTGCCCGGGTCCATCTGGTAGACGTTCTTGTCGGCCTTGCCCAAGGCGCCGCGCGTGCCCACGGCGTCGCGAAACGGCCCGTAGAAGCTGCTCGCGTATTTGGCGCTGTAGGCCATGATGCGGGTATGGATCAGGTGCTGCGCCTCGAGCGCGCGGCGCACGGCGCCAATGCGCCCGTCCATCATGTCGCTGGGCGCGACAATGTCCACGCCCGCGTGCGCGTGGGTCAGCGCCTGCTGCACCAGGATTTCCACCGTCTCGTCGTTCAGGATGTAGCCGGTGTCGTCCAGCACACCGTCCTGGCCGTGGCTGGTGTAGGGGTCCAGCGCCACGTCGGTCATCACGCCCAGCGCGGGGAACTCTTTTTTGAGAGCACGCACCACGCGCGGAATCAGGCCATCGGGGTTGGCGGCCTCCTTGCCGTTGGGGGTCTTGAGATCGACCTCGATCGCCGGAAACAGCGCCAGCACGGGAATCTGCAGCTTGACGCATTCCTCGGCCACGGGCAGCAGCAGATCGAGGCTCAGGCGATCGACGCCCGGCATCGACGGCACCGCTTCGCGGCGCTTGCTGCCCTCGTGCACGAACACGGGGTAGATGAAATCATGCGGCGTAAGAACCGATTCGCGCACCAGGTTGCGCGAGAAGCCGTCGCGGCGCAGGCGGCGCGGGCGATTGGTGGGGAACGGAGTGGGACTGGATAAATGCATGGGCCGATTGTGCGACAGACGCCGCGCAGGGTTACGCTATCCCCCCATGGAACCTGGGTTTGCAACTGCCGCTGAGGAACAGCGTTGGAATGCCGAGCAGCTGGCGCAGCCGGTGCAGGCGCCGCGCTTCGCCGTCTGGAGGTATGCCGCGCCGGCCATCGTGCTGGGCTGTTCGCAGCGCCAGCAGCTGGAAGGTCTGGTGCAGCGGGTGCCCGAGGTGCGGACCCTGGTGCGCAGTTCGGGCGGCGGTGCGGTGCTCACGGGGCCGTGGATGGTCAGCAGCTCGGTGGTGCTGCCACCCGATCACCCCTGGGTGGCTGGCCGCATCAACGAGAGCTACCGTGGGCTGGGCGCGGTGTACGTGGATTTGCTCGCCCGGCTGGGCGTTGCCGCGCGGGCGCTGCCGCCGGGCGAGGTGGCAGCGGCCGATGCCCGGCTGGGCGCGCCCATCGCCTGGGCCTGTTACGGCTCGCTGGCGTCATGGGAGGTGGTGGATGCGGCGGGCGGACGCAAACTGGTCGGTCTGGCGCAGCGGCGCCAGCGCCATGGCGTACTGCTGGTGGCGGGCACGCTGGTGACGCCGCCCGACTGGGCGCTGCTGTGCCGCGCGCTGGGCCACGAAGCGGACGAGGCGGCGATGCGCCAGCGCACGGTGTCGTGCAGCGCGCTCAAACCGGATTTCGTCGATGCAGCCACCTACGCCGCGCGCCTGCAGGCGGCGCTGGCGCTCGCGCTGACGTAGCTGCCCCTGTCCTGCGCCGCAAGGCGCGTCATCGCCGCGCGGCGCGGTCATCCTTCATGCGGCCGTGAGCGCGCCCCACAGCGCCGCCAGCACCAGCGCCACGGTGGGCAGCAGCGTGAGGATGAAGCCCACGGCGCGGCTGTTCGGGTCCCTGGTGTATTCAAAACGGTAGAGCACGCGCCCGACGAGCCAGAGCACGCCTATGCCGGCGATCACGTTGGGCGACCAGTACTGCCCCGCCAGAAACAGCGCGGGCAGAAAGGCGACGAGCTGCTCCAGGGTGTTCTGCTGCACGCGGAAGGCGCGCTCGAACGCCGGATCGCCCGTGGTCGCCGGCGCCACCACGCGCCCTTGCATGCGCTGGCGCCCCACGAGCACGGTGAAGGCGATGTAGAGCAGCACCGCCAGCAGGGCGACGACGTGGATGGGGTTCATGGTGTTCCTTTGCAATAAATAAACCGTGTTTGCGCTTATCTGACGTACGCTGTCAGCTATTCATATTGTAGTTTCGTTGCTTGTTCGTAGGCGGCGCGCAGCTGCCACGCAGCGTGCCCCCAGCGCTGGTCGGGCGGCAGGTAGCGCAGCCAGGCCAGGCGCGTGGCGGCCTGCTGCACCGCGGCGCGAAACGCATCGCCGCGCACCGGCTGGGCGAGCCACTGGGCCCACAGCGCCCGCGCCGGATCGCGCGCGCCCGCCAGGTGCAGCAGGCCAGCCGTGGAGAACAGATAGGCCAGCGCATCGCGCGCCTGCCCCTGCGCCGGCGCCAGCGCCAGCGCGGCGGCAGGGTCGTCGCGCAGATCGGTGAAGCCGATCACGCCATCCGGGCAGCGCACCATGGCGTGCGCGAACGCCCGGCCCACGCACAGCCCTTGCGCATGCGCGGTATCCAGCGCCCGCAGCCCCTGCTGCCAGAGCGTGAGCATGGCGCCGCTGCCGGCGGGCATGGCGGCTTCGATCTCCTGGTGCAGCGACGGGGCGCCGGGCCTGCTGCCGCGCAGGTCGCTCATCAGGAAGGCGTCGTCGGCGGACGCCAGCACGCGGGGCACGCGGATGCCGCGGGCCGAGAACGCTTGAAGGCGTGCGCGTTCGTTGGCCATGGCGGTGCGCGCATCCGCCGGGGGCGAGGGCCGCAGCATGGGCAGCCGCGCGGCGCGAGCGATCAGCCCCAGCAGGCGGCGGCGCAGGCCGCGGTGACCGTACGCGCCGCGCCTGAGCCAGACACGCTCCCCTTGCCACTCGTATGCGGCCAACGGCACCGATTGCAGCGGTGCCTGCCGGGCGAGAAAGGCGGCGTAATCAACGGTGCGGGCGTGTTCGGGCATGGGCGGCGCGATGATAGGGGGAGCGCGGTGCCAACGGCGCGGGCATGGGCACTTGTACCGATGCGCGATCCGGCGTTTTGCCGCACCATGCATGGTCAATCGCCGTTTGCCAGAGCGCCATGAAGCCTTTCCAGCAAGCCCATATCCAGACCGTGCTCCAGGTGGCGGAGCGCGGCGTGAACGCGCCCGGCGTGCAGCACGACCGCCTGATCCGCGAATCCTGGCTGCGCTGCGTGACCGAGCACGGCCTGGAGCCCACGCGCATGCAGGAGGCCATCATCGTGCCGCGGCAGCGCCTGCGCGAGCACCAGGAACAGATGGAAGCGCTGCTGCAGATCGCGCGCCATGGGCTGGAATCGCTCTACGGCCAGATGGCGGGGCTGGGTTATTGCGTGCTGCTGACCGATGCGCGCGGCGTGACGGTGGACTTTTTGGGCGACCTGCAGACGGAACCCGGCCTGCGCAAGGCCGGGCTGTACCTGGGGGCGGACTGGAGCGAGGCGGTGGCCGGCACCTGCGGCGTGGGCACCTGCATCAGTACCGGGCAGGCGCTGACGGTGCACCTGAACGACCATTTCGACGCCTGCCACATCCCGCTCACCTGTACCACGGCGCCGGTGTTCGACAGCCAGGGGCAGCTGCGCGCGGTGCTCGATGTCTCGCGGCTCAGCTCCTCGCAGCCCAAGGCCAGCCAGCACCTGGCGCTGCAACTGGTGCAGCGCGTGGCCAACGACATCGAAGACGCCGCCTTCCTGCAGCGCCACCGGCGCGACTGGGTGCTGCGCCTGTCGGGCGCGCCGCAGTTCCTCGACGTGCAGCCGGAATTTCTGCTGGCGCTGGATGCGGCCGGGCGCGTCGTCGGCCACAACCAGCGCGCGCACCGGGCGCTCGCCGATGCCTGCGCGGGCGGCTTGCTGGGCGCGTCGTTTGAATCGCTCTTTGGCCAGCCGCTGGCGCAGATCGGGCGCTTTGTCGCGGCCGAGCCGTCCGACCGGCGCGCGGTGATGTTCGCCGGCGGGCCGCGCCTGCTGTTCCTCTCGGCCACGCCGCCGGCGCAGGCGCGTGCGCTTGCGCCGGCGCAGGTGGAGCAGGCGGCGATTCCCGCGCCACTGGCGCAGCTTTCGGCGGGCGATGCAGCGCTGCAGCAGCAGATTGCACGCGCGGCGCGGCTGCTCAATTCGCCGATCAACCTGCTCATCACCGGCGAGACCGGCACGGGCAAGGAATACTTCGCCAAGGCGGTGCACAAGAGCAGCGCGCGGCGCGCGCGCCCCTTCGTCGCCGTCAACTGCGCGGCGATCCCCGAGGCGCTGATCGAGAGCGAGCTCTTCGGCTACGTCGGCGGCAGCTTCTCCGGCGCCTCCGCCAAGGGCAAGCGCGGCCTGATCGCCGAGGCCGAGGGCGGCACGCTGTTTCTGGACGAAATCGGCGACATGCCGCTCACGCTGCAGACCCGGCTGCTGCGCGTGCTCTCCGAGCGCGAGATGCTGCCCGTCGGTGCCACGCGCGCGGTGCCCATCAATGTGCGCGTGATTGCCGCCACCCATGCGCCGCTGGAGCAGCGCGTGCGCGAGGGGCGCTTTCGCGACGATCTGTACTACCGCTTGAACGGCGCGCACATCCCGCTGCCGCCGCTGCGCGAGCGCAGCGACCTGCTGGCGCTGATCGAGCGCTGGGTGGCGGGCCGCCGGTTTTCGCCGGCTGCGCAGCAGCGGCTGCTGCACTACCCCTGGCCGGGCAATCTGCGCCAGTTGCGCAATGCGCTGGAGTACGCCACCCACATCTGTCCGGAAGGCGAAATGGGTGTGGCCGACCTGCCCGAATGGCTGGTGCACGCGCCGGTGCTGGCGCAGCAGGAGGCAGCGCCGCAAGGGATGGCCGAGGCGCAACCCGCCGAGCCCGATTGGTGGCAGGTCTTGCAGGACCTTGGCTGGAACGTCAGCGCCGCCGCGCGCCGGCTGGGTCTGTCGCGCATGACGCTGTACCGGCGCATGCAGCGCGCCGGCCTGGCGCTGCCGCGGCGTGGGCAGGCGGCTGTCACAGGGCGGTGACAGCTGTCACTGGTGCGCCTCAAATGCCGTCACAGGGTGACAGCGCGCCCCGGGTTTTGATTCACCTTTGCCTGCCGGTTGCGCTGAAAACCCCGGTGGCATGGATCGTGTAAGTCCCTGTCTGCCGCCCGCCGTGGGCGGGAGTTCTACAGGAGACATGACGATGACGACACCTACCGAGCGGGCCGGTGCCTGGCTCGCCCAGTTCGAGGCCGCGCTGACCAGCGGCAAGCCGCAGGCCGTGAGCGCGCTGTTCGACGCCGATTGCTACTGGCGCGACCTGGTTTCCTTTACCTGGAATATCCGCACGCAGGAGGGCCAGGCGGCGATCGAAGAGATGCTGGCGGCGCAGCTCGCCAAGACGGCGCCGGGCAACTTCCGCGTCGAAGGCGATGCCACCGAAGCCGACGGCGTGGTCGATGCCTGGTTCACCTTCGAGACCAAGGTCTCGCGCGGGCGCGGCCATCTGCGCCTGAAGGCGACCGCCGCGGGCGACCGCGCCTGGACGCTGCTGACCACCATGGTCGAGCTCAAGGGCTTCGAAGAAAAGAAGGGCACGCGCCGCGTCAAGAGCGCCGAGCACGGCGTGCACCCCGGGCGCAAGAGCTGGCTGGAACAGCGCCAGGACGAAGTCGCCGCACTCGGTCACACCACCCAGCCCTATGTGCTCATCGTCGGCGGCGGCCAGGGCGGCATTGCGCTGGCCGCGCGCCTGCGCCGCCTGGGCGTGCCGACCATCGTCGTCGAGAAAAACGCGCGAGCCGGCGACAGCTGGCGCAACCGCTACAAGAGCCTGCACCTGCATGACCCGGTCTGGTATGACCACCTGCCCTACCTGCCCTTCCCGGACGATTGGCCGGTGTTCGCCGCCAAGGACAAGATCGGCGACTGGCTGGAGAGCTACGCCAAAATCATGGAGATCAACTACTGGGGCTCGACCACCGCCAGGAAGGCGCGCTTTGACGAGGCCAGGGGCGAGTGGGAAGTGGTTGTGGAACGCGAGGGCAGGGAGATCACGCTGCGCCCCAAGCAGCTCGTGTTTGCGCTGGGCGTGTCGGGCTACGCCAATGTGCCGAAAATCGAGGGCGCCGAGACCTTCCTGGGCGATCAGCACCACTCCAGCAAGCACCCCGGCCCCGAGGCCTACAAGGGCAAGAAGGCGGTGGTGCTGGGTTCCAACAACTCGGCGCACGACATCTGCGCTGCGCTGTGGGAAAACGGCGTGCAAGTGACCATGATTCAGCGCAGCAGCACGCACATCGCGCCGTCCGATTCGCTGATGGACATCGTGCTCGGGCCGCTGTACAGCGAGCAGGCGGTGGCCAATGGCATCGATCACCACAAGGCCGACCTGATCTTCGGCAGCGTGCCCTACAAGATCATGCACACCTTCCACATCCCCGCCTACGACGAGATGAAGAAGCGCGATGCCGATCTGTACGGGCGGCTGGAGAAGGCGGGCTTCATGCTCGACTTCGGCGAGGATGGCTCGGGTCTGTTCATGAAGTACCTGCGCCGCGGCTCGGGCTACTACATTGACGTGGGTGCGAGTGAGCTGGTGGCCAATGGCAGTGTCAAGCTCAAGAGCGGCGTGGAAATCAAGAGCATCAAGCCCAAATCCGTGGTGCTCAGCGACGGCACCGAGCTGGACGCCGACCTGCTGGTCTATGCCACCGGCTATGGCTCGATGAACCACTGGCTCGCCGACCTGATCTCGCCCGAGGTGGCCGACCGCGTCGGCAAGGTCTGGGGCCTGGGCTCCAACACCAAGAAAGACCCGGGGCCCTGGGAAGGCGAGCTGCGCAACATGTGGAAGCCCACCAACCAGCAGCAGCTGTGGATACACGGCGGCAACCTGCACCAGAGCCGGCACTACTCGCAGTTCCTCTCGCTGCAGCTGAAGGCGCGCTACGAGGGGCTGGAGACGCCGGTGTACAAGGTGGCGCCGGTGCACCACCTGCGCTGAGAAGCGGCGTTGGCGGGCCGTCAGCCGAGGAGCGCGGCGAGCCGCGCCAGCGCATGCTGCACGGTCGCCGCGCGCACGGCGGCGCGGTCGCCGGCGAAGTGCCGCACCTCGCTGTGCGTGCGCTCGTCAACCCGCCAGCCAAACCAGACCGTGCCCACGGGCTTGTCGGCACTGCCGCCCGTCGGGCCGGCGATGCCGGTGACGGAAAGACTTGCCTGGGCAGCCGAATGCTGGATGGCCCCCTCCGCCATTGCGCGCGCCACGGGCTCGCTGACGGCGCCCTGCTGCTCGATCAGCGCCGCCGGCACGCCAAGCAGCTCAGCCTTTGCGGCGTTGGAATAGGTGACGAAACCGCGTTCAAACCATTGGCTGGAGCCCGCGAGTTCGGTGCAGGCCGCGGCGATCAGCCCGCCGGTGCAGCTTTCGGCCGTGGCCAGCATCTGGCCACGCGCGAGCAGTGCATTGGAGATTTGAGCTAAAAGTGGCTCCAGTGCATGCTGGGCATGCGCTGAAAGCTCATTATTTTGTAGTGACATTGGCAGAGGCAAGGTGCGGCCGCGGGCTCAGCGCACCCGTTGCAGTTCGACGCTGCCCGGCGGCTGGTAGTAGGGGTCGCTGGTGCTGCTGTAGGTCCCATCGGGGTGCTGCAGCACGCGGTCGCCGCCGTGGATGCTGGAGCGCACCGGCTCGCCCGCGGTGTTGCTGTAGGTGTTGTATTCGCCCACGCCCTCCAGCGTGCGCCGCTGGATGCGGTCGTTCGTCGCCTGCGTGTTGGCCTGGGTCTGGTTGTGGATGTTGGCGATGTCGCGCTGGGTCTGGGAGCGGATGGCTGCCCTGTCCGCCGCGCCCTTGGCGTTGATGCGCGCCATCTCGCCCGCATGCCATTGCTGGATCTGGCGGCTCTGGTTGGCGGAGTGCGTCTGCACGAAGCGCTGGCTGGCTTCGCTCACCTTGGCCATCCAGGCTGGATTGGTCTTCATCGAAGCGACGATGCGGTCGCTCACCGCACGGTCCGGCGCGCCGCCCAGGCGGCGATGGGCGTAGACGGTGCCGGCATTGCCCATCAGCGAGTTCTGCATTGCCGTGAAGGTGACGCTGGTCCACAGCCGTTCCTGGATCTCGCTGCCGCCCGAGCCTGCGTAGGCAATCACCACTTCGCCCGCCTCGATCCTGCGCTGCATGCCGTTCTGCGGCGGCGGTGCCTGGGACGTGGCGCTGGCGACGATGTCCGCGCGATCGCTGTAGTTCAGCACGCGTGCGCCGGGGCGGCGCTGCTGCACCACCGCCATCAGAAAAGCGCGTGCCGAGGCGACGGCCATCACCGGGCAGGGATTCATCTGGATGCTGCGGCCCTGCACCTGCCACGCGTAGGGGTGCATGACTTCAAAGGCTTCATCGTCCCGGGGGCTGGTGGCGACCCAGGCGATGCGCATCTGGTTGCTCACGCAGGCGTCGCCGCGCTGCCAGTTGACGCCGCCCTGGGTTCGCCAGCCCCTGGGCACCTGGAGCGTGGCCGCGGTCATCGGCTGCCCGAAGCCCTGCGCATCCACCATCTCCACCTGCTGGCTGGTACCCGCCGCTGAAACAGTGCCGCAGAGGACCATGGCGGCGGCCAGGGTCAGGGCGGTGGCAAGCGATTGCCGGATGGTGGCCATGGAGTCCTCCCTTGTAATGGTGCGCAGCGCCTGCCCATGCTAGCGCCAATTCCCGATACCGCAAGCCCTGTGCGCCCGGGTGCGCCTCAGGCGAGGAAGTAGCGCCAGAACGCGATGACCAGCAGCGTGCAGAGCGCGGCCACCACATCGTCGAACAGGATGCCGAACCCCCCGCGCCAGCCCATGCCCTTGAAATGCTTGTCCGCCCATCCCACGGGCCCCGGCTTGACGGTATCGAAGAAGCGGAACAGCGCAAATGCCAGCAACTGCCCGAGCAGGCCCGTGGGCATCACCAGCAGCAGGATGAGCCAGATGGCGACGATTTCATCCCAGACCACGGCGCCCGGGTCGGCGATGCCCATGTGCCGCGCAGTGACGGTGCAGGCCCACCAGCCCACGGGCAGGGCGGCCAGCGTGACGAGGGCGAGTTGCGGCAGCGAGAGCCATTGCTGGACGACCACGAAGGCCAGCCAGCCCCAGAGCGTGCCCACCGTGCCCGGCGCGACCGGCGAAAGGCCGCTGCCGAAACCGAGCGCGATCAGGTGCGCCGGGTGCGCCAGCAGAAAACGGATTCCGGGGCGTGCGGTGCTGGCCATGGCGTTGTTGGCCGCCGTCAATGGCGCTCCTGTACGCGCACGTCCTTGTCGTGCTCGACGACGTGGCGCGCGGCAAAGCGCGCCGTGGCGCCCGCCGCCAGCTCCCGCTGCCAGGCGATGCTGCCTTCCTGCCCGCCCCAGGCGGTTTCCTGCGGCGCGGGTTCGTAGCTGGATTGCACGCGGATCGCATCGTTCTTCGAGATGGGAGCAGCGTCCAGCACCTGCAGCGCGATGGCCCGTTCGTGGCGGTTCTCCACCTGATAGGCGCGTTCCAGCGTGCGCTCTATGCGCCCGCCGGTGAAGCCTGCATTGGCCGTATGGTCCTTGACCGGCTCAGCGGTGACGAGGATGCGCTCGTCGCGCCCGAAGGACAGGCCATTTTTTTCCCAGTCGCTCGCGCCCGGATTGAACTGCCCCTGGCCCACGTAGGCGCCATCGCGCAGCAGCGCCACCGGGCCCGCCGGCCAGATGCCGGCCAGCGGCGGCATCTGCGCCACGAGGTAGGCGGCCGGCTCCAGCGCCGGCGTGGTGCGCGCGATCAGGGCGGCATCGACGGTCTGTTCGCCCAATGCCAGCGTGACCTTCTCGCCGCCCGTGGGCACGCTGACGCGCTGGGGCACGGCAAAGGTGGTGGCAAAGCTGCCTTCGCTGACGGCGACATCGAAGCTCGGCTCGGCCGCCTCTGCGTCGGCGGCCTTCAGGGCTGGCGCGGCGGCCGCCATGCGGGCGGTGGGCGCGGGTGCCGCCAGCACGGCAGGCATGGGCGGCTGCACGTTCAGCGTCCACGGCCGGGGCAGGCGCCCGCTGGTGGCGGCCAGCGGCTGGCCGGTGGAAAGCGTGAGCTGCACGCCGCCCCAGTCCTCGCCCGTGTCCTGCGCCACCAGCGCCAGGCGCTCAATGCGCACGCGGGCGGTCCTGCTGTCCAGGCTGGCGCGGTAGCTGGGCGACCAGCTCGGGCCGCGCACCTGGTAGGAGAGCTGCAGCTGCGCATCGGCCGGTGCCGCCAGCGTGATGCGCACCATCGCCACCTTGCCCGCCTGCGTGTTGCCGGGCTCGGCCTGCAGACGTTTGAGCGCGCGTTCCTTTTCCTGCAGGGTGCGCTGCGCCAGGTGCAGCTGCTGCTGCGTCTCGCGCGTATGGCGGCGCAGCGCCTCCATCATCGGGCCCATCTGGGTGGCGGTCGCTGCCGCGGCGCCGGGCCCCGGCGCATTGCTGGCCTGCGATTTCAGGTAGGTCTGCGTGAGCTCCAGCGCCTGCACGTCGGCGCGTGCCTGCGCCAGCGCATCCTCGGCGGCGCGCAGGCGATCCGGCTGCGTGCTCTCGCAGCCTTCAGCGAGTTGGCGGTCCATCACCTGCACGCTGATGTCGCCGATGCGCACGGCGCCGGTGCCGGCCACCTGCAGGCTGCGTGCATCAAGCTGCGCCGGCAGGCAGGCGAAGGCGGCCGTGCGGCTGCCGGCCGCAATGCGCAGGCTGCGCTGCACCGTGGCGCTGCCGGGGTAGAGCGTGATGCTGGCTATGCGCGAGGTGTTTGCCGTGCTGCCGGCCTGCGCGCTGGCCAGCAGCGGCGCAAGCGCAAAGACGGCAGTCAGCACGGGGAGCGATCGCAAAACCATCGTTCGGGTATTCCAATAGGCCGGGACAAGAGGCATAGTGTGCCCCAGCCCTTCTTCAATATTTTTCTGCACCGCACCGCACCGCATGACACACGCCGCCCCCGCCTCCCTCTCCGCCGCCGACGGCGCAGCCCTCACCGACGCCCTCATGCGCCTGCTGCGCCTGAAGACCACGCCCATCGTCATGCAGATGTTCGCCAGCGTGGCCGAGATGGAGGCCGTGCCGCGCATCCGGCGCCCAAGCCATGTGCACACCACCGACCAGATCGTCGGCCAGGCCGCGCGCCTGGGCTTCACCGTGGGCATCACGGTGGACGACCTCGTCGGCCCGCAGTGCAGCGCGGTGCTGGGCCTGTCGCCGCGCGATGCGGCGTTCGAGCGCGGCGAGGATTTCGCCGGGGTCTGGTTCGACACGGTGGAAGACGCCAGCGCCCATCAAAAAGCCATGCACACCGCGCCGTACGGGCGCTGGACGGCGATGGCGGTCTCGCCCCTGAACAGCGGGCGCCTGACCGCGCCGCAGATCGCGCTGGTCTATGCCAACCCGGCGCAGATGATTCTGCTCATCAACGGCCTGCAGCACAGCGGCTACCGCAAGCTCGAATGGGGCGCGGTGGGTGAATCGGCCTGCGCTGATTCCTGGGGCCGGGCGCTGGCCACGGGCGAGCCCAGCCTGTCCATTCCCTGCTTCCCCGAGCGGCGCTATGGCGGCGTGGCCGACGATGAGCTGCTGCTGGCGCTGCAACCGGCCGATCTGGCCAAGGCGGTGGCGGGGCTGGAGCGGCTCTCGGCCAACGGCCTGCGCTACCCCATCCCGCCCTACGGCGTGCAGATGGATGTGCGCGCCGGCATGCAGCGCAGCTACGGCGCGAAGAAGGGCTGATTCACGCGAAGTGATCGAAGGAGGCAAAGCGCTCTGCCAGCGCTGCGCCTTGCGCATCGACCACGCGCAGCCCCGGCGCTGAGGTGATCTGCCCGATGCGCGTCACGCGGGTGTCTGCGTGTTGCCCTGCGGCCTCGATCGCGGCCCGCTGCGCGGGTGCAGCGGTGAATAGCAGTTCGTAATCATCGCCGCCCGCCAGTACACATTGCTGCAGGGTCTTGTGGCTGATCGTTGCGAATAAATCGGTATAAAAATTGCCTCCAGCGCTTTGTGTATGAGCGTTTGAAGCTATCAATAACGTTGCGTCTTCCGCATATACGGTAGCCCCGGCACGCGAGCGATCCAGCACATGCCGCAAATCGCCCAGCAGCCCGTCGCTGATGTCGATCGCGCTGCTGGCGATGCCGCGCAGCGCCAGGCCCAGCGCCACGCGCGGCGTGGTGCGCTCCAGCCGCGGGCGCAGTGCTGCGAGAGCGGCATCGGCTAAGGCCCATTCGCCGCGCAGCGCCCCCAGCGCCAGGCGCGCCTGCCCCGGGCTGCCGCTGACCCAGAGGTCGTCGCCCGGCCGTGCGCCGCTGCGCCTGAGGGCATCGCCCGGTGGCACTTCGCCAAACACGGTGATGCAGATATTGAGCGGTCCGGCGGTGGTATCCCCGCCGATCAGCTCGCAGCCGTGCGCATCGGCGAGCGTGAGCAGGCCGCGCGCAAAGGCGGCCAGCCAAGCGTCGTCTGCCTGTGGCAGCGCCAGCGCCAGTGTGAACGCCAGCGGCCTGGCGCCGCAGGCGGCCAGATCAGAGAGATTGACCGCCAGCGCCTTGTGGCCCAGCGCCTCGGGGTCGGTGCCGGCAAAGAAGTGGCGTCCTTCGACCAGCATGTCGCTGGAAATCGCCAACTGCATGCCGGGCGCCGGCGCCAGCAGGGCGCAGTCGTCGCCCACGCCCAGGGCTGCGCGCCTTGCCGGGCGCGTGAAATGGCGTGCGATCAGGTCGAATTCGCCCATGGCATCACCCTCTGAAGCGCAGCCCCGCCTGGCGCGTCACTTCCGCCAGCAGATCCTCCTGCGCCATGCACTCGCGCAGCCAGCGCGCGTCGTTGTGGGAAGCCAGCGTATCGCCGCGCAGCAGTTGCAAGGCGCCGCTGGCGCCGTGCGCTTCGCCGTACGGGGCGACGCGATCGATGGTGCGCAGAATGTGTTCGCGCAGCGGCAGGTGTTCGCCGCTGCCGGGGTCGACGTACTCCGCCTCCAGCCCGAAGCGGCAGGCCTGAAAGCGGTTGTAGGTGTAGACGAGGTAATCGTCCTCCTGCGGCGTGAACGGCTGCTCGGCGAGGAACCAGGCGGCCAGCGATTGCACGAAGCCCGCCAGCGCGGCGGCGCGCTCTATGGTCAGCGGCGTGTCGAACACGCGGATTTCGACGGTGCCGAATTCCGGCTTGGGGCGGATGTCCCAGTAAAAATCCTTCATGCTCCTGACCACGCCGGTGGCGGTCATCTTGTCGAAATAGGCTTCGAAGTCGGCCCAGGTCAGCACGCAGGGCGCACGCCCCGAGAGCGGGAAGGCAAACACCGAGTTCAGCCGCGCCGAATCAAACTGCGTGTCATGCCCCTGCACGAAGGGGCTGGAGGCCGACAGCGCGATGCAGTGCGGGATATAGCGGCTCAGGCGGTGCAGCATCATGAGCGCGGCATCCGCATCCGGGCAGCCGACGTGCACATGCTGGCCGAAGATGGTGAACTGCTTGGTGAGGTAGCCGTAGAGCTGGGTGAGCTCCTGAAAGCGCGGCTTGTCGTAGATGCGCCGCTCGTGCCACTGCTGGAAGGGATGGGTGCCGCCGCCGGCCACCGTGATGTTGAGCTTGTCGGCGCATTGCACGAGTGCGTCGCGGATTTGCCCCAATTGCGAAAGCACCTCTGCGCTGCTGCGGCACACATCGGTGGAAATTTCGATCATGCCGCTGGTCATCTCGGGCACGACGGAGCCGGGCAGCTGGTGGCGGCCCATCAGGCGCAGCATGTCGGCGGCGTAGGGCGCGAGGTCGTAGTCGTGCGTGTTGGCCAGTTGCAGTTCCAGCTCCACGCCCAGCGTGAGCGGCTCGGAATCGTGAAAGGCACCCAGGCTCATGCGCCGTCTCCTTCGGGGGTGGCCGCGCGCTCGCGCATCTGCGGCGTCCAGGGCTTGAGGCTTTCGCCCGCGCCGTACAGGGCCACGGTGGTGAGGATGGCACCCAGCACTTCCATGAGCAGGATGGCCGGCAGCGCGATCTCAGCCATGGGCGCCGCCGCCTCGGGCGCCGCGGCGACAAAGCCGGAAGCCACCAGCAGCGCCACGCCGGAGAGCGGCGACATGGCACCGCTGGTCCAGGCCGCCTGGAGCCAGCTGGCGCCGCTGCCCGGGTTCGCCAGTGCCACGCCGACGGCCTTGGCCGCCAGCCGCACGACCACCAGGACCAGCACGGCGCCCGCCACGGCGGCACTCCAGCGCCACTGCGCAGCGACGGTGGAGACGAGCACGAACATCAGGATGGCCAGCAGCGTGGAGGCGGAGCTGGCCTGGCGCGGCCAGGCCCAGGGCCGCACGTAGAAATGCTTGAGCAGCATGCCCGCGAGCAGTGCCGCCAGCGGCGCGGAGCCGCCGAGTGGCGCCGTCACCGCGGTGCAGACCGCGATCAGGGCGAGCACGGCGATGGCGGTGTTTCCGCTCAAGGGGCTCATCACGCGCAGCACCAGGCGCAGCACCAGCGCCAGCAGCGCGCCCATGGCGGCGGACGCGGCCAGCACCATCGCCGCCGATTCGATGGCGGCGCCTATGCCCTGCGCCGGCCCGGTCATGAGCCGCGCCCAGGCCGCGCCCAGCACCAGCACATAGAGTGAAGACAGCGTGCACAGCACGATGGCGCGCTCCGTGACCGCTCCGGCGGCGCGCGTGTCGGCAATCACGCGCATCAGCACGGTGGGCGATGCCGCCACTGCCACCAGGGCCAGCAGGGAGGATGCCTGCTGCGCCAGGCCAAGCCAGCGCATGGCGCCGTAGGCTGCCAGCCCGGTGAACAGCGCTTCGGCCAGGCTTTGCAGCAGCACCATGGGGTTGTGCCGCAGCCAGCGCAGCGGCAGCCGCCCGCCGCACTCGAACAGCACCACGGCGACGGCCAGCTCCATCACGAACAGCCCGGTGCCGGACAAGGGCCAGGCGGCACCGCCAAACCCCATCAGGCCCGCCGCCGTGCCCACCAGCGTGTAGCCGACCACCTTGGGCAGACCGATGCGCCGCTGCATCAGATAGCCCGCCATGGCCGCCACGGCCAGCAGCAGCGCCCATTGCAGCGTGGGCAAGCCCGCGGGCAGGTGCAGCCACTGCGTCCAGAATCCTGACCAGTCGTTCATCTTCGTTCCTTGCGGGGCTGCGCAGGCGCCCCGCCGAGCGGCCTCAAGGCCGCGTGTTCAATGCAGCACCCGGCCCGCGGGCGCCGGTGCGCCGTTGCCATCGTCCGCTTCCAGGGCAAACATCTCCACCGGGCACTCAAAGCGCTCGCCGTCCTCGGCCACGCAGAAGTAGCTGCCGTGCATGCTGCCGCTGGGGGTGCGCAGGCGGCAGCCGCTGGTGTACTCGAACGCCTCACCCGGTGCCAGCAGCGGCTGCTGCCCCACCACGCCCAGGCCCTTGACTTCCTCCACGGCGCCGCCCGCGTCACGGATGATCCAGTGGCGCGCGATCAGCTGCGCCGTCACCTCGCCCACATTGGCGATGGTGATCGTGTAGGCAAAGCTGTAGATGCCGCGTTCGGGCGAGGAGTGCTCAGGCAGATAGCGCGGCTGCGCCTTGGCGTGAAAAGCGTACTTGGACATGCGCCGCATGGTAGCAGTGCGCGGGAGCGGCGGCGCTGCGACAATCGCGCGCCATGAGCACCACCTACCGCATCGCCCCATCCATTCTTTCGGCCGACTTTGCCCGCCTGGGCGAGGAGGTGAAACAGGTCATCGCCGCCGGCGCCGACTGGATCCATTTTGACGTGATGGACAACCACTACGTGCCCAACCTCACCTTCGGCCCCATGGTCTGCCAGGCGCTCAAGCCCCATGCGGTGCGCGCCGACGGTACGCCGGTGCCAGTGGACGTGCACCTGATGGTGCAGCCCGTCGATGCCCTCGCCGCCGCCTTCGCCCAAGCCGGTGCCGGGCTCATCAGCTTTCACCCGGATGCCTCCGGCCACGTGCACCGCAGCATCCAGGCCATCAAGGCCGCAGGCTGCCAGGCCGGGCTGGTCTTCAACCCGGCGATGCCGCTGGATGTGCTGGACTGGGTGATCGAGGACATCGACCTCATCCTCATCATGAGCGTCAACCCGGGGTTCGGCGGCCAATCCTTCATTGACAGCGCTTTGCGCAAGGTGGAGGCCGCCCGCAGGCGTATCGATGCCTCGGGCAAGGATATCCGCCTGGAGGTGGATGGCGGCATCAAGGCCGACAACATCCGCCGCGTGGCGGATGCCGGTGCCGACACCTTCGTGGCCGGCAGCGCCATCTTCGGGCAGAAGGATTACGCCGCCGTCATTGCCGCGATGCGCGCGCAGCTCGCCTGAGAGGTTGAGAAAAAATCCCCATGCCCGCTTTGCACGCCAAAACACACCCACTCTTCGTTGCAAATACTCGCCATGGCCCGCGTCATGGCTGCGTTTTGCGCCTCGATTGGGTGCGTTTTGGCGCACATCTCGGGCACGGCCAAGTTATTCTCAATCTCCGAGCGGCCGCCTCAGCGCCTGACCGTGTAGGTGTCGGTCTCTTCGCGCAGCAGGCCGCCGCCGCTGACCGAGCCGCTGACCCTGGCCTGCGGACCCATGCGTTTTTCACAATCGGATTGGTCCCGGGCGTTCTTGAACACCGAGCAGCGCGCCAGCGCGTTGCGTTCATAGTCCGCCGCGCTCTCGCTCGTCAACTGCCCGGCACGCGCCGCCTGCGCTGCCGCGCCGATTTCGCGCAGGCACGGCGCGCGGCTGGCCGCCGGCTCATTGGCGCAAGCGCCCGCGCCGGCCGCTGGCGCCGCCTGTGCGCAGGCGCTGCCCAGCAGCAAGGCGGTGGAAATCAGCAGCGAATAACGAGACATTTTCATGGTGCAACTCCGTAGTCCATACCGCCAGCAGACGCAGGCGGTTTGGCTTGTTGGATGCGGCATCCTGGGTTGGTGGCAGGGGAAATGTGAATGGATGTAGCGCCAGCGGGCGTTACTGGGTATTTCTGCAAAGGCTGAAAGCATTTGTTGCATTTTGCGCGGCCTGCCCTGGGCAGATGTTGTCGCGGCTGAAGCGGTATTGGCCCGTCGTGCTGACCTGGCTGATCCTGCCCGCGGCACCTGCAGGTGCCGCGCCTTGCCGTCCAGCTTCTGCTCTGGCGGCACACGGACCGTGGGAGCCTCTGGTGGAATGTCGCCGGCGAGGCTGCGGTAAAATCGTGTCCGGCAACTCCCGCGAGAGGCAGGGCGCGGCGCTGTCAGGGCCTGATGTAGGCGTAGTGTTCGCGGTTCTGCAGCTGGCCGATGCGCACGACGCCCGAGGGCGTGAAATCGGCGTCCATGATGAACTTTTCCTTGGAAATATTGCGGTTGCGCAGCGTGATTTCGCAGATCTCGAAGCGCACGCCGCGCGCCTTGAGCGCGCTCACCAGGGAGGCGTAGTCGATGTTGGCGTTCTTCGGGTCCTTGGCGCCTTCCATCAGGAAGTCGATGCCCTCGGCGTGGGTGACCACGATGATCCTGGTCTCGGGCGCCACGTCCAGGTGGTTGCGCACGTTGCGCAGGCCCTTGGTGGCCTGCGTGATCCAGTTGTCGATGTGGTAGACGACCTTGTCCACGCCGTCGCCCTTGCCCTGCGCCAGGGCGCCCGTGGCGGCGACCAGCATGCCGCCGGCGATCAGGCTGCGGCGGGCGGTGGTGTTGCGGTTGGAATTTTTCATTGCATTGCTCCTTTTTCCGTGCAAAGGGGCAGGGTAGCGCGAAATGGCCCGTCGTGCCAAAGCCTTTGCTACACTGTCGCGCATGTTCATCCATCGCGCGTTCGTTGCAGGTCTGAGCGACCGGGGAGCCTGGCCCTGGCGTAGCTGCATGTCTGTCCTCTGAACGCACCTTGGCACCGACCCAGGGTGCCATCGCAGCCTTGCCTCCTGTCGGGGCAAGGCACCTCACGAGATGAACCCGGCGCAGCATACGCATCGCCGCCGGACCTGGGAGATCCCCGTGATCACTGAACTGGAATTCAAGAGCCTCGCCGCGGAGGGCTACAACCGCATCCCCTTGATGGCGGAAGCCTTTGCCGACCTGGAAACCCCGCTGTCGCTGTACCTCAAGCTGGCCCATGGCTCGGGGCAGGGCGCCAACAGCTTTCTGCTCGAATCGGTCGTCGGCGGCGAGCGCTTCGGCCGCTACAGCTTCATCGGCCTGCCGGCGCGCACGGTTTTGCGTGCCGCGGGCTTTGGCAACGCGGCCAGCACCGAGGTCATGACCGATGGCCGCGTGGTGGAGACCCATGCGGGCAATCCGCTGGATTTCATCGCGCAGTACCAGAAGCGCTTCAAGGTGGCGCTGCGCCCCGGCCTGCCGCGCTTCTGCGGCGGGCTGGCGGGCTATTTCGGCTACGACGCCGTGCGCTATGTCGAAAAGAAGCTGGAGGGCTCCTGCCCGCCCGACCAGCTCGGCTGTCCCGACATCCTGCTGCTGCAGTGCGAGGAGGTGGCGGTGATCGACAACCTCTCGGGCAAGCTCTACCTCATCGTTTACGCCGATCCGGGCCAGAGCGAGGCCTATGCGCGCGGCAAGAAGCGGCTGCGCGAGCTCAAGGAGCAGCTCAAGTATTCGGTCAGCGCGCCGCAAGTGCGGGCGAGCGAGAGCTACCCGACCGAGCGCAGCTTTGCCAAGCCGGATTACATCGCCGCCGTGGAGCGCGCCAAGGAGCTGATCGCCGCCGGCGACTTCATGCAGGTGCAGGTGGGCCAGCGCATCCACAAGCGCTACACGCAGTCGCCGCTGTCGCTGTACCGCGCGCTGCGTTCGCTCAACCCCTCGCCCTACATGTATTTCTACGACTTTGGCGACTTCCAGGTGGTGGGCGCGAGCCCCGAGATTCTGGTGCGCCAGGAGAAGGTGGAAGGGGTGGAGGGCGGCACCAAGATCACCATTCGGCCATTGGCCGGCACCCGTCCGCGCGGCGCCACGCCCGAGAAGGACAAGGCGGCGGAGCACGAGCTGGTGAACGACCCCAAGGAGCGCGCCGAGCATGTGATGCTGATCGACCTGGCGCGCAACGACATTGGCCGCATTGCGCGCGTGGGCAGCGTGAAGGTGACCGAGGCATTTGCGGTGGAGCGCTACAGCCATGTCATGCACATCGTGAGCAATGTCGAAGGCATGTTGATTGACGGCATGAGCAACATGGATGTGCTCAAGGCGACCTTCCCGGCGGGCACGCTCAGCGGCGCGCCCAAGGTGCACGCGATGGAGCTGATCGACGAGCTCGAACCCACCAAGCGCGGGCTCTATGGCGGCGCCTGCGGCTATCTGAGCTACGCGGGCGACATGGACATGGCGATCGCGATCCGCACCGGCATCGTCAAGGACGGCATGCTCTACGTGCAGGCGGCGGCCGGCGTGGTGGCCGATTCGGTGCCTGAACTGGAGTGGAAGGAAACCGAAGCCAAGGCGCGTGCGCTGCTGCGTGCCGCCGAGCTCGTCGAGGAGGGACTGGAATGAAACTCCTCATGATCGACAACTACGACAGCTTCACCTTCAACCTGGTGCAGTATTTCGGCGAGCTCGGCGCGGAAGTTGCGGTGGTGCGGAACGACGAAACCAGCCTCCAGGACATCGCAGAACGCACGCCGGATCGCCTCGTCATCTCGCCCGGCCCCTGCTCGCCCAAGGAAGCGGGGATTTCGGTGGAGGCGATCCGCCACTTCGCCGGCAGGATTCCGCTGCTGGGTGTGTGCCTGGGCCACCAGGCGATAGCCGAGGCGTTTGGCGGCGAGGTGGTGCGCGCCGGGCAGCAGATGCACGGCAAGACCAGCGTCATCACCACCGATGAGAAAGGCGTGTTCGCCGGGTTGCCGAAGCAGTTCACCGTCAACCGCTACCACTCGCTGGCGATTGCGCAGGGCACTCTGCCGCCATGCCTCCTCGTTACCGCCACCAGCGAGGATGGCGAGATCCAGGGCGTGCGCCACCGCGAACTGGCGGTCGAGGGCGTGCAGTTTCACCCCGAGAGCATCCTCACCGAACACGGCCATGCGCTGCTGCGCAACTTTCTGGAGCAGCGCTGAATTTCAAGACAAACCAGGCTTTGGCGCTTATAGGTAAAGCGCCAGCAGCTATCAAAAGGAGAATTCCATGAATGCACCCATCACCCCGCAGGAAGCACTGCAGCGCACCATCGAACACCGCGAAATCTTCCACGACGAGATGCTGCACCTGATGCGGCTCATCATGAGCGGCGAACTCTCGCCGGTGATGACCGCGGCCATCATCACCGGCCTGCGCGTGAAGAAGGAAACCATAGGCGAGATCACCGCCGCCGCGCAGGTGATGCGCGAGTTCTCGAAGAAGGTGAACGTGGCGGACACCACGCATCTGGTGGACGTGGTGGGCACGGGCGGCGACGGCGCGGGCACCTTCAACATCTCCACCTGCTCGATGTTCGTCGTGGCCGCGGCGGGCGGGCGGGTGAGCAAGCACGGCGGACGCGGCGTGTCCAGCAAATCCGGCAGCGCCGACGTGATGGAGCAGCTGGGCGTGAACATCAACCTCACGCCCGAGCAGATCGCGCAGTCGGTGGCCGAGGTGGGCATCGGCTTCATGTTCGCGCCCAACCACCATCCGGCGATGAAGAACGTCGCCCCGGTGCGCCGCGAGATGGGTGTGCGCACGATGTTCAACATCCTCGGGCCGCTCACCAACCCGGCGGGCGCGCCCAACATCCTGATGGGCGTTTTCCACGAGGATCTGGTCGGCATCCAGGTGCGCGCGCTGCAGCGCCTGGGCGCGGAGCATGCGCTGGTGGTCTATGGGCGCGACGGGCTCGATGAAATCAGCCTGGGCGCCGGCACGCGCGTGGGCGAATTGAAGGACGGCGTGGTGAGCGAGTACGAAATCCATCCCGAGGACTTTGGTCTGCGCATGGTCGGCACGCGCGCGCTGAAGGTGCAGACGCCGGAAGAGTCCAGGGCCATGCTGGTGGGCGTGCTCGAGGGCGAGGCCGGCCCGGCGCGCGACATCGTCTGTCTGAATGCGGGCGCCGCGCTCTACGCCGCCAACGTCGCCAGCAGCATCGCCGATGGCCTGGCGCGCGCGCAGGCGGTGATAGCCAGCGGCGCGGCGCGCGCGCGGCTCGATCAGCTCGTGGCCTTCAGCCGGAGGTTCGCAGCATGAGCGCCCCGGCCGCTTCGGACATCCTGCAGAAAATCTGCGAGGTCAAACGCGAGGAGGTGGCGGCCGCGCAAAAGCGCACGCCGCTCGCTGCCATGCGCGCCGATGCCGAAAGCCGCGTGCTCACGCGCGACTTTGTCGGCAGCCTGCGGGCCAGGATCGCCGCCGGTCAGGCCGCGGTGATTGCCGAGGTCAAGAAGGCCAGCCCGAGCAAGGGCGTGATCCGCGAAGATTTCATTCCCGCCGACATCGCGCAAAGCTATGCCGAGGGCGATGGCCAGAGGGGCGGCGTGAGCGCCGCCTGTCTGTCCGTGCTGACCGACCGGCAGTTCTTCCAGGGCCAGCCCGATCACCTCAAGCAGGCGCGCGCCTCCTGCGGCCTGCCGGTGCTGCGCAAGGATTTCATGGTCGATGCCTACCAGATCTACGAGTCGCGCGCCATGGGCGCGGATTGCGTGCTGCTGATTGCCGCGTGCCTTCAGGATGCGCAGATGGCGGAGATGGAAGCCATCGCCCTGCAGCTGGGCATGGCGGTGCTCGTGGAAGTGCACGATGGCCCCGAGCTGGAGCGCGCCTTGCGTCTGAAGACACCGCTGGTGGGCATCAACAACCGCAACCTGCGCACGTTCGAGGTCAGCCTGCAGCCCACCTTGGGCTTGTTGGCGCAGGTGCCGAGCGATCGCCTGCTGGTGACGGAATCGGGCATTGCCACGCGCGAGGATGTGGCGACGATGCGCGCGGGTGGAGTGCATGCGTTTCTGGTCGGCGAGACCTTCATGCGCGCGCCGCAGCCAGGCGTTGCACTGGCGCAGCTGTTTGCCTGACCCCCTGCCGCAATCCGGGTAAATTGCGGCGCTGGCGTGCGCTGCGCGCTGCGATTTCGAGAGGCCTCTTTGTCAACCGCCGCCCCTGCATCGGAGACCGGCCCGCCCGCGGACACGCTGGCGAGGGCATGGCCGCGCCGCGCCCGAAACGGCCTGAGCGCGGCCCCGCTCGTGATCGACGTGGACGACTTCAAGCGCTGCAACGACCGCTATGGCCACCAGGCGGGCGGCCTCGGTGCCCGCAGGCCGATGCCCAGCTCCATCGCGCCAGGGAATCAGCGCGCAATGGGGCTTTCGATGGTATTGCAATACTATAGAAAAAATAGCTTCTTGCGCTTTCCTGTAAAGCGCAAATCGGCTTTTTCGTTCTGTTTTTCAGAAGCAGTCCGCATTCTGTCCCGGGGGTGCTTGCGCCGGGCTTGACAGATGTTCACAATTTGATACATGCCGCGCCCGCAGCGATCCTCCCACCGCCAGCGCCACGGAGAAATTTCCTGGCTGCTGCTGGCCTGGCTCATGCTGGGTGCGGTGCTGGCGCTGGTGCTGTGGCAGGCGCACCGCCAGACCGAGGCGCACGAACGCGAGGTGCTGGCGCAGCAGGCGCAGGTGCTGCGTCAGCAGCTGCAGGTGGACTTTCGCATGATCTACCTGGGCCTGGGCAGGATCATGGAGCGCCTGCCCCGCTGGCAACGGCAGACCGACGGCGCGCAGGAGCTGCAGTGGCAGTTGCAGGCCTTCGAGGATGCCATCGTCGGCGTGCGTGCGGTGAACGTGCTCGATGCCGATGGCACGGTGATCGCGTCCAGCCGCCCGCAGCTGGTGGGCCTGCGGACCGGCCAGCGCGAGGATGTCGTGCGCCGCCGCTCGGCCTCGTCCGATCTTCTGCTGGTCAGCGCACCGCTGGTGGGCGGGCTGGGCCGGCAGACCGTGATTCTCTCGCGCGCGCTGCGCGATGCGCAGGGGGCCTATGTGGGGGCGGTCTCCGCCTCGCTGGAAGAAGACGAGCTGCGCGCCGGGTTTGAAGCCGTGCGCTATGCGCCGGACATGCTTGCAAGCCTGATCCATGCCGACGGCAGCCGCTTCATGACGGTGTCGGGCGATACGGCGGCGGCCGATGCCGGTCCGCGGGCGGGACTGCCATTCAGGCTGCACCAGGACAGCGGCCAGGCCGACAGCGTGCAGCGGGGCGCGCTGCAGCCTGGCGGGCCGCTGCGCATCGTGGCGCTGAGCACGCTCGGCTCCAGCAGCGGGCTGCCGCTGGATCGCCCGCTGGTGGCGGCCGTAGGACGCGACTGGCAGGCGGTGTTTGCCGCGTGGCGCAGCGAGGTGGCGGTGGTCGGCAGTGCTTATCTGCTGACGCTGGCCGTGGGCATGTTCGGCACGGCCGCCGTGCGCCGGCGCCGCCGCCTGGTGGAGCGCCAGCAGGCCGCGGTGCAGGCCGAGGCCGCCCGCCTGCACCAGATGCTCGACCAGCTGCTGGAGAACGTGCCCGGCATGATCTACCAGTACCGCATGGAGCCTGACGGCCGCAGCAGCTTTCCGTACGCCACCCCCGGCGTGCGCGAGGTCTACGGGCTCAGCCCCGAGGAAATCCGCACCGATGCCTCCGCCGTGCTGGCGCGCCTGCATCCGCAGGATGCGGACCAGGTGCTGCGGAGCATTCAGACGTCGGCGCGCACGCTCGGCGTGTGGGAGGATGAATACCGGGTGCAGCTTCCCGGGTGCGGCGTGCGCTGGATGCACGGCATGGCGCGGCCGCAGCGCGTGGAAGGCGACGCGGTGCTCTGGCATGGCTACATTCACGACGTGACCGAGACGCGCCAGGCGCGCGAGCGGCTCGACCGTCTGCTGCAGAACGTGCCCGGCGCTTTGTTTCAGGTCCAGCTCGATCGCGACGGCCGCTCGCACTTTCCCTACGTCAGCGCTGGCGCCTCGGCGCTGTACGACCTGACGCCCGAGGAACTGTACGAGGACGCGCAGCGCTTGATGGCCCGCATCCATCCGGAGGATTTGCCTGGCTGGATGGCGAGTACGGCGGTCTCCGCGCGCGAGCTCTCGCTGTGGGAGCGGGAATTCCGCGTGCAGCTGTCCGGTCGAGGCGAGCGCTGGATCCACGCGACCGCGCGGCCCCAGGCGGCGGGCGACGGCGCCGTGCTCTGGTATGGCTATGCCTACGATGCGACCGAGCGGCGCGAAGTCAGCGAACGGCTGGAGCGCCTGGCGGAAAACGTGCCCGGCATGATCTACCAGTTCCGCCTGAACGCCGATGGCAGCAGCTATTTTCCATACGCCAGTGCGGGCGCGGCCGATGTATACGGCTTTACCCCCGAGGAGCTGCAGCGCGATGCGGCACCGGTGTTCGCCCGCGTGCATCCCGAGGACCTGCCGGGCGGCGTGCAGAGCATCCAGGCATCGGCGCAGTCGCTGCAGGTGTGGCGCAGGGAATTCCGCTACCTGCTGCCGCGGCTCGGTGAGCGCTGGCTGCATGCGCTGGCCAGGCCCCAGCGCCAGCCCGACGGCGCGGTGCTCTGGCATGGCTACATCCAGGACGTGACCGAGGCCAAGCACCAGCAGCTGCGGCTGGAGGCCACGGAGCGCCAGTTGCGCCAGCTGGCTTATGTGGATGGGTTGACGGGTGTGGCCAACCGCAGGCATTTCGATGACCAGCTGCAGATCGAGTGGCGCCGCTGCGCGCGCAGCGGGCAGCCGCTGTCGCTGCTGATGATCGACATCGACCACTTCAAGCCCTACAACGACCAGTATGGGCATCAGCAGGGCGATGCCTGCCTGCGGGCCGTGGCGGGGACGCTCAGAACAGGTCTGGGGCGCGCCCATGACCTGGTGGCGCGCTACGGCGGGGAGGAGTTCGTCTGTCTGCTGCCCGACATTGATGCCGCCGGCGCCTTGTCCGTCGCCGAAAGCCTGCGCGCGGCGGTGCAGGCGCTGCAGTTGCCGCACGCCAGCTCGCCGGCGGCAGGCGTGGTGACCATCAGCATCGGCGCAGCCAGCGGTGTTCCCCGGGAAGACGGTACGCCCGCCGATCTTTTGGCGCGGGCCGACGCCAGCCTCTATCGCGCCAAGAGCGGAGGGCGCAACCGCGTGGCCCTGGATGGCGCATGACCGTTCGCCGCCGCGGCAAGGGTTATGCCGGACATCGCAAACCCGGGTGTTGGGCGTATGCTTGCTCCCCACTGCGACTTGCCAAGTGGTGAACGGTCATGATGAGAACCGCCTTTGTCTGGGACGAAAGCTTTGCCACCGGCCTGCCCGAGATGGACGGGCAGCACCGTGAGCTCGTCAACCTCTTCAATGGGCTCGGCCTGGCGCTGTTCGTGCACGGCGTGCAGGACGAAGGGCCGCTGGCAGATGCCTTCGATCGCTTGCTGCGCTATACCGAATCGCACTTTGCCGAGGAAGAGGCGCTGATGCGCCGCATGGCGCTGGACCCGCGCTTCATCGCCAGCCATCTGGCGGCGCACACGCAGTTCGTCGAGCACCTGCAGGCGATATGGGGCCAGCGCGCCAGCCTGCCGGACCTGCGCGTCACGCTGACGGATTTCCTCACCTCGTGGATGGCGCTGCATATCCTGGGCGCGGACCAGTCGCTGGCGCGCCAAGTGCGTGCGGTCGAGCAGGGCCGCACGCCGGCCCAGGCGTTCGAGGACGAAGGCGAACCGCGCGACGCCGGCACCCGGGTGCTGACCCAGCTGGTGACCCGCCTGTACAACGCATTGATCAGCCAGAACCGCCAGCTGGCCCTGGCCAACCAGCAGCTGGAAGAGCGCGTGGCCGAGCGCACGCGTGCGCTGGAAGAAGCCAACCAGGCCCTGCGCGCCATGGTGCGCACCGACGGGCTGCTGGGCATTGCCAACCGCGCGCATTTCGATGAGCGCATCGAACAGGCCTGCAGCCTGGCCTGGCGCCAGGAGCGCCATGTCGGCCTGTTGATGATCGACCTGGACCATTTCAAGCGCTACAACGACTGGTACGGCCATCGGCAGGGTGACATCTGCCTGCAAGTCGTGGTGCGTGCCGTGGCCGGCGTGCTCAAGCGCGATACCGACCTGCTGGCGCGCTACGGCGGCGAGGAGCTGGTGGTGGTCCTGCCCGATACCGATCGCGAAGGCAGCGTCGCCGTGGCCGAGCGCGTGCTCCAGGCGGTGCGCGCGCTGCAGCTGAACCATGCCGATTCGCCGGTGGCGCCATACGTCACCGTCAGCATCGGGGTGTGCAGCCGGGTACCCGCGCCGGCCGATCCCAGCCGTGGCGGCTCTGGCGCCGCGGGCCTGATCGCCTGCGCCGACGAGGCGCTGTACCGCGCCAAGGGCGCGGGGCGCGACCGCAGCGTCCTGGCAGAAAAAGCGGTGAAATTCCAGGCCGTGGCGTAGCCCTGAAAAGCGTGCCGGACGCCTGGCCTATGCGCTCGCGCGTGCCAGCAGCATCGCGTCGCCGTAGCTGAAGAAACGGTAGCGCGCAGCGATGGCGTGGCGGTACAGCTGCATGGTGCGCGCGTGGCCGGCGAAGGCGCTCACCAGCATCATCAGCGTGCTTTTGGGCAAGTGAAAGTTGGTGATGAGCAGATCCACCACCTTGAAGCCGAACCCCGGCGTGATGAAGATGTCCGTGTCGCCCTCGGCGCGGCCGGTGAGCGCCCAGGATTCCAGCGTGCGCACCGTGGTGGTGCCTATGGCCAGCACGCGGCCGCCGCGCGCGCGGCACGCCGCGATGGCGTCCATGGTCGCGGCCGGTACCTGGTACCACTCGCTGTGCATGTGGTGCTCGGCGATGGCTTCGGTCTTCACGGGCTGGAAAGTGCCCGCGCCCACATGCAGCGTGACCTGCGCGGCCTCGACGCCGCGTGCCGCCAGCCGCGCCATCACGCCGTCGTCAAAGTGCAGCGCGGCCGTGGGCGCGGCCACCGCGCCGGGCTGGCGCGCGAAAATGGTCTGGTAGCGCTCGTTGTCTTCGGCCTCGTCGGGGTCATGCCCGCCGTCCTGGTGGCGCTCTATGTAGGGCGGCAGCGGCAGGTGGCCGTGGCGCTGCATCAGCTCCCAGGGCGATTCGCCCGCCGCGCCCGTGAGCCGCAGGTGAAACAGCGCGCCCTGCGCGTCGGGCCAGCGCGCCAGCATCTGCGCGTCAAAGCCGCCCTGCTGCCGGCCGCCGGCAAAGTGCAGCACCGCGCCGGGCGCGGGCTTCTTGCTCACCTTCATGTGGGCGATGACTTCGCCCTCGCGCAGCACGCGTTCGATCAGCAGCTCCACATGGCCGCCACTGGCCTTCTGGCCAAACAGCCGCGCCTTGAGCACGCGGGTGTCGTTGAACACCATCAGGTCGCCCGGTGCCAGCAGCTCGGGCAGGCTGCGGAAGATCCGGTCCACGGGCGGCCAGCCGCGGCCGTCGAGCAGGCGCGAGCTGCTGCGCTGCGGCGCCGGGTGCTGGGCAATCAGTTCGCCGGGCAGGTCAAAATCGAAATCACTGAGCGTGAAGGCGTGATCGGTTGGGTCGGGCATGGGATGGGCGCGCAGGAGCGCGCCAATGCAACAAAGGGTCAGCGTGCGATTGTCGCGCCGCCGGGCTCGACCCAGAGCCGGTGCAGATCCGGGAAATTCCACTGCGATGGGTCTTCGCGCCCGAGGATTTTTTCACCGCAGCCGGGGTCGGACAAATCCATTGTTTCAGGCGCAATCCGCAGGCCGGAAGAGAGCGAGAAAAATGCCCTGACGCGCGGCGCCAGCAGCGTGCCCGGTGATTGTTCGAGCACGATCGCCAGGTGCCCGGAGCTGAGCCGCACCAGCGAGCCCGTGGGGTAGATGCCCATGCATTTGACGAAGGCCTGGAAGAGGCGGCTGTCAAAGTGGCCCCTGGTCCATTCGGCCATGCGCCGCAGCGATTCGGAAGGGTCCCAGCCCGCCTTGTAGGGGCGGTTGGAGGTGATGGCGTCATAGACGTCGCAGATCGCGCTCATGCGGGCCAGCAGGTGTACGCCGCTGCCCATCAGGCGGTGCGGGTAGCCGGTGCCGTCGATTTTTTCGTGGTGGTGCAGGCAGGCATCGAGCACCTGCGGCGCAAGGCCGCAGGGACGCAGCATCGCGTGGCCGAGCGCGGGGTGGCTGCGCATGGTGTCGAATTCCTCGTCCGTCAGCGCGCCCGGCTTGTTGAGGATGGCGTCGGCGATCCCGGCCTTGCCCAGGTCGTGCAGCAGGCCCGCCATGCCGGCCTGCTGCACCGTGGCCGCGTCCAGGCCGAGCTGGCGCGCCAGCGCAACCATCAGCGCCGATACCGCCACCGAATGCATGTAGGTGTATTCGTTGGCGGTTTTCAGGCGCGCCAGGCTGATGAGCGCGCCGGGGTTGCGCGTGAGCGAGCCGGAGATCTCCTCGACCAGCGAAGCGGCGTCGCGCGCATCGATCGCCTGGCCCATGCGCGCCTCCCGGAACATGGACACCACGGCGGTCTTGGCCGTATGGCAGATCGCGCTGGCACGGTGCAATTCCTCGGTCATCGTGGCGGGGCCGCGGTCCGCGCGGCGCGGCGCGGAGGGCACGGAGGGCGCGGCAGTCAGCGCGCCAGGCTGGGCATCGATGCTGGCGAGGGCACTGTCGATGGCGTCGTCTGCTTCGCTGCGCGTGGTGGCGGGCGCATGCGGGGCCACATCCAGGCCTCGGTCCGTGTCTATCCACACCTCCTGGATGGAACTGCCGCGAATGCGCCGCAGATCGTGATCGCTCTTGAGCAGAAAGCGGGTGCGCCAGAACGGATGCTCCATCCACGAGCCGCAGAACTCGTGGATGAACATGCCTTGCGAGAGGTGGCTGACGTCTATGCGCTTGAGCATGCGGGTGGGGCAGCGTGGTGACCACATGGTAGCCTCTTTGCGTGGGCAAGTTACCAGCTGTTTCACCCAAATCGGCGAAGCCGAACCAGAGCCCGGCGCAGCGCGCGCTGGCCAGGCTTGGCCTGGTGCGCGACATCGACCTGGCGCTGCACCTGCCGCTGCGCTACGAGGACGAGACGCGCATCACGCCGATCAGAAACGCCCGCGAAGGCGAGGTGGCGCAGATCGAGGGCACGGTGCTCGATTGCAGCGTGCAGCTGCGCCCGCGCCGCCAGCTCGTCGTGGTTCTCGACGATGGCACGGGGCGCTGCGAGCTGCGCTTCTTCAGCTTCTACCCGTCGCAGCAGAAAACCATGGCGGTGGGCGAGCGCCTGCGCGCACGCGGCGAGGTGCGCGGCGGCTTCTGGGGACGGCAGATGTTGCATCCGGCGTTTCGCAAGGCCGAAGGACCGTTGCCCGCGGCACTCACGCCGGTGTACCCGAGCACGGCGCAACTGCCGCAGGCCTATCTGCGCCGCGCGGTGGCCATGGCGCTCACGCGTGTGCGGCTGGATGAAACGCTGGCACCCGAGTGGCCGGTGCCGCCGCTTGCCGTTCATGGTCAAAATGGCCATTTGCACATATGGAGCTTGCGCGAAGCACTCCTTTTTTTGCACCACCCCGCACCCGACGTGGCGCTGGCCACGCTGGAGGACCACAGCCATCCCGCCTGGCAGCGACTGAAGGCCGAGGAACTGCTGGCGCAGCAGCTCTCGCAATGCCGGTCGCGCGCCGAACGTGCGCGTTTGCGGGCGCCGGTGCTGGCGCCGGGTGACGGTGCGGGCAGCCTGCATGCGGGGCTGATGGCCGCGCTGCCGTTTGCACTCACCGGCGCGCAGCAGCGCGTGGGCCGCGAGATCGCGCACGACCTGGCGCGCCCCCAGCCCATGCACCGCCTGCTGCAGGGCGATGTGGGCGCGGGCAAGACCGTGGTGGCGGCGCTGGCGGCGGCGCGCGCGATGGATGCGGGCTGGCAATGCGCGCTGATGGCGCCCACCGAAATCCTGGCCAGCCAGCACTTTGCCAAGCTGGTGCAGTGGCTGCAGCCGCTCTTGCAGGCGCGCGGGCAATGCGTCGCCTGGCTGGTCGGCGGGCAGAAAAAGAAGGAGCGCGCCACGGCGCTGGAGGCGATTGCACAGGGCGCGGCGGCGCTGGTGGTGGGCACGCATGCGGTGATCCAGCAGCAGGTGCGGTTCGCCCGCCTGGGCCTGGCGGTGATCGATGAGCAGCATCGCTTTGGCGTCGCCCAGCGCCTGGCACTGCGGCAAAAAACCGCCGGCGGGGAGATGGAGCCGCACCTTCTGATGATGACCGCCACGCCCATTCCGCGCACGCTGGCGATGAGCTATTACGCCGATCTGGATGTCTCCACGCTGGATGAATTGCCACCGGGGCGCACGCCTGTCGTCACGCGCCTGATCGCCGACAGCCGGCGCGATGAAGTCATTGCGCGCCTGGCGCAGCAGGTGGCGCGGGGCCGGCAGGCCTACTGGGTCTGCCCGCTGATCGAGGAAAGCGAGGCGCTGGACCTGACCAACGCCACCGCCACCCACGCCGAGTTGGCCGAGGCGCTGCCGGGCGCCTCGGTGGGTTTGCTGCATTCGCGCATGCCAGCGGGCGAAAAGCAGGCGGTGATGGAGGGTTTCAAGGCGGGGCGGACGGCCGTGCTGGTGAGCACCACGGTGATCGAGGTGGGCGTGGACGTGCCCAACGCCAGCCTGATGGTGATCGACCATGCCGAGCGCTTTGGCCTCTCGCAACTGCACCAGTTGCGCGGGCGCGTGGGGCGCGGCGCGGCGGCCTCGGCCTGCGTGCTGCTGTACGCCAGAGGCGAGAGCGGGCATCTGGCGCAGGCGGCGCGCGAGCGGCTCAAGGCCATGCTGCAAACCCACGACGGCTTCGAGATCGCGCGCCGCGATCTGGACATCCGCGGCCCGGGCGAGTTCCTCGGGGCGCGCCAGTCGGGCGACGCGATGCTGCGCTTCGCCGATCTGGCGCAGGACGGCGCCTTGCTCGATTGGGCGCGCGCGGTGGCGCCGCAGATGCTGGCGCGCTACCCGGCGCTGGCGCAGGCGCACATCGAGCGCTGGCTGGGTGGGCGGGCGGAATTCCTCAAGGCCTGACGGCTCCGGGCGTGTTGCGGCGGGCTTCGATTTCAGCGCTGCGCAGGGCGCTGGCGGGTACTCCGCCAATGCCCCAGTCCTCGGGCGCGACCGGCACGATGCCGCCGCGCACATCGGCCTTGCGGACGCCGAGCACCTCGGCAATCAGCTCGGTGAACCCAGCAAGCAGCATCTGGCGGTCCGCCTGCGAGCGGTCTTCCAGCACGATGAACGAAAAATAGGGCGTCGGCCCCGCGCCATCGCGCACTAGCTGGCCGCCCACGCAATACAGGTGGGGCTCATGCTCGGTGGCGAATACGCGCACGCGCTCGATCGGGCAGTGCAAGCCTTCGGCAAAAAGCCTGCTGCACCGCTTGAGCAGTTCTTCGACCTTGTCCTGGGCGTGCTGCCCGCGCACCAGGTGAATGTTGAGTATCGGCATGGTGAGTGTCTTTCAAGGCAAGCCGCGCCTGCGGCCCGCATCCAGCATAAGCGACGAGCCGGTCATGGCCGCGGCTTCGGGTGCCAGCAGCATTTCCAGCGCCCAGGCCACCTGCGTGCCCGCGTGATTGCCCGGCTCATGGGCCTGCGTGCATAGCAGCCGCCGAGGATTTCCACCTTGCAGACGCCACCGCCACCGCCGCGGCAGCCCGTCGGGATGCCTTTGCGGCCCAGCGTGACGATGCCGTCCAGAATGGATTGCCCCGGGCTGCATCGCACCGTCTCGCTGGTCTCGAGAATGCTGATTTCGTACTGGTCCATGCCGCGCTCCCGGAATCCCGTGATCAACCTAGTGCGACCGAGTCTAGGCATGGCGCATGTGGCCGGCGGCATGGGGATCGCACTGGTGCCGCAGTCCGTCAGTGCACTCAAGGCGCCGGGCGTGGTGTATCTTCCCTTCAATGACGAGCCGTCGGCATATGTGGATCTGCGCTGCATGTTCAGACGGGGTGACCCGTCGTCCGTGCTCAAGGAGTTTCTCGCATCCATCCAGACGTTCCGTCAACGGGAATCGGCAAGCCAGTAGGACGCTGGAGAATTCGGGCTGCAGATGCGTGTTGTCCGCATTCGCGGTCGTGCAAGGGAACAGGAAAAGGGGAAACCCCATGGCAGAAAAGAAAGCCGTTCTGGTCATCGGCGCTGGCGACGCAACCGGTGGCGCCATTGCCAGGCGCTTTGCGCGCGAAGGCTATGTCGCCTGCGTCACGCGCCGCAGCGCGGACAAGCTGGCGCCACTCGTGGAGGAGATCCGCGCCGCGGGCGGCGAGGCCCACGGCTTTGGCAGCGACGCGCGCAAGGAAGAAGAAATGGTGGCCCTGGTGCAGAAGATCGAGGCCGAGATCGCTCCCATCGAGGCCGCCGTGTTCAACATCGGCGCCAACGTGCGCTACGGCATCACCGAGACCACGGCGCGCGTGTACTTCAAGGTGTGGGAGATGGCCTGCTTCGGCGGCTTTCTGATGGGCCGCGAGGTCGCCAAGGCCATGCTGCCGCGCGGCCGCGGCACCATCATCTTCACGGGGGCCACGGCCAGCCTGCGCGGGCGTGAAGGCTTCGCCGCCTTCGCCGGCGCCAAGCACGCGCTGCGCGCGCTGGCGCAGAGCATGGCGCGCGAGCTCTGGCCCAAGGGCATCCACGTGGCGCACCCGGTGATCGATGGCGCCATCGACACCGAGTTCATCCGAACCACCTTTCCCGAGCGCTATGCGATGAAGGACCAGGGTGGCATCGTCGATCCCGAGCACATCGCCGACCTTTACTGGAACCTGCACCAGCAGCCGCGCGACGCCTGGACGCACGAGACGGAGATCCGCCCCTGGATGGAGGCATGGTGACCAGCGCCTTCCAGCCCCTGCCAGCGCCCCTCGTTCGACCGTCCCGCATCTTTTGAGGAAACACCATGCATTCCAAGAACAAGAACGTTCAATTCCTGTTTGATTTCGGCAGCCCCAACGCCTACCTGTGCCACAAGGTCCTGCCGCAGCTGGAGGCCAGGATCGGCGCCCGGTTCGAGTACATCCCGGTTCTGCTCGGCGGGCTGTTCAAGATGGCCAACAACCGCTCGCCCGTCGAGGCCTACGCGCACATTCCCCACAAGCTTGCCTACGAGCATCTGGAAATGCAGCGCTTCGTGGACAAGCACGGGCTCACCGCCTTCCGGTTCAACCCCCATTTCCCGGTGAATACGCTGCAGATCATGCGCGGCGCGGTGGCGGCGCAGAAGCTGAACTGCTTTGCGCGCTACGTGGATGCGGTGTACGCCAGCATGTGGGAACGCGGATGCGCCATGGCGGACCCGCAGGTCATCGCCGCCGAACTGTCGGCGGCGGGGCTCGATGCGCCGGCCATCCTCGCGGCGAGCCAGGACGCCGATGTCAAGGAGCGTTTGCTGGCCAACACCCAGCAGGCCCATGAGCGCGGCGCTTTCGGCATTCCGACCTTCTTCGTCGGCGATGAGATGTTTTTCGGCAAGGATCGGTTGCGCCAGGTCGAGGAAGAAATCGTGCGATGACGGCGCAATTTGAGGCAAGATAAGGCATGACCCTGACTGAACTCAAGTACATCGTCGCCGTGGCGCGCGAGCGGCATTTCGGCCGCGCGGCCGAGGCCTGCTTCGTGGCGCAGCCCACGCTATCGGTGGCGGTGAAGAAGCTGGAGGAAGAGCTGGAAGTCAAGATTTTCGAGCGCAGCGCCGCCGATGTGACGCTGACCACGCTGGGCGAGGAAATCGTGCGCCAGGCGCAAAGCGTGCTGGAGCAGGCGGCATCCATCCGCGAGATCGCCAAGCGCGGCAAGGACCCGCTGGCCGGTGCGCTCACGCTCGGCATCATCTACACCATAGGCCCTTACCTGCTGCCCGAGCTGGTGCGCCAGTCGCTCAAGCGCACGCCGCAGATGCCCTTGATGCTGCAGGAGAACTTCACCGTCAAGCTGCTGGAGATGCTGCGCACCGGCGAGATCGATTGCGCCATCCTGGCCGAGCCCTTCCCCGATGCGGGCCTGGCGATCGCGCCGCTGTACGACGAGCCGTTTCTGGCCGCCGTGCCTTCAAGCCACCCGCTGGCCGAGCGTGAATCGGTTTCGGCGCTGGAGCTCAAGAACGAAACCATGCTGCTGCTGGGCACCGGCCATTGCTTTCGCGACCATGTGCTGGAAGTCTGCCCGGAATTTGCGCGCTACGCGACCAACGCGGAAGGCATACGCCGCACCTTCGAGGGTTCGTCGCTGGAGACCATCAAGCACATGGTCTCGGCCGGCATGGGCGTGACGCTGGTGCCGCGCCTGGCGGTGCCCGACGACGCGCTGTCCACCGTGCGCCGGCGCCGTTCGGACGAGCCCTTCATCCGTTATCTGCCCATCATCGAAGAGAGCGACGCCGCGCCGCCGAGCCGGCGCGTGGTGCTGGCCTGGCGGCGCAGCTTCACGCGCTACGAGGCGATTGCCGCGCTGCGCAACGCGGTGCACGCCTGCGATCTGCAAGGTGTGCAGATGCTCGGCGGATAGCGCCCGGGGCGCTGTCTCCTGCATTGCCGCAGGCTATCTCTGGCATTGGCACAATTCATCGCCAGAACACAGACAAATCAAGCGTTTGCAGCTATAGTTTTGCCATGGTCTCCGCGCGCTGCGGAGCTGCCAAACAGAAAGGAAATGCCATGGCCAAGACCAGCAAAACCGCCGCCGGCGGCATCGCCATCAACATCGGCATCAGCGAGAAAGACCGTGCCGCCGTCGCCCAGGGGCTCTCGCGCCTGCTGGCCGATACCTACACGCTCTACCTCACCACGCACAATTTCCACTGGAACGTGACGGGGCCGATGTTCAACACCCTGCACGCCATGTTCATGGTGCAGTACACCGAGCTGTGGAACGCGGTGGACCCGATCGCCGAGCGCATCCGCTCGCTTGGCCATGTGGCACCGGGCTCGTACGCTGCCTACGGCAAACTCGCCAGCGTCGCCGACGCCCCGGCCGAGCCGCCCAGGGCGCTGGAGATGGTGCGCATCCTGGTGCAGGGCCATGAAGCCGTGGCGCGCACCGCGCGCGGGCTGTTTGCGGCGGTGGAGAAGGCGGGCGACGAACCCACCGCCGATCTGCTGACCCAGCGCCTCACGGTGCATGAGCAGACGGCGTGGATGCTGCGTTCGCTGCTGCAAGAGTGACGGCCTGAAGCGTCGCCACCATGCCCGCCCGCGGCGGGCATTTTTGATGGCGCGACAATCGGCGCATGACGGATTCCACCCTTGCCGCCCCGCCGCAGCGCACCCGGCTTGCGCTTTACCTCGATCTGATCCGCTTCAACCGCCCGGCCGGCTGGCTGGTGCTGCTCTGGCCCACGCTGTCGGCGCTGTGGCTGGCGGCAGGCGGCTTTCCGGGCTGGCACCTGCTTGCCGTATTCGTTGCCGGCACCATCCTCATGCGCTCGGCGGGCTGCTGCGTCAACGACGTGGCGGACCGCGAGTTCGACCGGCATGTGAAGCGCACCGCCCGCCGCCCGGTCACCACCGGCGAGCTCGGCGCGCGCGAGGCGCTGGCCGTCGGCGCGGTGCTGGCCTTCATTGCCTTCTTGCTGGTGCTCACGACCAACGCCACGGCGATTGCGCTCTCGTTTCCGGCGCTGGCGATTGCCATTGCCTACCCCTACGCCAAGCGCCATGTTTCCATGCCGCAGGCGGTACTGGGCGTGGCCTTCAGCTTCGGTATTCCGATCGCGTTCGCGGCGGTGCAGAACCAGGTGCCGCTGGAAGGCTGGCTGCTGCTCGTGGGCAACCTGTTCTGGGTGCTGGCCTACGACACTGAGTACGCCATGGTGGACCGCGACGATGACCTCAGGATAGGCATGAAGACCTCGGCCATCACGCTCGGGCGCCTGGACGTGGCGGCGATCATGCTGTTTTACCTGTGCTATCTGGCCATATGGCTGTTTTTCGCCGCCAGCCATGCGCCGTCAGCTCTTCTTTACATAGCATTTGCGGTTGCCGCGGCACAGGCGCTGTGGCATTACACGCTGATCAGGGACCGCACGCGCGCAGGCTGCTTCGTCGCCTTCAGCCAGAACCACTGGCTGGGCGCGACGGTGTTCGCCGGGATTGCGCTGTCGCTGGCGTTCGGTTGATCAGGCGCCGAATTCGGCGGCCAGCTCACGGGCCCGCTGCTCGGCGGCCTTCATGGCGGCGATGAAATGCTCCGGCACCTGCGCCTGCTGCATCGAGGCGATGGCGGCATGCGTGGTGCCGCCCTTGCTGGTGACGCGCTGGCGCAGCGTGGCGGGTGATTCATCGGAGCGCAGGGCCAGCTCGGCCGCGCCGCGGAAGGTGGCCAGCGCCAGGCGCTGCGATTGCTCCGTGCTCAGCCCCATGGCCTGTCCGGCCTGGACCATGGCTTCAAGAAAGAAAAACACATAGGCCGGGCCGGAGCCGGAAAGCGCCGTCACCGCATCGAGCTGGCCTTCCTCCTGTACCCACAGCAGCTCGCCGGTGGAGCCCATCACGCGTTCGATCTGCGCCCTGTCGACCGTGCTCACTTGCGCGCGTGCAAACAGGCCGCTGATGCCCTGGCCGATCAGCGCCGGCATGTTGGGCATGGCGCGCACGATGCGGCCCGTGCCCAGCCAGCGCGCGATGCTGTCGGTGGCGATGCCGGCCGCCACGCTCAGGTGCAGCGCGGAGCGCACATGCGGCGCCACGGGTTCGGTGGCTTCGCGAAACACCTGCGGCTTGACGGCCCAGATCACCAGATCGGCATGCGCCAGCGTGGGGGCCGCGGCCACGGCATCGGCCGCCGCGCGGATGCCGAAGCGCTCCAGCAGCGCGGCGCGCGTGGCGTCGAAGGGC
The DNA here is from genome assembly GCF_000484635.1 of Comamonas badia DSM 17552. Classification (GTDB taxonomy): domain Bacteria; phylum Pseudomonadota; class Gammaproteobacteria; order Burkholderiales; family Burkholderiaceae_C; genus Comamonas_C; species Comamonas_C badia. The sequence goes on along the minus strand of NZ_AXVM01000004.1, from coordinate 309,866 downwards.
TCGATGACGGTGAGTTGCTCCGGGCTCACGCCCTGCTGCACCAGTCCGCCGATCAGTGCGCTGGCCATGTTGCCGCCGCCGATGAAGGCGATCAGGGGGTTGTGGGTGCCTGTGGTCATGGTGTTTCCTTTAAATGATAGCTGTCCGCGCTTGTCTGTATTGCACTGAAGCCATATTTGGTTCATGAAATAGGTGGCTGGAGCGCCGCCTGTGCCACCGCATGTTCCCAGCGCGCCATCAGGCTGCGGGCCTGCGTGCGCGGCATGGTTGGCTCAAAACGGCGCTCGACGCGCCACTGCGCGGCGATCTCGTCCGTGCCCTGGTAGAGGCCGGCCGCCAGTCCCGCCAGGCAGGCCGCGCCCCAGGCGGTGGTCTCCACGCAGGCGGGGCGCAGCACCGGGATGCCGAGCAGATCGGCCTGGAACTGCATCAGCAGGTCGTTCACGCAGGCGCCGCCATCGACGCGCAGCTCATGCACCGGCGCGCTCCCGGCTGCGGCGGCATCGCGCGCCATCGCCGCCAGCAGCGCCGCGCTCTGGTACGCGATGGATTCGAGCGCCGCACGCGCGATGTGCGCCAGCGTGCTGCCGCGCGTGAGGCCGGTGATGGTGCCGCGCGCGTCCGGTGCCCAGTACGGCGCGCCCAGGCCGGTGAAGGCGGGCACGAACACCACGCCGCCCGCGTCGGGCACGCTTTCGGCGAGCTGCTGCACCTCGCTGCTGGCCTTGATCGCATGCAGGCCGTCGCGCAGCCATTGCACCACCGCGCCGCCGATGAACACGCTGCCTTCCAGCGCGTACTGCGGCTGGGTGCCGGTCTGCGCTGCCGCCGTGGTGATGAGGCCATTGCTGGAGGGCTGGAACCGCTCTCCGGTGTGCATCAGCATGAAGCAGCCGGTGCCGTAGGTGTTCTTGGCCATGCCCGCCGAGGAGCAGGCCTGGCCGAACAGCGCCGCCTGCTGGTCGCCCGCCACGCCGCCGATGGCGACGGGTGCTCCCAGCAGCGCGGCATCGGTCTGGCCGAAATCGCCGCTGGAGGGCAGCACCTCGGGCAGCAGGCTGCGCGGGATGTCCAAGAGCGCCAGCAGCTCCTCGTCCCAGGTATTGGTGTGCACGTTGAAGAGCATGGTGCGGCTGGCGTTGCTCACGTCCGTGGCGTGGCGCCTGCCGGCGGTCAGGTTCCAGATGAGCCAGCTGTCCACCGTGCCAAAGGCGAGCTCGCCGCGCGCGGCCTGCGCGCGCGCGCCGGGGATGTGGTCCAGCAGCCAGCGCAGCTTGGTGGCGGAGAAATACGCGTCGATCACCAGCCCGGTCTTTCGCGCAATCCGCTCGGCATGGCCCTGCGCACGCAGCTGTTCGCACAGCGGCGCGGTGCGCCTGTCCTGCCAGACGATGGCATGGTGCAGCGGCTCGCCCGTCGCGCGGTGCCAGAGCACGGTGGTCTCGCGCTGGTTGGTGATGCCCATGCCCGTGATGTCCCGCGCCGACAGCCCCGCCTGGCGCAGCGCATCCTGCATGGTTGCGCGTTGGTCGCTCCAGATGCGCCCTGCGTCGTGCTCCACCCAGCCCGGCTGCGGGTAAATTTGCGGCAGCTCCCGCTGCGCCTGTGCGACGATGCGGCCTGCACGGTCAAACACGATGCTGCGCGAGCTGGAAGTACCCTGGTCCAGGGCCAGCAGATAACTCATGGCATGCAAGCATAGGGCAAGCGCGGATGCAGTCTTCAGGCAACGCAATGGATGGAGCACCGGTCGCCACCGATCGCGCGCAGTTGCTCGACCGGCTCGCCGATGCGCGCACCTGGGATCTGGCGGTGATCGGCGGCGGCGCCACCGGCCTGGGCGTGGCGCTGGATGCCGCGGCGCGGGGCTTTTCCGTCGTGCTGCTGGAGGCGCACGACTTCGCCAAGGGCACCTCATCGCGCGCCACCAAGCTTGCGCATGGCGGCGTGCGCTACCTGGCGCAGGGCAATATCCACCTGGTGCGCGAGGCGCTGCATGAGCGCACCACGCTGCTGCACAACGCATCCCACCTGGCGCAGCCGCTGGCCTTCGTCATGCCCGCCTACCACCTGTGGGAGGCGCCGTTCTATGGCGCGGGTCTCAAGGCCTACGACCTGCTGGCCGGCAGCGCCGGCCTGGGCGGCACCGAATTTCTCTCGCGCATGCGGGTTCTGCAGGCGCTTCCGGGCATCCGTGCCGAGGGGCTGCGCGGCGGCGTCAGGTATTGGGATGGACAGTTTGACGATGCGCGCCTGGCACTGGCGCTGGCGCGCACGGCCGCGCGCAGGGGCGCGCTGCTCCTCAACTACTGCCCGGTACGTGCCTTGCAGCACGAGGGCGGCAGGGTGCATGCGCTGATCTGCGAAGACGCGGAAAGCGTACGCAGTTTCACCGTGCGCGCCCGGGCGGTGGTCAACGCCGCCGGCGTGTGGGTGGACGAGGTGCGCGCCATGGATGCACGCTCCACCGGTGCCTCGCACGCCCCGCTGGTGGTGCCCAGCCAGGGTGTGCATCTGGTGCTGGAGCGTGAATTCCTGCCGTCGGACCACGCCTTGCTGGTGCCCAGGACCGCCGATGGCCGGGTGCTGTTTGCCGTGCCCTGGCTGGGCAAGGTGCTGGTGGGCACCACCGATACCGAGCGGCCGCAGGCCGAAATCGAGCCGCGCGCGCTGCCGCAGGAGGTTGCCTTCCTGCTGCGCGAATCGGCCAAGTACCTGCGCCGCGCGCCCCAGCCCGCGGACGTGCGCAGCTGCTGGGCGGGGCTGCGCCCGCTGGTGCGCCCGCAGGCCGCGGGTGTGCAGACGAGTGGCGTGAGCCGCGAGCACCATGTCTGGGTGGAAAAGAGCGGCCTGGTCACCGTCACCGGGGGCAAGTGGACGACCTACCGCGCGATGGCCGAGGATGTGCTCGAAAAATGCATGAGCAGTGGTTTGCTGGAGCGGCGCGCCGCAGGCGTGACGCGCGACTTGCCCCTCGTCGGTGCGCCGCGTGCACCGGTGCCCCGTCGCCTGTGCGACGCCCCCGGTTTGCACCTGTATGGCACCGAGGCGGATGCGGTGCAGGCGCTGCCCGGCAGCGGGCGTGAGCTGGCACCCGGGCTTACCGAGGCCATGGTGCGCTTTGCCGCGCGCTTCGAATACGCGCGCACGGTGGAGGATATGCTTGCGAGGCGATCCCGCTGGCTTTTTCTGGATACGGCGCTGGCCGCACGCGCCGCCCCCGCAGTGGCCCAGGTGCTGCGTGAAGAGCTGGCGCGCGATCCGCAACTGCGGGCTTTTGAGCAGTTGCTTGCACGCTACGCGCTTTCGGCGTAGAAAATGGCGTATGTCGAGGCAGCCGGCCGTGCATAGGGAAGTGACCGGCTGCAAACTCCATGCCACTATGATGTACAACTAGTATATTTATGGCATATTAATACCGAGGCAATCTGGAGGCATCTCATGTCCAAAACAGCTCACCCACCCTATACCCGTCTGACCGAGCCGCTGGTGCGCGATGGCGGTGTTCTGCGTCCTGCCTCCTGGGACGAGGCGCTGGATCGTGCGGCGGAGGGCTTCAGGCGCAACCGCGAAGCCCGCGGCCCCGATGCGTTCGGCATGTTCTCGTGCTCGCGCGCGACCAACGAGCTGAACTTCATCACGCAGAAATTCGCACGCGCGGTGATGGGCAGCAACAACATCGATTCCTGCAATCGAACGTGACACGCACCCAGCGTCGCCGGTCTGGTGACGGTATTTGGTGCCGGGGGCGGCACCTCCTCCTATCGGGAGATCGAGGACGCGGATCTGATCGTCTTCTGGGGCTCCAATGCCCGGGAGGCGCATCCGATCTTCTTCCACCACGCCCTCAAGGGCATCCACAAGGGCGCCAAGGTCTATTCCGTCGATCCGCGCCGCTCCAAGACGGCGGAGTGGGCGGATACCTGGCTGGGGCTGGATGTCGGCACCGACATCGCGCTCGCCTACGGCGTGGGCCGCGAAATCATCCGCGCCGGTCTGGTGAACGAGGCCTTCGTGGCCAATGCGACGACGGGTTTTGAGGAATACGTGGCGGCCTGCGAGCCGTGGACCCTGGAAGTCACCGCGCGCGAGACGGGCGTGCCTGCCGAGCTGATCCGCGAACTGGCGCACGACTACGCCAAGGCCGAGCGTGCGCAGCTGTGCTGGACCCTGGGCATCACCGAGCACCACAACGGCACGGACAACGTGCGGGCGCTGTGCAACCTTGCGCTGCTCACCGGCCAGGTCGGCCGCTGGGGCGCGGGTCTGGTGCCGGTGCGCGGCCAGAACAACGTGCAGGGCGGCGGCGACATGGGCGCCATCCCCAAGAATCTGCCGGGCTTTCAGGATGTAGCCAACTCCGGGCACCGCGCCAAGTTCGAGCGCATGTGGGGCGTCACGCTGCCGACGAGCGAAGGCCTGACGGTCTCGGAAATGATGGAGGCGATGGACGAAGGGCACATCACCAGTCTCTACGTCGTGGGCGAGAATCCGGCGCAGTCCGATGCCGATACCGCCGCCGTGACCAGGCGCCTGGAAAACCTCGATCACCTCGTGGTGCAGGACATCTTTCTCACCAAAACCGCGTCCTATGCCGATGTGGTGCTGCCGGCCTCGGCAATGTGGTGCGAGAGCGATGGCACCTTCACCAACAGCGAGCGGCGCGTGCAGCTGGTGCGCAAGGCGCTGCAGCCGCCAGGGCAGGCCAAGGACGACATCGAGATCCTGCGGCTGCTGGCGGCGCGCATGGGACACATCTGGCCGGTGCAGACGGGCGAGCAGGTGTGGAATGAGCTGCGTGCGCTTTCGCCCGCGCACCATGGCATGACATGGAAGCTGCTGGCCGAGCGCGGCGGTGTGCAATGGCCCTTCCCCGACGAAGAGGGGCCTGAAACCCCGTTCCTGCACGCCCGGCTGTGGGAGACAGACCCGCAAAAACGCGGGCGTCCGGCGCCGTTTGGCATCATCGAACACCGCCTGCCGGTCGACAAACTGGATGAGGACTATCCGCTGCGCCTGACGACGGGCAGGCGGCTCACGGACTACAACACGGGCGTGCAATCCGGTGGCTTCAATTCGCCCATCCGCTTTGGCGGCTGCGTGGATATGTCGCCGGAGGATATGGCCCGCATGGGCATGGCCGAGGATGAGGTGGTGCGCGTGACATCGCGCCGCGGCTCGGTGCTGGCGCCGGTGCGCCGTGATCCGGGCCTGCGCCCGGGGCTGCTCTTCATGGCCTGCAATTTCCCCGACGACGTGGACGTCAACGCGCTCACCATCGAGGCGCATGATCCGATCGCCAAGACGGCTGAATTCAAGGCCACGGCGGTCAGGGTGGAAAAAACCCAGGAGACCCGGCCCGCAAACTGGCGCGCGCGGGCGAGCGCCGATCACGAGGTGCGCAGTGGCGAGTTGGCAACGGCGAAATAGGAAGGACGATCCGTGGATTTGAAGTTTTCCAGCGCAGAGCCATTTGCGGAGGAGCGTGAGGCCATAGACCGGCGACTGGGCGGCCCTGGCGACGGTGGCTGGCATGGCGGCGAGCGTGACGAGCAAGACCATCGCCGCGCGCACACGGGCCGGGAACGCGCGCGCCGGCATCTGGTGCTGGAGGCCTTGCATGCGGTGAACGACCGCACGGGCTGGATCAGCCCCGGGGCACTCAACTACATCGGCAAGCGCCTGCATGTGGCGCCAGCCGATGTTTACAGCGTGGCGACGTTCTACGGGCTGTTCTCCACCAGCCCGCGCCCCAGGCGCATCGCGCATGTCTGTACCGACATCGCCTGCATGGCGCGCGGGTCCAGGGAGCTGTGCAGCGGGCTCGAGCAGCGGCTGGGCCATGCGGGGGCGCATTCCGGCTGGAAACCCAGCCCCTGTCTTGGCGCCTGCGAGCGTGCGCCGGTGGCGCTGGCGGTGGAGGCGGGTGATCCGCCGCACGAGCACCTCATCGGTGCCGCCAGCGCGGATGACATCGTGCGCGCGCTGCAGCAAGGCCCGCAGACCTTGTCGGCCGAAGTGCCGCCCAGCGTGGCCGTGCCGCAGGCGGGCGAGGCCGGGTTGATGCTGCTCGGGCGCATCGGCAAGGTGAACCCGGAAAGCCTGGAAGACTATCTCGCGGCAGGCGGGTACGAGGGGCTCAAACGAGCCTTTGCGATGGGTGCGGGGCAGGTGGTTGCCGAAGTCAAGGCGTCCCGCCTCATGGGGCGCGGCGGGGCGGCGTTTCCGACGGGTGTCAAGTGGGAAAGCACGGCCAGGCAGAGCGCGGCGCCGCGCTACCTCGTCTGCAATGCGGACGAGAGCGAGCCCGGCACCTTCAAGGACAGGGTGCTGCTGGAAGGCGACCCCTTTGCGCTCATCGAAGCCATGACGATCGCTGGCTTTGCCATCGGCGCCGAGCGCGGCTACATCTACCTGCGTGGAGAATACCCGCGCTCGTTCCGCATGCTGAGCAACGCCATTGCCAAGGCGCGCGAGCGGGGATTTTTGGGAGCGGACATCCTGGAGGCCGGCTTTGGTTTCGATATCGAAATCCGGCGCGGCGCAGGCGCCTACATCTGCGGCGAAGAGACGGCGATCTTCAACTCCATCGAAGGCTATCGCGGCGAGCCGCGCACCAAACCACCTTTCCCCTTTGAGCACGGGCTTTTCGGTCGGCCGACGGTGGTGAACAACGTCGAGACGCTCTGCAACATCCCGCTCATCCTGCAGCGGGGTGGCGCGCAGTACGCCCGCATCGGCACGCAGGATTCCACCGGTCCGAAGCTGTTTTGCGTGTCGGGCAATGTGGTGCGCCCCGGCGTGTATGAGGTGCCGTTCGGCGCGACGCTGGGCGAGGTGATCGCGCTGGCGGGCGGGCTGCCCCAAGGCCGCACGCTGCAGGCGGTGTTGCTGGGTGGCGCCGCCGGCGGCTTCGTGCGTGCGGATGAACTGCACATTCCGCTCACCTTTGAAGGCGCCCGCGCCCACCAAACCACGCTGGGCTCCGGTGTCGTGCTGGCGTTTGACGATACCGTGGAGTTGCCGGGAATTCTGCTGCGCATCGCCAGCTTCTTTCGCGACGAATCCTGCGGTCAGTGCGTGCCCTGCCGCGTCGGTACGGTGCGTCAGGAAGAGGCGCTGCTGCGCATCCTGCACAGCCGCCGGGGCGATGGCGCGCAGGAGCGCGATATCGCATTGCTGCGCGACGTTGGCCAGGTGATGAAGGACGCTTCGATCTGCGGTCTCGGGCAGGCCGCCTGGAACGCCATCGAGTCGGCGATCGATCGCCTCGGCACGCTGAAGGAGGCGGCATGAATGCAATCGACACAGGCATGACAGCCGAGACGCACAAGGCTGTGCAGATGGTGACGATTACCGTGGACGGTGCGCCCGTGAGCGTGCCCGAAGGCAGCACCCTTCTTGCCGCCTGCAACGCCGCCCGCAAGGAAACGCCCACCCTCTGCTGGGGCGATACGCTCACGCCCAAGAACGCCTGCCGCGTCTGCATGGTCGAGGTCAAGGGCGCGCGCGTGCTGGTGCCTTCCTGCTCGCGCAAGGTCGAGCCCGGCATGGAGGTGCTGACCGACAGCGAGCGCGTGCGCCACAGCCGCCGCATGGTGCTGGAGCTGCTGGGCTCTTCGGTGGACCTGTCCACCACGCCGGGCATTGACGGATGGATGCAGCGCTACGAAGCCGATCCTGAGCGCCATGGCGCGCCGGCGGGCGAGAGCCTGCAGCGCGACGTGCACCAGCCGGGCGAGCACCACCTGGGCGATGGCAGCGTGGCGGCGACCATGGCCCAGCCCGACAAGGTGGACAACGACCTTTTCGTGCGCCAGTACAGCAAGTGCATCCTCTGCTACAAGTGCGTGGATGCCTGTGGCCCTCAGTGGCAAAACAGCTTCGCGATCCAGATCGCCGGGCGCGGGTTCGATTCGCAGATTTCCACCGAATTTGCGGTTGATCTGCCCGATTCCGCCTGCGTTTTCTGCGGCAACTGCGTGGAGGTCTGCCCCACGGGTGCGCTGTCGTTCAAGTCCGAATACGACATGCGCGCTGCAGATACCTGGGATGAATCCCGTCAGACGCAGACCACCACGGTATGCACCTACTGCGGCGTGGGCTGCAACGTGACGCTGCATGTGCAGGACAACGAGATCGTCAAGGTCACCTCGCCCCATGACCATTCCATCGGACATGGCAATCTGTGCATCAAGGGGCGGTTCGGCTTTCAGCACGTGCAAAGCCGCAAAAAGGAGGACGGCGGGAACGGCCGCTGACGGGCCGGGCGCATTGACTACTGCGCCGGCGTCTCGCGCCGCACTTCGCGGTGGTCGTCATCCACCCGCCGGGTGAGCCCTTTTCTGTCCAGGTACTCCAGCAAGGGAATCGCCACGCGGCGCGAAGTGACCAGCGCCTGCCGCGCCTGGCTGGTGGTAAAGGGCTGCGGCAGCTGCGCGAGTATCCGTATCGCCAGCCGCGGTGCAGCGGGCAGCAGGACCACACCACCCGGAAAGCGCAGCACCCGCTGTGCGCGCTCGGCAGCGGCGAGTTCGCGGGCGCCCAGGGCAAGGGCAGTCAGTTCATCGGCTCTGGGGGCGTTGAATGGCTGCGCTGTCAGCCGTGCCTCCAAAGTGCCCATCGCGGTTTCGGCTCGGCCCAGATGGACGCGGACGCGTGGCTGCCGGATGTGACCTTCGTTCAGTTCCAGCCCGGCGTCATGCACCAGCTGAGCGATGAAGGGCGCGGCGCACGGCGCGAGCGCCGATTGCACGGCCCCTTCGGAGACACCCCGCGTGAGCGGGTCGCGCCGCTCGTCTTCTTCCACCAACGCGCGCAGCTGCTGCGCCCATGCTTCGTACGCTGGCTGGTGCACCCACCAGCGGCCCAGCACGCGTACCTGCGATGGCGGTGCGGCGCCGGCATCAGCCAGGCCCAGGCGTTGCAGTTCCTCCACTGCCACGGCGCCCCGTTCGGCGACCTTGGTCCGCACGTCGCCCGCGGCAGGCATGGTGGCGAGAGCGAACGCACGCCGGTTTCCGTCACCGCGGCGCAGCAGCGCTGGAGGGGCTGGATCGATCACGTCGACGCCGCCCACCACCCGATGCCGGCCGGGGTCGCGCAGCAGCAGCCGGTCGCCCACGGCAAGCGGCAACGGCCAGGCGAGGGTGATGCGGGCATGATCGCCACCGAAGCCGCGCAACCGCGCCGGGATGGCGGCCGTACCGATGTGCGCGACGAGCTGCACAGGCGCGGCATCCAGTGCAGCGCCGCAGATGCGGCGCACGTCAACCGCCGTAGCCATGTGCCAGACGCCAGGCGCGATCAAGGCTTGGCCACGACGCACCTCTGTCGCGGCAACACCGCGCAGATTGACCGCTGCCCGGCTCACCGGATATAAAGCTCCAGTGGCGGTCTCGCGTGACTCCAGGCCACGGATAGTCACCTCCCGTGGCGATCGCTCCTGGCTCGTCAGCCACAGCGACTCGCCCCTTGTCAGTGTGCCGGCGGTCAACGTTCCGGTGGCCACCGTGCCTGCTCCTGAAATGCTGAATCCGCGGTCAATCCACAGCCGCAGCCGACCTGCAAGGTCTGGGGCGGGCACTGCCGCGAGAACCTGGTCGAGTGCCCGCTTGAGCTCGTCCAGTCCGCTGCCCAGCAGGGCAGATACGGCGACGGCCGGGGCGTCGCGTAAGCCCGTGTGTGCAAACTCGCTGCGTGCGCGCCCTATGGTTGAAGCCACCAGGTCGGGCGCGCGATCGGCTTTGGTGACGACGACCAGCCCATGACGGATGCCGAGCGCGGCAATGGCATCGCGGTGCTCGCCAGACTGGGCCGACCAGCCTTCGTCGGCCGCCACCACGAAGCATACGGCGGGCGCCGTGGCCAGTCCGGCGATGGCGTTGCCGATGAAGCGCCCGTGGCCAGGTACGTCCACAAACGATATTTCGCGGCCCGACGGCAGCGTCGTCCACGCAAAACCGAGGTCTATGGTGAGGCCGCGCGCACGCTCCTGCTCCCGGCGGTCGGTCTCCATCCCGGTCAGTGCATGGACCAGGGTGCTCTTGCCGTGGTCCACATGGCCAGCCGTGGCCACGACATGCGTCGTCATGTCCGGTGGCACGGGTGGATGATTGCTATGGCGGGCTGCGCAAGCGTCCGGTGAGACTTCGAGGTCATTGGTCTGAGATCGTAAATACGTTCTGAGGCCTGGAATGGCGGCGGCTGGCGGAGGCGGACGGGAATCGAACCCGCCAGACCGAGATGCTCGGCCTCACCGGTTTTGAAGACCGGGGGGGCCACCAGGCGCCCACACACCTCCACGCTCGTGCTGATACTAGCATCGTGCTGCCACCCGCGCACCGTCAAATCGCTGATTCCATTGGAACAGGCGACCTTCTGTGTACGCTGATTGCGCAATGCGCGTGGCTCGCCGTGCACACGTTTGTGCAAGATGCCTTGACTAGCTTGCCAAAAATAGGTCATAATGCTTAGCTTCGCCGTTCATGGCGGAGTGAATTTAGCCCTGCGAAAGCAACTGGCGCCCTGAATTTGCAGGGCGGCTGGTACGGGTCCAAGACTGATCCGGCTCGGTTTGAGCTGGTTGCAAGTTGGGAATATTGCAATGATCCAGACTGAATCTCGTTTAGAGGTTGCCGACAACACCGGCGCCAAGACCGTGCAGTGCATCAAGGTGCTCGGCGGTTCCAAGCGTCGTTATGCGAGTGTGGGCGACATCATCAAGGTGACTGTGAAGGAGGCCGCGCCGCGTGGCCGCGTCAAGAAGGGCGAGGTCTACAGCGCCGTGGTGGTGCGTACCGCCAAGGGCATCCGCCGTGGCGATGGCGCGCTTGTCAAGTTTGATGGCAATGCGGCGGTGTTGCTCAATGCCAAGCTTGAGCCTATCGGCACCCGCATCTTCGGCCCGGTCACGCGTGAACTGCGGACCGAGCGCTTCATGAAGATCGTTTCGCTGGCCCCCGAGGTCATCTAAGGGAAAGAGGCAGGTAATGAACAAGCTTCGCAAAGGCGATTCGGTCATTGTGCTGACCGGCCGCGACAAGGGCAAGCGTGGCACCGTCACGCTGCGCAAGGATGAGACGCATCTCGTCATCGAGGGTGTGAACATGGTCAAGAAGCATGTCAAACCCAACCCGATGAAGGGCACTACGGGTGGCATTGTCGAGAAGGCCATGCCGATCCACCAGTCCAATATCGCCATTTTCAACGCGCAGACCGGCAAGGCCGATCGCGTGGGTGTCAAGACGCAGGATGGCGGCAAGCGCGTGCGCATCTACAAGTCCACCGGCGCCGAAATCGCCACCGCCTGAGGTAAACACAGATGGCACGACTGCAAAAACTCTACCGCGAAAAAATCGCGGGCGAACTCAAGGAAAAATTCAGCTACAGCTCCATCATGGAGGTGCCGCGCCTGACCAAGATCACGCTCAATATGGGTGTGGGCGAAGCGGTGGCGGACAAGAAGGTGATGGACAACGCCGTGGCCGACCTTACGAAAATCGCAGGCCAGAAGCCTGTGGTGACCAAGGCTCGAAAAGCCATCGCCGGTTTCAAAATCCGCGAGGGTCAGGCGATTGGCTGCATGGTCACGCTGCGCGGTGTGCGCATGTACGAATTCCTGGATCGTTTCGTCACCGTGGCGCTGCCGCGCGTGCGCGATTTCCGTGGTATTTCGGGGCGTGCTTTTGATGGCCGGGGTAACTACAACATCGGTGTCAAGGAGCAGATCATTTTCCCGGAAGTCGAGTACGACAAGGTGGATGCGCTGCGTGGTCTGAACGTCAGTATCACCACCACCGCCAAGACCGACGACGAGTGCAAGGCGTTGCTCGCGGCGTTCCGTTTTCCCTTCAAGAACTGAGGTAGCGCATGGCCAAAAAAAGTTTGATCGAGCGCGAACTCAAGCGCGAAAAGCTGGCTGCGAAATATGCCGCCAAATACGCTGAACTCAAGGCGATTGCCAACGACGCCAAGCGTCCTGACGGAGAGCGCGATGCGGCCCGCCTGGGTCTGCAAAAGCTCCCGCGCAACGCCAATCCCACGCGCCAGCGCAACCGTTGCGAGATGACGGGTCGCCCGCGTGGAACCTTCCGTCAATTCGGTCTTGGCCGCGCCAAGGTGCGCGAAATGGCCTTTGCCGGTGACATTCCTGGTGTCACCAAGGCTAGCTGGTAAGAGCGAGCAGGAGATTTGAATCATGAGCATGAGTGATCCCATTGCTGACCTGCTGACTCGCATCCGCAATGCCCAGATGGTTGCCAAGACCACGGTGTCGGCCCCCGCTTCCAAGGTGAAAGTGGCCATCGCCCAGGTGTTGAAGGACGAGGGCTACATCGACGGTTTCCAAGTCAAAAGCGAAGGTGGCAAGTCTGAACTTGAAATCGCCTTGAAGTACTACGCCGGTCGCCCCGTGATCGAGCGAATCGAACGTGTGAGCCGCCCTGGTCTGCGCGTTTACAAGGGTAGCGGTGCCATTCCGCAGGTCATGAATGGTCTGGGGGTGGCCATTGTCACCACCCCCAAGGGTGTGATGACTGACCGCAAGGCGCGCGCCAGCGGCGTGGGCGGCGAAGTGCTGTGCTACGTCGCCTGAGCGTCGAAGGAGAAATACTGCAATGTCTCGCGTAGCCAAAGCACATGTCGCCATTCCTTCGGGAGTGGACGTTTCCATTACTGCTGACCACATCCGAGTCAAGGGTGCGGGCGGTACCTTGTCTGTGGCGCAGAACGCGCGCGTCAAGGTTGTCAATGATGCCGGTAAGCTTTCTTTTGAACCTGCCGACGACAGCCGTGAGGCCAACTCCATGAGTGGCACGCAGCGTCAGCTCGTCAACAACATGGTGGTTGGCGTGAGCAAAGGGTTTGAAAAGAAACTCACGCTGATTGGTGTCGGTTTCAAGGCGGCAGCCGCTGGGAACAAGCTCAATCTGAGTGTCGGCTTTTCTCATCCGGTGGATTTCGTCATGCCCACTGGCGTGAGCGTTGCCTGCCCGACGCCCACGGAAATTGTCATCAAAGGTGCCGATCGCCAGGTCGTCGGCCAATTGGCAGCCGAAATCCGCGCCGTGCGTCCTCCCGAGCCCTACAAGGGCAAGGGCATCCGCTACGTGGGTGAAACAGTGGTCATCAAAGAGACCAAGAAGAAGTAAGGAGCTGCATCATGCTAGACAAGAAACAGCAGCGTCTGCGCCGTGCTCGTCAAACCCGTGTGCGTATCGCACAGCAAGGTGCTGTACGCCTGACGGTGCATCGCACGAACCTGAATATCTACGCGACGGTCATTTCCGGTTGCGGCACCAAGGTGCTGGCGAGTGCTTCCACCGCCGAGAAGGAAGTGCGCGAGGCCTTGGGCGGCGAAGGCAAGGGCGGAAATGCCGCTGCCGCCGCCGCCATCGGCAAGCGTATCGCCGAGAAGGCCAAGGCCGCTGGCGTCGAAAAAGTGGCGTTTGACCGCGCCGGTTATGCCTACCACGGCCGGGTCAAGGCCCTGGCGGAAGCGGCCCGCGAAGCGGGTTTGCAATTCTGATCGGAGCAGAAAATGGCAAGATTTCAAGCCAAGGTACAGAACGAGGAACGTGACGACGGTCTGCGCGAGAAGATGATCGCTGTCAACCGCGTCACCAAGGTGGTCAAAGGCGGGCGCATTCTGGGCTTTGCCGCGCTCACCGTTGTTGGCGACGGTGATGGCCGAGTCGGCATGGGCAAGGGCAAGTCCAAGGAAGTGCCTGCCGCCGTGCAGAAGGCCATGGAAGAAGCCCGCCGGCGCATGGTCAAGGTTTCACTCAAGAACGGCACCATCCACCACAACGTCGTCGGTCAGCACGGTGCTGCCATGGTCATGATGGCACCGGCCCCCAAGGGTACCGGCATCATCGCTGGAGGTCCGATGCGCGCGGTGTTCGAGGTGATGGGCATCACTGACATCGTGGCCAAGAGCCATGGCTCGTCCAACCCCTACAACATGGTGCGCGCAACGTTCGACGCGCTGGCGCGCTCGACGACGCCGGCCGAAATCGCCGCCAAGCGCGGCAAATCGGTCGAAGACCTCTTCGCCGCCTGAAGTCCGCTAAAGATACCGAGGCTACAGTGACAACTCAGCAAACCCTCAAGGTGCAACTGGTGCGCAGCCCCATTGGCACCAAGGAATCCCACCGCGCCACGGTGCGCGGCCTGGGCCTGCGCAAACTCAACAGCGTGAGCGAACTCAAGGACACGCCCGAGGTGCGCGGCATGATCAACAAGATCGCCTATCTGGTGAAGATCCTCTGAAAGGTCGATCATGGAACTCAACAGCATTCAACCCGCAGCGGGCGCAAAGCATGCGACGCGCCGCGTCGGGCGTGGTATTGGCTCTGGGCTGGGCAAGACGGCCGGTCGTGGCCACAAGGGTCAAAAATCCCGTTCCGGGGGTTTCCACAAGGTCGGTTTTGAAGGTGGTCAGATGCCACTGCAACGGCGCTTGCCCAAGCGTGGTTTCAAATCGACCCAGCTCAAATACAACGCAGAGGTCACTTTGTCAGCACTCGACAGACTGGGGCTCGGCGAAGTCGATCTGCTCGCACTCAAGAAGGCGGGCGTGGTCGGTCAGTTGGCGCGTGTGGTGAAGGTGATCAAGAGCGGTAGCCTGACCAAGGCTGTCAAGCTCACCGGCATCGGTGCGACTGCTGGCGCCAGGGCTGCCATTGAAGCAGTCGGCGGCAGCGTGGCCTGAGGGAGTTCGGGCGCATCGTGGCTACCAACGCGGCTCAACTGGCAAAGACCGGCAAGTTCGGCGACCTGCGTCGCAGGCTGGTGTTTTTGCTGCTCGCACTGGTGGTGTATCGCATCGGGGCGCATATCCCGGTGCCGGGCATCAATCCGGATCAACTCGAGCAGCTCTTCAACAGCCAGCAAGGCGGGATACTGAATCTGTTCAACATGTTCTCCGGCGGTGCGCTGGAGCGCTTTACCGTGTTCGCTCTGGGCATCATGCCCTATATCTCGGCGGCCATCATCATGCAGCTGATGACGTACGTGATACCGACCTTTGAAGCCTTGAACAAAGAAGGGGAGGCTGGGCGCAGGAAAATTACCCAGTACACACGGTACGGCACGCTGGGGCTGTGCATTTTCCAGTCGCTGGGAATTGCCGTTGCGTTGGAAGGTCAGCCTGGCCTGGTGATGGATCCGGGTTTCACTTTCCGCATGACCGCGATGGTGAGCCTGACGGCGGGCAGCATGTTCCTGATGTGGCTGGGTGAACAGATGACTGAGCGCGGCCTCGGCAACGGCATATCCTTATTGATTTTCGGCGGCATTGTCGCCGGGTTGCCGAGTGCGTTGGCGGGCTTGCTGGAACTGGTGCGCACGGGCGCGATGAGCATCATCGTCTCGCTGCTGATTGTCGCAGTGGTGTTGCTGGTGACGTATTTCGTGGTTTACGTCGAGCGTGGTCAGCGCAAGATTCTGGTGAACTATGCGCGCCGTCAAGTCGGGAACAAAGTCTATGGCGGGCAGTCGTCTCACTTGCCGCTCAAGCTGAACATGTCGGGTGTGATTCCTCCGATCTTCGCGTCGTCCATCATCCTGCTGCCAGCCACCGTCGTGAACTGGTTCAGCGCGGGCGATTCGATGCGTTGGCTCAAGGATATCTCCAGCACGCTGACACCCGGGTCGCCGGTCTACGTGATGCTGTATGCGGGCGCGATCATCTTCTTCTGCTTCTTCTATACCGCTTTGGTATTCAACAGCCGCGAAACAGCGGACAACCTGAAAAAGAGCGGCGCCTTCGTTCCAGGCATCCGCCCCGGAGAAAACACGGCGAAGTACATTGACAAAATCCTGCTGCGGCTCACTTTCATTGGTGCAATCTATGTCACCCTCGTTTGCTTGTTGCCGGAGTTTCTGATCCTGCGCTACAACGTACCTTTCTATTTCGGCGGTACGTCGCTTCTGATCATTGTGGTGGTGACCATGGACTTCATGTCGCAGGTGCAGAACTATCTGATGAGCCAGCAATATGAGTCGTTGCTCAAGAAGGCGAATTTCAAGACAACGATCAGTGGCTAGTTAGAAACAGGGTGTTCGCTTATAATGCTCGGTTTCGCCTCCTTTGGGGGAGGCGGCTGGGCTGATTGGAAACACGGAGTCACCTGCCTTGAGTGCAGGGATTTGATGTTCAGGAGAAAAAAATGAGAGTTTCCGCTTCTGTCAAGAAGATTTGCCGTAATTGCAAGATCATCCGCCGCAAGGGTGTTGTGCGTGTGATCTGCAGCGACCAGCGCCACAAGCAGCGCCAGGGTTGATTGAGAAAGTTCAGAGGACGCACATGGCTCGTATTGCTGGTATCAACATCCCGCCGCATCAACACGCAGAGATCGGGTTGACGGCCATTTATGGCATCGGTCGTTCGCGCGCTCGCAAGATCTGCGAGGCGTGCGCCATTGGGTATTCGACCAAGATCAAGGATCTCACGGATGCCGATCTGGAAAAAATTCGCGACCAGATTGCGCATATCACCATTGAAGGTGATTTGCGCCGTGAAACCACGATGAACATCAAACGGTTGATGGATATTGGCTGCTATCGCGGAATGCGCCATCGCCGTGGTCTGCCGTTGCGCGGACAGCGCACGCGTACCAATGCCCGCACACGCAAGGGTCCGCGCAAAGGCGCTGCGATCCTCAAGAAATAAGCAGTGAAAGAACACTATGGCCAAGTCTCCCGCCAATAACGCAGCGCAGCGTGTGCGCAAGAAGGTACGCAAGAACGTGTCGGACGGCATCGCTCACGTGCATGCTTCGTTCAACAACACCATCATCACGATCACCGATCGCCAGGGCAATGCTTTGTCATGGGCGTCATCAGGTGGTCAGGGCTTCAAGGGCTCGCGCAAATCCACGCCATTCGCCGCTCAAGTGGCTTCCGAGATGGCGGGTCGTGCTGCGATTGAGCAGGGCATCAAGAACGTTGATGTGGAAATCAAGGGTCCTGGTCCTGGTCGTGAATCGTCCGTGCGCGCCTTGGGTGCGCTCGGCATCCGCATCACGTCGATTTCCGATGTGACGCCGGTACCCCACAACGGCTGCCGCCCCCAAAAACGCCGCCGTATCTGAGTTTTCAATAAGCCCACCGCCACTGTTCGCCTGGCGCGATGGTGGCTCCTGCGGCAACATCCCGCAGAAGAACAACCTAGGAATTCAAAGTGGCACGCTATCTCGGCCCCAAGGCCAAACTTTCCCGCCGTGAAGGCACGGATCTGTTCCTCAAGAGCGCGCGCCGCTCGATTGCGGATAAGGCCAAGTTCGATTCCAAGCCTGGCCAGCACGGCCGCACTTCCGGCGCTCGCACCTCCGACTATGGTCTGCAATTGCGCGAAAAGCAGAAGGTCAAGCGCATGTATGGCGTGCTCGAAAAGCAGTTCCGCCGCTATTTCGAGGAGGCCGAGCGTCGTCGCGGCAACACTGGTGCCAACCTGTTGTCGCTGCTCGAATCGCGCTTGGACAACGTCGTTTACCGCATGGGTTTTGGCTCAACCCGCGCCGAGGCGCGCCAGTTGGTGTCGCACAAGGCGATCACGGTAAATGGTCAGTGCGTGAACATTGCCTCCTACCTTGTGAAGGCAGGGGACCAGGTGGCAGTGCGTGAAAAATCCAAGAAGCAAGTCCGCATTGCCGAGGCGATGCAGCTGGCGCAGCAAGTGGGTCTGCCGGCGTGGGTTGAAGTCAATGCCGACAAGGCCGAAGGTGTCTTCAAGAAAACTCCGGACCGTGATGAATTTGGCGCCGATATCAACGAATCGCTGATCGTCGAACTGTATTCGCGCTGATCTGGGCCGTACCCGCATTTTGCAATGGTTCCCGCGGGGCGAGGCATCGCCCCGCGGGCGCTTCATCAGCCTTACCGGTGTAACGAGCTGGGGGCATTGAGAGGAAGACTGCATGCAAGCCAATTTGCTCAAACCCAAGACGATCAACGTCGAACAAATCAGCACCAATCGTGCGAAGGTGGAGCTTGAGCCGTTCGAGCGTGGATATGGCCATACGCTGGGCAACGCCATCCGCCGTGTGCTGCTGTCGTCCATGGATGGCTATGCGCCAACCGAGGTGTCAATTGCCGGTGTGGTGCATGAATATGCTTCCATCGATGGCGTCCAGGAAGATGTGATCAACATTCTTCTGAACCTCAAGGGTGTGGTGTTCAAGCTCTACAACCGGGATGAGGTCACGCTGAGCCTGCGCAAGGATACCGAGGGAATCGTCACAGCCAGCGATATCCAGACGCCTCACGATGTCGAAATCATCAACCCTGACCACGCCATCGCCACCCTTTCTGCCGGCGGCAAGCTGGATATGCAGATCAAGGTGGAAAAGGGACGCGGCTACGTGCCTGGCAATCAGCGCTGGCATGGCGACGAGGCCAACAAGGTCATCGGTCGCATCGTGCTGGATGCATCCTTCTCGCCTATCCGCCGTGTCAGCTATACCGTGGAGAGCGCACGCGTCGAACAGCGTACGGACTTGGACAAGCTGGTACTTGATATTGAAACCAATGGAACCATGACGGCAGAGGAAGCTGTGCGCACCTCCGCCAAGATTCTGGTCGAGCAATTGGCGGTGTTTGCACAGCTGGATGGCGGAGAGATTTTCCCGCCCAGCGGCTCGGGTGGTCACGCGAGCGGCGCTGCGTTCGATCCGATCCTGCTGCGTCCTGTCGACGAGCTGGAACTCACGGTGCGATCAGCCAATTGCCTCAAGGCCGAGAACATCTATTACATCGGCGATCTGATCCAACGGACCGAGAACGAGCTTCTGAAGACGCCCAATCTGGGTCGCAAGTCGCTCAACGAAATCAAGGAAGTGCTGGCATCGCGTGGCCTCACCTTGGGCATGCGCCTGGAGAACTGGCCGCCAGCCGGCCTTGAAAAGCGTTGAAACGAACATCGGGCGGTGCTGCCGCCCCGTGCATCGGCGGGTACCTGAAACGGCCTGCTGCATTACAAGCGTAAGAAAGGAATAGCACCATGCGTCACGGAAACGGACTGCGCAAACTCAATCGCACCAGCGCGCATCGCCAGGCGATGCTGCAGAACATGATGAACTCGCTCATCGAGCACGAGGCCATCAAAACCACGCTGCCCAAGGCCAAGGAACTGCGCCGCGTCATCGAGCCCATGATTACCCTGGCGCGCAAGGACACCGTCGCAAACCGTCGTCTTGCGTTTGCCCGCCTGCGCAATAGCGACAGCGTCGCCAAGCTGTTCACCGATCTGGGCCCGCGCTTCATGAACCGCCCCGGCGGCTACACACGCATCCTGAAGATGGGATTCCGTGTGGGTGACAATGCTCCCATGGCCTATGTCGAGCTCGTCGAGCGTGCCGCTGAGACATCGGCTGGCGAAACAAAGGCTTGATTGCTGCTATAATCAAAAGCTTATCGCGCGGTGGAGCAGTCTGGTAGCTCGTTGGGCTCATAACCCAAAGGTCGGAGGTTCAAATCCTTCCCGCGCAACCAAATCGGGGTTTCAGAACCCATCACAACCCCTCAAAACCCGCTCCTATCATAGGGAAGCGGGTTTTCTTTGCCCCACGTCCTGTCACAATGCATCAGGACATACCAACAATTTGTTGGTAGTTTTGTTGGTGTGTTAAACGGAACTGAGATAAATGAAGGGCCGCGCGTGAGATAAATGCGGGATATTGCCGGAGGGGGCGGGAAATTTTGGGACGGGAATGCAACGGCGTTGCACGGGCGGAAACGGGGTTGGGGGCGGGTTATTTGCGGCGGAAACCCAGCTCGGTGGCCCAGTCGGTGACGATGGCGGTGATCTCCTGGCGGTCGGTGGTGCTCAGGCCGAGGAAGGGGCGGGCGGGGATGCCGCCACGGCCGTATTGGTGGGTGGCGGCGTAGACCAGGTTGCTGCCGACCTCCACGGTGCCGGGTGCGGTCACCTGGGAGTGGATGCCGCGGCGCAGGAAGCCGTGCAGCGTCAGCACTTTGTTCTGATTGTGCTTCTTGAGGCTGGGGTGCTTGAGGTCGGTCCACGCCTTGCCATGCGGCGCGGTCTTGGTGTCGAAGCGCTCCTGCGTGCTGCGCTGCAGGTATTCGCCCAGTTGGGGCATGAGGGTGCTGGTGTCGCGCACGCCGTCGGCGAGTATGCGCACGCTGGCCTGCAGGCGGTCGAGCTCGCTGGTGGTGATGGTGAGGTGGGTGCCGGCCATGGGGCTGCCTCCTACTCAAGCCCGTGCGCGGCGCGGATGCGGGCGCAGGCGACCTCGAAGTGTTCGGGGTCGATCTCGCAGCCGAGGAAGGGCAGGCCCAGCGTGGCGCAGGCGACGCCGGTGCTGCCGCTGCCCATGAACGGGTCGCACACCAGGCCACCTGGTGGGGTGACGCTGCGCACCAGGTATTTGATCAGCTCCAGCGGCTTCTGATTGCGATGGCCGGTCTTCTCGGCTCGACCAAAACGCAGCGCGTCGCATACGAAAACGTTACAGCGCCCGGGGGAGTCGTCGCCGAACCATGCGCCCTTCCTGCATCCATAGACCATGGTCTCGTGCGCCGATGGCCACCAGTTGCCGGGCATAGGTGGCGGTGGGTATGGTTTGACCTATACGGCGTGTTTGGCGGTCATTTTGCCGTCGCGCACCGCCTGGGCCACACCGCCTGCTTGCTCGTTGCCGCAGAAGACAACGGCCGCGTTGGTGACGAACGGCGTCAATTCGCGCAACAAGGACAGTACCACGTCGTGTGTGATGCCCGGGACATCGCACGCGAACTCCATCACGCGCACACCCCGACCCGGACCACGGTTGGCGCTGCCGAATTTGTTCTGCAGTCATAGGGTGAGTCGGTCACCAAGGAGCCTATCGACGCGCCAAACACACCTGCGCGCAGCAGCTGCAGGCTGTCGTCACGGAACAAAATGGCTCGACCATCGGCCAGGACGCGTTTCTCGAAATCCACTTTCGTCTTTCGATGGCAAGGTATAAAATGCGGCTGCGGGGGTTCCTGTGGGAGTGCAGAATAAAGCACCGTTTGAAACCGGAGGGCAGCCCCCGTTTTTTCATGCCTTCTTTTGTAAGGCAATCTCTTCGAGACCTGCACGCGGCAGCACCCACAAAGTGGTGATCTCGTTCCCCGGATTGTTGATGTTGTACGCACCAAGTTGCGCGCGCAGCTTGTTCGTTAGGCTCTTGTTGTCCAGATCGATGATGAAGCGGCCCTTGCGAGCTCCATGGTTGTCTCGTGCTTTGCGCACGGCGTCTCGCACCAGACGCGCAATACTGGCGTAAGCCGGTTTCTTGGGTTTTTTGGCCTCCATCTCCCATCCCGGGCCGATCCACAAAAAATCATTTGTTGGCAGCCCCACAGCGCTGCGCTGAATCAATCGCACCTGCTCTCCCAGGTTGGTAAAGCGCTCGTAAAACTTGAGCTCGTGCTCCTGCAGCTCCCAGCCCTCGCCCGTGGGGAATCCCAGTGCCTGCTGGCGCTTGACCAAGGTCTGCGGCGATGACTCGATGGCAAGCGCCGGAAGCGCTGCCGCCTGCATCGCCTTGCGCGCCTCCTCCCGCTGCCGGCTGGCGCCGGGGATGTACTCAAACCCCGGGGCGATCCCCTCGGGCACGCGCACGCGGCGCGGACCGTTGGGGTTGAGCTTGCCCACCTCGCGCTCGATCCAGTTCACCTCGGGCGCTTCGTCGGGCCCTTCCCTGCCCATCTTGCGCAGGTCGCGCGGCCACAGCCCGCGCACGCTGCACTGGCAGCCCCAGCCGTTGGGCGGGTAGTGGGTCTGCCACCAGGGGTCATCGCGTGCCAGCACCAGTCCGTCCCAGGCCAGGTGCTGGTGGCGCGGGTTGGTCACCCAGTCGGCGTGCACGTACTGCCAGAACGGCGCGGCCTGCAGCTGCTCATGGCGGCCGGCGGCGTAGCTGGTGTTGAGATTGGTCTCGTAGATGACGCGGCTGCGCCAGTTGCGCCCGCCGTTGTAATCCCAGCCGTGGGTGGCCACGATGGCGTCGAAATCCTTGCGGAAGGTCTCCAGCGTGGTGCCGTCGGCGATGGCTTTCTCGACCGCCGCGCGGAAGTCGGACACGATCGCGTCGCGGTTGGCGCCCGCCACCACGAAGGACCAGTCGTGCTCGTGGGTGTAGATGGCCACCACGCTGGGGCTGGACGCGGCCACGCTGGATGGCCTGTTCATCGCCGCGGCAAGCATTCCTGACTAACCGCAACCGCAAGGAGTTTGACATGACCCTCATCACACTGCTGCAGCCGCACCGCCACGCCGGGCGCGATTACCCGGCAGGCAGCACGCTCACCCGGTGGCGCACGTGGAGCCTTTGAAGGTGGACTACAGCTACGCCGGCTACGTGAACATCGCGGCGTTCAGCCGCACCAATGTGGAGAAGGGCATCATCTTCAGCGGCATCAACAGCGACGACCAGAAGGCGCGCGTGATCATCCCGCGCATCAGCCTGGCGATGAGCGGCGACTTTGGCTGGATCAGCGATGAGGCCAGCCCCCTTACGCTGGGCGGGCAGGCGCTCTACGTGCCCGAGCTGCAGACCGACCCGCTGTTCGGCCCATTCATGCGCATCGACACCATGCCCGATCTGCCGGCGGTGGGCCCCTGACGGGCGGCCCCGCCGGGCCATGAAAAACCCCGCTGCGGGCGCTGCCTGAGCGGGGTTTTGTTTTGTGAGGCGCGAGGCGTGAAATCCCGCGCCTCACGCCTCACGCAAAAGAAGGTGCCAGCCGATGTAGGCAAAGGGGGTGGCGACAAACGCTGCACCCGCCAGCAGCGCTGGCGGTGACCATGCCCCGCTGCAGCAGGGTGATGGTGAGGATGGCGCACAGGACCATGAAGCGAAGCATGGCGGTGATGGTAGTTTGAAAGGGTGTTTATGGCAACGGATTTGCGTGCGAAGCTGGTGATTGAGACCGAAACCAGCGGCGAGGAGGAGGTTACTTGGATGAACTGCGGATGGGGGCAAAGGTGATCCCACTGGGGACTGGTTCAACGGGCTGAACTACCGGCCCGTGCTACAGTCTTAGACACCATGCAGTTCCCATCAGGAAGCACCAATACCGCCCGTATGACGCCAATCGGCGCTCAGGCGTTTGCTGCACGCAATCTGGATTTGCTGGCCGCCATTGAGAACACCCTCGACGCTCTGAGCGCAGACGCTAGCCTCCTGAACGCCATCCACGATGGCTATCGTGAAATACACGAGAGGCTTGAAGGCACTCCTACTGCCATCGACGAAGGCGGGCGCATTCAAGCCATGCTGGACAAAGCCGGGGCGGCATGCGTGCGCATTTACCACGATGCCTGTCAGCGCCAACAAAGCGTCCGCCAAGACCTCCAGCTTCATCCTGATGATGGCGTGGCCGATGCGTACAACGCCTTTATCGAGGTGCTGCGCGAACTGCACGACGCTATCGAGGTGCTGCGCGAATGGATCGCCACGCATGATGCCGTACTGCAACCGACGACAGGCACGGTGTACGCCAGCGCGGATGACCTGTTCGCTGCCCTACTGCCACGGCATTGAATCGCATCACCATCACGGGGTTTTCGCATTCCGGGCGGTTCGTATCGGATTTGAGGAGCGCGCCGATAGAGGTACAACAAGCCGCACAGGAAGCGCTCAGGCTTTTGCAGACCAATCCCAGCGCCAAATCGTTGCGCTTGCATCCTCTCAAGGGCATGCCCAAGCCCACCGTCTGGAAAATTGACGTGTTCGTCAGCCATGCGTGGCAAATCACCTTTGAACTGAACGGCACCGTGGCCGAACTCAAGCGCCTTGGCACGCACAAGACCATCGACCGCGATCCACGCTGATACCGCTGGCGCGCCAACCGCCCGCCGACGGCGGCGACGCTGGACCGCCTGCTGCACCATGCCCACATCGTGCAGATCACGGGTGAGAGCTTCCGATTGAAAGACAAACGCAAGGCCGGCCAGGCGGTAAGGAGAAGCACGTCGGTGGCATGACCGGCGCCGCGCGCTGCTCGCCCACTTCCGGCTACGCCCTACGCGGACGAGCAGCGCATCGATCGTGGCCCGAGTGGGTCAGATTTACTTTGGCGATCACGCTGAAAGTGGGTCAGATTTAAATCGGCGTTGACACCCACCACCAAGAAAAACCCCACCAGCAATCCGAAGGAGCTGCGCGTAGAGACACGGCCCGATGAGACCGATTCACAGAGGCTTGCGGCAGTGGTGATGGATGGCACGCTCTCGGCGGTGACCGTGCAAGACCATGCCCGCGTAGGCGAGGGGACCGTGGAAGCAAAGCACCGGCCCGAGGTCGGCTGAAGGCAAGGCCGTTGCTTCGCGCAATGGCTACAAGGGCGGGCAGCGCGAGCAGCTACGCCAGTTGTCCAAGGCGCTGCGCGAGGAGCTGGCGAGCATGCGCAGTTTCAACGACTTGGCGCGGGGATGAACGTCAACATGAACGCAACACCGGCAGCAAAGGGGGCACTTTTCGTTTTGTTGGTATTTTGTTGGTAGTTTTCACCGCATGAAAGCTGAAACCAAGTATCCATGCGGGTTTCCAAGGCAAGTTCAAATCCTTCCCGCCCCCACGTCCTGTCACAATGCGGCAGGAGGGCACTGGAAGACGAACCGTTGGTGTGCGCCTGCAAGTTTGGATTCGTCATCCATATAATATACCGACAAGACGGTTTATTATATGGATGACGAATTTACCAACGAGGCACCATGAAGATATTGATCGTGTTCGCGCATCCCGAGTCGGCGTCGTTTGGTCGGGCGATGCTGGATCGTTCGGTGCGAACACTGTGCTCGTCCGGGCACGAGGTTGCGGTGTCGGATCTCTATGCGATGAATTTCAATCCCGTGGCCGCCGGGCAGGATTTCACGGAGAGGCGCTTTCCACACGCGCTCCAGTACGATCGCGAACAGAAGCTTTCGTCGCAGCGCCATACTTTCACACCAGACATCCAGGCTGAGATCGACAAACTGCTTGCTTGCGATCTGCTGATTCTGCAATTTCCGTTGTGGTGGTTCTCGGTTCCCGCGATCATGAAAGGCTGGATCGACAGGGTCTTCGCCAACGGCACGGTGTATGGATCGGGTGGAATGCGCTTTGACAATGGCGGCCTGAAGGGGCGCAGGGCGATGCTGGCACTCACGACGGGATGCTTTCCCGAGATGATGGAGCCCGATGGGCTGCTGGGCCATCGCGATGTCATCCTGTGGCATCTGCAGCACGGCACTTTCGGTTACAGCGGCTTGCAGGTGCTCCAGCCGTTCGTTGGCTGGGCGATCCAGTACACCGACGAAACAGAGCGGCACGCGATTCTGGATCGGTATGAGGCACGTCTGCGTAGCATTGGAGAGGAAGAGCCCATGCCGACGCATGCGCTTTCCGATTTCGCGGCCGACTGGCGGCTCAAGCCAGGTGTCGAGCCCAGAACGGCTGGACATCGGCGCTGAATTGGAACACTCGAGAGATGAAGGAATCGACCATGGCATCGTCTGGCCCCTCGCCCCGGCGGCTTCCCTTGGCAGACGACGCAGCGTTTGATGCGCTGTCTAACCTGCTTCATACCCGCTACAGTTGTCGTGCATTCCTTCCGGAGTCCGTCCCCCGTGTGACCATTGAGCGCATTCTGACCGTTGCGCAGCGCACGGCTTCGTGGTGCAACGCGCAGCCCTGGCGGCTCCATATCGCCAGCGGCGCGACATTGGAGCGCCTGCGCGCCGCGTTGCAAGCCAGCGATGCGGCCATGGCTGTCCCCGCACCCGATCTGCCCTGGCCGCGTGAGTACCGCGGCGTGTACCAGGAGCGGCGCCGTGCGTGCGGATGGGGTCTGTATGAAGCGCTGGGCATCACCAAGGGCGACCGGGGGGCCTCGGCCCGGCAGGCCGCGCGCAACTTCGCCATGTTCGACGCTCCACACGTAGCCATCATCACGAGTGATGAGGCGCTGGGGATCTACGGCGCGGTGGACTGCGGTGCCTACGTTGCCAATTTTCTTCTTGCGGCGCACAGCCTGGGTGTCGGTTCGGTGCCGCAGGCTGCCTTGGCAGCCCACCCTGCGGTGCTGCGAGAGGTGTTGGATATCGGTGCAGATCGAACCATCGTCTGCGGTATCTCGTTTGGCTGGCCTGACCCTGAACATCCGGCCAATCGTTTTCGTACCGCGCGAGCCGCTGCCGCCAGCAGTGTGACATGGTTGGATTGAGGGGACACGTATGGACGCATCCCTGAACAACTCGAACTTGCATCACCTGCCCTGGAACGAGAACAATATTGAGCACTTGCTGGCGTTGGCTGGCATCGGACCGGGCTGCTGGCGCACTCGACACGGTGATGCGAACCTCAACGGGCGCTCATATGGTGGCCAGTTGCTGGCCCAGGCCTTCATGGCCGGCATGATGGATGTGCCCGCCGATCGCGTTCCGACGATGATGCAGTTTTTGTTCCTGCAAGGTGCGATGCCACAGGAGATGCTGGATCTGCACGTCACGGCGTTGCAGGAGGGCAAACGTTTCAGCTCGCGCCACGTGCGTGGCTCGCAGGGTAATGGGCGTGTCATCCTGGATGCGCAGGTCACCTGCGCGTTGCCGCTGGACGCCCCTTCACACGGTTCGCCCAGCAACGCGCCGGTCGGAGAGCGGCCGGAGGACCTTGCGCAGCTCCACGACATCGATCCCGCACTGCTGCGCGGCCTCCAACGCCTGGGCGGTTATTCGGAGGACCACAAACCCAGCATCGAGTTCCGGATCCCTGATCCGGAGCGCCAGTTTTCGGCGGCTACCATGGACGGGAGATTCCGGTTCTGGATGCGACCCACGCACGGCTTGCCTGACGATTCCCGCATACATGCGGCGGCTTTTGCCTACCAGTCGGACTGGTGGATGAATTTCAGTGCGCTGGGGCTGCATTTGCGCGAGATGGGCGAGCGCCGGCTTTACATCGCGAGCCTGAATCACGCCATCTGGCTGCATCGTCCGTTTCGAAGCGACCAATGGCTGCATGTGGAGACGGTGAGTCCGGTGAGCGATTCTGGCCGGGGCCTGTCCATCGGTTCGGTGCACGATCGCGAAGGACGCTCGCTCGCGACCGTGACGCAGGAGTGCCTGATGGCGTACGCGGGCTGAGCGCCCAGGTCAGCGACTGGACCGCATGGTCAAACCTGCTCTTCTGGGAGGTGAACAACGATGCCGTCGAGTTCA
Source organism: Comamonas badia DSM 17552 (assembly GCF_000484635.1). Classification (GTDB taxonomy): domain Bacteria; phylum Pseudomonadota; class Gammaproteobacteria; order Burkholderiales; family Burkholderiaceae_C; genus Comamonas_C; species Comamonas_C badia. Next base: position 282,673 of record NZ_AXVM01000004.1, on the reverse strand, counting down.
GGGGTCATGCGGATCTGGCAGCACAGGCGGCTGTTGTCGCGCAGGTCGGGTACACCTTCGAGCATGGCAACCTCGGTTTCTGATCGCTGCGGCAGCTGCGTAATCCAAGGCTGATCCACGTAGCCGTGGCAAGTGGCGCAGCTGCAAGAGCCGCCACAGTCACCCAGGATGCCAGGCACCGCATTGTCAAGCGCGACCTTCATCAGGCTTTTGTTCAGAGGGGCCTCGACCTGATAGGTCGCGCCGGTGTGATCGACGAAGACGACGGTGGTCATGCGGTGATCTTTCCTATGGGAATGTGAAGATGCTGTTTGACTATTGACATAGTCCGTCCAGACGGTCTATTATTGCACCAACACGAATTTCTGCAACCACCGATAGGAGATATTCTTTTGGAACATTGCGCCGCTATTCCCAGTGCGCCTGCCGGGCCTGCACCGGCATGGGATCAACTGATTCGAGCCGACCACGTGCACGGTTCGCTCTACACAGACCCTGCTGTATACCAAGAAGAATTGAACAAAATATGGTTCCGCACCTGGGTCTATGTTGGACATGAAAGCGAAGTGTCCAATGTCAATGATTTCGTGATGAAGTCCATCGGTCCCGAGCCGATCATCATGACCCGTGACAAGTCGGGCGCCATTCATCTGCTGCACAACCGCTGCCCACACAAAGGCAATCGCGTCTGCACGACGGAGCAAGGCAGCGCGCGCTCATTTACCTGCCCGTACCATGGCTGGACTTTCGCCAACGACGGAGCCATCAAAGGCATTCCTTTCCCTTCCGGTTATGAGGGCGTAGATCGTAGTGAATTGGGCTTGGGCAAGGTCGCACGCGTGGCGAACTACCGCGGCTTCGTGTTCGGCTCCATGGCCGCCGAGGGGCCGAGTCTGGAGGAACATCTGGGCGGGGCCAGGTATGCGCTGGATGCGCTGTGCGATACCTCCCCCGAAGGCGAAGTCCAGATCACGGCCGGATTCCTCAAGCACAAGGTCAAGGCGAACTGGAAGATCGTGATGGAGAACGAAACGGATGGCTACCATCCCTCGTTCGTGCATGCGTCCATCTTCGAGGTGGCGGACAGCAAGATCGGTGACCTTTACAGCGCCGAGTCCACCGCCGTCTCGCGCGACTATGGCAATGGGCACACCGAGAACGATCTGCGCCCTGAGTTCCGCAAGCGCGACGTGCCGCTTTCCTGGTTCGGCACGACCCCCGAAAAACTGCCCGATTACGTCGCCAGGATGAACGCAGCCTATGGCGAAGAGAAGGCGCGCAAGATCATGATCGATGGCACGCCCCACATCATGGTCTTCCCCAATCTGTTCATCGCCGAGATCCAGATGTTCGTGATCCAGCCGGTGGCGGTGAACGAGACCGTGCAGCATGTGACGGCCCTGCAGTTCAAGGGAGCGCCGGATCTCAACCGCCGCATGCGTCAGCAAACCATGGGCTCGGTTGGCCCGGCCGGTTTCCTGCTGGCCGACGACGCGTCGATGTATGAGCGGACGCAGCAGGGAGTGCAAATGAAAAACCCCGAATGGAATTACATCGGACGCGGCAGGCACCGGGAGCGGCGTGACGAGGATGGGTTCCTGATTGGAGACAACACCGACGAAGTGCCGACCCGCGGCATCTGGCGGCACTACAAAGCCGTGATGGAGGCAGCATGATGGGCATGACCCCGACGCAGCGCGCAACCCTGGAGGATGTGACGCAGTTCATTTATCGCGAAGCACGGCTTCAGGATGAGCACCAATACGACGCCTGGGAAAGCCTGTGGGCGGATGACGGTGTCTACTGGGTGCCGGCCAATGGCGACGACATCGACCCCGAGCAGAAGATGTCGATCGTTTACGACAACCGATCGCGCATTGCCTTGCGCATTCGTCAGTACCACACCGGCAAACGCTTTGGGCAGACGCCCCAGTCGCGACTGCGCCGCGTGGTGTCGAACGTGGAGCTCATCGAGGACGACGGCAAGCAAATCCGTGCCGCGGCCAATGCGATGCTGTTCGAGTCGCACCCGCGCGGCGACGTCGTCTGGGCCTCGCGCAACGAGTACACGCTGCGGCGTGAGGGTGATGACTTCCGCATGGTGCTCAAGAAAGTCGTGCTGGTGAACAACCAGTCGGCCTTGTATTCGATGGCCTTTCTGATCTGAGGAAGCAGCAATGACGGATACGTCCCCTACGGTGCTGGTTGGCGAGGGGCCAGCCTTGCTGGCGCTCCATGCCGACGGCGTGGCCCACATCCGGCTAAACCGAGCCGAATCGGCCAACGGCCTGAACATCGAGCTACTCAAGGCATTGCACGAAGTCGTGATGCGCGTGCATGGCGACGGGCGCGTGCGCAGCGTGCTGATCACCGGAGAGGGCAAGAATTTCTGTGCCGGCGGCGATGTGCACACCTTCCTGTCCAAAGGCGCCGAACTGCCGGATTACATCCGTGTGGCGACGGGCTATCTGCAGCTGGTGGCGGCGGGCCTGATCCGTCTGAATCCGCCCGTGGTCTGCGCGGTTCAGGGCTTCGCGGCCGGCGGCGGCGGCATGGGGCTGGTGTGCTCCGCGGATTTCGTAGTGGCGGGCGAATCGGCCAAGTTCCTGGCCGGCGCCACCCGCGTGGCCATGGTGCCGGATGCCGGAGTGTCGGTCACCCTCACGCAGCTGGTGGGTCTGCGCCGCGCGATGGAAATCCTGATGCTCAACCCGACAATCACGGCGGCCGAGGCCAAGGACATGGGCCTGGTCACCCGTGTGGTGGCAGACGACGCCCTGCGGCACGAAGCCCTGGCGCTGGCGCGACAGCTGGCCGCCGGCGCGCCGGCGGCGCTGGCCAACACCAAGCGCCTGCTCTGGAACGGTATTGGGCAGGGTGTGGAGGCCGCGATGCCCGAGGAAAACCACACGCAGGCCGTGCTCTCGGGCATGGGCGATGCGCTGGAAGGCCTGGCGGCGGTAATCGACAAGCGTGCACCGCGCTTTACGGGGCGCTGATGGTGGCGCCGGCATCTTCTGTCCCCCTGGCGGGTCGGCGGGCGCTGGTCACGGGCGGTGCCAGCGGCATCGGCGCGGCCATTTGCGCACGCCTGGCTGCCGACGGCGCGAGCGTGGTCATTGCCGATCTGCAGCTCGAAACTGCTGCCCGGTTGGCTGCAGACACTGATGGCGTCGCCGTACGGTTGGACGTGACCGACTTCGACGCTGTCGCGGCGGTGGTGCAGGCGCACGGTCCGTTCGATGTCCTGGTCAACAGCGCGGGCGTGGATCAGCACGCTTTCTTCACGCAGACCACGCCGGCCGACTGGCGCCGCCTGCTGGCCGTCAACCTGGAGTCGGTGTTGAACACCACGCACGCCGTACTCGGGGGAATGCAGGCGGCTGGCTATGGCCGCATCATCAATATCGCGTCAGAGGCAGGTCGGCTCGGCTCGCGCGGCGGCTCGGTGTATGCGGCGGCCAAGGGCGGTGTGATCGCCTTCACCCGCTCCATTGCACGCGAGAACGGCCGCAAGGGCATCACGGCCAACGTCGTCGCGCCGGGTCCGATCGACACGCCGCTGCTGCGCCAGGCCGTGGCGCAGGAAGGCGACAAGATCATGACGGCCATGACCGGCGCCACGCTCGCGGGGCGGCTCGGCACGTCGGATGAGGTGGCCGCTGCCGTGGCTTTCCTGGCGTCGGAGGGCGCGGGCTATGTCACCGGCGAGGTGCTGGGCGTATCCGGCGGCATGGGGTGTGGCGCATGACGAAGCATGAGGCCGTCGAATCCGTCATCGCACGCGTCAAGGCCGTCTATGGTGGCTGGCGGCGTGATACCACGGTGGCCCAGATGCGCGCAGACTGGGACCAGCTGTTCAGCGCGCCTGGCGCGGCCGATATCCAGGATGTGGTGGCAGCCCATGTGCCCTGCCAGTGGGTGACGGCGCCTGGTGCGGACATGGGGCGCACGGTTGTGTATTTCCACGGTGGGGGCTTCCAGGTGGGCTCGCTGGCCTCGCACCGCGAGCTGATGGCCTGCATCTCCGCCGCCAGTGGCGCGCGCGTGCTGGGCGTGGGCTACCGCCTGGCACCAGAGCACCGCTATCCCGCGGCGCTGGAAGATGCGCTGGCCGCCCATGGCTGGCTGCGCGCGCAGGGCGTGGCGGCAGAGCGGATCGCGGTCGCGGGCGATTCGGCGGGGGGTGGCCTGGGTTTGTCGCTGCTGCTGGCGTTGCGCCGCCGCGGTGAGCTGATGCCCGCCGCCTACTGGGGCTTGTCCGCCTGGACCGATCTCACGGCCTCGGGCCAAAGCTATGACACCCGCGCCACGCTCGATCCGATCCACCAGCGGCCCATGATCGCGGCCATGGCGCGCAACTATCTGGGCAGCGCGGGCAACCCCAAGGACCCGCTGGCGTCGCCGTTGTTCGCGGCGCCCGACGAGCTCGCCGCCTTGCCGCCGATGCTGCTGCAGGTGGGCGAACGCGAGACGGTCGTCAGCGATTCCGAGGCCTTCGTGCAGCGGGCGCGAGCGGCAGGTGCCACGGCCGAACTGCAGGTGTGGCCCGCAATGATCCATGTGTTTCAGCAATTCCCGACCCTGTTGGCCGAGGCGCGCGATGCGCTGGCCGGCGGCGGGCGGTTTCTCTCGGCGTGCTTTGACGCCGCCTCCAATCGAAAGACAGCTCAATGATAGGTATCACCGGATTCGGCGGCTATGTGCCACGCCTGCGCCTTTCGCGCCAGGCGGTCGCGCAGGCCAACGCCTGGTATGCGCCGCATTTTGCGGCGCGCAAGGGCACGCGTTCCATGGTCAACTGGGACGAGGACAGCATCACCATGGCCGTGGCCGCCGCGCGCGATTGCCTGGGCGCGGGCGAGGATCGCCGGCACGTGCGCAGCGTGCTGCTGGCGTCGGGCACGCTGCCGTTTGCCGAGCGCCTGAACGCCGGCGTGGTGGCCGGGGCGCTGACCCTGGACGACGACATCGACGCCATCGATCTGGGCGGCTCGCAGCGCGCGGCGCTGTCGGCGGTGACCCAGGCCGTGGCGCGCGTGCGTGCGGGGGGTGGCGATGTGCTGGTGCTGGCGTCCGACGCGCGCAAGGCGCTCGCGGCGAGCGCGCAGGAGATCGAGTACGGTGACGCGGCCGCGGCCCTGCTGATCGGCCAGGACAAGGTGCTGGCCGAATTTCTGGGTGCAGGCACCCTGTCCGTCGATTTCGTCGACCACTTCCGTGCAGCGGGCGAGGACATCGACTACCACTGGGAAGAACGTTGGGTGCGCGACGAGGGCCTCTCCAAGCTGGTGCCGCGCGCCGTGGCCGATGCGCTGCAGCAGGCCGGCGTGGCGCCGGCCGAGGTGGACCATTTGATCTTCCCGTCGAGCTTCGCCAAGATGGACGCGCAGCTGGCCAAGGCCTGCGGCATCCGCGCCGAGGCGGTGGTCGATCCCTTGTTCGCTCAGATCGGCGACAGCGGCCTGCCGCACGCGTTGCTGGTGCTGGCGCACCTGCTGGAGCGTGCCGAGCCCGGCAAGGTGATCGTGCTGGCGCAGTTCGGCAGCGGTGCGCAGGCGCTGGTGTTCCGCACCACCGATGCCGCCGGCACGTTCCGGCCGTCGCGCGGCGTGCACGCATGGATCGCGCGTGGTGCCGAGGAGCGCAGCTACACCAAGTTCCTTGCCTTCAAGGGGCAGCTTCAGCTTGAGCGCGGCATGCGCGGCGAGCAGGACAAGAAAACGGCGTTGTCAACGGCCTGGCGCCACCGCGCGGCGCTGCTGGGCCTGGTCGCCGGGCGCTGCGAGGTCACGGGCAGCGTGCATTTCCCGCCCTCGCGCATTTCCTATGACCAGGGCAAGCCGCTGCAGGACACGCAGCGGCCCTACAGGCTGGCCGACCGGCCGGCGAAGATCCTGTCGTGGTCGGCCGAATACCTGTCCTACCACCCGGCGCCGCCCCACCACTACGGGCAGATCGATTTCGAGGGCGGCGGCCGCATCCTGATGGACTTCACCGACCTGGACGTGGGGGAGGTGGATTCCGGCTCGGCGATGGAGATGGTGTTCCGCATCAAGGATGTCGATGAGCGCCGCCACTTCACCCGTTATTTCTGGAAGGCCACCCCGGTACGTGGCGCAAAGGCCTGAGGAGAACACCATGGCACAAGGTATCAAGGACAAGGTAGCCATCCTCGGCATGGGCTGCAGCAAGTTCGGCGAGCGCTGGGATGCCAGCCCCGAAGATCTGATGGTCGAGGCCTACAACGAGGCCATGGCCGATGCCGGTATCGCGCCCGAGCAGCTTGGGGCAGCCTGGTATTCGACCCACATGGATGATGTCGGCACGGGCCGCGGCGGCACGCCCATGGGCATCGCTCTGCGCCTGCCGAACATCGGCATCACGCGGGTGGAGAATTTTTGCGCCGGTGGCTCCGAGGCCGTGCGCGCCGCCGTCTATGCCGTGGCCGCGGGCGCCTGCGACATCGCGTTGGCGCTCGGCGTGGAAAAACTCAAGGACACCGGTTACGGTGGGCTGCCGATGGCCACCGTGGGCACCTACATTCCGCAGTGGTACCCGAACGCGGTGGCGCCGGCGAACTTCGCGCAGCTTGCTTCCGCGTACCGCAGCCGCCACGGTGTCGATGCCGCCTTGCTCAAGCGCGCGATCGCGCATGTGTCGGTCAAGAGCCACGCCAACGGTGCCAAGAACCCCAAGGCCCACTTTCAGAAGGCGGTGAGCGAGGAGACGGTGCTCAAGGCGCCCATCATTGCCGAGCCGCTGGGGCTTTTCGACTGCGCGGGTGTTTCGGATGGCGCCGCCGCGGTCATCGTGACGACACCCGAAATAGCGCGCAGCCTGGGCAAGCGTGACCTGGTCACGTTCAAGGCGCTGCAGGTGGTCGTGTCCAACGGCTGGGAGCTCCAGTCGAGCGAATGGGACGGCAGCTACGTGCACACGGCGCGCATCGCCGCGCAGCGGGCTTATGCGGAAGCCGGTATCGCGAAGCCGCGCGAGCAGATCAGCATGACCGAGGTGCACGACTGCTTCTCGATCACGGAGCTGGTGACGATGGAGGATCTGGGCCTGTCGGACGTCGGCGGCGCGGTGAAAGACGTGCTCGATGGGGTTTTCGATGCGGACGGCAGGATCCCGTGCCAGATCGATGGCGGCCTCAAGTGCTTCGGCCACCCCATCGGCGCCAGCGGCATCCGCATGCTCTACGAGATGTACCTGCAGTTGCAGGGCCGGGCGGGGCCGCGCCAGTTGAGCAACCCGACCATGGGGCTGACGCACAACCTCGGGGGCCAGCCGTCGCAGAACGTCTGCTCGGTGTCCATCGTGGGCCTGGAAGGCGCATGAGGCCAGCCGCGCTTCATCCATTTTCGATAAGTGAATCATGACAGTCGGTATCACGCAATCCCTCCATCGCGCGCTGCAGCAAAGTCCCCAGCGCATCGCGACCATCGCCCAAGGACGTCGCCAGACCTATGCCGAATTCGCCGATCGCGTCCGGCGGCTCGCCGGTGCCATGCGCAGTCTTGGCGTCGAAAAAGGCGACCGAGTCGGCATCCTGTCACTCAACTCGGACCGCTACCTTGAGGTCATCATGGCGGTGTTCTGGCTGGGTGCGGCGATCAACCCCGCGAACACGCGCTGGAGCGCGAAGGAACTGGCCTTCTCGTTCAACGACTGCGAGACCACGCTGCTGTTTGTCGACGATGCCCACCTGCCCCGCATGGACGAGGTGCGGGCCGAATCGCGCACGCTGCGCAAGGTTATCCATCTGGGCGACGGTGCGTGCCCGGCGGACATGCTCGACTATGGACAACTGGTGGCGCAGGCCGAGCCCGTGGACGATGTGCGTGCGGGCGGCTCCGACCTGGCGGCGGTGTTCTATACCGGTGGCACCACCGGCTTCCCCAAGGGGGTGATGATCTCGCACGATGGCTTGATGGGCGCGGCCCTGAACCGGCTGGCGATCGGCTATCCGGTGGGCCCGGTGTACCTGCATGCGGCGCCCATATTCCATTTGGCCGGCGCGCTGGGGGTGTGGTGGCAATTCATCGCCGGGGGCACGCATGTCCTGCTGCCCAGCTTCGATGCCCTGCAGTTCATGGAGACGGTGCAGAGCGAGCGCGTGACAGACACGCTGCTGGTGCCGACCATGATCCAGATGGTGCTGGACCACCCGGCGTACAGCAGCTTCGATCTGACGAGCCTGACGTTCATGGTGTACGGCGCTTCGCCCATCTCTGAAACGCTGCTTGATCGCCTGAGTGCTGCCTTGCCCCAGCTGTCGCTGATGCAGGGCTACGGCATGACCGAGCTGTCGGGCTGCGTGAGCTACCTGCCGCCGTACTACCACACGGCCCAAGGGCGCGCGCAGGGCAAGCTGCGCTCGGCCGGGCGCGCGGCGGCGCTGGCCGAGATCAAGATCGTGGACGGCGATGGCAACGAAGTGCCGCGCGGCACGGTGGGTGAAATTGCCTCCAGCGGCATGTCGGCCATGCTGGGTTACTGGGGCCGCCCGGAAGACAACGCCAGAACCTTGCGCAACGGCTGGGTGCATTCGGGCGACGGCGCCTACATGGACGAGGAGGGCTTCATCTTCATCGTGGACCGCATGAAGGACATGGTGGTCAGCGGTGGAGAGAACGTCTATTCGGCAGAAGTCGAGAACGCCATCCTCAAGCACCCCGCCATCGCGGCGTGCGCCGTGGTCGGCATCCCGAGCGAAAAGTGGGGCGAGAGTGTGCACGCGGTGGTGGTGCTCAAGCCCGAACAGACGGTGTCCGAGGCTGAGCTGATCGCGCACTGCAAGGGCCTGATCGCCAACTACAAGTGCCCGCGCAGCGTCGAGGTGCGCACCGAGCTGCCCCTGTCCGGTGCTGGAAAAATCCAGAAGAACAAGCTGCGCGAACCCTACTGGGCCGACCGCAGCCGCCGGGTGGCCTGAGTCCCCTTTTTTCCGCTCCCCGCTCGGACGATGGATCTATGACAAACCCTGCAAATCCCCCTCCGGTGGTGCTGATGGACAGACCGGCGCCCCATGTGGCGCGCCTGCTGATCAACCGCCCGGACAAGCGCAACGCCATCGACTTCGATGTGCGCGAGCAGCTGACCCGGCAGATTCAGGCCTTGCAAAACGAGGGCAGCACCCGCGCCCTGGTGATCGGCGGGGTGGGTGGCGTGTTTTCCGCGGGCGGCGATGTGCCCAGCATGCTCGGCCTGACCGAGGCGCAGGCACGCGATCGCATGCAGCATATCCACGTGCTGTGCCGGCTCGTGGCCAGCGCGCGCTTTCCGGTGGTCAGTGCCATGGAAGGCTTCGCGGCCGGCGCCGTGGTCGGCCTGGCCCTGCTGGGTGACCGCATCGTTGGCGGGCCTGGCACCCGGGTGATGTTCCCCTTTCTGCGCCTGGGCTTGGTGCCGGACTGGGGGCAGCTGCTCACACTGCCGCGCCGGGTCGGCATCGGCGCCGCACGCCGCATGCTGACCAGTGGCAAGACCGTGGAGGGTGAGGAGGCGCATCGCCTCGGGCTGCTGGACCTGCTGGTGCCCGACGCGCAGGTGATGGACACGGCGGTGCAGCAGGCGCTGGAACTCGCCCGTTTGCCCCAGGATGCGTTCAGCCGCATGAAACAGCGCCTCAATGCGATCTCGGGCTCCCTGGCCGAAGAACTGACCCGGGAGGAGAACGACCAGGCAGTGTGCCTGCTCGGTGATGAATTCAAGGAAGGCTACGCGGCATTCAGCGAGAAACGGGCGCCGGATTTTCTGCGCGGCGGAGGTAGTCAATGACGACGCCATTGAGCGACGCGCCCGTGCTGGTGCACCGTGATGGCGCCGTCGGCGTCGTCACCCTGAACCGGCCCGACAAGCGCAACGCGCTGGACCTGACCATGCGCGCCGCGATCGCCCAGGCCGTGGCGGCGCTGGACGCCGAGGCGGCGGTGAGGGCCATCGTGATTACTGGCGGCGATGCGGTGTTCGCGGCCGGAGCCGACCTCAACCTGCTGGTGGACAAGGGTGCCCAGGATGTCGCCGACATCGACCTCGGCCAGTTCTGGGCACCGGTGGCGAACAGCCGCAAGCCCGTGATCGCCGCCGTGAGCGGCTTCGCGCTCGGCGCGGGCTGCGAGTTGGCCATGATGTGCGACTTCATCGTCGCCGACGCGAGCGCACGCCTGGGCCAGCCCGAGCTGGCCGTGGGCATCATGCCCGGCGCCGGCGGCACGCAGCGGCTGGTGCGCACGGTGGGCAAGCAGGTTGCCAGCCTGCTGCTGCTGACCGGCGAGCCACTGAGCGGCGAGCGCGCCTTCGAGCTCGGCCTGGTGGCCGAGCTCGCGCCGGCCGGAGAAGCGCTGTCCCGCGCCCTGGAGCTGGCCAAGAAGGCAGCGCGCATGCCGCCGAAGGCGGTCGCAGCCACTCGGCGCGCGCTGCGCCAGGGTGCCGACCTGCCCCTGGACGCCGCGCTGGCGCTGGAGAACCGCGAGTTCCTGCTGCTCTTCGACACCGCCGACAAGACCGAAGGCATGCGGGCCTTCCTCGACAAACGCAAGCCCGACTTCAAGGGCGAATGAACATGGCAGAAAAAATCACCATCGGCGTTATCGGCGCCGGCACCATGGGGCGCGGCATCGTCCAGTTGTTCGCGCAGGCGGGGCACCCGGTGCGCTGCCACGATGCGCAGCCCGGCGCCGCCGCCAAGGCGATGGACTACGTGGACGGCATGTTCGCTCGCGCGGTGGAAAAGGGCCGCATGGCCGCCGCCGGGCATGCCGCGGCGCGCGCGCGCCTCAACGCCTGTGAAAGCCTGGCCGATCTGGCGGACTGCGAGCTGGTGATCGAGGCCATCGTGGAGGATCTGGACGTCAAGCGCGCGCTGTTCCGCGAGCTTGAAGGCCTGGTCGGCGAAGACGCCATCCTGGCGAGCAACACCTCGTCGCTCACGGTGGCCGAGATCGCGGCCGCCTGCCAGCGGCCGCAGCGCGTGGCGGGCCTGCACTTTTTCAACCCGGTGCCGCTGATGAAGGTGGCCGAGGTCATCGCCGCCGTGCGCACCGAGCCCGCCGTGGTGCGGCGCCTGTGCGAACTCACCGAGGGTGCGGGCCACCGCGCTGTGGTCACCGCCGACCAGCCGGGTTTTCTCATCAACCACGCGGGGCGCGGCCTGTACACCGAGGGCCTGCGCATCGTGGAAGAGCAGGTGGCCACGCCGGCCGACGTGGACGACGTGCTGCGCGAGGCGCTGGGTTTTCGCATGGGCCCCTTCGAGCTGCTGGACCTGACGGGCCTGGACGTGTCCTCGCGCGTGATGACCTCGATCTACGAGCAGTTCCAGCAAGAACCCCGGTTTCGGCCCTCGTCCCTGGTGGCGCCGCGGGTGGCCGCCGGCCTGTTCGGCCGCAAGAGCGGAGAGGGCTGGTACCGCTATGTCGATGGCCAGCAGCAAAAGCCGCCCGCGAAGCCCGTGCCGCCGCTGCCCGAGGCGCTCACCGTGTGGGTGGACCCGCAGGTCAGCGGCGGCGCCGGCTTGCGCGAGCTCGTGTCGGCCGCTGGCGCGCGCCTGGCCGATGACGCGGCCAACGCCGACCTTGCCATCGTGCAACCCTGGGGCCAGGACGCCACCAGTACCGCGCTGGTTTTGGGCCTGGACGCCGCGCGCTGCGTCGCCGTTGACCCGCTGCCGGCGCTCGCGCTGCGCCGCACGCTGATGCTCACGGCCGTGACCAGCGCTGCAGCGCGCGATGCCGCGCACGCGCTGCTCGCCCAGGACGGCACGCCGGTGACCCTGATCAACGACAGCCCCGGTTTCATCGCGCAGCGCGTGATGGCCACCATCGTCAACATCGCCGCCAACATCGCGCAGCGCGGCATCGCCAGCGTGGCCGATCTGGAAGACGCCGTGCGCCTGGGCCTGGGGTATCCGCAGGGGCCGCTGGGCTGGGGCGACAGGCTCGGCGCCGGCCGGATGCTGGAGATCCTGCGCGCCCAGCTCGCCGCGACGGGTGATCCGCGCTACCGCCCCAGCGCCTGGCTCGTGCGCCGCGTGGCGCTGGGCCTGCCGCTGACCACGGCAGAGGCGGCGCGATGAACGCGCCCATCGACATCGACCATCTGCGCCAGTGGGTCGGCCGCAGCGAAACCCGCGAGCAGCACCTCGACCCCTTTCCGGCGCGCGCACTGGCGGGCCTGCTGGACCGCGCCGACGTGCCTGGCGAGGGCGACGCGCTGCCGTTGCCCTGGCACTGGCTCTACTTTCTTGACGCGCCCAGTCGCGAGGGCACGGGCGTGGATGGGCACCCCAAGCGCGGCGGCTTCCTGCCGCCCGTGCCGCTGCCGCGCCGCATGTGGGCCGCAGGTGAGCTCACATTGCACGAACCCTTGCGCCTGGGCCGTGCCGCGCGCAAGACCTCCACCGTGCGCAGCGTCGAACTCAAGCAGGGCAAGGCCGGCGCGCTGGTCTTCGTGACCGTTGCGCACGAGCTGGAACAAGGCGGCCAGCCGTGCCTGAGCGAGCTGCAGCACATCGTCTACCGCGAAGCGCCCGCCGCGCCCGCGCCGCTGCCGCCCGGAGAGCCCGCGTCCACCGACGCCGGCTGGTCGCGCGCCGTATCGCCCGATCCGGTGATGCTGTTCCGCTTCTCCGCGCTCACCTACAACGGCCACCGCATCCATTACGACCGCGACTACGCCACGCGCGAGGAGTTCTACCCCGCGCTGGTGGTGCACGGCCCGCTGCTGGCCACGCTGCTGCTGGACCTGCTGGCGCGCGAAGGTCAAGCAACGGCCCCGCCCGCCCACTTCAGGTTCCGGGCCCAGCGCCCGGCCTTCGATACCGAGCCTTTGACGCTCTGCGGCCGCCAGGAGGCCGAGGGCGCGGCGCTTTGGACCACGGATGCCTCCGGCATGGTCGGCATGACCGCGTCCGCACGCTACCGGTGACAACGAATCAACCTTCTCAACCAGGATATGCAATGACTTCATCCACGAATACAACCCACAGCTACGACGCCGTCGTGATCGGCGCCGGCGCGGGCGGCATGAGCGCTGCGGCCCATCTGGTGGCCGCCGGCAGAAAAGTGCTGCTGGTCGAATCGCAGGACCGCCTGGGCGGCCGCGCATCCAGCGAAGAGATCGATGGCTTCATCGTCAACCGCGGCGCGATCGCCATCGAGCGCGGCAGCAGTTTCGAGCAGACCTTCGATCTGCTGGGTGTGCCGCTGGATGTGCGCGAGCCGCAGCCGGCGACCGTGTTCCGTATCGACGGCAAGATCATCGATCCGAGCAAGGGCGGTGGCTGGAATCTGATCCTCGGGGGGCTGACCAAGGCAGCGGCCAAGATCGGCGCGAGCTTCGGCGACGTACGCAAGGGCAATACCGAGCTGCCCGAGGAAGCGATCACCACCGAAGAGTGGCTGCGCAAGTTCACCAAGAACCAGACCGTGCATCGCCTGTTCCGCAACTTCTGCGCGGCCATCTGGGCCGCCAATGCGGATGAACTGCCCGCGCGCGCCTTCTTGACCTACTTCGCTTTCAAGGGTGCGTTCAAGCGCTTCGGTTTTTGCCCGCGCGGCACCATCGGCGTCTGGAACGACCTGGGCGATGGCATCCGCGCCAAGGGCGGCGAGATCTGGCTCGACGCACCAGTGAGCAAAATTCACGTGACCAACGGCCGTACGACCGGCGTGGATGTAGTGCGCAATGGCGTGACGCAACGGGTCGAGGCCCGTGTGGTGATCAGCAATGTCGGACCCAGCGCGACGATCAGGCTGGCTGGCGAAGCCGCGATGGGCGAGACCTACGTGGCCAAGGCGCGCAAAGTGTTGCGCCCGGCGGCGAACATCGTGGTCAACTTCGCCACCCAACAGCGCCTGATCGACCAGCCGGGTCTGATCACCTTCGCCAACACCGAGCGCCTGTGCAACCTGGGCGAACTCACCGCCATGTGCCCCGAGATGGCGCCGCCGGGCTGGCATCTGTATGTCGCCTATGTGGTGCCCAAGCCGGCACTGGGCGATTTCGACGAAAAGGCCGAGACGGAGCTGGGATTGCAGGACCTGCGCAACGAGTTCCCCGGCTTTGCCGATGCGAAGATCCTGTCCATTCGCGTGATGCGCGACGAGTGGCCCGCCCAGCGCTCCTGCGCCGGCTACGACATGCCGCAGGAAACACCGCTGCCCAACCTCTGGAACGTGGGCGATGCCGTCAAGGACTACGGTGGCGGGGGCACGCAGGCGTGTGTCGACACGGGCCGCGAGGCCGCCCACAAAGCGCTGGGTGTGCTGGGCGTGGGCCAGGCGGCATGAACTCAGGTCATATGGAACACCTTCACAGTGCCGCCACCGTCCTGGCGCGGCTGAGGCTCCTTTTCGATGCCGGCGTCCAGGCGCTGGCGCGAAGCTGCATGGAAGACGGGCGATTGAGTGCCAGGCGGCTCGATGAGCACCAGGTGGCCAGCTTCGAGCTGGCCTGGGCCGGCGCCGAGCTGCTCGCGGCCGAAACCGCCATCGGGGCACTCACGCCCGCGAGCGCACCAATGCAGGCGCAGCTGGCGCTGGTGTTCGCGGCCGATGCCGTGGTGGCGCTGCTTGACCGCCTGGACATGGTGTATGCCGAAACCGGTCTGGATCCGGCCGAGGTGGACCACCTGCGCGCCGCGCCGGAATGGCGTGCGCTGCGCCAGGCCGCTGGCAGCGCCGAGGCCTTGCAGGCCGCCGGTCGCGGCGTGATCGAGGCGCAGGGGCTGGTCGGCGAGATCACCCTCGACGAGCCGCACGCGCTGGCCCAGGACGCCTTCCGCCGCTTCGCCGAGGAGGTGGTGGCGCCCCAGGCCGAGGCCATCCACCGCGACGACCTCACGGTGCCCGAGCCGCTGCTGCAATCCATGCGCGAGATGGGCGTGTTCGGCCTGGCGATTCCCGAGCGCTTCGGCGGCAGCGCGCCCAATGAGCATGAGGACACACTGCTCATGGTGGTCGTGACCGAGGCCTTGTCCGAGGGTTCGCTCGCGGCGGCGGGCAGCCTGATCACGCGGCCCGAAATCCTCACGCGCGCGCTGCTCGCGGGCGGCACCGAGGCGCAAAAGGCGCACTGGCTGCCGCGCCTGGCCACCGGCGATCCGCTGTGCGCCATCGCCATGACCGAGCCCGACTATGGCTCCGACCTCGCGGCCTGCCAGTTCAAGGGCACGCGTGTGGATGGCGGCTGGCTGCTCAACGGCGCCAAGACCTGGTGCACCTTCGCGGGCAAGGCTGGCGTGCTGATGGTGGTCACGCGCACCCACCCCGATCGATCGCTGGGCCACAAGGGCCTGTCGGTGCTGCTGGCCGAGAAACCCTCGGTGGACACGCACGAGTTCGAGGTGGAGCAAGAAGGCGGCGGCAAGCTCACGGGCCGCGCCATCCCCACCATCGGCTACCGGGGCATGCACTCCTTCGATCTCTCTTTCCAGGATTATTTCGTGCCTGACGCCAACGTGGTCGGCGGCGAGGCGGGCCTGGGCAAGGGTTTTTACTACACGCTCTCGGGCATGGTCGGCGGGCGCATGCAGACCTCGGCGCGCGCCTGCGGCGTGATGCGCGCGGCACTGCGCGCCGCCGTGCGCTACACGCAGGACCGCAAGGTCTTTGGCGCGCCGCTGGCGGAGTTCGCGCTCACGCAGGCCAAGCTGGCGCGCATGGGGGCGCGCCTGGCAGTCTGCCGGCGCCTGGCCTACACGGTGGCCGGCATCGTCGATGGCGGCAACGGCCGCATGGAGGCAAGTTTGGTCAAGCTGCTGGCCTGCCGCTCGGCCGAGTTGGTCACGCGTGAGGCACTGCAGCTGCACGGCGGCATGGGCTACGCGGAAGAAACGCCCGTGAGCCGCTACTTTGTCGATGCGCGCGTGCTGTCGATCTTCGAAGGTGCCGAGGAAACCCTCGCGCTCAAGGTGGTGGCGCGCAGCCTGATGGAGCGCGCGCTGGGCATCACTGCGGGGGGCAACTGACATGGCCCAGGGTGTTCTTTGCGGCATGCGTGTGGTGGAGGCGGCCGCTTTCGTGGCCGCCCCACTGGGTGGCATGACACTGGCGCAGATGGGTGCCGACGTGATCCGCATCGATACGCTGGGCGGTGGGCTGGACTATCGCCGCTGGCCGGTGACGCAGGACAACACCAGTCTGTTCTGGTGCGGCCTCAACAAGTCCAAGCGCTCGGTGGCGCTGGATCTGTCATCGCCTGAAGGCCGCGAGATCGCCATGGCGCTGATCACGGCGCCGGGCCAGGATGCCGGTCTGTTCGTCACCAATTTCCCCCCGCGCGGCTGGCTTGACTACGACAAGCTGCGCGAGCGGCGCACCGACCTCATCCAGCTCACTCTGCAGGGCGATCGCCATGGCGGCTCGGCCGTCGACTACACCGTCAACCCGAGCCTGGGCTTGCCGTCGATGACGGGGCCGCAGGACAGTGGCGAGCCGGTGAACCACGTGCTGCCGACCTGGGACTTGATCACCGGGCAAATGGTGGCGGTAGGCCTGCTTGCCGCCGAAAGGCACCGCAGCCGCACGGGAGAGGGCCAGCATGTCAAGCTCGCGCTGCAGGACGTCGGCCTGGCCGTGATGGGACATCTCGGTTTCATCGCCGAGGCGCGGCAGGGTCAGCCGCGCCAGCGCCATGGCAACGAGCTGTTTGGCGCGTTCGGCCGCGATTTCCGTTGCGCGGATGGCGCTCGCGTAATGGTCGTGGGGCTGACCGGCAAGCAGTGGCGTTCGATCTGCAATGCGACGGACACTGGCGCGCAGATGGATGCGCTGGGCGGTCGCCTGGGGCTTGAGCTGGCCCGCGAGGGCGATCGCTTCCAGGCACGGCGCGAGATCGGTGACATCGTGGGGGACTGGATCGCACGCCGGTCGTTTGCCGAGGTGGCGGCTGCCTTCAAGCACCACGGTGTGTGCTGGAGCCGCTACCAGAACGTCGCTGAGCTCGTGCGCGATGATCCGGAGTGCTCGATCGCGAACCCGATGTTCGCGGCCATCGAGCAGCCAGGCGTCGGGACCGTGCTCGCGCCAGGCGTTCCACTGGACTTTCAGGGTTCCGGCCGTTTGCCGCCACGAGCGGCTCCGCGCCTGGGTGAGCACACGGCGGAAGTGCTGTCCGAGTTGCTGGGCCTCGATGCGGCGGCGTTCGGGCGCCTGCACGACCGGCGCATCGTCGCGTCGGCGGACTGATCAGTTCAAGGTCTGGGGCAGGGCCTTGAACCCATGGACGAACAAGGTTGAAATGCGCTGCGCCAGTTCGTGCGGCGCGATCGATCCGGTCCGGCGGTACCACGAGAAGGTCCAGATCATCATGCCGAACAAAAGCAGGGCATAAGGCTTCTGAAGATGCTCTTCGGCCATGAATTCGGGATTGATCTCGCGCAGCAGGTCTTCCATCAGCTCGGTCAAATTCGCTTCCAGGCGGCGGATCTGGTCGAGTTGGGCCTTGGGCAGAAACTTGATGTCGTTCATCAGAATCAGGTGCTCGTTGCGCGAGCGTGCCGCGCCTTGCATGAAGGTGTCCACGAACTGCGCAAAGCGCTCTTCCGCGGGCAAGGGCTGTGCCACGATGCGATTGAGTTCGGCGGCTTGCGCGGTGATGTGCTCATGCACGATGGCAAAGAGCAAATCTTCCTTGCTCGAAAAATAGTGGTAAAGGTGCGACTTGGAGGCGCCGCAGGCCTTGGCCACGTCCAGCATGGTGGCGACGTCGAAGCCTTTGCGCGCGATGAGCGCCGCGGCCTTGTCAAGGATGGTTTGTCGTTTTGCTTCGTAGTCATCCGCACGCACACGCGTCATTGCATTTCTCCAACACCGATTGGCCGCCCGTCTGCCCAACGCACCAGGCGGCGCATTGCGATTTTAGTCCATGAAGGATATAATTAGACCGACTGGACGGACTATGTGAAACGATAGATCGAAAACGGCAAGGGAAACCATGGAGACACAAGGCAGCGGATTGCTCATCGTCGGTGCGGGGCATGCGGGTAGTGAACTGGCGGTGGCCGCGCGGCAGGGGGGCTGGACGGATCGCATCGTCCTGCTGGGTGACGAGCGGGTTGTGCCCTATCAGCGCCCCCCCCTGTCAAAGGCTTACCTGCTGGGCCAGGCCGATGTGGATGCCCTGGCATTGCGCCCTGCCGCGGCCTATCAGGCGGCGCGTATCGAACGGGTACAGGGCGCTCGCCTGGCTGCCATTGATCCTACGGGCCGTGCCGTGACATTGGCCGACGGTGCGACGCTGCGCTACGACAAGCTTGCCCTGTGCACGGGTGGGCGCCCCAGGCCGTTCGTGTGCGAGGGCATCGATGCACGGAATCCGCCGCCGTCCAATCTCTTTTATCTGCGCACGCTGGCCGATGCCGATGGTATTCGAGCGAGCCTCGGCCCGGATGCGCAGGTGGTTGTGGTTGGCGGCGGCTACGTGGGGCTTGAAGTGGCTGCTTCCGCACGCGGACTGGGCGCGCGCGTCACTGTGATCGAGGCGCAGCCGCGTGTGCTTGCGCGCGTCGCGGGTGCCGAGGTATCGCGCTTTTACGAAAGCGTGCATCGCGAAGCGGGCGTGGAAATCTTGACAGGCGCTGGTGTCGAGCGCGTGACGTGCGAGGGGGGGCGCATCGTGGCCGTGCACTGCAGCAACGGTCAGCGCGTTCCCGCGGATCTGGTCGTGGCAGGCGTCGGCATGCTGCCCAATGTCGAGGCTGCTGTGGCAGCGGGCCTGGCGGGTGAGGGCGGCATTCCGGTGGATGAACTCGCACGCACCGCAGACCCGCACATCGTGGCGGCCGGGGACAACACGCTGCAGCACCATCCTCTTTACGACCGCGAACTGCGGCTGGAGTCGGTGCCCAATGCCCTAGAGCAGGCGCGCGCCGCCGCGTCCTGGCTTTGCGGCAAACCCAAGCCGAATCGCAGCGTGCCGTGGTTCTGGTCGGATCAGTACGATCTGAAACTGCAAACGGCGGGGCTGTCGCAGGGGCACGACCGCTGCTTGTTGCGTGGAGACCCCGGCGCGCGCAGCTTCTGTGCTTTCTACCTGCGTGGCGGGCAATTGCTCGCGATCGACGCGGTCAATCGGCCGGGCGACTTCATGGCCACGCGGCGCGCTCTGGCGCAGCAGCCGGTACTGCTGAACCCGGCAAGCCTGACGGATGAGTCGCTTCCGTTGAGAGAGATTTTTCCCGGCCAAAGCGCTCAAAATCCGGGTAATCCCTAATCAAAAAACGGTCTTTGGTGTTTATACTTTGATCCAAATCAAAGTCCGACACGTCGGACTAATTATATCGGGATGAATCATCAATGACGGATACGCGCGCGCCGGTTTCAACGGCCCCGCCTGCTCTTGCCGTGCACAACATTCAGATTGTTTACGGGGGTGCCATCGAGGCCGTTCGTGACGTGTCGCTGGAAGTGCGGCCGGGCCAGATCGTTGCCCTGCTGGGCTCCAACGGCGCTGGCAAATCCAGTGTTCTCAAGGCCATTTCAGGTGTTTTGGATGCCGAGGACGGAGAAATAGAAAAGGGTTCATCCATTTGTTCGGCGAAGCCATCGAGCGCGCTCCCGCGCCGCACATCGTCAAGAACGGGATGGTGCAGGTGCCCGAAGGCCGTCGCCTCTTCGCCACGCTGACGGTGGAGGAAAACCTGATAGCCGGCGCCCACCTGCAAGGCTCTGAAAAGCTCGCGCAGGCGCGCAATTTCGTGTTCGATCTGTTCCCGCGCCTGGCGGAGATGCGCCAGAGCATCTCGGGCTATCTCTCCGGTGGTGAGCAGCAGATGGTTGCGATCGGCAGGGCGCTGATGAGCCAGCCCAAGGTGCTGGCCCTGGATGAACCGTCCCTGGGTCTGGCTCCGCTGATCGTGACGGATATTTTTCGCACGATTCAAAAGCTGCGCGACAGCACGGGGCTCACCATCCTGCTGGTGGAGCAAAACGCCAACCGGGCTTTGGCCATCGCCGATTACGCCTACATCATGGAAAACGGGCGTGTCGTACTCGATGGCACCAGTGAGCAGCTGCGCCGCAACACCGATGTGCGCGAGTTCTATCTTGGATTGAGTACCCAGCCCGGCCGCACCAGCATGAAAGACGTGAAGCATTACAAGCGACGCAAGAGGTGGTTGTCATGACGCAGGACAGCATGACTCCCGTCCTGGAGGCGCGGGGTATTTCCAAGCGCTTTGGCGGTGTGACGGCCGTGAACAACGTCAGCCTCAAGGTGATGCCGGGTGAAATCGTCAGCCTCATTGGCCCCAATGGCGCGGGCAAGACGACCACGTTCAATCTGGTGAGTGGCGTGCTGCCGCCGACCCAGGGGCAGATTCTGTTCGAGGGGCGGGATACGGCGGGGCTGAAACCCTCCGAATTCGCGCGCCTGGGTATAGGCCGTACTTTCCAGAATCTGGCGCTGTTTCGCCACGGCACCGTGGTGGAAAACCTGCTGGTGGGGCGGCATATCCATTTCCGCTATTCGGTGCTGGAGTCGCTGTTGTTCTGGGGGCGGCCGCGCCGCGACGAGATCGCAGCGCGCGAAAAGGTGGAGCAGATCATTGAGTTCCTCGAAATCGAAGAACTGCGCGACAAGTCCGTGAGCCAGCTCGCCTACGGCCAGCAAAAGCGTGTCGAACTGGGCCGTGCGCTGGCCTGCGAGCCCAAATTGCTGTTGCTCGATGAAATCGTTGCAGGGATGAATCGTGAAGAAAAAGAGGACATCGCGCGCTTCACGCTGGACATACGTGATGAATTCGGGGTTGCGGTGCTCATGATTGAACACGACATGCAGGTGGTGATGGATTTGTCCGACCGGGTTTACGTGCTGGACTTCGGATCGAAGATCGCCGAAGGGACGCCGGCGGAGGTGGCGGCCGATCCGGTGGTACTGCGGGCCTACCTCGGCGAGGAGGCGGAGCATGTTTGAACATGGCGCCCTGCTGCGCGGGGACGGGACGCTGCCCGGACTGCTGCGCCTGCGTGCGCAGGAGCGCGGACAACAAGTGGCGCTGCGGGAGAAGGTGCAAGGCGTGTGGCGCGGACGCACCTGGGCCGACTACTACCGGGATGCGCGCCGTGTGGCTTTGGGCTTCATGAAGCTGGGCTTGCAGCGGGGTGACCGCATCGTCATCGCGGCCGAAGACGTACCGGAGTGGTTCTATGCGGACCTCGGTGCGCAGATGCTGGGCGTGCAGGTCGTCGGCATCTATCCCACCAACCCCTGGCCCGAAGTGCAGTACATCGCCAGCCACTGCCAGGCCAAGGTCGCCATCACGGGCGACCAGGAGCAGACCGACAAGGTGCTCGAC
This sequence comes from Comamonas badia DSM 17552, assembly GCF_000484635.1. Taxonomy (GTDB): domain Bacteria; phylum Pseudomonadota; class Gammaproteobacteria; order Burkholderiales; family Burkholderiaceae_C; genus Comamonas_C; species Comamonas_C badia. The sequence continues at coordinate 261,369 of NZ_AXVM01000004.1, read as the reverse complement.
GCCATGAAGGAAGGGGCCGGCCTGCCCCATCTGGAGCATATTTTCTGTGTCGACATGAAGGGGCTGCGCCGCTATGCGCCGGGCAAGCCGGGCAGTTTCGAACACCTGATGGCGCTGGGCGACCAGCTGGTGCAGGAAGACCCGTTGGCCGAGCAGCGCCTCGATCAGAGCGTGGACCGCCTGTTGCCCGACGACGTGAACATTCTCGTGTACACCTCGGGAACGACCGGGCCGCCCAAAGGGGCGATGCTCACGCACCGCAACTTCATCTTCGCGGCGTACTCCTACGCGGCGGCGCGCCAGATGGTGGGCAAGCGCTTTGAGTCCGTGTGCTATCTGCCGCTGTGCCACGTGGCCGAGCGCGGCTACTCGACGGTGCTGCACCTGCTCACAGGCGGCTGCGTCAACTTCGCCGAATCCGTGGATACGGTGTCCGCCAACATCCGCGAGATCGCACCGACCTTCTTCCTGGGCGTACCCCGCATCTGGGAAAAGCTGCAGCAGAATTTTGATTTCCGCATGAAAGACAGCGGGCGCGTGCAGCGCTGGCTGTACCGCGCCGGCATGAAGCGCGGGCGCGTGCTGTCGGACAAACGCGCGCAGAAGGGCCGCCTCGTGGATCTGGGCGATCGGGCCGAGTTCGGCCTCTGGTACCTGCTGTTGTTTCGCAACATGCAGCGCCACATGGGGTTGAACCGCACCCACACGCGCATGTGCGGCGGCGCTTCGGTGTCACCGGAGACGCTGAAGTTCTTCGACATCATCGGCCTGCCGGTGGGGCAGGGCTATGGCCTGACCGAGGCCGGCGGACTGGCTTTCGTGCAGGTACCGGGGCGGCCATTCGTTTCGGGCAGCTGCGGGCCTGCCATGCCGGGCGTCGAATGGAAAGTGGGCGAGGATGGCGAGGCCTTTGTGCGCTCACCCGGGGTGTTTCGCGGCTACCTGTTCGATGACAAGGGGACGCAGGACATTCTGTCCAGCGACGGCTGGCTGGCCAGTGGCGACATCGTGGAGGTGCGCGCCAAGGATGAGATTGCGGTCGTTGATCGCAAGAAGGCCATCATCATCACGAGCGGTGGCAAGAACATTGCGCCATCCGAGATAGAGAACGCGCTCAAGGACAGTCCCTATGTGCGCGAAGCCATCGTGGTGGGCGAGGGCAAGAAATTCCTGGGGGGTCTGATTCAGATCGATTTTGATAGCGTGGGCCGCTGGGCTGGCGAGCGCGACTTGCCTTATACGACCTTCAAATCGCTGACACAGATGAGCGAGGTGCGCGAATTGATCCAGCAGGTGGTCGATGAGGTGAATGGCAAGTTTGCCCGCGTCGAGAACATCCGCAAATTCGTGTTGCTGGAAAAGGAGCTGGACCACGACGATGGCGAGCTCACGGCCACGCAGAAGGTGCGCCGCGGACTCATCAACAAGAAGTTCGCGCGCGAGCTCGAACAAATTTACGGAGACGCGCAATGAACCTTGAGTCATCGCAGGAACAGGTGCGCCCGGCCGTGCGCAGCAAGGAGATTGGGTGAACTATTTTCTCGAACTGGTCGTTTCGGGATTGGCGGTCGGTGCGATCTATGGTCTCGTGGCCATGAGTTTCGCCGTCATCTTCAAGGCGACCGGCATCATCAATTTCGCCCAAGGCGAGATGGGCATGCTCACCGCCTACAGTTCCTGGTCCATCGCCACGGCCTTGGGGACCAGCGCGGTTCCAACCATCATCGTTGCCGTGGTTGTGGGAGCGATCCTGGGGCTCGTGTGTGAGCGGCTGATCATGCGTCCCATGCTCGGCGAGCCGGTCTTGTCGGTGGTGCTGGTGACCGTGGGGCTTGCGGTGGTGCTGCGGGCCCTGGTGACACTGATCTGGGGTGCCGCGCCGCACAAGTTCAATGTCGAAGGAGCGGACACCATCGTCCATATAGGAGGCATGGGCCTGCGGATGAGCCAGATCACCGTGATCCTGGTGCTGCTGCTGGCCATCGCTGGGTTCTGGTTCTTCCTGCGCCACAGCCGATTTGGTGTCGCCATGCGGGCGGTCGCTGCGGACGAGAAGACCGCACGGCTCATGGGTGTGTCCACCGCGCGCGTGCAGGCCGTGGCCTGGGCCTCGGCTTCCGGCCTTGCCGGTCTGGCCGGCGCCTTTTTCGCAGTGATCTACGGGCTGGTTCCCACCATCTATGAAATCGGCTTCAAGGCCTTCCCGGCCACGGTGCTGGGTGGCTTCGACTCCGTGCTCGGTTCCGCTTTCAGCGGGCTGTTCATCGGTGTTCTGGAGAACCTCGTGGGGGGCTATCTGCCCAGCACGTTCAAGGAAATCGCCGGCTTCATTCTCATCCTGGTGGTGCTGATGGTCCGTCCGTTTGGGCTGTTCGGTGAAAAGCGAATCGAGAGGGTTTGATGCGCAGCGGTTATTTCAAGCAAAGCTACAGCGACCTGGTCGTTCTCACGGATTCGCCCGTTGTCAAGGGGTGGGTGACCGTGTTGCTGCTGGGGCTGCTGGCGGCACCATTCCTGCTGAGCGGCTATCTGCTGTCGCACCTGACGGTGATTCTTTTCACGACTGTCGGCGCGTTGGGACTGATGGTGCTCACGGGATTCACGGGGCTGATTTCTTTGGGCCACGTGGGCTTTCTCATGCTTGGGGGTTATGCCTACGCGGTCGCCGTCTCACGCTGGGGTCTGCCGCCCGAGCTTGCGCTGGTGCTGTCGGCGGTGCTGCCTGCGGTGTTTGGCCTCGTCGTCGGCATTCCATCGCTGCGCCTGCATGGCCTGTACCTGGCCATCACGACACTGGCGTTCTCCTACATCGTGAGCGCCGCGATCCTGGCGGGCGGCGAACTCACGGGCGGCGGCAGCGGCATCATGATCGAGCGGCCGGTGATTCTCGGCATGAATCTTTCCAGCGACCGGGCCTTTTACTGGTTCTGTCTGTGCGTCGCCTTCCTGACCGTGCTGGCCGTCCTCAACCTGCGCCGATCCTATGTCGGTCGCGCCCTGGTGGCGGTGCGCGACAACGACATTGCTGCGCGCACGATGGGGATCAGCCTGGTGCGATACAAGCTTCTGGCATTCCTCATCAGCTCGGCGCTCGCGGGGCTGGCTGGCGGTCTGATGGCCATCTACATGAGCTTCGTGTCGGTTGAGGGCTACCCCTTCCTGCTCAGCATCGAGGCTCTTGCCATCGTGATCGTCGGGGGCATAGGTTCGGTGCTCGGGGCCGTGCTGGGGACGGTGTTCATCGTCACCTTGCCGGAGGTTTTCTCGGTCCTGATGTCCTTCCTCGGAGGGCGTCTTGCAGACGCCATGACCACCAGTTCGCACGAGATCAAGACCATTCTCTATGGCGTGGCGATCATCGCCTTCCTCCGTTTCGACCCGCGCGGCCTGCGCGGCATCTGGCATGACCTGCGCCATGCCTGGGTGCAATGGCCGCTCAGATATTGATCATCCACACCGGCTTCGGCCATTCTTTGCAACCAGGAGACCCACCTCATGAACCGCAGACTCACTTCGCTTGCCATCGGCTTGCTTGCCGCCGGCTTCACTTTCCATGCGGCAGCGCAACAGCAACAGGGCATCAGTGACACTGAAATCGTGATTGGCGACATCCTGCCGCTGACCGGCCCGCCCGCGCTGCTCGGAGTGGCACACAACCTCGGGGTGAAGGCGGCCGTGGCGGAAGTCAACGCGGCCGGTGGCATTCACGGCCGCAAGGTGCGCCTGATTTCGGAGGACGACGGCTACGTGCCTTCACGCACCATTCAGGGGGTGCGAAAGCTGATCGGCAGCGACAAGATATTTGCCTTCACGTCCATATCGGGCACCGGGCAGGCACAGGCTGCGATGCCTCTGATCAAGCAGGCAGGCATTCCGGCGATGGCGCCCATCACCACGTACGAGGGTTTGTACAAGCCCGTCATCAAGAACGTCTTTGCGGTCGGCTACGACATGCGAGAGGCGGTCTACGGGCTGATTTCGAAAATGGCGGACCGCTACCCGGGTAAAAAATGGGCCGTGATCTCGCAGGACGATGACTACGGTGAAAACGTGCGCGATGGGTTTGAACGTGTCGCCAAGGAAAAAAACCTGCAGGTCGTGTCCAGCCAGATCTACAAGAAGGGGCAATCGGACTTTTCCTCGGAAATTCTCAAGGTCAAGCAGGCGGGCGCCGAGGCGCTGATGGCAGGAGGGGTGCTGGGTGAAAACATCACCATGGTCAAGGAGCTGGAACGCATCAGCCTGAAAATCCCCGTTGGCGTCACCTATGTGTCGCGCGTGCCGGCGAGCGCGAAGATGATGGGCTCGGCAGGCGAGAACGTCTACACGGTGGACTACGTCTACCTGGAGAGCTCGCCCGAGGCCAAGGGATTCATGGACAAGCTCGATAAATACCTTTCGCCCGAAGAGCGTGCCCGTGTCAATCGCTACAGTTTCACCGGGTATGCGGCAGCGAGAGCGCTGTTCACGGCCATCGATCACTGCGGCAAGTCGCCGACCTGGGATTGCACGAATGCTGAGCTGGCAAAAGTGACCAATCTGGAAACCGGAGCCATGACGCCGATCAGCTTCACGGCGGAAAATCACCTGGCTGCCCCCAAGCTGTTTTTCCTCAAGGCAGATCCCGCATCGGCCACCTACAAGATAGTGCAGTAATGGGATGAGCCTGAAGGGTTCCCGCGAATCATCCCTTTTCCGCGAGGAACCCCTTCAGGAACAGGCGGGCGAGCCGGTCGCAGAGTTCCTGCGGCTTCATCGCGCCGCCGGGCCTGTACCACATGTCGGTCCAGTTGAGCAGGCCGACGAGCATCATCGTGTACGGCTTGTAGACGTCATCGGGCAGGTTGGGATTGACCTCGCGCAGCAATTGGGCGACCCGGTCGGTCAACGTGCGCTGCAGCTCGATGAGCGGAGTCTGTTTGGCGCGGGGCAGGTACTTCACGTCCTGCATCGCGATCATGTGGCGCCTGCGCGACTGGGCTGATTTCTGCGTGTAAACCTGCACCATGGCCTGCAGCTTGTCGCGCGGCGGGACGTGCAGGGCGATGGCGTCTTCCACGCTGTGCACCACGCGTTCAAGATGCTCCATGAGCATGGCGAACAGCAGATCGTCCTTCGTCGGGAAATAGTGGTACAGCATCGATTTGGTCGCGCCGCAGGCCTTGGCGATATCCTGCATCTTGGCGGATGGGTAGCCTTCCTTCGCGAACAGCGCGGCGGCACTGTCGAGGATTGCGTGGCTCTTGGTTTCGTAATCGTCTGAACGTACTCGGGGCATGGGTTCTCCTGTCTCGGGGAGTTTATCAATCCCTTGAAATTATCCGACGCATCCGTCTATAATAGACCGCCGCGTCGGAATATTAAACCGCCGACATCATCGCCGGAAGCGGCCTCATTTCCTGGTATTCCCATGATCGAATTTGAATTCAACGAACCTGATTTCCTGGGCGAAGACCTTCGTCTCGTGCGCCAGCAGGTGCGCCGTTTCGTCAACGAAGTCATCGTGCCCAACGGGGATGAGTGGGAGGCCAGCGGCGAGATTCCGCGCAGCGTGTTTCGCCAGCTGGGTGAAATGGGTTTCCTGGGCATGCGCCACCCGGTGGAATATGGCGGCGGCGGCATGGGTGCGCTGGCCTCGGTCGTGCTCGGCGAGGAACTGGCGCGTTCCTCCTACGGCGGCGTGGCTTCTGCGCTGACGGTGCACAGCGACATGTCGATTGGACACATCGCGCATCGCGGCACGCACGAGCAAAAGCAGAAATACCTGCCCGATGCCTGCGCTGGAATCCGGGTAGGAGCGGTTTGCGTGACCGAGCCGCATGCCGGATCCGATGTCGCGGGGCTCAAGACCCGTGCCGTCAAAACCGCAGAGGGCTGGACCCTCAACGGCTCCAAGACATTCATCACCAATGGGGTGTTCGGCGACATCTACATCGTGGCGGCGCGCACCGATCCGCAAGCCAAGGGCAGCCGCGGCATCTCGCTGTTCATCGTGGAGAAGGGCAACCCCGGTCTGAAGGTGGCGCGCAAGTTCGAGAAGCATGGCTGGCGCTCCTCGGACACGGCGGAGCTGTTTCTGGATGATTTGAAGCTGCCGGCCGACGCGCTCCTGGGCGAAGAGGGCAAGGGCTTTTACTACATCATGAGCACCTTCCAGAACGAGCGTCTGGTGGTGGGGGCGCTGGTGTCCGGTACGAGTTCCAAGGCCATCGAGCTGACGGTCGACTATCTGCGCAACCGCCAGGCGTTCGGCAAGTCACTGTGGGACCAGCCGGTGGTGCGCAACAAGATCGCGTGGGTGGCGGCCAAGGCCGCCGCCGTGCGGGCGCTGACCTACCAGTGTGCGCAGATGATCGATGAAGGCAAGGACACGGTGCGCGAGGTGTCGATGCTCAAGGCCTTCGGCGCCGAGACGCTGCAGGAAGTCGTGCATACCTGCCTTCAGCTGCACGGCGGCACGGGCTACATCATCGGCACGCCGGTCGAGCGCATGGCGCGTGACTCCCGCATTCTCACGATCGGCGGCGGCGCTACCGAGGTGATGCTGGAGGAAGTGGCGAAGCGGATGTAAGGCGCGGACATATGCCAGGACCTCTTTCGCATCTCACCGTCATCGAACTCGCCGGCATCGGTCCGGGCCCCTTCGCCTGCATGCTGCTGGCGGACATGGGCGCACGGGTCATACGCATTGACCGTGCGCCCGCACCCCGCCGGGGAGGGCTCGACGATCTCATGCGCAACGACAGCGTCGTGGACCGCGGCCGCCAGTCGCTCTCTCTCAACATGAAGGATCCACGCGCGGTCGAAACCGTGCTGCGCCTGGTGGAACGCGCAGACGTGTTGATCGAAGGCTACCGCCCGGGTGTCACCGAGAAGCTCGGCCTGGGGCCTGACGCATGCCATGCGCGCAATCCCGGGCTGGTATACGGCCGCATGACGGGCTGGGGGCAGACCGGGCCGCTCGCGCACACCGCGGGGCACGACATCAACTACATCGCCCTCACCGGCGCCCTGCACGCCATCGGGCCCGCCGCACAGCCGCTGCCGCCCCTGAATCTGGCGGGCGACTATGGCGGCGGCGGCATGCTGCTGGCCATGGGCGTGCTTGCCGCGCATGCGCAGGCAGTGCACACGGGCATGGGCCAGGTCGTCGATGCCGCGATGACCGACGGTGCGGCGTTGCTGATGGCGGCGCAGTACGGCTTGATGGCCAAGGGCTTCTGGCAGGATGCGCGCGCGTCGAATTTTCTGGATGGGGCGGCGCATTTTTACGGCACCTATGCCTGCCAGGATGGCAAGCATGTGTCCGTCGGAGCCATTGAGCCCCAGTTCTATGCGCAACTGCTTGGGCTGTGCGGCGTCACTGATCCCGATTTCGAGCACCAATGGCAACAGGGCGAGTGGGCCGCGCTGCGCGCCAAGCTGGCCCAGGTGTTCCTCACCCGCACTCGGGCGCAATGGTGCGAGGTGTTGGAGGGCTCCGATGCCTGCTTCGCCCCCGTTCTGTCTATGAATGAGGCCCCCGAACACCCGCACAACGTGGCGCGTGGCACCTTTGTGCGCCCGGATGGCGTGCTGCAGCCCGCGCCGGCGCCGCGCTTCGATCGCACGCCGTCGGCCCTGCCGCCAAAAGCACCGGGTACCGGCGAGCACACCGTTGCACTGCTTGAAGGTGCCGGCTATTCCCCCGCCGAAATCCAGACGCTGGTGGATGCCGGGGTGGCTTTCGTCGCGGTGCGCGGATGAGCACGGCCCCACCGCCCGGGCCGCGGCGGCCACTGCATCTGAGGCGCATCAGCTGCGAAGCTTTCGAGCGCGACGATGGACTGCTGGATATCGAAGGACTGCTTATCGATACCAAGCCTGGCCCGGTGCAACTGCTGACGGGCCGGAACATTGATCCCGGGGCAGCGATTCACCAAATGCGCGTCCGCCTCACGGTGGACCGGGATCGGTGGATCGTTGCGTCGGCGGCTTACAGCGAGGAGCACCCGTACCAGGAGTGTGCCGTGGTTGAGGCGGCCTACCAAAAACTGGTTGGACTGAGGATCGAACCCGGATTCACGCTGAGAGTGAAGCAGATGTTCCGAGGCGAGGCGGGCTGTACGCATATTTCCGAACTCATACCGCCGATGGCTACCGTGGTATTCCAGGTTTTATGGGCGGACAGTGATTTCAATCCAAACGAGTCCACAAGGCCCTCTCCACTGGGATCCTGTCACGGGTTGCGGTGGGGGGGTGAGGTTGCACGCACCCATTTTTCCGTTCACAGGAAGAAATCCCAATGACGCAAAACCCCGCCGTTTCATTTGCAATCGATGCATCGATCGCAACCATCAGCCTCACCGATGACAAGCGTATGAATCCCTTGGGTGACGCCGTGATCGAAGGCATGACTGACGCCGTCAATCGGATCAGAGATGACAAACGGGTACGTGCCGTGATCCTCACGGGCCGTGGGCGCGGGTTCTGCGTTGGCGCGGATCTGGCGCACTACCGCCAATTGATCGATCAGCCTGAAGCCAGCGCCGATGGCACGCTGGGCGAATACGTGGGCGGTTTGATGGCGCGCATGAATCCGGTCGTCAAGGCGCTCAAGGATTTGCCGGTACCGGTGGTCTGTGCCATCAATGGCGTGGCGGCGGGCGGTGGCGTCGGTCTGGCGCTGGCCGGTGATCTGGTGGTGGCCGCGAAGTCATCGTACTTTTACCTGCCGTTTTTCCCGTCGCTCGGTGCCGTACCCGACATGGGGGCGACATGGGTGCTGCCCCGGGCCATAGGGTATGCCCGGACCTTGGGACTCGCGTTGACGGGGGAAAAACTGCCGGCGCAGAAGGCGCAGGAATGGGGCTTGATATGGGCCTGTGTCGACGACGAGCGTCTTGAAGCAGAGTCCACGCGCCTGGCGCGCCAATTGGCGGCGATGCCGCCCCATGCGATTGGGGAGGCCCGGGCGGTCTTCGCTGCCGCGGAAAAAAATACCCTGGCGCAGCAGCTTGATTTGGAGCGCGCACGCCAGATGGATTTGGTGAATGGCGGCAGTTTTGCTGAAGGAGTGAGAGCCTTCAGCGAACGCCGCCCACCGAATTTCCATAGACCTTGAGAAGGTCCGAGGCGGTGGCTGGCTGAAAGGGGCAGGTACATCGGTTGTGAGGCCGAAAGCAGGTGGCTCGGAACCCTCGAATCGTCGGATAAGACGATATTCCACGTTGACCGACTATCTAACCTACGACGATCAAACATTGAGGTTCGCCACCTGGTTGGACGAGCGAACCCATTCCGATGGAGACGCCGTTGCTGGTATTGCAGGTCATCGTTGCGGGGATTGCGCAGGGCTGTGTTTATGGCTTGATCGCGTTGGGGTTCGTGCTGATCTACAAGGTCACGGAAACCGTCAATTTCGCGCAGGGCGAACTGATGATGCTGGGTGCCTTCGTGGGTTTCGCCTGCATGGGCCTGTTCGGCATGCCGTTCTGGCTGGCGGCCGTTTCGGCCGTGCTGGCGATGGCCGCGTTTGGGATCGTGGTGGAGCGACTGGTGATACAGCCTGTGCTGGGGCAGCCGATGTTTTCCATCGTGATGCTCACTTTCGGCCTGGGCTATGTGGCGCGCGGCGGCATCACCATGGTGCCAGGTATCGGCACCGACACCCACACGTTGAACGCGCCCTACAAAGGGAGTCTGATCGAGGCCGGCGGGGTGGTTCTGGCCGGTGAGCAGCTCGTCATCATCGGTGCGACGGCGCTGCTGTGCGCGGGCCTGTGGGCGTTGTTCCGATTCACGCGCGTGGGCGTCGCCATGCAGGCCTCATCCCAGAATCAACTGGCGGCCTACTACATGGGCATTCCGGTGCGGCGCCTCAATGGTTTGGTATGGGCGCTGGCGGCCGCGGTCGCCGCGGTCGCCGGGATATTGTTGGCGCCGATCACTTTCGTGCACGCCAACATGGGTTTCATCGGGCTCAAGGCATTTCCGGCCGCCATCATCGGAGGCTTCAGCAGCTTGCCGGGCGCCATCGTGGGCGGGGTCATCGTTGGCCTGGTCGAGTCGTTGTCAGGCTACTTTTTGCCCGAGGGCTTCAAGGATGCCATGCCCTATGTCGTCGTACTGTTGATGCTGGCCGTCAAGCCCTCGGGTTTGTTTGGTGAGCGCTTGCGCAAGAAGGTGTGAGCGGGGACGGCCATGCGCTTTATTTTCAAAACCCGCTACGACCAGGATATTGACCTGGCCAAGCACGGCGGGCACCGGTTCTGGTATGGGTTGCTGCTGCTCGCTCTGGTGGGTGCGCCTTGGCTGTTGCCCGAGTACTGGATCGCTCAGCTTGTGTTTGTCTTCATCTACTCCGTCATCGCCGTCGGACTGATGCTGCTGGTTGGATTCACCGGACAGTTTTCCATCGGTCATGCGGCATTCATGGGGGTGGGGGCCTATACCGAAGCGTTTCTGGCTGCCCGTGGCTGGCCGTTCCCGCTGTCCATGGCTTGCGCCATGGGGTTGTCGGCCGCGGTCGGCGTGGTCGTCGGTCTGCCGGCACTGCGTGTCAAAGGCATGTACCTGGCCATAGCGACGCTGGCGTTTGGCTTCATCGTCGAGGAAATCCTGACACGCTGGGACAGCGTCACCGGCGGAAATTCAGGTCTGATGGTGCAAAGCCCGATGGTGTTCGGCTGGGCGCTGGACGGTCCGGTGGCGTTTTACTTCTTGTGCCTTGGCTGCGTGGTCGCCAGCACGGTGATGGTGCTCAACCTGTTGCGTGCGCCTACGGGACGTGCGTTCGTCGCCATCCGCGATTCCGAGATCTCTGCGCAAAGCATGGGCATTCATCTGGCACGCTACAAATCGCTTTCGTTCGCGATTTCCGCGGCGTTGGCCGGGCTGGGTGGAGCGCTGTATGCCCATCAGATCCAGTTTCTCTCGCCTGAACAGTTCGGCTTGTTGCAGTCGATTGATCTGGTGCTGATGATCGTGATCGGCGGGTTGGGATCGATGCACGGCGTTTTCTTCGGCGCCATGTTTCTGATCGGCATGCCGCAGCTGATTTCCTCGGTCAAGGACTACCTGCCTGCGGCCATAGGGCAGGCGACAGGGCTGCAAGCCGTGGTGTACGGCGTGATCCTGATCGCCTTCGTGATGCTCGAACCCATGGGAATGTACGGCCGCTGGCTCAAGATCTGCACCTGGCTGGAGCTGTACCCGTTCTACCGGCGCGGCATGTTCAAGCGGCAAAAGACCTTTCAGAAGTCGGAGCGCTTGAGATGAATGATGCTCTGCTTGCAGCCCGCGACCTCCGGGTGCGTTTCGGAGGCGTTCTTGCCGTCAACAACGTCAGTTTCGACGTTCGGCGCGGTGAGGTGTTCACGCTGATCGGCCCCAATGGCGCGGGCAAGACGACGGTCTTCAATCTCATCAGCCGTATCTACGACCTTACCTCGGGGTCGCTGGAATTTGACGGGCAGGTTCTCCACAAGGTGCCGCCGCACCAGGTGGCGTCACTGGGCATTGCCCGCACCTTCCAGAACATCGAACTGTTCGAGCATGCGACCGTGCTCCAGAACCTGCTCATCGGGCGCCATATCTGCCGTCGAACGGGTATTTGGAAGGAGCTGATTTTTTCGCGCGGGGTGAGGCAGGCAGAGCGGGATACGCGCCGCAAGGTGGAGGAGGTGATTGATCTGCTGGAATTGCAGCACTACCGTGATGCCTTGGTTGCGGGGCTGCCTTACGGTGTTCGAAAAGTGGTTGAGTTGGCACGCGCGCTCTGCACCGAGCCGAAGCTGTTGCTGCTGGATGAGCCCTCCTCGGGTTTGAACGTGGAAGAAACCGAGGACATGGCATTCTGGATTCAGGATATTCGGCGTGACCTCGGGGTGACCATTCTGATGGTTGAACACGATATGGCGCTGGTTTCCAAGGTGTCCGATCGGGTGCTGGCGATGAATCAGGGTGAAGTGCTTGCGGTTGGCAGCCCGGCCGAGGTGCAAAGAGACCAGGGCGTGGTGGAAGCCTATCTGGGCTCGGTGGACGATGTCGCCAGCCTGCGCCGCGAAAACCATGGGGAAGCAGCATGACGGTGCCTGCCGTGGACGACGCCATCCTCACGCTGCTCAACGTCGAAAGCGCTTACGGCCCCATCAAGGCCATTCGTGGCGTAAGCCTGAACGTGCGGCGCGGCCAGATAGCGACAGTGCTGGGGTCCAACGGCGCTGGCAAGACCACCATTCTCAAGACCATCAGCGGCATCATCGATCCGCGCAAGGGTTCGGTGGAATTCAAGGGCGAGAACATCACCGCCAAGGATCCGGTCCATATCGTTCATCGGGGCCTGGTGCATGTGCCGGAGGGGCGAGAAGTGTTTCCGTTGCTGTCGGTTCGGGACAACCTCCTGATGGGCGCCTATGCGCGCGCCGATCGCGATGCCATCGCGCGCGATATGGAGGCGGTCTATGGCTACTTCCCGATTCTCGCGGAGCGCAGCCATCAGGACGCGGGACTGCTCTCGGGCGGCCAGCAGCAAATGCTTGCGATCAGCCGCGCGCTCATGGCCAAGCCGGAACTCATCTTGCTCGATGAGCCCAGCCTCGGGCTTTCCCCGAAGCTCACGAAAGAGATTTTCGAAATCGTGGTGCGCATCAACCGTGAACGCGGTACCACCATCTTGCTGGTGGAACAGAACGCGAACATGGCCCTCAACGCCTCTGACTACGGCTACGTGCTGGAGAACGGCCGCATCGTGATGGAAGACACCTGTGCGCGATTGCGTGAAAAGGAAGACATCAAGGAGTTCTACCTGGGCATGAAGGAAGAAGGCGTGCGGGCCGAGCGGCGCTGGAAAAAGAAGAAAACCTGGAGATGACGCGCGTGTCCCGACTCTGGAATCTCGATCATTTCAAACCCCGGCATGACATTGTCGTTCCGGGAGAGACCATTCCCGACATGTTCTGGGGTGCGGTCGAAAGCCGTGCAAATCAAGTCTTGATGCGGCAAAAGGATTTCGGTCTATGGCGTGCCTGGAACTGGAGTGAGGTCGGAACGATCGTCCGGGAGCTCACCATGGGGTTGATCTCCATCGGAGTGCGCCAGGGGGAATGTGTCTCCATTCTCGCCAACACCTCGGTGGAGTGGGTCTGGGCGGACATGGCCGTTCTGTCGGCCGGTGGGGTGGCGAACGGGATTTATCCCACCGATGCGGCGGATCAGGTCCGGTATATCTGCGCAGATTCCGGCACGGTGGTCTTGTTTGTCGAAGACGAAGAGCAGTTGGACAAGGTCTTGGCCGTCCGCGGCAACTTGCCGGAGTTGCGCCGAATCGTGCTCATCGATCCGAAGGGATTGACAGAATTCAGCGACCCGATGGTCGTCACGCTGGATGATCTGCGCCGATTGGGCGCGCGCCACGACGCCGAGCACCCCGGCGTATTCGACACCGCGCGCCGCATGCGCCAGCCGGAGGATGTCGCCATTCTGGTCTACACCTCGGGAACAACGGGCCGGCCCAAAGGGGCGATGCAGTCGCATCGAAATCTGCTGACGGCCGTGCATGGCAACGACGCGATCCTGCCGCAGGACGAGACCGACGAGCGCATGTGCTTTCTGCCTCTGTGCCATGTCGCCGAGCGTGTCGTCGGCATGTACTCCTCGCTCTATAGCGGCACGAAGATGAATTTCGTGGAGAACCCGGATACGGTGCCAGAAAACGTGCGCGAAATTGCGCCCACGGTCTTTGGCGGTGTGCCCCGCCTGTGGGAGAAGTTCTATTCCGCCGTCACCATCGCCGTCAAGGAGGCGGGGCCTGTGCAGCAGCACGCCTACGCGTGGGCCATCTCCGTGGGCAACGAGGTGGTTGACCGAGTCATCAAGGGTGAGCCGGTAAGCCTGTGGTTGAAGCTCAAGTACCGGATTGCCGGCCTTGCTTCGCTGAACAACGTGCGCCGTTTCATGGGCATTCATCGTTGCCGCTTTCTCGTGACCGGCGCGGCGCCGATCGCACCAGATTTGATCCGCTGGTATCTGGCCCTTGGCATTCCCATGCTGGAGGCGTGGGGGCAAACCGAGTGCGCAGGCATTGCCACCTCGATGCCGCCCGATGGCATCCGCCTGGGCACCATCGGGCGCGCATGCGCATTCAATGAAGTACGCGTGGACGCCGGCACGGGCGAACTGCTGGTGCGCGGCCCCAATGTGTTCATGGGCTACCTCAACCAGCCCGAGAAAACCGCGGAGGCCATCGATGCTGAAGGCTGGCTGCATACCGGCGACGTGGGTTCCGTCGATGCGGGCGGCTACTTCCGCATCACCGACCGCATGAAGGACATCATCATCACGGCAGGCGGCAAGAACATCACACCCAGTGAATGGGAAAACGAATTGAAGTTCTCCCCTTACGTGACCGACGCTGTCGTCATCGGCGACCGCAGGGCCTACCTGACGGCGATCGTGATGATCGAACAGGAAAACGTCGAGAAATATGCACAGGACAACGATGTTCCCTTCTCCAATTACGCCAGTTTGACCCGTGCGCCCGAAGTGCTGGCGCTGATACAGGGGGAAATCGACAGGATCAACAGAAAGTTCGCCCGTGTCGAGCAAATCAAGGCCTTTTTCCTATTGGAGACACAGCTCTCTGCCGAGGATGAGGAATTGACGCCCACGATGAAGCTCAAGCGCAGCTTTGTGCAGAAAAAGTACGCGAAGCAGATCGAGGCGATGTATCAGTGACGTTTGGGCGGCCTCAAGTTTGAAATGCAAAAAACAGATTATGCAGTTGAGGATGGTTTCGTTTGTTCAATCAAGGAGATGTCATGAAAAGTTCAGGTGTGTTCGGGTATGTTTTTTCGGCGATGACGCTTTGTTTTGCCTCTGCTGCGCCTGTTTTGGCTCAGACGCAGGGGGTTGGTAAAAGTGAAGTCGTCATCGGATATGTAGGAGACCTTTCCGGCCCGGTTGCGGGCTATGGAAAGGATATCCGAGACGGCATGATAATGCACATTGACGAGGTCAATGCACGCGGTGGGGTGCATGGCCGTAAAATCCGCCTTCTTGTCGAAGATAATGCCTACGATCCCAAGCGGACTGTTCTGGCGGTACAAAAACTGGTCAATAAAGAAAAGATTTTTGCAGCAATTGGCACGTTTGGCACCGTCCATGCGCAGGCAGCCATGCAAATACAGGATCCCAAGGGGGTTTTCAATTTGTTTCCCATGGCCTTGGCGAGGGAAATGTACGAACCGATCAGCCCGCTCCATTACGCGTGGATGCCGACGTATTTTCAGCAAATCAGCGCGGCAGTACCAGTGCTTTACAAGCAGCAGGCGGCTGGCAAGGCGTGCGTGGTTTTCCAGGATGACGATTTTGGCCAGGAAGTCGTGCAAGGTGCCGAAGCGGGTCTGAAAAAGGTCGGTGCCACGCTTGTCGAGCGTGCCAGTTTCAAGCGCAATGCCACTGATTTTTCGTCACAGGTGGCGCGCATCAAGAATGCCGGTTGTGATTTTGTCGTGCTGGGAACTCTGATTCGGGAAACTGTTGGCGTCATCAGTGAGGCGCACAAGTTGGGGTATACGCCCAAGTTCCTCGTATCGTCCAATGCATACACTGACCTCATACCCAAGCTGGGCGGTGCGCCAATGGACGGGTTGTATGCATCGCACCACGCTGCATTTCCCTATCTGGATGATGCTTCTGAACCGGTGCGGGCCTGGGCGAATCGGTACGAAACTAAATTCAAGCAGGTTCCCAGCATTTTTTCAGCTTATGGATATACAAAAATTGATATTTTTGTCAGAGCGCTGGAAAAAGCGGGGCCTGATTTGAAATCGGAAGATTTTGTCCATGCCATGGAGAGCATTGAAATTCCAGCCGATATTTTTGGAAATCCCTCGATGCGCTTTAGCGATAAAACCCATCTTGCATCGGATAAGTCACGTCTGTCCCGGCTGGAAAACGGCCGTTGGAAGGTCGTCTTCGATTACGACCAGATGTCCAGGTAGAAATTCTCGTCTTCCACCCGACGCAAGGAATCACCATGAAATTGCGGCTTTCTCTGCTGCGGGCGGGCTTTGTCGCCAGTGCTGCCGCCGTGGCGCAGCCCCAGGGCGCCACATCCGATGGCTGCTGGAAAGCGGTGCCCGACCATGACAAGTTCCGCTGAACCAACGGCGCGCCGCGCTCATGTCGTGGGCGTTGGCATGCTGCCGTTCAGCAAGCCCGGCGCCAGCGAGAGCTACGAGATCCTGGGTGCGAGCGCCGCCCGTGCCGCGCTGGCCGATGCGGGGGTGGATTACCAGAGTGTCGATCAGGTCTATGCGGGCTTCGTTCATGGCGACTCGTGCAGCGGCCAGGCGGCGGCCTACCGCGTCGGGCTGACCGGCGTGCCCGTCATCAACGTCAACAACAACTGCGCCACCGGCTCGACGGCGCTCTATCTGGCGCGCCAGGCGATCGCCGGCGGCGAGGCCGAATGCGTCCTGGCGCTGGGTTTCGAGCAGATGCGCCCCGGTGCGCTTGGGGTGCACCACACCGACCGGCCTGACCCCTCGCAACGGCTGATTGACGCCATGCATGCCGCGCAGGGGACCGCTCTGCAGGTGCCGATGGCGGCGCAGTTGTTCGGCGGCGCCGGGCGCATGCACATGCAGCTCTACGGCACGAATGCGGATACCTTCGCGCGCATCGCGGTCAAGGCCCGGCGGCACGCCGGGAACAACCCGAACGCGATCTTCCGCCAGCCGCTGACGCTCGACGAGGTGTTGGCCTCCCCGATGGTGTTCGACCCGCTGACGCGCCTGCAATGCTGCCCGCCGACCTGCGGCGGCGCGGCCGCGGTGCTGTGCTCCGAGGGCTTCGCGCGCAAGCATGGGCTGGACCGCAGCGTGGTCATCGCCGGTCAGGCCATGACCACGGACGGCAACAGCAGCTTCGACGAGAACGACATGCGCCGGATCGTGGGCTACGATATGGCGCGTCGCGCGGCGCGGCGCGTGTACGAGTCCACCGGCGTCGGCCCCGACGACATCCGCGTCGCCGAGCTGCATGACTGCTTTACCGCCAACGAACTGATCACCTACGAGGCGCTGGGCTTCGTCCCCGAGGGCGGTGCCGAGAAATTCATCCTTGACGGCGACAACACCTATGGCGGCCAGGTGGTGACCAACCCCTCGGGCGGGCTGCTGTCCAAGGGCCACCCCCTGGGTGCGACGGGACTGGCACAGTGCGCCGAACTGGTGTGGCAGCTGCGCGGGCAGGCGGGCGCTCGCCAGGTTGAGGGCGTGCGTCATGCGCTGCAGCACAACCTGGGTCTGGGTGGCGCCTGCGTGGTGACCCTCTATGCACGGGTTTGATCCGAATCCCGTCGGCATGGCGCCTTCTCCCTGAGAGAGAGGGAACAAGGGTCGGGTGATCATTGACTATTCCATTGACTATTCAATTGATAGCTTGAGACGCTTGATGTGAAAAGGCTGTAGGCCAATTTCGCTGCACAGTGCAAACGTGCATCCGTTCTTGGCTGAACCGTATGGAAACTAGATGGCGGAACATAGTGAAGCTGATTGGGAAACGGCGCGCGGCGCACGCGCCTCGCCGCTCGCGTCCAAGCTGAGTCCGCCGCAGTCCGCAGCGTTCGAGATTGCGCGCACCCACCTGTGCGAACGCATCTTCAACGCGGGCGCGGCCCGGCTGGTGGTGCTGCGCGCGCCGGCAGGGTTCGGCAAAACGACGTTGATGCTGCAGGCGCGCCGGCGTTTCGAGGACGCGGGGTTGCCGACAGGCTGGCTGCGGCTGGACCGCGCCGACAATGACCTGGGGCGCTTTCTGGCCGTGCTGGCTGCCGGGCTGGACCCGCTGGTGCCGGGCCTGTCGCGGCTCTACGAGGCGTACCGGTCCGGCGGGGCGGAGGACTTCGCCTTTGCCCTGATTGACCGAGTCGCCGCGCATCCGACGCCATTCGCGTTCTTCCTGGATGATTTCGAGGCGCTGCAGAACCCCGCGGCGCTGGGGCTCATCAATGAGCTGATTGACCAGTTGCCGCGCGGTGCGCAGCTCATCGTCGGTTCGCGCGGCGTGCCCGGCTTGAGTCTGGGACGGTTACGCGCGCGCGGCCGCCTGCTGGAGATCGAACCGACGCAATTGCGCTTTTCAGTGGACGAGGCCAGCGGGTTTCTGTGCCAGCGCCGCGGCCTCGCGCTGGAGCCGGGCGACGTGCTGCGCCTGCACCGCAGTACCGAAGGCTGGCCGGCGGCGCTGTGGCTGGCTTCCGTGTCGCTGGAGCACCGCGAGGAGCCGAGCCGTTTCATCGGTGGTTTTTCGGGGTCGAATGCGGCAGTGATGGACTATCTGGTCGAGGACGTGCTGGCGCGCCAGGACGAAGACGTGCGCGGCTTCCTGCTGCGCACCAGCATCCTGGCCGATCTCAATGTGTCGCTGTGCAACGTGATCTGCGCGCGCGGCGACAGCGACCTGATGCTGCGCAGGCTGGAACAGTCCCACTTGTTCCTGAGCCCGCTGCAGGCCGATGGCGATGGCTATCGCTACCACGGCATGTTCGCTGAATTTCTGCGGGCGCAGCTGGAGCGCCAGTACCCCGGCGAGGTGCCGCGCCTGCACCGGGCCGCGTCGCAATGGTTCCTGGGCCAGGGCCGGCCGGTGCCTGCCATCGAACACGCGCTGGCCGCGGACGATCTGGATTCGGCATTGCCGCTGCTGCGCGCGCATGCACAGTCGCTGCTCGACCAGGGCAGGGTGCGGCTGCTCTCGCGGTGGCTCGACCCCTTGCTTGACCGCGGCATTCTTGATCCGTACCCCATGCTGCGCGTGGTCCACGCCTGGGCCGTGTGCTTCGCACGTGGGCCGCGCGCGGCGGCGCCGCTGCTTGACCGGCTGGACGAGCGCGCCGACCCCGACGAGGAAGTCAAAGCGCATCGCCTGGGCATGCGCCCCTTGCTCATGGTGCTGACCGACCAGACCGACGAGGCGATGCTGTTGACGGCCGCGCTGCTCGACGACTTGCCGCTGAGCGTGAACTTCGTGCGCGGCTTCCTGGAGATCACGCTGGCCAACCTGTCGATGATCGCGGGCCGCTATCACGAGGCGCTGCGCCTGGCCGATGCCGCCCGCAGCCGCCAGAGCGAATCGGGCGGCAGTTTCAACTTCGCCCTGTCCGAGGCCGCCGAATCCGCGGTCGATCTGACCCAGGGACGGTTGCGCAAGGCGCTGGCGCGGCTGCGCCTGGCCGTCAGCGCCGGCGCGGCGGACGTCGCGCGCGCCACCAATGGCAACGCGATGGTCGGCGTGCTGCTGGCAGAGGCGCTGTTCGAGGCTGACGGCTGCGACCAGGCCGAGCGCCTGCTGGCGGTCTATATCCCGCTGATCCGCCACGTGGGCATTCCGGATCAGTTGATCCTGGCGCATGTACTCATGGCCCGCATTGCCCATGACCGGGGCGATGGCGATCGTGCGCTGCAACTGCTGGCCGAGCTGGAACATATCGGTCATCGCGATAGTCTGCCGCGCGTGGTGGCGAGCGCCCGGCTCGAACGCGTGCGGGTACTGCTTTCCGAGGGGCAACTGGCGCGCGCGCGCACCGAAATTGACCACTGCGGCGACAAAGCCTTGTGGGCGCGGGTCGGCCGTTCGTCGTTGCGCGCCAACGAGGTCGAGACCCATGCGCTGGCCGTGGCGCGCTGGTCGGTGCTGACCGGCCATGCGGCCGATGTCGTTGCCAGCCTGCGCGTTGAGCTGGATACCGCCGAACGCGCACAACGCGAGCGCCGGGCGCTGACGCTGCGCCTGCTGCTTGCGCAAGCCCTGTACTGCACCGACCAGCGCAACAAGGCCATGCGCGTGCTCGCCAGGGCGGTGCGCTTCGCGGCGGGCGAGGGCTATGTGCGCGCCTTCCTGGTCGAAGGGCCGCAGCTGCTGGCCTTGCTGCGCGAGCTGCGGGATGGACCGACCGAACTGCTGGAGGAGAGCGGCGATGCCGCGCTGGCCTTTCTTGACAGGCTGTTGCCCCGGCCCCGGCCCATTCCTGCCGTTGGGGCGACCGCGCGCCAGCCGGATGCCACCGTGGTGAATGAAACTCTCACCCGCAAGGAACTGCAGGTGTTGCGGCTGGTGGCCGAGGGGCTGTCGAACGAACAGATCGGTGAACGCATGTTCGTTGCCGAGACCACCATCCGCACCCACTTGCGCAACATCAACGTCAAGCTCGACACGCGAAATCGCATGGAAGCCGTGCAGGTCGTGCGCCGCGCGGGTTGGCTAACTTAGGAAGTTTCAAATGAACCGCGATATCTTCAATCCCGAGCATGAGCTTTTCCGCGACGGTGTGCGCCGCTTTCTGGCCAGTGAGATCGTGCCGCATATCGAACGCTGGGAGGCGCAAGGCGGTTTCGACCGCGCCTTGTTCACCACCGCCGGTGCGCAAGGCCTGCTGTGCCCGACGGTGCCCGAGGCTTACGGTGGCGCTGGCGCCGACCTGCTGTATTCGGCAGTGCTGCTGGAAGAGATGGCGCCCTGCAGCAATTTCGGACTGTCATTCACCATGCATTCGGAAATTGTCACCAATTACCTGCTGCATTTCGGCAGCGAGCACCTTAAGCGGACGTGGCTGCCGCGCATGGTGAATGGCGCGTCGGTTGGTGCGCTGGCGATGACCGAGCCCGGGGGCGGATCGGATGTCAAGGCGGTGACGACGCGGGCAGTGCGCGAAGGCGACCACTACCTGCTGTCGGGTGCCAAGACGTTCATCTCCAATGCCACCGTGTGCGACCTCGTGATCGTCGTCGCCAAGACCGATCCGGCGGCCGGCGCCAAGGGGGTCAGTCTGCTTGTGGTGGACACCACGTTGCCTGGCGTCACCAAGGGCCGACCGCTCAAGAAAATCGGACTCAAGTCGCAAGACACTGGTGAACTGTTTTTCGAGCAAGTGCGCGTACCCGCCGACCACCTGCTCGGCGAGGAGAACAAGGGGTTCGCCTACCTGATGCGCGAGCTGCCCTGGGAGCGGCTGCAGATTGCCGTGTCCGCCATTGCGGCGTCCGAAGCGGCCTACCGCTGGACGCTGGACTACGTGCGCGAGCGCCGCGCCTTCGGCCAGCCCGTCGCCGATTTCCAGCACACGCGCTTTGTACTGGCCGAATTGAAGACCGAGATTCTGATCGGCCGCAGCTTCGTGGACCGCTGCCTGGCGCTGCTGCTGCGCGGCGAACTCGACGCGCAGGCTGCGTCCATGGCCAAGTACTGGTGCAGCGACCTGCAAGCCAAGGTGGTGGATGCCTGCGTGCAATTGCACGGCGGCTACGGCTTCATGGCGGAGTACCCGATCGCGCGTGCCTATGTGGATGCGCGCGCGCAGCGCATCTATGGCGGGACCAACGAGATCATGAAGGAGCTGATTTCTCGCCAGCTCGACTTGTGAGGTCGGTTTCCTGTGAGGGATGGCGGCATGGGCACGCCAGCCAGGGTGGCCAAGCGTTCATTCTTGGCGCATGAAGGGCGCGGATTTTCGTCGGATACGACGATATTGCGCGCCGCCGGCCGCCGCACACTGCATGCACACCGCGCGGCGGCACCTGATGCCAGGTCCCGGTGCCAGGAGACAAAAGCCATGTTCTGCTACGACACCCCTGTACGCGACATGCAGTTCGTGCTGCACGAACTGCTGGACGCATCCACTGCCTTCGATGCGCTGCCTGGCCTTGAGGGCTGGGACGAAGACACCATCCGTCAGACGATCGAAGCCTCCGGACGCTTTGCCTGCCGCGAACTGCTGCCGCTCAACGCAGCGGGAGACCGCGAGGGCTGCCGGGTCGAGGGCGGCGGAGTGAAGTCTCCAGCCGGATTTGCCCAGGCCTATCGCCGCTTCGCCGAGGCTGGCTGGCCGGCGCTCGGCGGAGATCCGCGCTATGGTGGCCAAGGCGCGCCGGCGGTTGTCTACAGCGCGGTATCCGAGGTTTTCTATGGCTGCAACCCGGGCTGGACGATGTTCCCGGGTACGGCCCGCGGTGCCTACCAGTGCCTGCTGGCCCATGGCTCGCCGGAGCAGAAAGATGCCTACCTGCCGCGCATCGTTTCGGGCGAATGGACGGCCACCATGTGTTTGACCGAACCCCACTGCGGCAGCGATCTGGGCTTGCTGCGCACCCGGGCGCAGCCCGCTGGCGACGGCAGCTACCGCATCACGGGAGCGAAGATGTTCATCTCGGGCGGCGATCACGACATGGCGCCCAACATCGTGCACCTGGTGCTCGCTCGCCTGCCGGACGCGCCAGCCGGTGTGGGCGGCATCTCGCTGTTCGTGGTGCCCAAGTTTCTGCCCGAGGGCGATGCCGGTCTGGCGGCCACGCCCAACGGCATGGCCGCCATGGCGGTCGAGCACAAGATGGGTCTGCGCGGGTCGGCGACCTGCGCGATGAACTTCGACGCCAGCGTGGGCTGGCTCGTGGGCCGGCCCAACGAGGGCCTGCGCAACATGTTCGTGATGATCAATGCCTCGCGTCTGGGGGTGGGCGTTCAGGCGTTGGGCATGGGCCAGGCGGCCTACTGCAGTGCGCTGGGCTATGCGCGCGAGCGCCTGCAGATGCGCGCGGCCGGTGGTGCAAAACGTCCCGACTTGCCGGCCGACCCGATCATCGAACATGCCGACGTGCGGCGCATGCTGCTCACGCAGAAGGCCTATGTGGAAGCCGCGCGCATGCTGATCTACTGGCTGTCGCTCGCGCTCGACATGCAGGCTGGCGCCGCCGATGCGGGGCAGCGCGATGCGGCCGCCGAACGGCTGGCGCTGCTGACGCCGGTGGTCAAGGGTTTTCTGAGCGAGAAGGGCGCGGTGGTGGCCGACATCGCGATCCAGGTGCATGGCGGACACGGCTACGTGAGCGATAACGGGGTCGAGCAGATCGTGCGCGACCTGCGTGCGGCGCAGCTCTACGAAGGCACCACCGCGGTGCAGGCGCGCGATCTGATCGTGCGCAAGATTCTGAACGACGGCGGACGCCAGTTCGACCAACTGATCGCCGAAATCCGGACTTTTGCCGAAACGGCCCAGGCCGAGGACGGCATGGGGATCTTCGGCACCGCACTGGCGCGGTGTTGCGACGACATCCAGCGCCTGACGGGGGAGATCGGCCAGGCGGCTCGGCATGAGGCGGACGCGGTTGGCGCCGCCGGCTGCGACTTCCTGCGTGCGCTGGGCCACCTGGTCTGTGCCTGGCTGTTCGCGCAAGCCGCCCGCGTGGCGCTGCGTCGCATCGCGCAGGGCTCATCCGATCCGTTCTACGCATCCAAGCTGGCAACCGCGCACTTCTATTTCGCGCGCCTGCTGCCGGAGGCCCGCTGCCACGCGGAGGTGGCGCGCACCGGGCTGGCGAGCCTGTCCGGCCTGCCGCAGGAATTGCTCTTCGTCTGAACGCCGGCCGCGCCCGCGATCCATCGAAACCGCACGCATCCACATGCCATTGCCAGATCCCTTGGGGGACCGATTCGGCGCGCCGACCATTGCCTCCCCGAGGCCCCTGATGTCTGGGTTCGAGCGGTTGATCGCCTGCTGCAGTGCGGGCGTCGCGACAACCTTGCCGGAGAGCATCCATGGGTAATTCTTTTTCAGCGGGCGACGACTTGCTCGTCGATGTGTCGGACGGCGTCGCCACTCTGACGCTGCACCGGCCCGAGCAGCACAATGCCTTGTCGCGCGCATTGCGGGAAGCGTTGGTGGCCGCACTGACATCCCTGGCCACTGACGATCAAGTCGGCGTGGTGATACTCACTGGTGCTGGCGAGAAGGCCTTTTGCGCTGGTGCCGATCTCAAGGAGATGGAGCATGCGCCGCTGCAGCCCGAGGATCTGGGTCCTGATGCGCCCCTGATGCGCGCCTTCCGGGCGCTGCGCAAACCCACCATCGCGGCGATCAACGGCTTTGCGCTGACCGGTGGTTTCGAGCTGGCGCTGAACTGCGACATTCTGGTGGCCAGCACCCGCGCGCGTTTCGCCGATACCCATGCCCGCGTCGGTCTGGTAGCGGCCTGGGGCTTGACGCAGCACCTGCCTCGGTTGATCGGGCCGGTGCGGGCGCGCTACCTGAGTTTCACCGGCAACTACCTGGATGCCGAAACGGCCCTGGCGTGGGGCCTGGTGCTGGCCGTGGTGCCGCCGGATGGGCTGATGCCCCGCTGCCATGGCATCGCGCGCGACATCCTGGGCTGTGACAAGGACGCATTGCGGGACGTGGGCGAAGCCATCGCCCATGGCCTTGGTTGCAGCCTTGATGAGGGATTGGTTTTTGAAGGAGCGCTGGCGCGCCGAAGTCTGGAACGTTTCGACGTCTCTTCTTTCGTGGGTCGCCGCGCCGCGACGCTGGCACGCGGCAAGGCGCAAGTGGTGCCCCGTCCGGCGGGTCGGGAATCTCGCCCACCAGGTCACGGTCAGGAGCTGCGTGAATGATTCGTCGGATGCGACGATATTCCGAGGCCGCGGTGCTGACAGACTTGAGCAAACCCCGCGAGAGCGCCGTGCGCTTGGCAGGATGCTGAGGCGCAACACCCTCCCAGTGAGCCGACCGGGTTGCAGCGTTGCATCAGTCGCTCCGCCGAATGTGCGCGGCAGCATGGACAGCGCTGCGGATCGTCGCCTTGGCGGATTGACCATGCAGGACGCCTCCAACTTTCATCAACACCTGGCTTTATCTTCATGACCCATCAGACTGACAGCACCCCCGAACCTGGCATCCGGCTGTACCGGAAGGGTCCGGTGGCCGAGGTGGTGATTCACCTCTCTTCCCAGAAAAACAGCTTTCGGGCAGCCGACGTCCAGCACCTCGGGGCATTGCTCGACGAAATCCAGGCCAGCGATGCGCGCTGCCTGTTGCTGCGCGGTGGCGCAGGGGTTTTTTCTGCCGGCTGGGATTTGTCATCGGTGGATATGGCCAGCGCCGATCCGATGGCGGTCATTGGTGACGTCGTGGGCCCGTTCTGCAAGCGGCTGCGGGAATTTCCTCTTCCTGCCCTTTCGGCTGTCGCTGGCCCGGCGCTCGGTTTCGGCCTTGGTCTGGCGCTGGCCTGTGATATCTGTATCGCCGATGAGGATGCGCTGCTGGGGAGCCCATTCAGAAACATCGGTTTTGTCCCTGACACGGGAGCCCATTACTTTCTCCTTGAGCGCCTGGGCTATCACCGTGCGGCTGAACTCATCTACACCGGCCGGCTCCTGAGCGGACAGGCGGCGGCCGAAGAGCGCCTGATCAATCGTGCCGTGCCTGCGGGAACCGTGGTCGAGGAGGCACGCAAGCTGGCCGATCTGATCGCCAGTGGCCCAACGCAGGCCTTCCGCCTGTCCAAGGACATCCTGCTGCGTGGCGGCAGCTTCGACGCCATGATGGCGCTCGAAGCGACGCACCAGGCGGCGGTGTTCTCCACGGCGGACACCGCGGAGGGGCTGCAGGCTTTTCTCCAGCGACGCAAGCCGGTGTTCGTCGGCCGTTGAGAGCGCCCTTCAGAGCTGCTCCCGACCTGTTTTCGAATCTTCCCCATCCCAGGAAACTGACCATGACAGAAGCTTTCATTCTCGACGCCGTGCGCACGCCGCGCGGCAAGGGCCGCGCGAGCGGCCGACTGCACGAGGTGCCAGCCGCGCGGCTGGCCGCCGGTGTACTGGATGCCTTGCGGGAGCGTATGGGTTTCGTGCCCGGCCAAATCGCTGACGTGATCCTCGGCTGCGGAGAGCCTTCGCTGGAGCAGGCGTCCAATATTGCCAAGGCCGCCACGTTTGCCGCCGATGGGTTCTCGCAGGTGCCCGGCATCCAGCTCAATCGCTTCTGCGGCTCCGGACTGGAAGCCTGCAACTTCGCTTCGGCCATGGTGATGGCTGGCCAGGCGGAGCTGATGATCGGAGGCGGTGTCGAGAGCATGTCGCGGGTGCCCATGTTCGCAGGCGGTGGCGCCTGGGTAACGGACCCGCAGATCACGCTGCCGAACCGTATCGTGCCGCAAGGGATATCGGCCGACCTGATTGCGACGCTCCATGGCTACAGCCGCCGCGATGTGGATGCCTATGCCGCCGAGAGCCAGCGCCGCGCCGCCGCAGCCTGGGCCGAAGGGCGTTTCGCACGTTCCATCGTGCCGGTCAAGGATGTGCACGGCACGCTGCTGCTCGATCGTGACGAACATATCCGCGAGGACACCACCGCAGAGTCGCTGGCGGCGCTGGAGCCCTCCTTTGCCGTACTGGGCGAGAAGATGGGCTTCGATGCCGTGGCGCTGCAGCGCTATCCGCAGCTTGCGGCGATCGATCATGTGCACCACGCCGGCAATTCCTCGGGCATTGTCGATGGGGCTTCGGCGGTGCTGATCGGCAGCCAGGCCGCGGCGCGGCAGCTGGGCGTCAAGCCGCGTGCGCGCGTGCGCTCCTTTGGCGTGGTGGGGAGCGAACCCACCATCATGCTCACGGCCCCGGCCGCGGCGGCAGAGTCAGCCTTGAAGCGTGCAGGCATGAGTGCCGGCGACATCGACCTGTTCGAGTGCAACGAAGCCTTCGCGGCCGTGGTGCTGCGTTTCATGGAGGCGCTGGACCTGCCGCACGCCAAGGTGAACGTGAACGGCGGTGCGATCGCGATGGGACATCCGCTGGGGGCCACCGGCGCCATGCTGGTCGGCACGGTGCTCGATGAGCTGGAGCGCCGGGACCTGTCCACCGGGCTGATCACGCTGTGCGTCGGCGGGGGCATGGGTTCTGTGATGGTTATTGAACGGGTGTGAGCAAACGGGAGCTTATGAACATGATCGATTACAAGACCGACGCTGACGGCATCGCCACCCTGACCTGGAACGTGGCTGATCGGCCGATGAACGTGCTGAACGCGGCCAGCATCGCGGCCTTCGATGCCGCCGTGCGGCGCGCTGTCGAGGATCCTGGCGTGAAGGGCGTCATCGTCGCTTCGTCGCGGCCCGAATTCGTTGCGGGCGGCGATCTTGACCTGATCCGGGGCATCCGCAATGCACAGGAGTCGTTCGAGGCATCGGGGCCGGTGAGCGCCACGCTGCGGGCGCTTGAGCGCTCGGGCAAGCCCTTTGTCGCCGCGATCAACGGGACCGCGCTGGGCGGTGGCCTGGAGATCTGCCTGGCCTGCCATCGGCGCATCGTCGCCGATGATCCGAAGATTCAGCTCGGCCTGCCCGAAGTCACGCTCGGCCTGCTGCCGGCGGCTGGCGGCACGCAGCGACTGCCGCGCATGATCGGCATCAAGAACGCGCTGCCCTACCTGATCGAAGGCCGCAAGGTGGCGCCGGCCGCGGCGCTTGCCGCAGGCATCGTGGATGAAGTGGTGCCTGCGGCGCAATTGCTCCAACGCGCTCGGTCCTGGCTGCTTGCAGAAGGCGCGCAGGCCGCCGTCAAGCCCTGGGACATGAAAGGCTTCCGGTTTCCTGGTGGGACGCCGCAGACGCCCGGCCCGACACAATTGTTTTTTGGTGTGGGCGGAGGGTTGCTGGCCAAGACGCAGGGGCTGTATCCGGCGCCCGAGGCCATTCTTGCCTGCATCTATGACGGGTGTCAGGTGGACATCGATACCGGGTTGAAGATCGAGCAACGCCAGTTTGCCCGCTTGGCGACTTCAATGGCCACCAAGAACATGATCCGCACCCTGTTTTATGCCATGGGTGAAGCGAACCGCCTGGCCGACAGGCCGAAGGAGGTCCCCGTGCGCCGCTACAAGCGCATCGCGGTGCTGGGGGCCGGCATGATGGGCGCCGGTCTGGCATATGTCGCCGCACAGGCTGGACTGGACGTGGTGCTGCTCGATGTCGATCAGGCGGCCGCCGAGAAGGGCAAGGCTTATGGCGCGAAACTGATGGACGCCCAGGTGGCCAAAGGCCGCCTGGATCCGGCCCGACGCGAAACCAGGCTTGCCCGTGTGCATCCGACGACTGACTATGCGCAGCTGGCCGGATGCGAACTGGTGATCGAAGCGGTGTTCGAGGATCGGGCGGTAAAAGCCGAGGTGACGCGCCGTGCCGAGGCGGCGATGGATGCCGACGCCATCCTGGCCTCCAATACGTCGACGCTGCCGATCACGGGCCTGGCTGAGATCTCGTTGCGGCCGGAACAATTTGTCGGACTGCACTTCTTTTCTCCCGTCGAGAAAATGCCGCTGCTGGAGGTCATTCGCGGCGCGCGCACGTCCGAGGCCACGATTGCGCAGGCACTGGATTTTGCAAAGGCCATCCGCAAGACGCCCATCGTGGTGAACGACTGCCCGTCGTTCTATGCCAACCGCGCGTTTGCCATGTTCCCCTACGAGGCGATGACCATGCTCGCGGAGGGTGTGAATCCGGCGCTGATCGAGAATGCCGGGCGCCTTGCCGGAATGCCGATGCCGCCGCTGGCCTTGATTGACGAGGTATCCGCGGAGCTGCTCCACAAGGCGATGAAGCAGGCGCGCGCGGATCAAGGGGCGCGCTACCGGGAGCAGCCGCAGGATCGCGTTCTGGCAGCCATGGTCGAAAAAACGGGCCGGCTGGGCAGGAAGGTCGGACAGGGCTTCTACGATTACCCCGCGCAGGGCGCCAGGCGTCTGTGGCCGGGTCTCGCCGAACTCTTTCCGGTCGCCGACCAGCAGCCCACGGTGGATGAGGTGCGTGAACGCTTGATGTATGCGCAGTCGCTGGAGGCCGCGCGCTGTGTGGCCGAAGGCATTGTGAGCCCGCGTGATGCCGACGTGGGTTCGATCCTGGGCTGGGGCTTCCCCGCCGTGCTGGGTGGAGCGCTGGGGCAAATCGATACCGTGGGAGCCGCTGCCTTCGTCCAGGCCTGCGATCGGTTGGCCCGCCTGCATGGGCCGCGCTTCGAAGTGCCTGAGGCGTTGCGCCGCATGGCCGCCGAGGGGCGGCGCTACCACGCTGCCTGAATCTCGTTCATCCGGCCGCCCCAAGACCGTCACCTTGCACTTGCTGATTTCCCAGTGTGTTTTTTGACGCTTCTCCCAATAGCTTTTGTTTCAGCAAACAGATATGAATCAGAAAAAGGAAATATCCACCCTCGCCGGTATTCTGCGGACGCATGCTGCGAGCAGGGCCGACGGCATTGCCCTGCAATTCGAGGATCGGTCGACGACGTGGCGACAGTGGGAGCAGCAATGCAATCGCGTTGCCCATGCGCTGCTCGACATGGGGCTTGCATTTGAAGACCGTGTCGGCTACCTGGGGAAAAATTCAGACCGTTTCTTCCACGCGTTCTTTGGCGCTTCGATGGTGGGCATGGTCATGGTTCCCATCAACTGGCGACTGACCGTCGAAGAGATCGCTTTCATCCTGAATGATGCGGAGTGTCCGATTCTGTTCCTGGGCGAAGACTATGTGCACCTAGCGCAAGCGTTGAAACAGGTGTGCCCGAAGCTGCGCCAGATCATCGGCGTGGCTGGTGCGGCGGCGGAAGTGCTGGCATTGGACGATTTTGTGCGGAATCAGCCCAGCACCGCTCCTTCCCATGCCTGTGCGCCCGACGATGTGGCGCTGCAGCTTTATACGTCCGGCACGACGGGGCTGCCCAAGGGGGCCCAGCTGACCCATCGGAATCTTTTGTCTGCCGCGAGTCTCGCCGCGACGGAGCTGCTGGGTGCATGGCGGGAAGATGACGTGAGCGTGCTGCCGCTGCCGCTGTTTCATGCGGGCGGCCTTGTCTATGGCCTCAATGGTCCGCTGACCGGCGGCATCACTCGCGTCGTGCGGGAACCGAATCCCGCGCTGATCATCGCGGCGATGCGACAGCATCCCGCGCCTGTGACCCGACTGGGCGTGGTTCCGGCGGTGATGCAGGCGCTGCTTGGCCATCCGGAGTTCGATGCGGCCGATTTCCGGGGACTCAGGACGCTCACGTACGGCGGCTCACCCATTTCTCCAACGGTGGTACGCCGAGCTACCGATGTTTTCGGCCCGGTGCTGATGCAATTGTTCGGCATGACGGAAACGTGCACCATGGGCACTGCATTGCTGCCTTCGGATCACGATCCGGGCCGGCCCGAACGCTTGAGCTCGTGTGGACGGCCGCTGCCTGGTTTTGAAATCCGCATCGCGGGGATGGACAGCCCACAGGCGCCCCCGGGCCAGTCCGGCGAAATCCTGATCAGAGGCCCGGCCGTGATGAAAGGCTATTGGCATCGTCCGGAGGCGAGCGAGCAGGCCTTGCAAGACGGTTGGTACCACAGCGGCGATGTGGGGTATCTTGATGCCGACGGCTATCTCCATATCCAGGACAGGTTGAAGGACATGATTGTTTCTGGCGGTGAAAACGTCTATCCGGCAGAAGTAGAGCGTGTGATGGCTGACCATCCCGAGGTGGCGGACGTGGCGGTTTTCGGGGTGCCGGACCCAAAATGGGGCGAGGCCGTCAAGGCGGCTGTCGTTCTCAAGGCGGATAGTTCGTTGACCGAAGAGGCGCTGATTGCTTTCGCGCGCGGCCGTCTGGCGGGCTACAAATGTCCGAAGACCATCGACTGGGTAGCGAACATACCGCGCAATGCCACCGGGAAAATCCTGAAGCGCGTACTGCGCCAACCCTATTGGAGCGATCAAAGCAGGAATGTTGGCTGAGCCTTCGGACAGCAGCGGGGACGCGCCCGGTCGCGGGAGCTGCCAGCCGGGGAGGGGCAGCATCCATCGCCAGTGGGGCATTGGTTCCCACCGGGCGTACGCAGGCAGTGAATCTGTTAACTATTGGTTTGATAGCTGTCTGCGCAGCATCCATAAGGGCTAAAGGCGTAATTTCTTTGAAGCGTGGCGAGCCGCTGCTGGCCCGCGCGAGCGCGCTGTTCACCGCTGGTGGCCGCTGGTCAGCGCCGCCGTGGCGGCGTGCCGTCCCCATTCGTTGGGCGCCAGGCCAAAGCGCGTCTTGAACAGGCGATTGAAATTGGCCTGCGTGGCAAAGCCGCAGGCCCACGACAAGGCGCCCAGGTGCGCATTGGGATCGCGCTCGATGCGCTCGCGCGCGCGCTGCAGGCGCACTTCGCGCAGCGCGCCCATGACGGTGTCGCCCTCGTCGGTGAACGCGGCGCACAGGCGCGTGCGGGAGCAGCCGATGCCCAGCGCGATGAGGTTCAGATCCAGATCGACCCGGTGCGCATGGGATTCCATGAAACGCAGCGCCGCCGTGCGCCGGCCGGCAGCCAGCGTATCGGCGGCGATGGCATCGGCCTGGCCGGGGTGGCCCGCCTGGTGCAGCGCCAGCAGCGCCAGCACCCGCGCCCCCGCCAGCAGGCCGGCGCGCGCGGGTTCGTCCAGGGTCTGTGCCTGACTGGACAGCAGGGTGAGCTGGCTGGCCAGCGCGGGCGCCAGCGGGCAGTTTTCCAGCACCACTGCCAGGCCGTTGGGGGCGGCGCCATAAGCCACCAGCGCATCGGCCCGGGGCAGCACCAGAAAGGCCTCGCGCGAGGAGGCGCTCCACTCGTAGCGGGCTGGCCGCGCCAGGTCGTACAGGCCCAGGCTGCCTTCGGAAATGCACCAGGATTCGCCGGTGCGCGCGCGGATGCGTACCTGGCCGGCCTGGATCAGCGACACCACCACCATGTCCGCGCTTCCCGTACGCCGCCACGGGTTGGCGCGCGTGGCATACGCCGACGAGGACATGGTGCCGAAGGTGCAGCCGTGGTCGCGCAGCGTCAGCAGTTCGGCATCCAGCGGAGCGTCGGGCGGCGGCGGGTCCAGATCAACCCAGCGGTGCGCGCGTTCACGCCAGACGTCGTAGCGCAGCGCGGGCTCCACGTCATGTGAAGACAGCAGCTCCAGCGTGCAGGCCGAGGGCGAGGCGGGGGGCATGGCTTTTCTGGTTGTGAAGTGGGCGTGACGGAAACCATTCTAGAAACAATTGACTACGCCGTGGGACGATTGGAGAAAGACTGGGATGCGGCGACAAGGGATCGCGCCTCGGTGGCCCGTGGTCAGCCCCTATAGTTCAAAGCAGGCAGGCGCGGCGGCGGGTGTCTCCTCGAACACTTGGAACAAGCGCTGACGACACGCGGCGACCCCAGGCCCCTATCCAACCACTTTTGACTGAGGCCGTTCATGATCTTTCCCCGCTCTGTTGGCGTTCTGGCAGCGCTCGGCTTGTTCTGCGGCCTGCTGGCGGGCTGCGGCGGCAGCAACGATACCGCCGTGCCCGCCGCCGTCCAGCAGGCCGCGGCGCAGCTCGATACCGTAGTGCCGCAACTGATGGCGCGCACCGGCGTGCCCGGCGTGGCGGTGGCCGTGGTTTACCGCGGCAAGACGGTGTACGCCCGCGGCTTTGGTGTGCGCAAGCTGGGCGAGGCCGCGCGGGTGGACGCCGACACGGTGTTTCAGCTGGCCTCGGTTTCCAAATCCATTTCAGCGACGGTGATGGCGGCGCAGATGCCGGGCAGCGCGGTGAATGGCGCCACCGACTGGAGCACGCCCATCCAGCGCCTGATGCCCGAATTTGCTCTCGGCTATGCCGACCCGGCCCTCAACGCACGCCTGACGCTGGGCGAACTGTTCGCCCACCGCTCGGGCCTGCACGACCACGCGGGCGATCGCCTGGAAGACCTGGGCTACAGCCGTACCGAGATCCTGCAGCGCCTGCGCGGCGCGCTGCTGGAGGATTTCGGCAGCTACAACTACACCAACTTCGGCCTGACCGCCGCGGCCGAAGTCATGGCGCGGGCTCAGGGCACCGATTGGGCGACGCTGTCTGAACGCAGCGTATTCCAGCCGCTGGGCATGGCGCGCACCAGCGCCCGCTTTGCCGACTTTGCGGCGCAGGGCAATCGCGCCTGGGGCCACGTGCAGATCGGCGTGACCTACGACAGCTATGGCGCAGAGCCGGCACAGTACGAAGCGCAAAACCCGCCGCGCCAGCCCGACGCGCAATCGCCCGCCGGCGGCGTCAGCGCCAGCGTGGCCGACATGGCGCGCTGGATGGCGCTGGTGCTGGACCAGGGCCGGTGGCAGGGCCGCGCGCTGCTCAGCCCGGCGGCCCTGCAGGCGGCCACCACGGCGCAACCGGGCGACCACCACTATGGCTATGGCTTCAATGCTGGCCCCGATCCCACCGGGCATGCCAGCCTGTCGCACAGCGGCGCCTTCAACCTGGGCGCCGCCACCAGCTTCGTCCTGTGGCCCGAAGCCGGCCTGGGCATCACGGTGCTCACCAACGCGCAACCGCGCGGCCTGGCGGAGGCGATTGCGCTGCTGTTTGGCGAACAGGGTCTGGGCGACGCGCCCGTGGGCCAGCCCAGCCGCGACTGGCTGGCCTTCATGCAGCCGCAGATGCACGGCCTGTACAAGCCGGAAGGCGAGCACGCCGGCCAGACGCCGCCCGCGCCGCCCGCGCCGCCGCAGCCGCTGGCCAGCTACGTCGGCCGCTACACCAACGCCTATTACGGCGATGCGCAGATCAGCCTGGGCGCCGGCGGCGGCACGCTGGAGCTGAGCATCGGCGCGACACCGCTGCGCTACACCCTGCGCCACTGGAGCGGCGACGAATTCGTGTTCGAGCTGATGGGCGAGAACGCGCCGCGCGGCTCGCTGTCCGCCGTGCGCTTCGGGCCTGGCCGGATGCAGATCGAATACTTCGGCCGCGATCTCGGCCGGGGTGAATTTCAACGTTCCTGAGCACCGCACCCCATTGGGAGGAGACCTGTCATGAAACACTCCGTGTGGATCCGCTGGATCATGGTCTGGATGGCCGCGCTGCTGCTGGCGGCCTGCGGCGGTGGCGACGATGCACCCGGCCCGGCGGCCGCGGGCGGCGCGTCCAGCCGCATCGTCATGCTGGCGGCGCCATCCGGCCAGCTGCTGCCGGGCGACTCGCCCACCCATTGGACGCTGCTGCTCGACCAGCCGAGCCCGCAGACCTTCTGGTACGAAGACCGGCCGCTGCGGGGCAGCGGCGAGCAGGCCTTGACGGACTACATCGAATCGACCTGGACGCAGGCCTATGGCGCGATCGACCCGCACGCCACGCTGCACTTTCAGCAAGCCGGCAGCGCCGACCTGCAGGCCCTCTACGCCAGCCTCGGGCGCCCGGTCTACGATGCCAAGGCACGGCAGTTGCGCGTGCCGGTCACGGTCTTCGCCAACTCGGCGCCCACCGACGGCCAGCCGCTGAGCCTGCGCAAGCTGTTCCTGCAGGTGCTGAACAATGCATCGGGCGGCCAGGGTTCGGCGTTCTACCTGCAGCATGCCGACAGCGTGTCGATCAGCCCCGATGGGCCGAGCGGCCAGTACCAACTGGTGCTGAGCGGCGTGGCGGACACCACCCTGCTCGCCACCAGCGCCCCGGGGCCCTATCACGAAGGGCGACCCACGGCCGACTTCAGCGCCACATGGAACGACAGCTATGGCGGCAACCCGCCCAACGCCGCGCTGTATGGCAGCACCGGCACGGGCCAGATGTGGCTGTACTTCTTCACGCTCGGCGCGCCGCGCTACGACGCCGCGGCTGGCACGGTGAGCTACACCGCCACCAGCTTGGGCGACGGGCCGGCGCAGCCGCTGCAGTTGCAGCAGGTGGCGCTCAACATCGATTCGGTGGCGCTGTCCAGCGCGTTCTCGGTGCAGTGCAAGGACTACAACGGCAACCCCGTGCAGGTGCGCCCCAAGACCATTTCCATTCACAACAATTCGGACAAGCCGATCTACCCGGTGCTGACCATTGGCGCCAAACCGGTCGATCAATGGTTGCAAGGGTGCATGCGCACCAACGACCCGTACACCGACCTGAACGACTACAAGCTGTTCGTCAACGAGGCGTCCGGCCTGCCGCCCCATGCATCGGTCACGCTCACGCTGCCGCTGTACAGCAAGCTGGCGGCGAAACTCGATGGCGGCCACATCACCTGGTGGAACGGCGGGCGGGTCATCCTGGCCGACGACAAGCAAGGCCTGAACCAGACGGGTGAAACCAAGCTGCCGACCCCCGAGGGCGTCAGCTGTCAGGGACAAGGCACCGATTGCCAGATGACGGTGTATTCGCTGCGCGGCGGGCCCCCGCCCAACATCTATGCCCAATTGACGGAATACACCTTCGGCGACTCGGTCATCATGCCGGGCCAGGCCGACCGCCTGCTCAAGCCCGAAAACGTGGGCTACAACATCTCGTACGTCGATCAGGTATACGTCCCCGTGGCCATCGGCCCCAGGAACAACCCCTACATCGGCTACAGCGGCTCCACGATGGAGTTGGGCGCCTTCAGAAGTGCCTTGAACTCGTACCTGAACACGCCCATCGGTCAAGGCTGGCCGGTCTACAACATGGAGCAGTTGCAGACGAACCAGGTGCGCATCCCCAGCGGCTACAACATCTTTGCCGATCGCGATGGCACCTTGTCGCCCGATGCCAAGGTGCCGGTCATCCCGCCGCCCATTCCGCCGGCAACCAAGGGCTTTCCGCCCGTGCTGACGGTGCTCAAATGCATTCAAGGCCAGTGCACGGATGACGAGAAGAAATCGCTGCACTTCGGCGAGTCCGTGCAGCGCATGCAGAACCTGTGGGGCAGCTGCGTTGACTGGGGCGGCGAGGACTTGAGCAAGTACGTGACGGGCCGCACCGACTGCCCGCCCGATCTGCGCCAGAACCTGACGGTGGTCAAGCAGTTCTTTGCGCAAAATCACGCCGATTACCTGGCGCTGGTCCGCAGCGGCAAGTGCAAGGGAACGCAACCCGAGCGGCCGACCTTCGACTATTGGCAAGCCATCACGCACATCTATGGCTGGGTGCCGTTCAACGAAGGCTGCGGCGCCGGCGCCAACCCGCTGGCCGACACGAAGATACCGGGATGGGACCATGCCAAGGTGCAGTTCATGTACATCCACGATCTGCAATACAACTACCTGCAGCCGGCCGTGGCCGCCAACCCTGACTTGCTGTTCAACCCCTACGTCAAGCTGGTGCACAAAGACCTGGGCATGAGCGCCTACGGGTTCTCCGTCGACGATGCCGTCGGCTTCATGAGTGAGCTGGGCGACGGCCTGGTGTTTTCGGTCGGCGGCTCCAGCGGACTGGAAAACCCCGAGCAGTTCAACTACGGCGACGGTTTTTCATTGATCATCGGCCCCCCCACAGGGTATGAAACACAACTGAACAAGCCCGTGATCAAACGCTATGGGGTGTGCAGCCTGAATCGGCAAGCCGGCGATCCGCAATGCCAGAACCCCCGGCAGGATGTGACGATGCCGACCAACAGCCAGATCCTGGGCTTCCGCGTGGGCACCGTGAAGTCGGGCGCCCAGGACGGCTACCCGCTGGTGGTGCGCTTCACCGATCTGGACGACAACGTCTACACCTTCCGCGTCAACCAGAAGTTCGCGGTCTGCCCGTCGGACAAGGACACGGCAATGTGCCCCACCAACCGCGACCAGATCGTGGATAAAGCCGCCTGCACCGTGACCGACGCCAGCGGCAAGCCGCACCCCAAATCGAGCCAATGGTGCGGCGGCGCCAACCCCAACCAGCAACGGGAAGCGAAGGAGGCGCAAGTCGTCAAGAACTACATCAGCTTTCCCGTGCCGGTGAACTACTTGCCTTGAGCAGGCGCCGTGGCGTGCGACGGCTTGAGCGGCGCGGACCACACGTCGCCGCCAGGCCGGTCGCCGCCGATGAAGATGGTTTCGGCCTTTTGTGGACACCTGGAATTCGCCATGAAGCATCCCACTTTCGCAGCACTCGTCACTTCAGCCGCGATCGCGGCAGGCGCCCTCACGGGCTGCGGCGGCAGCAGTGAACCCAACGCCGATGTGCCCGCGGACATTCGCGCCGTGATGAACCAGGCGCGCTACGCCGGCGCGCGCTGGGGGCTGCGCGTCGTGGACGCGCAAACGGGAAAGGTGGTGCTGGACACCCAGCCGGACCACGCCTTCTACATCGGCTCCGTGCGCAAGCTTTTTTCGGTCGGCGAGTTGCTCGATCAGACCGGCCCCGATCACCGTTACAACACGCCGGTGTATCGGCAAGGCGCGGTCAGTGGTGGCGTTTTGAACGGCGACCTGGTGCTGGTGGCGTCCGGCGATCTGACCATGGGCGGGCGCGCCAACCCGGACGGCTCGATCGCCATCAGCGATTACGACCACAACGAGGCCAACAGCCTGGGCAATGCGGTGCTGACCCCGCCCGATCCGCTGGCGGGATACCGGTCGCTGGCGCGGCAGGTGGCGGCCTCCGGCATCACCCGCATCACGGGCCAGGTGATCGTCGACGACCGCCTGTTTCAGCCCTTCCCCTACCGGGGGGAATTCGATCTGCGGCCGATCTTCGTCAATGACGACATGATCGATCTCACGATCAACCCCACGGCCCCCGGTCAGGCGGCATCGCTGGATTGGCGCCCGAAGTCCGCGGCACTCGGCGTGAACAACGCGCTCAGCACCGGCGCCGCGGGCAGTGAACTGGCGTTCGAGCTGACGCCCGAATTTTCAGGCTGCATGGGCGCGCCTGGCTGCTCCACCCGGGTGAGCGGCGCCATTCCCATGGACTTCAAGCCACGGTTCACCGGACGGTTTCCGCTGGTCCGATCCATCCGCATGACCCGGCCGGACAACTACGCGCGCACCGTGCTGATCGAGGCGCTTGTCGACGCGGGCGTGGTGGTGGACGCCCCGCCGGTCCAGGAAAACCCGGTGCAGCTGCTCCCGCCGCGCGACAGCTGGGCAGAAGCCGACAAGGTGGCCGAACTCGCCGGCATGCCCTACGCGGACTACGCGAAGCTGATCCTCAAGGTGAGCTACAACCTGGGCGCCGACACCAGCCTGCTGTTGTGGGGGAAGACGCAGGGGGTGGACAACATGGACGCGACGCTGGCGCGCGAGCAGGTTCATCTGGCCAACCAGTATGGCGTGCAGCGCGGCGACTACGCGTTCTTCAATGGCAGCGGCGGCGGCGACACCAAGGCCTTGACGCGCGCGGTCACCATCTTTCTGGCGCGCATGCGGCAAAGCGCGCACTTCGACACCTATTTCGATGCCTTGCCGATCCTGGGCACGGACGGTTCGCTGGCCTTCGTGAAGGACTACGCCGCCGACGCCAGCCTCGCCGGGGCAACCGGCCAGGTGCGCGCCAAGACCGGTACCAACATCGAAGCCGCTGGTGCCGGACTGCTGCTCAAGGGACAAGCCCTTGGCGGTTACATCCGCACCCGAAGCGGGCGCGATCTGATCTACGCGCTGGTGGTCAACAACGCGAAGGTGGCGGACATCGACGCGGTTGCGCAGGTGTTTCAGGACGAAGGCACGATTTCCGCCCTGCTCTGGCGCGACTATTGAGCGAGGCGCTACCGCTGCAATGGGTCCGGCAGGATTTCGGGATCGAACGCCCTGTCGCCCATGGGATCGGCAATGCCAGTGGCATGCGCACCCTTGAAATCGTGCAGTTGCTGGTCCATGAGGTGCGTGGGCACGATGTGGCTCATGGCGCGGAACATGCTCTCGATGCGGCCCGGAAATTTCTTCTCCCACTCGCGCAGCATGTCGCCGACGACCACGCGCTGCAGCCCTTCCTGGCTGCCGCAGAGGTTGCAGGGAATGATGGGAAAACCCTGGATTTCGGACCAGCGCCGGGTGTCGTTCTCGGTGACGTAGCACAGCGGGCGGATCACCACATGCTTGCCGTCGTCGCTCACCAGCTTGGGCGGCATGCCTTTCATGCGCCCGCCGTAGAACAGGTTGAGCATCAGCGTGGTGACGATGTCGTCGCGGTGGTGGCCCAGCGCCACCTTGGTCGCGCCCAGTTCGCTGGCCACGCGGTAGAGGATGGCGCGGCGCAGGCGCGAGCACACGCTGCAGGTGGTCTTGCCCTCGGGCACCAGGCGCTTGACGATGCTGTAGGTGTCCTGGCTCTCGATGTGGAAGTCCACGCCGATGTGGGTGAGGTATTCGGGCAGCACGTGTTCGGGAAAGCCCGGCTGCTTCTGGTCCAGATTGACGGCGACGATGCTGAATCGGATCGGCGCGCGCCGCTGCAGTTTGCGCAGGATGTCCAGCAGCGTGTAGCTGTCCTTGCCACCCGAGAGGCAGACCATGACCTTGTCGCCCTCTTCGATCATGGCGTAGTCGATGATGGCGCGCGTGGTTTCGCGGCACAGGCGCTTCTCCAGCTTGTGCGCCTCGTGATCGGCCTTGCGCGTGTCGTGGGTGGAGGGGACGGTTTCGAGAACGGATTCGCTTGCTTGCATGGGGTTTACCACTGTCCGGTTTCGACGCGAATGGCGACTTCGCAGTCATCAAAAATTTCCAGCTTCGCGATCTTCACGCGCACGCCGCGCACGCCCGGCAGCAGCAGCAGGCGGCGGGCGAGCTTGCCGATCAGGCTCTCCAGCAGGTTCACGTGCTCGGCGGTGCATTCGTCGATGATGATCTGGCGCACTTTGCGGTAGTCGAGCACGTGCAGGATGTCGTCGTCGGGCGGCGCCAGCGGCTGGGTGCCGAGGTTGAGCTCGGCATCCACGCGGATCGGCTGGGGCGCGTTGCGTTCGTGCGCGAGGATGCCGAGGTTGGCGTCAAAGCGCAGGCCATTGAGCGTGAGGGTCTGCTGGCCTTGGTGGGGCTGGGGTGTGGGCATGGGGTGTGGTGGATGCGTCTACCAGGGCTTGATGCCTATGCGCTCCGTGCCGACCGATGCGCTGTCCGGGTACACGTCCGGCTTGCGCGTGGCAACGCGGGCAGCCTGCACGTCGGGGCGCCGGAGCATGGCGGCGAGGAGGGTGTCGCACAGCGTTTCCTGCAGCTCGTGGTGCTGCGTTCCCACCGCGCTGGCGATCGTCTGGCGGATGAAATCGTAGTCGACGGTCTGGGAGATGTCATCGCGCGCGGCCGGGGCCTGCTCCAGGCGCACGCACAGGTCCACGTCGAACCACAGGCGCTGCGGCGCCTGGCGTTCGAAGGCGTGCACGCCGATGCGCACCTGCTGCTCGTGCTGGCGCAGGCTCAGCAGGCGGCAGTGCGTCGCCAGGCGGGCATCGAGCGCGCCAAAGGCCAGCAGCATGGAATTCATGGCTGCGGATTTTCGC
Source organism: Comamonas badia DSM 17552 (assembly GCF_000484635.1). Taxonomy (GTDB): domain Bacteria; phylum Pseudomonadota; class Gammaproteobacteria; order Burkholderiales; family Burkholderiaceae_C; genus Comamonas_C; species Comamonas_C badia. Next base: position 221,387 of record NZ_AXVM01000004.1, on the reverse strand, counting down.
CGATGGCGAACATCACGTCGCGCGCCAGGGGCACCAGGTGCTGGCCGTTGTCCGCCTGCAGCGTGCAGCCGCTGAGCGCGGTGTTCCCGGCGATGAACACGGCGGCGCGTGCAACGTCGGCGGGGTCAATCGGCTGGCGCAGCAGATTGATGCGGCTCGCGCGGTCGAAATTGGCCTGCGTCTGCGGCCCGCTCAGATACATCAGCCCGGGCGAGAGGCCGCACACGCGCACCTGCGGCGCCAGCGCCTGCGCCTGCAGCGCCACGCTGCGCTCCAGCGCCAGCTTGCTCACGGTGTAGGAGAAATAATCCGGGTTGAGGTTGTGCACCTTCTGATCAAGCACGTGCACGACCGAATGCCAGCCGTGTGCCGCATGCGATTCAGCACGTACCTGCGCCGCCAGCGCATTGGCCAGCAGCAGCGGGGTGATGGTGTTGCTGGCAAGGTGCCGCTGCAGCGACTGCGCGTTGGCGTTTGTCGCATCGTCCGCGTCGAACAGCGAGGCGTTGTTGACGATGCACCGCGGTGCGGCGCCGATCAGTGCCGTGCATTGGGCCAGCAAGTGGGTGGCGGCATCGGGCTCGGCCAGGTCGGCGGTCATCAGTCGGCATTGGCGGCCGAGCGCCGCGATCTCGCCGGCCGTGGCCTCGGCGGCGGTCCGCGAATGGCGGTAGTGGCACAGCACATCCCAGCCGGCGCGTGCGAACGCCAAGGCCATTTCCCTGCCGAGGCGGGTGGCGGCGCCGGTGATGAGAACCCAGGAGGACGGTGGAGGCATGGCGCTGTGCACGATGGGATGGATCAAGTCCGGCCATTGTGCACAAGGCAAAATCGGGTCAACGATGACAAGCTTGAGTGCACTTCTGGCGCAGCAGATCCGCGCCACCCTCCGCGCTGCGGGCGGCTGGATAGGCTTTGACCGCTTCATGCGGCAGGCGCTGTACGCGCCCGGCCTGGGCTACTACGCCAACGATCTGCGCAAATTCGGCGCGATGCCCGAAAGCGGCAGCGATTTCGTCACCGCGCCGGAGCTCTCGCCGGTGTTTGGCGCCGTGCTGGCCGGGCAGGTGCGCGAGGCGCTCGCCGCGACGCAGACCGATGACATCTGGGAGTTCGGCGCCGGCAGCGGCGCGCTGGCGGCGCAGGTGCTGGGCGCGCTCGGCGATGGCGTGCGGCGCTACACCATCGTGGATGTCTCCAGCAGTCTGCGCCTGCGCCAGCAGCGGACGCTGGCGCCGTTTGCCGGCAAGGTGCGGTGGGCGCAGCGCCTGCCCGAGCGCATCGAGGGCGTGGTGCTGGGCAACGAGGTGCTGGATGCCATGCCGGTGCAGCTGCTGCAGCGCACCGATGGCGTGTGGTATGAGCGCGGCGTGGTGCTGCAGGGCGACGGCTTTGCGTGGAGCGATCGCCCCACCGACCTGCGCCCGCCGGTGCAAGTGCCGGGCGATCACGACTACCTGACGGAAATCCATTCGCAGGCGGAAGGCTTTGTGCGCACGCTGGCGCGGCATCTGGTGCGCGGCGCGGCCTTTCTGATCGACTATGGCTTTCCCGAAGCCGAGTACTACCACCCGCAGCGCGCGCAGGGCACGCTGGTGTGCCACCGCGCGCACCAGGTGGATGCCGATCCGCTGGCGGATGTGGGCCTGAAGGACATCACCGCGCATGTCAATTTCACCGGGATTGCGCTGGCGGCGCAGGAGGCCGGGCTGAACGTGCTGGGCTACACCAGCCAGGCGCATTTTCTGATGAACAATGGATTGCTGCAAAAATTAGAGCTATTACCACCTGTGGATAAAGCGCCAGCGCTCAAATTGATGCTGGAACACGAGATGGGCGAGCTGTTCAAGGTGCTGGCGCTCGGCCCTGGACCTGCGTGGCAGCCGCGCGGGTTCGCGCAGGGCGATCGCACGCACCGGTTGTGAGGTCGCCGACATGGTGCGCTGGCTCATCGTCGTCTTTCTGGCGCTGGTTTTCATCAGCGGGCTGATGCCGCTGCTGCGCCGCCTCGGGCTGGGGCGGCTGCCGGGCGATTTCGAAATCCGGCTCTTCGGGCGGCAGTGGTCGGTGCCATTGGCCAGCACCGTGCTGCTCAGCCTTTTGCTCAGTCTCGCCGTCAAGTGGCTGTGAAAAGTCCATGAACAGGCTCGGAGCGGTGTTCCGGGTTTCTCCCGGGTATTTGTAATAATTTGTTCTGCTATCCTGCGGCCATGTCCGAATCGATGCTGGCCGAGATGGCGCTCACGCTGTTGCGCGAAAGCGAACTGTCGGTGGCGATCTTCGATGATGGGGACGTGCTGCGCTTTGCCAACGCGGGCTTCGTGCAGCGCTTTCACATGCAGCCGGACGGGCGCATCACCTGGGCGGACATCATGCGCACCAACCATGCGCTCGGCCGGGGCACGCGGGTGAGCGGCGAGGTGGATTTCGAGACCTGGCTGGCATCGGCGCGCTCGCGCCGTGGCAAGCAGCCGTTTCGCGCCTTCGAGGGCGACCGCCACGACGGCCAGTGGCACTGGTTGACGGAAACCACGCTGGCCAATGGCTGGATGCTGTGCACGGTCATGGACACCACCGAACTGCACCGGCAGGGGCGCAGCCTGCGCGCCACGCGCGACCGCGCGCTGCATGCGGCGCAAACCGATGCACTCACCGGCATCAGCAACCGTGCCTGGATGCAGCAGCAACTGGACCGGCTCATGGCCAGGCCGGGAACCTTGACGCTGGTGGCGCTGGACCTGGACCATTTCAAGCAGATCAACGACAGCCTGGGCCATCCTGCGGGCGACGCGGTGCTGCGCGACTTTGCACGCCACCTGCAGGCCGACACGCGCCGCGCCGACAGCTACGGGCGCGTGGGTGGCGAGGAATTCATGCTGCTGCTGCCGGATTGCCCGATGGCGCAGGCGCAGCCCATCGTCGATCGCCTGCTCGGCCGCGCACGCACGTCCATCCCTCTACCCGAAGCGCCGCGGCAGCGCTATACCGTGAGCGCCGGGCTTGCCATGCGCCAGCCCGGGGAAACCGCGCAACAGCTGGTGGCCCGTGCCGATGCGGCGCTGTACCAGGCCAAGCGCGAGGGGCGCGACCGGCTGGTGTGCGCCGCGTGAGCGGTTGAAAAATCCGGTTTCGGCCGCAGGTGGCAGGCAGAGTCTTCCAATGAACCCGCCATGACCACCAGCGAATCCCTGCACGTCGTCTGCCCCCATTGCCACACCACCAACCGAGTCCGCGCGGACGATCTGGCCAGCGCGCCCGATTGCGGCCAGTGCCACCGTCCGCTGTTCGAGGGCGAGCCCTTGCAGCTCGACGCAGCGAGTTTTGACAAGCACATCGCGCGCAGCCAGATTCCCGTCGTCGTGGATTTCTGGGCGCCCTGGTGTGGCCCCTGCCTGCAGATGGCGCCGTTCTTCCATGAGGCGGCGCAGCAGCTCGAACCCCAGGTACGTTTGGCCAAATTGGACACCGAGGCCCACCAGTCCATCGCTGCGCGCTATGGCATCAGGAGCATTCCGACGATGATCGTGTTCCAGGCTGGGCGCGAGCTGGCGCGCACCTCGGGGGCACGCGGCGCGGGCGACATCGTGCGCTGGGTGCGGGGAGCGCTGGGGTAAACCGCTGGGTTGATTCAGCGGGCGCGCTGCGCCGCGCGGTAGGCGGCGATGCGTTCCTGCAGGCCGGGGCGCGCGGCCGATGCCACGAGGCGCGCCAGATCCTGCGCGTCGCCCACGTCGCCCCTGGGCCGGCGCCTGGCGCCGATGGCGGCATGGATGGCGCGCTGGGTGTGGGCTTCCAGCCGGCTCACGCGCTTGAGCAGCGCGTCCTGCTCCCGCGGCAGTGCGGCGTCATCGACTTGGTGCAGCGCAAGACCGCTGGCGCAGGCGTTGGCGGCGTCGATCGTCTCGCCGCCTTCCAGCCAGCGGCTGGCCTGCGCGGCGCCCACGGTGTCGGCCAGCCGAGCGGTGCCCAGCACCAGGCCGAAGCCCGCGCCGGGAAAGGCAAAGCTTGCATCGCCGACGATCCAGCGCTCGCTGCAGGCGGCGAACAGATCGGCGCCGGCGCCCATGGTGCGGCCGTGTGCCAGGGCCAGCGTGGCGCAGGGCAGGCGGTTCAAGGTCTGGAGCATCCACTCCACGCGAGTAAAGCGTGCAAGCAGGGTTTCGTCGGTTTCCGCATCGAGGTTGGAAAGATCGAAACCGGTGCAGAAGTGCTTGCCCGCGCCCGAGAGCACCAGCAGGCGCAGACCGCCGTCCTGGGCGGCATCGTCCAGCGCCGCCTGCAGCGCTGCCACCAGCTGGGCGGACAACGCATTGCCCTTGTCCGGGCGGTTCAGCCGCAGGTGCAGCAGCGCGCCTTCGCGCGCGATGAGCAGCTCGGGCGCACTCATGCGGCAGGCCTGGGCCAGAGGTTGGGCGCGAGCAGGTTGGAATAGCCCGAGACAAAGGTTTTCACCGTGCTCGTGCCGGGCACATAGGCATGGCGGGCCACGCGCCCGATATTGCCGCCGTAGAGGTGGATGCTGATCGAGACGCTGTCGTCAATCGCATTGGACACTTCATGGACGTCGCCGCGCGCCGGCGAGACGATGTCCAGATCGCCAGGTTGCAGCGTGGCGCGCTCGCCAGTGGGCTTCCAGTGGCCCTGCGCATCCGGCGCAAAGCGCTGGCCATTTTCCGCGCCGCGCAGCATGCCGATGATGCCCCACACCGTGTGGTCGTGCACCGGCGTTTTCTGCCCCGGGCCCCAGACAAAGCTCACGAGCGAGAAACGGTCCAGCGGATCGCCGTACAGCAAGTGCTGCTGGTAGTACTGCGGATGCGATGCGGCCATGGCGTCGGGCAGCCAGTCGTCGTGCGTGACCAGGTCGCGCATCAGCGGCGTGGCGCCAGCGATCAGCGCGTCTTCGTCGCTGGTTGCCTGGACGAGCCGTGTCATCGCGGCGACGAAACCCAGCAGCCGTTGGTCATTGGCCATGGTGATTTCCTTGGTGCGTTCTCTGGTGCGCCAGGGCGGCGCGGATTTCCTCGGTGTGTTCGCCCAGGGCGGGTGGGCGGCGGCGGATGGCAAAGCCTTGGCCGTTCAGGCGCAGGGGAGAGGCAAAGGTGCGCGTCTCGTGTCCGCCCGGCAGCGTGAGCGGCTGGATCCAGCCCATGTGCCCGGTCTGCGGATCGGCGAGCGCCGCGGCGTAATCGTTGATGCGCGAGTGCGGCACGCCGGCGGCATTGAAGGCCGCGATCCAGTGCTCGACCGGCTGGCGCGTGAAGGCGGTTTCCAGAAGCTCCTTGAGCGCTCCCTGGTGCTTTGCGCGGTCGGTCGTGGTGAGAAAGCGCGCGTCCTGAGCCAGCTCCGGCAGGCCGACGACTTCCAGCACCGAGAGCCACAGCTTGTGGTTGCCCGCGGCGATCGCAAAATAGCCATCCTGCGCCTGAAAGGCCTGGTAAGGGGCGTTCCTGGGGTGTGCCGAGCCCAGGCGTCCGGGGCTCTTGCCGTTGCCGAAGAATTCACTGGTCTGCAGCGCCGCCACACCCAGGGTGCAGCCGAACATGGGCACGTCGATATGCGCGCCCCGGCCGCCGGCGCGCACCTGCACCAGCAGCGCGGCGATCGCAAACGAGGCGTAGAGCCCGGAGGAAAAATCCGCAATCGGCACGCCGCATTTGGCGGGCGCGCCATCGGCGTCGCCGGTGACGCTCATCACGCCCGATGCGGCCTGGACCGTGAGGTCATAGCCGCCTTCGCCGGAGCGCGGTCCGCTCTGGCCGTAGGCGGAAATCGAGCAGTAGACAAGCGCGGGTTTTTCGGCCGACAGCGCCTCATAGCCCAGTCCGAGGCGCGCCATCACACCGGGGCGGTTGTTCTCCAGCACCACGTCGGATTCCAGGATCAACTGCCTGGCCAATGCTAGATCCTGCGGGTTTTTCAAGTCCAGCACCGCAGAGCGCTTGTTGCGGTTGAGCGAAGCGAAGTTCTCGCTGAAGCCGTCGGTCAGCGGCGGCCACTGGCGCAGCCCGTCGCCGGCGGGGGGTTCGATCTTGACGACATCGGCGCCCATGTCGGCCAGCAGCATGGCGGAAAACGGCCCGGCGGCGGTGGAGCAGAACTCGACGACGCGTACGCCGCCGAGAGGTTGCGAGGGGGTGGATGGGGTCGCGGTCATGGTCATGGAGGCAGGCTGCGTGGGCGTTGGACAGGAGAAGGCGGGAATCAACTATAGCAATCCTGCCCGCTGTGTTGCGCCTTCCTAGCAGAAACGACCCTGTTGCGCAAGAAGGGTTTTGCGGTCATTCGCCCTCATTTGATTAGGGACAATACCTATGTTCAAAGAACTGTAACACAACTAATATTTCAGCCGCGTATTAGAATTTTCCGCCCCCTTTTCTATCTAGAGGACCCATTCCCATGAATACCTTGGCGAAAGATATCCCCCAATATGGTGGGGCATCACCGTCGCAGGCCGCCGCCCATGCAGCGGCGGGCGTCAACGTCAGCGGCCGGCTTGAGCGCCTGCCCATGACCGGCTACCAGCGCATGCTGTTCGCCATCATTGCCACGGCCTGGCTGTTCGATTCGATCGACCTGGGCATCATGACCTTCATGCTCGGCACCATCAAGGCCGAGTTCGGCCTGACGGCGGCGCAGACCGGCATGCTGGCCAGCTCCAGCTTTCTGGGCATGTTCCTCGGTGCGGCGGTGGCCGGCATGCTGGCGGACAAGTTCGGCCGCCGCCCGGTGTTCCAGGTCAGCATGATTTTCTGGGGCGTCGGCAGCCTGATGTGCGGCTATGCGGCCAACGTCGATGAGCTGATGGGCTGGCGCGTGCTGCTGGGCTTTGGCATGGGCATGGAGTTTCCCATCGGTCTTGCGATGGTCTCGGAGATCGTTCCGGCCGACAAGCGCGGCCGCTACGTCGCGATTCTGGAAGGCTTCTGGCCGCTGGGCTTCATCGTCGCCGGCGTGATCGCCTACCTGTCGCTCGGCCATATCGGCTGGCGCGGCATTTTCATCGCGCTGGCCGTGCCCGCGGTGTTCGTGCTGGTGGTGCGCCGCCTGGTGCCCGAATCGGCGCGCTGGCTGGAAGACGCTGGCCGCCATGCGGATGCCGAGCGCGTGATGTCGCACATGGAAACCAAGGTGATGCAGTCCGCCGGCCTGCGCAGCCTGCCCGCGCCGCGCCGCGCCGTCGCCGTGTCGCAGTACCAGACGCGCGGCAGCCTGGTGGGAGAGCTTTTCAAGGGCATCTACGCCAAGCGCACCATCATGCTGTGGTCGCTCTGGTTCCTGGCGCTGCTGGGCTACTACGGTCTCACCTCCTGGCTGGGCGCGCTGCTGCAGCAGGCGGGCTATGAAGTCACCAAGTCGGTGCTCTACACGGTCTACATCTCGCTGGCGGGCATTCCGGGCTTCATCTGCGCGGCCTGGCTGGTCGAGCGCTGGGGCCGCAAGAGCACCTGCATGCTGATGCTGCTGGGCAGCGCGGCAGCGGCGTATTTCTACGGCCAGTCGGCGGCCACGCAGGCGCCGGTGTCGCAACTGATCGGTGCCGGTCTGTGCATGCAGTTCTTCATGTTCGGCATGTGGTCGGTGCTCTACGCCTACACGCCGGAGCTCTATCCGACGCGTTCGCGCGCCACGGGAGCGGGTTTTGCCTCGTCCATCGGCCGCATCGGTTCGCTGATTGGCCCCTATGTGGTCGGGCTGGTGCTGCCGGTGGCCGGTCAGGTGGGTGTCTTCTCGCTGGGGGCGGCCTGCTTCGTGGCCGCGGCGCTGGTGGTGCTGTTGCTGGGCGTGGAAACCAAGGGGCGCTCGCTGGAGGAGGTCTCGCATTGATGCCAGACCCGGTGGCCGGCATTCGCCGGCCAGCGACAAGCCCGGATTCAAAGGCGCCACTGTGCTGGCGCCTTTGGCATTCAGCCGTCAGGCAGCACGGCCGAGCGGGTGTATTGCTCGATGAAATCGATCAGCCGGTCCAGGCCTTGCCCCGCGCCCTGCACGTCCGCGCGGGCGATCGCGTCGGACACGCTGGCGTGCAGCTCGGCCATTTTCGGCAGGTCGGGCGACTGCTTGTAATGGATGAACCAGAAGCGCCGCGAGAGCCCGTGCAGGCTGCGCATCGCGCCTTCGGTGAAGGGGTTGCGGGCGGCGGCGAGGCACTCTTCGTTGAAGTCCCGGTCGGCCTGCATGAAGGCGTCCGAATCCTCGTGCTGCGCCAGGCGCCGGAATTCCTCGGCCAGCTCGACAAAGCGCTGGCGCTGCGCCGGCGTGGCGCGTTTGGCGGCGCTCACGCAGATCAGGCGTTCGAGCTCGCGCCGGGTTTCGAGCACCAGCAGTTGCCTGCTCACCACGACATCGGTGATGAGCAGGCCGCGCTGCGGCAGGATGATGATGAGGTGCTCGCGCGCCAGGCGCTGAATCGCTTCGCGGACCGGTGTGCGGCCTATGCCGGTCATGTCGGCCAGGGTTTGCTCGGAGATCGCCGTGCCGGGCGGCAGCTTGAGCGTGACGATGGCTTCTTCCAGCGTCTCGTAGGCCAGATCGGTCAGGCGGGCGCGCGGCTCCAGCGCCTTGAAGCCGGGCACCGGGCGCTCCGCGCCTTTCTCCGCGCCCTTCCCGGTGTTCCTGGGCGCGGTGCTTTTGGTCGTTGCATTTCTTGGCATGAAAGAAGACTCATGAAACGATTGGTATATCAGTATCGTAGCGGCTGGCTGGCGGGGACACCATGCTGAGCGCGGCCCCTGATCGCGCAGGCGATGTGGTGGAGCTCGGCGATGGCCTGCTCCGGGTGGTGGCGCTGCATGGCATTCAGGGGACGCGTGATTCGTGGGTGCCGGTGGCTACGCGTCTGGCGGATGCCGCGCGCTGGGTGTTGCCCAATCTGCGCGGGCGCGGTGCCGCGCCGCGCGGGCGGGGCACGGCCGACTATGCGCTGGACCCATATGCCGGGGACGTGCGCGCCGTCGTGGCGCGGCATGTGCCGCCCGGAGTGCCCTGGGTGCTGGCGGGCTGGAGCATGGGCGTATCCGTCGCGCTGCAATACCTGATCCGCGACGCCGGCCCGCGCCCCGCGGGTCTGCTGCTGCTCTCGGGTACGCCAGCGCTGTGCGAGGCGCCGTGGTTCAAGGCCAGCGAACCCGGGGCGCTGCTGGCGGAGATTTCGGCGCGGGAAGAAGCCCTCGGCCTGCGCGTGGCGGCCGACCGGGAAGCGGTGGCTGCCACCTGGACCGCCATCCGCGCCACCGACCAGCGCCCGCACCTGAAAGATATTTCCATTCCCGCGCTGGTGATCCACGGCCGGCAGGACGCCGATTCACCCTGGGCCCACGCGGTGCAGCTGGCGCAATCGCTGCCGGCGGCGCGCCTGCTGACCCTGGAGGACGGTGGCCACGGCATTCCGTCCAGCCATGCCGACCCGATTGCCGCCGTGGCGCGTGGTTTTTTCACTGAACTGAAACGAGACATCCCATGAGAACCGAAGATCTGATCCATTTCTGCGCCCCCGCCCGCCTGGTGATGGGCCGCGGCACGCGTGCACAATTGCCGGCGCTGGTACAGCGCCTGGGCTGGCGCTGCGGCGTGCTGGTCACCGACCGCTTCTTCACCCAGAACACGCCCTGGGTGCGCGACTATGTGGAGGCGGCCCGGGCGCGCAAGATCGACGTCATCGTCTTTGACGGCGGCGCGCCAGACCCCAGCACCGTGCTGTGCGACGAAGCCACGGCCAGCGTGCGCCGCAAGGCTGAAGGGCGGGTGATAGACCATGTGATCGCCCTGGGCGGCGGCAGCAACATCGACCTGGCCAAGGCGCTGTGCCTGACGCTGCCGGATGGCAAGCCGGTCAAGGCCTTCGTCGGCGACATCGGTGGCGCGCGGCCGCTGCCGCTGGTGGCGCTGCCGACCACCGCGGGCACGGGCTCGGAGGCCACGCCGGGCGCGATCCTGATCGACCCCGAGAACGCCACCAAGATCGCCGTGATGGACAACGCGCTGCGCCCGCAGATCGCGCTGGTCGATCCCGAATTCACCTACAGCTGCCCGCCGCGCGTGACGGCCGATGCCGGCATCGATGCCTTCACGCACGCGATCGAATCCTTTCTGACGCTGGACAGCGCGCTCTACGACCGCCAGGGCCACCCGGATCCGGGCTACAGCGGCCGCTCGGCGCTCACCATGCTGTTCGCGCGCGAATCCATGCGGCTGTGCGCGCGCTGGATGGTGCCGGTGTATCTGGACGGCAGCCTCAAGGAAGGGCGCGACGCGATGGCCTGCGCCAGCCTGTATGCCGCGCTGTCCTACGGCAGCGCGGGGTTGAACGCGGTGCACGGTCTGGCCTACGCCGTCGCCGCGCAGACGCACAAGAGCCACGGCAGCACCAACGCCGTGATGCTGCCCTATGTGCTCGATGAAATCGCCGCGGTTCGGCCGCGGGAATTTGCGGAACTGGCCGAGGTGCTGGGCCTGGGAACCATGGACGCCGCCGCGGCCAGCCGCGCGGTGCCGGTTCGCGTGCGCGAATGGGTCGGACAGCTGGGCATTCCGACGGACCTGAAGGCCTTCGGCATTGCCGAGGACGCGCTGGAGACCATGGTCAAGGATGGACTGGACGTCGTGCGCCTGGCCAAGGCTTTCCCGGTGGCGGACGTGCCGGCCGCCTACCGCCGGATCGTCCTGAAGGCCTATGCGGGGCGCTTGAGCGGCGACGCCTGAACCGCTTCGCAGGCAACCTAGGGAAAACCATGATATCTTTCCGGTCGATGAACTAATATATTAGTCACATATCAACACCGTCACTTCAGGAGTCCATCGTGTCGATAGCAAGCCCCAGCGCTTCCACGGAAAACAGCCCCTTGTACAACCGCGTGATGACCGAGCGTCAGCGCAAGTTTCGCGAGAAGTACAAATCCAACATCAGCCCGCTGTACAACGGCATCCTGCACCTGGCCGTGACCTACGGCGTGGGCATTGCCGGCATCTGGTGGTGCCTCTCCCATATCGAGAACGCGCGCTGGGAATGGCTGCTGATGATCCCGGTGTTCCTGTTCGGCAACTTCGTCGAGTGGTTCATGCACATGCACGTGATGCACCGCCGCATCGACGTGTACGCGCTGCGCGCCATCTACGAGCGCCACACCCGCGAGCACCACCAGTACTTCACCGACGCCGAGCCCACCATGGATACCACGCGCGAATGGCGCATCGTGTTCTTCCCGTGGCGCGTGCTGACGGTGGTGGGCATAGGCGGCGTGGGCCTGGGCTACCTTGCCTCGCTGATCTTCAACGCCAACGCCGGCTTCATCGTGGCGATGACCATGATGGGTTATTACCTGACGTACGAGACCTTCCACTACTGCTGCCACGTGCACGAGAACTGGTTCGTGCGCCACATGCCCTTCATCAACACCATCCGCCGCCACCACATCCTGCACCACAACTTCGGCATCATGATGAAGTACAACATGAACCTGTCCTTCCCGATCGCCGACTGGTTCATGGGCACCTCCGACCTGCGCCGCGGCCTGATCGGCCACCTGTTCAACGGCTACAGCGAGAAGCACCAGAAGGAAGAGCTCAAGCCCATCATCGCCAGGTTCCGCATCGACGACAGCCGCGTGACCACCGACGGCCCGCAGCTGACGGCGCAGGAGCAGCAGGTGATCAACAACGACCTGAACAACCCGCGCAGCACGGCAGGGGCGATGGCCTGAGCAGGCATAGCCGAATCCACAAAAATGGCGACCTGAGGGTCGCCATTTTTACGTCTGCAGCAGAAGACATACAGCACGGCTGGATGCCGTGCATGTTGCCTATCGCAATGCTTCGTCCAGCATCTCTATCCAGTGGCGCACCGGCGTCTGGGTGCCGTTCTGCAGATGCGTGATGCAGCCGATGTTGGCCGAGAGGATGGCCTGGGCGGGGGCGTCGGGGAAGGCGGCCTCCAGGTTGGCGATCTTGCGGTCGCGCAGCTGGTGCGAGAGCTCGGGGTTCAGCACCGAGTAGGTGCCGGCCGAGCCGCAGCACAAATGCGATTCGCAGGCCGCCAGGCGCAGTTCAAACCCGAGCTCCTTCAGCCCCTTTTCCACGCCACCGCGCAGCTGCTGGCCGTGCTGCAGCGTGCAGGGCGGGTGCCAGGCCATGGGCGCGGCCTGCGGTTTGACCTTGTCCTTGAGCTGCGGCACCAGGTCGGGCAGCAGCTCAGACAGATCGCGCGTGGCGGCGCTGATTTTTGCGGCCTTGTCAGCGTACTCCGGATCGTGCTGCAAGGCGTGTCCGTACTCCTTGACGGTGACGCCGCAGCCCGAGGCATTCATCACGATGCATTCGACCTCGCCGCTTTCGAGCATCGGCAGCCAGGCGTCGATGTTGGTGCGCATCTCGTCCTTGCCGCCGCGCTGGTCGTTGAGGTGGAATTTCACCGCGCCGCAGCAACCGGCCTTGGGCGCGATCAGGGTCTGGATGCCGGCGGCATCGAGCACGCGCGCGGTGGCGCCGTTGATGTTGGGCGCCATCGTGGGTTGCACGCAGCCGGCCAGCAGCAGCACCTTGCGCGCATGCACCGTGGTGGGCCAGTGTCCGGCGCTTTGGCGCGGGGGCACCTTTTCCTTCAGGCGCTGCGGCAACAGGCCGCGCACACTTTGCCCCAGCTTCATCGCGGGGCCGAACAGCGGCGAGGGCAGGCCCTGCGCCAGCGCCCAGCGCACGGCCTTTTCCACCGGTGGGCGGGTGACTTTTTCTTCGACCACGCGCCGGCCGATATCAAGCAGCTTGCCGTATTCCACGCCGCTGGGGCAGGTGGTCTCGCAGTTGCGACAGGTCAGGCACCGGTCCAGGTGCAACTGCGTCCTGCGCGTGACTTCCTGGCCTTCGAGCACCTGCTTCATCAGGTAGATGCGCCCGCGCGGGCCGTCGAGCTCGTCGCCCAGCAGCTGGTAGGTGGGGCAGGTGGCGGTGCAGAAGCCGCAGTGCACGCATTTGCGCAGAATGGCTTCGGCCTCGATGCCGTCGGGCGTGCCGGCGAATTCCGGGGAGAGATGGGTTTGCATGGCTCAGGCCCTCCCAGTGTTCAAGATGCCTGCCGGGTCGAAAGCTTGTTTCAGGCGTTGGTGAATGGCTTGAAGCGCCGGATTTTCAATGCCAAATTCGGCGTTTGCGCTTGCTGCATCTGCGGCAGCAGCTATGAAAACAGTGGCATCTCCTCCGGCCTGGCGCGCGGCGGCGCGCAGTGCGTCACCGGCCGCCAGCGGCGCCTGCACCCAGCGCAGGCCGCCATGCCATTCCACCAGCGGGGCGGCTATGCCCGTGGGCAGGGCGAGCGCCGGCGCGGTCTGCGGCACGGAAAGCCGCCACAGCGCGTGGTCTGCGGCGCGGTTGGCAAACCAGGGCAGACGCTGGTCGCGGCAGGCGACCCAGTCATCCGTCACATCGGCAAGGCGCTCTCCGCCCATGCGTTGGCAGGCGGCTTGCACGGCAGCCTGGGCACCGCGCAGGCGAACGTAGAGCAGTTCCTGCCCATTGGCCTGCACCCAGCAACTGGCGTTCAGCGGCAGCGGCTGCCCGCCCCATTGGTTCAGGCGCTGCAGCGCCTGGTCTTGCGTGCATTCAAAACGCAGCGTGGCTTCCAGCACGGGCAGCGGCAGCACTTTCAGGCTGACTTCGGTAATCACCCCGAGCTGCCCCCAGCTGCCCGCCATGAGGCGCGCGACGTCGTAGCCCGCGACGTTCTTCATCACCTGCCCGCCAAAGCGCAGCAACTGGCCCTGGCCGTTGAGGATTTCCATGCCCAGCACGTAGTCGCGCACCGCGCCGACGCTGGCGCGCGCAGGGCCAGAAAGTCCTGCCGCCACCATGCCGCCCAAGGTGCCGCCCAACGTGCCGCCACCTGTGCCACCCGCGCCGAACTGCGGCGGCTCGAACGGCAGGTATTGGCCATGTTCGGCCAGCGCCGCCTCCATCTCGGCCAGCGGCGTGCCCGCCAGCGCGGTGATGACCAGCTCGGTAGGCTCGTGGCTCAGGATGCCCGAGAGCGGGCGCATATCGAGCGGCTCGCCCGCAAGGCCCGCGGCCTGGGGATGAAAGGCCTTGGTGGCGCCGCCCCGGATGGCCAGCGGCTGGCGAGCGGCGTGGGCGGCGCGCACCTGTTCGGTGAGGGTCTGAAGCGGGTTCATGGTCAGAAGCGCTCCAGCTCGGGGTGCGCAATCCTGCCCGCGCGCACCAGCATCTTGCCGTACTCGGCGCAGCGGTTGAGGGTGGGGATGACCTTGCCCGGATTCAGGTGGCCGCTGGGATCGAAGGCGTTTTTCAGCGCCAGCATCTGCGCGTTTTCCTCGGCGGAAAATTGCACGCACATGGAGTTGAGCTTTTCCACGCCCACGCCGTGCTCGCCGGTCACGGTGCCGCCCATGGCGACGCTGGTTTCCAGAATGTCGGCGCCAAACAGCTCGCAGCGGTGCAGCTCGTCGGCATCGTTGGCATCGAACAGGATCAGCGGGTGCAGGTTGCCGTCGCCCGCGTGGAACACGTTGACGCAGCGCAGGCGGTATTTTTTCTCCATCTCGGCGATCGCCAGCAGGATGTCGGCCAGGCGCTTCCTCGGGATGGTCGAATCCATGCACATGTAGTCCGGGCTGATGCGCCCGCTCGCCGGGAAGGCGTTCTTGCGCCCGCTCCAGAAAGTCAGGCGCTCCTGCTCGGAGTTGCTGACTGCAATTTTCGTAGCGCCAGCCGCAGTCAGCACCTGCGACATGCGGCCGATTTCCTCTTCCACCTCTTCGGGCGTGCCGTCGCTTTCGCATAGCAGGATGGCGGCGGCATCGAGGTCGTAGCCGGCGTGCACGAAGTCCTCGACTGCGGCGGTCATGGGCTTGTCCATCATCTCCAGCCCGGCGGGGATGATGCCGGCGGCGATCACCGCGGCCACCGCCTCGCCCGCGTGGCGCACGTCGGCGAAGCTGGCCATGATGCAGCGCGCCAGCTGCGGCTTGGGGATCAGGCGCACCGTGGCTTCGAGCGTGACGGCGAGCATGCCTTCGCTGCCGATCACGGCGGCCAGCAGGTCGTAGCCGGGGGTGTCGAGCGCCTCCGAGCCGAACTCCACCGGCTCGCCCGCCACCGTGAAGCCGCGCACGCGCAGCACGTTGTGCAAGGTCAGGCCGTATTTCAGGCAGTGCACGCCGCCGGAGTTCTCGGCGATGTTGCCGCCTATGGTGCAGGCGATCTGGCTGCTGGGGTCGGGCGCGTAGTACAGGCCGTGCGCGGCGGCGGCTTCGCTGATCGCGAGGTTCCTCACGCCGCACTGCACGCGGGTGGTGCGGGCCAGCGGATCGATCTGCAGGATGCGGTTGAACTTGGCCAGCGACAGCGTCACGCCCATCGCATGCGGCAGCGCGCCGCCCGAGAGCCCGGTGCCCGCGCCGCGCGCCACCACCGGCACGGCCAGGCGATGGCAGGCGCGCAGCACCGCCTGCACCTGGTCTTCGGTCTCGGGCAGGCAGACGACCAGCGGGCGCTGGCGGTAGGCGGTGAGGCCGTCGCACTCATACGGCGTGGTGTCCTCGGCGTTCCAGAGCAGGGCATGCGCGGGCACGCAATTGAGCAGGGCTTGCACGATCTCTGCCTGGCGTGCGGCGCGGTGGTCGGGGGTGGTGGCTGTCATGAAGGGGAGTGGTTTTGTGGGCGCATGGGTTTCGCGCCCCCGTTCAGCAAGACGCGCCTGATTGTTGGTCATGTGCGGAGCGGTGTCGATAGCCTTGGGCAGTGGTATGACCAGTTACCGCATCGGCCGCGGAAGTGCCATTCAGGGCGCCGTGGGCAGCGCATCCACCACAAGCGGGTGCTCAGACGCTTCTATCTCGCGCAGGCAGGCGATCACCGTATCGATATGCGCGCCAGCCAGCCGCCTGGCCTGCTCGGAATCGCGCGCCAGGATGGCCTTGTAGAGCCGCGCATGCTGACGGTCGATCACGCGCATGTCCTCCTCGCGGTGGTAGAGGTTGTTGACGGATGCGAAGACCGAGGTCAGCAGCAGATCGGCGAGAGAACTCAGCGTGTGCACCAGCACCGGGTTGTGCGAGGCCGCGCAGATTGCTGCGTGAAACGCGTGGTCGCGCTGGGCCAGCGTGGCGGCGCTGGTGGCCGGGCTGCGCGGCGTTTGCATTTCTTCGTAGCGGCGCGTGATGCGCGCGAAATCCGCCGGGGTGCCGCGCAGGGCGGCCAGGCGGGCGGATTCGGCCTCCAGCATCTGGCGCACCTCGAAGAGGTCGTACAGCGTCTCGGGGCGCGACTGCAGCTGGCGCATCAACGGCGGCAGCTCGGCTTTTTTCACCAGGCTGGCCACGATGGAGCCGCGCCCGTGGACGGTCTCGATCAGACCGCGCGCACGCAGGGCGCGCAGTCCTTCGCGTATGGCTGCGCGTGACGCATTGAGCCGCGCCGACAGGCTGCGCTCCGAAGGCAGGGCCTGGCCGGGTTTGAGTATTCCATCGGTGATCAGGGCCTCCAGCCGCTGCACCACCAGATCCGCAACGGGCATGATCGCACTCCTTGGATCAGTGACCGCCGATGGATTCGGCCCTGTGAAGTTTGTACTGGCCGTGGGAGCGGCTTCAGCCGCGAACGGCGGTATTCGCGGCTGAAGCCGCTCCCACAACTTGAGACTCACTGGGTCGACTTTATGGGGGTCAACTGGTCATACCACTTTACCCGCTTGCCGATGCGCCGGGAAGGCGCTCAGGAAGGTTCCGCTGCCGCTGGGTCGTTCAGCCACTGCTGCAGCGCCTGCACCCGCGCGCGGCGGATGGCGTCGCCCACCTGCGGGCCGCGTGCCCCGCTGGCGGCGGCCTGCGCGGCAATCGGCGCGGTGGCCACCTGCTGCACCACCTGCAGTGCCGCCGCCAGGCGCGGGCGCTGCGGGTAGGGCGAATCCTGCAGGCCGCCGCGCCCGCGCGCATCGCATTCGCAGGCCAGCAGCACGTCGACAAAGCGCGCGCTCTGGCGCAGCGCGTCGCAGCGCTCCAGCAGGCGCAGGATGGCGTCGGCATTCAGGCTCTCGCTGCGATGGATGTTGCCGTGCTCGCGCGCCACCACGTCGGCGGTTTCGCGGCAATCGGTGGGCACGCGCAGGCGCTCGCACACATCCTGCAGCAGCGCGGCGCTGCGCCCTTCGTGGCCCAGGTGGCGCGGCAGGATGTGCGCGGGCGTGGTGCCCTTGCCCAGGTCGTGCGTGAGGCAGGCAAAGCGCACGGCAAGCTTGGTCTGCAGGTGCGCGGCCATGTCCAGCACCAGCAGCAGGTGCACGCCGGTGTCCACCTCAGGGTGGTAGTCGGCGCGCTGCGGTACGCCCCAGAGGCGCTCAACCTCGGGCAGCAGCACGGCCAGCGCGCCGCACTCGCGCAGCACCTGCAGCATGCGGGACGGCCTGGCCTCCATCAGCCCGCGCGCGAGTTCCTGCCAGACGCGCTCGGGCACCAGGTGATCGATCTCGCCGTTGTCCACCATCTGGCGCATCAGCGCCAGCGTTTCGGGCGCGACGGAAAAATCAGTGAAGCGCGCCGCAAAGCGCGCCACGCGCAGGATGCGCACCGGGTCTTCGGCAAATGCCGGGCTCACATGGCGCAGCACGCGGGCGTGCAGATCGGCCACGCCGTTATACGGGTCAAATACGGCCCCAGTACCCGTCCATTCTGCGTTTGCAGCTATCGCATTGATGGTGAGATCGCGCCGCGCCAGGTCTTCTTCCAGCGTGACATCGGGACTGGCATGCACCACGAAGCCGTGGTAGCCGCGTCCGCTTTTGCGCTCGGTGCGCGCCAGCGCGTATTCCTCGTGCGTCTGCGGATGCAGAAAGACCGGAAAGTCGCGCCCCACGGGCTGGTAACCGGCGGCGGCCATCTCTTCAGGTGTGCTGCCGACGACCACCCAGTCGCGGTCGTGCACCGCGCGGCCCAGGAGCCTGTCGCGCACGGCGCCGCCGACTTGGTAGATCTGCATGCTTTCGAGTTTAGGGGTGGCTGAACCCAGCTTCGCTCTGGTGACGTATGGCCAGGACAAACGCGGTATCCAGTGGGGGGACGAAGCGGTACAGCGCCACATAGCCTCGTGTACCGTGGCCAATCACCAGTTCACGCAGGCCACCACGCGCAGGCCGTCCGATCAGTGGGCTATGGGTGAGGACTTGCAGGGCCTGCACGATCGCACCGATACGCTCGGGCGCACTCTGCGGGTCGTAGCGGGCGATGTGGTTGAAAAAACGGTCGAAATCGTCCAGGACTTCCGGGGCAAGCTCCAGCTGCGGCATTCAATGTGCGCCGGGTTTGGGTGCGGGCGTTCCGTTGGCACGCGCAGTGATCCAGGTCTTGGCTTCTTCCCAGTCCACCGTCTTGCCGGTGGCTCGGATGCGTGCCCAGCGCTCTTCGGCCAGTGCCTCGAAGGCGTTGTCCTGCTCGACCTGATTCACCCGACGCTCCAAGGCTTCGAGGATGAAGGCGTGCGCCGTTTTCCCTGCTTGCCCGGCGGCGGTGTTGATGCGCTCTTTGAGCGTGTCTTCAAGGCGAATCGTGGTGGTAGACATGGCTGCCTCCAAAGGAATTGAGCCAAATGTAGCGCATGTGTGCTACATCCCGACCGTGCTACCGCCGCAACCGGTACGGCTCCATGAACGCCAGAAAATCCTGCTCGGCGTGCGCCGCATCCACCCAGGCCTTCACGCCCGGCAGCGCCTGCACGCGCTGCACATAGTCCTGCACCTGCCGGGGCAGCGGCAGGGCGTAGGTGGCAAAGCGCATGCACATGGGTGCGTACCAGGCATCGGCGATCGAGAAGGCGCCAAACAGCATCGGCCCGCCATAGGTGGCCAGCAGCTCGGTGATGAGGTCCACGGCGCGCTGCACATCGGCGCGCACGGTCGGCTGGTCGCGCCAGATGATGGCGCCCACGTCGGGCAGCTGCGCTTCTATGCTCATCGAGCAGTGCTGGCGCAGCGCGCCAAAGCCGCTGTGCAGCTCGGCCACCACGCTGCGGGCGCGGGCGCGCGCGCTGCCGTCCTGGGGCCAGAGGTGTTTTTCGGGAAAGCGCTCGGCCAGGTATTCGACGATGGCCAGCGAATCCCAGACCGTGGTGTCGCCGTCGATCAGCAGCGGCACCTTGCCCGTGGGGCTGATGGCGCGCAGGCGCTGCTTGAATTCGGAATCCGGCCCGAAGCCGTCCATGCGCAGCACGGTTTCCTCGTGCGGGATCTGCGCCTGCGCCAGCAGCACGCCCACGCGCATGGACCAGGAGGAATAGTTCTTGTTGCCGGTATGGAACTGCAGCATGGTTTTCCTTCATTGACTCAATACGGCCAGACGATGCCGTTGTCGTTGAAGATGGCGTCAAGCGGCTCGTCGTGCGGCTCGGGCTCGAAATCATCGACATGGCCTTGCGTGTATCCCAGCCCCACGGTGAAGGGGCGCGGCCGCAGCGCGGCCAGCGTGCGGTCGTAAAAGCCGCCGCCATAGCCCAGGCGGTAGCCGCCCGCGCCGTAGCCCACGCAGGGCACGAACAGCAGCGTGGGGTGCAGCACCTCGGTGTCCTTGGGCTTGGGGATGCCATAGGCGTCTTCTTCCATCGGGCAGCCCGGGTACCAGGCGTGAAAGCTCAGCGTCTTGGTGGCCTTGTCGATCACCGGCAGGGCTATGCGCCTGCGCTGGGGCTCCTCCATCAGCTCGCCATCTTCCTTCCAGCGGTGCAGCGCGGGCAGCGGATCGAACTCGCCCTTGATCGGCCAGTAGGCGCCAATCAGCGTGTCGCTGCGCCCCACCAGCCAGAAGCGCATCACCTGCTGCAGCGCGTCGGCGCGCTGCAGGCGGTCGGGCAGGGATTGGCGCTCGGCCACCAGTTTCCGGCGCAGGGCTTGCTTGTCCATCCGATAATTCCTCTCCCATGAAGACCCTGCGCATTCTGACACCGCTGATCGCGGCCCTGGTGGTGATGGCGGCAATGCCCGCGCAGGCGCAAAACGCCAGTGACGAGGCGCTGCTGCAGATGCAGAAGGCCTATCGCAAGGGCGACCGCGCGCAGCTGGCGCAGCTTTTGCCGCAGGCGGCGGGCAGCCCGCTTGAGGCCTGGGCGGCGTATTGGGAGCTCAAGGCGCGGCTGGAGTCCGCCAGCGATGAGGAAGTGCAGGCTTTTTTCCAGCGCTGGAAGGGCACCTACCAGGAAGACCGCCTGCGCAACGACTGGCTGCTGATTCTTGGACAGCGCCGCGACTGGCAGCGTTTTTCCGATGTGCTGCAGGACTTTCGCATGCGCGACGACCCCAACGTCCAGTGCTATGCCTTGCTGGTGGCTGAAATCAGGGGCAGTGCACCCGCCGATGTGGGCGATCAGGTTCTGAACCGCTGGTATGCCCAGAAGAGAAGCAGCGACGGCTGCACCCAGGCGGCCGCGCAGCTGCTGGCCGATGGCCGCATCCAGCCGCTGGATGTCTGGCGCAAGGCGCGCCTGGGGGGCGAAATCAACCATCCGGGGCAGTCGCGTGCGGCCGTGGAGGCGGTGGCGCCGCAGCTGCTGGGGCAGTTCAATGAAGCCTTCGGCGCTCCCAGCAAATACCTCGCGTTGGGCGGTCCCGTTGCGAAGGCCAAGGCCAGCAAGACCAAAGGCAAGCACAAACCTGCGGCGGCACCGGCTGCAGCGGCGCGGCGCGAACATTCCAGCGAACTCGTCACGCTGGCGCTGGTGCGCCTGGCGATGAGCAATTACACCGGCGCGGCACGGCTGCTGTCCGATACCTGGACCGAGCGGTTGAGCAGCGAGCAGCGCGACTGGGTCTGGGGTGCGATCGGGCGGCAGGCGGCGCTGTCGCTGTCCGACGACGCGATGGCCTACTTTGCCAAGGTCACGCGCGATGCCGATTTGCCCGGCGAGATGTTGGCCTGGAAGGCGCGTGCCGCGCTGCGCGCCGGCCAGTGGAAGCAGGTGCGCCAGGCCATCGCCGCCATGCGCCCGGCGCTGCGTGAGGAAAGCACCTGGGTCTATTGGAAGGCTCGTGCGCTGATGGCAGGCCAGCCGAGCGCCGACGTCAAGGCGCAGGCCGAAGCCTTGTTCGCCAGCATCGCCGGCACCACCGGCTTTTACGAGCAACTGGCGATGGAAGAGATCGGCGGGCGTATCCAGACGCCGCCCGCGCCCGCGCCACTCACCGCTGAAGAAAAAGCCGCCGCCCGCGCCAACCCAGGGCTCAACCGCGCGCTCTACGCCATCCTGCTGGGCCTGCGCGGCGAAGGCGTGCGCGAATGGAACTACACCACCAACCTGCACCAGAGCGGCGGCATGGGCGACCGCGAGCTGCTGGCCGCCGCCGATTTCGCCTGCAGCCAGGAGGTCTGGGACCGCTGCATCAACACCAGCGAGCGCACCAAGGGCTTCATCGACAGCGCGCAGCGCTTTCCGATGCCGTTTCACGACGCGGTGCTGCGCCGCACGGCCGAGATCGGGCTGGCCCCGGCCTATGTCTACGGCCTGGTGCGCCAGGAGAGCCGCTTCATCATGGACGCGCGCTCGCACGTTGGCGCCTCGGGCCTGATGCAGGTGATGCCCGCCACGGCGCGCTGGACGGCGAAGAAGATCGGCCTCGCCGGTTTCACCACCGATCAGCTCAACGACAAGGAAACCAACCTGGCCATAGGCACGGCCTACCTCAAGCTGGCGCTGGACGATTTCGACGACTCCATGCCGCTGGCCGCCGCCGCTTACAACGCAGGCCCCGGGCGCCCCAGAAGCTGGCGCAACGGCCCGGTGCTGGAGGCCGCGATCTGGGCCGAGAACGTGCCCTTCAACGAGACGCGCGACTACGTCAAGAAGGTGCTGGCCAATACCGTGAACTACGCCGCCATCATCACTGGCCAGCCGCAGTCGCTCAAGGCGAGGCTGGGCACGATCGGCCCGCGCGCGAGCAATGACCGCGACCCGGAGCCCGATTTGCCCTGAGGGACTGAGAATCTTTCGGGCACGGCCAAAAAACTCTCAGTCTCTGAGGGCGCGATGAAGCATGACCGCGCTGCGCGGCGGTGACGCGCCTTGCGGCGCATGATCCGGGGGCGCGCTTCACTTTTCATGGCGACGCCCGTCGCCGGTCATTTCGTCATGGGTGCGGGCAGTATCCGCAGCAATTGCCCCTTGTCTTCGTCCGTCAGCACATAAAGCCAGCCATCCGGCCCCTGGCGCACGTCGCGGATGCGCCGCTTCAGGTTCTGCAGCAGGCGCTCTTCGCCCACCACGCGGCCATCCCTGAGCGTGAGGCGCGCCAGGTACCGGAACTTGAGCGAACCGACGAACAGGCCCCCTTGCCAGCCGCTGCCATACCGGTCGCTGGTGAGAAACGCCATGCCCGAAGGTGCGATCGAGGGCGTCCAGTGATGCAGCGGCGCCTGCATGCCCGGTGCGCCGCTCTGGCCCGTACCCACGGGCGTGCCGTCGTAGTTCACGCCAAAGCTCACCACCGGCCAGCCGTGGTTGCCGCCGGCGCGCGGCAGGTTGATTTCGTCGCCACCCATGGCGCCATGCTCGGTCATCCAGAACTGCCCATCGGGCGCGATGGCGGCGCCCTGGCCGTTGCGGTGGCCATGGCTCCATATCTCCGGCAGCGTGCCGCCGCGGCCAATGAAGGGATTGTCTTTCGGCACGCTGCCGTCCTTGCCCACGCGCACCACCTTGCCCAGGTGGTTATCCAGGCGCTGCGCCGCATCGCGCTGGCTGAAGCGCTCGCCGAGCGTGAGAAACAGCGTGCCGTCGCTCTTGCCGCCCACCTGCCGCTCGGCGATGCGGCAGCCGAAGTGCAGGCGGCTGGCCACCTTGGGCTGCTGGCGGAAGATCACCTGCACATCCTGCAGACTGGTCAGGTCTTCGTTCAGGCGCGCACGGGCGAGCGCGGTGCCGCTGCTGCCGTTGTTCCCCGGCTCGGCGTAGCAGAAGTAGAGCAGGCGGTTGCGCGCAAAGCCGGAATCAAGCGCTATGTCGAGCAAGCCGCCCTGGCCGCTTGCCGCCACCGCAGGCACGCCGCCAAGGGGTGCATGCACACGCCCATCGGGCTCGATCACGCGCATGCGGCCGGGCCGTTCGGTGACGAGAAAACGGCCCTCGGGCAGGAAGGCGACGGCCCAGGGGTGGTCCAGGTCGGTGGCCATCACCTCAGGCCTGACTTGCGTGGATGGCTGGGCTGCCACCATGTGGCAAAAGGCGACTGTCAGGCAGGCCCACAAGAACCACCTGCTTCGCAGCAGAACAGCAGTGGCAAGGTGTCGAGGCTGGCGTGGTGTGGTGGTAGTCACGGTCAGAGCGGGTCCAGCGGATAGACCGGATACTTCACGTTGGCAAATGTAAAGCGTGCGTAGTCCGAGGTGGTCACGCCGGGGCTGTCGCACTCGACCAATCCGGCCGACAGCGGCACGAACACCGGCCGGCAGTACATGCGTGACTTGAGCAACAGGTAGCGGAACTGCGTCGGATCCATGCCCACGCAGTGGAACACGCCCAGATCCCAGGGCTCATGGGTCTGCTCGGTGACCACGATCTGCGCACTGCCTATGTCCAGGCACACCGATCGGCCCATGTGGCAGCGCTCGCCGGTGTAGATCGGGCCGGTGACGGTGTAGCTGCCGTCGCTGATGGCTCGCACGCGGCCGCGCAGCCGCAGCGGCTGTTTGTGCAGGCCGATGCGTTCGAGCGAAACCTTGTTACCCAGCGCGATTTCGACTTCTTCGCCGATGCCGATCTGGGTCATGGTTGCCACTGCCTCAGGGTCGCAGATAGGGCCCACGGCAATGCCCGTCAGGCCTAGCGCCAGCGCCGCCTGCAGCACGTCCATGGTGTCGCAGGTGCCGCCCGACATGCAGTTGTCGCCATGGTCCAGCAGCAGCACGGGCCGGCTTGCGCCCTTCGCTAGCTCTGCGGCGCGGCGCAGCGAATCGGCCAGGGGTTCGCTGCGGTAAACATATTCGTCCCGACGCCGCCAGATCTGCTGCGCCAGGCCGTCCACGGCGGTTTGGCTTGATTGCTCATCCTTGGCGCGGCAAGTGGCGACCACGCTCATGCAGGGCGCCGCGATGTCAGCCAGCGAGAAGCCGGCGAACACCGTCACCGCAGGCATGCCATCGGCTTCCAGCGCGCGCGCGGCCTGCACGGCGCCCAGCATCGCGCCATCCAGCGTGGTGCTGCGCAGCGTGTGGCTCATCAGCGGCAGCGGGTGCCAGCAGACGCGGTAGCGGGCCTCGCCGCGCAGCATCTGCAGCAGCAGGCGCCCGGCATGCTCGCCGGTCTCGTACATGTCGATATGCGGGTAGGTCTTGAAGCCCACCATCACGTCGGCGTTGGCGATCATCTTCTCGGTGATGTTGCCGTGCAGATCCAGCGCCACGCCCAGGGGCACGCCGGGCGCGGCGGCGCGCACGCGCGCCAGCAGGTCGCCCTCGCCGTCGGCACTGTTCTCGGCCACCATGGCGCCGTGCAGATCCAGCAGGATGGCGTCGCAGCCCGGCACGGCATCGACGATGCGGCGCGTGAGCTCGTCATAGGCCGCGGCATGCACCGGGCCGCTGGGGTAGGCCATGGCCGACACGGGGGTGACCAGCGTTGCGCCCGCGCTTTCCGCCAGGTCGATGAAGGCAGCCATGGCCGTGCGCATGCCCTTGTTGGCGCGGTAGGCCTCTTCGTTATAGCTGGGGTTGAACGCCGCCAGGGGCGTGGGCACGGGCGAGAAGGTGTTGGTCTCGTGGTTCAGCCGCGCGATCAGGATCTTCATGCCACCACCTCGGCCGCCGCCAGCATGGCGCGCAGCAGCACGTTGCAGCCGGCCTCCAGGTGCGCGGGTTCGGCGTTCTCGATCTCGTTGTGGCTGATGCCGTCGTCGCAGGGCACGAAGATCATGGCCGCGGGGGCCACGCGCGCCAGGTACACGGCGTCGTGGCCCGCTCCGCTGACCACGTCCATGCTGCTGTAGCCCAGGTCGCCGGCGTTGGCACGCACGGCTTCCACCAGCTGCGGCGTGAAGGGC
This sequence comes from Comamonas badia DSM 17552, assembly GCF_000484635.1. GTDB lineage: Bacteria > Pseudomonadota > Gammaproteobacteria > Burkholderiales > Burkholderiaceae_C > Comamonas_C > Comamonas_C badia. Next base: position 196,375 of record NZ_AXVM01000004.1, on the reverse strand, counting down.
TGGGGCGGAAAGTACACCACCTGCTCCACGCCGATCTGCAGGCCGCGTTCGCTGGCGATGCGCGCGCAGGCGGCGCGCAGCGCGGCATCCATGTCCAGCAGCTGGGCGTCGTCGGGCGCGCGCAGGTCCACGCTCAGGCCGGCGCGGCCGGGGATGACGTTGCGCGAGTTGGGGAACAACTCCATCGTGCCCACGGTGCCGCGCGCATGGGGTTTGCGCTGCACGGCAATGCGGTTCACCTCCAGCACCAGCTCGCTGGCGGCGAGCAGCGCATCGCGGCGCAGCTCCATGGGCGTGGGGCCGGCGTGCGCCTCCATGCCCTGGATGCTCACGTCGTACCAGCGCTGGCCCAGCGCGGCGGTCACCACGCCGATGATGCGGTCGTGGTTCTCCAGCACCGGGCCCTGCTCGATATGCGCTTCGAAGTACGCGCCCACGGCCGGCGCCGGGCCGCCCTGGCCGGCGTAGCCGATGGCTTGCAGCGCCTCGCCTACGCTCACGCCCTGGGCGTCGTGCTGCGCCAGCGCATGCTCCAGCGTGAAGGCGCCGGCGAACACGCCCGAGCCCATCATCACCGGCACGAAGCGCGAACCTTCCTCATTCGTCCACACCACCACCTCGATGGGCGCGCGCGTGCGCACTCCCGCAGCGTTGAGGGTGCGCAGCACCTCCAGGCCGGCCAGCACGCCATAGTTGCCGTCGAACTTGCCGCCCGTGGGCTGGGTGTCGATGTGGCTGCCGGTCATCACCGGCGGCAGGTCGTCCTGCGCGCCTGCGCGGCGCGCGAAGATGTTGCCGATGGCGTCCACGCGGATGCTGCAGCCGGCGTCCTTGGCCCACTGCACGAACAGGTCGCGGCCCTGGCGATCCAGCTCGGTGAGCGCGATGCGGCACACGCCGCCCTTGGCCGTGGCGCCGATGCGCGCCAGGTCCATCAGCGATTGCCAAAGGCGTGCGCCGTCGGTGCGCAGCGCGGCGCAGGGGGAAGACTTCATGTCCATGAGAGACTCCTTGTCATACTAGGCCGACGCCCAGGTAACGATCCTTGATGGCGGCGTCCGAGAGGAACTCGGCATTGCTCGCCTCGTGCACGATGGCGCCCTGTTCGATGATGTAGTGGCGATCCGCCAGTTGGGTGCATACCTCGAGGTTCTGCTCGACGAGCAGGATGGTGACGCCCGCGGCCTTGATGGTCTTGAGCTGGGCCACGATCTCCTCGACGATGACCGGGGCCAGGCCTTCGACCGGCTCATCCAGCATCAGCAGGCGCGGCGCATTCATCAGCGCGCGGCCTATGGCCAGCATCTGTTGCTCGCCACCCGAGAGCTGGCCGCCGCCATTGCTGCGGCGCTCCTGCAGGCGCGGGAAGATGCGGTACACGTCCGGCAGCTGCCAGGGCGACTTCTTGCGCTGGGCCAGCAGCAGGTTTTCTTCCACCGTCAGCAACTTGAAGATGCCGCGGTGCTCGGGCACCAGGCAGATGCCGCGCTGCGCCACCTGGTGCGTGGCCAGGCGGCCGGTCGTCGCGCCGGCAAAGCGCACCTGGCCCTGCGTGGGCGGCAGTACGCCGGCGATGGTCTTGAGCGTGGTGGTCTTGCCCGCGCCGTTGCGCCCAAGCAGCGTGACCAGTTCGCCCTCCTGCACCTGCAGCGATACGCCCTGCAGCACATGGCTCTTGCCGTAATGGGCGTGGATGGCCTCTACCGACAGCAATGTTTTCATTCCTTGCCCCCGGTGATCATGTTGCCCAGGTAGGCGCTGCGCACGCGCTCGTCGCTGCGGATTGTGCTGGGCACGCCCTCGGCCAGCACGCGCCCCAGTTGCATGACGGTGATGGTGTCCGAGATGTCCATCACGATGCCCATGTTGTGCTCGATCAGCACCACCGTGTGCTCGTCCTTCAGGCCCTGGATCAGCCGCTTCATGTCGCCCAGGTCGTCTATGCCCATGCCCGAGGTGGGCTCGTCCAGGAAGATGGCCTTGGGCCTGGCGGCCAGCGCCATGCCCACCTCCAGGCGCCGCTGCTGGCCGTGCGAGAGGTTGCCCGCGGGTGTCGCTGCGTAACGGGTCAAGCCCACGCGCTCCAGCACCTGGGCCACGGTGTCGGCACAGGAGCGCGGCCCCACGGGCGGGCTCCAGCAATTGAGCGCTTTCGCGGGCGCTATGCCTTGCGCGGCCAGGCGCAGGTTTTCGCGCACCGGGAGCGACAGAAACAGGCTGGTGACCTGGAACGAGCGTGCCATGCCACGGCGCACGCGCCGGTGGTCGGGTTCGTGCGTCACGTCGTGGCCGTCGAAGACGATGCGCCCGCCGGTCACGGTCTTGGTGCCGGTGAGCATGTGAAACAGCGTGGTCTTGCCCGCGCCGTTGGGGCCGATCACCGAATGCACGGTGTTGGCGCGTACCTGCAGGTCAACGCCGCCCAACGCGACGAACTTGCCGTAGTGCTTGGCCACGCCCTGTGCTTCGAGCAGGATGGGCGATGCGGTGGGGGCGCTCATACCAAGCCTCCGCTGCGTTCGGTCGGGCTGGATTCCGGCAACTCCGCAGGCGCAGCCGGTTCAAGCTTCTTGCGCCGCACCAGCGCCCACAGGCTCTCGCCCAGGCCCCACAGGCCGCGTTGCAGGCCCAGGCTGACCACCATCAGCACCACGCCCAGCAGCAGCAGCCAGCGCGGCCACAATGTGGACAGCCAGTCGCCCAGCAGCACGTAGAAGGCGGCGCCGAGCAGCGAGGCGAGCAGGTTGCTGGTGCCGCCGATCACAGTCATCACGATGATCATCTCGCTGGTGTGGTATTCCACGTTGGACAGCGGTGCGATACCGGTCATCATGGCGTGCAGCGCGCCGGCCAGGCCGGTGACGGCACCCGAAATCACGAAGGCCTGCAGCTTCAACAGGCGCAGGTCGTAGCCCACGGCGGCGGCGCGCTCCTCGTTGTCGCGCACGGCCAGCAGGGTGCGGCCGAAGATCGAATCACAGATGCGTCGCAGCAGCCAGAAGGCGAGCAGGAACAGCACGGCGACGAAGCCGTAGTACTGCCAGGGTGTGGCAAGCGGCCACAGCGTCTGGCCCGCGATGGCAAGCGAGGGGCGCGGAATATCGAGCAGGCCGTTGTCTCCGCCGGTGAGGCCAGGCAGTGAATAGGCGATGAAATAGAACATCTGCGCAAACGCCAGCGTGAGCATCACGAAATAGGTGCCGCGTTGCCGGATGGCGATGGAGCCGATGATGGCAGCGCCCAGCGCCCCCACGGCGATGGCGGCCAGCAAGGCCAGCGGCATGGGCAGAGGCCAACGCGTGAGCAGCAGCGCGATGGTGTAGCTGCCCAGGCCAAAGAAGATGCCCTGGCCGAACGAGAGCAGCCCGGTATAGCCCAGCAGCAGGTTGCAGCCCATCGCAGCCAGCGCGTAGATCAGGACCTCGCTGGCCAGGGACCCCGAGCGCATGAACAGCGGCATGGTCAGAACAATGGCCAGCGCGAGCAGAAAATGTGAATGCTTGGTCATGGTGATTACACCTTGCGGCCCAGCAGGCCATGGGGACGCAGCAGCAGCACGGCGGCCATGGCTACGTAGATCATGATGCGCGCGCCCTCGGGCCAGAGCGTGCTCATCACGCTCTGCACGATGCCGATCAGCAGGCCGCCGACCAGCGCGCCGCTGAAGCTACCCAGGCCGCCCACGACGACGATGACGAAGGCCACGCCCAGCGCCTCTATGCCCATGAAGGGCTCTGCGCCGCGAATCGGCGCCGCCAGCACCCCGGCCAGCGCCGCCGTGGCCGCGCCCAGCGCGAACACCAGGCTGAAGATGGCGAACACGTTCATGCCCAGCAGCGACACCATCTCGGTTGATTCGCTGCCCGCGCGCACCGCGCTGCCCAGCCGTGTGCCTTCCAGCACCCACCACAGCAGCACTGCCAGCACGGCGGTGAAGCCGATCACGAACAGCCGGTACTTGGGGTAGACGAACGCGCCCCACATCACCACGCCCTGCAGCAGATCGGGGGTGGCCACGCTGTCGCCCAGCGGCCCCCACTGCAGTATCACCAGCTCCTGCACCACCAGCGCCAGGCCGACGGTGACCAGGATGTGGAACTCGTGCGGCTTGGCGTAGACATGGCGCAGCAGCAGCTTTTCGGTGGCCCAGCCGATGGCCCCCACGGCCAGCGGCGCGAACAGCAGCGACCACCAGAAGCTGATGCCCCAGCGCGTCATCTGATAGCAGAAGTAGGCGCCCATCAGGTAGAACGCGCCATGCGCGAAATTCACGAAGCGCAGCAGGCCGAAGACGATGGACATGCCGACGGTCAGCAGGAAATACAGCATGCCGATGCCGATGCCGTTGATGGTCTGCAGCAGGTAGATGTTCATGGCGCGGGCTCTGATGGACGGGCCGCGTGGGAATCAGCCCAGCTTGCAGCCGGTCTGATCCACCGGCAGGAAGGATTTGCCGGAACTGACCACGTCCACGAAATCGTCCTTGTTGCTCATCTTGGCCTTGGCCTTGCCCTTGAGCAGGTAGTAGTTCTTGAGCACCTGGTGGTCGCCCTTGCGCACCTCTTCTTCGCCCGTCAGGCCCTGGTATTTCATGCCCTCCAGTGCCGCGATCACGGCCTTCTGGTCGGTGGTGCCCGCCTTGATGATGGCGTCGATGAACAACTTGGTGCAGATGTAGGAGCCGGCCAGGCTGTAGTTGGGGTTGGACTTGAATTTTTCCTGGCAGCGCTTGACCAGGTCCTGATTGAGCGGCGCATCCACCGTGTGCCAGTACTGCGCGCCGAAGTACACGCCTTCGCACAGGTCCGCGCCGAGCGATTCGAACTGCTCCAGCCCCGAGGCCCAGGCGATCAGGATGGTCATGTTCTTGTGCATGCCAAAGCTCACGGCCTGGCGCAGCGTGTCCGAGGACTGCGCGCCGAAATTCAGCAGCAGCAGCACGTCGGGCTTGGCGGCGGCGGCGTTGGTCAGGTAGCCGCTGAATTCCTTCTCGGTCAGCGAGTGGTAGCTGTTGCCCACATGCTCGATGCCCTTTTCCTTGAAGATGTTCTTGGCCGCCGACAGCAGGCCGTCGCCGAAGACGTACTGTGGCGTGATGGTGTACCAGCGCTTGGCCTTGGGGTTGGCGTCGACCAGCGGGCGCACGGTCTGCTCGATGGCGCCAAAGGTGGGCACGGACCAGCGGAAGGTGGCGTTGTTGCAGTCCTTGCCGGTGATCTCGTCGGCGCCGGCGGTGGTGATGAACATGCCGCCGATCTTGTCGAGTTCCTTGCCCATGGCCAGCGCTTCGGACGAAAGAATGCCGCCCGCGAAAAAGCGCGCGCCCTGCTGTTCGGCCGCTTCCTGCACCTTGCGCACGGCGGTGGCAGGCTTGCCTTCGGTGTCTAGCAAGGTATAGGCCAGCGGCTTGCCGAGCGCCTTGCCGTACTGCTCGATCACCAGCTTCATTCCCAGATCGGCGAACTTGCCGTTGGCGGCGAATGGCCCCGACATGGGCACGGGGCAACCGAACTGGATCGTGTCCTTGGCTTGCGCCCAAGCGCTGGAGAGCAAGGACAGGGACGAAGGGAGCGCGCCGAGCGCGGCGGCTTGCAGAAGTTGTCGACGTTGCATGAAGGGGCTCCGGTAGGTGAAACACAAGGGGCGGGTCGGGTACACGTGCAGATTCGCTGATGCAGACACCCCAGCGGGCTAGCCATGTTCCCCGTACCGATTTATAGTGATAAATCGGATAAACATGACGAGTGAAAACCCTAACCGCTGGGCCGTTCGGGTTGCTCATCGCCCACCATTCGCCGAGGACAGCATCACCATGGCCACCCGAAAAGCCGCTTCGCCACGCATTCGCCAGCTCAAGCGCTCCGATCTCGTCGCGCAGGAGATCAAGCGACTGATCACCGAAAAAAACCTGACGCCCGGCGACCGTCTGCCGCACGAAAGCGACTTGCAGGGGCAGTTTCAGGTCAGCAAGGGCACGATCCGCGAGGCGCTCAAGGCTTTGGAGGTGCAGGGCCTCATCACCATTTCCACGGGCCCGACGGGAGGCGGCACGATTGCCGAGGTACCGCTGGATCGCACGCTGCAATTCATGCAGAACTACCTGTTTTTTCAGGAAGTGACGATCGAAAACATCTATACCGTGCGGCAGATGCTGGAGCCCGAACTGGCGGCGGGTGCCGTGCCCCATCTCACGGACGCGGATTTCGAAGCGCTGGAACACAGCATTGCCTGCTGCGACCCGACGCAGAGCCGTGAAGATCTGGTAACGCAGCGGCGTGAGGACGTGAATTTTCACGACATCCTGGCCGCCGCCAATCCCAATCCGTTCCTGCGCTTTTCCTGTGAGCTCATCAACGAGATGATTCGCCATCTCATCGTCTTCGGCAACCGCACGCCGCAGGCCGAGCACCGGCGATTTGGCGAGGCCAATGCGCAGTTTCACCGCGACATCGTGAAGGCGGCGCGGGCGCGAGACGCCGAGGCAGTGCGCGCGCTGATGGCGCAGCACATGCGCGACGCGGCCAGCAGCGTCAAGCGCATGAAGGGGCGGATTCAGGGGCGGTTGATCCTGGATGCGGACACGCTGCGCCGTCCGCGTGGTGTGCTGGCGGGCTCCAGCGTTGTCGTTGCCGCCAGGGGTGTCCGCAAGCGCGCCGCTGGCGGTGGGTAGAAAACCTGCCGCGGCATGGACGGTGCATCGCCTGCGGCTCTTGATGCACCAGCACGGGGCAGTGGCGATCACGGCCGCTTGTGTGCCTGAACGCCGGCAATCCATGCCCAGGCGCGCCCTGCCAGCGGCCACAAGCACTCTCGTGGCGCAAGGGGCGGGGCTTGCGTTCGGGGCCCTGCTTGGGTGAATGCGTTGCCGGCCGTCACCAGCCGGGCTGGTGCGCTGTAGGCCAGCTGGCCGGCGTTCAGTGGATTGTCCAGCAAGTCCGCCACCGTTGGGCCGTCGTCGTCTTTCGCCCGCTGCGCCGCTCACTCGTCCGCCATCCGCCGCGCGGCTTCCGCCAGGAACGCCGTCTCCCGCCCGCGCACCTCCGCATCGGTCGCCAGCCATACGCCGGCCAGCCGCACGGCGACCATGTCCGGCGCTTGCTGCTTCAGCACGCGCAGTTCGGCGATGGCGCGGGGCCAGTCGCCCGCGCCCGCCAGACAGAGAATCAGGCACAGCCGTGTGCTTGCAAGATCGGACTCGCGCAGCGATTGGCGCGCCGTGTCGATGGCGTCGTCGTACGCCCGTGCCGCGAACTGCGCCCACACCAGGTTGCCGAGCAGGTGAAAACGCGCCGGGTCGCGCGGGCTCAGGCGAATGGCTTGCATGCAGCGGCGCAGGCCGCCAGCGGGGTCGCCGGAGACCGCCTCGCACATGCCCAGCCGGGCCAGGGTGATGGCGTCGTTCGGGTTCAGCTCCAGCGAGCTTTGGAAATCCGCCACTGCCTCTGGCAGCTTGCCGCTCACGAACATCAGCCAGCCGCGGCCGCGCCAGGCCAGCGCGTCGTTGCGGTCCATCGCCACGGCGCGCCCGGCCGCCTGGAGCGCGTCGGCCTGTGCCGTCGGCGCGCCGGTGGCGAAATAGATGTGCCATGAAAGCGCATCGACGATGGCGTTGAGCGCCGCGCCGCAGCGCCCGTCGATGGCCAGTGCCTCCTGGGCCAATGTGATGGCGGCATCGCGTGCGCCCCGGTTGGAGCGCGACAGCCCCTCTCGGCACTGAGCCCAGGCGCGCTGCGCCAGCGCGTAGGCGCTGCTGCTGGGCGGCCGTGGCAGCCATGCCCGCTCGATCTCGGCGTGTTCGATATGCGGGGCCATCGCCATCACGATGGCGCGGACCAGCCCGTGCGGTAACGCGGCCTGCTCGCCGACCCCGCTGTCGTAGTGCTCGCTCCAGATCTGCTGGCCGCTCTGTGCATCGATCAGGGCCGCGGCCACGCGCATCTGGGGGCCGAGGCGGCGCGCGCCGCCTGTCAGCAGGTAGCGCACGCCCAGTTCGCGCGCCACCTCGCGCGGGTGCACCGGGCGTCCGCGATAGCCTTGCACGCCGTGGCGCGAAAGGACAAACAGCGAATGCAGGCGCGACAGCGCGTCGATCAGTTCATCGCCCAGCGCGTCGATCAGCATGGCATCGTCTTGATGGTGGCCGGCGCCATCGAAGGGCAGCACGGCGATCGACGGCTTGTCGGGCAGGCCCAGCACCCCATCGCCACCCACTGGCGGCGGCGCCGGCGCGCTGATCGGCAGCGTGAAGCGGTAGCCCTGACCCGCCACGGTGTCCAGCGCGTCGGCGCCCAGCAGCTTGCGCAAGGTGGAGACCTGCACGCTGAGGTTGTTTTCCTCGACCACCGCATCGCGCCACACGCAGCGCAGCAGTTCGTCCTTGGATACCACGCGGTCGCGGTGCTGCACCAGCGTGGCCAGCAGGTCGAACGCCCGCGCACCCAGGCTGACCGGCGCGCCGTTGTCCAGCAGACGGCGCTGATCCAGCAGCAAGGTAAAGCGACCAAACACCAGGGGCTCGGACATGGGGGCTTTCGTGCGACGACGCGCAATCTAACCGCCGCTGTGTCCGTTTAGCAAGATTTAAGAACGATAAAGGACGCAGCACGCGATGGGGCCCACACTGCCAGCGGCATGGCCGATGGCCGTGCCCGGGAGCCAGCCGCGCCGCCAGGTCCTGGCCCCGATACCCTGGTTCGGCGGCATTCGGAGAACCTCATGATTGCATTCGTTCGCGTGGCCAGCATCAAACCCGGAAAGCAGGTGGCCGCAATGGGTTTTGCCAAGGAAATCGCCGGCTTTCTGAAAAGCAGCCACCATCTGGACGTCGAAGTGCTGCGCCCCGTGGGCGGCAACCCGCAGCGTGTTGCCTGGTCCGCCCGCCATGCCGACCTGGCGGCGCTGGAAGCCGCAAACGCCAAGATGACGGCCGACCCAAAATATTGGGACATGGTCAACGGCGCCGCCGACTGCTTCATCGCCGGCAGCATGCACGATGGCATCTGGCAGACGGTGTGAGTGGGCCGCGGCGACTGGCACCGGCACCGGCAATGCCACCAGAGCCGGTGCCCGAATCAAATTCCGAGAAAAGGAGCACATGATGAGCACGCAAGGCTTCACCGTCACCCATGCCCGGGACGCCCGTTTCGAGCGCGGCCTTCGCGCGTTCTTCGAGTACCGCGATCTGGGCATCCGGAAAGCCACCGATGGGCGCGTCGGTGCCCACATCATCCGGGCGGTGGCAGGGCAAAATTTTTCCAACCAGCCGCACCGGCACGACACCGAATTCCAGCTGGTGTACGTCCTGAAAGGCTGGATCGAGTTCGAGTACGAAGGCCAGGGCGCCGTGCGGCTGGAGGCCGGCTCCTGCACCTACCAGCCGCACGACATCCGCCACCGCGAGCTGGGCCACAGCGGCGACGTCGAGATACTGGAGGTGGTGCTTCCGGCCGACTTTGCGACGCAAGAGCTCGAGTCGGTCGAACCCTGAGGTCTTTCGTGCTGCTGCGGGCGCACGCACACCCGCATCAACCCACCGGAGACGAAGATGGAAATCGCCGTGCCAGCCCGGCATTTCCAGCCTGGTGGGGGCCAGCGCTTGCACATCGGCCGCATGCCGATGACCTTCAAGACCATGGCCGCGCACTGACCAAATAGTTGCGGTACCTGGACTGGCCTGATTGGGATACGTACCTCAGCCGCGAAACAACGCTGCTCTGAGATGTGTAAGTAATCGGGTTGACTTGAATCTTTCTGGCTTGAAATCTGCGGATGCAGCTATCAAAAAAGAGCTACACCGTCTCTGCGAATGCATCCCCCAGCGCGCTCACCAGCCGCTGCAGCTCCGCCTCGGTGCTGATGAAGGGTGGCGCGAGCTGGATGCTGTCGCCGCCATAGCGCACGTAGAAGCCCTTCTTCCAGCACGCCATGGCGATCTCGTAGGGGCGCCGTCCCGGCTCGCCCGGCATCTGCGCGATGCTGAAGCCCGCGGCCAGGCCGTAGTTGCGGATGTCCAGCACATGTTTCGCACCCTTGAGGCCGTGCACCAGGTTTTCAAACACCGGCGCCAGCGCCTTCACGCGTGCCGGGGCGTCTTCCTGCTCCAGCAACTGCATCGTGGCGTTGCCCGCCGCGCAGGCCACCGGGTGGGCGGAATAGGTGTAGCCGTGGGCAAACTCCAGCAGGTATTCGGGGCCTGCGGCGTGCATGAAGGTGTCGTAGATTTCCTTGGCTGCCACGCAGCCGCCCAGCGGCTGCGCGCCGTTGGTGATCTGCTTGGCAAAGTTCAGGATGTCGGGCGTGGCGCCGAACACTTCCGAGCCCGTCCAGCCGCCCGCGCGGCCAAAGCCGGTGATGACCTCGTCGAAGATGAGCAGGATGTTGTTCTGCGTGCAGATTTCGCGCAGGCGCTGCAGGTAGCCCGCAGGCGGAATCACCACCCCGGCTGAACCGGAGAAGGGCTCGACGATGACGGCGGCAATGGTGCTCGCGTCGTGCAGCGCGATCACGTCCAGAAGGCGATCGGCCAGCGCCTTGCCATCGAGCGGCGGCATGCCGCGATGGAACGACCCCAGCGGCGGCTGGGTGTGCGGCAGGTGGTCGGCCTCCAGGCCCTGGCCAAAGGCCTTGGTGTTGCCGGCCATGCCGCCCACCGAGATGCCGCCGTAGTTCACGCCGTGGTAGCCCTTCTCGCGCCCCACAAGGCGTGTCTTGCCCGCCTGCCCCTTGGCACGCCAGTAGGCGCGCGCCATCTTGAGCGAGGTATCGGCCGCCTCCGAGCCCGAACTGGTGAAGAACACGTAATCCAGCCCCTGGGGCATGCGCGCCTTGATGCGGTTGGCGAGTTCGAACGAGGCCGGGTGGCCGAACTGGAACGCCGGCGCGTAATCCAGCGTGGCGGCGGCCTGGCCGATGGCCTGCGCGATCTCCTTGCGGCCGTGGCCCAGGCCCGTGGTCCACAGACCCGAGAGACCGTCGAAAATCTTGCGGCCGTCCACGTCGGTGTAGTACGCGCCCTGGCCGCCCACGATCATGCGCGGGTGCGCCTTGAAGTTGCGGTTGGCCGAAAACGGCATCCAGTGCGCTTCGAGCCAGGCGGCATCCAGGCGGGGGGCGGCGGTGGCGGGGGCTTCATCGATCACGGCGAAAGACATGGTGTACTCCTCGGGAAGATGCGGCATTGTGGTAGTGGATAATGATTCGTCAAATCAACAAATATCACAATTTACTTGCGAATTTGTGAAAGCGAATGACGGCTATTGCTCCATCGGTTAGCATGCTTGCACATTCACGTGATGGAGCCGCCATGACCGCCATCGATATCGCCGAGCTGCCTGTGGCCGAGAAGCTGATGCTCATGGAAAAACTGTGGGACGCGCTGAGTGCGCAGGCTGCCAGTGCGGCCGTGCCGACGTGGCACCAGGAGGTACTGGTCCAGCGCCTTCAGCGCCTGGACAGTGGCGCGGAAGCGGCTGCGCCGTGGGCGCAGGCCAGGGAGCGCATCCGTACGCAGACCAAGGCGACGTGACGTGACGCAGGTGCGGATTGCGCGCGTCGGCGACTATTTTTTTGACAGCCTGTCTGCCGATATCGATGCGCTGGCCCTCTACGCGGGTATTCATCCCAAGCCCGATGGCCGCTTGCATCGTGCCCTTGCCGCCCGTTTCCCCTTTGCGATTTATTACGATCTGAAGGACGGCATTGCCACGGTCGTGGCCATACTGGATTGCCGCCAGAATCCCGAATCGATTGTGCAGCGGCTGGGCGATTCGTAGGCAGTGCTCGTGTCGCGCTCGCCGCCACCTTCATCTCGCCCGCGCGCCGTGCTTGGCCAGCTCGCCGACATGGACCTGCGCCTGCTGCAGGTCTTCAAGGCGGTGGTCGAATGCGGCGGCATGGCGGCGGCCGAACTGGAACTGAACATCGGCACCAGCACCGTCAGCCGCCACGTGAAGGACCTGGAGACGCGCCTCGGAATGACGCTGTGCCGCCGGGGCCGCGCCGGGTTTGCGCTGACGCCCGAGGGCCAGCGGGTGTACGAGGAAACCCTGAGGCTGCTGACGGCGATGCGCGGGTTTCGCGACAGCATCGACGACATCCATGCGCGCATGGGCGGGCAGCTGGCGTTGGCGGTATTCGACAAGACCGCCAGCAACCCGGCGGCCCGGATTCACCAGGCGATCGCCGCCTTTGCGGTGCAGGCGCCCGACGTGCAGATGCAACTGCATGTGGGCTCGATCTCGGCGATAGAGCGCGGGGTGATGGACGGCAGCTTTCAGGTGGGCATCATCCCGGCGCACCGCAGTTCGCAGAGCCTGGTGTATGCGGATCTGTTCGGTGAAACCATGCGGCTGTATTGCGGCGTGGGCCATCCCCTGTTCAAGGTCTCGCATGCCGCCCTGGATTGGGACGCACTGCGCCAGCATCCGTTTGCGGGTCTGGGCTACCACTCGCCCAACATGGAACTCTCGCACGAGGCGCGCCTTGCGCGCGCGGCCACAGGGTTCGATCAGGAATCGATAGCGACGCTGGTGCTGTCCGGGCGTTTTCTGGGGTTTCTGCCCGACCATTACGCCGAATCCTTCGAACGCGCCGGGCGGCTGCGGGTGGTGCGGCCGGATCGGTTTCACTACCACTGCCAGTTCGTCAGCCTGCTGCGCCGCTCACCGGCGCCCAGCCGCGCGGCGCTGCTGTTTCAGCAATGCCTGGTGCAGGCGCATGCGGCCTAGGGTTTGCTCCAGCGCCTGAGCAGGTTGTGATAGACGCCGGTGAGCTGCACCAGCCGCGCATCGCCTAGCGCCACCAGCGGCGTGAACTGCTGCACGCTCTGGTCCAGATCGAACAGCAGCGTGCGTTCGGTCTCGTCCTGCACCAGGCTCTCGATCCAGAAAAACGAGGCGATGCGTGCGCCGCGCGTGACGGGCGTCACGCGGTGCAGGCTGCTCGACGGGTAGAGCACCATGTCGCCGGCGGCGAGCTTGACCTGCTGGACGCCGAACGGCCCTTCCACTTCGAGCACGCCGCCCTCGTACTCCTCGGGCTCGGCGAGGAACAGCGTCGCCGATAGATCGGTGCGCATCTGCCGGCTGGCATCGGGCAGAAACATCAGCGCGCTGTCCACATGCGCGCCGTACTCTCCGCCATCGGCGTAGCGGTTGAATTTGGGCGGGTAAATCGTGCGCGGCAGCGCGGCGCTGACGAAGAGCGGCGTGGCCGCCAGGCGCCGCAGGATGTGCTGGCCCAGGCGGGTGGCGAGGGCGCTGCCGTCCTGAAGCTGCTGGTTGTGCTTGACCGCCTTGGCCAGCGTGCCGGCGGTGCGCGCGCCGTCTTCCCAATCCGCTGTGTCGAGCTCGGCGCGAAACTGCGCGACTTCCGTTTTGGTGAGGACTTGGTCAATCGAAATCAGCATGGAGTCAAGACCTCGGGGGTGATGTCGGACAAGGTGGCGCAGCCCGCCTGCGCCATGGTGGCGTGCAGTTCTTCGGTCAGCAGTTGCAGCAGGTGCGCCACGCCGAGCGCGCCGGCGACGGCCAGCGCGTAGAGCTGCAACCGGCCGATGAGCACGGCGTTGGCGCCCAGCGCCAGCGCCTTGAAGGCGTCGAGCCCGCTGCGCACACCGCCATCCATCAGCACCGGGTAATCCGGCCCGACGGCGGCGCGTACGGTGGGCAGCATGGCAAGGCTCGCCGGGCTGCCGTCCAGCCCGCGCCCGCCGTGGTTGGAGACGACGATGCCGGCCACGCCCGCGTCCTGGAGCTGGCGCGCATCGTCTGCATGCAGCACGCCCTTGACCCAGATCGGAAGGCGGGTTTGGCTCAGTAGCCAGCGCAGATCGTCCCAGGTGGGTGCGTGGCGCATCGCGCCCTGGAAGATGCGGCTCTGGCCGTCACGCGGCGCGGGCGCAGGCACCTGCGGGTAGTGCGCCAGGTTCGCCGCCACGCAGTCGGCGGGCAGCACGAAGCCACTGGCCAGCGCGCTGCGGCTGGGCAGCTGCAGATTCGCGTCCAGCGTCAGCACGATGGCGCGATAGCCTGCTGCTTGCGCACGCGCCAGCAAGTCCAGCGTGCGCGCGCGCTCGGGCTGCAGGTAGAGCTGAAACCAGCGCGCCGGGCCTGCTGCCGCGGCGATCTCTTCGAGCGTGCAGGACGTCAATGTGCTGGCGACGAGGCAGCTGCCGGTGGCCTGCGCGGCGCGGGCGGTGGCGCGTTCCGCCTCGGGATGTGCCAACAGGCCATGCGCCACCGGCGCAAGCAGGAAGGGGTGGGGCAGGTCCATGCCGGCAAGCTGCAATCTGGAGTGCCCGCCGCGCACATCGCGCAACAGGCGGGGCACGATGGCCCAGCGCTCGAATGCCGCGCGGTTGGCGGCCACCGTCACGTCCATGCCGCTGCCGCCCGCGATGTAGGCAAAGCGCTGCGCGCCCAGCGCCTCGGGCGCCAGGCGCTCGTAGTCGATGGCGTTGTGGATGCCGGCGGGAATGCGTTCGGTGCTTGCCATCAAATTGCTAGCTGCTTGCGCATGATGGATATGCGCAAACAGCGTATTTCATTCAAAACTCCGGCATTACCTTGGGATCGAGCTTGATGTCGATCAGAAACGGCTTGCTGCGGTCACGCGCCTTGAGCTGCTCCATCGCGGCCTCAAGCTCTTCGCTGCTGGCCACCGTCGCCGCCGGGATGCCCAGCGCCTGTGCCACGGGGGCAAAGTCTGGCCAGTCGAGCAGCGAGAGCGACGGATCCATGTCCTTCTTGGTGAACTGGATGTACTCGGCGCCGTAGCTGCCGTCGTTGCAGACCACGATCACCAGATCGAGCTTCTCGCGCACCGCGGTGGTCAGTTCCGAGAGGCCCGAGAGCATGAAGCTGCCGTCGCCCGCCACCAGCAGCGTGGGTTTGCCTTCGGAGGCGATGGCCGCGCCTATCGCCTCGCCCAGCCCCAGGCCGATCGCGGCAAAGCTCTGCGTGTGCACGAAGTGGCGCGGCGTCTGCACGTCGATCTCGGCCCAGGCGGCGATGGCGAAGCGCCCGCCGTCGGTGGCGAACAGCCGCTCGGGCGGCAGCGCGGCGTTGATCGCCTGCAGCGCCTGCAGCACGTCCACCGTGCCGGGGCGCGGCGTGCCGCGAACCCGGGTGGCCGGTTGCCAGCCCTGGATGCGCTCGCGCAACTCGTCGGTGCGGCAGCCCGAGCCGGGGATTTCGGCCTCGTCCATCAGCGCCACCATGGCGTCGGCGAGGATGTCCAGATCGCCCACCAGTCCGGCCTCGAAATCGGTGTAGCGGCCGATGTCCTCCTGGTGCGGGCTGATCTGGATGATGCGTTTCTTGCTGGTCAGGCTGCCGAGCGCCGCGGTGTATTTGTTCAGGCTCGCGCCAAAGGCGATGATGCAATCGCTTTGCGTCAGCACCTCCAGCGCCAGGGGGTTGCTCAGCGTGCCGCAGAAGCCGAGGTTGAACGGGTCTTCCTGAAACAGGTCCTTGCCGCGCAGCGTGGTGGTGAGCGGCGCCTCGATGCGCGCGGCAAAGCGGCGGATGGCCGCCTGTACCTCGGGCGCCATCGCGCCGCGCCCGGCCAGCACCACCGGCAGGCGCGAGGAGGCGATGATGCCGACCGCGTTGTCCATGTCGTTGCTGGCCGTGGTGGCGCTGCGCACCTCGGGGAACTTGAGCGAGACCTTCTCCGGCGTCGCCTCCTGCCACTGGAAGTCCACCGGCATGTTGAGCACGATGGGGCGGCGCTCCAGCCAGGCGCGGTGAAACGCCCGCACCACGTCCCTGGCGACGGTGCGCGGGCTGCGCAGCTGTTCAAACCCCGCGCCGGTGGCGATGACGAATTCGTGCTGGTTCACCTTCTGCAGGTGCTCGCGGTCTTCCATCGGCGTGTCGCCGGCCAGCAGCACCATGGGCGTGCCCGATTTCACGCCTTCCACCAGCGGCGTGAGCGCGTTGGTCAGGCCGCCGCCATGCGTCACCGTCGCGGCGCCGATGCGGCCCGTGACCTGCGCCCAGCCCAGCGCCATCAGCACCGCGCCGGCTTCGTGCACCGCGCGGACGTAGCGCCCGCCGCCCTGGCGCACGAAGCTGTCCACCATGTAGAGGTTGCCGTCGCCGATCAGGCCGAACAACTCCGTGACGCCCACCTCGTGCAGCGTCTGGGCGATGGCTTCATGGACCTTCATGGCGGGCTTTCAAACGGTGGCAAGAGCCGAAATTTTAGGAGCCTGCGGACAGGCTCCAGGGAGTTCCCCACCAGGATCCCCCCGAAACGCACTCGCGGCCTGCTGCCTTACAGGTCGATGTCCAGCGTCACCCGCACGGCGCGGGCGTCACCCTTGTAGAGGAAGAAGCCGCCGCGGTAGACCGAGGTGTAGTAGTCCTTGTTGCCGACGTTGAGCAGGTTCACGCGCAGCGCGGCGTGCTTGTTGAAGCGGTAGCTGCCGAACAGGTCAAACACCGTGAAGGCCGGAACGGGCTGCGCGCACATGCCGTTGCTGAAGGCCGCGCCGGTATCGGGCTGGCCGCCGCAGCGGCTGCTGTCGTGGCGCATGCGCGCGCCAAACGAGAAGCCGGGCGTGAACTCGTATTTGCCCTGCACCGTATAGCTGGTGTTGGCAAAGTTGGCCAGCGGCAGGCCGACGTTGGCCGGCAGCACCGAATGGAGTACCTTGGAGCGCATGAAGGCCACGCCCGCCTGCACCTGCAGCTTGGGCGTGACGTTGCCGGTCAGGCCGAATTCCACGCCGCGCACGCGGTTCTTGCCGGTGTTGGTGCTGCCCTCGGTGGCGTATTCCTCGGTGCTGAGCGCTTCCATCACGCCGGACTTGGTGGTCTGGAAGGCCGCGGCGGTGAAGAGCAGCTTGTCGTCCAGCAGGTTCCACTTGGTCCCCAGCTCGAAGCTCTGCGAGCGCTCGGGCTTGGAATCGACATAGGCGCCGTTGACCAGCACGATGCCGCCGTAGCCGGCGTTGGTGCCCGCGTCGGGCTCGCCGCCGTTCACATCCTGCGAGGTGGCGTAGCTGGCGTACACCATGCCCTGCGGGTTGATCTTGTAGCTCAGCCCCAGGTGGCCGTTGATGAGCGTGTCGCTGTAGCCATAGTCGCCGGCAAGCGTGCCGGCGTTGGCGCCGGCGTTGTTCCAGCTCTGGATCGAGAGCTTGAGCATGTCGGCGCGCAGTCCGCCGAAGACCGTCCAGCGCGGGTTCAGATCCACCGTGTCCATCGCATACAGCGAGGTGGTCTTGGCGCGCCAGTCCAGGTTTTTGCCCAGGCGCGACCAGCTGCGGCCCGCGAGCTGCGGGAGATTGCCCATGAGCGAGCCATCGGGGTTGTTCAGGCAGTAGGCCTGGCGCGGCCCGTTGCGGCCGCTGACGGTGCAGTTGGTGGGGTTGGCATCGTGCACCTGGTAGGTGCCCTGCCGCACCTTGTGGTCGGTGTACTCGAAGCCGAAGATGAAGGCGTGGTCCATGCCGCCCAGCACGGTGTCCACGCGCAGATTGTCCTGGTGGTCGAAGTAGTTCACGTCCTGCCAGCGGCTGTGGCCGGTGTCCAGCGCGCCGACGTTGGCGCCCGTCATCGCATAGGCGTTCTGCGACGTGCCATAGCGCGTCAGGCTGGTGAGCTTCACGTCGGGCGCGAACTGGTAGTTCACGCGCGCGGTCAGCGTGTCCACGTCCGAACCCAGGAAGTCGTTGGCCTGCGCATACACCGGCACGTTGCGTGCGGGCACGCGGTTGGGCACGGCGCCCACCAGCCAGCCGCCCAGGTCGGGCTGGTCGTCCCGGGCGCGCATGCCGTAGTAATCCAGCGTGACGGAGAGGTCGTCGCTGGGCTTCCACAGCCCGGACAGCGCCAGGCCCTTGCGCTCGCGGCTCGAAGGCCCGCGGTCGGGCACGTCCTCGCTGCCGTACAGGGCGTTGACGCGCAGCGCGAATTTGTCGTTGAACACGTGGTTGGCATCGGCCGTGCCGCGCCAGTACTTGTCCGTTCCGGCGCCCAGATTGAAGCGCGTGAAGTCGTAGTCCAGCGTGGCCTGCTTGGTGATGGCGTTGATTGCGCCGCCCGCCGTGCCGCGCCCGGCGAAGCTTGAATCCGGGCCCTTGGAGATTTCGATCTGCTCCACCGCAAAGCTCTCGCGCGTGGTCATGCCGGTGTCGCGCAGGCCATCGACGAACACATCGCTCTTGGCGGCCTGGCCGCGGATGAAATAGGTGTCGCCGAACATGTTGCCGTTCTCGCCCGTGCCCATGGTGATGCCGGGCTGCGCGCTCAGGATCTGCTTGAGGTCGGTCTCGCCCGAATCCTGGATCGCCGCGCCGGTGATGACGGAAATCGTCGCCGGCGTCTCCGCCAGCGGCTTGGTGTGGCGCGAGTCGGCCGAGGTCTTGGCCTTGTAGGGCGCGCCGACTTCGGCATTCGGATTCGGGTCGATCGCTTCCTCCTTGACCGTCACCGTGGGCAACGCGGCCCCCGTGGGCGCCGCGCCGGTCTGGCTCTGGGCCTGCGCGGCCAGCGGCAGCAGGGCGGCGGCGGACAGGCTGGCGGCGACGCTGGTGGCCAGGCGCAGGCTGGAAGGGCGGAAGATTTGGGAGTGGGATGGCATGGGAATTTGTGAGTGAATGCAAAAGCGATGCGTATTATTATTGAGAATCACTCGCATTCAACAAAAAATCGCCAAACCAAGGGAAAACCCGGATGCTGCAAGGGGCGTGCGCCGCGCCCGCTGTTGCGCCGATGCCAAAAAAGCCGCGCCGCGCGCCTGGGACTGCCCGCGTTCAGGCGTCGTGCAGCACGCCGTCTTCCAGCCGCAGCGCGCCCGACCGGGCCAGCGACTGCACCAGCTGCCCGAACCACGCGCGCCGGTCGGTGGCGCCAAAGAAGCGCTGGTGCACGCACTGGAAATACGCGGTGCGCGAGAGCCAGGCGTAGGCATCGTCCAGCGGCTGGGTGCGCCATTCGATCAGCTTGTATTTGAGCAGCACCTTGGCGGCATGCAGCGCGTGCTTGGCGGGGTCGGCCTCAAAGCCCGCCAGGCGCGCACGGGCGCGCGCCAGCGCGCCGGGAACGTCATCGAACACCCTGCCGTGGCCCGGAATGACGGTGGCCGGCGCCAGCGACTCGATCAGATCCAGCGTGGCGGCCACCTGCGCGAAGGCGTGCTCGCCTTCCAATTCCGGAAACACGACGCCAAAGCCGTTCTCCCACAGCGCATCGCCGGAGATCAACAGGCGCAGATCGGGCTGGAAAAGCACCACCGCATGCGGATCGTGCCCCGGAGCCGCATGGATCCGCCAGCCGCGGCCGCCCAGCACCGTCTCGGTGCCCGGCTGCAGCACGGCGTCCGCATGAAAGCGCGGGCAGAACTGCCCCGTCGGCTCGTAGGAAAGCGCGACCGGGTCCCAATCGCGCACCTGCGCCAGCTGCCCCGGCGGGATGGCGGTCCGCGCCCCCGGCCAGCGCGCCTGCAGCGCGGCATTGCCGCCGCAGTGGTCGCTGTGCAGATGGGTGTTGAGAATGCGCGCGAGCGGACGATCGCCCAGCGCCCGCTCCACCAGCGCCACGGTTTCTGCCGCGTTGGCGTGGTAGCCGGTATCGACCACGGCCGTATCGCCCGTACCGGTGAAAAGGATGTTGTTCGCCGAAAGCCAGCCGCGTTCAAATACGGTCATTTCTGGCGGTAGCGCTTGTGGGCTCTGCGTCATGCACTATCAAATCAAAAGTAATCGATACCTGCGGGTTGTCGGCACTGTAGTGCACGGGCCCGCGCGCCGAGGCGCGAAGGCTTCAAGGCTCCGGATCCCCGCCCAAAGGGGCTCATCTTTGGCCTTTCCCGCTGCGCGTGCAGGTTAGCATTCGGCGATGAGGCGTCCGGGGGGCGTCTGCGCACCGGATGGAACGCACGCATGGCCGCACCGAGCACTACCTTGAACATCGACGATGAAGCCGATCTACTGATCAACCTGCATCTGGCCGGCGAGGCCGATCGCGGCCAGAACCTCGTCGCCGCGCTCACCCAATACACCTCGGCCCTCGCCATCGATCCCCGACGCGCCGACATCTGGGCACGGGTCGGGCGCATCTACGTGAAGATGGACAACTTCGCGCAGGCCCTGCCGGCACTGGAAACGGCGCTGGCGCTGCAGCCCCACATGCCGGCGGCGCAGCACGCGCTGGCCTTCAGCTACTACAGCCTGGGCCAGCGCGAGCGCGCCTGCGAGCTCATCGACCAGGTCGCCAGGCGCAGCCAGCAGAGCTACATCTGGGCCATGCGCGCCTACATCCGCGCGCACACCGACCGCGACCCGATGAACGCGCTGCAGGTCTACCGCGACTGGGGCCGGCGCTTTGCCGATCCGCTCACGCGCAAGGCCAAGCCGCTCATCGCGCGGGACCGCAACCCGCGCAAGCGCCTGAAGGTGGGCTACGTCACGGCGGATTTCCGCGAGCATTCCATCGCCTTCTTCATGCGGCCGGTGCTGGAGCACCACAACCCCGAGAACGTGGAAATCCACGTGTATTCCAGTGGCCGGCACGATGCGTACACCGCCGAGCTGCAGCGCTTCGTGGCGCACTGGCACGACGCCATGGGCGTGAGCGACGAAGACCTGTGCGCGCAGATCCGCGCCGACGGGATCGACATCCTGGTGGATCTTTCCGGCCATACCGCGGGCCACCGCCTGCTCGCCTTCGCCCGCCGCGCCGCGCCGGTGCAGCTCACCTGGCTGGGCTTCATGCTGCCGCTGGGCATGAAGGCGATGGACTATCGCATCGTCGATTACGGCATCGCCCCGGCCGGGCATGAAAAGTATTACGACGAGACGCTGTTTCGCGTCGGCAGCATGGCCAGCTACGCGCCGCCCGCGTATGCGCCGCTGTGCGAAGAGCCGCCGATGCGCAAGAACGGCCATCCCACGCTGATATCGCTCAACAGCTCGGCCAAGATCACCGACGCCATGCTGCGCCTGTGGGCGCGCATCCTGCAGGCGCGTACCGACGCGCGCCTCATCATCATGGTCAAGGAGCGCACTGCAGAGGCCGCGCAGGCCAACATGCAGCCGCGCGTGGAGGCCGCCGGCATGCCACTGGAGCGCGTGTTCGTGATGCACCAGCAGCCGCTCAACCAGTTCATGGAACTGGGCCATGTCGCCGACGTGGCGCTGGATACCGCCCCCGTCTCCGGCGGTACCACCACGCTGCATGCGCTGTGGATGGGCCTGCCCATCGTCGCCCTCAATGCCGAGCGCGGCGTGGATGCCTCCACCGCCCGCATGCTCCAGGGCCTGGGCTGGCCCGAGTGGGTTGCCGATGATGGGGACGGCTATGTGCAACGGGCGCTCCAATGCATGGGCGATCCCGATCGCCTCGCCGCCCTGCGCCATGAAACCCGCGCGCAACTGCAGCGCAGCGTGCTCATGGACTACGCCGCGCGCACCGGCGAGCTGGAAGCCGCCTACCGCCTGATGTGGCTCAACTACCTGCGCGGCAACCGCCAGAGCCGCAGCGTTGAAGACGACCTGCAGGCGCAACTGGACGCCATGGAAGCCCCCGCATGAGCACCAGCGCACCAGAGTGGATTCCCCTGCTGGTGCCCGACATGCCCAGCCCCGAAGAACTGCTGCCCTGGCTGCGGCGCATGCACGCCACGCACCATTACTCCAACTTCGGCCCGCTGGTGCGGGAGCTGGAAGCCGCCTTTGCCCGGCGTTTTGCCCTGCCCCAGGCGCAATTGACCACGGTGGCCAATGCCACCCAGGGGCTGGAACTGGTGCTGCAGGCGCTGGATTTGCCCGCCGGCGCCCGGGTGCTCATCCCCGCCTTCACCTTCGTCGCCACCGCCACCGCCGTGCTGCGCGCCGGATTCACGCCCGTGCTGGCGGATGTGGATGCGCATTGCTGGATGCTCACCCCCGCGATCGCGCGTGACGCATGCCAGCACATGCATATCGACGCCGTGCTGCCCGTCGCCACCTTCGGCATGCCGCACGGCATGCTTGAGTGGCACCAGTTTGAAAAAGAAACCGGCCTGCCGGTCGTCATCGACGCCGCCGCCGCCTACGGCAGCCAATGGCTGCAGGGGGCCGAAGGCACGCTGGTCTTCAGTCTGCACACCACCAAAAGCCTGCCCGCGGGCGAGGGCGGACTGGTCGTCTCCACCCGCCCCGGGCTGGCGGCCAAGGTGCGCCAGCTTTCCAACTTCGGCATCAATCTGGACCCGGCGGCAGACGTTCCGGTGGGCGCGCTGGCAGGCGTGGGCACCAATGCCAAGATGAGTGAATACCATGCCGCCATCGGGCTGGTATCGCTTTCAAAATGGGAGCTTTCCGCGCAGAGTAGGCAGGCGCTGCAGTGCGATTTGACTACTGCTTTGAGTGCTGCCGCCAACGGTCGGCTGGTCTGGCAGGCGCAGGGCTGCGATGCCTCTTTGATGGCACCCACCCTGCTGTGCGCGCGCCTGCCGGACGCGCAAACCCGGGCCACGCTTGAACGCCTCTGCGCAGAGGCGCGCATCATGACGCGGCGCTGGTACCAGCCGCTGTTGACGGGTATGCAGGTTCTCCAGGGTCGGGCGATCGAATTGAATGCGCACCGCGCCATCGACTTGGGCGAAACGCTGCTGGGGCTACCGTTCTTTCCGGATATGGCGCTGGAGCAGCGGCAGCGGATCCAGGACGTGGTGGCGCGGGCCTGCGGGGGGCAGTGAGTTTGCTCGTCAAGCCTTGCCACTGGAAATGACGTGCACCGGGTTTTCGAATGATGGCGAATAAAACGTGCCATCCGGGATCTGGCCGCCATATTGGCGCGGTATGTTGAGGTAGCAGTGGGCCCCAATATCACTCATGCGCGCCAGGCTGGTATTGGCGCAAAGGGTGGTGAAGTTCCCGATCCTGGACAGCTCGCGCACAGAGACGTTGGCTTCCAGCGTCACATAGTCACCGAGGGTGACATCCTCACCCAGCACCCCATTGGGTCTCAGCACGCAGTGGTGCCCCAGGGTGCTTCCGGCGCCGACGAAACAGCCCGGATGAATGATGGTGTTTTCCCCCACGATGGCGCTGGAGTCCACATGTGCATGCGGTGAGATCAAGGATATGGCGTGGTAGCCCAGAGGTTCCACCAGGGTGTGCAGGGCGCGCCGTACATCGTTGATGTAGAACTCATTGACTGCTATGCAGATATTCCATTTTTCAGGTGGAAAATCTGCCAAACCAGTCAGATCAAAACGGTAGTAATCTTCTGATGGAAGATGCAGCGCTTCCACGCGACGATCCGGGTGCACTTCCATCGCCAGGGAATAAACGTCACGCAGTGTGCTGTCGGGGCCGACAATCAACAGGGGTTTCATTGTGCGCTCCTTGTGTCGAGGTGCTGTATGTACCAATGCCCCACCGCTGCTAGCGATGCCTCGTGATCCCCCATCACTCCGATGTGGGGTGCCGAGGCAAGAGCCCTTTGCAAGGCATCAAGCAATACCCTGTCTTCGTCAATGACTCGTTTTTCCGCATGGTGAATACCCCATAGCAAATGAGGTTGGGGTGGAATATTCGGTTTGAGGCGCGCTGTGAAAACCCATGAATGGTATTCAATGCGGTCAGGTGCTGTGGGGGAAAATTGCTGAACGTAAAAATGTTCTCCATGAATCGATCCGAAGTTGACGTTCGGGAAGATGTTGCAAGCGAAGAAAGCACCAGGATCGACTGGCGCATTCAGCAATGGAGAGAACCACCGCGGTGCGTACGGCATGCTGCTGCGCCCGATACGGCTGATGTCTTGGAGGTGGATGGGGTTTGAGAGCTGAATATCTCCGGAAAATCGAATATCAGCGAGAGGCGAGCCCGGGACGAAGAGAAGGGATTTGTCCGGCGCGGCTGCGCTGAATATCCCTCCACTTTCAAATTTCAGCAATGGAGCCAGGGTCTGCCTGTGCACGAATTGCGCGTGGTTCCAGTCAAGAACGTTCTCGAAATTGAGCTTCCAATTGTAGTTTCCCGTGAAAGTGGTGTAGGAAATTTCTGGTGCAAAGTGCACAGATACTTCCTTGAGCAGGCGCAGCAGATCCGTGGAAAATTGCTCTGTTATTGGAATAGGATGAGTGTTCAAATTGACAAAAACAAAATTGCCAATGACTTCCACGGCGTAAGCCAGGAGCTTGATATTTGCTTGGTCACTTTGGCATAGGTTGTATATTTTTTCGTTGGGTATGCCGCGCAATCGGCCATCGTTGTGGTAACTCCAACCATGGTATGGACAGATCAATTTACGGTTGCCGCAGTCTTCAATTTGCAATGGCATGCCGCGGTGCGCGCAGGCGTTGCGGAACGCGCGTATCTCTCCCCCGAGGTTTTGAATGAGAACGGGCACACCACTGAAATTGCGTGTGATGAAGCTGTGTTCCGTTTGCAGTTGCTGCTTGAGGCCCGCGAGCAGCCATAGTTCACCAAATATTTTCTTTTTTTCCAGGTCGAACCACGATTGCTCTGTGTAACAGGCTGGCGGGAGTACTGGATGGATCATGGGTTTATATCTGCGTACAGGATGGTGTCGTAGTAGTAAAACGAATGATGGCGCAGCCGCAGCCGGTACGCAGGCTCGATTTCCCGCACGAGTTGGGCGATGTCCAGCAGGTCATCTGCAAAGTGATAACCCGTGATGGCCAAGCGGGGCTTGCTTTGGGAGATGAGTCGGCGCGCACCACGCAAAATACTGGCCTCGTGACCCTCGACGTCCATCTTGATGAAAGTGGCGTGCTCTACTTCGTCATCCAGCGTGGACGCCTGCACTTGCACGTTGCCGTTGTCGTCCAGGTGGCTGCCCATCGTCCCTGTTTCGGCGAATCGCAATGTGCTCTTGGTACTGGATAACGCCATGTTGCGCGGATGGAAATTGGCAAGATTCTTGAAAATCCCCTGCTGCAATTTTGCGAAGTTGCCGGCGTCTGGCTCAAAGGCGTGGATAGCGTCATATTGCCAGCGGGTGGCAGCCAGGAATTTGCAGACCGTCGTCCCCACATGTGCACCGACGTCGCACAAAATTTCGTTTGTACCCATCGCGAAGGTCACGTCCTTGCCGGCAGGAAAGGGTGAAAAATATTCATCCTCCAGGCTGCACAGAACGGGGGTCATCGCTTCGCGGTCCAGCGTGGTGCGCATCTCCAGCGCCGATCGGAGGGTCTGGATGCTGAATGCGTCGTCCAGCAGGCCTGCCAGCTTGACGTAGTCATCAAGACGGGCCAGCGTTGCATCGCGCATGGCGCTGGCGGTTTGGTAGATGACGGGCAAATCAAATGCATCCAATACCGCCACGATGTCAATGGCGGGAATGCCTGCGTGCCGCGCAGCAGTGGCGAACAGACCGTGCACGAAGACGGAGTTCGCCATATGGATCGCAAGACATGAGACGGGGCGCTCCTGGGCGAAAGCCATGGTGCCCAATACGGAGCATCCCTCGATGCCGGCGGGTGGCGCCGACATTGTGTCGTCAACCAGGACGACTCGCTTGCCAGCCGCCAACAGCCGTTGGGTGATTGGGATGGTGAAGGACTGCCCCAAAAAGGAAGAAGGGGCGAGCAAATAGAGGGTGGAGGCTTGTGCGATCCGCTCAGCGGATTGATTTGAGAGCGATTGAGGGCGGAGCTGCGCAGCCCATTGGCTGAATTCAGATAGCGCTTCTGTACGAAACATGGTGGCTTTATGCATAAATGATCCGGGCGGGATTGCCAAAGACGGTGACATGCGCGGGGACGTCCTTCAGAACGACCGAGCCGATGCCGACCGTCGCGCCATGTCCGATCGTCACACCCTTGGCGATGGTGGCGCGAGGGTGGATCGCCACGCTGTCCTCCACGCGCACGGATCCAGCCAGAAAGCTCATGGCGCCGACCGTGCAGTGTTCGCCTATGTGCACGTCGTGTCCGAGCACGACGTAGGTGTCCACATAACTGAAATCACCAATGGTGCAATCGGTGGACACCACGGCGCCTGGGGTGAGAAAAACACCTGTACCGATGCGCGCGCGTGCTGCGACGGAGGCTTGCCGGGTGTAGCTGTGGAAGGCGGCGCCTTGGGCAATGAGGGGTGCGAGCAGATCGCGCCGCCATTGGGGGTCGCCCACGGCGGGGATGAAGACTTCGTCCGGCTGGGGGCGGTACGTCAGCGGGGAACCGAGCAACGGACACGTCATTTCCGCCGGAAGTTGAAGATCGGCCCGGGTGTCCAGAAAGCCGTGCAGCACGAAAGTCTCGGCGAATGCCGCATCGTGGGACAGCACGTCGTGAACGATGCGGCCCAGCCCGCCAGCGCCTACGATGATGAGTTTCTTGCGCATGCGCGGCTCAGCCGACGGTATGTCCGCCATCCAGCACCAGCGTGGTGCCGGTGATCCAGCGGCTGGCGGGGGAGAGAAAGAAGACGCTGGCATTGGCGACGTCCTCGGGCAGGCCCAGCCCCAGCGGGTAGGCCTTGATGGTTTCATCCAGCCCGCCCGTGGTGCTCAGCGCCGCCTCGAACATGGGGGTGCGCACCAGGCCGGGCGCGAGGCAGTTGACGCGGATACCCTTTTTTGCCACTTCCATCGACAGGCTGCGCGCCATGGCTTCCAGAGCCCCTTTGCTGGCGGCGTAGGAAGACACGCCGTGCACGCCGATGTGCGCGGAGATGGAGGAGATGAAGACGATGGCCCCTCCGGGCTGAATGGCGTTGCGCAGCAGTAGTTGCTGCGTCAGCAGCATGGGCCCGACCAGGTTGGCGGCCAGTTGGCTTTCAATGTGCGAGCGTGTCGCGAGCCGCAGCGGTGCCAGCAGGGAGATGCCCGCACCATGCACCACCCCGTCCAGTTTGCCTATGGTCGGAATCGCGGCTTTGATCGCGGCTTCATCGCACACGTCGAGAACCAAGGCATGGTGCCCGGTGCCATCCAGGGCGGCCAGCGTGGCGTTCAGCCGATCGGTATCGCGCCCCGATGCAACGACGGCGGCGCCGGCTTGGGCACAGCCGAGCGCAATTTGCCGCCCGATGCCCGAACTGGCGCCTGTCACCAGAATGCGTTTGCCACCGAGGGAAAAGGGATCGGTTGAATTCATGGAGTTTGCTTGTTCCCGTTGGGTCATTTCAAACGTCACGCACCCAGTTCTCCATTTGCAGACCGGGGTAGTCGCGAAAGTCGGCCTCGTTGTTGGTCACCAGAACGGCGTTGGCCTCTATGGCGTGTGCCGCAATCAGGCGGTTGAGCGCATCGCGACGGCGTTCACGCACGGCGGCGCACAGTACGCCATAGGCTTGGGCTGTGGTTGCGGTAAATGGCAGTACGGGAATGCGCTGAACAAGCAGTGCGAGCACCCGCGCATCGTGCTCACGGTTGCGTGATTGCATTTCCAGGCCTGCGCACAACTCCGCATAGGTGACGACAGACATCAGCACCTGCCCCTGGCGCAGCGCCGCAAGGCGCTGCAGCACATGCGGCGGCTGGCGCTGGATGAGGTGGATGCAGATGTTGGTGTCGAGCAGGTAGCGCATGGCAGGGTCGCGGTCAGCCCCAGTTGCGTTCCGCCTGTTCGTGCGCTTCGCGTCCGGTGGCCATGAAGTCGGGGCTGAAGGCGGCAAGAATGGACGGCAGATCAGCCAGGGTCTGCTCCTGTACGGGGCGCAGCACCAGAGTGTTGCCGACGCGCTCGATTTCAATGTCCTGCGCCGGGTCAAGGAAGGCCAGGTCCTTGGGGATGCGAACGGCCAGTGAGTTGCCGCTCTTGAAGGCTCGCGTACGCTGCATAGGACGCCTTTCAAAGGATATACAGTATATACAATTCGGTGGTGGCAACAGCGTTGGCGAAAGCGCCTGAGATCAGTCAAGCCTCCAGCAGGGCTGGAAATCCGGCATTTTCAATATCCATAACCACAGATCCCCACGACAGCCCGATGCCAAAGCCCGACAGCAGCAGCTTGTGTTTGCCTTGCGCCAGCGTGTCATGCAGCCGCGCGGTCATGGTCACGGGCAGCGATGCGCCGCTGGTGTTGCCCAGGTCGTGCAGCGTGCTCGGTACCTTTTCCGCTGGCAGTTGCAGCTTCTTGCGGATGGTCTCGTTGATCATCCGGTTGGCTTGGTGGAAGACGAAATAGTCGATCGCGTCCTTGTCCAGCCCGGTGTATTCCAGCAGGCGCTGCACGGCGGGCGGGACGCGCTGGGTGGAAAAACTCAGCACGGCGGGTCCATCAAGGATCAATTCGGCAGGCCAGCGCTGCACGCCGTGTTCGTCGCGCGTGGGAATGAGGTGCTGCACGCCAAAGGGCTCGCGCCCCCCGCCAGCCGGCAGCATGATGGCGCGCTTGCCGCTGCCGTCGCTGTTCAGGTCGAAGTACATGGGCGGTGCGCTGGCATTGAACTCCAGCGCCGTCGCGGTGCCGGCATCGGAAAACAGCGGGTCTTTCACGTTGGCGCACTTATCACCCACCAGCAACAGCGCCTTTTTCACCCCGCCAGCGCTGACCATGCTGCCCAGCAGGTGCAATCCGAACGGATACCCCGAGCAGCCCAGGTTCACGTCAAACGCGATCGTCGAATGCGGCAGCCCCAACTGGTCCTGCAGGATGATGGCGGTGGCGGGGATCAGGTAATCGGGCGATTGCGTCACGACGATCAGCGCATCAACCTCTTCGCGCTGCCACTGCAGTTCTTCCAGCAGCTTTTCCGCCGCCACCAGCGCCAGGTCAGAGAAGGTCTGCCACTCGGGGCAGATGCGCCGGGTCTGGATGCCGATGTTGCGCACCAGGCGTTCGCGCTCGCTGCGCTGGGAGGGCGGGCAGTCGCGCACGTTGTCCAGGACGCGGTGCGGCACGCAGCTGGCCATGCCGGCAAAGCGCACGTTGTGCAGGGTGGAGAGTGCCATGGCGCCTACCCCAGCAGCTTGTATAGGTCGGCGAGAGTCGCGCAGTTCTTGATGTCGTCGCCGGTGATGGTTTTGCCGTGTTCCACGTCAAACATCACGATCACCCCCAGCGCTGCGAGTGAATCCCATTCGGGCAGGCTGCGCAGCTCGGTGCCGGCGGTCACGTTCACGGGCTCCTGAAAGTCCACGGCGGTCTGGAATTGCTCGATGAAATCGTCGATGGAAATAGTCATGGTGTGCGCAGGACGCTATGAAAAATAAAAAAACCGTTCTGCCGCCCATGATAGACGCCAGAACGGCCGAGGCCTTGGAGAAACCTTGTGGAGAGCTGCTCAGCGCTGCAACAGCTGCAGCACCTGCTGCGGTATGGCGTTGGCCTGCGCCACCATGGCGGTGCCGGCCTGCTGCAGGATCTGCGTGCGGCTGAGGTTGGCGGTTTCCTTGGCGAAGTCGGCATCGATGATGCGCCCGCGCGAGGCCGCCAGGTTTTCCACCTGGATATCGATGTTGTTCACCGCGTTTTCAAACCGGCTTTGCAGCGCGCCCAGCTCGGCGCGCGCGCCGTTGACCTGGTCGATGGCGCTGTCAATCTTCTTGAGCGCGATCCAGGCGTCTTTCTGGGTGGCGATGGTGAGCTGGTCTATGCCCTTGATGTCGGTGCCGGTGGCGGGGCTCAGCATGGCGTTCATCGAGGCGTCCGCCAGGCCGGTGGAGGCGGCCTGGAAGCCGGCGAAGGTGACGGCCTCCGGCATCGGCGGGGTTGCGCCATCGAGCTTGGACGACATGAACTCGATCTTGTAGCTGCCGTCGGGGTTCTTGGTCATGAAGGCCGTCACCCCGGTATCCGCGGACTTGTTGTTGATGGCGGCGACCACGTCGCCCAGGCGTTGCACGCCGGAGCCGGCGGGACGGATTTCGCCGATGTCCACCGCCGGGGCGCTGCCGACCTGGATGGTGAGCGATCCGGCGTCGATTTTTGCGGCGAAGGTGCCGACCGTGGCATCGGTGGCATCTACCGCGGCGAGCGAGCCGGTAGAAAACATGATGTTGGAAAGGCCGGCGGCCCGCGTGTCGGTGAGCGCGCCGACGGTGACGTTGTCGCCGGAATTGGCGCCCACCTGGAACACGGCGCCGATGAAGCTGCCGTCCAGAATCTTCTGGCCGTTGAAGGTGGTCTGCTTGGCCACGCGGTCGATTTCGTCCGACAGCTGCTTGACTTCGGCCTGCAGCGCCTTGCGGTCATCGGCGCTGTTGGTGGCGTTGCTCGATTGCACCGCCAGCTCGCGCATGCGCTGCAGCATGTCGCCGATCTTGCCCAGCGATCCTTCGGCCGTCTGCGCCAGCGAGATGCCGTCGTTGGCGTTGCGCGACGCCATGGTCAGGCCCTTGATCTGGGTGTTCATGCGCTCGGCGATGGCCAGGCCTGCGGCGTCGTCCTTGGCGCTGTTGACGCGCAGGCCCGAGGACAGGCGCTGCATGGAAACGGCCAGCGACGCGCTCGACAGGCTCAGGTTGCGCTGGGCGTTGAGTGACGGGACGTTGGTGTTGATAGTGGCAGCCATGTCGGGAAACCTCCACGTTGATTGGGCTTGTTCATCGCCGAAATCCCGGGTTGGGGGACGGTCGAGCAAGCGGCAAGCCCGGCGATGGAGGTGATTCTTCCTGTTTGCCGCCGCGCCATAAGGGGGAAAAAAGCCGGGAACGGGCGCTATCTCGGCGGTTCTGAAGGCGGCCCACAAGGCAGGGTCGAGAAAATTTGTTGCAAAGCCCTCAAGTTCCCCGGCGGCGCCCCGATAACCCTGATAACAAATTCGCGTGAATTTGTCGGTAGCCGGGCTCAGCCGGTACAAGCAATCGAGGCGCTGGACCGCCTCTCAAGGAGTGAGATCATGGCAATGACCATCAACACCAACGTTCCGTCGCTCACGGCCCAGCGCAACCTGGGGCTGTCCGGGGCTTCGTTGTCTATTTCAATGCAGCGCATTTCGTCGGGTTTGCGCGTCAACAGCGCCAAGGACGACGCGGCCGGCCTGGCCATCGCCGAGCGCATGACGACGCAGATCCGCGGTTTCACGGTAGCGTCCCGTAACGCCAACGATGGCATCTCGCTGGCGCAGACGGCTGAAGGCGCCTTGGGCAAGGTGGGCGACATGCTGCAGCGCATGCGTGAACTGGCCGTGCAGGCCAGCAACGCGACCAACAGCAAGGCCGACCGCGAGGCGCTGCAGGCCGAAGTCAAGCAGATGACCAATGAAATCGACCGGGTTGCCAAGTCCTCGTCGTTCAACGGTCAGAAAATCCTCGATGGCAGCTTCGCAGGCGCGCTGTTCCAGGTGGGCGCCAACGCCGGCGACAACATCACCGTCGGGGCACTCACGGATACCCGCGCCGAAGGCCTGTCTTCCATCAAGTACAAGACCAACTACACGGGGTCGGTCGGCGGCGACAACGCCATGGCGGGGAATGCTGCCAGTCTCGATGTCGAGAACACCACGGTGACCGGCTTCGACACGAAAATCGATGCCGGTACCCTGACGATCCAAGTGGGTTCGGGCTCCGCCGTGGATCTGGGTGAAATCCGCGCTGCCGGCTCGGGTGCCCAGCGCCTGGGTGACGTGGTGGCTGCGATCAACAACAAGTCGGCGGAGACGGGGGTGACTGCCTTCCTGACGCTGAACGATGATGGCAAGACCTACAAGCTGGAAGTGGTCTCCCAGAAGCTGGATACGTCGGAGCCGCCGGTGCCGGAAACCGTCACGTTCTCCGCCGGGTTCACGGCAGCCAGCACGGGTTTTGCTGTCGCCGACGTGGCAACGGTGGATGCCGCTGGCACGAACGACAAGGACATCAAGGGCATCGATACGCTCAAGGTGGACACGCAGTTCAATGCCTGGGTGGCCCTGAAGAAGATCGACAAGGCGATCGATCAGGTCAACTCCGCCCGTGCCGATCTGGGCGCCATACAGAGCCGTTTCGAGAACTCGGTGAACAACATCGACATCATGGTCGAGAACGTGTCCGCCTCGCGGGGCCGCATCGTGGATGCCGACTTCGCCAAGGAAACGGCGAACCTGAGCCGCTCGCAGATCCTGCAGCAGGCCGGCACCGCGATGGTGGCGCAGGCCAACCAGCTGCCGCAGCAAGTGCTGTCGCTGCTGCGGTAAGCGCATCGGGCAGGAGGCCGCCTTGGGCGGTAAGAAGGAGCCGGGCCACTGCGCCCGGCGCCCAAAGCGGCTTCAGGCAATGCCTGAGGCCGCTTTTCGTGCTTTCGGCCGCGGGCGTCGCGGCCACAATCGTGGGCGGCGGTGCACCTTGCCGCATGCGTGAACCGCAAGGAGTCTGACATGGCAACGATTTCATCCATAGGCGTGGGCAGCGGGCTCGACGTGCAGGGCATCATCTCCAAGATGGTGGACCTGGAAAAGCAGCCGCTCGCGGGCCTGCAGGCCAAGCAGGCGGGCATCCAGGCGCAGGTGTCCACCTATGCGCAGATCAAGTCGCTCACCGGCAAACTCTCGGATGCGGTATCCAAGCTGACGCTGGACAGCGGCTGGAATGCGCTGGCCACCAAGTCCAGCAGCGATGCGGTCAGCCTGACGGTCTCGGGCCTGGCGCAGCCGGCCAGTTACGACATCGGCGTGAGCCAGCTGGCGCGCGCGCAGACCTCGGTGAGCGACGCGCGCGCGCCGGGCGCCAAGCTGACCGCGGCGGGCACGCTGCAGTTCACGCCCCAGGGCGGCACGGCGATCAATATTGCCTATACGGGCGACGACACGCTGGAGTCGCTCGCCGGCAAGATCAACGATGCGGTGGGCAGCGTGACGGCCACCATCATGCGCGATGCCTCGGGCGAGCGGCTGATGCTGCGCTCCAAGGCGACCGGGGCCGATGCGGCCTTCACGGTGACCGGCGATTTGAATTTCACCCAGAGCCAGACGGCGCAGAACGCCCGGATCACCGTCAACGGCGTGGCCACGGAATCGGGCACGAACAGCTTCGACAGCGTGCTGCCGGGCCTGAAGATTGCCGTCAGCCAGGTGACGACCACGGATGCGCATGTCAGCGTGGCCGCCGATACGGCGGCCACGCGCAAGAACATCCAGGATTTCGTGGATGCCTACAACGAACTCAATGGCCTGCTGGCGGATTCGACCAAGTACGACGCCGATACCAAGACCGCTGGCCTGCTGCAGGGGGATTCGGCCACGGTGGGCCTGCAGAACGCGCTGCGCATGCTGACCATGGGCAGCGCGGGCAATGCCACCGGCAGCCTCAGGCGCCTGGCGGACGTGGGCATACAGATGCAGGCGGGCGGCAAGCTCGCGGTGGACGACACCAAGCTGGGCAAGGCACTGCAGGAGTCGCCGGACGACATCAAATCGCTGTTTGCCGCCAAGGCATCGCCCGATGGCTCCGGCGGCGGCATCGCCGTGAATTTCAAGCAATACACCAGCCAGCTGCTGGCGTTTGACGGCACGCTCAACAGCAAGAGCGATTCGCTGGCGCTGCGCATCAAGTCCAACCAGGGCGAGCAGGACAAGGTCAATGACCGTGCCGGCGTGCTGCAGGCGCGCCTCACGCGCCAGTATTCGGCGCTGGACACGCAGATGGCATCGCTGCAGTCGCTCAGCGCCTACATGCAGCAGCAGGTGGCCAATTGGAACAAGAAAACTTGACGATGCGGGGGCGGGGTTTGTACTTCAGTTTCGGAGGCGTTTGCCGAAAACACAAGGCAAGACGTTGACTACCAAGGATGGCCGATATGTACACCCCCGCAAGCTCCCGCGCTGCCAATGCCTACCGCCAGGTGGGCGTGCAATCCGGTGTCACCAACGCCACGCCGCACACACTGGTGCAGATGCTGTTCGACGGCCTGATGCAGCGCCTGCAGGCGGCGCGCGGCGATCTGCAGCGCAGTGATGTGCAGGCGAAAGGGGTGCACCTGGGGCAGGCGGTGCAGATTTTGGGCGAAGGGCTCAAGGCTTCGCTCAATGCCGAGCAGGGCGGAGAGCTGGCGCAGAATCTGGGCGTCTTGTACGACTACTGCATCCGGCAGCTGACCATGGCCAATCTGCACAATGACATCGAGCCGGTGGAAGAGGTCATCGCGCTCATCGCGCCGGTGGCCCGCGGCTGGAAGGAAATCGGCGCCTCCGGCCAGGCCGCGGAGGGCTGAGTGATGGAGCAGTCCTTGATCGATCTCTACCGCGCCATTGAAGACAGCAGCGCCGCCATGCTGGCCGCCGCATCCCGCGAGGATTGGGATGGCGTGATGCACCATGAAGGCACCTGCGCCGTGCTCATCGAGCAGCTGCGCAGCAGCGCGCAGGGCTGCCGGCTGGCGCCGGAGCTGCGCAAGGAGAAGGCCCGCATCATGCGGCGCATTCTCGACAACGACGCGCAGATCCGCATTCTGGCGGAGCCCTGGCTGGCCAGCCTGGACCCGCTGCTGCAGGGGCGGCCGCAGTTCGTGCATTGACGGCAGGTGCATGCCGCGCGGCAATAATGCGGCGCGCATCCGCTGCGCCGCGGATTGGCTTGTTTTGCTGGGCCTGATTGCGCGTTTGCGGCGCGACCTGACCTGACACAATCAACGCACCATGTTCATTGTCATCGGCTACCTCGTCGTCTTCGGAAGCGTCTTTGGCGTTTTCGTGGCGCATGGCGGCAACATCCATGTGCTGATGGAGGCGCTGCCGTTCGAGATGATCACCATCGGCGGCGCTGCCCTCGGGGCCTTCGTGGTGAACAACCAGTCCAAGGTGCTCAAGGCCACGCTTTCGGCCGTGCCCAGGCTCTTCAAAGGCAGCAAATACACCAAGGCACGCTACCTTGAGCTGCTGGCGATGCTCTACGAGATTCTGCAGAAGGCGCGCAAGGAGGGCCTGATGGCCATCGAGGCGGATGTGGAGGAGCCGGAAAAATCCGAGCTGTTCAAGAAATTTCCCTCGGTCGGTTCGGACCACCACGTGCTCGAATTCACCACCGACTACCTGCGCATGATGGTCTCCGGCAACCTCAACGCGCATGAGATCGAGGCGTTGATGGACAGCGAAATCGACACCCATCACCAGGAGGCGTACGCGCCCGTGGCGGCGCTCACGCGGCTGGCGGGTGCCTTGCCCGCCTTCGGTATCGTGGCGGCGGTGCTGGGGGTGGTGAACACCATGGGTAACGTGGGCCAGCCGCCGGCCGTGCTGGGCGGCATGATCGCCTCGGCGCTGGTAGGCACTTTTCTGGGCATTTTCCTGGCCTACGCCGTGGCCGAGCCGCTGGCGGGGTTGCTGGAGCAGCGCAACGAGGACGCGAGCAAGGAGTTCCTGTGCATCAAGTCCACGCTGCTGGCGAGCATGCAGGGCTACAACCCGGCGACGGCGATCGAGTTCGGCCGCAAGGTGCTTTTCTCCGATGTGCGCCCGAGTTTCAATGAGCTCGAACAGCACGTGAAGGGCAAGAAGTAGGCTCCGGGCCTGCTGGGACATGGCGGTCATGGCTGACAAGCTGCAACCCATCATCATCAAGCGCGTGAAGAAAGGCCGGCACGCGGCGCACGGCGGCGCGTGGAAGATCGCCTACGCCGACTTCGTCACGGCGATGATGGCCTTCTTCCTGCTGATGTGGCTGCTGGGTTCCACGGCCAAGGGCGATCTGCAGGGCATTGCCGAGTATTTCGCATCGCCGATGAAGGTCGCGATGCAGGGCGGCGATGGCGCCGGCAACAGCTCCAGCGTCATTCAGGGCGGCGGCACCGATCTGGCGCGGGTGTACGGCCAGATGAAACGCAGCGAAAGCGATGCGAGCAAGGGCCATTCCAGCCAGCAGCAGAAGCAGGCGCAGAGCATCGAGGCGCAGCGCGCCGAGCGCGCCCGCGTGGATGCGCAGCGCATCAAGGAGCTGCAGGGCAAGCTCGAATCCGTCATCACGCAGGACATGACGCTCAAGGAATACCGCTCGCAGATCCGCATCGACGTGACGCCCGATGGCCTGCAGGTGCAGATCGTCGATGAGCAGAACCGCCCGATGTTCGATAGCGGCAGCGCGCTGGTCAAACCCTATATGCGCAACATTCTGAGCGCCATAGGCGGCGCGTTGGGCGGGGTGGAAAACCGTATCAGCATTGCCGGGCATACCGATGCCACGCCCTATGGCAATGGCGACCGGGGCTACAGCAACTGGGAGCTGTCGGCTGACCGCGCCAACGCTTCGCGCCGCGATCTGGTGGCCGGCGGCATGCCGGACAGCAAGCTGATGCGCGTGGTCGGGCTGGCGTCGAGCGACCCGCTGGAGCCGCAGGACCCGCGCGCCGCATCCAACCGGCGCATCACGGTCACCGTGCTCACCAAAGAGGCGGAGGAGCGCCTGATGAGCCGCGATCTGCCGACGATCACCGTGCCTGCGGAGCCCGAAGAAAAAAAGCCTGACAATGCGGCCAAGGCTGCGCCCGAGTAACCGCTTGTTGCATGTGCCGGCGGCAACGGCAATAGCGTCCCCCTGTTTTTTGACCGAAAGGGTCTCTTGTGTCCTCACCCCTTCGCTTTCTGATCGTTGACGATTTTTCGACCATGCGCCGCATCGTGCGCAATCTGCTCAAGGAGAGCGGGTTCACCGAGGCGGATGAGGCGGAAGACGGCGTGGCGGCGATGCAGAAGCTGCGTTCGAGCAAATTCGATTTTGTCGTCTCCGACATCAACATGCCGAACATGAACGGCTTTCAGCTGCTGAGCGAAATCAAGAAGGACGACGCCCTCAAGCACCTGCCGGTGCTGATGGTGACGGCCGAGGCGCGCAAGGAAGACATCGTGGCCGCGGCGCAGGGCGGAGCGGCGGGTTACATCGTCAAGCCCTTCACCAAGGCCACGCTGGAAGAGAAAGTCACGCTCATTCTCAAGAAGCTGGGGCTGGCCGCATGAGCGAGGATGAACCGAAGGCCGGCACACCTGCTGCCGAGGCCGACGACGTTCACACCCGCATAGGACAGCTGACCCGCCAACTGCACACGGCCCTGACCGAGCTGGGCTACGCCAACCAGCTGCGCAGCACCATGGGCGAGCTGCCGGATGCGCAGAGCCGCCTTTCCTATATCTCGCGGCTGACGGGAGAGGCGGCGGAAAAGGTGCTGGGCCGTGTGGAGATGGCCAAGAACATCCGCGACCAGATGGCCGATGACGGTGCGCGGGTGCTCAAATCCCTGGTGGCCGATCCGGTGGCCGCGGTGGCCAGGGGCGAGGTCTACAACTTCCTCGTGGACCTGGGCAAGGCGGGCGATGCGCTGGATTCGCACCTGACGGAAATCATGATGGCGCAGGATTTCCATGACCTCACGGGCCAGGTGATCGCCCGCGTGGTGACGCTGGCGGCGACGATTGAAGAGCAGCTGTTGCAACTGGTGCTGCAGACGGCGCCGCCGGGCAATGCGCCGGCGCCTGAAACGCCCCAGGCCCCGGCGGCACTGCAGGGCCCGGTGGTGGACCCGGCGAATGCGGCGGACGTGGTGACGGACCAGTCGCAGGTGGATGATCTGCTGGCAAGCCTTGGTTTTTGAATTGTTTATGCCAAAAATGGCATTTACGAAGGCTGGACAAGCGCAACCAGCTATCTTTTTGTTTTGACTCGCCACGGCCTCTTCCGGCCGAATAGCGGCGTACTCCACCCCCTGTTCGCGCTTTAGTCCTTCGCGCTTGTTCCGACAATGGGCTGACCTGATAGCAGGCCAGCCATGGACTCCAGCGAAGACAAACAACTACCGGCAACGGAGCGCAGGCTCCAGAAAGCGCGCGAAGACGGGCAGGCCCCGCGTTCGCAGGAACTGGCGCATCTGGCGGTCCTGGGTGTTCTCGGCCTCATTCTCTGGACCTTCTTCCCGACACTGATCGACGTGCTTTTGCGCGAGATGACGTGGCAGTTCACCTTCGATGCCGCCACCGTGCATGTGCCGGCCAGCATGCTGGCGCGCCTGCGGCCCATGCTGCTGGCGGGTCTGGTGATCAGCCTGATCCTGGCGGTGCTGGCAGCGCTGGCGGCGGTCACTGCCAGCCTGGGCTCGGGCGGCTGGATCTGGAGCCTGAAGGCGCTGCAGCCGCAGTTCAGCCGATTGAGCCCGTTGCAGGGCGCCAAGAACCTGGTGTCCAAGCAGAAGATGGCCAACCTCGGCAAGATGCTGCTGCTGGCCACGGTACTCGTCTGGGCGGCGTGGAAATACATGTCCGGCAGCGCCGAGAAGATGGCGCAGCTGGTGCTGCAGCCCAGTGCCCCGTCGCTGCGCGAGGCGGGCCAATGGATGGGCACCGGCCTGGCCTTGCTGCTGCTGGTGGTGTTCCTGTTTGCCGTGGTGGACGTGCCGCTGCAGCAGTACCTGCACAAATCGCGCCTCAAGATGAGCCATGAGGAGGTGAAGCAGGAGCACAAGGATTCCGATGGCAACCCGCTGATCAAGCGGCGCATCCGCCAGAAGCAGCGCGAGGTGGCCGAGCGCGCCAGCGTGCGGCGCGTGCCCGAGGCGGATTTTGTCGTGATGAACCCGACGCACTACGCGGTGGCGCTGCGCTACGACGACGCCACGATGAGCGCGCCGCAGGTGATTTCCAAGGGAACGGATCTGGTGGCCTTGCGCATCCGCGATCTGGCCACCGAGCACAAGGTACCGGTGCTGCGCTCGCCCATGCTGGCGCGCGCGCTCTACGCCCATGCCGATCTGGAGCGGCCGATCCCGGCGCAGCTCTACACCGCGGTGGCGCAGGTGCTGGCCTATGTCTACCGCCTCAAGGCGGCGCTGCGCGGCGAGGCGCGCATGCCCGACGCCGAGCCGATCCCCGACGCGCACATTCCGCCGGAACTCGACCCCCATTCGCCGCGGGCAGGTAGCGCACGATGAGCCCTTCCATCCAATCCGCCCGCAACTGGGTGGGCGACAACCGCTCCGCGCTGCAGGGGCTTTCCATTCCGGTGCTGGTGGTGGCCATCCTGGCGCTGATGGTGCTGCCCTTCCCGCCGTGGCTGCTGGATACCTTTTTCACCTTCAACATCGCCGTGGCGCTGATGGTGATGATGGTGGCGGCCTACATGATCAAGCCGCTGGATTTCGCGGCGTTTCCGGCGGTGCTGCTGCTCACCACGCTGATGCGGCTCTCGCTCAACGTGGCATCGACCCGCGTGGTGCTGCTGGAAGGCCACACCGGGCCGGGCGCGGCCGGCGCGGTGATCGAGGCCTTCGGGCATTTCCTCATCGGCGGCAATTTCGCCGTCGGCCTGATCGTGTTCGCCATCCTCGTGGTCATCAACTTCATCGTCGTCACCAAGGGTGCGGAGCGCATCGCCGAGGTGTCGGCGCGCTTCACGCTGGATGCGATGCCCGGCAAGCAGATGGCGGTGGATGCGGACCTGAACAGCGGCCTGATCGACGAGAAAACCGCCAAGCAGCGGCGCATCGACATCCAGGACGAGGCCAACTTCTTTGGCGCCATGGACGGCGCGAGCAAGTTCGTGCGCGGCGACGCGATCGCCGGCATTCTGATTCTCATCATCAACATCATCGGCGGCTTTGCCATCGGCATGCTCTCGCACGACCTGAGCGCGAGCCAGGCGGCCAACAGCTACATCCTGCTGGCGGTGGGCGATGCGCTGGTGGCGCAGATTCCGGGCCTGTTGATTTCCGTGGCGGCCGCCATGGTGGTCTCGCGCGTGGGTGCGCGCGACGACGATGTGGGCAGGCAGATCCTGCAGCAGGTCTTCATGTCGCCGCGCGTGCTGGGCATGGCCGGCGGCATTCTGGTGCTGCTGGGCCTGATCCCGGGCATGCCGCACACGGTGTTCCTCATCATCGGCAGCGGGCTGGGCTGGATCGCCTGGATGCTGCTGCAGCGCCAGAAGAAACCGGCGGCCGAGGAAGCGGCGCCGGCGCCGGTGAGCGACGGCGAGGCCAGCTGGGACGATCTGCAGCCCGTGGATCTGCTGGGCCTGGAGCTGGGCTACCGCCTGATCGCGCTGGTGGACAAGAACCGCCAGGGCGATCTGCTCACGCGCATCAAGGGCGTGCGGCGCAAGTTTGCGCAGGAGGTGGGTTTTCTGCCGCCGGCGGTGCATGTGCGCGACAACCTGGAGCTCAAGCCCAGTGGCTACCGCATCCTGCTGCGCGGCGTGGTGGTGGGCGAGGGCGAGGCCTTCCCCGGCATGTTCCTGGCGATCAACCCGGGCGGCATCACCACGCCGCTGATCGGCACGGCCACGACGGACCCGGCCTTCGGCCTGCCGGCGCACTGGATCGACGCGGCGCAGAAGGAAGCGGCGCAAATGGCTGGCTTTACCGTGGTTGATTCGGAAACCGTGATGGCCACCCATTTGTCACACTTGATGCAGGTGCAGGCGGCGCGGCTTCTGAGCCGCACCGAGACGCAGCAGCTCGTGGAGCATGTGATGCGGCTTGCGCCCAAGCTGATTGAAGAAGTGGTGCCCAAGATGGTTTCGATCACGACGTTCCAGAAAGTGCTGCAGCTCTTGCTGGAAGAGGCCGTGCACATCCGCGACATCCGCACCATCATCGAAACCCTGGCCGAATTTGCCGGCAGCACGCAGGACCCGGCAGAGCTGGTCAAGCAGGTGCGCATTGCGCTGGCCCCGGCCATCGTGCAGCAGATCTACGGGCCGACGAACGAGCTCAGCGTGATCGCCATCGAGCCCGGCCTGGAGCACCTGCTGGTGCAGGCGCTTGCGGGCAGCAACGGCCCGGCGCTCGATCCGGGCGTGGCCGACCTGCTCACGCACAAGGCGGCCGAGGTGGCCAACCAGCAGGAAGAGCAGGGCATCCCCGCCTGCCTGCTGGTGCCCGATGCCATCCGCGGCACGATTGCCCGCCTGGTGCGCCGCATGGCGCCGCGCCTGCAGGTGCTCTCGCACAGCGAAATTCCTGAAACCCACACCATCCGCATCGGTCCCGTTCTCAAAGGAGCAACGTCATGAACATCCAGCGTTTTCACGCCTTCACCGCGCGGGAGGCCCTGGCCAAGGCGCGCATGACCTTTGGCGACGGCACGCTCATCCTCTCCAACCGGCCGGTCGATGGCGGCGTGGAAGTGGTGGCGACGGCGGAAGACACGCTGCCCGAGGCACAGACCCAGCCGCAGGCGCGACTGCAACCGGTGGCCGAGACCCGGCGCGGGCGCCTGCAGGACCGTGCCGATGACCTCGCGGCGAGCCCGGTGCGCAGCCAGCACGCCGCGGAAGGTCTGGTGCGCAGCTCGGTGGCCAAGGACACGGAGAAGCTGGCGATGAGCACGCTTTCGTTTCAGGACTATGTGCGCGAACGCATGCTGCGCCGCCGGCATGAGGCCCTGCACGGCGATGCCGCGGCCGCGGGCGCGGAAGCCCCGGCGCCATCAACGGCAGCGCCTGCGCGGCGCAGCGAGGCTGTGCAGCCCCTCTCCGAACGCGCCCTGCAGACGCCCGCGCCGCGGCGCAGCGCGCCGGTCTCCGCCGCGCCCACGCTGGCGGCCGGGGTGGGCCAGCAGCACCTGATGCAGGAACTGCAGGCGATGAAAGACCTGATCGAGGACCGCTTCAATACCCTTGCCTGGCTGGGGCAGGCGCGGCAGAACCCGATTCAATCGAGCCTGATGCTCAAGCTGATCCGTGCCGGCTACTCGCCCGCGCTGTCGCGCGCGGTGCTGGAGCACCTGCCGGACAACCTGCCGGCGGCCAATGCCCTGCACTGGCTCATGGCGGTGCTGGAGCGCAACCTCAAGACCGATGCACTGCAATTGCCGCTGTACGAGGAAGGCGGCATCTACGCGCTGGTGGGCGCCACCGGCGTGGGCAAGACCACGACCGCGGCCAAGCTGGCTGCCATGTGCGCGCGCGTGCACGGCCCGGGCAGCGTCGGATTGATCACGCTGGATACCTACCGCGTGGGCGCGCATGAACAGCTGCGCTCCTACGGCCGCATGCTGGGCGTGGTGGCGCACCTGGCGCATGACCGCGCGGCGCTGCAGGATTTGCTGGGGCTGCTGTCGTCCAAGAAAATGGTGCTGATCGACACCACCGGCATCGCTCCGCGCGATCCGCGCCGCCAGGAGATGCTGCAGGTGCTGGACCTGCCCGACATCCGCCGCCTGCTGGTGCTCAACGCCTGCAACCATGGCGATACCTTCGACGATGTACTGGCCGGCTTCAAGACCACGGGCGTGCAGCAGGCCATTCTTTCCAAGATCGACGAGGCGGTGAAGCTGGGGCCGGCGATCGATGCGCTGATCCGCCACCAGATGGTGCTGCGCGGCGTGACCAATGGCCAGCGCGTGCCCGAGGACTGGCAGGCCGCCGACGCGAACCAGCTGGTGGCTGCGTCCATGCGCAGCACGGTCAAGTCGGCGTTCGACCCCAAGGACATCGAGCTCAATTACTTTTTTGCCCAGGCGCCTGCGGTGCTGACGGCCGACACGGAGCTGGCAAGTGTGGCCTGAAATCCACCAGGGCGCGGGGTTGCTGGGCTTCGCGGCCGGGCAGGGGCCGCGCCTGCTGCCGGTGCTCAGCCATCCCGAGGCGGCGATGGAGCTGGAAGTGCTGTGGCAGCTGGCAGTGCAGTTGCAGCAGCAGGGCTACCCGGTGCTGGTGCTCGATGCCACGGCCGGCGAACAGGCGGGAGAGCCGGGCCTTGCACCGTGGCTGGCACGCCAGACTTCGCCCCGGCCCGATGACACGGGCCTGCCCACCGTGGTGCCTGCCGCACGCGGGGTGGCGCGGGTGCTGATGGCTGGGGCGGACGCTCCGGCGGTGCAGGGCCTGGCGGATGCCGTGCGCCATTTCGCGGCGGTGCTGCTGTATGCGCCGGTGCCCGCCGTTGCCGCACTGATGCGTGACCAGGCCGTGACCCCGCTCGTCATTGCGGCGCCGGGTGAAGCGGCCCTGCTGCGCAGCTATGCGCTGCTCAAGCAGATGGCAGCCTGCAGCCCCTTGCCGTGCACGGTGGCCGTGGTGCTGCCGCCGGGCGGCCGGCGCGACGGCGGAGAGCGGGTGCTGCAGGCGCTGCGCCAGGGCAGTGCGCAGTGGCTCGGCGCCAGTCCGCGCGGGGTGGTGGTGGGCGCTGGCGACGAGGCCGCGCTGGGCGCGCTGGCGTTGCAGCTATTGGAAAACGCTTGCACGATGGCCGGCCCGGCTGCCTCCTGTGCAGTACCGGCCCGCAGCCCTGGCGCAACGCACTGCCACCCTAACCTGACGCATTGAATTTTTCGCATGTACACCGCCAAAGGCCAGCTTGACCGCGATGCTTTGTTTCACCAGCATGTACCGCTGGTGCGCCGCATTGCGCACCACATGATCGCCAAGCTGCCGCCCAATGTGGAGCTGGACGATCTGATCCAGGTGGGCCTGATCGGGCTGAATGACGCGCTGACGCGCTACGAAGTCACGCAGGGCGTGCAGTTCGAGACCTTTGCCACCCAGCGCATCCGCGGCGCCATGCTCGACGAGCTGCGCGAGAACGACTGGATGAGCCGCAGCTCGCGCAAAAGCCAGAAGGACATCGAGCAGGCGGTGCGCCGCGCCGAGCAGAAATTCGGGCGCTGCGCCACCGAGTCGGAAATCGCCCAGGAACTGCAGATGGACCTGGCCGACTACCAGTCGCTGCTGGGCAAGGTGCGCGGCGCACAGCTGGTCTATCTGGAAGACATGGGCCACGCGAGCGATGAAGACGGCGGCAGCGACGGGTTTCTGGACCGCAATGTGGCCGACGAGGGCGCCGATCCGGTCACCCTGCTGCGCGAACAGGGCATACGCAGCGCGCTGGTGGCCGCCATCAAGCTGCTGCCCGAGCGCGAGCAGCACATCATGGGCATGTACTACGAAGAGGACATGAACCTCAAGGAAATCGCCGCCGTGCTCGGCGTGACCGAATCACGCGTGTGCCAGCTGCACAGCCAGGCCGTTGCGCGCCTGCGCAACAAGATGCGTGAACATTGATCGGGTTTGCTTCCAAAAAAGAAGCTGACGGCGCGCGTGCAGCATGCGCAAAGCCGTGATTTTGATCCGAATTTAACCGGGTGCGCGGTAGATCCTGGCCTTGCTGGCGCTCGATGGCCCGTAGGTGACGGCGTCTGCCGGGGGCAGCAGCGATGCGGCCTGCTGCCCGGTGATTGCCAGCACGCGGGCCAGTTGCTCGCGGGTGCTGCCCAGCTGTGCGCCCAGTGCCTGCATGCGCGGTGCGAAATCGTGCGGCAATGCGTCGGCAGGGGTTTGCGCGACCCAATCGGCCAGTGCGCCCATGGCGGCGCGCACGGCCTGGGCGTGCGCCGACACGCCATCGGGGCTGGAAGGGGAGGCAATGCTGGCCTGCAGCTCGGCCAGCGCCGCTTCCAGTCGTTCCAGAGGGGTGCCCACAGGCATGGAGGCCGTCTGCTTCAGTGACTGCGGCGCGTCTGCGCGTAAGACAGGGTTTCGGCGGCGTTTTCCAGCATTTTGTCCGCCACCGCTTCGGCGTTCACGCGGAAGGTTCCTTTTTCCAGGGCGCTTTTGACGGCGGCCACCTTCTCGGCATTGAAGTCGGTGCTGCTGCGCCCCAGCGCCGCCGTGCGCACGTTTTCCGACAGCGTGACCGGGACACCGGCGTTGCCCACCCCGGCGGCGGAGCGCGTCGCGGCTTCGGCGGCGGGAGCAGGCGTGGCTGCGGCTTTGGCCTGCTGCTTGGCGGCAGC
Source organism: Comamonas badia DSM 17552 (assembly GCF_000484635.1). GTDB lineage: Bacteria > Pseudomonadota > Gammaproteobacteria > Burkholderiales > Burkholderiaceae_C > Comamonas_C > Comamonas_C badia. The sequence goes on along the minus strand of NZ_AXVM01000004.1, from coordinate 151,838 downwards.
GGCGTGCGACAGCGTGCTGGCAAGGTCTGCGTTGTTTCCGATTTTCATGGCACTCTCCGCCGCCCCGGACATGGCATGGGGCCTGTAGGCAGGTTAACGGCAACTCCGGCGCGATCTTGAGGAATTTTGTCCGCGGGGGTGTTGCGCATCATAAGGCGGCTTCAATTGTTCCGTCAGAGTTGACAATTCCTGAAATGACCTTGCCATTGGCCATGCGTATGCGCACATTTTGCCCTGCGGCCCCCGCCGCCATCGCCTGGCCCGATGAGGTGACGGCAAAGCCCGGCCCCTGCACCCGGATCTGTACCGGAGCGCCTGCCTTGAACAGATAGGGCGCGCGCACCATGTTCTGGCGCAGCGCCTGTCCGGCGGACAGCGGCAGCGCGGCCACCTGGCCGACCCAGGCCTGCGGGTTGGTCACCACGGCGGCGGGGTTGGCGGCCCAGTCCACTTCAGACTGCATGGCATCGTTTTCGGTCAGCGTGGCGCCGGTGGCGACGTTGCCGGTGAGCACCCAGGCCGGGCCGAAGGCCTGCACCGTGAGGGGCAGGAAGACGTTCCAGCGGGTTTCCCCCTCCAGGCAGCGCAAGCCCAGCCGGGTGCGCCCCCACAGGCGCGCGCCCGGTGGCAGATAGGGTTCCACGCGGTTGCACGGCGCGAGCCGCAGGCGTGCGTCGAGCTGCCCGACCTGGACCTGCATGCGCAGCGGCGAGGCATCGGCAGGCAGCTGGGCCAGCGCCTGGTCCACCCACTGCTGCGTCAGCGCCACCAGGTCTTGCGGGGTGCTTGCCTGCTGCGCATGCGCGGGCCACGCCAGCACCGCCGACAGAACCGCGGCGGTCATTGCGTGCATCAGGCGAAATGGGTTCATGCTGCCCAACCTCCAGTCTTCCCTTCTCCGGCCCCGCGCAGGGAGCATGCAGGGACTATGGGACGCCTGCCACTGTAGGGCAGCCGCGGCGCGCCGAAGCCGGAAACAGCGGTCGGCAGCCACCCCTTATCGCCCTTTAGAAATCGGCGGCGGTTTCCATAATCGACGCACGCCATGAAGCCCCGGGGCCATGGCGACCCATCCTCTGCACCGTGCGAGGTAGAAGCATGCTCGACAAATTGACCTCTTCGCTGAATCTGCAAGGCAATGCGCTGATGCTGCGTTCCGAGCGCCAGCGCGTGCTTGCGAGCAACATTGCCAATGCCGATACGCCGGGCTACAAGGCACGCGATTTCAAGTTTGCCGAGGCCTTGCAGCAGGCGGGCACGCCGCAGACCGGCAGCCGCCTTGCGGCACAAAGTACCAGCAACCCGCGCCACATTCCCCTGCAGCCGGTGGCTTCCGGCGCGAACAGGCCCGGCTATGCGCTGCAGACCGAGCCGGCGCTGGACAACAACAGCGTGGACATGGACCGCGAGCGCGCCGCCTTCATGGACAACGCGGTGCGCTACGAGGCCACGCTGCGCTTCATCAACTACCAGTCGCGCACGCTGCAGAGCGCGATCACCGGCCAGTGAGGTGACCGCCATGTCGATGTTTTCCATCTTCAACATCTCCGCCAGCGCCATCGGCGCGCAGGCGCAGCGCCTGAATGTGGTGGCCAGCAACCTCGCCAACGTCGATGCGGTGGCCGGCCCCGACGGCCAGAGCTACAAGGCGCGCCAGGTGGTGTTCCAGACCACGCCCATGGGCGGAGACGGCGGCGCCGGCGTGAAGGTCTCCAACATCCAGGAAAGCGATAGCCCTGGGCGGCGCGTGCTCGATCCGACCAACCCGCTGGCCGATGCCCAGGGTTATGTGACGCATTCCAACGTCAACGCCGTCGAGGAGATGGTCAACATGATCTCCGCCTCGCGCGCCTACCAGAACAACGTCGAGGTGATGAACACGGCCAAGGGGCTGCTGCTCAAGACCTTGCAGATGGGCCAGTGAGCCCAGGAGTGTTCCCATGTTCATCAGCCCCATAGACACCAGCGCGCTCGATGCGGGCGCTGCGAGCACGTCCAGCACCACGCAGAAGAACACCGATCCAAATGCCATGCAGGACCGGTTCCTGAAGCTGCTGGTGGCGCAGCTGCAGCACCAGGACCCGATGAACCCGATGGACAACGCGCAGATGACCACGCAGATGGCGCAGATCAACACCGTCACCGGCTTGCAGCAGCTCAACCAGACGGTGCAATCCATGGCGCAGCAGTTTGCCGGCATGCAGCAGCTTGCGGGCGTGTCGCTGATCGGCCGCTCGGTGCTTGCCGATGGCGATCGGCTGACGGTGAGCAATGGCGAGGCGCAGGGGCTGTTCGACCTGGACCAGGCGGCGACCGACGTGAAGGTGGAAATCCTCACCCCCGGCGGGAACGTGGTGGACACGGTGCCACTGGGCGCGCTCGACGGCGGGCGCCACGCCTTCGGCTGGGATGCGAGCGGCTACAAGGGCGATACCAGTGCGCTGCACTACCGCGTCGTCGCCGCCAACGGCAAGGACGCCGTGACCGCCACGCCACTGGTGCAACAGCCGGTCATTGCCACCGGCAGCGATGCCAAAGGGCTCACGCTCACGTTGGGCAACGGCTCCACCGTCGCCTATTCCGCCATTCGTGGCGTCGTCTGACGCCAGCCCCGCGCATTTCAGGAGCACAGGAGCACAACCATGGGATTCCAGCAAGGATTGACCGGCCTCAACGCGTCCAGCAAGAACCTGGATGTGATCGGGCACAACATCGCTAACTCGCAGACGGTGGGTTTCAAGGCCTCGCGCACCGAATTCGCGGAGATGGTGGCCACGGCCATCGGATCGGCGGGCGGCAACAATGCCGGCATCGGCGTGCAGGTGGATGCGATCGCCCAGCAGTTCACCCAGGGCAATATCTCGATCACCGGCAACACCATGGACGTGGCCATCAACGGCAATGGCTTCTTCCAGGTCAGGCAACCCGATGGCAGCATGGCCTACACGCGTGCCGGCAATTTCAAGCTCGACGACAAGGGCAATGTCATCACCAACAACCTGGCGCAGCTCATGGGCTACCCGGTGGATCCCCTGACCGGCCAGCGCAGCGCCAGCTCGCCCATCCCGATGGTGTTTCCGACGGGTGCGCCCATCGCGGCCAAGCAGACCGACAACATCGTGGTCTCGATGAACCTGGATGCGCGCGCCACGGATGCGGCGGGCAGCGCCGGCCCGCCCCCCATCCCTGCAACCCCGCGCTCGGCCTATGGCACTTCCATCAACGTCTATGACAGCCAGGGCGTGGCCGTTCCCGTCAGCCTGTATTTCCAGAAAACGGCCACCGCCAACACCTGGGACATCTACGACAAGCTCGATGACCCGACGGCGACGCCGCCCGTGGTGGCGACACCGGTAGGCCAGCTGGTGTTTGACGGCACAGGCGTGCTGACCAGCGGCTCGCCGCTGACGCTGACCGTGGACCCGGCACTGACCAACCCGAACAACCCGCCGGCGCCGTTTCCGGTGACGATAGACCTGAGCAAGGCGACCCAGTTTGGCACCAAGTTCGCCGTCACGGAGCTGACGCAGGACGGCTATACCTCGGGGCAGCTGACCGGCATCAACATCAGCCCGGATGGGACCATCCTCACGCGCTATTCCAATGGCGTGAGCCGCCCCGAGGGGCAGATTGCGCTGGCGTCATTCCGCAATACCCAGGGGCTGGCCGACGTGGGCAACAACCTCTGGATGGAGACTTTCAGTTCGGGCCAGCCCATCATGGGCACGCCGACCAACGGCAACTTCGGCGCCCTGCGCGCGGGGGCGCTGGAGGATTCCAATGTCGACCTGACGGCCGAACTGGTCAACATGATGACCGCGCAGCGCGCCTACCAGGCCAACGCGCAGACCATCAAGACGCAGGACCAGGTGCTCTCGACCCTGGTCAACCTGCGCTGACGCCGTTTGATGCCCGGAGCACGCCATGGATCGCATCATCTACACCTCGATGACTGGGGCCAACGCCTCGATGAACCGCCAGGCGGTGCTGGCCAACAACCTGGCGAATGCGTCCACCACCGGCTTTCGCGCCGAAATGGCGAATTTCCGCTCGGTGCCCATGCAAGGCGACGGCGCCAAGACGCGCGTTTTCGCACTGGAGGCCACCTCCGGCCATCGCACGGCCGCCGGCCCGGCGCAGACCACCGGCCGGCCGCTGGACGCCATGGCGACGGGCAATGCCTGGTTTGCGGTGCAGGGGCTCGACGGCACCGAGGCCTATACCCGCGCGGGCGACTTTCAGGTGACGGCGCAGGGGCAATTGGTGACCGGCAACGGCCTGCCGGTGCTCTCGGACGGCGGCGCGCCGATCGATATTCCGCTGGGGGCGGACATCGTGCTCGGCGGTGATGGGACGGTCACGGCCAAGCTGCAGGGGCAGCCGGCGCAGACGGTGGGGCGGCTGAAGCTGGCCACCGAAACGGCCGACACGCCGCTCAAGCGTGGCGATGACGGCTTGTTCCGCACCGCGGCCGGCGACCCGCTGGCGCAGGACCCGAACGCCCAGATGCGCGCCGGCATGCTCGAAGGCTCGAACGTGAACCCGGTGGAGTGCATGGTCGGGATGATCGCCGCGGCGCGCCAGTTCGAGCAGCAGATGAAGCTCCTGCAGACGGCGGAGAGCGACGACAAGAGCGCCGGGCGCTTGCTCAGCCTCAACGGATAAGGAGTTTTCGCCATGATGAATTCGCTCTGGATCGCCAAGACCGGCATGACGGCGCAGCAGACGCAGCTGGACGTGATCTCGCACAACCTGGCCAACGTCTCCACCACCGGCTTCAAGCGCAACAACGCGGTGTTCGAGGATCTGGTCTACCAGAATCTGCGCCAGGTCGGCGCGCAGACCGACGAACAGAACCAGCTGCCCACCGGCCTGCACCTGGGCCTGGGCGTGAATGTGGTGGCCACCAGCCGCAAGTTCACGCAGGGCAGCCTGCAGCAGACCGACAACAACCTGGACGTGGCGATCGACGGCAAGGGTTTCCTGGAGGTCAGCATGCCCGACGGCACCACCTCTTACACGCGCGATGGCTCCTTCAAGCTGGATTCGCAGGGGCGCGTGGTGACTTCCAACGGCCTGCCCGTGGCGCCGGGCCTGACGGTGCCGCCCGACACCAAGAACATCAGCATCGCGCAGGACGGCACGGTCTCGGTCACCGTGGCGGGCAACCCGCAGCCGCAGCAGATCGGGCAGCTCACGATGTCCAGCTTCATCAACCCGGCGGGGCTGGAGCCGGTGGGGCAGAACCTGTTTCGCGAGTCGGCCGCCTCGGGTGCGCCGCAGCAGGGCCAGCCCGGCACCAATGGCCTCGGGATCATCAAGCAGGGTTTTGTGGAGAACTCCAACGTCAACGTCGTGGAGGAACTCATCAACATGATCCAGACCCAGCGCGCCTACGATCTCAACTCCAAGGCGGTGCAGACCAGCGACCAGATGCTGGCGCGTCTGTCGCAGCTTTGACGGGAGACCCCCATGCGCGTGCTTGTCCGTCTGCTTTTCTCCGCTCTGGCATTGTTCGCCGCAGGCTGCGCCAGCATCAATCCGCCGCCGCCGGTGGATGTGCTGCCCACCGAGCCGCCGCGCCTGGCGCCTGTGCCGCAGGCCACGGGTCCGGCCTCGGGCAGCCTCTTCAATGCCGCCACCTACCGCCCGGTGATGGAGGATCAGCGGGCCCGTTTCGTCGGCGATCTGGTGACGATTGAAATCCTTGAAACCATAGACGCCAAGCAAAACAGCCAGTCCAACGTCGGCCGCACGTCCAAGAACAGCGGCAGCATCACGGCGCTGCCGCTGCTGGCGCCCGGGGCGGTCAGCAAGATCGCCGGGCGCAGCGGCATAGGCGCGGGCTACGACAGCGATTTCAGCGGCAAGGGCAACACCAGCAGCACCAACCAGTTCAAGAGCAGCGTCACCGCCATCGTCTCCGAGGTGCTGCCCAACGGCAATCTGGTCATCACCGGCGAGAAGCAGGTGGGCGTGAACCGCGCCGTCGATGTGCTGCGTTTTTCCGGCATCGTCGATCCGCGCCATCTGCGCCGCGGACCCAACGGGCACACCGGCAACGTCATCGATTCGCAGTATGTGGCCAATGTGCGCGTGATCTCGCGCGGCCTGGGCGAGCAGGCCGAGGTGCAGGCCATGGGCTGGCTGGCGCGTGCGTTCAACAGCATCACACCCTTCTGAGGCGATGATGCGGCGGGCTGTTCGGTTGCGCTGGTGGATGCTGTTGCTGTTCTGCGGCATCACAGCCGGTGCCGGCGCGCAGGATTTCCGCGGCCCGGCGCAGCAGCGCTTTGCCGTCTGGCCCAACATCGCGGTGGTGCGCGCCTCCGACCTCGCGGAGTACGCGCAGGACCGCCAGGCGCTTGCCGACCTGCATACGGGCAAGGGCGACCCGGAAAAGCTCGCCGCCGCGCTGCAGGCGGTGGACAGCCTGCAGACCCATGCCCAGCAAGGCGCGCTCAACGAACTGGGGCGCAGCCTGAACGTGCAGCTGATCGCCGAGCTCGATGCGCTGGCGCGCCAGCGCGGCATCGCCAACCCCAAGCTGCATTTCGACTTCGCCGACATCACGCCCCAGCAACTGCAGCGCCCCATGGTGCCCGATGACCTGAAGAAGCGCGTGGCCCGCGTGCAGCTTGTCGGCTACATCACCTACACACGGCTCGATGGCAACCTGGTGCAGGCCACGCTCACGCTGGTCAAACTGCGCACCGGCGCATCGCAAAGCTTTTCCGCCACGGTGCCGGTGAACCTGCTGGCCAAGACGCTGGCCACGCAGGTCTTTGATTATTTTGAAGGTACGCGCCTTGCCGCCCACCGCCGGCCCGCCAGCGCGGGCGAGTGGATTGCCGCCGCGCCGGGACATGTGGACCGGCTGGTGTCGCGCGATGTGGCGGCGCGCTACTGCGCCACACAGGGCGCCGAGCTGCCCACGGCCGCCGAGCTGGAGACGGCCGAGGCGGCGGGCTTTTACGGCGGCGGCGTGGCGCTGCGCGATGGCGGCATGTACCACGTGCAGGGCGGTCTGTACGACACCGCGCTGGCGCAGGACGGCGATTCGCGCGTGCGCCCGAATTTCATCGCCAGCGTGCCCAATGGGCTGTACTACTGCCTGCGGCGACAGCCACCGGTTCGAGCCACGAAAGCTGCCCAACCGAACCGTTGACCTTGGTGTGCGCCAAGGCAACGCTGAACCAGCCCCTCGCATGCCGCGCACGCCTGCTTTCGGCGATCCGCTGCGTGGCAAATCCTCGCGCTGGCTACGGCCATTGCCGCGGTTGGCGCCTTGCCGCCCATCCAAAACCGGGGCGCGCCCCATCGCGGCGACTTGTGCGGCGCCGCCCTGGGTATTGAAATGGATGTTCCGGTACGCGAAGAACCGATCCGCAGCCGCCCTATGCCGGACCTAAGTTTTCGCCTTCACGATCCACGCACTGCTGCTTTTCGGGAGTCGAACATGCATACCCTCTCCATGCCATCCGGCCATCACAAAGCGGCCGCCGCATGGGTGGCCAAGGTGCCCCAGGCCACACTCGCGTTCTGGACCATCAAAATCATGCACCACGGTGGGAGAAACGGCGGCCGACTACCTGGCCTTCGATGCGGGCTGGGGGCCATCGGCGACGCGCGCATTGATGTTCGGCCTGCTCGCGGCAGCACTCGTCTGGCAGCTGCGCACGACGCGCTACACGCCTTGGATCTACTGGCTCGGCGTGGTGCTGGTGAGCATCGTGGGCACGCAGATCACCGATTGGTTCACGGACGGCCTGGGCGTCAGCCTCCATGTCAGCACGCCTGTCTTCGCCTTGCTGCTGGCGAGCATCTTCCTCGCCTGGGCGCGGGTGGAGCACACGCTGTCCATTCACGACATCGTCACACGCCGGCGTGAGCTGTTTTACTGGGCAGCCATCCTGTGCACCTTTGCGCTGGGCACGGCCGCGGGAGACCTGGCCACCGAAGCGCTGCACCTGGGCTTCGCCCGTGGCGCACTGGCCTTTGGCACCTTGATTGCGATCACCTGCGGCGTATGGCGCTTGGGAGGCAATGCGGTCGCCACCTTCTGGATCGCCTATATCCTCACGCGTCCCTTCGGCGCCGCCATGGGCGACCTGCTCACGCAGTCGCATGCCGATGGTGGCCTGGGCATGGGGACGATGTGGACGAGCGCGCTGTTCCTGTCCGTCATCGTGGCACTGGTTGGAATCGAGCAGTACATGCACGGCAATGACGTACCGCAGCACCGAGGCGTGTGAATCCGCGCGATGGCTCCAGCGACAGGCGCATCGAAATCAAGGAGAGCGGTAACTTGAGAGTCGTCACTTCGAAAAGAATTTTCTTCATCGCAATCTGGCTGTTGGTGCTGTCGGGCTGCGCCAGCTACCAGGCCAAGCCCTTGCCCGGGGGCGAGAACCTGGCGCGCAGCGTGGCCGACATCCGCATCGACCGCGACCTGATCGCATTGCCGCAGCTCAAGGCGCATGCCTTTGCCGAGGGCGGCGTGCTGGACATGGACGGCGTGGCCGTGCTGGCGGTCGTGAACAACCCGGATCTGAAGCTGGCGCGCGCCGATGCCCGCATCGCCCATGCCCAGGCCTTCGCGGCCGGGCTGCTGCCCGATCCGACGCTTTCTCTCACGCGCGATTTCCCGCAAAACGGCGGGCCGGGGTCGAGCAGCGCCTTCAACGCCAACCTGGGGTTCGACCTGAACGCCCTGCTGCGCCACCCATCCGACAGCAAGGCGGCTGAGCTCGATGCGCGCAAGACCGATCTCAATCTGCTGTGGCAGGAGTGGCAGGTGGTGGCCCGCGCGCGCGCGCTCTACATCAGGCAGGTGCAAGACCGCCGCCTGATGCAGGTGCTGCAGGACAACCGGACGCTGTTCGCCGACCGCTACCAGCGCACCCAGACCGCGCTCGATCGCGGCCTGCTCACGCTCGACGCGGTGACGCCCCAGCTCAGCGCGCTGCAGGACACGCAGCGCCAGATCCACGACCTGGAGCGCCAGATCAACACCGACAGCCACGATCTGAACGCGCTGCTGGGCGTGGCCCCCGAAGTGCAACTGCCGCTGGGCGATGCGCTGGCCCTGCCGCCGCTCGATGAAGCGGCGGTGCTGGCGGCGCTTTCGCAGCTGCCGGCGCGCCGCCCGGATCTGATGGCGCTGCAAAGCGGCTACGGCGCCGAGGACGCACGCTACCGCGCCGCCATCCTGGGGCAGTTTCCGACCTTCACCGTCGGCTTCACACGGGCGCGCGACACAAGCCATGTCTACACCAATGGCTTCGGCATCTCGCTCAGCCTGCCGATCTTCAACGGCAACCGCGGCAACATCGCCATCGAGCAGGCCACGCGCGACAAGCTGCACGAGGACTACCAGGGCCGACTGAACGCCGCCAGCAGCGACGTGCACCGCCTGCTGGACGAGCAGCGCATCAACCTGCGCCAGCTGCAGGAAACCGAGCAGGGCCTGAAGCGCCTGATGCAGGCCGCCGTCCAGTGGCGGCGGGCGTTCGAAATGCGCCAGATCGATGCCCTGGCTTATGCCAATCTGCAGGCTTCTGTGCTGGCCAAGCAGATCGAAAAAATCAACCTGGAGCAGGCCATCCTGCTGCAGCGCGTGGCGCTGCAAACCCTGTTGGGCGGCGAACTGCCGCAGGTGCCGAATGGAGGGAATGGGTCATGATTCAGACGAAAGCGCGGGCGCTTTGCGCGGCGGCAGCAACGCTGCTGGCGGTGGGCAGTCTGGCCTGGCCGATGGGCGCACGCGGCCAGACGGCGGATGGCGTGGTGCAGCCGCCCGTGAGCGCGCTGGTCAAGACCGCGCCGTTGCGGCGCCAGGCGCTGGCACGCGAGCTCGCGGTATTGGGCGATGTAGCCACCGGCAAGGTGGAAGGGGTGAACTTCCCGAGCGCCGGACAGGTGGCTCGGCTGCTGGTTTCGCCCGGCCAGCAGGTCCGGCGCGGCACGCCGCTGGTGGTGCTGAGCAGCGATCCGGCCGCCCAGCTCGCTTACACGCAGGCCGGCACGGCGGTCCATTTCGCCCGCGAGGAACTGCGGCGCAACGAGGAGCTGTTTGCGCTGCAGCTGGCCACCAGCGCCCAGGTGGATGCGGCGCGGCGCGCGCTGCGCGACGCTGAGGCCAATCTGGCGGCGCAAGGCAAGCTGGGAGGTGCCACCGCTGAGGCCACGGTCAAGGCGCCGTTTGACGGCGTGGTCACCGCGATTGCCGTGGCCCAGGGCGACCGCGTGCAGCCCGGCGCGCAGATCCTGCAGCTGGGGCGCGCCGAAGCGCTGCGCGTGATGCTCGGCATCGAACCCGACGAGCGGCCGCTGGTGCGTGCCGGCCTGCCGGTCGTCATCACCACGCTGCAGGAGGGCGGCCCCAGCGCCCGCGGGACGGTGGCGCTGGTGCAGGACATCGTGGACGCCAAGAGCCGCCTGGTGGGCGTGGCGGTGACCGTGCCGCGCGCACCCTCAACCAGCTTCCTGATTCCCGGCATGCACGTGCGTGCCAGCATCGAACTGGGCAAGACCGAGGCCTGGGTGGTGCCGCGCGATGCGGTGCTGACCGATGCCAGCGGCGCCCACCTCTACCAGGTGGCCGGCGGCAAGGCGCGGCGTGCGGCGGTGAGGGTAGCGCGGCAAACCGGCGCGGCGGTGGCGGTCGAGGGCGAGGCGCTCGACGCCGGGCAGCCGGTGGTGGTGCTGGGCAACTATGAGCTGCAGGACGGCATGCCGGTGCGGGAGGGCGGTCAATGAACGTCAGTCAGTGGGCGCAGAACCACCGGCGCTCCATCCTGTTCCTGTTTCTGCTGCTGGCGCTGGGCGGGGTGTTCGCCGCGCTGCAGCTGCCGGTCTCGCTGTTTCCGCAGGTCGCGTTCCCGCGCGTCGTGGTGGCGTTGGAGGCGGGTGACCAGCCGGCGCGGCAGATGGAGATGCAGGTCACGCGCCCGGTGGAAGAGGCCGTGCGCAGCGTGCCGGGGGTGGAGACGGTGCGCTCCACCACCAGCCGCGGCTCGGCCGAGGTGTCGCTCAACTTCGGCTGGGGCACCGACATGGGCAGCGCGGCGCTGCAGGTCAGCGCGGCCATCTCGCAAATCCTGCCGCAGCTGCCGCCGGGCACGCGCGCCGACGTGCGCCGCATGGACCCGACCAAGCTGCCCATCATCGCCTACAGCCTGACCTCGGCCACGCTCACGCCCACGCAGTTGCGCGACGTGGCCGAATACCAATTGCGCCCCCTGCTCTCCAGTGTGAACGGCGTGGCGCGCGTGCAGGTCAAGGGCGGCGCGGTGGAGGAATACCGCGTCACGGTCAATCCCGACAAGCTGCACGCCTTCGGCCTGGCGCTGGACGACGTGGCCAAGGCGCTCGCCACCGAGAATGTGCTCAAGGCCGTGGGACGGCTGGAAGATCGTTACAAACTCTACCTGGTGGTGGCCGACACGCGCCTGAAGACGCTGCAGCAGATGCGTGAGACCGTGCTCGCCAGCGGCCCGGGCGGCGTGGTGCGGCTGGAGGACGTGGCCACGGTGAATGTCTCCGTCGAGCCGCAGTGGGTGCGCGTGACGGCCGATGGCAAGGACGCGGTGCTGCTCAACATCTACCAGCAGCCCGGCGGCAACAGCGTGCAGATCGCCAAGGACGTGCAGGCGCGGCTGGCGGGCTTCCAAGGCCAGCTGCCCGCGGGCGTGCAGATCGCCAGTTGGTACGACCAGAGCACGCTGGTCACCGAATCGGCCGCCAGCGTGCGCGACGCCATCCTGATCGGCATCGGCCTGGCGGCGCTGGTGCTGCTGGTGTTCCTGCGCAACCTCAAGATCATGCTGATCGCCATCCTGGTGGTGCCCGCCGTGCTCGCCGCCACCGTGGTGCTGCTGCAGGTGCTGGGCATGAGCTTCAACATCATGACGCTGGGCGGCATGGCCGCCGCCGTGGGGCTGATCGTCGATGACGCGGTGGTGATGGTCGAGCACATCGTGCGGCGCCTGCGCGGCGCCGAGGGCAGCCCCGATCAGCGCGTGATGCGCGCGGCGCGTGAGTTCTTTCAGCCGCTCATCGGCTCCAGCGCCTCGACCATCATCATCTTCCTGCCGCTGGCGTTTCTCACCGGCGTGACCGGCGCCTTCTTCAAGGCGCTGTCGATCACCATGGCGTCCGCGCTGTTCGTGTCCTTCGTCATCAGCTGGCTCGCCGTGCCCATTCTGGCGGGCAAGTTCCTGAACCAGAAGGATGCCAACCAGAGGGAAGGCGGGCGCCTGCAGGACTGGGTGCACGCGCGTTATCGCGTGCTGCTGGGCCGCCTGCTCGACCATGCCTGGATCGCGCTGCTGGCGGCCGTGCTGCTGGTGGTGCTGGGCGGCGTGGCGTTTCGCCAGGTCGGCTCGGGCTTCATGCCGGCGATGGATGAGGGCGGCTTCGTGCTCGATTACCACAGCGCGCCGGGCACCTCGCTCACCGAAACCGACCGCCTGCTGCGCCAGGTGGAGGACATCATCCGCGCCACGCCCGACGTGGCGGCGTATTCGCGGCGCACCGGCACGCAGATGGGCGGTGGGCTGACCGAGGCCAACCAGGGCGACTTCTTCATCACGCTCAAGTCCGGCCCGCGCCGGCCGGTGGGTGAAATCATGGCCGATATCCGAGGCCGTGTTGAAAGCACCGTGCCGGGCCTCTCGATCGAGATGGCGCAGCTGATGGAAGACCTGATCGGCGACCTGACCTCGGTGCCGCAGCCCATCGAGGTCAAGCTCTACGCCAACGACCCGGCGCAGCTGCCCGCGCTTGGGCGCAAGGTGGCCGAGCTGGTGGGCAAGATCGGCGGCGTGGTCGATGTCAAGGACGGGCTCAACCCCGCCGGTGATGCGCTGCAGATCCACGTCGATCGCGTGCGCGCGGCGCTGGAGGGCATGGACCCGGATGCCATCACCAAGGCGGTGAGCGACTACCTCAGTGGCAACGTCGCCACGCAGGTGGCGACCGATGTCAAGGTGATCGGCGTGCGCGTCTGGGTGCCGCAGGCCACGCGCGCCACTTCGGATGCACTGGGTGCGCTGCGCATCCGCGCGCCCGACGGACACAGCTTCGCGCTGCGGCGCGTGGCCACGTTTGAAACCGTCACCGGCGAGCCCGAGATCAACCGCGAGAACCTGCGCCAGATGCAGGCCGTCACCGGCCGTATCGAGGGGCGCGATCTGGGCTCGACCATCGTGGACGTCAAGGCGGCGCTGGACGCCCCGGGCGTGCTGCCCCAGGGCGCCTACTACGAACTGGGCGGCGTGTACCAGCAGCAGCAGATTGCCTTTCATGGCCTGATCGCGGTGTTTGCCGCCGCCGCCGCGCTGGTGTTTTTTCTGCTGCTGTTCCTCTACGAGAGCTTCCGCCTGGCGCTGGCGATCCTCACGACCTCGCTGCTGGCGGTCACCGCGGTGTTCGCCGGTCTGTGGCTCACCGGCATCGAGCTCAACATCACGGCGATGATGGGCATGACCATGATCATCGGCATCGTGACGGAGGTGGCGATCTTCTACTTTTCCGAACAGCAGGAATTGGCTGAGCAAATCGACTGGCGCAGCGCGCTGATCGAGGCCGGCGTCAACCGCATGCGCCCCATCGCCATGACCACGGTGGCCGCCATTCTCACGCTGCTGCCTCTCGCATTTGCCATCGGCACCGGCTCGCAGATGCAGCAGCCGCTGGCGGTCGCCATCATCGCGGGACTCGTGGTGCAATTGCCGCTGGTGCTGCTGGTGATGCCGGTGCTGTTCAATTTGATGCACCGCACCCGAGGGCACCCCACCCAGGCCGCAGAAACACCTTCAGATGCGCATCCTTCTCGTTGAAGACGACCCGATGATCGGCGCTGCCGTGCAAGCCGCACTCAAAGATGCGGCCTACGCGGTGGATTGGGTGCGCGACGGCCAGGCGGCATTGAATACGCTCGATCTGCAGCACTACGATCTGGTGCTGCTCGATCTTGGCTTGCCGGGCAAGGATGGCCTGGCGGTGCTTGCCAGCATCCGCGGCCATGGCAACCCGGTGCCGCTGCTCATCCTGACGGCACGCGACGGTTTGCAGGACCGCCTGCAGGGCCTCGACGGGGGCGCCGACGACTACCTCGTCAAACCCTTCGAAATGGCTGAGCTGCTGGCGCGCATGCGTGCGGTGCTGCGGCGCAAGGGGGGCCAGGCGGCGCCGGCACTGGGCAATGGGGTGCTCCTGCTCAATCCCGCCACGCGTGAGGCGAGCGTGGAGGGTGGCGCGCCGATGCTGCTGTCGCAGCGTGAATTCGCCTTGCTGCACGCTCTGCTGATCCGCCCCGGCGCGATTCTGTCGCGCAGCGATCTGGAAGACCGCATCTACGGCTGGGGCGAGGAGGTGGAAAGCAATGCGGTCGAGTATCTGATCCACGCGCTGCGTCGCAAGCTGGGGGCGCAGGCGATCCGCAATGTCCGGGGGCTGGGATGGATGGTCGCTCGCAGCAGGTGAGCGGCTCGGTGCAGCGGCGCCTGTCGGCGGCGCTGGCGCTGGCGATTGGCGCCATGGCGCTGGTGGCCGGAGCGTTTTCGTTCGTCGCCGCTTACGACGAGGCGCGGGAGCTGCAGGACGACGCGCTGCGCCGGGTGGCGCAGTTGATCGAACATCAAAGCGCGCACGGGCAGCCGCTGCCACACAACTTGCAGGTGCAGGGCGAGGAGGATGACTCGCGCATCATCATCCAGCGGCTGGATGCGGCCAGCACGGAGGCGCGCACGGGACCGTCGGATGCCCGACTGCCTTTGTCGGCAAGCCTGCCCGATGGCCCGCGGACGGTTGATCTGGGCGGTGAACCGTTTCGCGTTCTGGTGCGCACCACAGCGCGCGGCGAGCGCTTTGCCGTGGCGCAGGATTCGCGCCTGCGGCGCGAGCTGGCGCGTTACGCCGCGCTGCGTACCTTGCTGCCATTCATGCTGCTGGTTCCGGTGTTGCTGCTGCTGGTGGCGCGGCTGGTGCACCAGCTGTTTCGCCCGATCCGGCGACTGGCGACCGAGGTGGACGAACGCAGTGAGGAAGACCTGAGACCGATTGCCGACATTGACTTGCCCACTGAGGTGCGCCCCTTCGTGCGCGCGATCAACCGGCTGCTCGGGCGTGTTGGCGAGACCCTGGCTGCGCAGCGCCGCTTCGTCGCGGACGCCGCGCACGAGTTGCGCTCTCCGCTCACCGCCCTGTCGCTGCAGGCCGAGCACCTTGCCGCCACCGATCTGCCCGCCTCCGCCCGCGAGCGTTTGGCGGCCTTGCGCCAGGGCATCGAACGCGGGCGTGGTTTGGTCGAGCAGCTCTTGGCGCTGGCGCGTGCGCAAACCAGTGCACCAGCGGCGCCAACGCAGCCGCTCTCCCTCCAGGCCATCTTCCGCCGCGTGCTGGAAGATCTGCTGCCGCTGGCCGAATCCCGCGCGATCGACGTTGGGGTTGAGGGCGAACAGGACGCGGCGATCGACGCGCCCCGGGAGCTGCTCTACACCCTGGCGCGCAATCTGGTGGACAACGCAATCCGCTATACCCCGGAGGGTGGACGGGTCGATCTGTCGGTGGTGGTCGAGCCGGATGGGGCGACCCTGCGCGTGTCGGATACCGGCCCCGGCATACCGCCGGGCGAGCGCGGCCGTGTGCTCGAGCCTTTTTATCGCGTGCCGGGCCACGATGCGGTCGGTTCTGGGCTTGGCCTGGCGATCGTGCAGAGCATTGCCGATCGCCTGGGCGCCGAGCTGACGCTTGGGTATGCAGACCCGATGCGGCAAGTGGGCCTGGAAGTATCGGTGCGGTTTGCTCCGGCACGCGCAGGACGGGCCACGGATTGAAGGGGTGGCTCGTTGCGCTGGCCGCAAGCGCAAGCCCTGCCGTTTGCCAGCGTCGCGCATTCGGCCAATAACGCGGTTTCCGCATTGCTTATCGCGCTTTAGAACGGCGGTGACCTGACCACAATGGGCGCATGAAACCCCTGTCCCTGCATCGCTTCCTGCGCTGGCTCCTGCCATTTCTGCTGGCGTTGGCCTGGGCTCTCCCGGCCCAGTCGGCGCGCGTGAAGGAAATTGCCGCGGTGCAGGGCGTGCGCAGCAACCAGCTTTCGGGCTATGGCCTGGTGGTCGGGCTCGATGGCACGGGCGACCAATCCACGCAGATGCCGTTCACCGCGCAGGCCATGGCCAACTATCTGCAGCAGATGGGTATCTCGCTGCCGCCCGGCACCACGGCGCCGCAGCTCAAGAACGTGGCCACCGTGGTGGTGACGGCGGAGCTGCCGGCCTTTGCGCAGCTCGGGCAGGCGATCGACGTGGTGGTGTCTTCCATTGGCAACGCCAAGTCGCTGCGCGGCGGCACGCTGATCGCCACGCCGCTGCGTGGCGCGGACGGACAGATTTACGCGCTGGCGCAGGGCAACCTGGTGGTGGGCGGCGCGGGCGCGTCGGCCGGTGGCTCCAAGGTGCAGATCAACCATTTGAGCGCCGGGCGCATACCCGAAGGCGCGCAGGTGGAGCGCAGCGTGCCCACGCCGCTCAATGATGGCGACACCATCACGCTGGGGCTCAACGCCTCGGATTTCCAGATGGCGCGCAAGGTGGCGCTGGCCATCAATGCACGCTCCGGCCCCGGCACGGCCATGGCGCTCGATGGCCGCACGGTGCAGGTCAAGGCGCCGATGAGCCCGGGCGCGCGCGTCTCCTTCATCGCCGAGCTGGAAGAGTTGCAGCTGCCCGATTCCATGCCGGCCGCCAAGGTGGTCATCAATGCACGCACCGGCTCGGTGGTGCTCAACCAGGCGGTGACGCTCGGGCCCTGCGCGATCGCGCACGGCAATCTTTCGGTCACGATCAGCAGCACGCCGGTCATCAGCCAGCCCAATCCGCTCTCGCAAGGGCAGACCGTGGTGGCGCAGCAAAGCGCGATCACCATCCAGCAACAGGGCGGGCAGGTGCAGCAGATGCCGGCCTCGCCGCAGCTGGCGGATGTGGTGCGCTCGCTCAACGCGCTGGGCGCCACGCCGCAGGATCTGCTGGCCATCCTGCAGGCCATCAAGGCCGCGGGTGCGCTCAACGCGGAGCTGGAGGTGATCTGATGGCCCTCTCGCCGACAGCCATGGGTTCTGCGGGCCTGGCCGCCGACGGCCGGGGCCTGGATGCGCTCAAGCTGCAGGCGGGGCAGGGCGACCCGCAGGCGCAGCGCGCCGCGCTCAAGGAAGCCTCGCGCCAGCTCGAATCATTGTTCATGCGCGAATTGCTCAAGAGCATGCGTGAATCCACCAAGCAGCTCAATCCCGAAAGCGGCGGCGAAGGCGGCCTGGCCACCGATTTGTTCGACCAGCAGATGTCGGTGCAGATGGCGGGCCAGCCCGGGGGACTGGCAGGCTTGATCCAGCGCGAACTTTCGCGCCAGCTGGGCGCCAGCGAGGCTGCGAGCGCACCCGCCAGCGGTGCTTCCGTACCGGGCAAGAGCACGTTCAGCTTTGCGGGGACAGGTATCGGCGTACCGGTCACGCCCTCCAAAGGCCGCGACGATTTCGTGCAGCGGCACCGCGCCGCGGCAGAGCGCGTGGCGCAGGAGAGCGGCATTCCCGCCGCCTTCATGCTCGGTCAGGCGGGGCACGAAACCGGCTGGGGCAAGAGCGCGATCCAGACTGCGGCCGGCGGCAATTCGCACAACCTGTTCGGCATCAAGGCCACCGGCGGCTGGACGGGCAAGGTGGCGCAGGTGACGACGACGGAATATGTGGATGGCGAGCCGCGCAAGGTGGTGGCGAAATTCCGCGCCTACGACTCCTACGAGGAATCGTTTCGCGACTACGCGCGGCTCATCACGGAAAACCCGCGCTACGAAAAAGCCCAGGCGATCGCCAAATCAGGATCGGCCCAGGCCTACGCCGCGGAACTGCAGAAGGCCGGCTATGCGACCGATCCCCGGTACGCCAGCAAGCTCAGCCGCGCGATCCAGAGCACGCTGTCGGTTGCGCGCACGCCAACGGGCACCCAGGCATGACGGGGGCTGAACCATGAGCGGGCTTCTTGATGTCGGCGCGCGCGCCCTGATGGCCAACCAAGTGGCGCTGCAGACGGCGGGCCACAACATTTCCAACGTCAACGTTGTCGGCTATTCGCGCCAGAACGTGGTGCTTGACCCGGTCCAGGGCCAGTTCACCGGCGGCGGCTACATCGGCAAGGGGGTGAGCGTCACCACCGTGCTGCGCAACCACGACGAATTGCTGACGCGCCAGGCGGCGGCGGCGCAAGCCGTGCAGGCGGGTGATGCGGTGCGATCGCAGCGCCTGCTGCAGCTGCAGAACATTTTTCAGGGCGGCACGCAGGGCCTGGGCGCGTCGGTGAACGACATGCTCAATTCGCTCGGCGATGTCGTCAGCTCGCCGACGGACATCACGGCCCGCATGGTGTCGCTGACGCGCATGGACGAGATGGCGGCGCGCATGCGCTCGAGCGCCCAGCAGCTGCAGGAGCTGGGCTATGCGGTGGATCAGCAGCTTGCGAGCGACATGGACCATGTCAATACGCTGGCGAAGAACATCGCCGCCGTGAACGAGCAGATCGCGAGCGCCAGGGGCAACGGCCAGACGCCCAACGATCTGCTGGACAAGCGCGACCAGCTGATCCGCGAGCTCAACCAGTATGTGCAGACGACGCAGATACCGGCCGATGACGGCACCATGGGCGTGTTCGTCGGCGGCAGCCAGGCGCTGGTGCTGGGCAACGTGGCGGCCAGCCTCTCGGTGCGCGAATCGCAGACCTTTCCGGGCAGCGGCCAGCGCGCGCTGTATTTCACGCCGCCGGGCGGCAAGCCGATAGAGATGAGTACGGACTTGCTCGGCGGCGGCGAGGTGACCGGGCTGATGCGTTTTGCCAACACCGATCTCACCGACGCCGGCAACATGCTCGGGCGCATGGCGCTGGGCATTGGCCAGACCCTCAATGCCCAGCAGGCGCATGGACTGACGCTGGATGGCGCGGCGGGCGGCCCGCTGTTTTCCGTGCCGACCAGCATGCCCGGGCACAGCAGCAACCCCGCCACGGCAGGAACCGTCACTTTCAATGACCCATCGGCGTTTGCCGCTTCGGATTACGAAGTGCGCTTCACTTCGCCGCCGGCGGGCGTGGTGGTGCGCCTCTCGGACAACAAGGTCACCAGCGTGGCCGATTTCACCACGGGCCAGGTGATCGACGGGCTGAATTTCCAGTTCACCGCTGCCGGCGCTGCCGGCGAGCGTGTGCTGTTCAAGCCGTTTTCCAGCGCCGCCGGCAGCATTCAGGCGCTGGTGAAGTCGCCGCGCGATCTGGCGGCCGCCAACCCGATCAACGCCGCCATGGGCACGACCAACACCGGCACCCTGCAGCTGGCGGGCCTGCAGGTGGGCGCAGGGTTTGTCGCGCCGCCGCCGGGCGATACCGCCAGCCCGCCGACCTATCCGGGTGGCATCCAGCTGCGTTTTACCGCGGCGGGTACGTTCGACGTGCTCAGCCGTGGCAGCAACCCGCCCGCCACGGTGGCCACCGGCCAGAGCTACGTCCCCGGTCAGTCCATCGCGGTCAACGGCTGGAGCATCACGCTGCAGGGCACGCCGCAGGTGGGCGACACGGTGAACGTGGGCAATGCCGCCGACCCGCAATACGGTGATTGGTTCACGCGCGATGCCGGCAATGCCAAGGCGCTGATGAACCTGCGCGATACCAGGCTGTTCGACGATTCCACCATGGCCGACGGCTATGCCAGCCTCATGGCGCAGGTGGGTACGCGCACGCAAAGCGCGCTCTATGCGGCCCAGGTTTCCGGCCAGATCGCCGACAACCTGGAGGCGAGCCGCACCGCGGTTTCGGGCGTGAATCTGGATGAGGAAGCTTCCAAGCTGATCCAGTACCAGCAGGCCTACCAGACCTCGGCCAAGGTGCTGCAGATCGCGCAGAACATCTTTGACAACCTGATCTCGGTCATCAGCCGATAGCGTGCGGCACCACCCCAGGGAGGACGGTCATGGCAGACAGTTTCTACCGTGTTGGCACGGCCAACATGTATGACAGCGCGATCCGCAATCTGGGCGCGCGGCAGAAATCGCTGGTGGATCTGCAGGAGAACCTGACCAGCGGCAAGCGCGTGGTGCGCCCCAGCGACGACCCGGTGGCCGCCGCCCAGGCCGAGCGCGCGCTCACGCGGCTCACGCGCATCCAGGCCGAACAGCGCCAGCTGGAAGTGCAGAAGGGCAACATCGCCCAGGCGGAATCCACGCTGGGCGATGCCGTCGGCCTGGTGCAGGAAATCCGCCAGACCATCGTCGCCGCCGGCGGCGGCACGCTGACGCAGGACGACCGCAAGACCTACGCCATGCAGTTGCAGAGCCTTCAGGACCAGCTCAAGGAGGTCGTCAACCGCAAGGATGTCAACGGCATGCCGCTGCTGGGGTCGCTGGGCAGTGCGCTCGCGCCCTTCATAGGGCCGCTGCCCGGCGCGCCGGACTATGTCTTCGACGGTTTGCCCGGCCAGGGCGCGAGCGAGGGCACGGCGATAGCGTCGCAGATGGATGGCCACGCGGCGCTGATGTTCGACCCGGTGCGCGACGGCGTCTATACCGCCACGCTGGCGCGCGGCAGCGCGGCGAGCACGGTGTTTTCCAGTGCCGTCAAGACCTCCAACCTGCAGCAGCTCGATGGCGCCAGCTATGCGCTGCAGGTGACGGGTGTGACGACCGCGGGTGGCACCACGTCGGTGAACTATTCGCTCACCAAGACCGCGCGCGACGGCACGGTGACGACCAGCGCCGGCAGCACGCCGGCGGTGCTCAGCGGCCAGCCCATGCCGGTCACGATCACCGAGGGACCGGAAACGGTGGTGCAATTCACCCTGCAGGGAACGCCCGCGACGGGAGATACGGTGACGGTGGCGCCCAGCGCCAGCCTGATGAGCAGCGTGCAGAGCGCCATCAACGGCATCGCCAATGCGCCCGACAGCATCCAGGCGGCGCAGGCCAGCAATTCGGCGCTCGCCAGCATTGACGCCGGGCTGCAGCGCCTGAGCAATGTGCGCGGCTATGCCGGTGAGCTGCTCAACCGCGCCGACCGCATCTCGGGTGATCAGGAGAACCGCTCCATCCAGCTCGAAGGCGACCGATCGAAGGCGGAGGATCTGGACATAGTCAAGGGCATTTCCGACTTCCAGAACGCCAATGTCGGCTACGAGGCGGCGCTCAAGTCCTACGCCTCGGTGCAGAAGCTGTCGCTGTTCAACTTCATCAATTGATGCGCGGCCGCATGCCCCGTGGAATCGATCGCGGACAATAGGTCAAAGGCATCACGTTCGCTTCAAAGCCCATGGTTCAATCGGTTCTAGGCAGTCTGGTTCTGGGGTATCGCCCGCTGTGGAATGGGGCGCGGCGCATGGCGGGCGTGCAACTGTTCGTCGAAGGCGATGCGCAGGTCGCCGTGGATGCGCTGCACCTGCTGCGCACGATCGAGGAGCTGTGGACGGCTTCTTCGCCGCCGTTGCTGCTGGCGCCGCGCACGCCCCAAATCCTGGCTGATTGGCTGGAGCATGCGCCGCCGGGCTCACCCCCCATCGAAGTCGCTGATGCCTGGCTGGCCGATGCCGCCCTGCTGGCGCGCGCGCGCACCGCGCACCGCAGAGGGCTCAAGCTGGTCTGGAGCGGGTCGCTGGCGCGACTGCCCGAACCGGAAGTTGCCAGCCTGTTCCACACCAGCATTCTCATGCTGGACTCCCGCGATGCCGTGGCAGCGTTGAACGCCGACAAGGCGGCCGATACCAAGGCTGGCCGGCCAGCGGCCAGTCCCATCATTGCCGGGCAGATGTACGACGGCGTGGCCAGCCGTGCGCTGATGGCGCATTGCCTGGGCCCGGGCGGGGCCTTGGCACTGGCGGGCTGGCCGATCGACGATGTGCTGTACAGCCTGCGCCATCAACCGCTGCAGGCGGCCCATGAGGTGGTGCTCAAGCTCCTCAAGGCGATTGACGACGAGCAGTCGATCGACGGCCAGGAACAGATCCTGGGCGAAGACCCGCTGCTCGCCTACCGCTTCATGACCTACACCAATTCGGCCGCGCTGGGCTTGCGCACCGGCGTCGATTCGCTGCGCCGCGGCCTGGTGATGATGGGCTATGGCTCCATCAGCCAGTGGCTGGGGGACCAGTTGCCCAATGCATCCACCGAGCCGGATGTGCGCCCCGTCCGCGAAACCATGGTGCTGCGCGCGCGCCTGGCGGAAAAGCTCATCGAAGCGGGTGTCGGCAAAGACCTGCGCGCCGAAATGTATCTGTGCGCGCTGTTCTCGCAGCTCGATGCGCTGCGGGGTGAACCGCTGGGTACCATCCTGCGCCGCCTGCCGCTCTCGGACCGCGTCTACGACGCTGCGGTGCTGCACACCGGCCCCTATGCGCCCAGCCTGGACATGGCAGTGGCGCTGGAGGGCGAAGACAGCGCCGTGGTGCGCCAGCTGTGCGAGGCGCATGAATTCGACCGCGAACAGCTCAATCGCAATTTGCTGCACATGCTGCGCTCCTGCGTGGTACAACGGGCTGAATGAAGGAGCATGATGGTGCTCCGAAAGGAGCCCTCTTGTGCCTGAATTTCATTCGCTTGCGCCCACGCCGCTGTGCCATCTGCTGGGTTGCCGCCACCCGCTGATTCTGGCCGGCATGGGCGGCGTGGCGCGCGCGGAACTCGCGGCTGCCGTCAGCGGCTTTGGCGGCTTCGGCTTTCTCGGCATGGTGCGCGAGCCGCTGGCGCTGATCGAGCGCGAAGTCGCGCAGGTGCGCCGCCTGACCGACCAGCCCTTTGGCGTGAACCTGATCCCGGCGGGCACGGCGCGTGCGCTGCTGCGTTCGCAGGTCGATCTGTCCATCGCGCTGGGCGTGACCGCGGTCGAGCTGTTCTGGGACGTGGACGAATGGGCGATAGACCGGCTGCGCGGCGCGGGCATCACCGTGGTGCACCAGGTCGGGTCGGCCCGGGATGCGCTGCACGCGCAGGCGGCCGGCGCGCACGCGGTGATCGCGCAGGGCGTGGAAGCCGGCGGGCATGTCTGGGGCCGCCAGCCCCTGGTGTCGCTGCTCGACGAGGTGCTGGGCTGCGTCAGCATTCCCGTGGCTGCGGCCGGTGGGCTGGCCGACGGGCACGACGTGGGCCGCGTGCTGGCGCAGGGCGCGCAGGCGGCGGTGCTGGGCACCGCGCTGATGGCCACCACCGAATCGTTTGCGCACGGGGTGCACAAAGAGCGGCTGGTGTCCGGCAAGGCCAGCGACACACTGCTGACCGAAGACTTTCACATCAACTGGCCACCGCACGCCGCGGTGCGCGTGCTGCCCAACGCGGTCACCCGCGGCGAGCGCGGCGACCCGTTCACCAGCGCACCGCAGGTGATAGGCGAGGAAGAAGGCCGCCCCATCTACCTGTTCAGCACCGACTCGCCGCTGCGCTCCATGACCGGCGCGCTGGAAACCATGGCGCTGTACGCGGGCAAGGGCATAGACCGCATCACCGCCATCGTGCCGGCGGCCGAGCGGCTGCAGGGCATCCTGGAAGGCGCTGCGGCGCATCTGCGTCTGGTGGGCGATGCAGCGCAGCCGCTGGCCTCGCCGGTCTGCTACGCGGCCGAAGTGCAGCACCGTGAGCGCGCGCCCGTGGTGGCTGCCCTGCAAGCGCTGCTGGCCGATGAAAGGGCATGGGTGCAGCAATTGTTTGCCTGCCGTGCCCAGACGCCGGACGCCGCGCTGCGCCAGCGCTGTGGCGCGCTGCTGCAGGTGCAGACCAAGGCATGCGGGCTGCTGGTGCGCTGTCTGCGCGGTTTGGATGCCCAACCCGACCCTGCACAGAGTCGGCCTGCCACGGAATTGCAAGTGCCGTGGCAGGCACTCATGGACCTGCGCCCTGGGCTGATGCAGCAATGGCGCGTAGTGGCGAGCCAGTTGGATGGTTCCGACGCTCTGGCGTGCACGGAAATGATGCGTCTGCACGAAGCAGCAATGGCGTAGGCGGCCACTTGGGCCGACCAGACCATGGAAGGCGCTGCTCATCGGTTCAGCGCCCCAAGCGCGCAGGAAAAAGGCGGGTGATGGCACTGCCTCGCCCGCCCAAAGGCGCCCACCAGCGCCTGCCGCCTTGGAGAAAAATCGGCCGGTGAATCAGAAGCGGTGCGAAATTCCCACTGCAAAACCGGTGCTGGACGAACCGCTGATCACGGGTGGCTTGGCTTGCAGGTCCACAAGGCCCAGCAGCGCAAGGCTTACCGGATCGGTCTTGAATGCCCCCGAAAGGCCGCCGTGAAACACCCCGGCGTTGATGCTCGTGCGCTTGGACAGCGCGTAGTCGCCCATCAGCGCAAAGCTGTCGCGCTTGCCCGCCATGCCGGCCACTCCCCCCACGTCCTTGCCGCTGTCGCGGTAGTAGGCCGCGCGCAGGGTCACCGCGGGAGAGATGGAATACGCTGCTCCGAGCGACCAGACACCATCGGACTGGCGTATTCCCGTGGGACGATCATGGCGCGCATTCATGTAGTGCACATACAGCCGCACCGGTCCCAGCAGATAGTTGCCGCCCAGACCCCACACGCGCTGGTGCATTTGCGCCGTGGGATGGTTGTAGTCGATGGCATACGCGCCCAGGCCGAATTCCTTGGTCTGCCAGCCTGCATCGACCGAGACGCTCTTGCCCGAGGTGGCGCTGGAAAAACCGTAGCTCACGCCGACCGTCGCATTGGCCGGCAGTTTGGCGCGCAGCTTCACGGCGTTGCCCACGCGGGTATCAAAGCCGCCGAAGGCATTGGTGGCGTTGGGCACCAATGGAAACAGCACCGTCTTGTTGGCGTTGGCGTAGAAAACGTCCAGGGTCTCGACAATCCGATCCACGCCGGCGTGCAGCTGGCGCCCGCCGGTGAGGCTGAACATGGTGTTGTCCAGGCTGACCCAAGCGGCCCGGTCCCAGAACTTGCTGGCGCCCGCCACCGTGGCACCGGCCAGCCCCTGTGTGAGATCCCAGCCCGATTCGAAACGAAAGCTCGCATGCATGCCCCCACCCAGGTCTTCCGTGCCGCGCAGCCCGAATGTCGATGCAGACCAGGGGCCCGAGGACATGCGCGAGCCGCTGCCGGTGGCCTGGTTGCTCTGGTGCACCAGCGAGGCGTTGATGCTGCCAAACAATTGCACGTGGCTCTCCTGTGCTCCTGCGATGCCGGCGAACGCCATCAGCGCGGCAGCCATCGTGGTTTCGCGTCGTGGCCACGCGCGCAGTGCATTTGATTTCATGATTTCTCTCCTTGGTGTGGTTGAAATGAACGGCGGCAGTTGTCCGCTCAAGGGTCGGGTGGGGTGCAGCGCCGTTGCGATGGCGAACACCGCTTCATGCAGGCTGGGTGGAGTGCGGTGGCGCATCGATCTGCATTTCGCCGACATCGCTTGCATCCCGTGCATAGGTCGTTCGGCCCAGCAGGAAGGCGATCCCGGCCACGACAGACGCCACCGGGATCCATTGCAGCGCAGACAGCAGACCCACTCGGTCCGCCAGCCAGCCGACCAGCAGCGGCCCGGACGCAAATCCGATCAGGTTGTCCGCCAGTGCCAGCACCGCAAAGCTGGAGGAGTGGATGCTCCTGGGTGTCAGGTTGGCGGTGATGGCGCCGGCCGCTCCCATCGTTCCCACCGACAAAAACATGCCGCAGCCGATCAGCGCGAGCTGCGCCTTTCCTGACCCCAAGGCCATGGCAGAGGTCAGGGCAACAAAGGAGCCGAAGGCGATGCACGCGGCGACCAGCCATGCGCGATCCGGAGCGCGGCGGCTGAGCCGGTCCGTCACCGCACCGCAGACGACCATGCCCAAGGCGGCAAACAGCACGAACAGCGCGGCCGTCACGCCGGCCTTGTCCAGGGCCATGCCGTAATAGCGGTTGAACAGGCTCGGCAGCCATACGACGAGGGCGCCGGCCGACATCAGCTGGATGCCGTTGCCGAGATAGGCCGCCTTCAGCGAGCGGCCCCGAAACACCGACCGCATCAGTGCGCCGATACGCAGATTCGAGGCGGGTTGGTTGGCTTCTACGGCCTTTGCATCACCGGTCGCGCCGCCAATCCGCCTTTCGGTGACGACGATGCGGTAGACCACCACCAGCACGACGCCGACGATGGCCATCACGCCAAAAGACCAGCGCCAGCCCATGTGCCGCGCAACGATGCCGCCCAATGCAACGCCGAACACCGACCCGAACACGCCGCCCGATGTCATGGCGGCCGTCAACGTGGCCCGCATGTGGCGCGGGAAGATGGAAATGACCACCGCACCACCGATGCTGGCGTAGGCGGCCTCGCCGACACCGACCAGCAGGCGTGCGGCCAATAACTCTTCGTAGTTGCGAGCCAGCGCGCAACCCAGCGTCGCCAGGCTCCACACCAGCACCATGGCGACGATGCAGTTCACCCGGCCCCAGCGGTCCGCGACGATGGACAAGGGGAGCGTGAGCAGCGCAACCGAAATGGCCACCACGCTGCTGAGCAGACTGAGCTGCAGGTCCGTCAGCAGCCACTCGGTCTTCAGGTCCGGAAATACGGCGTTGAGGACCTGCCGCGACATGAAGTCCGAGATCATCAGCGCAAAGGTCAACGCAAACACGACCCATGCGTAGCCGCGTGCGACGGTTGGTTCGTCGGCGTGCTCGTCGGTGATCGCATCGAGCGAGGTCGTTCCCATGTCTGTCTCCTTTTTATGACTGACCCTTTGGCATGGATGAAACACGCCGGGCATCAACCGGGTCGATGCAGGCAGCATCGATGCCACCGCTCGCGATGCGAGCGGGATGGCTGCAGGCGGCACCCGTGCGGCTCGCTGGCCTTACGCCGCGAATGACGACACGTCGATGGGCGTGATCCCGTGCGTGCTGCAGTGGTTGAGGTAGCGATCCATCACGGATCGCCAGTTTTCTATGGCCAGCACCTGGTCGTCATCGCTCATCAGGTTCCAGTCGCCCTGCACGATGTTGAGGGTCACCACTTCGTCTTTCCCAACGCCGATAGGGGTATGGCGCGTGCCTGCTGTTTCGTAGACAAAGCTGCCCGGCTTGGCCACCCAGTCGTGCTCCAGGTAGCGCCATTCGCCGCTGATGGTGTAGACCATGACCCAGCCCGCGTGGTGGTGGCGCGGCAACCTGGCGTGAGCGGGGGTCTTGAGCATGGTCACCCACTCGCCGGTGATGGGGTTGACCTTGAGCAGTTTGATGAACACATCATCGGCGTAGGGCAGAAACGGATGCCAGGGTGCTTCTTCGCCTTGGATGATGGACGAGTGGACGGTGTCACAGAACATGGTGGTCTCCTGAGTGCTTGGGATGGCTCGTTTGCGAGCCGGGGTAATCGACGCGAACGTCGTGAATCACGCCTTCGAACGGAAAGGGCGCGCGATCGAAGTACTGCCGGGATACGGGCGAGCCCTGGTCCCGTCCGACTTCAAAGGTCTCGGTGGCGGTGAAGGCCAGCGGCACGGTGTAGAACAGCACCGCCTCGGCCACCTTTTCACCGTCCAATCGCATCACCAGACGTCCGGGCGTGCCCGGCTTGGCCGATAGAACGACGGTCTGCAATTCGATGCGGTGTCGGCCCGCCGGCACTGGCACCCTGGAGCGCAACACCGTGCGCTTGAGCATCAGGGCGTTGTATTCGTAGTGCAGATGGCCGGCATCGAAGAACAGCGTGACCCCGCCGCTGATGCCCCCCAAGGCGTAGACCACGCCCGAAGCGTTGGCCGGCACGGTTGCGTCCACGGTGACCACGCTGTTGGCCGCGCGCAGGTTGGGCGCCATGAACTCCGGGATGCGCTCCAGGTCTGCGCTGTAGGCGTTGGCCTGCAAGCCAGGGCCGACGCGATCCTGCGGGTGGAGAAAGGGCCAGAGCCCGGCACCCAGCGGGTAGACGTGGTTGGCTAGCGCCTGCTCGTGAAAGCGCTGCTTGAGTTCTTCGAGCTTGGCCGGGTGGCTGCCTGCCAGATCGCAGGCCTGCGAATAGTCCTTGTCGAGCCGGTACAGTTCCCAGCGCTCGGCGTGAGGGTCCCAGTTTTTGTACGTCTCGGGCGTGCCGGTCACCCAGGGGATGCGCGGCCCCCAGGCCGATGCCATCCACCCCTGATGAAAGATGCCGCGGCTGCCCAGCACTTCGAAGTACTGCTCAGCTTTGCGTGTGGGTTCGGTTGCGCTATGGAAGGTGTAGCTCATGCTCACGCCGTCCAGCGGCTCCTGCGCGTGCCCATCCACCATTTCCGGCGCCTGGATGCCGATCAGTTCGTACAGCGTCGGCGCCAGGTCATTGACGTGGTGAAACTGCGGTCGCACAACCGCATCGGGCTGGACGCGGGCCGGCCATGAAATCGCCAGCGGCACCCGTGTGCCGCCAAAATGACCCGCCAGCAGCTTGGTGCCCTGCAACGGCGCCATGCCGGCCCAGGCCCAGGCGGCGTGGTACATGCTGTCAAAACGCGCGCTGCCCAGCGCCTCCAGGCCGCCCTCGCGTTCGAGCAGCGCCATGTGCTGGGCGGGGGTGGACGGAATCCCGTTCTGCGCATTGAGCTCGGCGATGGAGCCCGTCATACCTTCGGCCGATGCGCCGTTGTCCGAGAACACATACAGGATCAGCGTGTTCTCGCGCAGCCCTTGGCGCTCGATTTCGTCAATGAGCTTGCCCACCTGCGCATCTGTGTGCTCCAGAAAGCCGGCGAACACCTCCATCAGGCGCGCCTGGAAGCGCTGCTCCACCGGGTCCAGGCTCTCCCAGGCCGGCAGTGTGGACGGCCGCGGCGTGAGCAGCGCATCCTGCGGGATGAAGCCGATCGCCTTTTGCCGTTCGAACGCGCGCTCGCGGTATACGTCCCAGCCGTCGTCGAACTGACCCTTGTAGCGGTCGGACCACTCCCGTCGCACATGGTGCGGCCCATGCACCGCCCCGGGCGCCCAGTACAGGAAGAACGGGTCTGAAGCAGCATGCACGGCGCGCTCGCGCAGCCAGTCGATGGCCCGCTGCGCCAGGTCTTCGCTCAGGTGGTAGGACTCGGTGTGCGGCGGCTCGATCGGAGTGGTGTTGCGGTACAGACGGGGTTCATATTGCGAGGTCTCTCCGCCCAGAAAACCATAGAAGGTGTCGAAGCCGTGCCCGGTGGGCCAGCGGTCAAAGGGCCCCATCGACGTGATCTGCGTGACCGGCGTGTTGTGCCATTTGCCAAACGCAGCCGTGCGGTAGCCGTGGTGGCGCAGCACCTCGGGGATGGTGGCGCAGGCCTTCGGGATCTCGGCCGTGTAGCCATCCCAGTCGCTGGCCAGCTCCGCAATCACGCCGTTGCCCACATGGTGATGGTTGCGCCCGGTCAGCAGGGAGGCGCGGGTGGCGGAGCAGATGGCGGTGGTATGAAAGGCGTTGTAGTGAATGCCGGTTTGCGCGATGCGCGTAAAGGCGGGCGTGTGTATCGGCCCGCCCACGGTGTCGGCCTGGGCAAAGCCGGCATCGTCCAGGAGGATCAGCAGGACGTTGGGTGCATTTGCAGAAATCACCCGATGCGGCTTGCGCCACGTGTGGGTCGATTCACGCAGACTCTCCCCGGCCTTGCTGGCGGATGGCGGCGTGCCCAGCGGCAGAATTCGATCGTTCAGTGGCAAAGAGGACATTCGGATTTCCCGGGAAGATTCACGCAATGGATTCTGACGATTTCAGGGTCTTAAAAATTAACTTTGCGTGCCTTTTATTTAATTATTGGTGACATGAGAATGCGGTGATTCCCTGATTCGCCTGCTCGGGGCGGCCTTCAGATCCAGCCCATTTTTTTGGAGTCGGCGATCAGAATCCGCCGCAGCAAGGTGCGAGACAGCCGCCGCAGGTGGTAAATCGTCTTGGCGTACGGCCCGACAAGCACCAGCGCTCGCCTGGTGCGCACCGCTTCCACGATGGCTTCGGCAACCACGCGGGGAAGGGCGCCGTTGGTGCGGTAGTAGGCGGCCAGACGATCGAGCTGCTCGTGGGTGATGCTGGGGCCGACACTGGCGGGAGAGGGCCGAACGATGGGCGTGTTGATGATTCTCGGGCACACCACGGTAACCCCGACGGGGGAGCCGTCCAGTTCCATCGACAGGGTTCCTTCAGCCCGACCGCAGGCAAAAAAGTTGAGCCCGGATGAAGAAAAGACCGGGTGGCCGGTTGCGGTAATCTATGAGATTGGGTAGAAATATCGTTAACCTTGCGTGACATGTAATTGATCATTGGTGCCAGGCTGCGATGAAGACCTATTTGCGATCAGCGACGATGGCCAATCTGCCCGCCGTGTTGCGCAGGCATGGCGTGGACATACTTCCCTTGTTGCGCAAGGTGGGCATTCCGGTGGCCTCTTTGCACGATCCGGAGCGGCCTGTCCCTGTCGAGCAGGCCTATCGTTTGCTGGAGTTGGCGGCGGTCACGGCTAACTGCCCGTCGCTCGGGCTGGAGGTTGGGGAGGCCAACCGCCTGTCGGTGCTGGGCCTGCTGGGCCTGGTGCTGCGCGAGGAGCCGACGTTCGGGGACGCGCTCAACACGCTGTTGCGCTATCGACAGCTGCACAACGAATCACTGGTGCTGGCGCTGGAGTGGTTTTCGGAAAGCAGTCGTGATTTCTGCCTGCTGAAAATGACTCTGAGAGCCAGCCAGGGGGTCCCGGTCGCACAGGCCACCGAGCAGGGTTTGGCCATGCTGCTGCGCTCGCTCAGGGCCTTGATCGGCTTGCAATGGCGGCCGCGGGTGGTGTGCATTCGGCACCTGCCGCTGGGGCCGCGCCTGGTGTACCAACGCGTGTTGGATGCGCCCCTGCAATTTCAGGCCGAGTTCGACGGACTGATGTTTGACCGCGGTGATCTTGATCTGCCGGTGCGCAGCGCCGACCCGGTCATCGCCCTGCAGGCCCGCCAGCAGCTCGAACAGTTGCTTTCCGCCCGTGGCGCCAACTCGGCAAGTCAACGCGTCAGCGAGTTGGTTCGGGTGTTATTGCCTGCGGGGCGCTGTTCGATCGAGCAGGTGGCGATGCACCTGGGGCTGCACCGCAGAACACTGCACAGGCATCTGCAGGCAGAAGGGACCACGTTTGAAGCCATCACCGAGCAGATACGGACAGACATGGCGGTTGCGCTGTTGACGGCCGATCGCCGCCCCTTGGGGCAGGTTGCCGACCTGCTGGGCTTTTCCTCTCCCCCCGCGTTCTCTCGATGGTTCAGGCGCATCCATGGTCAATCGGCGCGCGAATATCGGCGCAACAGCTACGGTAACCCGGCGCATTCCAGCGGTGATCCCGGCGCGGTACTGTCGCGCTAGCAGTAATGCAGCGGCTTCGCTCAGCGGCTACGGCCTTCGTTGCGCTCATGTGGTGTGCGATGCTTGTGCATTTCCCCGCCGCCCCATGCCCCTGACCGAATTCACCGCTCTCTTCCTGCTCGCCACGGCCATGAGCTTCACGCCCGGGCCCAATACCTCGCTGGCCACCGCGATCGCCGCCAACCGCGGGCTCAAACCCGCGCTGCGCTTCGTGCTGGCGGTGCCGGTAGGCTGGTGCCTGATGCTGCTGCTGTGCAGCGCCGGGCTGGGCGCGGCGGTGCTGGCGGTGCCTGCGCTGCGCTGGGCCATCAAGGCGGCGGGCATCGCCTACCTGCTGTGGCTGGCCTGGCGGCTGGCGCGTTCCACGCGGCTGGCGCAAGCCGATGGTTCGCATCTTTCGGTGGGTTTCTGGGAGGGCGTGGCGCTGCAGTTCGTGAACATCAAGGCCTGGCTGATGCTGTTGGCCATCGTCGCGAGCTGGATCATCGGGCGGGACGATGGCGGCACACGCCTGCTGCTGGTGCTGCCGGTGATGGCGGGTTTTGCCTTTGCCAGCAACTTTGCCTACGCGGCGCTGGGCTCGCTGCTGCGCGGCTGGCTGGCGCAGGGGCAGCGGCTGCTGTGGTTCAACCGCGCCATGGGCCTGGTGCTGGCGGTGACGGCGCTGTGGATGATTGCCGCGTAGGTGACAGGCGGGCCTGCGCCGCGTCGCCGCCGGGACAAGCGCGCGCGGGGCGGCTCGGGACAATCGTCCCGCATGGGAACGCTCTACCTTGTGCGCCACGGCCAGGCCTCTTTTGGCGCCGCCAATTACGATGAGCTCAGTGGCCGCGGCTGGAATCAGGCGCGGCATCTGGGTGCGCACTGGCAGGCGCATGGCCAGTGCTTTGATGCGGTGTTCACCGGCACGCTCAAGCGCCATGCGCAGACGCTGGCTGGCATTGCCGAAACCTTGCCCGGCCTTCCCCCTGCCACCGCCGTACCTGGGTTGAACGAATACGACAGCGCGGCGCTGATCCGCGCGATCCACCCCGGGCCGCTGGAGAAGGCCGATACGCCCGAGCGCTTTCGCGCGCATTTCCGGCTGCTGTGCGACGCGCTCGCGCAGTGGATGGCGGGCACCATCAGCCCCGAGGGCATGCCGGATTGGGAGCAGTTTTCCAACGGCGTGCATGGCGTGCTGGAGCAGGTGCGCCAGGGGCACAAGGATCAGGACGTGCTGGTGGTCTCCAGCGGCGGACCGATATCAACCGCGGTGGCGCAGGTGCTGGGCGTCACGCCCGAGGTGGGCATCGCGCTCAACATGCGGCTGCGCAACAGCGCCATCAGCGAACTGAGCGTGAGCGCCAGGCGGCTGATGCTGCAGACCTTCAATACCCTGCCGCATCTGGCTGCGCCCGAGGATGCGGGTTTGATTACCCACGCCTGATGCAGGATGACCGAGCTGCGCGGCGATGACGCGTCAACCTGCTTATGCAGGGCGATTTGCCAGCGTGTCAGGCGGCAGCGCGTGCAGTTCCACCAGCAGTTGCGCCAGAGCGGCGCCCGCGGCCTGCACCACTCGCGCCCCCTTTTGCGCCGTGGCAGATAGAGCGTTGCCGACGGCGCCGCTGGCGTTGTAGTCCTCGATCGCCCAGCCCATCTTCGCGCTCCTGCCGTTGCCGAGGATAGCGTGGCGCGCCGCGCGCTCCTGCGAGCTGGAATGCCAGTCGCGCGCATGTTCCATGTGCACCAGGTGCGGCGCGAGGTGCAGCATCATCGAGGTCTCGATCGCGCCGGCGTGGATGCCGAAGCGCTGCTCTTCGGCGCTGAACAGGCTCTGCACCGCCTCGGGCAGCGGCAGATCAAACCAGCT
Organism: Comamonas badia DSM 17552; assembly: GCF_000484635.1. GTDB lineage: Bacteria > Pseudomonadota > Gammaproteobacteria > Burkholderiales > Burkholderiaceae_C > Comamonas_C > Comamonas_C badia. Next base: position 118,642 of record NZ_AXVM01000004.1, on the reverse strand, counting down.
GCAGCGGTAGACCAGCAGGCCATGGCGCTGGCGCAGCGTGCGCGCGGCGATGTCCATCGGTGCGACGTTGCCGCCATGGCTGTTGAGCAGCAGCAGCTTGCGCATGCCCGCGCGCGCCACCGCGGCGCCGATCTCGCCCCAGACCGCCAGCAGCGTCTCGGGCGCAAGCGTGAGCGTGCCGGGGTAGGACAAGTGCTCGGTCGAGAGCCCCACGGACTGCTGGGGCAGCAGCAGCAACGGCAGATCGGCGGGCAGCAGCGGCAGCGCCGCATCCACCACGCCGTGCAGCAGCGCCGCATCCACGCTCAGGGGCAGATGCGGCCCATGCTGCTCGATCGCCGCCACCGGCAGCACCGCCACCGTCCGCGCCGCTAGGCCCGAGCTGCGCGCTTCGGCGAAGTCGCGCGCGGAAAGTTCGGCCCACTGGCGTGACGAATAGGACATGCGCCAATGGTACTCATTCCATTTCCAGATCCATCGATTACTTTGTCGGCTTCGCTCGCCGTGCTACAGCACTGTCTTCGCTTCGCCTTCGCGTACTCGAATGATATGGAATTGGAATCAGGAGCCGTGGTGCCCGTGCGCTGCAGCAGGGGCCGCGCCTGCCGGCGGCTGCTGGAGCACCGGCACCTGCAGCGTCTGCGTGATGGCGGCGCCGGCCGCATCCTTGAGCTGCAAGGTGATGGGGATGGTGCTGCCCGCGGCCAGCGGCTGCTTGAGATCCATCAGCATGATGTGGTTGCCGCCGGGCGTGAGCGTCACGCTCTGGTGCGCGGGCAGCGCCAGCGCGCTCAGGTGCTGCATGCGCATGGTGTTGCCCTCGAGCTTCATTTCGTGCACCTGGGTCACGCCTGCCACCGGCGTGGAGGCGCCCACCAGTTCGAGTGCCTGGGGCGACTGCAGCGTCATGAACGCGCCGGTGCCGCCCTGGCCCGGGACGGTGGCGCGCACCCAGGCGCCGGAAATGGTGATGGGGGATTGCTGGGCGAAGGCGCCGGCAGCGGCGCAGGCCAGCGCCGCGATCGCGCTGCGCAAGAGATAGGAAGGCATGTGAAGAAACTCCGGAAATGCGGGAATCGATCTGGCGCGGCACAGCCGGCTGCGCCAGGAGGCATGGATGTCGCTGTCAGAGCACCGGGGGGGCGCGCACCGGCGGAACCGCAAAGCGCCAGGCGGCGGGCGCGATGCTGGCGACAGGGCGCAATTCAAAAGAGAGCGCCACGGCGGCGGCGGGTTGCGCGTTCCACGCGAGCGGCGGCGCCGTTGGCAGGCACAGCGGGCAGTGCATCAGCGCGCCGCCAGCCGGCTGGCCGTCGGCACCGGCGGCCAGCGTGGGCGCGCCGCTGCTGGTGCAGATATCCTGCAGTCCCTGCGCGTAGGCCAGGGGTGCGGCCGCGGCGGCCATCACCGTCAGGGCAAACCATGCCAGGACCCCGCGCCCCAGCAGGCCGGCGGTCATTTGGCGAAGGCGCGCAAAAACTGGCATGGCCGGGCATGATAACCACGCCGGCTGCCATCGTTAAGATTCGCCGGCGCACCGCCCCTGGAACCAATTGCGGCGCAGCCGCTCCCATGTAACGCCATGTTTGACCGATTGCCCTCATTCTTTCGCCAGTTTCTTTTTTTGATAGCTGCTGGCGCCCTGTGCACGGGCGCAAATGCCCAATTTCAGCTCAAAAAAACAGGTACGCCTGCTGCCAGCAGCGTGGTCACGACCGACCATGTGCGGGCCGAGCTGGTGGCGCAGGCCCCGGAGGGAGTGGCGCCGGGCAAGCCGCTCACGCTGGGCCTGCTGCTCACGCACCAGCCCGAGTGGCATACCTATTGGCTCAACCCGGGTGACTCGGGCCTGCCGACGCAATTGCAATGGCAGCTGCCGGCGGGGCTGGACGCGGGCGAAATCGCCTGGCCGCTGCCGCGCAAGATCCCGATAGGGCCGTTGGCCAACTATGGTTATGAGGGTCAGGTGCTGCTGCCGGTGCCGGTGACGGTTTCCAGCATGTTCCAGCCGGCGCCTGGCGAGACGCAAGCCACTTTTCAACTGCAGGCCGCCTGGCTGGTGTGCCGCATGGAGTGCGTGCCGGAAGAGGGCAGCTTCACGCTGCAGGTGCCGCTGGCGGGCACGACGGCGTTCAACGCGGCGGCTTTTGCCGCAGCCGCACGGGCGTATCCGGGCGACATGACCGCCCAGGACAGCGACGCGCAGGTGGACAACGATGCGCTGGTGCTGCGCGTGCAGCATCTGCCGCAGGCATGGCAGGGCAAGCAGCTCGACGTCTTCCCTGAAACGCCCGAGGTGGTGGACAACGCCAAGGAACCGGTGCAGCAGTGGGAGGGCGCCACCTGGACGGCGCGCGTGCCGATCTCGCCCGAGCGGGCCGCCAGCCCCGAAGCCATGGGACTGGTGCTGGCCCAGGGCGGCACGGGCTGGCGGGTGCAGCTGCCGGTGGCGGGCGAGTGGCCGCCGATGAAGGCACTGCCCACCCAGCTGGGTTTTTCGCAGGATGCGGCGTCCGCGGCGGCTGCCATGGCGGCGCCGGCCCCGGTCCCCAGCAGCGCACCGCTCGCGGCCTGGCTGGTGGCGCTGGCCGGAGCCTTGGTGGGCGGCGTGCTGCTCAACCTCATGCCCTGCGTGTTCCCGATCCTGGCGGTGAAGGTCGTCGGCTTTGCCCGGCATGCGGGTGATTTGCGTGCGCAGCGCGTGGGTGGGCTGGCTTACACCGCGGGCGTGGTGCTCTCCTTCCTGGCGCTGGGTGCGCTGATGCTCATGCTGCGCACGGCGGGCGAAGCCGTGGGCTGGGGCTTTCAGCTGCAATCGCCGCTGGTGGTGGCGCTGCTGGCCGTGCTGTTCACGCTGATCGGCCTGAACCTGGCGGGACTGTTCGAGGTGGGCATGCTGCTGCCCTCGCGCTGGGCGGCGGCGCAGGCCAAAAATCCGGTGACCGATGCCTTTCTCACTGGCGTGCTGACGGTGGCGGTGGCCTCGCCCTGCACCGCGCCGTTCATGGGTGCATCCCTCGGTCTCACGCTGTCGCTGCCGGCGGTGCAGGCGCTGGCGATCTTTGCAGCGCTGGGGCTGGGCCTGGCGGCGCCCTATCTGCTGGCGAGCTGGTGGCCGGCCGTCGCAGGCTTGCTGCCGAGACCCGGTGCCTGGATGCAGACGCTGCGGCAACTGCTGGCCTTTCCCATGTTTGCCACCGTGGCGTGGCTGGTCTGGGTGCTGGGCCAGCAAAGCGGCATCGATGGCGCGGGTGCGCTGCTGGTGCTGCTGGTAATGCTGGCGCTGGTGGTCTGGGCGTTCACGCTGCGTGGCCGTACACGCACCGTATTTGCTTCTCTATCGATAGCTGCTTGCGCATGGCTGGTAAGCGCCTGGGGCCCAAAAATCATTGAATTGCAGGCACCTGCCACAGCGCAGTCTGCGCAGGCGGGCGGCTGGCAGCCGTGGCGCGCCGAGCTGCCGGCCGAGTTGCTGGCCCAGGGGCAGCCGGTGTTTGTCGACTACACCGCCGCCTGGTGCGTGACCTGCCAGGTCAACAAGAAAACCACGCTGGCGAACACCGGCGTGCGCCAGGATTTCGCGGATAAAAAGGTGGCGCTGCTGCTGGCGGACTGGACGCGGCGCGATCCGGCCATCACCGCCTCGCTGGCCTCGTTGGGGCGCAGTGGCGTGCCGCTGTATGTGCTGTACGCGCCGGGCAGGAAGCCGGTGGTGTTCAGCGAGTTGCTCGGGGTGCGTGAACTGCGGGATGCGATGGCGGCGCTGTGACGGATGACCTCGCTGCGCTCGATGACCGCGGCTGGCGCTTGCGATGACGCGGCCTGCGCCGCATGACGGGGGTATTTGGTCATTGCGTCATTCAATCATTCCCCTCCCCCTGCAACGCCAGCGCGCGCTGGTAGAGCTGGTTGCGGCTGGTGCCGGTCAGCTCGGCCGTCAGCCGAACGGCGGTCTTGAGCGGCAGTTCAGCGAGCAGCAGGCGCAAGGTCTCTTCGCTCTGATGCTCATCGGGGCTGGCGTCGTGGCCCTGGGGATGCACCACGATGGCGAATTCGCCGCGGCTGCGCTGCGGCGTCTCGGCCAGCCAGTCACTGCAGGCGCTGGCGGGCAGCGTGGCGATTTCCTCGAACTGCTTGGTCAGTTCGCGCGCCAGCGTCACTGGGCGCTCGCCCAGCGATGCCAGTTCACGGGCGATCTGCGCGATGCGGTGCGGTGCTTCCAGCAGCACCACCGTGCGCGGCTCCTGCGCCAGCCGGGCCAGCGCGGCCTTGCGCTCGGCGGCCTTGGTGGGCAGGAATCCGGCAAAGACAAAGCCCGGCGCTGCATCGCCGGGCGCGATGGCCCCGGCGCAGCTCAGGGCGCTGACCACGCTGCTGGCGCCGGGCAGCGGAATGCAGCGCAGCCCGGCCTGCTGCGCGGCGGCCACCAGGCGCGCGCCGGGATCGCTCACGGCGGGGGTGCCGGCATCGCTCACGTAAACCACGCGCTGGCCCTCGGCCAGCCGCGCCAGCACGGCCTGCGCCGTTTGCGCCTCGTTGTGCTGGTGCAGCGCCAGCCATTGCCCCGGGCTTTTGTGGATGCCGTAGGCGCGCAGAAGCTGCTGCGTGTGGCGCGTGTCCTCGCAGGCCAGGGTATCGGCCAGCTCCAGCACATGCAGGGCACGCAGCGTGATGTCGGCGAGGTTGCCGATGGGCGTGGCGACGACATACAGCGCGCCCTCTGGATAATCCTGCGCAGCCGCCGCATCGCGGGCGGCGGCAAGTGCGGTGGCATAGGAGGCGCTCAATGGGGTTCCTTGGCGGCAGGCGCAGTGGTGCAACGGAAACAACCCGCGTGCGCGGCCAGCAGGCGGAAGATGCAGCGCTGGCGCATCTGCGTGCGGCGGGACTGGCGGTGGTTGAACGCAATTATCGAACGCCCGGACGCGGCGGCGGCGAGATCGATCTCATCATGCGCGAGTGCGATGGCACGCTGGTGTTCGTTGAGGTGCGCAGCCGTTCCCGAGCGGATTTTGGCGGTGCTGGTGCAAGCATAGGCGCGACCAAGCAGCGGCGCATCATCTTTGCCGCGCGCCACTATCTGCTGCGCTGCAAGGCGGTGCCGCCCTGCCGCTTCGACGTGGTGCTGATTGAACCGGATGGCGTGCAATGGCTGCGCGCCGCATTCGACGCGGGGTGATGCAGCGCGGCAGCCGCCGCTTGCCGGGCGGTCAGAAGCTGAGGCTGGCGGCGCCGGTCTTCAGCCGCTCATGGATGGCGCTGGCACCGCTGATCACCACGCCATCGATCAGATCCTCCTGTGTGTAACCGCGCGCCTTGACGCAGGGCGTGCAGGCATAGATGGTGCCGCCGCGCGCCATGAAATCGGTCATCAGCGCCATCAGCGGGTCCAGCGGTGCGACGTGGGTGTGGTCGGCGCTGCCGCGCCGCACCAGATCGACCGCCGAGCTGGTCAGAAACGCGCTCACCGGCATGCCGGCGGTGAGGCCGCCGCAGGCAATGGTGAACGCCACCGACGACAGTTCATGGTCGGCGCCGTGTGTCATCAGAACCACCAGTTCTCTCGGATCCTGTGCCATGGGAAGCTCCTCGGGGTGTGGGGGGTGGCGCAGGGCGCATGGCGGCGCCCGTGCGGGGACGGGCATCATGCTCCGCCCATTCGCGCGCTGTCAAGACGATGCCTTTGCGGGGCAACCCTTCGGGCAAGGCAGCAAAACGCCGCACTCGGCGTTGCCCACCTTGCCCAGGCCAGCAGCATGGGCTGCGGCGGGCGCCTTGATTGCGACGTTTTGCTGCCTTGCGGGCACCACGCGGAGACTTTGAAAACGCTCTCAGACCTGCATGTTCATGATGTCGGTATAGGCCTGCACCAGGCGGTTGCGTACGTGCAGCGTGGCCTGGAAGCTGACCTGCGCCTTCTGGATCGCAACCATGGTCTCTTCGATGCTGACCTTGGGGTTTTCCAGCTGCACCTGCTTTTGCAGCTCGTTGGCCTGGTTCTGTGCCTTGCTGACCTCGCTCAAAGCCCCTTTGAGGGCGCCGGAAAAGCCGGCCTCCTGCGCGCCACCCTGCGGTACGGCATTGCGGCGCGCCGCCAGCGCGCTGGTGAGCGGCAGGGGGGTGCTGGTGATGCGCAAGTCCATGGCAGTGGGTCTGATCCGAAGGTAGGTCTATCGTAGGGCGGCGCCCGGGCTGCAGCAGCGCAAATAGCCGGCCAAACTGGCGCCTTATTGGTGGAACGCGGCAGGGGGCGGCAGGAATAATCATTGCACCGCCGCTGCCTCTGCCTCTGCGCGGCACTAGCCCTTGCCTGGAATTGACGATGCCCTCTGCTGCCGTTGCCGAAATGCCGATCGCTGCCCCAGTGGCCGGCGCTGCGTGGCCGCAGCGGCTGGCCAGCCTGGATCGCGCCGCCCGCATGCGGCTGGCGCTGGGACTGGCGCTGTTTCTGGCGATGGTGGTTGCCGCTGCGTTCTTCGCCAGCCGACCCGATTACCGTGTGCTGTTTTCCAACCTGAGCGACAAGGATGGCGGCGCCATCGTCGCCCAGCTCACGCAGATGAACGTGCCCTACAAGTACACCGAAGGCGGCGGCGCGATCATGGTGCCCGCGGACCGGGTGCACGACGTGCGGCTGCGCCTGGCCTCGCAGGGCCTGCCGAAAGGCTCGATCACCGGGTTTGAAGTGACGGAAACCAGCCGCTTCGGCGTCACGCAATTCCAGGAGCGGCTCAATTTCCAGCGTGGCCTGGAGGGTGAGCTCACGCGCTCCATCCAGTCGCTCGCGCCAGTGCAAAGCGCCCGGGTGCACCTGGCGCTGCCCAACCAGAACGGGTTCTTTCGCGAACAGCAGAAACCCTCGGCCTCGGTGCTCGTGAGTTTGTATCCAGGGCGTTTCCTCGATCGCACGCAGCTGGCCGGCATCGTGCATCTGGTGGCCTCCAGCGTGCCGGATCTGGCGCCGGCCGCCGTCAGCGTGCTCGACGATACCGGCAAGCTGCTGTCGCAGATGCCCGATGGCGTGGGGGGCGGCGCGCCCACGGGCGAGCAGCTCGCCTACGTGCAGAAGATGGAACAGCAATATGCCCAGCGCATCGTGGATATCCTTGCGCCGGTGGTCGGGCGCGATAACGTCAAGGCCACGGTGAATGCGGATATCGATTTCAACCAGACCGAATCCACCACGGAGCAGCATCGCCCGAACCTGGCCGCCGACGCCAGCGCGGTGCGCAGCCAGCAGGTGGTGGAAAACGCCGCCAAGCCAGGCGACAAGCTGCCTGCGGGTGTGCCCGGGGCGGTGAGCAACCAGCCGCCGCAAAACGCCAACGCCCCTGTCAACGGGGCCAACCCCGCCCCCGATGCCGGTGCGCAAGGCGGTCCGGGCGCCGGCGGCGGCAGCGTCGGCCACCGTGAAATCACCACCAACTATGAGGTGGACAAGACCACCAGCGTGACGCGTGCCGCGCAAGGCATGGTCAAGCGTGTCAATGCCGCGGTCGTGGTCAACTACCAGTCGGTGGCCGAGGCGGCGGGCAAGCCGCCGGTCGCCAGGCCGCTTTCGCCCGAGCAGATCGAGCAGATGACGGCCCTGGTGCGCGAGGCGGTGGGCTACAACAAGGAGCGCGGCGATTCCGTGAACCTGATGAACGCGCCGTTCAAGGTCGATACGGTGGCCCCGGTGGAACTGCCGTTCTACAGGCAGCCCGAGGTGATCGAACTGGCCCGCAGCCTGGGCATGCCCATTGGCCTGTCGCTGGCCGCTGTGCTGCTGCTGATGGGCGTGGTGCGCCCGGCACTCAAGGCCGCGCGGCAAGGCAGCGCGGCGCCCACGGCAACGCGGCGCAAGGTGAATGCGATTGCTGCCGAGCAGATCGAACGTCCGGCGCTGCCGGCGCTCGAAAAATCGCAGGACCAGCCGCTGACGCAGGAACAGTTGCGGCTGCAGGAGGCGCGTTCGCTGGCGAAGGACAATCCGGTTGCCGTGGCCAATATCGTGAAGACCTGGATCAACGGCGAATGACGTTGATGCACACGGAGTGAACCCACCATGGACGATCAGGGCCTGAACGACGCCGCCATCCTGCTGATGTCCCTCGGCGAGGAAGAGGCGGGCGAAGTCTTCAAGCACCTCTCGCCCAAGGAGGTGCAAAAGCTGGGCGAGACCATTGCCCGCATGCGCACCGTCTCGCATGAGCGCGTGGATGAAGTGGTTTCCCGGTTCACCAACGAGGCGGGGGCGCAGAGCCTGCTGGTGTCCGACACCGGCAACTATGTGCGCTCGGTGCTCAAGCGTGCGCTGGGTGATGACAAGGCGGCCTTGCTGATCGACCGCATCCTGCAGGGCGGTGACGTGTCGGGCATAGAGCAACTCAAGTGGATGGACCCGCTGGCCGTCGCCGAGTTGCTGCGCAACGAGCATCCGCAGATCATTGCCGCCATCCTGGTGCACCTCGATCCGGAGCAGTGCGCCGACATCCTTGCTCAATTCACCGATCGCCAGCGCGGTGAAATCATGCTGCGCATTGCCACGCTGGAAGGCATACAGCCCACCGCGCTCAAGGACTTGAACGAAGTGCTGTTCAAGGCGCTGGCCGGTGGAGACAAGGTGCGCAAGAGCTCGCTCGGCGGTGTGAAGGCGGCCGCCGAGATCGTCAACCTGCTGCGCGGCGGCATGGACGGCATGGTGCTGGAGAGCATTCGCGAGCACGATGCCGATCTGGCGCAGAAGATCATGGACAAGATGTTCGTGTTCGATGATGTGATGAAGCTCGATGACCGTGCGATCCAGACCGTGCTGCGCGAGGTGGCCTCCGAAACACTGGTGGTGGCGCTCAAGGGCGCGCAGCCCGAACTGCGCGAGAAATTCCTCAAGAACATGTCCACCCGCGCCGCCGAGGCGATGCGCGAAGACCTCGAGTCGCGTGGACCGATCCGCCTGTCCGAGGTCGAGGCCCAGCAGAAGGAAATCCTCAAGACCGTGCGGCGCCTGTCCGACGAGGGCCAGGTTGCGCTCTCGGGCGGCGGCGACGACGCCTTCGTCTGACGAGGATCATCCATGGCGACTTCCAGCACCCGTCACTACACCCGCTTCATACCGGGCGAGGAGATCGCCGAGGCGGTGCAGTGGCGTTTCGGCGATGTCGGCCTGGACGCGCAGGCCTTGTTGCCGATGCAGCCTGCCGAGGCCGAGCAGGAACAGGCCGAGGAGGCAGCGCAGGCGGCCGCCGAGCGGGCGCAGCAGGTGCATGACGCCGCCTTCGCCGAAGGCGTACGGCAGGGGCAGGCGCAGGCGACGCATGAATGGCAGCAGCGGCTGGACGATTACGTCGCCGGCCAGGGGCGGCAGGTGGCTGCGCAGCTTGCTGGTGTGGTGAACACCTTCGAGGAGAGCCTGGGGGGCCTGCAGCAAAAGATGGCCGATGGTCTGATGCAGCTGGCGTGCGACATCGCGCGCCAGGTGGTGCGCCAGGAGCTGCAGTCCAACCCGCGCGCGCTGCTGCCGGTGGTGCGCGAGGCGCTGGCCACCTTTGTGCAGGACAGCCGCCCAGCCTCCGTGCGCCTGAACCCCGCGGATTGGCAGGCGCTGGAAGGGGCGCTGCGCGACGAATTCGGCAGTACGCGCGTGCAATGGCAGGCAGACGCATCCATTGCACCCGGCGGCTGCAGCGTGGAATGCGCGGGGGCCGTGGTCGATGGAACGCTGGAAACGCGCTGGCGCCGTGCGGTTGCGGCGCTGGGGCTGGTATCCGCCTGGCGGGAGATGGGTGATGCCGATTGAAGCCAGCGCCGCCTGGGACCATCTGCTGGAGCGGGCGCGCGCGCGCGCCACCGATGAAATGCCGCTGGCTTCGCGCGGCACGCTGACGCGTCTGACGGGGCTGGTGCTGGAAGCGGCTGGTCTGCGCATGCCGGTGGGTGCGCAGTGCCTGGTGCGCCAGGGCACGCGCAAGCCGGTGCTGGCCGAGGTGGTCGGGTTTTCCGGCGAGAAGGCCTTTCTGATGCCCGCGGGGGATATCCATGGGCTGTCGTCGGGGGCCTCGGTCACTCCGGCCAACGCCTATGTGCCGCCGCTACGCCTGGCCCGCGACGCCGGCGGTGATCCTCCCGCGGGCGCTGGCGTGCTGCGTCTGCCCTTGGGTGATGGCTTGCTCGGCCGCGTGGTGGATGCCCAGGGAGAACCGCTGGACCATGCGGGAGCGCTGCAGAACGTCACGGCCCGCTCGCTGCGCCGTGAGCCGATCAACGCCATGGAGCGCGCGCCGGTGCGCGAGCCGCTGGATACCGGTGTCCGCGCGATCAACGCGCTGCTCACCGTCGGTCGCGGCCAGCGGCTGGGGCTGTTTGCCGGATCGGGCGTGGGCAAAAGCGTGCTGCTGGGCATGATGGCGCGCTACACCGCCGCCGATGTGATCGTCGTCGGCCTCATCGGCGAGCGTGGCCGTGAAGTCAAGGAATTCGTCGAAGACATCCTGGGTCAGCAGGACCGCAGCCGCGCGGTGGTGGTGGCGGCACCCGCGGATGCGCCGCCACTGCTGCGCATGCAGGGTGCCAGCTATGCCACGGCAGTGGCGGAGTATTTCCGCGACCAGGGCAAGCATGTGCTGCTGCTCATGGATTCATTGACGCGCTATGCCATGGCGCAGCGCGAGATTGCGCTCGCCATCGGCGAGGCGCCCGCCACCAAGGGCTACCCCCCGAGCTGCTTCGCCAAGTTGCCGGCGCTGGTCGAACGCAGCGGCAACGGCTTGAACGGCATGGGCTCCATCACCGCGTTCTATACCGTGCTCTCGGAAGGCGACGACCAGCAGGATCCGATCGCCGATGCCTCGCGTGCCATTCTGGATGGCCATATCGTGCTCTCGCGCGCGCTGGCCGAGGGCGGGCATTTTCCGGCGATCGACATAGAGCAGTCGGCGTCGCGCGTCATGGTCAATGTCGTCCCTGCGCAGCATTTCGAACTTGCGCGCGACTTCAGGGCGACCTGGTCGCGCTACCAGAAGAGCAGTGATCTGGTGCAGGTCGGCGCCTATGTGGGCGGCTCGGATCCGCAGCTCGACGAAGCCATCCGGCTGCAGCCGGCGATGCAGGCCTTCCTGCAGCAAGGCATGCGCACCGCGGCATCGCTGAACGACAGCGTCGCTGGCATGGCGGCCGCTCTCGGGCGGGATTAGGGGGCGCCATGGCAGGACACCGGGCCTTCGAGGTGGCGATAGACATGGCTCAGCGCCAGCGCGATGCTGACCGCAGGCTGCTGGTGCAGCAGCGCGGCCAATGCGCCAATGCCGAAGCCCAGCTGACCCAGCTCACCGGCTACGCGCAGGAGACGCGCCAGCGCTGGGGTGCCAGCGAAGGTGCGCGCCTGCTGCCCGAGGTGCTGCGCCACCAGTTGCAGTTCCTGCAGCGGCTGGAGCAGACGGCGCGGATGCAGCAGGCCGTGGTGCAGGCGCAGCGGCAGCGCGTGCAGCAGGCCGTGCGGCAGCTGGCGGCGGCCGAGGCGCGCCTCGCCAGTCTGCGCCACGTGCTGCAGCAGCGCCAGCGGGCGGAGCAGAGGGTGCAGCAGCGGCATGAACAGAAGGAAACCGATGAATGGGCCATGCAGCGCCATGCGCGCGGCATCGGCCGCCAATTGACACAGGGAATATGAGCCATGGAACAGGTACGACCCGCCAGCGCACAGGCGCATGCGCAGCAGAAGGCGCAATCCGCAGGCGGAGCAGCCGATGGCAAGCCGTCTGCTGCCGAGGCGCCGGCGTCCCGCGACAAGGATGGGTTCTCTCTGCTGCTGGCGGCGCTTGGCGGCGGGGTTTCGCCTGCGGGCGATGCGCAGGACGATGGCTTGCCCGCGCCTGCCCCGGGACAGCCGGGCGCCGACCTGGTGGCGGCGGACACTTCGTTGCACGGCGGAGATGCCCAGGAGCTGCTGGAGCAGCTGCCGGACCCGGCACGGCGCTCGCAGCGGCAGGGCAAGGCCGCCGACCCTGGCCAGGCCACGCCGGCGCAGCCGGGCAACCTGCCCGCCCAGGTACCGCTGGCCGAACATTTGCAGATGCTGCTGAACCAGGCGCAGCACGCCCTGGCGGGGAAAGGCACGGGCCCTGACTCCATGGTGGCCGAGACGGCGCGCAGCGATGGTGCGGCGCAGCCATCGGCGGGCGCGGTGCGGTTGTCGCGCGGCGCAGCGGGGGGAGGACTGGCGCGCTTGCCGGGGCAGGCTCCTGGAGCCGCGCCTGCAGCGGCTGGGGTCGCGGACAGTGCAGCGGCCAAAGGTGGCGGCGCAATCGCCGATGGGGTGGCTCTGGCCGGTGGCGGCACGAGCGCACTATCAGCCGCCGCAAAGGAATCATTGCAAACGCCTGGCTCCGGCCACGTTGCTGGCGATCCGCGCGTGGTGCTGCGCGAAGGCGGCGCATTGGGGCAGTGGGCTGGCGATGCGATGACCCACAAGGAGGCGGCTGCCGTGCCCGTCTCGGCCGATGCCGCGATGGCGGCGCGCTCCACGCGCGCAATGTCCGAGGGCAGTGCGCAGGCTGGTGCGCAGGGAGGTGCAGGCGGAGAAGCGGGGCTGCAGCAGGCGCCGGTGCAGCAGGGCGGTGCGGCCGCTGGCGGCTCTGCACCGGCGGGGCAGGATGGCCAGTTGCCGGGCAGCTTTCTGGAGGAGCTGGGTGAGCAAGTGGCTTTCTGGGTGCACCAGAAGAGCCAGCGGGCCGAATTCACGCTGGATCAGGCTGGACAGCCGGTGCAGGTGCAGGTGACGCTGGCAGGCGATGTCGCCAGGGTGACTTTCCTGAGCGACCATGCCAACGTGCGGCAGGCGCTCGATGCAGGCATGGAAGACCTGCGCAGCCTGCTGCAGGAACAGGGCCTTGCGCTGGCGGATGTGAACGTCGGGGTCGCCGGGGGCCGGGGAGAGGGCGCGGCGGGCGGCAGCGAAACCCGACACCCGGATGGCCGCCGGGGCGAGGCGCATGTCAGCGTACGGAATGCCCCGGCAGGGGCTGTCCAGCGTTCTGCCGGTCAGAGGGCGCTGGATATCTTTGTCTGACCCCTTCCCTTTCGACAGGCCGCGGCGCGCGTGCCGCCGCACGCCTTCATGAGCGTTTGCACGGGGCGAATACGCCCGGTTTGCGGCGCTATTCTGGCTATCATTCCAACGCACCCGCCCAATAATCGTGCAACGGTTCGGGAGTGTCGCAGGTGGCGCTGTCGGGCGGTTGAACCCATGGCGCCCCCGTGGCGCGAGAAAGCTTGCACGTGGCCGAAGAAACTGCTGCACCCGCTCCCCCCAAGGGCAAGAAAAAGCTGATCGTCATCATTCTGGCGCTGGTGGTGGTGCTGGCGATCGCTGCCGCCGGCGTGCTGTGGTATCTCGTCCAACAGCGCAGCGCCCATCTGGACGAGGAGGGCGACGAGCCGGCAGCCGCGCAGGTGGCAGAGTCAAAGACGCCCCCGTCCTTTCTACCCATGGACAACATGGTCGTCAATCTGGCGGACCCCGGTGGAGATCGTTTTGCCCAGGTTGGCATCACGCTGGAGCTGGCCGATGGCAAGACCGCGGAGAAGGTCAAATCCCATATGCCGACGATACGCAGCGGTGTACTGTTGCTGCTGTCGCAGCGGACCTCCGAAGAACTGCTTTCGCGCGAAGGCAAGGAGAAGCTGGCAACCGACATACGCGGCGAGGTGCTTGATGCGCTGGGGTATGTACCGCCGCGGGCAAAAACGCGTAAAAAGCGTGCCGCCGCCGAGGAAGGTGGTGAGGAAGATCACGAGCCCCGCAAGGCGGTTGCGGACAGCAACGCACCGGTGCGCGCCGTGCTGTTCTCCAGCTTCATCGTCCAGTAGCGAGCTTGGTCCAGGCCGAGGAGAAAGCCATGAGTGACGCATTTCTGTCCCAGGAAGAAGTCGATGCCCTGCTGGAAGGCGTGACCGGCGAAAGCCAGAAAAACGTCGAGGAAGAGGTTGATTCGAGCGGCATACGCAATTACGACATTTCCAGCCAGGAGCGCATCGTCCGCGGGCGCATGCCGACGATGGAAATCGTCAACGAGCGCTTTGCGCGCAACCTGCGCGTCGGCCTGTTCAACTTCATCCGCCGCAGTCCCGAAATTTCCGTGGGCACCGTCTCGGTGCAGCGCTACAACGCCTTCCTGCGCGAGATCGTGGTGCCGACCAATTTCAACATCGTGGCCATCCGCCCGCTGCGCGGCAGCGGCCTGGTGGTGTGCGAGCCATCGCTGGTCTTTGGCCTGATCGATACGCTGTACGGCGGCGCCGGGAAATACCAGACGCGCATCGAGGGGCGTGATTTTTCGGCCACCGAGCAACGCGTGATCCAACGGCTGGTGGATGTGATCGCCACCGAATACAAGAAGGCCTGGCAGGGCATTTATCCGCTGGAGCTGTCGTACCAGCGCTCTGAAATGCAGCCGCAATTTGCCAATATCGCGACGCCGAGCGAGATCGTCGTCTCGACCGCGTTTCACCTGGAAATCGGCGATCTTGCCGGCTCCATCCACATCACCATGCCTTACGCCACGCTGGAGCCGATCCGCGATGTGCTGTATTCCACCGTGCAGGGGGATGCGATCGAGGTGGACAGGCGCTGGGTCAAGGTGCTGTCGCACGAAATGCAGTCGGCCGAAGTGACGCTGGTAGCCGAGCTGGCGCGCGCGGATGCCACGGTGGAGCAATTGCTGGCGATGCGGCCGGGCGATTTCATCGAGCTTGAGCGCCAGCCGCGCATCAAGGCTTCCGTAGGGGGCATCGATCTGTTTGCATGCCAGTACGGCACGCACAACGCCAAGTACGCGATTCGCATCGAAGAGCGCTTGCACACCGGCGATGCCGGCTGGACGGGGAAAGACCATGGCTACTGATTCCAATACCACCGAAGCGGTTGGAGCCGAAGGCGGCCAGGCGGCGGCCGACGATGCCTTCGCCGATTGGGCGGAGGCGCTCAATGAGCAGAAGTCAGCATCGTCAGCGACGCCGGAGCCAGAGCAGGGTGGCCCGCTCTCCGGTGGCGGCGCGCCAGCGTATGCCGGCAGCGGCGATCCCTCGGTGCATGACATCAACATGGTGCTCGACATCCCCGTGCAGCTCTCGGTGGAGCTTGGGCGTACCAAGGTGCCGATCAAGTACATCCTGCAATTGGGCCAGGGCTCGGTGGTGGAACTCGATGCGCTCGCGGGCGAGCCCATGGACGTGCTGGTCAATGGCTATCTGATCGCGCAGGGCGAGGTGGTGGTGGTGAACGACAAGTTCGGCATCCGCCTGACCGACGTGGTCACGCCATCGGAGCGGCTGCGCCGTGTCAGCCGGGGCTAGTTATTCGTCCCTGGCGTGGGTGGTGCTGTTCATTGGCGCCATCGCGCTGCTGCCATGGCTGGTGCGGCGCTGGCAGCGGGGGCGCGGCCAGATGCTGCCTGGCGCGGCGGCCGCGAACGCGCGCGTGCTGTCGTCCGTCGCCGTGGGACCGCAGCAGCGTGTGGTGACCATGGAGGCGGGAGCCCCCGGGCAGCGGGTGGTGCTGGTCCTGGGCGTGACGGCGCAGCAGATCAATTGCCTGCATGTGCTCCAGGCGGCTTCGTTTTCCGATGAGGTGGCCGCGGCGCGCGGCGCGGCGTCCCATGCCTAGGCTGCATCAGCGTTTGGGTTGGCTGGCGGCGGCCGTGGTGCTGGCGCTGCTGCCGGCCGGTGGCGTGCTGGCGCAGGATGCGGCGGGCACGCTGCCCATCATGATTGGCTCGGGCCCGGGCGGCAACAGCTATTCGGTGCCCATCCAGACGCTGCTGTTCTTCACGGCGCTTTCTTTCCTCCCGGCGGTGCTGCTCCTGATGACGAGCTTCACGCGCATCGTCATCGTGCTGTCGCTGCTGCGCCAGGCGCTGGGCACGCAGGCCGCGCCGCCCAACATGGTCATCATCGGGCTGTCGCTGTTTCTTACCTTCTTCGTGATGGGACCCACGCTGGACAAGGTCTATCAGGATGCCTACCTGCCCTATACCCAGAATCAGCTCAGCTTCGAACAGGCGCTGCCCAAGGCCGAGGCGCCCATGCGCGGCTTCATGCTCAAGCAGACGCGCCAGAGCGACTTCGCGCTGTTTGCCCGCCTGGCCAGGCTGCCGGCCGAAGTGACGGCGGAGACCGCGCCGCTGCGCGTGCTGGTGCCAGCCTTCGTCACGAGCGAGCTCAAGTCCGCCTTTCAGATCGCGTTCATGGTGTTCATCCCGTTTCTCATCATCGACATGGTGGTGGCCAGCGTGCTGATGTCGCTCGGGATGATGATGCTCTCCCCGGTGCTGGTGGCGCTGCCCTTCAAGCTGATGCTGTTTGTGCTGGCTGACGGCTGGAACCTGATCATGGGCTCGCTGGCCGCGAGCTTTGCCAGTTGAAAGCGAGGAGATCATGACGGCCCAGTTCGTTCTTACCTTCGGCCATGATGCGCTGATGCTGCTCCTGATGATCGCGCTGCCTGCGCTCGGCGCGGTGATGGTCGTCGGTCTCATCGTCAGCATTTTGCAGGCGGTCACCCAGGTGCATGAAGCCACGCTGTCCTTCGTCCCCAAGCTGGTGGCGGCGGTACTGGTGTTTGCGCTTGCGGGCCCCTGGATGGTGACGACGCTGGTGGACTATCTGCGCAGCACGATAGAGAGCATTCCGAGCATCGTTGGCTAGACGGACGCCGTGCTCACCTTCAACGAAGCACAGCTCATGGCCTGGCTTTCGCCGGTGCTTTGGCCGTTTCTGCGTGTACTGGCGATGTTCACCGCCGCGCCCATTTTTTCGATGCGCGCCATTCCCGTGCGCCTGAAGGTGGCGCTGGCGTTTCTCGTGGCCGTCTGTGCGCAGGCCGCACTGCCCGATCAGCCGGTGGTTGCGGTCAATTCAAGTGCCGCCTGGGGTGCGATCGTGCAGCAGGTGGGTGTCGGCCTGTGCATGGGCTTTGCCGTCCGGCTGGTGTTTGTCGCCATCGAGCTGGCGGGCGAAGTCATCGGCCTGCAGATGGGGCTCAATTACGCCTCTTTTTTCGATCCTGCCAGCAATTCGCAGCGCGGCGCGCTCACCAGCTTCTACAGCAACCTTGCACTGCTGCTGTTCATCGTGGTCAACGGCCACTTGATGGTGCTCATGGCCGTGGTCCAAAGTTTCAAGGCCTTCCCGGTCGATGGCGATCTGATGCAGGCGGTGGCGCAGCTGCGGCTGCAGGATCTGGGCGCGGGCATTTTTTCCAGCGCGCTGTGGATCGCTCTGCCGCTGGTGGCGCTGCTGCTGTTCGTCAATCTCACCATGGGCATCATCTCGCGCGTGGCGCCGCAGACCAATATCTACGCCGTCGGTTTTCCGGTCACGATCACCGTCGGGCTGCTGGGCATCACCGCGACGCTGCCCATGCTGGAACAGCCGCTGTTTACCTTGCTGCAGCAGGCGATAGACCTGTTTGGTGTGTACTGAAAATACAGCCAAATATGCCTCTGACGCTTTTGTGTGAAGCGCCAAATGCTATTGTTTTCATACCAATTTGTTGCGGATGGCGTAGACCGTGAGTTCGGCGTTGTTGCTCAGGTGCAGCTTGTCCAGCACCCGCGCGCGGTAAACACTCACGGTTTTGGGACTGAGCACCAGTTCCTGCGCGATGTCCGACAGGCGCTTGCCCGATGCAATCTTCACCAGCGTCTGCATTTCGCGCTCTGAGAGCTGCTCATGGGGCAGTTCGCGTTCGGGCTGCGACAGACTGTCGGCGAGCAGTTGCGCGACTTCGGGCGTGAGGTATTTGCGCCCCTGTACCACGGTGCGCACGGCCTGGATCAGCAGCAGCGGGTCGCTCGCCTTGTTGGCGTAGCCATGGGCCCCCGCCCTGATGGCGCGCAGTGCGTATTGGTCTTCGGGGTACATCGAAACGATCAGCACCTTGATCTGTGGATGGCTCTCGTGCAGGCTGGCGAGCACTTCCATGCCGCTGCGCCCCGGCAGATTGAGGTCCAGCAGCAGCACTTCGCAGGTCGCGTGGCGCAGCAGCTCCCTCAGCTCCGTATAGCTGCCCGCCTCGCCGGTCACCTCAATATCCGGCGCCTCGGCAAGGGTGTCGCGGATGCCGCGGCGCAGGATGGCGTGGTCGTCGCACAGAATCACATGGATCATGGGGCGGTGTCTCCGGTGGTGTTTTCACGCGCAGCGGCGGTGGGCAGCGAGAGGATGATGGTGGTGCCCCGCCCTTGCTGGCTGCTCACGTCCAGCCAGCCGCCGGCGCGCCGGGCCCGCTCGCGCAGCCCGCGCAGGCCGAACGAGGTGTGTTTGGCCAGAGCCGCGGGGGCGATGCCCACGCCGTCATCGCCCACTTCCAGCAGCAGGCTGCCATCGTGCTCGGAAAGCTCCACCCGCACGTGGCTGGCCTGGGCGTATTTCTGGATATTGGTGAGCGCTTCCTGCACCGTCCGGTAAGCCACCAGTTGCAGCGCTGGGGCCAAGGCAAAAAATTCCTGATCGGTGCTCATCCGAGCGGCAATGCGGGTGCGGCGCTCGAAGGTCTGCACCAGCCATTGCACGGCCGCCAGCAGCCCCTGGTCAAGCACTGGCGGGCGCAGGTTCATCATGATGCGCTGGCTCGCGCCCAAGGCGTGCTGCAGCATCTCGCTGGCGCTTTGTGCATGGCTCAGCAGCTGCGCATCGCTGCCGTGCCGGCTGATCCATGCCAGGTCAAAGCGCGCTGCGGTCAATGCGCCGCCGACATCGTCATGGATTTCGCGGGCGATCGCGGCGCGCTCTTCTTCCAGGCTGGTCTGCAAATGCTCCGCCAGGTCGGCCAGGCGCTGTTCGGATGCGGCCAGCTCTGCCATGGCCTGTTCTCGCGCGTGCCTGGATTCAGCCATTTCAATGGCCCGGGCAATCACCCGCGGCAGGCGCGCCACATCGTCCTTGAGCAGGTAATCGGAAAACCCCAGGTGCATGGCGTCCACCGCGGCCGCTTCGCCGATGGCGCCCGAGAGAAGCACGAAGGGCGGACACGCGGGCAATGGCCTGGCAAGGTTCCAGGCATCGATGGCGGTGAAGCCGCGCAGCCGATAGTCCGCCAGCACGATATCAAAGGGCACCTCTTGAAGCGCTGCCAGAAGCCCTTCCAGGGTGTCGACCTGCTGGATGCGATGCGGCAGCCGGGCGCGGCGCAGCACGAGGCTCGCGAGCTCGTGGTCGGCCGCCGAATCTTCCAGATGCAGGATGTGCACAGGCTTTTTCAGGGTGTCAATTTCGGCCGGGGTAGCTATCATGTTTGCCAAGTGGGAGGACAGCGGTGCAATGTTAGTCGCATGACTGCCGTGGCCTGGGCGTTTCGCTGGTGCGATGCGGGAGAAATGATGTCGTCAACGTCGGATGCTTCTTCGGGGCCGGTGGTCGGGGTGCCGGTCATGGTGCTGGCCGAGATACAGGATGCGTTGCTGACTTCGCTGCATGATCTGCATCGCCTGGAAGGCCTGCTCGATCATGCGGCGGGCAATCTGATGCAGCGCTTTGGCAGCGCGGATGCGGCGCTCTCGCAAGACGCACTCGCGGCGCATCCGGAGCTGGCGGGTCTGCGGGATACGCTGCGCAGCGCCGTCACCGAATTGCAATTCCACGACATGGCGATCCAGCTCATCACGCACACCAGCAAGGTGCTGCAGGCCTGCTCGGATCGCCTGGGCGCGGAAGCGATGGGGTCGGAGGCTGGCGAGGAAGCGGCAGCACCGGACACCATTGCGCCAGACCGCCCCAATCCGGTGACGCAGAGCGAAATGGACGCCGGGTCCATAGAGCTCTTTTGAGTAAATACACGCAGTTACCGGTTAACCTAACCCTCTTGGAATCTTGGGAGCCTTGGCATGCAGTCGATTCTGGCCGTCGATGATTCACCGTCCATGCGGAAAATGGTGACGTTCACGCTCACCAGCGCAGGATTCAACGTCGTTGAAGCGGTGGACGGCGAGGATGCCTACGAAAAAGCCATGGCACATGACGTCAATCTGGTGCTGGCAGACCAGAACATGCCGCGCCTCGATGGCATCGGCCTGACCCGGCGCCTGCGCTCGCACCCACGCTTCAAAAGCATGCCGATCCTGATTCTCACGACGGAGTCAAGCGACGTCATGAAGCAGGCCGGGCGCAGCGCCGGCGCCACTGGCTGGCTGGTCAAGCCTTTCGATCCCACCCGGCTGGTGGAAGTGATCCACAAGGTGATTAGCTGACCGGCCGCGCATTCACAGTTTGAACAGCAGACAAAAAGACGCAAAGGAACCCAAGCATGGCGGACCTTCATTCCCAGAGCGCAGGCGGCGACGCGGATTTCGACCTGACTCAGTTCTACGGCGTGTTCTTCGAGGAGGCCGGCGAAAACCTCGATCAGATGGAGCAGATGCTGCTGGCGTTGAATGTGAGTGCGCCCGATGACGAGGAGCTCAACGGCATCTTCCGCTGTGCCCACTCGATCAAAGGCGGCTCGGCCACCTTTGGTTTCAGCGACGTGGCGGAGCTGACGCACAAGATGGAGTCGCTGCTGGACAAGCTGCGCCGTCACGAACTGCAACTCACGCCGCCGATGATCGATGCGCTGCTGGAGTCCGCCGACGCCTCGCGCAGCCTGCTCGCGCGCCACCAGAGCGGCGAACAGGAAGAAGCCGTGTCCACGGTCGCTCTGGTGCAGCGCATACGGGCGCTGGCCGATGGCGAGGCGCCGGCCCCTGCCGACGTGGTGCAGGCCCCGCCACCGCCGCCGCCGGTTGCGCCCGTTGCGGCGCCGGCCCTCGTTCAGCCGGCGGGTGCCGATGGTGAGCGCGCACTGGAAATCAGTATTGGTCCGCTGGAGCAGCCCGAGCTGGCCGACGCGATCAAGGACCTCTTCCGTGATATTGCCGGCCTGGGCACCATCAGCGACCTGCCCGATGACCGTCCGGGCATGCGCAGCTTCGCCGTGCGTACCAGCTCGACGGATGGCGACCTGCTGGATCTGTTCGTGTTCCATGTCGCCAAGGAGCAGGTGAACATCCGCGCGCTGGGGGCATCGTCCGATGCGCAGCCGGCGGGGGCGACCGAGGCGGAGTCCGCGCAGGGGGTGGAGTACGGTTTTTTCAGTGGCGCGCCAGGCGCTCCGGTGGACGGAGGGCATGCGGCGCCCGCTCCGGCGGTGGCGCGGGCCGCGCCGCCAGCCGCATCGGCGGCTCCGGCCGTGGCCGCGGGGGGCGCAGCCCAGCAAAAGCCGGCGGCGCATGCGTCGATGGAGTCGAGCACCATCCGCGTTGCCGTGAACAAGGTGGACCAGTTGATCAACCTCGTCGGGGAACTGGTCATCACGCAGGCCATGCTGGCGCAGAATAGCCGCGATCTGGACGCAGGCCTGCACCAGCAGTTGCTCGCCGGGCTGGCCGATCTGGACCGCAACACCCGGGATCTTCAGGAATCGGTGATGTCGATCCGCATGATCCCGATGTCCACCGTCTTCAGCCGCTTTCCGCGCATGCTGCGCGATCTGGCCGCCAAATTGGGGAAGAAGGTGGATTTCGTCACCAACGGCGAGGCAACCGAACTGGACAAGAGCCTGGTCGAAAAGATTACCGACCCGCTCACCCACCTGGTGCGCAACAGCTGCGATCACGGCATAGAAATGCCCGCCGATCGGCTGGCGGCCGGCAAGCCGGAGCATGGCACGCTGACGCTCTCGGCATCGCACCAGGGAGGCTCCATCGTGATCGAGGTGCGCGATGACGGCCGCGGCCTGTCGCGCGAAAAACTGCTCACTAAGGCACGCGAGCGCGGCATGGAGGTTTCGGATGCGATGTCGGATTCGGACGTCTGGAATCTGATCATGGCGCCGGGGTTTTCCACGGCGGAGGTGGTCACTGACGTTTCCGGCCGCGGCGTCGGCATGGATGTCGTGAAGAAGAACATTTCCGCGCTCAACGGTACGGTGGAAATTGATTCCGTCGAAGGCGTGGGTACGCGCGTATCGGTACGTCTGCCGCTGACGCTGGCGATCATGGACGGCATGTCGGTCGGTGTCGGCGATGAGGTCTACATCCTGCCGCTGTCGTCCGTCGTCGAATCGTTCCAGGTCAATCAGGAAGGCATCAATACGGTGGCGCAAGGTTCGCAGCTGGTGAAGGTGCGCGAGGAGTACATGCCGGTCATTTCGCTGGAGCGGGTCTTTCAGGTGCCCCGGCAAAAGCCGGGCCAGGGCAACGACATCATGGTCGTGGTGGAAGCGGAGAGCTCGCGCGTGGCGGTTCTGGTGGATGAACTGCTGGGGCAGCAGCAGGTCGTGGTGAAAAATCTGGAGACCAACTACCGCAAGGTGGCCAACGTTTCGGGCGCTACCATCATGGGCGATGGCAGCGTGGCATTGATTCTCGATGTGGGCTCTCTGGTGCGCCGGGCGCGCCACTGAAGGCGCCACGCAGGAGGACTAGGACATGAACGCAGTGCTGAAGAACATGAACGAAGCGGCGCCGCCGGGGGCGGGCGAATACCTGACCTTCCGGCTGGGCGAGGAGGAATACGGTCTGGACATCCTCGCGGTTCAGGAGATCCGCGGCTATGAAGCGCCGACCCGCGTGGCCAATGCGCCCGCCTTTCTCAAGGGGGTTTCCAATCTGCGCGGCACCATCGTGCCCATCATCGACATGCGTCTGCGCTTCAACTGCGCCAGCGCCGAGTACAACCATTTGACGGTCGTGATCATTCTCAATCTGCGCGAGCGGGTTGTCGGCATCGTGGTGGACTCCGTGAGCGATGTCATCGAATTGACGGCTGCGCAGGTGCAGCCGGCGCCCGACGTGGAGAGCGCGATCGATGCCCGCTGCATACGGTGTCTGGGCTCCGTGGGAGACCGCATGCTGATCCTGCTGGATATCGAGAAGCTCATGGCGAGCCCGGACATGGGCCTTGCCAGCGCCTGATGGGCGGACGGACGCTCCACCATCATCCTGTTGCATCGATTCATGAGCGCACTTCCGCTGCCAGGCCGCGTGGCAGCCACTGCGGGCCCCGCGACGCCGGCTGTCAGTGAAGGGCGGGAGTTCGCGTGGACGAATGCCGATTTTTCCCGCGTACAGAAGCTGATTTACCAGCGCGCCGGTATCAGCCTGCACGATGGTAAGCATGCCATGGTGTACAGCCGCCTGTCGCGGCGCCTGCGCGATACCGGGCACACGAGCTTTGAAGAATACCTCGGTTGGCTCGAATCGCAGGATGGCCCCGAATGGCAGGAGTTCGTCAATGCGCTCACGACCAACCTGACGGCTTTTTTTCGGGAGCAGCACCATTTTGATAACCTCACGGGCATACTCAAGAGGCGCCCGGGTGGGCCGTGGAGAATCTGGTGCAGCGCCGCTTCCACGGGCGAGGAGCCCTATTCGATCGTCGTCACGGTGCTGCAGACGCTGGGCGCCGGTGTGCCGTTTGAACTTTTTGCCAGCGACATCGACACCCGTGTTCTGGAGACCGCGAGCCGGGGCGTATACCGCTCCCAGGGGCTCAAGGGGTTGACGCAGGAGCAGCTGCAACGCTTTTTCATGCGTGGCAAGGGCAGCAATGACGGACTGGTGCGCGTGCGTCCGGAATTGCGCAAGCCGATCACCTTCCTTAGCGTGAACCTCATCCGCGATGACTGGCCCTTCCGCGAGCCCTTTGACGTGGTGTTCTGCCGCAACGTGATGATTTATTTTGATGCACCCACCCAGCGCCGGGTGCTGGAGCGCATCCACCGTGTGATGAAGCCGGGGGGCACGCTTTTCGTCGGCCACGCAGAAAATTTCAGCGAATCGCGTGACCTGTTCGTGCTGCGCGGAAAGACGGTCTATGAGCGCGTTTGAGGCATCTGCTGCGGCCGGTGGCGCCGAGCGCCGCCGCGCACCGCGGATCAGGCCGATTCCGCCGGATGCCGGGAGCAGGTCGGCCCATACCCCCACGCTGGAAGAACTCAAGACCGTGCCGCGCCATGCCGGAGAAGCGACGTTCTTCTTTTTTGACCAGCATTTCCAGTTCAATGCCGCCAAAGTTCTTCCGGGTGAATATTTCGTGTCTGATGAAAACCTGGTGATCCAGACGGTGCTCGGTTCGTGCATTGCCGCCTGTCTCTGGGACAGCCGCAGCCGCGTCGGCGGCATGAACCATTTCATGTTGCCCGACAGCAGTAGCACCGAGCAGTCTGGCCGCTATGGCTCGTATGCCATGGAAGTGCTGATCAATGAATTGATGAAAATCGGCGGGCGGCGCGAGACCATGCAAGCCAAGGTTTTTGGTGGCGGGCAGGTCATGGCGAATTTTTCGTCCGTGAACGTGGGTGAGCGCAACACCGCCTTCGTGCGCGAATACCTGGCAACCGAGCGCATTCCCATCGTGTCTGAGGATGTACTGGACATCTATCCCCGCAAGGTGGTGTTTTTTCCAGTGACGGGCAAGGCCATGGTCAAGCGGCTGGCGCACGCGCATCCGGACCTTGCCGTGGCTGAGAAGACGCGTGGCGATGCGGCGGTGGTGGCGCAATCCAACCGGGGCGGGTCGATCGATCTGTTCTGAGGATCGCAAAGGAAGCGACAAGATCATGGCAAGCAAGACACGGGTGATCGTGGTGGATGATTCAGCACTGGTGCGCAGCCTGCTCGCTGAAATCATCAATCGCCAGCCCGACATGGAATGCATAGGCGCGGCCAACGACCCGCTGCAGGCGCGCGAGATGATCCGCAACCTCAACCCTGACGTCATCACACTGGATGTCGAGATGCCGCGCATGGATGGCATTGACTTTCTGGGACGGCTCATGCGGCTGCGCCCCATGCCGGTGGTGATGGTCTCCACGCTCACCGAGCGCGGCGCCGAAGTGACGATGCGTGCACTTGAATTGGGGGCGGTGGATTTCGTTGCCAAGCCGCGCATTGGCCTGACTGCGGGAATCCAGCAGCTGGCCGCCGAGATCACCGACAAGATTCGCGTTGCATCGAAGGCCAGGGTGCATCGTCTTGCCGCGGCCGCTGGTGCGCCGGGAGGCCAGACGCCGGCAGCCGCGGCGCGGCCGGGCCTGCTGGGCCGCCTGTCCACGGAAAAGATCATCGCCATCGGCGCATCGACCGGTGGTACCGAGGCCATACGCGAAGTTCTCACGCCCATGCCGGCCGATTCGCCCGCCATCGTCATCACGCAGCACATGCCGCCGGGTTTCACCACGAGCTTTGCCGCGCGGCTCAACAGCCTGTGCCAGATCACCGTGAAGGAAGCGGCCGACGGCGAGCGCATCCTGCCCGGCCATGCCTACATCGCGCCAGGAGGGCGGCAATTTCACATCGGCCGCAGTGGCGCCAATTACGTCGCGGTGGTGGATGACGGGCCGCCCGTGAACCGGCACAAGCCCTCGGTGGAAGTGCTGTTCAAGTCCGTCGCCGCCCTGGTCGGGCGCAACGCCCTGGGGGTGATGCTGACCGGCATGGGAGACGACGGGGCGACCGCGATGCGTGAGATGAAGGACGCCGGCAGCTACAACTTCGTCCAGGACGAGGCCAGCTGCGTGGTGTTTGGCATGCCCCGCGAGGCCATCGCCCGCGGGGCGGCGGATGAAGTGCTGCCGGTCACGCAGATAGCGGCGGCGCTGGTGAACCGTCTGCGCGGATCGACCGACCGCTTGCTCAACCGCATCTGACGCGGTGCGGCGTAACGTTCAGTCGTGCCGCTCGTCGCGGGCTGCGCCTTCGAGGTGCTGCACGTCGCCCCAGCCGACCAGGGCAAGGCCGGAATCGCTGCTCCAGAGTAGCCGGTTGATCGCGGCGTTGCCCAGCTGCCAGGTGCGCGGCGCCTGCAGGTGCTGGCGTGTTGCCAGTCGATAGAGCATGTCCAGCACGCCGCCATGGGCAACCAGAGCGATCAGCTGGCCGCCATGGTGTGCCGCAAGTCGGTCGACGGTCTGGGAGATGCGCTGTTGCAGCGCCAGCAGCGATTCGCCCCCGCGCGGCGCATATCCGGGATCGCGTACGCGCCACAGCCGCGCATGTTCCGGTGCCTCTCGCTCCACCTCGGCAAAGGTGCGCCCTTCGTATTCACCGAAGCAGCGTTCGCGCAAGCGGGGCTCGGGCACGATGGGTGCGCCGGTCGTTCGGGCAAGCGCCTCGGCGGTGGCCATGGCACGCTGCAGGTCGCTGCTGTAGATGCAATCCAGCGTTGTGTTGCCCAGCGCCCTTGCCAGCTGGCGGGCCTGCTCCATGCCGGTGGCGTTGAGCGTGGTGTCCTGGTGGCCTTGAATGCGCCCTTCGGCGTTCCATGCGGTCTCGCCATGGCGAATGGCAATGATGCGGGTGGGCTCTTGCATGGGGGCAGAATGTACAAGGCAGCACACCGGTGCGGTCGCCAATGGCCGCTGCGCTGCATCAGACGGCCCTGAGAAACCCCAACGCTGGCCATGCCGTGGGGCATGCGGGCGCGAGGCGCCGTCAGTGCCCGCACAATGTGCCCGCAACAGGATGGTGGTGATGGCTGGATTTTCAGAGGTGAAACACATGTCGCGGCGGCGCCTGATGAGAGGTGCTGCAGCCGCGGCGGCGTTGGGCATGGGAAAAGTGCCGCTTGCCCATGCGACGTCGGCCAGGCGACCCAAGCTGACCTTGGCTGGGCCGTTTGCACTGGTGTCCTATCCCCTCATGCGCATCGCCGACAGCGGCGCGCTGTCCGACGTGGCTGAAAAGGTGGAATTCAGCACCTGGAAGAGCCCGGACCAGCTGCGCGCGATGGCGATAGGCGGTGCGGTGGACCTCATGGCCATGCCCAGCAACGTGGCGGCCAACCTCTACAACCGCGGCGTGCCGCTGAAGCTGCTCGACATCACCACCTGGGGGCTGCTGTGGATGGTCTCGCGAGAGAAGGGCCTGCGCACGCTGGCGGACTTTCGTGGCAAGGAAGTGGTGATGCCGTTTCGCGGCGACATGCCGGACATCCTGTTTCGCCTGCTCGCCGAAAAACAGGGCCTCCAGGTGGGCAGCGACATCAAGCTGCGCTACGTGGCGTCGCCGATTGATGCGATGCAACTGCTCATCACGCGCCGCGCTGACCATGCGCTGCTGGCCGAGCCCGCGGTCTCCATGGGCCTGCGCAAGACGCATTCCTTTCCGGTGAAGGTGATTGCACCGGAGCTTTACCGCAGCGTGGATCTGCAGCAGGAATGGGGGCGGGTGTTCAAGCGCCCGCCGCGCATTGCGCAGGCGGGGGTGGCGGCGCTCAAGGGCGTGCAGGGCGACGCGCCATTGCTGGCGCGCTTTGAAGCGGAGCATGCCAAGGCGCTCCAGTGGTGCCAGGACAACCCCGAGCAGTGCGGAGCGATGGCTGCGCGCCATGTGGAGATGCTCACGCCCGAGGGCGTGACCGATGCGCTGGCAGCCACGCGCAGCACCATGATCTGGGTGGATGCGGCCCGGGCGCGCCCTGATCTGGAGTTTTTCTACCAGCAGTTGCTGCAGCGCCAGCCGGGCCTGGTGGGCGGCAAGCTGCCGGACGCCGCGTTCTACGGATGAGCCGCGCATGAGCCTGCTGCGCCGCTGGTTCGTCGGCATCCCGGGCTACCTCTGGAGCGGCTGGGGTGCGGTCTCCAGCCTGTTCCTGATGCTGGCCTTGTGGGAGGCGCTGGCCGCGGCCTACGGCCCGCTGGTGCTGCCCACGCCGATAGCGGCAGGCCACCAGCTGATGGCCTGGGCCGGGCGCGGCGGCGAGCTCTGGCCCGCGCTCGCGATCAGCGGGCGGCGCGCCTTTCTGGGTCTGCTGCTCGCGGTGCTGGCGGGCAGCCTGCTGGGGGTGGCGGCGGGGGTGTCGATGACGGCATCGATGGTGTCGCGCCCCTGGGTGACGGTGCTGCTGGGCACGCCGCCGATCGCCTGGCTGGTGCTGGCCATGCTGTGGTTCGGCACGGGTGACGGCACGCCGGTGTTCACGGTGTTCATCGCCTGCTTTCCCATCGTGTTCGTGGGCGGCATGCAGGGCGCGCGCACGCTGGAGCGGCGCTGGCGCGATCTGGCGCGGGTGTACCGCCTGCCCTGGCACATGCGGGTGCTCGATGTCTATCTGCCGCATGTGGTGTCCTACCTGTTCCCGGCCTGGATCGTGGCGCTGGGCACGAGCTGGAAGGTGGTGGTGATGGCCGAGCTGCTGGCCTCCGACAGCGGCGTGGGCGCGCAGCTGGCCACCAGCCGC
Source organism: Comamonas badia DSM 17552 (assembly GCF_000484635.1). Taxonomy (GTDB): domain Bacteria; phylum Pseudomonadota; class Gammaproteobacteria; order Burkholderiales; family Burkholderiaceae_C; genus Comamonas_C; species Comamonas_C badia. Next base: position 90,454 of record NZ_AXVM01000004.1, on the reverse strand, counting down.
GCGCAGCTGGACATGGCCGGCACGCTGGCCTGGATAGGCGCGGTGGTGCTGGTGCTGCTGGCGCTGGAGTATCTGTTGCTGGAACCGATCAAGCGCGAGATCGAGCGCTGGCGCGAGGGCGACGGCGTGACCGATGGAGCGGCGCCATGACGGGCGGAGTGCAGCCCGTGCTGCGCGTGCGCCACCTCTCGCACGCCTTCGGCCCGCGCGAGGTGTTGCAGCGGGTGAGCCTGGAGCTGCCTGCAGGCCACACGCTGGCGCTGGTGGGACCTTCCGGCAGTGGCAAGAGCACCTTGCTCAACCTCTGTGCAGGCTTGCTGACGGTGCGTGAGGGGAAGATCGAGAACGGCTTTGCGCGCACCGTGATGCTGTTTCAGCAACCCAGCCTGCTGCCTTGGAAGACGGTGCGGGACAACATCGCGCTGGGGTTGAAGGCCGCTGGCATTTCCAGATCCGAGCGCCTGCAGCGTTCGCGCGCCATGGGCCATGCGATGGGCCTCGATGATCTGGCGCTGGCACAGTTTCCTACGCAGCTCTCCGGCGGCATGCAAAGCCGCGCGGCACTGGCGCGCGCGCTGGTGCTGGAACCCGATCTGCTGCTGCTCGACGAGCCGTTCTCCGCGCTCGATATCGGCCTGCGCGATCAGATGCACCGCCTGCTGCTGGCCGAGCAGGCGCGCCGCCCATTGGCGGTGCTGATGATCACGCACGATCTGATGGAAGCCGTGGCGCTGGCGGACAGCGTGCTGCTGCTCGCGGGCAGGCCCGCGCGCCTCTGCTGGCGGCTGGACTTGCCGTTGCCGGCGGCAGAGCGCAGCGACGATTGGATCCATCGCCAGACCGCGCTGGTGCTGGCGCAGAGCACCGTCCGCGAGGCCTTTGAGTTGCCTGCCTTGGAGGACTGCATGCCGCCTGCCCGCGATGCCGGGCTGAGTGCGGGCGTGACCCTGCAGGCAGGAACGCCCGCGGCCAGCGAGCGCTGCGAGGTGCTGCTGTGAGTGTCTGGCGCCTGGAGCACCCGCTCTGGCTGTGTCCGTTTCGCCCCTTCTTCGCTCTGGCGGCGCTGTCGGCGGTGCTGGCGATGCTGCTCTGGGCAGCGTTCCTCCTGCTCGGTTGGCCCTTGCCTTCCGTGCCGGGCGGGCCCTTTGTCTGGCATGTGCATGAGCTGCTGGTGGGTGTGGGGCTGGCGGCGGTGGCTGGTTTCCTCCTGACTTCAGTCCCGGAGTTCACCAATACGCCTTCGTTTTCCCCCAGGCCGGTGCGCGCGCTGGTGCTGCTCTGGCTGCTGGGCCGCCTGGGTTTCTGGGCCAGTGGCTGGTGGCCGCAATCGGGACTGATCGTCACGGGACTCGCGCATCTGGCGTTGATGACCGGCCTCATAGTCTTGCTCGCACCACGTCTATGGCGTGATCCGGAAAGGCGCCATGTGTCTTTTCTATGGGCGCTGGGCGTGATCGTGCTGGTGCTCGCGGGCCTGTATGGCGACGCGCTGCGGGGTGCCTCGCCCATGCGCTGGCTGCATCTGCTGCTGGGCGTGCTGATGGCGCTCATCGTGGTGGCGATGAGCCGTATCTCCATGAGCATCGTCAATGCCAACGTCGATGCGCAGAACGCACTGGATGGCGAAGACCGGCCGCCCTATCTGGCACGCCCGCCCCGGCGCAACCTTGCGCTGCTGGCGATCGCGCTGTATTCGATCGCGGAATTCTGGCAACCGGGGGGCCGGGTCAGTGCCTGGCTGGCGCTGGCGGCGGCCTGCGCAGTGCTCGGGCTGCTCAATGACTGGCATATCGGCCGGCCGCTGCTGCGGCGCTGGCCGGTGATGCTGTATGCGGTGTACTGCTTCATGGCACTGGGCTACGGTGTGATTGGCGTGGTGTTGCTCACGGGCGGTTTCAGCCCGAACGCTGGCGTGCATCTGCTCACCACCGGTGTGTTCGGGCTCAACATCTACGTGGTGATCTGCATTGCGGGCTACACCCACGCGGGGCTGGACAAGGATGGCCGGTCCTGGGTGCCCTGGGGTGCCGCGGCACTGGGCGTGGCGGCCGTGCTGCGTGCGCTGGCTTATGCGGGTGTGGCCAGCATGGCGTTGATGGGACTGGCGGCGCTGCTCTGGTGCGCTGCCTTTGCCTTGCAATGCGCCCATATGCTGCCGGTCTTTCTGCGTCCGCGCGCGGATGGGCGCGAAGGCTGCGCCGGCGTGCTCGGCATGCCAGGGTAAGGCAAAGGTTTGCTGCGACCTTGATGGGTTTGTGGACTCAGCGGATTTTGAATAATCGAACTCCCGGCGCGATTCCCTGGGGGAATCGCCCTCACCGACAGGAGCATGCAGTGGCCAGCGAAGATTTCCCCGATTTTTTTGCCAGGGTGCCGACGATCACGGTGCGCGACAAACTGGCCGAGTTTCTGGGCGCGGCCGTGCATGGCACCATGACCTACCGCTATGAAGATGCGGTACGGCTGGCAGGGCATTCCTGCCCCACGGTGGCGGGCGCGTATCTGATGGTGCTCAATGGCCTGCGCGCACTGTATGGCGACGAGCTGCCGGTGCGCGGCGAAATCGAGGTATTCATGGCCGATGCGCGTGACAGCGGTGCCAATGGCGTCGTCGCGACCGTCGTGCAGCTGCTCACCGGCGCGGCCGCGGAAACGGGCTTCCACGGCATAGGTGGACAGTTTTCGCGCAGGGATCTGCTGAAATTCGATCAGCCCGTGGCAGGGACATTTGCGTTGCGGCGCATGGATACGGGCAAGGCCGTTCAGGTCTCGCTGAACGCGGCCATCGTGCCGTGGACCGACGAGATGCGAGGAGTCATGCCCAAGGCCGTCGGCGGCTACGCCAGCGATGAAGACCTGGCCCGCTTCGGCAAACTCTGGCAGGGCCGTGTATGCACGATGCTGACCGAGCATGCGACCGATCCACGCATGGTGCAGGTCAGCGAATGGCGCGCTTGAACGATGAATAAAAAACGGCGGTGTGAAAAACCGCCGTTTTGCATTGCGTGGATGCCCTGACGCTTACTGCACGATCTGCGCGAGCGAGCCGGCGGCATAGCGCTGCGCCATGTCGGCCAGCGTCTGACCCTTGATCTTGCTACCCTGGCCTTCGCAGCCGAACTCCAGGTAGCGCGCCTTGCACACGGCCTTGGCGGCTTCGCGCGCGGGTTTCATCCATTCGCGCATGTCGAATTTGTCGGGGTTCTCCACCTGGAACTTGCGCACCGCGCCGGTCATGGCCATGCGGATGTCGGTGTCGATGTTGATCTTGCGCACGCCGTGCTTGATGGCTTCCTGGATTTCCTTGACCGGCACGCCCCAGGTCTGTTTCATCTTGCCGCCGTACTGGTTGATGATGGCCAGCAGTTCCTGCGGCACGCTGCTGGAGCCGTGCATCACCAGGTGGGTGTTGGGCAGGCGCGCGTGGATTTCCTTGACGCGCTGGATCGACAGCACATCGCCGGTGGGCGGGCGGGTGAACTTGTAGGCGCCGTGGCTGGTGCCGATGGCGATGGCGAGCGCATCGAGCTGCGTGGCCTTCACGAACTGCGCGGCTTCCTCGGGGTCGGTCAGCAGCTGGTCGTGGCTGAGCTTGCCGACGGCGCCAATGCCGTCTTCCTCGCCGGCTTCGCCGGTTTCCAGGCTGCCCAGGCAGCCGAGTTCGCCTTCGACGGTGACGCCCACCTTGTGCGCGATCGCCACCACTTCCTGGGTCATGCGCACGTTGTACTCGAACGAGGAGGGCGTCTTGCCGTCTTCCTTGAGCGAGCCGTCCATCATCACCGAGCCGAAGCCCAGAGCGATCGCGCCTTCACAGATCCTGGGGCTGGTGCCGTGGTCCTGGTGCATCACCATCGGAATGTGCGGATAGGCCTCGCAGGCCGCAACGATCAACTGCTTGATGAAGGGCTCTCCGGCGTACTTGCGGGCCCCGGCGCTGGCCTGCAGGATGACGGGCGCACCGGTTTCGTCGGCCGCGGCCATCACGGCCTGCACCTGTTCCAGGTTGTTGACGTTGAAGGCGGGGATGCCGTAGCCGTTGTCGGCGGCATGGTCGAGCAGTTCACGCATGGAAACGAGTGGCATGGAGCAGTCCTCGGGTAGTTCAGAAACGCGGCAGGCGGTGGGCGCCCAGGATCGCTTGATTTTACCGGCCCCGGTTTGAGCGCGCCGCTTCGCGGGCTCCTGGGCGGCGGGGTTTATCGGGCAGCGCTCTGCAGCAGTTGCACGGCGATGCGCAAGGGTGCGTCGCTGGTGGCGACGGCGCCCACGAACGGCCGGTCGATCACGTAGACCGCATGCAGTTGCACGCCGATGAACAGGCCCATCATCAGGCAGATCCAGCGGCTGGAGCGCGGCTGGTTCGCATGAGTGAGCGCGGCAAACATCAGCACGATGACCGCGCAGATCAGCATCGCACTCCACACCACGCTGGGCAGATGCCCCGCGGCCACGGAAAGCCGGTTGTCGCGCGCTGCGGACAGGGCTTGCAGCGCCTGCCCGAGCGCGGCCCGCAGGTCGGGGGGTTCGGCGGCGAAGCGGCGCAGCACCTCCATGCGCAGATGGCCCAGCTGGCGGCCGGTGTCCATATCGGCGCCGCTCCAGCTCATGGCGTCCCATTCCCGCGTCAACACCTTGTGGCCGTAGTCCGCGAGTTGTCCGGACCAGCCCGACGCGGCGGTCGGCGTGGCGCTGCCGGCCAGCGAGTTCAGGGTGTACAGCGCCGTTGTCTCGGCACGCACGGCGCGCTCGGCGTCGTCGAAATCGCGCAGCTCGACGGATGCGGTCAGGCCCAGCCAGACCACGAAGCCCGCCATCATGGGCGAGCCGACCGTGGCGATCAGACCGGCCACGCCGGCCAGGCGCGCGGAGCGCCGCCGCATCCAGGCGCTCGCTGCCGCCGACAGCGCCAGCGCCGCACCGACGGCGATCAGGTAGGCAAACAGCGCGGACAGCCACAAGGGCCAGGACAGCAGGAAGGTCATGGTTGCAGTCTAGCGGCGTGCGGTTCAGTGTCAGCGCACGCGGCAGATTTTCAGCATGTTGGTGCCGCCGGGCTGGCCCATGGGCTCGCCGCAGGTGATGGCGTACAGGTCGCCGGTGCGCACGATGTTGCGCTCCTTGAGCTGCACCTCGGCTTGCGCGAGCGCGGTGTCGCGATCAGCGCTGGTGTCCATCAGCAGCGGACGCACGTTGCGGTAGATCGCCATCTTGCGCTGCGTGGCGATCTTGGGGGTGAGCGCGTAGATGGGGATGTGGATGCGCCTGCGGCTCATCCAGAGCGCGGTGGAGCCGCTGTCGGTCATCGCCACGATGGCCTTGGCGCCCAGGTGGTGGGCCGTGAAGAGTGCGCCCATGGCGATGGACTGGTCCACGCGTCCCAGGGTGGTGCCGCCGAAGTCCGAGTCGCGTTCATCGTCTTCCGCGGCCTCTGCCGCTGCGCAGATGCGCGCCATCTGCTCCACGGTTTCCAGCGGGTACTTGCCGGCGGCGGTCTCGGCGCTCAGCATCACGGCGTCGGTGCCATCCAGCACGGCGTTGGCCACGTCGCTCACCTCGGCGCGCGTGGGCACCGGGTTGGTGATCATGCTTTCCATCATCTGCGTGGCGGTGATCACCACTTTGTCCATCTCGCGCGCCATGCGGATCATCTTCTTCTGCAGCGCAGGCACCGCGGCGTTGCCGACCTCCACGGCCAGATCGCCGCGCGCGACCATGATGCCGTCGGAAGCACGCAGGATTTCCTCCAGACGCGGGACGGCTTCGGCGCGTTCGATCTTGGCGATCAGCCCGGGTTTGTGCCGCCAGGCGGCACCTGCCACGTTGCAGAGCTGGCGCGCCATTTCCATGTCGGTCGCGTTCTTCGGGAAGCTCACCGCGACGTAGTCGGCCTGAAAACCCATGGCCGTCTTGATGTCGTCCATGTCCTTGGCGGTGAGCGCCGGGGCCGTGAGGCCGCCGCCCTGGCGGTTGATGCCCTTGTGATCGGAAAGCTCGCCGCCAATGACCACTTCGGTGTGCACTACCGATCCTTCGATAGCCTGCACGCGCAGCACGATCAGGCCGTCGTTGAGCAGCAGCGTATCGCCGGTGTGCACGTCCTGCGGAAGCTCCTTGTAATCGAGACCCACGGCTTCGAGGTCGCCGGGCGTTTCCCGTGCGGCGTCGAGTGCGAAGGGCCGTCCTGCCTGCAGCATCACCCGGCCCTGGGAAAATGAGCCGACGCGGATCTTGGGCCCTTGCAGATCGGCCATGATGGCCACCTCGCGCCCGGCGCGGCGCGAGGCCTCGCGCACCATGGCGGCGCGTTCTTCATGGTCTTTTGCCTTGCCGTGGCTGAAGTTCAGGCGCACCACGTTGACGCCGGTAGCTATCATTTTTTCCAGCAACGCCGGATTGCTGGAGGCGGGGCCCAGGGTGGCGACGATCTTGGTGGCGCGGCGGATGTGCGAGGTCATGGGGGTGTCTTGATGGGTCAGGTCGATAGGCGGTCGGCCATTGTGCCCATGTCGGAGCCGTTTTCCGCCGCAGGGCAGGCGGTCTCAGGATGTCTCTGCGTTTTGGCTGTCCAGCAGACGATCGGGCGAGCCGCAGGGCATCGTGGCGCGGTCGAGGTTTTCGCACCCCGGTGCACGCCAGGCTTCCGTTCCTGTCGCCGTTGCCGGCCTCGGTAACGCGAAGCTTCAGGCGCGACTGGCATGGGCTGTCTGCGGCGCGGCTGCCTGGCGGCTGCCGCGGCGCATCAGCCATGCCATCAACAGCCAGTAGCCCACGAAGGCCAGCACCGTCATCAGCGAGGGCTGCGCGCGATAACCGGTAAGGCCCGCCACCAGGCCGCCGACGCGTCCCATGTCAGGCAACAGCCAGGAGCTGTTCCAGACGCCGTCGATGAGCGGAGGCAGCCATTCGAGCGCCTGCATTTTTTCCACGCCCGTGACCACCAGCGATGCGGCGAGCAGGAGCAGCAGGATTTCGGTGATGCGGAAGAACCGTGGCCAGGTCATCACCTTGCTGCCCAGCTGCAGCAGCCAGAAGGTGGCAAGGGCGGCGAGCAGTCCACCCAGGGCGGCCAGGCCCATTAGCGGAAGATCGCTGGCCGGGGCCGCTGCCAGCGTGCCGTAGAGGAAGACCACGGCCTCGCTGCCCTCGCGTGCGATGGCCAGCGCCGCCAGCACGGCCACGCCCCACCAGTTCTGATGCTCCAGGTTGCGCGACAGGCCCTGCTCCAGATCGCGCTTGAGCGTGCGGCCATGGGCGCGCATCCACAGCACCATCTGTGCGATGAGTGCCGCCGCCACCAGCACCATGGCGGTTTGAAACTGGTCCTGCCAATTCGTCAGCAGCTCCTGCGCGCTGTAGATGCCCGCGCCCAGCAGGCCGGCCAGCAGCAGACCCGCCACCACGCCGCCCCAGAGCCAGCGGCGCCCTGATTCGGCCCCGGGCGTGCGCGACAGCCAGCTGTGCAGGATGCCGACGACGAGCAACGCTTCGACGCTTTCGCGCCACATCACGAAGATGACTTGTTCCATGGGGGCTGGCTGTTGGTTGTCGGACGAGTGCAATGCGCCGTGGCGCGGACAGGGTTCACTTCTTCACTTCATCACGATGTGGCCTTGCGAGGTCTCCATGTGGAAGTCGTCGAAAAATGGATATTTGCCGGCGAGCTTGGGCGGGATGGTTTTGGTGCGTGTAGCGCCCGGCGGTATGACAACTTCCACGCCGAGCGAGCGCGATTCAAATTCGGCCGGCGTCTTGCCGTTGTTCACCATCTCCAGCCGAAAGCGCGTGCCTGCCGGCAGTTCCAGCAGGCGGGTGTTCACCGCGCCGTCGTTGAATTCAATGCGCGCCACGGGCATCTCGTCCGCGGCGTGCGCGACCGGCAGGGCGGAGCCAAGCAGGGCGCCGGCCATGCCGACAGACAGCAGGAAATGAACGAAACGGCGGCGCATGAATCCGGCTCCTTGCCGGTCATGGCCGGCGCATGGTCGAAAGACCATAAGTGTAATGCGAAAGATTCGCATTACAGCTCTAAAATTTCGAGATACTCCGGGCGTGCGGGTTTGGCGGATGTCAGGTCAGCCCCGCATCAGCGCCTCGATCGCGTCGGGCTCCACCGGCACGCCGCGCGTGACGAGCTCGCAGCCGTCCTGCGTGACGATGGCGTCGTCCTCGATGCGGATGCCGATGTGGTGAAACGCCTCGGGCACGCCCTCGGCCGGGCGCACGTAGATGCCGGGCTCGATCGTCAGCACCATGCCCGGCTGCAGGATGCGGCTGGGCCGGCGCGTCACCGCCTGGCCGGTGATGGGGTCCACATGCTGGCTGGTCTGGTCCGCCTCGGAGGGCTCCACATAGCTGCCGCAGTCGTGCACGTCCATGCCCATCCAGTGGCTGGTGCGGTGCATGTAGAAGGGGAAGTAGGCGCGCTTTTCGATCACGTCCTGCACGCTGCCCACCTTGTCCGCATCCAGCAGTTTCAGGTCGAGCATGCCCTGCGCCAGCACCGCCACGGCGGCGTCGTGCGGGTCGTCAAAACGCGCGCCCGCCCGGGTGGCGGCAATGGCTGCTTTCTGGCTTTGCAGCACCAGTTCGTACAGCGCGCGCTGTGGCCCGGTGAAGCGCCCATCGGCGGGGAAGGTGCGCGTGATGTCGCTGGCGTAGCCATCGAGCTCGCAGGCGGCGTCTATCAGCACCAGATCGCCCGCACGCACGGGGGTGCCGCCCGCGCGGTAGTGCAGCACGCAGGCGTTCGCCCCGGCCGCGACGATGCTGGTGTAGGCGGGAAATTGCGAGCCGCCTTCGCGAAAGGCGTGCAGCAGTTCGGCGTCCAGGTGGTACTCGCGCACGTCAACGCCTGTACGCAGCATGCGGGCGCTGCGCTGCATCGCGCGGATGTGTCCGCGCGCGCTGATCGCACCGGCGCGGCGGATGGTGTCCTGCTCCTGCGCGTCCTTCACCAGGCGCATTTCATCGAGCGGCAGACACAGGTCGCGCTGCTCCTGCGGGCACAGCGCGCCTGCACGGGCGCGTGCGCGCACCTGGCCCAGCCAGCCTTCGACCCGCGCCGCCAACCCTGCATGCGTGGCGAAGGGAAACCACACCACGCGGCGGTTTTCCAGCAGTTGCGGCAGCCGTTTATCGAGCTCGGCGATCGAGCAAGCCGCCTGCACGCCCAGGACCTCTGGCGCCGCCTCGGGCCCCAGGCGGTAGCCGTCCCAGATTTCGCGCTCCATGTCCTTGGGCTGGCACAGCAGGGTAGCCTGCCCCTCGGCCGTCAGCACGAGGAAGGCGCCGGGTTCGGAAAAGCCGGTCAGATAGTAAAAGTAGCTGTCGTGCCGGTATGGGAAGTCGCTGTCGCGGTTGCGCATGGCCGCGGGCGCGGTGGGGATCAGGGCGATGCCGCCTTCACCCAGCTGGGAGGCAAGGCGGGCCCGGCGTTGTGCATGAAGTGTGTCCATCGCACGATCGTACTGCGCGCGGCCCGCCTACACTTGCCCGCCATGGCCACCCCTTTTTCCGGATGTCCCCGCGCCATGCTGCTGGCCGCGGGGCGCGGCGAACGCATGCGTCCGTTGACCGACGTCTGCCCCAAGCCTCTGCTGCGGGTGCATGGACAGCCGCTGTTGACGTGGCATTTGCAGGCGCTTGCGCGCGCGGGTGTGGCGGATGTGCTCATCAACACCGCTTGGCTCGGGGGTGCCATTCGTGAACTCTATGGTCATCAATATGGCCATGCGTCCATGCTGGATAAGCGTAGGATGCTCACAATTTCATATTCCAACGAAGGCGAAGACTTCGGCGCTGCACTGGAGACTGCCGGTGGCATTGCACGCGCGCTGCCGCAGCTGGGGCCCATCTTCTGGCTGGCGGCGGGCGATGTGTTTGCCCCCGGTTTTGCGTTTGATGCCGGCGCTGCGCGGCACTTTGCAGCGGGTGATGCGCTGGCGCACCTGTGGCTGGTGCCCAATCCACCGCAGCATCCCAAGGGCGACTTCGGCCTGTCTGGCGAAGGCCGTGCGTTGAACCTTCCAAAGGACGATCCGCGACCGCGCTATACCTACAGCACCATGGCGCTGCTGCGCGCCGAGCTCTTTGCGCCGCCGTGGTGCGACATCCCGCCGGGCAATCCGCAAGGCGTGCGGGCGCCGCTCGGGCCTCTGCTCAGGCGTGCCATGGATGCAGGGCGTGTGAGCGCCGAGCTGTATTCCGGTCTGTGGGCGGATGTGGGCACGCCCGAGCGACTGGCTGCGCTCAACGCGCAGGCGCCAGCGCGTCGCAGCGCAGCCGCCTACACTGGGCGCACACGCAGCAAGGAGATACGGCGATGAATGCTCCATTACCCGAAGCGGTGCGCCAGGCACTGGAGACAGTCACCCTGGACGACAAATACACGCTGGCGCGCGGGCGCGCGTTCATGAGCGGCACCCAAGCCCTGGTGCGCCTGCCCATGCTGCAGCGTGAGCGCGATGCGGCGGCCGGACTCGACACGGCAGGCTTCATCAGCGGCTACCGCGGCTCGCCGCTGGGCGGCTATGACCAGGCGCTGTGGTCGGCGAAGAAACACCTGGCGCAGCACCACGTCGTCTTCCAGCCTGGTGTGAATGAAGAACTCGCGGCCACCGCCGTCTGGGGCACGCAGCAGCTCGATATTTACCCGCAGAGCAGGAAATACGACGGCGTCTTCGGCATCTGGTACGGCAAGGGACCGGGCGTGGACCGCAGTGGCGACGTGTTCAAGCACGCCAACATGGCGGGCACCGCGCGCCACGGCGGCGTGATTGCGCTGGCGGGGGACGACCATGTCAGCAAGAGCTCCACGGCCGCGCACCAGAGCGACCATGTCTTCAAGGCCTGCGGCACGCCGGTGTTCTTCCCGGCGAGCGTGCAGGAAATCCTCGATCTGGGCCTGCACGCCTTTGCCCTGAGTCGTTTTGCCGGGCTGTGGGCGGGCATGAAGACCATTCAGGAGGTGGTCGAATCCAGCGGCAGCGTGAGCATCGATCCCGCGCGCGTGCAGATCGTGCTGCCCGAGGACTTCGCCATGCCCGAAGGCGGTCTGCACATCCGCTGGCCCGATCCGCCCCTGGTGCAGGAGGCCCGGCTCATGGATCACAAGTGGTATGCCGCACTGGCCTACATCCGTGCCAACCGGCTCAACCACAACGTGATCGAAGGCCCGCAGGACCGCTTCGGCCTGATCGCCAGCGGCAAGGCCTACAACGACATGCGCCAGGCGCTGGTCGATCTGGGGATTGACGAAGCCCTCTGCCGCCAGCTCGGCATCCGCGTGCACAAGGTGGGCGTGGTCTGGCCGCTGGAGGCCACGATCACGCGCGGCTTCGCGCGTGGCCTGCAGGAGATTCTGGTGGTCGAGGAAAAGCGCCAGATGATCGAATACCAGCTCAAGGAAGAGCTCTACAACTGGCGCGACGACGTGCGCCCGCGCGTGCTGGGCAAGTTCGACGAGGAGGGCGGCGAATGGGGCTCGCCCAATCCCGGTGCGCACTGGCTGCTGCGGCCCAAGGCAGACCTGTCGCCCGCGCTCATCGCCCAGGCGATCGCGCAGCGCCTGAAGGCCTTGGGCGTGCCCGCCGAAGTGGCCGCGCGCATGGACCAGCGCCTGGCGCAGATCGCCGCGCGCGAGCAGACGCTCGCCAGCCAGAAAGTGGATACCGGCGAGCGCACGCCGTGGTTCTGCAGCGGCTGTCCGCACAACACCAGCACCCGCGTGCCCGAGGGCTCGCGCGCCGTGGCCGGCATAGGCTGCCACTACATGACGGTGTGGATGGACCGCTCCACCTCCACCTTCACGCAGATGGGAGGCGAGGGCGTTAGCTGGGTGGGGCAGGCGCCGTTCACCACGGACGCCCACATCTTCGCCAACCTGGGCGATGGCACCTACTTTCACAGCGGCCTCCTGGCCATCCGCCAGAGCGTGACCGCGGGCGTGAACATCACCTACAAGATTCTCTACAACGACGCGGTGGCGATGACCGGCGGCCAGCCGGTGGGCGAACGGCCCGAAGGCCACTCCGTGGCGCAGATCGCGCACAGCCTGCGCGCCGAGGGCGTGGTCAAGACCGTGGTGGTGACCGACGAGCCGGAGAAATACGCCGGCCGCACCCATGCCGCCAGCAGCGCGCGCGCCGGGCATCCCGAGCTGCTCAACGACTTGCCGCCCGGCGTGGAGGTGTTTCACCGCGACGAGCTCGACCGCATCCAGCGTGAACTGCGCGAGGTCAAGGGCTGCACCGCGCTGATCTACGACCAGACCTGCGCCACCGAAAAGCGCCGCCGCAGAAAGCGCGGCACGATGGCGACACCCGCCAAGACGGTGGTCATCAATGAACTGGTGTGCGAAGGCTGCGGCGATTGCTCGGTGCAATCCAACTGTCTCTCGGTCGAGCCGGTGGAGACGGAATTCGGCCGCAAGCGCCAGATCAACCAGAACACCTGCAACAAGGATTTTTCCTGCGTCAAGGGCTTTTGCCCGAGTTTCGTCACCATCGAGGGCGGTCAGCGCAAGAAGCCGCAGCGCGAAAAAAAGGGCGATCTGGCCGCCATGCCCGAACTGCCCGAGCCGCCGCAGCCCGCGTGCGACGCGGCCTGGGGCATCGTCGTCGCGGGCGTGGGCGGCACCGGCGTCATCACCATAGGCCAGCTGCTGGGCATGGCCGCGCATCTGGAGGGCAAGGGCGTGGTCACGCAGGATGCGGCGGGCCTGGCGCAAAAGGGCGGCGCCACCTGGAGCCATGTGCAGATCGCCGAGCGGCCAGAGGCGATCCACACCACGCGCGTCGATACCGCGCAGGCCGATCTGGTGATCGGCTGCGAGCCCATCGTGAGCGCCAACAAAACCACGCTGGCGGTGATGCAGCCGGGCCGCACCCATGTGGCGCTGAACGTGCATCGCCTGCCCGCGGCTGCGTTCGTGCACAACCCGGATTGGCAATTTCCGCTGGGGGGCTGCGAAGCGGCGATCGGCGCTGCCGTGGGTCGCGGGCAGCTCTTCATGCTGGACGCGGAACGCGCGGCGGCGCAGTTGCTGGGCGACAGCATCTACACCAACCCGCTGATGCTGGGCTACGCCTGGCAGAAGGGCTGGGTGCCGCTCACGCGGGTGGCGCTGCGCCGGGCGATGGAGCTCAATGGCGTGCAGGTGGAAAACAACCTGGCGGCCTTCGAGTGGGGCCGTCACTGCGCGCACGATCTGGCGGCGGTCGAAGCGCTGTTTGCCGCGCGCAAGGCGATTGCCGCCGCCAGCCAGCCCACGCTGGCCGAACTGGTGCAGCGCCGCGCGGACTTCCTCACCGGCTACCAGGACGCGGGCTATGCCGCCGAGTACCGTGCCTTCGTCGAAAAGGTGCGGCAGGTGGAAGAACCGCTGGGCCAGGGCACGCCGCTGGCGGAAGCAGTGGCGCGCTACCTGTTCAAGCTCATGGCCTACAAGGACGAGTACGAGGTGGCGCGCCTGCACACCGATGCGGCCTTCGTGGGCAAGATCGCCGAGGGCTTCGAGGGCGACTACCGCATCGTGCACCACCTCGCGCCGCCGCTCTGGTCAAAGAAAAACGCCAAGGGCGAGCTCACCAAGAGTGCCTATGGGCCCTGGGTGCGCAGTGCCTTTGGCTGGCTCGCGCGGCTGAAGGGGCTGCGCGGAACCTGGCTGGATCCGTTTGGCCGGACGGCGGAGCGGCGCATGGAGCGCGCGCTGATCGCGCGCTACCGCTCCAGCATCGAGGAGTTGCTGGCGGCCCTGACGTTGGAGCGGCGCGATCTGGCAGTGCAGATCGCACGCATTCCCGAGGACATCCGAGGCTACGGCCATGTCAAGGCGCGCCACCTGCAGGGCGCGGGCACGCGCTGGGATGCCTTGATGGCGCAATGGCGGATAGAACAAAAAAATCAAAAACAGGAGCGCATAGCGGTTACTGGGTAAGTGCAAACAGCCTATTTGGTCCATTTTTTTAAATAGGGCTGCACGCGCCTGACGCACGCCAAAGCCGGGTCCGAGTCGCCGCATACAATCACAGGCTCACCAGCGTCTGCACGGCTTGCCCGGGCAGGCGTGCACGCCGTTTCCCGATACTGGAGTTTCCCCTGTGCTGATTTCTTCCGCTTACGCCCAGACTGCCCCCGCTGCCGCCGCAGGCGGCGGCGGTGATCTGATGTCCTCCCTCGGTGGCATGCTGCCACTGGTGCTGATGTTCGTGGTGCTGTATTTCATCATGATCCGGCCACAGATGAAGCGCCAGAAAGAGCACCGCACGATGATCGACGCGCTCGCCAAGGGCGACGAAGTGGCCACCTCCGGCGGCGTGCTGGGCAAGGTCACCAAATTGTCGGAAGGTACGGTGTACCTTGAAATTGCCAATGGCGTGGAGGTGCAGGTCCAGCGCGGCGCCGTCTCGCAGGTGCTGCCCAAGGGCACCGTCAAGTAAGCAGGCGCGCCCCGGCGGGGCGCGTGGTGGCGTGCTTGAGCGCGCCGTGAGAGCATCAAATGAATCGTTACCCGGCCTGGAAATACGTGATCATCGTGATCGCGTTGTTCGTTGCGGCGCTGTATACGCTGCCCAATTTTTTCGGCGAGGCACCCGCCGTGCAGGTGTCTTCCGCCAAGGCGACGATCAAGGTCGATTCCGCGGTGCTGGAGAAAGTGCAGCAGACCATCAAGGGAGCTGGCCTCACGTCCGATTCGGTGGTGCTGGAAGGCACTTCGGTGCGCGCGCGCTTCGATACCCCGGATGATCAGCTCAAGGCCAAGGACGCGATCGAGAAGGCGTTGATCCCCGATCCCTCCGATCCGCCCTACATCGTCGCGCTCAATCTGGTCTCGCGCTCGCCCGACTGGCTGACCGCGATCAACGCCCGTCCGATGTACCTGGGCCTGGACCTGCGCGGCGGCGTGCACTTCATGCTGCAGGTGGACATGCAGGCGGCGCTGACCAAGAAGGCCGAATCCTACGCCGGCGATCTGCGCACCGCGCTGCGCGAGAAGAACATTCGCCACGGCGGCATCACGCGCGAAGGGCAGACCATCCGCGTTCGTCTGCGCGACGAGGCAGCGGTCACCGCCGCGCGCAACCTGATCGGTGACCAGTTCCAGGATCTGCAGGTCGCGAGCAGTCCGGATGGCGAAGGCCAGCTGCTGACGGCCACGATCAAGCCCGAATCGCTGCGCAAGGTGCAGGAGCAGGCGCTCAAGCAGAACATCGTCACGCTGCACAACCGCATCAACGAGCTGGGCGTCGCCGAGCCGGTGATCCAGCAGCAGGGGCTGGACCGCATCGTGGTGCAGCTGCCCGGCGTGCAGGACACCGCCAAGGCCAAGGACATCCTGGGGCGCACGGCAACCCTGGAAATCCGCATGGTCGACGAGAGCAGCGAAGGCCGCGCGGCGGAAACCGGCAGTGCCCCCGTGCCGTTTGGCGACGAGAAATACCTCGATCGCAACCAGCAGCCGGTCATCGTCAAGAAGCAGGTCATCTTGACTGGCGAAAATTTGACCGACGCGCAACCGGGCTTTGACAGCCAGACGCAGGAGCCGACGGTGAACCTGACCCTGGACGCCAAGGGCTCGCGCATCTTCAAGGATGTGACGCGCGACAACGTCGGCAAGCGCATGGCCATCGTGCTGTTCGAAAAAGGCAAGGGCGAGGTGGTCACTGCGCCCGTCATCCGTACCGAGATCGGCGGCGGACGGGTGCAGATTTCCGGCCGCATGACGACCACCGAGGCGACGGACACCGCGCTGCTGCTGCGCGCCGGGTCGCTCGCCGCGCCCATGGAGATCATCGAGGAATACACGATTGGCCCGAGCCTGGGCGCGGACAACATCCAGCGTGGCATCCATTCGGTGGTCTGGGGCATGGCGGTGATCGCCATCTTCATGTGTGTGTACTACCTGCTGTTCGGCGTGTTTTCCACCATCGCGCTGTCGGTGAATGTGCTGCTGCTCATCGCCATCCTGTCGATGCTGCAGGCCACGCTGACGCTGCCCGGTATCGCCGCCATGGCGCTCGCCTTGGGCGTGGCGATCGATTCCAACGTGCTGATCAACGAACGCATCCGCGAGGAGCTGCGCGCGGGCGTCTCGCCACAGACGGCGATCCACGCCGGCTATGAAAACGCCTGGGCGACGATTCTGGATTCCAACGTCACCACGCTGATCGCGGGTCTGGCGCTGCTGGCATTCGGCTCCGGCCCGGTGCGCGGCTTTGCCGTGGTGCACTGCATCGGCATTCTGACCAGCATGTTCTCGGCGGTGTTCTTCTCGCGCGGTTTGGTCAACCTCTGGTACGGCCGCAAGAAGAAGCTCAAGAGCATTGCGATCGGACAGATCTGGAAGCCTGAAGACGGCTCCGAACTGCGCTCGGTGGCCGGCCGCGGCTACAACAATTGAAGCAACGGGAGAGATAAACCATGGAATTCTTCCGGATACGCAAAGACATCCCGTTCATGAAATACGCGTTGGTTTTCAACGTGATTTCCTTCGTGACTTTTGCCCTGGCCGTGTTTTTCCTGCTCACGCGGGGTTTGCACCTGTCGGTTGAATTCACCGGCGGCACGGTGATGGAAGTGGCCTATGAGCAGACCGCCGACATCGGCAAGGTGCGCGACGCGGTCTCTTCGCTGGGCTACCAGGATGTGATCATCCAGAACTTCGGCACCTCGCGCGACGTGATGATCCGCCTGCCCGTGCAGAAAGGGGCCACCTCGGCACAGCAGAGCGAAAGCGTGATGCAGGTGCTGCGCGCGCACGACCCGGACGTGACGCTGCGGCGCACCGAATTCGTCGGCCCGCAGGTGGGTGACGAATTGGTGCACGGCGGCCTGATGGCGCTGGGGATGGTGGTGCTGGGCATCGTCATTTACCTCTCGATACGCTTCGAGTGGAAATTCGGCGTCGCCGGCATCATCGCCAACCTGCACGACGTGGTCATCATCCTGGGCTTTTTCGCGTTCTTTCAGTGGGAATTCTCGCTATCGGTGCTGGCCGGGGTGCTGGCGGTGCTCGGCTATTCGGTCAACGAATCGGTGGTGATCTTCGACCGGATCCGCGAGGCCTTCCGGAAATTCCGCAAGCTCACGCCGCATGAGGTGATCGATCACGGCATCACTTCGACCATGAGCCGCACGGTCATCACCCACGCGTCGACCGAAGCCATGGTGCTGTCGATGTTCTTCTTTGGTGGACAAAGCCTGCATTACTTTGCGCTGGCGTTGACCATCGGCATCCTGTTTGGCATTTATTCATCGGTCTTCGTCGCCGCGGCCATTGCGATGTGGCTGGGCGTCAAGCGGGAGGACCTGGCCAAGGTGCATACACACAAGGGCAATGATCCCAACGATCCAAACGCTGGCGCCGTGGTCTGACGGTCTTTTGCCATTGCGCAGTCGCCAGCAGACGTGCACACGCTAACATAGTGATCCGATGGCAGAAACCCCGACCCCTTATCGTTCCGCCCGGCTGGCCCGCCAGGCCCGCGAGCGTTTCGTCAGCAGTCTGTGTGACGGTCTGCCAGCGATGGGCAAGGCGCTGTCTATCGCGCTTGATGCACAGATTCGTGATGTCGCGACACACCAGGTGATGCAAAAACGCCGGGATACCTGGTTGCATTTCCGTACGTTGCACCAGCAGTGGCTCGGCTCCCTCGGCCAGGCATGGCGCGAATCGGGTGCAGCGCCGCTGGGTGAGGCAGAGCTCTTGAAAAATTCGGTCGGCGACGAGCTTGGAGAACTGGAGCTGGTCAGCGAAGAGGTGGTTGAAAACCGCCTCGTGGGCGCACGTCTTGCACGGGCCGTGGTGGCCAACGCGGAAAATTTGCTGGAGGCCATACGCCAGAGGACCAAGCATTTGCAGGGCAGCGAGCTTGCGGGCACCGATGTGCTGCGCCCGGAGATTGCGTGCCTGGCCGTGGTGGACCAGTGGCTGGCATCCGGCTTGTCGCGTGACGAATTGGAACTGATGTTCGATTCCTTGCAGGATGCGGTCGTGCAGGTGGTGGTCCCCGCATATGAGAGTGTTGCCCACCTGTATGACGAGCAGGGCGTGCCCGATGCGGCTGCTTTGCGTACCCATGCTGTCCGCATGGCGGGGGCGGCCACCCGTTCGCCAGCGGGCCTGGCTCCCGCAGCGGCTGGGCCGGCTTCCGGAGCTGGGAATTTGCCCGTCCCTGGCGGGCTTGCTTCCGCACCTTACGGCATGGCAGCCCCAGCGGGCATGGCAGCGGCCGGAGGCGTGCCGTATGGCGTGGGCCCGCTGGAAGAGGCGCGCCAGCGCGCGCAGGAGGTGATGTTCCAGTTGCAGCATCTGCTGGTACAGAGTTCCACCGGGTTCAGTCCGATGCAAGCACCCCCGGCGACGATGGCCTTGACGCAGGCGCTGTCGTCGCTGCAGGTGCAGGCCAATGCGTTTTACGGCAGCGGCATGCCGCCCATGGTTGTCGGCTACGCGCCGCAG
This sequence comes from Comamonas badia DSM 17552, assembly GCF_000484635.1. Lineage (GTDB taxonomy): Bacteria > Pseudomonadota > Gammaproteobacteria > Burkholderiales > Burkholderiaceae_C > Comamonas_C > Comamonas_C badia. The sequence goes on along the minus strand of NZ_AXVM01000004.1, from coordinate 71,991 downwards.
GCCATCGCGCATGCTGTCACCGAGGTGCGCCAGCGCGCCGTGGAGCTCAAGGGAAAAGCGGAGTCGGCGAGCGAGAAGGCGATCATCGAGATCGTTGCGCTGATGTTCCAGAGCATCCTGGACGAGGACCGTATTCCCCCGTCGGTGCGGGTCTGGTTTGCGCGGCTGCAGGTGCCGGTGCTCAGGGTGGCGTTGGGAGAGCCGGAGTTTTTCAATAATGCAGACCATCCTGCACGCAGGCTGATCGACCGGATGGGTTCCTGCGTGCTGGGGTTCGATGCCAACGCCATCAGCGACAGCGCGCTGGAAAAGGAAATTCGCCGCGTCGTGCAGGTGGTGGAACAGTATCCCGAGACCGGCAGCAAGGTCTTTCAGATCGTTTTTGACGAATTCGAAAAATTCCTGGCCGGGTCGCTGGCAAAGACGCAGAAAACCGCGTCCGAAATCGTGGGCGTGGCCCAGCAGATGGAGCAGAAGGAGACGCTGACCGTTCAATTCACGATCGAACTGCGTACCATGCTGCGCGACATGCCGGTACGGGACGAAATCCGTGACTTCCTGTTCAAGACATGGGCGGAGGTGCTCGCGATGTCGGCCGTGAAGTTTGGCCAGCAGGACAAGGAAACGGTTGCCTACAAGCGCATAGCCGCTGACCTGGTATGGGCGTCGGGCGCCAAGCCCAACCGCACGGAGCGGACGCAGGTCATCAAGGCGCTGCCAGCCATTCTGGAGCGCTTGCGTCGCGGCCTCGTGTTGATCGGCGTAGATGGAGAGCGGCAGGACGCAGAGGTCAAGGTGATCACCGACACGCTGGCCGACGCCTTCGTTTCCAAGACTGCGATGATTTCCCAGGCCCGTGTTGATGAAATGGCCGAGCGTCTGGCGAACCTCGAAGAATTCATCAGCGACGAAAGCATGGGTGACATTCCGCTGAGTGCCGAAAACATCGAGATGCTGCTGGGCATCGATGCCTCGGCCATCGAGGTGATCGCAGATACGGGAGCGCCGGTGCAGACCGAAGCGCTCAAGCGTGCGCATGAATTGCCGCTGGGAACTTGGTATACCCTGGACCACAACCGAGGAGCGACTCGTGTGCAATACGTCTGGCACAGCGAGCGCAAGCAGCTGCATCTATTCGTGGCGCCCAATGGTCAGAATTACCTGTTCCAGGTGCGGCGCCTGGCGGCCTATTTGCAGGCGCGGCTTCTGGCGATGGAGGACGTCGAGGGCATCACGGTGCGCGCCACGCGCAATGTGCTGACCAAGCTCCATGCGAATCCGGAGCGGCTCCTGCACTGATCCACGGCGCGCAGCTACTATGATGCGCGCCTCTTCTGCCCGTAGCTCATCTGGATAGAGCAATTGCCTTCTAAGCAATAGGTAGGGGGTTCGAGTCCCTCCGGGCAGGCCAATGACAGTCAATGCCCGCGCCCTGACGGGCCGGGCATTGAGGATGGGTGTGTCTTGTCATGCTGTGGATGAAATCCTTTCATATCGTCTTTGTCACAAGCTGGTTTGCCGGCCTGTTTTACCTGCCGCGTATCTTCGTGAATCTGGCCATGGTGGCGCCAGACTCCGAGGCAGAGCGCGAACGGTTGTTGCTTATGGCGAGCAGGCTGATGCGCTTCACCACCTTGCTCGCGGTGCCCGCCGTGGTGCTCGGCCTGTGGCTGTGGCTGGGGTTTGGCATAGGTCATGGGCCGGGCAATGGCTGGCTGCACGCCAAACTGTTCGTGGTGTTCCTTGTTCTTGTATATCACGCGAGCTGCGCGGGCCTGCTGCGCAGTTTCAGGCAAGGCCGCAACCGCCACGGGCACCGCTGGTACCGTTGGTTCAATGAGTTGCCGGTATTCATGCTGCTTGCCGCCGTCCTGCTGGTGGTGGTCAAGCCCTTTTGAGTTGGCTTCTACAATCGTGTACCATGACCGATCCGTCCGTTTCCTATTACCAGCACCACATCTTTTTTTGCCTGAATGAGCGCGACAAAGGTGACTACTGTTGCGCGCAGCATGGCGCGAAAGAGGCCTATGACTATTGCAAACGCAAGGTGAAGGAGTCGGGGCTGGCCGGCGTGGGCAAGGTGCGTGTGAACAAGGCAGGCTGCATGAATCGCTGCGCCGGCGCACCCGTGGCGGTGGTGTATCCCGAGGGAATCTGGTACACCTTTGTCGATTTGACTGATATCGATGAAATCGTGCAGGAGCATCTAGGGCGCGGCCGTGTCGTTGAGCGTTTGCTGCTTTCTCCTGAAATTGGAAGATAGATTCCATGTCTGGCGCAAGCTGGACAAGCACAAGACCGTCCATTTTGATAGCTGAACCATGCGGCTTGAACGTCTTGGCCTGAAGGGGCCAGCGGGAATCATCGAGGCCGTCCGTGACCTGCCCGATGCAGGTAGTCCGTTGCGCGGGGTCGCTGTCGTCGCCCACCCCCACCCCTTGTACGGTGGAACGATGGACAACAAGGTGGTGCAGACCATGGCGCGCGCATTTGTGGCTTCCGGATTCGCCGCAGTACGCTTCAATTTTCGTGGCATAGGTGGATCAGCCGGCGCCTGGGATGAAGGGCGAGGCGAGGTGCAGGACATGCTGGCAGTCGTTGCCCAGGCCGCAGCCGACGGGCCGCTGGCGCTGGCGGGTTTTTCCTTTGGTGCATTTGTCACCAGCCACGTATTGAGCCAGGTGTGGGGGACGCGCGAGGTGACGCATGTGGTGCTGGCAGGCACGGCAGCGGGGCGCTTTGGTGTGGCAGAGGTGCCTGGGCCCGCGCGAACGCGCACGCTGGTTGTCCATGGCGAAAGCGATGACGTCGTGCCGCTGGCCGCCGTGATGGATTGGGCGCGGCCTCAGCTACTGCCTGTAACGGTTGTACCCGGTGGCGGGCATTTCTTTCATGGACAATTGCCGCTGCTCAAGGGCTTGGTGGCACGCCATCTGCAAGCGACGGCATAGTCGCTGGGGCTCAGTGGGCGACGGCCTTTCTTTTTCTCTATGCGCGCCCGACCTTCGTGGCGGGCGCTGGTTCTCATGAAATCGCTCTCCTCTTTTCTGCATCGCATCATTGGTTTGTTCGTGCTCGTGCCTTGGCTGGCTTTTGCCCAGGCTCCCCAGCCGCCGGAAATCGCAGCCCGCAATTACCTGCTGGTGGATTTGACGTCGGGCCAGGTGTTGGCTTCCAAGGACGTGGATGCCCCGATCGAGCCGGCCTCTCTGACCAAGCTCATGACCACCTACCTGGTCTTTGATGCTCTGCGCAGCAAGAAGCTGACGCTGGAGCAACGCCTGCCCGTGAGTGAATTGGCCTGGAAGACGCCTGGATCGCGCATGTTCATCGATCCCAAGATGCAGGTTCCGGTGGATGACCTGCTCAAGGGCATGATCGTGCAATCTGGCAACGATGCGTCAATGGCCCTGGCGGAAGGGGTGGGCGGTACCGCCGAGAATTTTGTGCGCCTGATGAATGAGCAGGCCAAGGCGCTGGGGCTCAATGGCACGGCCTACAAGAATCCCGAGGGCTTGACGGAGCCCGGGCACCACACGACGGCGCGTGATCTGGCGACGCTCTCGCAGCGCCTGATGCAGGATTTTCCCGAATACATGCACTATTTCGCCATCAAACAATACCGCTACGAAGGCACGCCAAAATCCAATGCCAACAATCGCAATGTCCTGTTGTTTCGCGATCCGACCGTCGATGGTTTGAAGACCGGGCATACGGCGGCGGCGGGCTACTGCCTCGTGGCGACTGCCAAGCGCGATGTTCCACAGGTGGGTGCGCGGCAGATGATCGCCGTGGTGCTGGGCGCGACCAGCGACAACCTCAGAGCCAACGAGACGCAGAAGCTGCTCAACTGGGGTTACACCGCATTCGAGGATGTGAAGCTCTTTGACGCAGGCCAACCGGTGGCTGCTCCGCGGCTGTGGAAGGGTACGCAGGACACGCTGAAAGTCGGCCGCACCCGACCTATCGTGGTGAGCGTGCCTGCAGGCAAGGCGGACAGGCTCACCACGCAGGTGGTCCGGCCGGACCCGCTGCTTGCGCCTTACGCCAAGGGTCAGGAAGTGGGGTTGCTCCAGGTGATGCTGGGCGAGGAAAAGGTCACCGAACTGCCGTTGATGGCGCTGGAGAGCGTGGGACAGGCTGGGTTCCTGGGGCGCGCCTGGGATGCCATTCGGCTGTGGATCAAGTAAGAATGCGTCCTATGGACCCGTATCGGCTTGCTTCGTCTCCATTGTTTGGTGATACTGGAACGAGACGGCGTGCAGCGCAAGTGTTGCACGGGCATTCACCACGCGCGGGAGGAGCAGCGCAATGCAACTGCCGATACGGCTGGATGATGCCGGCACCACCCGGCTTCAGGGAGCGATCGCAGGGCAGATTCGTGATCTGATCCTTGACGGCCGGCTGGCGCCGGGCGCCCGAATGCCTGCCAGCCGCGAACTGGCGGCAGACTTGAAAGTTTCGCGCAATACGGTGGTGGCCGCGTATGCGCGCCTGGTGGCGGAAGGCCTGATTGAGACGCGCGAACCCCTGGGTACCTTCGTGACCGAAGGCGTCGTGCGGGAAGGGCCTGCAGTCTTGCCACTTGCGCATGGGCACCATTGTTCCCTGGGTGCGCAGCGCCGCAGCTTGCGGCAGCGAGAAGATTCGCACCGGGTAACGCGACTGCATACATCCGCTGTCAGCTTTGATTTCTGGGTGGGGCGGCCTGACGCACGGCTGTTTCCCATGCGGTCATGGCAGTCGTTGCTGCAGCGCATGTTGCGTGAGGATGCGCGCGGCCTGTGCGAATATGGCGACCCACAGGGCTTGCTGGCGCTGCGTGAAGCGATTGCGCTGCATGTGGGAGCAACGCGAGGGATTGCCACCACTGCCGATCGAATTGTGATTACCAATGGCATTCAGGAGGGTTTGAATCTGCTTGCTTGCGTGCTTCTCGAACCTGGTGCTCGCGTGGCTGTGGAAAATCCGTGCTACCGAGGCGCAGCCAATGTCTTCATCAATCACGGCGCGCGCTTGCTGCCGGTGCCGGTTGACCAGCATGGCCTGGATCCGGCGAAATTGCCAAGGGAGGTGGCACTGGTATACACGACACCGTCACACCAATACCCGTTGGGCAGCACGCTGTCGTTGCCAAGGCGCCAGGCGCTGCTGGCGTGGGCCGGTGACACCGGAGCAACAGTGGTTGAAGACGATTACGACAGCGATTTTTTCTACGATGGCACGCCACTGCCGGCGCTCAAAAGCCTTGATCGCAACGATCAGGTCATTTATCTGGGCACGTTCTCCAAGAGTCTGGGCGCTGGGTTGCGCATTGGCTACATGGTGCTGCCTGTGGATATGGTTGCGCCGGTCTGCCACGCGAAGGCGCTGCTCAACAACTGCCAGCCCTGGCTGGAACAGGCAGCGCTTGCCACCTTCATTGCGGAAGGTGGTTACGCTGAACATCTTCGCCGCATGCGGCACGCGTATGCCGCGCGACGCAACCACCTGTGCACCGCATTGGCACATTTCTTGCCGCAGTGGCAGGTCGATGGCCGCAGTGGTGGCATGCATGTTGTCGCGCACCTGCCGCCGGGCGGATTGCATGCACGCGCGATGGAGGCGCGAGCCCACGCTTGTGGCGTGGGTATCTACGGCATTGATACCGGCAACGCCTTGACGTTGGAGCCAGCGGACCGCGATGACGCCTTGCAGCGCGTCGTTCTGCTGGGTTATGCAGCCTTGACGGAAACCGAAATCAGCGAAGCTCTGCTTCGGCTGTGGCAGTTATCCGCCGAATCAGGCTGTGCGTCCGCAGCGATAGCGTGAAAGGCAGGTGGAACCATCATTCCACCGAGATTCGCAGAGCCCAGGCTGTTGCCCAGGGACTGAGAAACAGGGCCAGCACAAGGATGGCGCCCAGTAATGAAAAATGCGCCGAAACGCCCAGGCCCGAGGCGCTCGCATGCACGGATGCGGCACCGAACACCAGTACGGGGATGTACAGCGGAAGCACCAGCAAGGACAGCAGGACGCCGCTGCCGCGCGCGCCCAGCGTCAGCGCGGACATGATGGCGCCGATCAGACTCAATGTTGGGGTGCCCAACAGCAAGGAAGCCAGAAGGACGCTCGTGGCGTCGGATGGAAGGTCGAATTGCAGTGCCAGCAGAGGGGACAGCAGTGCCAGCAACAGGCCTGAACTGAGCCAGTGGGCCGCCATTTTTGCCCCGACGAGCAGCGGCAGCGGAGTTGCCGCCAGCAGGAGTTGTTCGAGCGTGCCATCCTGCAAGTCATCGTTGAACATCCGTGGCAAGGACAGCATCGCGGCCAGCAAGGCGGCGACCCATATCACGCCTGGCGCCATGGCGCGCAGCAGTTGCGGCTCGGCGCCCACTCCCAGCGGGAAGAGGCTGACGACGATGAAGAAAAACACGATGGCCGCGGCGGAGTCCGATTGGCGGCGCAAGGCAATACGTACATCGCGCAGAAATAGATGGCGCATGCCGCCCAGCGGGCCTGGCCGCGCGGGCTGTGCTTTGGTCTTGCTGCTGGCGCGCGTCATAGCGTAAGCGTGATCTGGCAGATGCCGCCTTCCAGCGCCACCGGTTGGTGGCTGGTGAGGACAATGATGCCTCCGCGGTTTGCGTGCGCGCCAATCAGAGCCAGCAGCCACTGCGTGGCGGCTTGGTCCAGAGCGTTGAATGGTTCGTCCAGCACCCACAGGGGCGTGGGTGACAGCATCAGCCGGGCCAGGGCCGCGCGGCGGCGCTGGCCTTGCGACAGTGCCCGTACAGGCATGCGCTCATGGCCACCCAGGCCGGCCGCAGCCAATGCCTTCAAGGCGGTTGTCGGGTCACATGCGGTATCGCTCAGCGCTGCCGTGATGAGAAGGTTTTCCAGCGGCGAGAGCTCGGCTTTGAGGCCGGCCAAATGTCCAAAAAAGGTCAGGTCACGTCCGAACTCTTCGCGCAGCTTGGCAATGTTGCGGCCTTTCCACAGCACTTCGCCCGTGTGGGGGGAAAGCAGGCCGCAGATCATGCGCAACAGACTGGTCTTGCCAGCCCCATTGGGTCCCTGCACCCGCAGGACATGGCCAGCAGGCACAGCAAGCGTCAGTCCGGAAAACAGGACGCGCCGTGCCCGGATGCACTGCAGGTCGACAAGCTGCAACGGTGACGCAGCCAATGGGGCTGCGGGCGAAACGCGATCCATGCGCTTGTCAGCGTCCGACCACCCGGTCCAGTACGATGTGCACGTTCTTGCTGCCCAAGGCCACGTTATCGATGCTGCCTTCGATATCGCCCGGCTGTGCCGCAGGGCTGCCGGTACGGGAAATCCGGGCAACCAGGTTCACGTGTGGAAATCTGGACAACGCTCTTTCAGCCACCATTGCGCTGCTGTCATCCAGGGTGAACGAGACCGGCCAGCCAGTAGCCCGGGCGCGCACGGCTGCCAAGGGCATGGGCGGGCCCTCCGGAGCGCGGGCGTAGATGAACAGGGTGTCGGCCGGGGCAACCTGGCTCGCCAGCGCACTGTTCAGCGCCACAGTGCCATGAATGGCCGCCGTTTCTGCAGGTGCGCCAGCTGCTGGTTGTGTCGATGGCGTCTGTGCACTACCTTGGCTTGCCGCAACAACGTCACCGCGCGCTCTGGCTATGAGTTCGTCAATTCTCTTGTTGTCCTCCGACCCGGGGGGCAGAAGTGCCTTGAGCCGCTCCCAATATTGCAGTGCCGTTGCACGATCGTCGCGCTGGAATGCCGCCAAGCCGGCAAATGCCAGTGCATTGAAGTTGTTGGGATCAATCTTGAGTGCACGCTCGACCATCTGCGTCGGTTCGCCCGACAGATCGCGGTTGTGCGCGATTGCCAGCGTATTGGCGTATTCGACCCACAGGTCCGGATTGTCGGCCATCAACGTTGTCGCTTTGCGATAGGCATTGAGCGCATCGTCAACGCGACGCATCTGGAAGTAGGAACGTGCCAGCAGTACCCAGCCTTCCACATCCGTGTCATCTTGCGCCAGGCGCGCCTGCAGTGCCGCGACAGCCGCGTCATCGGGAGCATGGGCGTCGTCGCCGTTTGCTTGCGCCACCTGAGCCGCCCCCGGCTTGAGCGTCCCGGGCTGCCCGATAGAAAGATACAGGCCGCCTGCCAGCAGAGGCAAGGCGATCGCAGTCGCCAGCGCTACCCCCCAGTTGGCACGCAGGCTGCCTTCGGCGCTGATGTCCGCGGCCTGCTGGGACTGCAATGCCTGGCGCTCCAGGTCCAGTCGGGCACGCTCGTATTCAGGAGCACTCATGTCTCCGGCCGCGCGCTCCGCATCCAGTTCGCGCAAGCCGTCCGCAAGCACCATCAGGTCTTGTCCCTGTCGTGCGGTGCGGCGGCTACTGCGCAGCAGCGGAATGATGACTACTGCCAGAGCCGCCAGGACCATGCATACGGCAATCGCCATGAACAGAGTCATTGACCTTTCTCCCGGGGAATGCCCAGCAGTTCGCGCGCTCGTTGGACATCCTGTTCTGATAGGGAGGTGTCAGCCTCTGCGGTGCGCTGACGCAGCGTGCGCCACAACACGAAAAAGCCTAGCACCAGCAAGACGAAGGGCCCGATCCACAGCAGGAAAGTCTTGGTGCTCAGGCGAGGCTTGTACAACACGAACTCGCCGTAGCGATCCACCATGAACTTGCGGATTTGGGCGGGCGTTTCACCCTCCTGAAGTTTGGTGCGGATCTGCTGACGGAGATCAACCGCCAGATCGGCGTGCGATGCTGCAATGGTCTCGTTCTGGCAGACGAGGCAGCGCAATTCCTGAGCGATTTCCATGACATGCTGTTCAAGAGCGGGGTTGTTGGCCAGCGTCGGCGCCTCGGTTGCCAGGGCGCGTTGCGCAGTCAGGCATGCGCAGCACAGCGCAATCAGGGCAAAGTATTTACGCACCCAGTTTCCTCATGAGCGGCAGGATGGTGTCTTGCAATACCTCTGGGGTGATCGGACCGATCTGTTTGTGCCGAATCACACCTTGCTTGTCGATGATGAAGGTTTCCGGCACACCGTATACACCCAGATCGATGCCTACAAGCCCCTGGGTATCGGAGATGGATTCGGCATAGGGGTTGCCAAAGCGGGTGAGCCATTGCAGCGCATCTTCGCGCCTGTCTTTGTAGTTGAGGCCATAGATCAGCACCGATTTATCGGTCTTGGACAGTTCCACGAGCACTGGATGCTCCACCCGGCAGGCGACGCACCAGGATGCCCATACGTTAAGCATCCACACCTTGCCCTTCATGTCCGCAGGGGCAAATGCCTTTTGTGGCTCGCTCAGCTGCGGCAGGGAAAACTGCGGCAAAGGCTTGTCAACAAGGGGCGATGGCAGTTCCCTAGGGTTCAGAGTCAGACCAATGCCCAGAAAGGCCACCAACACCAGGAAGACCGCAAGGGGAACAACTCCCTTCCTCATGGCGAAACCATCCGTGCCGTGGCGGTTGCCGGCACGCCTTGTGGTGCTTGCGAGGCGCGCGTCCGTTGCGTTCGACGGGCAATCCTGTAGCGTCTGTCCATGACGGCAAACAAACCACCCAGGGCCATGATCAGGCATCCAAACCAAATCCAGTCGACAAAGGGCTTGAAATACACACGTACGATCCAGCGCTTGTCCGTCAACTGATCACCCAGAGCGGCGTACAGATCGCGGGTCAGCCCGGGGTTGATGGCGGCTTCAGTCATCGGCATCGGGTTGCGGCTGGCGGTATAGATGCGACGCTCCGGCTTGAGTGTCGTGACTGGCTTGCCGTTGGATGTGACCGTGAGAATACCGACATCTGCCGTGTAATTCGGACCTTGTTTCCGGCTGGTGCCTTCAAACTGGAAGGTATAGCCGGCAATGCTCGTGGTCTCGCCAGGCTCCATGGTGACGTCCTTCTCGACCTCGTAACCGTTCACGATGGTGACGCCGACGATGAAGATGGCCACGCCCAAATGCGCCAGCAGCATGCCGTAGTAGCTGCCAGGCTGCATGCTGATGCGTCGGCGCCAGCTGGGCGCAGGGTGGCTCTTGAGCCGCTCGTAGAGGTTGTAGACGGTCGTCGTCGCGATCCAGAAGGCCAGGAATAGCCCGAAGCCCACCAGAGGCTTCCAATTGCCCAGAAGCCAGGGGGAAATCAGTGCAGCCACCAGACTCACCCCCAAAGCCCAGCGCAGCTTCAGCGCCAGCGCCATGGCCTTGTCTTCACGCCAGCGTGCGATAGGGCCAATACCCATGAGGAACAACGCCGGCGCCATCAGTGGGACGAAGACGGCATTGAAATACGGAGGTCCGACCGATAGCTTGCCCATGCCCAAGGCGTCGATGAGCAGCGGGTACAGCGTTCCCAGCAGCACTGCCGTGAATGCCACAAGCAGAACGACATTGTTTACCAGCAGCATGGCTTCGCGCGAAACCATGCCGAAACGGGCCCCGAGACCCACTTTGGGAGCGCGCCAGGCAAACAAAACGAGGGAACCGCCCACGACTAGCGTCAGGAACCCGAGAATATAGATGCCGCGCGATGGATCGGTGGCAAACGCATGCACCGAGGTGAGTACACCCGAACGCACCAGGAAAGTACCCAGTAGCGACAGTGAGAACGCGATGATGGCCAGCAGCGCCGTCCAGAGCTTGAAGGTGTTGCGTTTTTCCGTGACGGCCAGCGAATGCAGCAGCGCCGTGCTGACGAGCCAGGGCATCAGCGAGGCGTTTTCAACCGGGTCCCAGAACCACCAGCCACCCCAGCCCAACTCGTAATAAGCCCAGGCACTTCCTACGGCGATGCCCAGTGTGAGAAACCCCCAGGAGACGGTGGCCCAGGGGCGAGACCAGCGTGCCCACGCTGCGTCCAGGCGGCCTGCGAGGAGCGCAGCAATGGCAAACGCAAAGGCGACCACCGTCCCTACATAGCCCATATAGAGCAACGGTGGGTGAATGATGAGACCGGGGTCCTGCAACTGCGGGTTCAAGTCTTGCCCATCGGCCGCTGCGGGAATCAGGCGCTCAAAGGGGTTGGACGTGAACAGGATGAACAGCAGGAAGCCGATGGAGATGAGGCCTATCACGCCAATGATGCGGGCGGTAGTCTGGTCATCGAGGTTGTTTGAAAACAGCGAGACTGCCAAGGTCCAGCTGGCCAGAATCAGGGCCCACAGCAGGATGGAGCCTTCGTGTCCACCCCACACTGCGCAGATGCGGTAGATCAGCGGCAATGCGGAATTGGAGTGCTGGGCGACGTACAGCACCGAAAAATCATTGTTCACGAAAGACATCGTGAGACATGCAAACGCCGTGGCAACGAACAGGAATTGCCCGATGGCGGCGGGACGGGCCAGGGCCATCCAGTCCGGATTGCCGCGGGCAGCCCCCGCCAGAGGCACTACGCACTGCACGATGGCCATCGCCAAGGCGAGGATGAGGGCGAGTTGCCCCAGTTCCGCGATCATTGGCGCGCCTCAGCGGCGGAAGGCTCTTTGTAAGCCGTTGTTTTCAAGGTGTCGGCAACTTCTTTCGGGGTGTAGTTCTCATCGTGCTTGGCCAGCACCTGATCGGCGTGGAAGGTGCCGCTGGAGTCCAGGCGGCCTTGGGTGACCACGCCTTTCCCTTCTCGAAACATGTCCGGGAGCAGGCCGTTGTAGGTCACGGGAATCGCCTTGGCGCCATCTGTCACGACAAACTGCACGGCCAAGCTGTCGCTGGAGCGCTTGACGCTCCCTTCCTCTACCAACCCGCCAAGCCGGAAGCTGCGATCGGCTGGCGCTTCTTTGGTAGCGACCTGCGATGGGCTGAAGAAAAACACCAGGTTGTCCTGGAAGGCGTTGAGCACCAATGTGCTGACCACCGCAAGGGTGGCCAAGCCGGCGACGATGATCAATCCGCGTTTTGTTCTGGATTTCATGAATTACCCCATCCGCTTGCGTCGAGCGCGAACCTGCCAGACCTCAAGCACCATGGCTATCGCCATGACGCCCATGGAACCCCATACGTAGATGCCATACCCGCCCATATGGAAAAACTCGGACCAACTGCTCCAGTACATCACGGCGAAATCTCTATGCGTTGGGAAGTTGGACCGGTTGATGGATTCGCTGCAGTGCTCCCCAGTTCCCGCGCAGCCCAGCCGGCGTGCTGCTCCCGCTCAAGGATGATGACGCGGACTCTCGCCAAAACGATTGCGATGCAATAGCACCACACCGCCGCCGACATGACGAGCATGCCTATCAGCATGGGGGTAGCGATGCTTGGGGCACTGGAAAGGCTGACCGACGCCCCTTGGTGCAGGGTGTTCCACCATTTGACCGAAAAATAGATGATTGGCACATTCACCACGCCCACCAGTGCCAGCACCGCCGTGGCGCGATCTGCACGGCGTTCATCGTCAATCGAGGCCTGCAGTGACAAAAAGCCAAAATACAGAAACAGCAGAATCAGCTCGGACGTGAGTCGTGCATCCCAGACCCACCAAGTGCCCCAAGTGGGTTTTCCCCACAGCGCACCTGTCCATAGTGCTATGAAAGTCATCAATGCGCCCGTGGGAGCCAGTGCGCTGGCCAGCATGGATGCAAGCCGTGTGTTGAACACCAGGCCGACCCCTGCCCAGAAGGCCATGGCGACATAGATCACCATGGAAAGCCAGGCAGCGGGGACATGCAGAAAGATGATGCGATAGGCATCGCCCTGCTGGGCATCTGTCGGGGCGACGAGAAAGCCGATGTACAGACCAACAAGCCCCAACACTATTGCCAAGGTGGAGAACCATCGGACTGCCTTGCCTGCCAGCGGATAAAAGCGTGCAGGTGCAGCGTATTTGAACCAATTGATCGTTGTGCGCTGATCGGGCGTTACTGGCATGGAGGTTAACTTTGCGTCGTGCTGATGGCAAGCTTGGTATTGTCGGCTGGTGCAATTTCAAATACTGAAAACCCTCCCGCCTGGTAAACCAATGTGGCGCCTGCCACATCGTGCTGTTCGTTGCCCATGAAGGGAAGCAGGCGCGCTGCCAGTGTCCTGGCAGACGCAGCATCAGTCAGGGCGACGGCGCGTACCGGCTGCCCGCTGGCCGGCAACACGCCGTATGCCGTGTATTTGTGCTCTTCCAGCCAGGCATGGACCCACCGCACCATGCCATGCACATCATTGGAGGCACCAAAATCCTGGAACGCCACGCCCAGCCGATCGGGGAACATCTGGCCCAACAGGATGATGTCGCGCAGATGCAGTATCAGCACGATCGGCTTCCCCTCACCCGCGAGCGAACGGAGCATTGCTATGCCCTCGGCTTCTGGCGCTGTCAGGGCGCGGGCAAATTGACGAAACCGTTCCCGTTCGTCGGTCGCGTCGCGAACATTTCCGGCCCAGAAGCTGTTTTCGATTTTTTCGATATTTGCCCGCTGGCCGCTCCAGTGCGCCGGCAAAAAGAGAGGCAGCCCCAAGTGGCGGTCGAACATGAAATCGAGCGCGCCGAGCGCATTGATCTGGCGGGATGTGTCCCACCATGCGAATACCTTCGACTGCGCGGGAACGTGGCGCTTGAGCACCCCTGAGAGCGTGACAACGTCTTGTGGTGGCACCGCCAGAGTCATGAAGGGGTCATCCACACGCGCCTGCCAGTTCAGCAGCACCGGGCCTGCAGCCGTTTCGGCGATGTCCAGCGTGGCAAGCGACGATGCCCGCTCCGCCGATTGCAGGCTCGCCCGGCGCACCGTGAGGCCTGCCTCCACGTAAGCAGCGAGAGGGCCGGCGTCGGACGCGGGAACCGTCTCGCCGATGATGTACGCATAGACCGGAGGTGCGGTGAAGTGCTGCCATATGAGTGCGGAGGCCGCCAGCATCAGCGCCAGACCCGCGGCAGAGGCCACCGTGGCAAGTGGGCGTTGGTGTTTCATGATGCTCTCCTGCCTATGGTGTTGCGGCGCCCGCGCAATGCGATCGGTGTGCATTGCCGGGCGCCATGGTTTTAGGTCCTGATGTCAGGCCTCTTCTGGCTTGGCCTCTTTGTCGTTCGTGCGATTGCGCCGACGTCCCGCGAGACCACCCAGCAGCAGACCGCCACCCAGGAAGGCCAGGGTTCCCCCTGTGTACAAAGGGTCTGCCTGCATGCTCGCGAGCAGGCTCTTGGGGGAGCGGTTGTCAAGTGACGACATCTTGCCGCCGCTGCCCGCCTTGCTTTCGAGCTTTTGCAGTCGCTGTTCCATCTGGGCTTTCTCGCGCAGGAGTGTGTCCTGTTCGTTGATGATGGCCTGGTCCTTGATCAAATCGCTCCAGCCGTGGGAATAGGTCCAGCCGCCCGGGTTGACGTGCTCCAGCCCTTTCATGAAGCGCGCGACGTGCTGTTCCCACATCTCGGCAAATGTGCGATCCACCGTTGTTGTCTGATTGGCCTTCGCGAAGAACAGCGTGAAGAATCCGCCGGGTTCGTCTTGTTCCGGCGCCGGCAGGGCGGGGCGGTTGGTCTTCTGTCCTACGAGCAACTTGTCGTCGTAGAGCTTTTTGACTACGGACCGCGTTTCCTCGACCAGTTTGGTGCCGTCCTTGATGCCGTTGTCCATCATCGTCAAATAGGTTTCGGCAAACCGGGGCGAGTGGCATTGCGAGCAGGTGCCTACCCATGCGGTTTTGCGATCCTTGAACCACGGATCTTCCAGGTTGTCAACGATGTTCTGAAAGGGCAGGAAGCCCCAGCGCACCTTGCGGACGGTGTTGTGGGTGAACTGGCCCTTGAATTCGAAGTGGCATCCCTGGCAGGTAGGGCCGGTGAAGCCGCCCTTGGTGTTCTGGTCCGCCAGCCGGGCATCCCAGTTCCACTGGTGGCCTTTGGTTTGGTACTGGGTACCATGCTTGGAGAACATGAACTGCTCGAACTCGTTGTGATCCACGCCGTTGTGGCAGGTGGCGCAGGCTTCTGGCTTGCGCGCCTCCACTGTAGAAAATTCATGGCGCGTATGGCAGTTGTCGCATTTGGTCTGGTTGGTGTGGCACATGGTGCAACTTGCCGCCACTTCGCGCTGCTGGAGCGCGGCCCATGTAGCGGTCTCCACGTTCGCCATGTAATCCACTGAGTGGGAGGGGTGGCCCTTGTCCCACTGGTTCTGCGGCCAGGTGAGTGTGTCCCGCTCGGATTCCGCCTCCGCGAACTGGCGCAGGTGACAGCTGCCACAGACCGTGCGGTCCGGCATGCGCAAATCTTTATGGTTGCCGGCCTTGGCGCCTATGCTCATGTGGCAGTCGGCACAGCTGACGTCCTTGAGCTGGTTGCCTTGCGCCAGCAACCCTTGGGACTGCAAGTTGACCTCCACCTCCGCGATGATGTCCTTTTTATACGCCTTGATGTCGTCGGCTGGCAGCTTGCGTATCTGATCCAGATTCGCGTGCACGCTCTTTTCCCAGGAGGCTACCCAGCCATGCGTGACATCCTTGTGGCAGGTGGCGCATTGTTCGCGCGTCACTTCCATATTCAAATCTGGCGCCTTGTAGAACAAGGTCGGAGCGAGATACATGTCCATCGGTATCGGCTCCCAGAACTTGGCGTGCTTGCCCTTGGTCAGTTCCGCACGATAGCGCTTGGAGAGGCTGTCGAACAGTTCCTTGGGGGATGCGTCTCTGTCCAGGTTCAGTGCCTTGAGCTGCTCATCGGGGACGGATTCCCAGATGGCAGCTTGCGCGGGCAGATGCACTGCCGTCAGACAGAGCAACAGGGCGAAAAGGCTGAGGAGTCGCGACCACATGATTCCCTCCGGATGAGCTTGGCGTTGGGCAATCATGGCCATCTGCCGCGATTGCGGTAGTACCAATCGCGGGCGCTGGCATGGTGCCACGGTTGCTCGTCCTGTGGCCTTGTGGGCGGACGTTGATTTCCGGAACGAGCTGCAGTAAACTACGAGGCTTTTCCAAATTGTTGGATGGGATGGCTCATGCGTCGTTGACGCATGAGCCATGGATTCACGTTTCAGGGACGTTTTATTAATGCCAACCATTAACCAACTCGTGCGCCAGGGCCGCACGGTCGAAGTTGTCAAATCCAAGAGTCCTGCCATGGAGAACTGCCCGCAGCGGCGCGGCGTGTGCACCCGCGTGTACACCACAACGCCCAGGAAGCCCAACTCCGCTCTGCGCAAGGTCGCCAAGGTGCGCCTGACCAACGGCTTCGAGGTCATTTCCTACATCGGCGGCGAAGGCCACAACCTGCAGGAGCACAGCGTGGTGCTGGTGCGCGGCGGCCGTGTCAAGGACTTGCCCGGTGTGCGTTACCACATCGTGCGTGGTTCGCTGGACTTGCAAGGCGTCAAGGATCGCAAGCAGTCGCGCTCCAAGTACGGTGCCAAGCGTCCGAAGGCCAAGTAATCTGGCTTGTCGTTTTTTCGGTGTTGTCATCCCGCGTGGCGCGAGATTGCAGCGTAGTGACCCCAAACGCACGTGGTGTGCGCGGGTCGAGTAAGTGAGAGTTCTGTGTGGGCTCTTGCGGTGCCTGAAAGGGTGCCAACTGAAGCAAAGATAGAGGTAAGAAATGCCACGTCGTCGCGAAGTCCCCAAACGTGAAATCCTGCCGGATCCCAAGTTCGGCAATGTCGAGCTGTCCAAATTCATGAACGTGATCATGGAAGGCGGCAAGAAGGCAGTTGCAGAGCGCATCATCTATGGTGCGCTGGAGCTGATCGAGAAGAAGCAGCCCGAGAAGAACTCCCTGGAGGTGTTCACCACGGCCATCAACAACGTCAAGCCCATGGTGGAAGTGAAATCCCGCCGCGTGGGTGGCGCCAACTACCAGGTGCCCGTGGAAGTGCGCCCGGTGCGCCGCCTGGCGCTGTCGATGCGCTGGATCAAAGAGGCTGCGCGCAAGCGTGGCGAGAAATCCATGGCGCAGCGTCTGGCCAATGAATTGATGGAAGCTACCGAAGGCCGCGGCGGTGCGATGAAGCGCCGTGATGAGGTGCATCGCATGGCCGAGGCTAACAAGGCCTTCAGCCACTTCCGTTTCTGAGTTTCATCCCCATTTTCCTCGAAGGCCGGGAGCCCGACGCGCCGATTTCCGGCGGCCGGGCTTTTGCCCGTTAACGAAAGACCATCATGGCTCGCACTACTCCCCTCGAGCGCTATCGCAATATCGGTATTTCCGCGCACATTGACGCGGGCAAGACGACGACGTCCGAGCGCATCCTGTTTTACACCGGTCTGACCCACAAGATCGGCGAAGTGCACGACGGCGCTGCGACAACCGATTGGATGGAGCAAGAGCAAGAGCGTGGCATTACCATCACCTCATCTGCCGTGACCTGCTTCTGGAAGGGTATGGATCTGTCGCGGCCATCCCATCGCATCAACATCATTGATACCCCGGGGCACGTGGATTTCACCATCGAGGTGGAACGCTCCATGCGTGTGCTCGATGGCGCGGTGATGGTGTATTGCGCCGTGGGCGGTGTGCAGCCTCAGTCCGAAACCGTCTGGCGCCAGGCCAACAAGCACAAGGTGCCGCGCATTGCGTTCGTCAACAAGATGGATCGCACCGGCGCCAACTTCTTCAAGGTGCATGACCAGATGAAGGTGCGGTTGAATGCGCATCCGGTGCCAGTGGTGATCCCAATCGGCGCCGAAGACGGCTTTCAGGGCGTGGTGGACCTTATCAAGATGAAAGCCATCATCTGGGATGAAGAGTCGCAGGGCATGAAGTTCGAGTACAGGGAAATCCCGGCGGATTTGGTCGATCAAGCCAATGAGTGGCGCGAGAAGATGATCGAATCGGCTGCGGAAGCCAGTGAAGAACTGATGAACAAATACCTCGAAGAGGGTGGCCTCAGCGAGGCCGACATCATTGCCGGCATCCGTCAGCGCACGATTGCCACCGAAATTCAGCCCATGCTGTGTGGCTCGGCCTTCAAAAACAAGGGCGTGCAGCGCATGCTGGACGCCGTGCTCGACTTCCTGCCGGCGCCGACGGACATTCCGGACGTGGCGGGAACCGATCCCGATGACCACGAGAAGCATCTGTCGCGCAAGCCCAGTGACGATGAGAAGTTCTCGGCACTGGCGTTCAAGCTCATGACCGACCCCTTCGTCGGTCAGCTGACCTTTGTGCGCGTGTATTCGGGCGTGCTCTCCAAGGGAGACACCGTCTACAACGCCGTCAAGGGCAAGAAGGAGCGCATCGGCCGCATCGTGCAGATGCACGCCAACGAGCGCCAGGAAATCGAAGAGATCCGCGCCGGCGACATCGCTGCCTGCGTGGGGCTGAAGGAGGTCACCACCGGCGACACGCTGTGCGACCTGAATGCGCACATCATGTTGGAGCGCATGGTGTTCCCTGAGCCGGTGATCGCCCAGGCCGTTGAGCCCAAGTCCAAGGCAGACCAGGAGAAGATGGGCATTGCCCTGTCGCGCCTGGCATCCGAAGATCCGTCGTTCCGCGTGCGTACCGATGAAGAATCGGGTCAGACCATCATCGCCGGCATGGGCGAACTGCACCTGGACATCATCGTTGACCGCATGAAGCGCGAATTTGGTGTGGAGGCCAACGTCGGCAAGCCGCAGGTGGCCTACCGCGAAACTGTGCGCAAGACGGTTACCGATGTGGATGGCAAATTCGTGCGCCAGTCGGGGGGCAAGGGCCAGTATGGTCACGTGGTGTTCCGCCTGGAACCCAATGAACCGGGCAAGGGCTTCGAGTTCCTCGACGAAATCAAGGGTGGCGTGGTGCCGCGCGAGTACATCCCTGCAGTGCAGAAGGGTGTGGAGGAAGCGCTGCAAAGCGGTGTGCTGGCCGGCTACCCGGTGGTGGACGTGAAGGTCGCACTGACTTTTGGTTCATACCACGACGTGGACTCATCGGAGCAGGCATTCAAGATGGCCGCTATCTTCGGTTTCAAGGAAGCGGCGCGCAAGGCCAGCCCGGTGATTCTCGAGCCGATGATGGCGGTTGAAGTCGAAACGCCGGAAGACTATGCGGGTACCGTGATGGGCGACCTTTCCAGCCGTCGCGGCATGGTGCAAGGCATGGACGACATGGCTGGCGGCGGCAAGGCGATCAAGGCCGAGGTGCCGCTGTCCGAAATGTTTGGTTATGCCACGCAGTTGCGTTCCATGACGCAGGGTCGAGCTACCTACACGATGGAGTTCAAGCACTACGCAGAAGCGCCGAAGAACGTCGCTGAAGCGATCATGGCTGCGCGCGCAAAATAATTGGATAAAACGGCTGCTGACGCTTGTCTGAAAAGCGGCAAAAGCTATTGTTTTAATAGTTTTCTGGTCTGCGATCTGGTGCCGCTTTGTTGTCCTGTGCGAAGTGAACCAGCAACCGGGTGCAGACCTTAAACCCTTACACAGGCATTGCTCTTTTGGAGTTTGAAATGGCAAAAGGAAAATTCGAGCGTACCAAGCCCCACGTGAACGTGGGCACGATAGGCCACGTGGACCATGGCAAGACCACGCTGACGGCGGCTATCGCCACGGTGCTGGGCAAGAAATTCGGTGGCGAAGCCAAGAGCTACGACCAGATCGACAACGCCCCTGAAGAAAAGGCCCGCGGCATCACCATCAACACCTCGCACGTCGAGTACGAGACCGCCAACCGCCACTACGCCCACGTGGACTGCCCCGGCCACGCCGACTACGTCAAGAACATGATCACCGGCGCCGCCCAGATGGACGGCGCCATCCTGGTTGTATCGGCTGCCGATGGCCCCATGCCCCAGACCCGTGAGCACATCCTGCTGGCCCGCCAGGTCGGCGTGCCCTACATCATCGTGTTCCTGAACAAGTGCGACATGGTTGACGACGCCGAACTGCTCGAACTCGTTGAAATGGAAGTGCGCGAACTCCTGTCCAAGTACGACTTCCCCGGCGACGACACCCCCATCATCAAGGGCTCGGCCAAGCTGGCGCTCGAAGGCGATGCGGGCGAACTCGGTGAGCAAGCCATCATGAAGCTGGCCGAGGCGCTGGACACCTACATCCCCACGCCAGAGCGCGCCATTGACGGTGCCTTCCTGATGCCCGTGGAAGACGTGTTCTCCATCTCCGGCCGCGGTACCGTGATCACGGGCCGCGTGGAGCGCGGTATCGTCAAGGTCGGCGAAGAAGTTGAAATCGTCGGTATCCGCGACACCCAGAAGACCACCGTCACCGGCGTGGAGATGTTCAGGAAGCTCCTGGACCAGGGCCAGGCAGGCGACAACGTCGGCATCCTGCTGCGCGGTACCAAGCGTGAAGACGTCGAGCGCGGCCAGGTGGTTTCCAAGCCCGGCTCGATCACCCCGCACACGCATTTCTCGTGCGAAGTCTACGTGCTCTCCAAGGACGAAGGCGGCCGTCACACGCCGTTCTTCAACAACTACCGCCCGCAGTTCTACTTCCGCACCACCGACGTCACCGGCGCCATCGAGTTGCCCAAGGACAAGGAAATGGTGATGCCTGGCGACAACGTTTCCATGACCGTCAAGCTGATCCACCCCATCGCCATGGAAGAGGGGTTGCGCTTTGCCATCCGCGAGGGAGGCCGCACCGTCGGCGCGGGCGTCGTGGCCAAGGTCATTGAGTAAGAAGAGATAGGCAGATAGGGGTATAGCTCAATTGGCAGAGCGTCGGTCTCCAAAACCGAAGGTTGTAGGTTCGATTCCTACTGCCCCTGCCACACCGGATGGCAGCTAAAGCAAGCCCGTCAGTCCTGACGGGCTTCGGTGTCTGTGCGATGGTTCGGTACAGGAACAAGAATGGCAACTTCCCAGGTTGAGACGGTATCTACAGCGGCGGACAAGGCCAAGCTGGCATTGGCGGCGGCCCTGGCCGTTGCGGCATTGGCCGGTTTTTACATGCTCGGCAAGCAAGGTGCGCTCGTGCAGTGGGCGGCATTGATTGGTGGCCTGCTGGCTGCGTCCGTGGTTTTTCTGGTATCGGAGCCCGGGCGTCAGCTCATTGGTTTTGCGCGCGATTCGTGGCGCGAAGTGGCGAAGGTGGTCTGGCCCACGCGCAAGGAAACCATGCAGATGACGCTCTACGTATTCGGTTTTGTTGTCCTGATGGCGTTCTTCCTCTGGGCAGCCGACAGGACGCTGGAATGGGTCTTTTATGACCTGATTCTGGGATGGAGGAAATGATGGCTGACGTGTCGGAAGCGGGATCCATGGCCGAACAGACGCCATCGTCGTTGGCGGATTTGCGTTGGTATATCGTGCATGCCTATTCCGGAATGGAAAAGGCGGTTGAGCGCAATATCCTCGAACGCATCAAGCGGTCTGGCATGCAGGAAAAATTCGGCCGTGTGCTGGTGCCTACCGAAGAGGTTGTCGAGGTTCGCAATGGTCAGCGCAAGACGACGGAGCGGCGTCTTTTCCCGGGATATGTCTTTGTGCAGATGGTGATGGATGACGACACCTGGCACCTGATCAAGCACACGAACAAGGTTACTGGATTTGTGGGCGGTGCCAAGAACCGGCCAGCACCCATCTCCGAAGAAGAGGTGCGCAAGATTGAGAATCAGGTGCAGGAGGGCGCCGACAAGCCACGCCACAAGATCGAATTCATCACCGGCGAGCTGGTGCGCGTCAAGGACGGTCCTTTCAACGATTTCAATGGTGTCGTT
Organism: Comamonas badia DSM 17552; assembly: GCF_000484635.1. Lineage (GTDB taxonomy): Bacteria > Pseudomonadota > Gammaproteobacteria > Burkholderiales > Burkholderiaceae_C > Comamonas_C > Comamonas_C badia. Next base: position 50,416 of record NZ_AXVM01000004.1, on the reverse strand, counting down.
GAAGAGGTGAATTACGAGAAAAGTCGCCTGCGTGTCGCGGTGACGATTTTTGGGCGTTCCACCCCGGTGGAGCTTGAATTTGCGCAAGTGGAGAAGGCATAGCTTTCTGCACGGTGTTTGATGTGCTCGGTATTTTCCGACTCGGTACCGCGCACGAATTCTGGAGAGTCGCTCACCCCCGGGGAGCCTGGTTCGAAGCATTCAGGCGCTGGACCCGCAAGGAGTAAACATGGCGAAGAAAATCGTCGGCTTCATCAAGCTGCAAGTGCCGGCTGGAAAGGCCAATCCGTCACCCCCCATTGGCCCGGCGTTGGGTCAGCGCGGTTTGAACATCATGGAGTTCTGCAAGGCGTTCAACGCCCAGACCCAGGGTGTCGAGCCCGGTCTGCCACTGCCGGTGGTCATCACGGCATTCGCGGACAAGAGCTTCACCTTCATCATCAAGACGCCGCCAGCGACCGTGTTGATCAAGAAGGCCATCAAGCTGGACAAGGGTTCGGCAAACGCCAAGGCCACCAAGGTCGGCAAGATCACGCGCGCGCAGCTCGAAGAAATCGCCAAGACCAAGATGAAGGACATGAACGCCGCCGACGTGGATGCCGCCGTGCGCACGCTCGCCGGTTCTGCCCGCTCCATGGGCGTTGCGGTGGAGGGTGTGTAAATGGCAAAGCTCACGAAAAAGCAGAAGGCCCTGCAGGGCAAGGTCGATAACGGCAAGCTGTACGCACTCACCGACGCTCTGGGTCTGGTGAAGGAAGCGGCTACCGCCAAGTTCGATGAATCCATCGACGTGGCCGTGCAACTGGGCATCGATGCCAAGAAGTCGGATCAGGTGGTGCGTGGCGCCGTGGTGCTGCCCAACGGTACCGGCAAGACCAAGCGCGTCGCCGTGTTTGCGCAAGGCGCAAAGGCCGAAGAGGCTGCCGCCGCCGGTGCAGATGTGGTGGGCATGGACGACCTGGCAGCGCGCGTGAAGGCGGGCGACATGCCGTTCGATATCGTGATCGCTGCGCCCGATGCCATGCGTGTGGTCGGCCAGCTGGGTCAGATCCTGGGCCCGCGCGGCCTGATGCCCAACCCGAAGGTCGGCACGGTGACGCCCGATGTGGCCACGGCGGTGAAAAACGCCAAAGCCGGTCAGGTGCAGTTCCGCGTGGACAAGGCCGGTATCGTGCATTCCACGATCGGTCGCCGCTCGTTTGATACCGACAAGCTGCAGGGCAACCTGGTGGCACTTGTCGAGGCGCTCAACAAGGCGAAACCCGCCACCAGCAAGGGTGTGTACCTGCGCAAGGTCGCGGTATCGAGCACCATGGGCCTGGGCGTGCGCGTGGACATTCAGACGCTGTCGGCTTGAACCGATAGCGTTGGCGAATTGGGGTGCCCTAACCGGCGCTCCGGTGGTGGGCGGCGTGCTTGCACGCTGGCCATCCAAGACCGTTGGCGTGCACAGGGGTGCACTTAAATTCACGGAGCCAACGCAGATGGCGACCCCGCTGCCGATGGAATGCAGATTCCTCAACAGTTGGTCGCTGCTAACGAAGAGCGCGCATCAAGGGGCCTGCCCCGAGGTGCGCATATGAAGGAGTAGACCTTGAGTCTGAATCGCAGTGAGAAAGAAGCGGTCATCAACGATGTGACCGGGCTCGCCGCCAAAGCTCAAACGCTCGTGATCGCGGAGTACCGTGGCATCACGGTGGCCGATATGACGAAACTGCGTGCCAATGCCCGCGGCCAAGGCGTGTCCCTGAGTGTTCTCAAGAACACGCTGGCGCGCAGGGCTGTGGCCGGTGGCAGTTTTGAAGTGCTGGCCGACCAGATGACCGGTCCCCTGATCTACGGCTTCTCCGAAGACGCTGTGGCCGCCGCCAAGGTGGTGGCCGATTTCGCGAAGACCAACGACAAGCTGGTGATTCGCGGCGGCGCCTTCGCGGGCAAGGCCCTGGACGTGAACGGCGTGAAAGAACTGGCCAACATTCCTTCCAAGGAAGTGCTGCTGGCCCAGCTGTGTGGCTTGCTCATGTCGCCGATTTCCCGCACGGCAGTGGTGCTGGGTGCGCTGGCGGCGAAAAAAGGCGAAGGTGCTGCGGCGGCCGCCTGAGGCGCTGGTCTGCACACCGATACGTAACAACCAACATTTGTAGGAAATCAAAATGGCATTCGATAAAGACGCATTCCTGACCGCCCTTGACGGCATGACGGTGCTCGAACTCAACGACCTGGTCAAGGCCATCGAAGAAAAATTTGGCGTGAGCGCCGCCGCCATGGCCGCCCCGGCCGCTGGTGGTGCCGGGGGTGGCGCTGCCGCCGCCGTTGAAGAGAAGACCGAATTCGACGTGGTGCTGGCTGAAGTCGGCGCCAACAAGGTGTCGGTCATCAAGGCGGTGCGCGAAATCACCGGCCTGGGTCTGAAGGAAGCCAAGGACCTGGTCGATGGCGCGCCCAAGACCGTCAAGGAAGCGATGCCCAAGGCCGACGCCGAGGCCGCTGCCAAGAAGCTCACCGAAGCCGGCGCCAAGGCCGAACTCAAGTAAGACGCTTCGCGGCGCCGGGCTGGAGGTCTTGCAAAAGACCTCCAGCCCTTGGCGCTTTGTGGGTAGCTGCGCTGCAGAGCGCACCAGAAAGCGGCCGTACCGATCGCTTTCTAGTGTCTTCTGCTCTTGTCCGACAACAGAAGATGCCTTGGTTCGGGCGATGTGCAATGCATCGCCGTCCGCCATGGTTGGTAGTGGCCAACCGCCAAGCCCGTGGGTGCCCAGAGCCCGCGGGGCAGTCGTCGAAGACCGTTTTTCATGTCTTTGCCCGGAGTATTCATGGCCCCAACATCCACGTACAGCTATACCGAACGCAAACGCATCCGCAAGAGTTTTGGCACACGCGACAGCGTGCTCAAAGTGCCTTATCTGCTGCAGATGCAGAAAGATGCCTACACCGCGTTCCTGCAGGCCGATCTGGCTCCGAAGAAGCGCACCAGCGAAGGGCTGCAGGCGGCCTTCCTGGCGGCCTTCCCCATCGTCTCGCACAACGGCTTCGTCGAGATGAAGTTCGTCGAGTACAACCTGGCCAAGCCCGCGTTCGATGTGCGCGAATGCCAGACGCGCGGCCTGACGTTTGCGTCGGCCGTGCGTGCCAAGGTGCAGCTCATCATCTACGACCGCGAAGCCTCCACTTCGCAGAACAAGGTGGTCAAGGAGGTGAAGGAGCAGGAGGTCTACATGGGCGAAGTGCCGCGCATGACCGACAAGGGCTCGTTCATCATCAACGGCACCGAGCGCGTGATCGTTTCGCAGCTGCACCGTTCGCCCGGCGTGTTCTTCGAGCATGACAAGGGCAAGACCCACAGCTCGGGCAAGCTGCTCTTCAGCGCCCGCATCATCCCCTACCGCGGCTCGTGGCTGGACTTCGAGTTCGACCCCAAGGACATCCTGTATTTCCGCGTGGACCGCCGCCGCAAGATGCCGGTGACGATTCTGCTGCGCGCCATCGGGCTGAACACCGAGCAGATCCTTGCGCACTTCTTCGTCAACGACAACTTCCGCCTGATGGATTCGGGCGCGCAGATGGAATTCGTCGCTGACCGCATCAAGGGCGAGATCGCACGGTTCGATGTCACGGATAAATCCGGCAACGTCATCGTCGCCAAGGACAAGCGCATCACCGCGCGCCACACGCGCGAGCTGGAGCAGTCCAAGACGACGCACATCAGCGTGCCGGAAGATTTCCTCATCGGCCGCGTGCTGGCCCATGATGTAGTGGATGGCGATACCGGTGAAATCGTTGCCAAGGCCAACGAGGAACTGACCGAGGCGCTGCTCAAGAAGCTGCGCACCGCCGGTGTGCAGGAATTCCCGTGCATCCATACCAACGAGCTGGACCAGGGTCCGTACATCTCGCAGACCTTGCGCGCCGATGAGACGACGGATGAATTTGCCGCGCGCGTGGCCATCTACCGCATGATGCGCCCCGGCGAGCCGCCGACCGAGGACGCAGTGCAGGCCCTGTTCCAGCGCCTGTTCTACAACCACGATACCTACGACCTTTCGCGCGTGGGCCGCATGAAGTTCAACGCCAAGGTGGGCCGCGATGAGTCCACTGGCCCCATGGTGCTGTCCAACGACGACATCCTGTCCGTGGTCAAGATCCTCGTCGATCTGCGCAACGGCAAGGGCGAGGTGGACGACATCGACCACCTGGGCAACCGCCGCGTGCGCTGCGTCGGTGAGCTGGCCGAAAACCAGTACCGCACGGGTCTGGCGCGTATCGAAAAGGCGGTGAAGGAGCGCCTGGGCCAGGCCGAGCAAGAGCCGCTGATGCCGCACGACCTGATCAACTCCAAGCCGATTTCGGCAGCGCTCAAGGAGTTCTTCGGTGCCTCGCAGCTGAGCCAGTTCATGGACCAGACCAACCCGCTGGCCGAAATCACGCACAAGCGCCGCGTCTCGGCCCTGGGCCCGGGCGGTCTGACGCGCGAGCGCGCCGGCTTCGAGGTGCGCGACGTGCACGTCACGCACTACGGCCGCGTGTGCCCGATCGAGACGCCGGAAGGCCCGAACATCGGTCTGATCAACTCGCTGGCGCTGTATGCGCGCCTGAACGAATACGGATTCATAGAGACGCCGTACCGCCGCGTGCACGAAGGCCAGGTGACCGATCAGATCGATTACCTCTCGGCCATCGAAGAAGGCAAATACATCATTGCGCAGGCCAACGCCACGCTGGACGAGCAAGGACGCCTGACGGGCGATCTGGTGAGCGCGCGCGAGCAGGGTGAATCGACCCTGGTGTCGGCCGACCGCGTGCAGTACATGGACGTGTCGCCGGCGCAGATCGTCTCGGTGGCGGCTTCGCTGGTGCCCTTCCTGGAGCACAACGACGCCAACCGCGCGCTGATGGGCGCCAACATGTCGCGCCAGGCGGTGCCGGTGCTGCGCCCGCAAAAGCCTCTGGTGGGCACGGGCATAGAGCGCGTGGCGGCCATTGACTCGGGCACGGTGGTGACGGCCGATCGTGGCGGCATCGTTGATTACGTCGATGCCACGCGCATCGTGATCCGCGTGCACGACGACGAGGCCGTGGCCGGTGAAGTGGGTGTGGATATCTACAACCTCATCAAGTACCAGCGTTCCAACCAGAACACCAACATCCACCAGCGCCCCATCGTGAAGAAGGGCGATGTGCTGGCCAAGGGCGACGTGATCGCCGACGGTGCTTCGACCGACCTGGGCGAGATCGCGATCGGCCAGAACATGCTGATCGCCTTCATGCCCTGGAACGGCTACAACTTCGAGGATTCGATCCTGATCAGCGAGAAGGTCGTGGCCGACGACCGCTACACCAGCGTGCACATCGAGGAACTGGTGGTGATGGCGCGCGACACCAAGCTGGGCGCCGAGGAAATCACGCGCGACATCCCCAACCTGTCGGAGCAGCAGCTCAACCGCCTGGATGACTCCGGCATCATCTACGTTGGTGCCGAGGTGCTGCCGGGCGATACGCTGGTGGGCAAGGTCACGCCCAAGGGCGAGACCACGCTGACGCCGGAAGAAAAGCTGCTGCGCGCGATTTTCGGCGAGAAGGCTTCGGACGTGAAGGACACCTCGCTGCGCGTGGAGCAGGGCAGCCAGGGCACCGTCATCGACGTGCAGGTGTTCACGCGCGAAGGCATTCAGCGCGACAAGCGGGCGCAGCAGATCATCGACGATGAGCTCAAGCGCTATCGTCTCGATTTGAACGACCGCCTGCGCATCGTCGAGGCCGATGCCTTCGACCGCATCGAAAAACTCATCACGGGCAAGACGGCCAACGGCGGTCCGAACAAGCTGGCCAAGGGCAGCACGATCGACAAGGCCTATCTCGCCAGCGTCGATCGCCACCATTGGTTCGACATCCGCCTGGCCGACGACACCGTGGCCGCGCAGCTCGAATCCATGAAGAACGCGATGGAGCACACGCGCCACGAGTTCGACCTGGCGTTCGAGGAAAAGCGCAAGAAGCTCACGCAGGGCGACGAACTGCCCGCGGGCGTGCTCAAGATGGTCAAGGTCTACCTGGCCGTCAAGCGCCGCCTGCAGCCCGGCGACAAGATGGCCGGGCGCCACGGCAACAAGGGCGTGGTCTCCAAGATCGTTCCGGTCGAGGACATGCCCTACATGGAAGACGGCACGCCGGCCGACATCGTGCTCAACCCGCTGGGCGTGCCCTCGCGGATGAACATCGGGCAGGTGCTGGAGGTGCACCTGGGCTGGGCCGCCAAGGGCCTGGGCCAGCGCATTGCCGACATGCTGGAGCGCGAGGCCAAGGCGGCGGAAGTGCGCAAGTTCGTCGAGGAAATCTACAACGCGCGCGGCCACAAGGAAGACCTGGCGCAGTTCGACGACGCGGGCCTGCTGGCGATGGCGCGCGAACTGACGGAAGGCGTGCCCTTTGCGTCGCCGGTGTTCGATGGCGCCTCCGAGGCCGAGATCAAGGACATGCTGCAACTGGCCTACCCGGAGGCGGTTGCGCAGGCCAAGGGCCTGACCGCGCCGCGCACCCAGGCTTTCCTGTACGACGGCCGCAGCGGCGAGCGCTTCGAGCGCCCGACCACGATCGGCTACATGCACTACCTGAAGCTGCACCACCTGGTGGACGACAAGATGCACGCCCGCTCCACCGGCCCGTACTCGCTGGTGACGCAGCAGCCGCTGGGCGGCAAGGCGCAGTTCGGCGGCCAGCGTTTCGGCGAGATGGAAGTGTGGGCGCTGGAAGCCTACGGCGCCGCCTACGTGCTGCAGGAAATGCTCACCGTCAAGTCCGACGACGTGCAGGGCCGCACCAAGGTCTACGAGAACATCGTCAAGGGCGAACACTCGATCGAGGCCGGCATGCCCGAGTCCTTCAACGTGCTGATCAAGGAAATCCGCTCGTTGGGCCTGGATATCGAAATGGACCGCTCCTGAGACTGGGTGGATTTGAAAAAGTGAGCTGCTTGCGCGCGCCAGCAAACGATATGCAAGGTATTTGTGCCTGAAATCGTTTGTTGACAAGCGCCAGCAACTATTATTTTTGATGCAAGGGAAAGAGTCACATGAAATCGCTACTCGACCTGTTCAAGCAATTCACGCCCGATGAACACTTCGACGCCATCAAGATCGGCCTGGCGTCGCCCGAAAAAATCCGCTCCTGGTCTTTCGGTGAAGTCAAGAAGCCGGAGACCATCAACTACCGCACCTTCAAGCCCGAGCGCGACGGCCTGTTCTGCGCCAAAATTTTTGGCCCGATCAAGGACTACGAGTGCCTGTGCGGCAAGTACAAGCGCCTGAAGCACCGCGGCGTGATCTGCGAGAAGTGCGGCGTGGAAGTGACGCAGGCCAAGGTGCGCCGCGAGCGCATGGGCCACATCGACCTAGCCGCGCCGTGCGCGCACATCTGGTTCCTCAAGAGCCTGCCTTCGCGCCTGGGCCTGGTGCTGGACATGACGCTGCGCGACATCGAGCGCGTGCTGTACTTCGAAGCCTACGTGGTGACCGACCCGGGCATGACGCCGCTCAAGAAGGGCAGCATCATGAGCGAGGACGACTACGACGCCAAGGTGGCCGAGTACGGCGACGAATTCATCGCCAAGATGGGCGCCGAGGGCATCAAGGACCTGCTGCAGGGTATCGACCTGGAGCCGGAAATCGAGCGTCTGCGCGGCGATCTGACGGGTTCGGAAGCCAAGGTCAAGAAGAACACCAAGCGCCTGAAGGTGCTCGAAGCCTTCAAGAAATCCGGCATCAAGCCCGAGTGGATGATCCTGGAAGTGCTGCCGGTGCTGCCGCCGGACCTGCGTCCGCTGGTGCCGCTGGACGGCGGGCGTTTTGCCACATCCGACTTGAATGACCTGTACCGCCGCGTCATCAACCGCAACAGCCGCCTGCGCCGCCTGCTGGAACTGAAGGCGCCGGAAATCATCGCGCGCAACGAAAAGCGCATGCTGCAGGAGGCCGTGGACAGCCTGCTGGACAACGGCCGCCGCGGCAAGGCGATGACGGGGGCGAACAAGCGCGCGCTCAAGTCCCTGGCCGACATGATCAAGGGCAAGGGCGGGCGCTTCCGCCAGAACCTGCTGGGCAAGCGGGTGGACTATTCGGGCCGCTCGGTGATCACCGTGGGCCCGCAGCTCAAGCTGCACCAGTGCGGTCTGCCCAAGCTGATGGCGCTCGAACTCTTCAAGCCTTTCATCTTCTCGCGCCTGGAAGCCATGGGCATCGCCACCACCATCAAGGCGGCGAAGAAGGAGGTGGAAAGCGGCACGCCGGTGGTGTGGGACATCCTCGAAGAGGTGATCCGCGAGCACCCCATCATGCTCAACCGCGCACCTACGCTGCACCGCCTGGGCATCCAGGCGTTTGAGCCGATGTTGATCGAAGGCAAGGCGATTCAGCTGCACCCGCTGGTCTGCGCCGCCTTCAACGCCGACTTCGACGGCGACCAGATGGCTGTGCACGTGCCGCTGTCGGTCGAGGCGCAGCTCGAAGCCCGCACGCTGATGCTGGCATCGAACAACGTGCTGTTCCCGGCCTCGGGCGAGCCCTCGATCGTGCCGTCGCAGGACGTGGTGCTGGGCCTGTACCACGCCACGCGCGAGCGCATCAATGGCAAGGGCGAGGGCATGGCGTTCATGGATCTGGCCGAAGTGCAGCGCGCGCTGGACGCGGGCGAGGTCGAGCTCACCAGCAAGATCCGCGTGCGCCTGACCGAGTGGAACAAGGACAAGGACAGCGGCGCGTTCGAGCCGGTGGTGAACCTGGTCGATACCACCGTGGGCCGCGCCCTGCTCTCCGAGATCCTGCCCAAGGGTCTGGCCTTCAGCAACCTGAACAAGGCGCTCAAGAAGAAGGAAATCTCGCGCCTCATCAATGCGTCCTTCCGCAAGTGCGGCCTCAAGGACACCGTGGTGTTCGCCGACAAGCTGCTGCAGAACGGCTTCCGCCTGGCGACGCATGCCGGCATCTCGATCTGCGTGGACGACATGCTGGTGCCGCCGCAGAAGGCCGAAATCATCGGTCGCGCCGAGAAGGAAGTGAAGGAGATCGAGCAGCAGTATGTCTCGGGTCTGGTCACCGCCGGTGAGCGCTACAACAAGGTGGTGGACATCTGGGGCAAGGCGGGCGACGACGTCTCGCGCGTGATGATGGACCAGCTCAAGGTCGAGAAGACCCTGGATCGCCACGGCAAGCAGGTCGATCAGGAATCGTTCAACTCGATCTACATGATGGCCGACTCGGGCGCCCGCGGCTCGGCGGCGCAGATTCGTCAGCTCGCCGGCATGCGCGGCCTGATGGCCAAGCCCGACGGCTCGATCATCGAGACGCCGATCACGGCCAACTTCCGTGAAGGCCTGAACGTGCTGCAGTACTTCATCTCCACGCACGGCGCGCGCAAGGGCCTGGCGGATACGGCGCTCAAGACCGCCAACTCCGGCTACCTCACGCGCCGCCTGGTGGATGTGACGCAGGACCTGGTGGTGACCGAGAACGATTGCGGCACGCACAACGGCGCGCTGATGCGCGCGGTGGTCGAGGGCGGCGAGGTCATCGAATCGCTGCGCGATCGCATCCTGGGCCGTGTCGCCGCCGATGACGTGCTGCACCCCGAGACCCACGCGGTGCTGGTCGGCGCCGGCACGCTGCTGTCCGAGGACGTGATCGACGGTCTGGAAAGTGCCGGCGTGGACGAGGTCAAGGTGCGCACGCCGCTGACCTGCGACACGCGCTACGGCCTGTGCTCGATGTGCTATGGCCGCGACCTGGGTCGCGGCGGCCTGATCAACCTCGGCGAGGCCGTGGGCGTGATCGCCGCGCAGTCCATCGGCGAGCCGGGCACGCAGCTGACCATGCGCACCTTCCACATTGGTGGTGCCGCGTCGCGCGCGGCGGTGGCCTCGGGCGTGGAAGCCAAGAGCAACGGCAACGTGGGCTTCAACACCACGATGCGCTACGTCACCAACTCCAAGGGCGAGCTGGTGGTGATCGCGCGTTCGGGCGAAATCGTGATCCACGACGAGCACGGCCGCGAGCGTGAACGCCATCGCGTGCCCTACGGCGCCACGCTGACGGTGAAGGCCGACCAGCAGATCAAGGCCGGTACGCCGCTGGCGCACTGGGACCCGCTCACGCGCCCCATCATCACCGAGTACGCGGGCCGCGTGAAGTTCGAGAACATCGAAGAGGGCCTGACCGTGGCCAAGCAGGTGGACGAGGTCACCGGCCTGTCCACGCTGGTGGTGATCGATCCCAAGCGCCGCGGTTCGGCCAAGGTGGTGCGTCCGCTGGTCAAGCTCATCGATGCCGCCGGCAACGAGGTGAAGATCCCGGGCACCGACCATGCGGTGGCCATCGGCTTCCAGGTGGGCGCGCTGATCCAGGTGCGCGACGGCCAGGACGTGGGCCCCGGCGAGGTGCTGGCGCGCATTCCGGTCGAAGGCCAGAAGACGCGCGACATCACCGGCGGTCTGCCGCGTGTGGCCGAGCTCTTCGAAGCCCGCAGCCCCAAGGACAAGGGCATGCTGGCCGAGATGACCGGCACCATCTCCTTCGGCAAGGAAACCAAGGGCAAGGTGCGGCTGCAGATCACCGATCCGGACGGCCATGTCTGGGACGAACTCGTGCCCAAGGAAAAGAACATGCTGGTGCACGAAGGCCAGGTGGTGAACAAGGGCGAGCACATCGTCGATGGCCCGGCCGATCCGCAGGACATCCTGCGCCTCTTGGGCATCGAAGAGCTGGCGCGCTACATCGTCGATGAGGTGCAGGACGTCTACCGTCTGCAGGGCGTGAAGATCAACGACAAGCACATCGAGGTGATCGTGCGCCAGATGCTGCGCCGCGTCGTGATCGACAACCCGGGCGAATCGACCTATATCCTGGGCGAGCAGGTCGAGCGCTCGGAGGTGCTCAACACCAACGAGGCGCTGCAGAAGGACGGCAAGATCCCGGCGACCTTCACCAACCTGCTGCTGGGCATCACCAAGGCGTCGCTGTCCACCGACAGCTTCATCTCCGCCGCGTCGTTCCAGGAAACTACCCGCGTGCTGACCGAGGCGGCCATCATGGGCAAGCGCGACGAGCTGCGCGGGCTCAAGGAGAACGTCATCGTCGGCCGCCTGATCCCGGCCGGGACGGGCCTGGCCTACCACCAGGCGCGCAAAGTCAAGGACGCGATGGACGAGGCCGAGCGCCGCGCCATCGACGAGGCGGAGGCGCAGGAGCTCGCCGCCGGCGCGGATGGCGAAGTGGCCGCCGTTGCGCACGAAGGGGACAGCGAAGCGGCGCAGTAAAACGGACTGCCGCTGAGGCCCAGGCCCGCCGAGCTCTACAGTCGGCGGGCCATTTTGGTTTTTGTGAATGGTTTTTTTGCGATGACCTGGACTCCCTGGCTGGCCGTGGTGCTGGCACTTTTTTTGTTCTGGGCGGTCGGTGCGTATAACCGCCTGATCCGCTTGCGCTCTGCCGTCTTGCAGGCCTTCGGCGCGCTCGATACCTTTTATGTGCGCTGGATTGCGCTGGCGGGCGACTGCCAGTCGGCGCCGCACGAGACCGGTGAAGAGCCCGACGCAGCGCGTGCGGCCGTCCAGGCGGCGACCAGCCAGTTCGGCGCTTCCCTGGCGGTCGCGCGAGCCCAGCCGCTCGATGGCAATGCGATCGCCGCGCTGGGTGCTGGCGCCCAGGCGCTGGAGAGTGCCTGGTTGTCGCTGATGGGCAAAGACGCGCCGCAGGGCGCGGCGCCAGACCAGCAGCCGTGGGCGCGCCAGCGCGAAGGACTGCGCCAGCAGACCTTGCCTACGCTGCAAGCCTTCAACGCCGCCGTCGAACGCTACAACGCGGCGATCGCGCAATTCCCTGCCAGCGTGCTGGCGTGGCTGTTCGGCTTTCGAAAGACGCAGAGCCTGTGAACGCCCCCATGTCCGCTCCGCCCCTGTGGCGACTGCTGCTGGCCACCGCTGGCGCGTTGCGCGCCGTGCGCGAGGGAGCTTCGGCCACGCCGGCACTCGCCAGCGTGCCGGCGCCGTTGCGGCCCGGGGTGCAGGCGCTGCTGTTCCAGGCCTTGCGGCAGTGGGGGCGCGCGCAGGCCTTGCGGCGCAAGCTGGTGGCGCGCCCGCCAGCGGCCGATGCGGATGCGCTGCTGTGCACGGCGCTGGCGCTGGTCTGCCATGCGCCAGATGCGCCTTATGAACCCTTCGTTCTCGTCAGCCAGGCCGTCGAGGCCGCCAAGCACCATCCGCGCCTGCGCGCGCAATCGGGCTTCATCAACGCCTGCCTGCGGCGGTTTTTGCGTGAGCGTGAAGCGCTGCTTGCCGCCACCGATGCGGACGAGGTCGCGCGCTTCAACCATCCGGCGTGGTGGCTGCGGCGCCTGCGCCAAGACCACCCCCGGCAGTGGCAGGCCATCGTTGCGGCCGCGGACGTTCGGCCGTCGCTGATCGTGCGCATATCTGAATCAAAGACCACTCTGGCGCAGTACCAGCAAGCGCTATCAGCTATCAATATTGATAGTCATGCGGCGGGTGCTTCCGCCCTGGCGCTGCCGCAAGCGGTGCCGGTGGCGCAGCTGCCGGGCTATGCCGAGGGATTGTTCTCGGTGCAGGATGCCGCGGCCCAGCTGGCTGCGCCCCTGCTGCTGCAGGGGCTGGATGTCACCCAGCCGCTGCGCCTGCTCGATGCCTGTGCCGCGCCCGGCGGCAAGACGGTGCACCTGCTCGATTGGGCCGCGGCGCGCGGCGCGCATTGGAGCGTCACGGCGCTGGAAGTGGATGCAGCCCGCGCGGCGCGCATCCACGAAAACCTGCGGCGCCTGGGCCTGCGGGCGCAGGTGCTGGTGGCGGATGCGGCTGAGCCTGATAGCTGGTGGCAGCAGGCTGGGGGCGCGCCCTTTGACGCCATCCTGCTGGATGCGCCGTGCACGGCATCCGGCATCGTGCGCCGCCATCCCGATGTGCGATGGCTGCGCCGGGAAGGCGATATTGCTCAGCTCGCGGCCCAGCAGGCGCGCTTGCTGGAGGCGCTGTGGCCGCGGCTGCGCGCGGGTGGCCGGCTGCTCTATTGCACCTGTTCGGTTTTTCGCGCCGAGGGGGATGAGCAGGTGGCGGCGTTTCTTGCGCGCCACAGTGATGCCCGCCGGATGCCCTCTCCCGGCCATTTGTTGCCCGTGCCGCCGCCTGCGCGGGGCGCCGTCCCGGACAATGCGGGGGGTGAGCGCGATGGTTTCTTTTATGCGTTGCTGCGCAAGCCGGCATGACACCAGGCGGGGCGCCAGCCCGGCCCGGCGGATGCTGCATGCGCTGATGGCGATGGCGATGGCGATGGCGATGGCGATGGTGCTGTGCCTGCTGCAGGGCGCGGCATGGGCGCAAGAGGCGCCGCGCTCGCTGCAGCTGCAGGTGCAGCGCACCAGCGAAGGGGTGTTTGTCTCCGCCACGCTGAACCTGCGGCTGCCCGGGGCGGTGGAAGACGCGCTGCGCAAAGGCATCGCCATGCACTTCGTGGCCGATGCCCAGGTGCTGCGCCACCGCTGGTACTGGAGCGACAAGACCCAGGCGCGCGCCATGCGCTACTGGCGTCTGAGCTATCAGCCGCTGACGCGCCGCTGGCGCCTGGCGCAATCGTCCGAGCCGATCGCGGCGAGCGGACTGGGCGTGGTGCTGGGGCAAAACTACGATGATCTTGAGGACGCACTGGCGGCGATGCAGCGCATCTCCCGCTGGCAGATCGCGGAGGCCGGTGAGCTCGATGCGGACACGTCCTATACCGCCCGGCTGCAGTACCGGCTCGATACCTCCCAGTTGCCGCGCCCCTTGCAATGGGGAGCGGTGGGCGGCGCGAACTGGACGCTGCAGCTGGAAGCGAGCAGCCCGGTGCCGGCTGCCAGCGCCGCGGAGCCGGACGGCGGCTTGAAGGAAGGCTCATGAACAGCAATGCGCCGGTGCGCCCGGCAGGCTCCGCACGCCGCGAGGAAAACCGTGCACGCGGCCTGCGCTGGGCGCTGGGGCTGGGTGCAGGCCTCATGTCGGCGATCGCCATCGTGCTGCTGTTTTTGCTGACACTGGCGACGAACAACCGGGCCCTGTACGAGCGCAATTTCAGCTGGCTGGTCGCGGTCAATGTGCTGGTTGCCGCGGTGCTGCTGGCGGTGCTCGTCTGGGGTGGCGTGCGGCTGCTGCTGCGCTTGCGCAAGGGACGCTTCGGCAGCCGCCTGCTGCTCAAGCTGGCTGCCATCTTCGCCTTGGTTGGCGTGGTGCCGGGGGTGCTCATCTACGTCGTGTCCTACCAGTTCGTTTCGCGGTCCATAGAAACCTGGTTCGATGTGGAGGTGGAAGGCGCGCTCAACGCCGGTGTGAATCTGGCACGCACCACGCTGGACACCATCGCCGGGGACATGGCCGCCAACACGCGCAGCGCCAGCAGCCAGCTGGTGAACGTGCCCGATGCCGGCGCGGGCCTGGTGCTGGAACGCATGCGCGACCAGCTGGGCGCCAGCGACCTCATTCTCTGGAGCGCTGCGGGCCAGGCGCTGGCCAGCGCCGGCAAATCGCTGCTCACGCTCAATCCCGAGCGCCCCGGCCCGCAGATGCAGCGCCAGGCGCAGCAACAGCGGGTGGCGTGGCAAATCGAAGGGCTGGATGATGTGACCGAGCCTGGGCCGGACCTGCATGCGCGCGTGCGGGTGCTGGTGCTGGTGGGCAATCCGCGCGTCGGCCTGCTGGCCGAGCCGCGCTATCTGGAAGCCACGCTTGAGCTGCCGCCCGCCCTGGTCACCAATGCACTGGCGGTGCAGCAGGCCAACCGCGAATACCAGGAGCGCTCGCTGGCGCGCGTGGGCTTGCGCCGCATGTACATCGGCACGCTCACGCTCAGCCTGTTTCTGGCCGTTTTCGGTGCCGTGCTGCTGGCGGTGGTGCTTGGCAACCAGCTGGCGCGCCCGCTGCTGGTGCTGGCGGACGGCGTGCGCGAAGTGGCCGCCGGCAACCTCGCACCCAAGGCGGCGCTGGAGAGCCATGACGAGCTCGGCGAGCTCACGCGCGCGTTCGCGCTGATGACGCAGCAGCTCGCCGATGCGCGCGGCGCCGCGGACCGCAGCATGCAGCAGCTCGATGGCGCGCGTGCGCGGCTGCAGACCATTCTGGACAACCTGACCGCCGGCGTCATCGTCATGGATGCGCGCGGCCACATCCGCACCACCAACCCGGGCGCCACCCGCATCCTGAAAGTGCCGCTGGCGGCCTGGCAGGGCAAGCCCCTGGCGGACGTGCCCGAGCTCGGCGCCTTCGCGCAGGCCGTGCAGCAGCAGTTCGAGGCCTTTCTGGGCAGCATGGATCACCATGGGCTCGATCATTGGCAGCACGCCTTCGATCTGCATGGCGCCAGCAGCGCCACTGCAGGCCTGGCCAGCGAGGGCATCAGCCTGGTGGCGCGCGGCGCGGAGCTGCCCGGCAATGCGCGGCTGCTGGTGTTTGACGATATCTCGGAGATCGTCTCGGCCCAGCGTACCCAGGCCTGGGGCGAGGTGGCGCGGCGCCTGGCGCATGAAATCAAGAACCCGCTGACCCCCATCCAGCTGTCGGCCGAGCGCCTGGCACTGAAACTCGAAGGCAAGCTTGCGTCGGCCGAACAGGCCATCCTCGCCAAGTCGGTCAACACCATCGTCGAGCAGGTCGATGCGATGAAGCGCCTGGTCAATGAGTTTCGCGACTACGCCCGCCTGCCTTCCGCGCAATTGCACCCCTTGGACCTCAACGCGCTGGTCAGCGACGTGCTGCACCTGTACGGCGAAGAGAACGCGACGGTGCCCGTCCGCGCCGAGCTTGATCCTGCATGCCCCTGGGTGGCAGGCGACGCGCAGCAACTGCGCCAGGTCGTGCACAACCTGCTGCAAAACGCCCAGGATGCGAGTGCGCAGGCGAGCGCCCAATCCCGGCAGCCGTCATCGCCGGTCTGCCTGCGCACCGCCTGGAACGCCGCGACGCATCGCGTACGCCTGACCGTGAGCGACAGCGGCCCCGGATTTCCGGAGCACATCCTGCGCCGTGCATTCGAGCCCTACGTCACCACCAAGCCCCATGGCACGGGGCTGGGCCTGGCGGTGGTCAAGAAAATTGCCCTGGAGCACCGCGCCCGCGTCGATATCTCCAATCGTGTCGAGGATGGCGTGATTCACGGTGCGCAAGTCTCGCTATCATTCGAGGCGGCGCAGCAGGGGGCCACCTGACAAAAGACCTCCGCAGCGAACCGAGAGGGCGCACTGAAAGACATGGCAAATATTCTGGTGGTCGATGACGAGTTGGGGATACGCGACCTGCTGTCCGAAATCCTCAATGACGAAGGCCATAGCGTTGATCTCGCCGAAAACGCAGGCCAGGCACGGGCCGCGCGCGAGGCGGGCCGCTATGACCTGGTGCTGCTCGACATCTGGATGCCCGATACCGACGGCGTCTCTTTGCTGAAGGAGTGGTCGACCTGCGGGCAGCTCACCATGCCCGTCATCATGATGAGCGGTCACGCCACGATAGAGACGGCTGTCGAAGCCACGCGCATCGGTGCGTTCTCGTTTCTCGAAAAACCCATCACCCTGCAAAAACTCCTCAAGGCCGTCGAACAGGGCCTGAGCCGCACCCCCTCAGGGACGGCCAAGACGAACAATGGTGCGCGCGGCAGTTTGCCTGCTGGCACGGGGGTGCCCATGGGCGCTGCTGCTGCCCTTGCCGGAGCAGCGCTGCCAGAGCTCGAACCGGAACCCGGTCCCCTGCCGCACCAGGGCTTCGACCTTGATCGGCCGCTGCGCGAGGCGCGCGATGGGTTTGAGAAAGCCTATTTCGAATTCCACCTCGCGCGCGAAGGCGGCTCCATGACCCGCGTCGCCGAAAAGACCGGACTCGAGCGCACCCACCTCTATCGCAAGCTGCGCCAGCTGGGCGTTGACCTGGGGCGCAACAAGCGCGGCAACTGAAGCACTGGGATTCGACGGAAACCATTGCTTTTCCCCCTATAATCACGCCCTCTGGCCCGGTAGCTCAGTCGGTAGAGCAGAGGATTGAAAATCCTTGTGTCGGTGGTTCGATTCCGCCCCAGGCCACCACCCCCTCTTCTCAGACGATCCCAAGACAGCTAAAAAGTCCTTGAAAATCATGGACTTAGCCTAAAAAGGCGGCTCAAGTGGTATCGTTCAATCTCACAAAATCCTGTTCTTGCGTGTACCCATCGGTGTACCCCAGACTGCTTTTCAACCGCAGTCGATTTTGGGTACACCATGGGACAACTCAGCGAGCTTCAGATCAAGGCAGCAGCGCAGCGTGACAAGGAATACCTGCTGGCGGACGGCGAGGGTCTTTACCTTCGCATCCGGCCGACCGGCAAGGTTTGGGTCTACCGCTACAAGCAGTTCGGCAAAGAGGCCAAACTGAGCCTCGGCCACTATCCGGTGGTGTCGCTCGCGGCGGCGCGCAAGAAAGCGCGCGCCGAAGCCGAGAAGCGCGCTGACGGCATCGACCCCCGGGAGGCGCGCCGGGTGGCAGAGGAGCGCGAGCGCGTTTCCCGCATGAACACCTTCGAACTGACGGCCCGCGCCTGGCACGCCCAGGCGAAGAAGGACCAGGAGTGGTCGGACGGCTATGCCCAGAAGGTGATACGCCACCTGGAACTGCACATCTTCCCGTGGATTGGCGCGCTGGCGGTGGATGCCATCGCCCCCACGGAAGTGGTTCGCTGCCTGCATCGCATCAAGGAGCGCGGCCACCTGGAGACGGCACAGCGCGTGCGCGAAGCGGTGCAGCACGTGTTCCAGTACGCGGTGGACGTGGGGACACTGAGGCCCGGGCAAAACTTCGTGAACAAGGGTACCGGCGGCCTGCCGGCGCCGCGTGGCCGCCACTACGCGGCCATCACCGATCCCCAGGAACTGGGGCAGTTGCTGCGGGACATTCAAGGCTACAGCGGCAACGTCATCACCCGTGCGGCCTTGCAGCTTTCGCCTTTGCTCTTCCAACGTCCCGGCCAGTTGCGCCTAGTGCATTGGGAGAACGTGGACCTCGATCAGGCGGTGTGGCGCTGCCCGCCGGAGAAGATGAAGCTGCGGGAGTGGAAGAAGCGCGATAGCCGCACGCCGGCCCACCTCGTACCGCTGCCGACCCAGGCTGTCGCCATCCTGCGCGATCTTCTTCCGCTGACCGGCCCCACCGGGCCGATCTTCAAGAGCATGGCCAAGCGTTCGGAGAAGACGCGCTACATGAGCGACAACACCGTCAACAGCGCCTTGCGCACGCTGGGCTACGACACGAAGGAGCAGATCACAGGGCACGGGTTCCGCGCCACGGCGCGCACCCTGATCCGCGAACTGCTGGGCTGGGACCGCGAGGTGATCGAGCGGCACTTGGCGCACGTGTCGGACGAGGAACTGGGTAGCAGCTACGACCGGACGACGCACTTCGAGCAGCGCCGCCGGATGATCCAGGTCTGGGCGGACCTGCTGGACCATCTTGCCGCAGGCAAGCCGGTCGGGCCGGTGCGCGACTTGCGCCAGCTTGATGGCGCGCCACACGCACTGATCGATGTTTCAGCCTCGTTTGCCGGCCTGGCGCGCAGCGAGGGCGAGGGTTTCAGGATGGCAGCGTAGCCGCCTTCCCGTAGCCGTTCGGATCGTCGATCCACGCCTGAAGGTCGGCACTGGCCCAGGCCGAGGCACGGCCTCCCAGGTGGACCGGAGCGGGGAAGCGGCCTTCCGCAATGCGCCGATAGACCGTCGAGCGGCTGAGCGCGCAGATGCGCATCACGTCGCGCAGGCGGTAGAAGGCCGGCGGGGCTTTGGAAGGATTGGGCTTGGGGAGGGTCTGATGAAAGAGCATGGCAGTTCCTTGTCGGGGATGCCGGCAGGATGCGTCTCCCTCGGGTTCAGACAAACCCAAGGGAGCGCAGGAGAGCGCACCCTGTACAAGCCGGCCACAGAGCCGGCCTGCTTCCTGCGCTGGCCAGGAAGGGCGGCGCCTGCCAAGGCGGGTGTGTGGCGTGGTGGGCTGCCTTGCCAAGCAGGTGCACCCGCGGCCTTACCCTCGCGTCCACCTGATTTGATATATAGCACTGAGTGCTATAAAATGACTTTATTGGAACGGCCGAATGTCGATCTACAACACCCGCTGGTTTGACCGCTGGGCACGCAAGCAGGGTCTGCCAGCGGCCATCCTCTGCGCAGCGGTGCGCGAGATGGCCGCTGGCCTGGTCGATGCCGACCTCGGCGGCGGCCTGGTCAAGAAGCGGGTGGCTCGGCCTGGCCAGGGAAAGAGCGGCGGCTTTCGCACGCTGGTCGCCACGAACCGGGGAGACCGCTGGGTCTTCGTGTTCGGCTTTCCGAAGAACGAGCGCAGCAACATCGACAAGGACGAAGAAGAGGCCTTGAAGAAGTTGGCGGCCCATCTGCTGTCGATGACGGCCGAGGCGCTCGACCAAGCACAGCGTGCAGGCGAAATTGTTGAGGTGAACTGCGATGCGTAAGACCAAATCGGCGATTCTCGAAGCCGTCCATGAGACGGCCCAAGGGCTGCACAAGGCCGGCGTGATGGATCAGGTCACGCTGCGCGAGTTCGACCGCCTGTGCCTGCCTCCCGTCGAGCCCTTGAAGCCCGAGGAAATCAAGCAGATCCGCGAAAGCTCCCGGGTCAGCCAGGCTGTCTTTGCCCGGCTGCTCAACACCAGCACCTCCACCGTCCAGAAGTGGGAGATCGGCCAGAAGCGCCCCACGGGCACCGCGCTAAAGCTGCTTCACCTGGTGCAGGAGCGTGGTCTGGAAATCATGGCGTGATGCGGAGGGCCTGCGTTTGATTGGTCTGAACATTGCGGCAAGAACTACTTGTCTGCGCCGCATCAGCGCGACATAGCGTGCTACGTGCCTCCACAGGCAAAGCATTGTTGAACTAACGGTTCCTCCAAGAAGATTGGCTTTGAGGCCTGCGCGTGCCGGCAGTGCCTGTCGTCAGGCTCTGCGGGCTGCGCCCCGAGCCGGCTTTCCGCCGTCTTGGCCTCCCTGGCTCCGATCCTTCACGCCTCCGGCCTTTGGCCTGCGCGCTGCGCTTGCCATTTGGGTTGCGTGGCGGTGTGGGCTGGCTTGCTGGTTCCCTCCATCCTGTCACACCGTTCTCGCGCTCAAGGTCTGCGCGTGCGCTGCACGCTGGCGTCCTTTGGCCGTCTGCGAACCTGTGACCGTTGCGCTGCGGCGTGCCATCTCCGGTCTCGGGCAATCCCGCCTGATCACTGGAGTCTGTCATGACGCACGATCTGTTTTTTTCCCTCGATTCTTTCGTTGCCGTTCCTCCGTCGTCGCTGATGGTCTGCGACCGTGCTGGTGAGTACCGGCCGGCGGCGGCGCACGAGGTGCTGCTGGCCGCGCAGCGGGTGCTGGCAGGCCGGGTGCGCGGCAGCCAGGTGCTGGCTTCGCCGACGGCAGTCCGGGACTTCCTGCGGGTGCGGCTGGGTGGTTTATCGCATGAGGTCTTCGCGGTCGTTCACCTGGACACGCAGTTCCAAGTGCTGGACTACGTGGAGATGTTCCGAGGCACGGTGAGCCAGACGTCGGTGTATCCGCGCGAGATCGTGAAGGAGGCTTTGGTGCGCAACACGGCGGCGCTGCTGCTGGTGCACAACCACCCTTCGGGCGCGGCCGAGTCTTTGGCGCATCAAGGACATGTAGCGCCTCCCAATGCAGCCTGTTCTTGTTTGGTCAATCCGTACAGTTCAAAGGCATGTGCATTGCAGGCTTCGAGGTCGCGGGCAATGGCGGCATTGATCAGCTTGCCGCGAAGTGTCGTGGGAACATCTGTCCAGCGGGGAATCCGAATCCGCCGCAGATACTGCGCCTGGAACCGCAGGAAGCCCCCCCTCATGCGCGTCGAGTAGGTCGCGACGAACAAGCGGGCAATACGTGAGAGCAGCACCGCCTGCAGGGCTCGGAGATCCCATTGTTCTGCGGTAATGAAGTACAGGTTGTGATGCGGGTACAGACGACCTTCTTCGTAGACGATGTGCGCTTCTCCCTTGATGTCGGGTATCAAGAGCTTGGGCGTGCGTGTCAGCGACGGCGTGATGCGATCGATGGTCTTGTACCAGTGGCCTGGTGTCTTCTGCGCGCAGTGGCGCTGGCTGAGGATGTCCTTGCGGGTATCGAGATAGCGTTTCAGACGTGGGTAGCGATCCAGATCCACCAAACCACCTTCATCTGCAGCGGGATTGATGACGCCGAGCCCACGCCACTCCACCGTGCCATTCTGGATGTCTCGGGTCATGACCAGTGGTTGTTTGCGATCATCCTCTACATCGAGTTCGTCGTAGGGACCGATGAATGCCTGATCCGCACCCGTAGCGACACCGATGCCGACCTTGCAGCCAACCTCTTCGATCGGGGGGAAATCCTGCTCCAGTCGGCGCACCAGGGAGAGCTGGTCCGCTGATTCCAGCAACCAAGGGTTGTCGCCGACCGCGACGCCATGGAGTTCACGCACCTCACCGCCATTTTGCGGGGCTTCAAGTGTCGTTAGCTGGCGAGCCAAGCTACTCAGGACGAGACCGTCGATCCTGGGTCGGTGTGCCAAGCGCGTTGTCCCAGGCTTCTCCCGAGTGATGATCGTGATGGCTGGGTAGGCAATCACGTCGGCATGGAAGGCCGGTGTGTCGGTCATATCGACATGGGCCTTTAGGTGGAACTCTTTCGCGATCAGTGCGCGCAACGGTCCGCCGTAGCGGTTCTTCATCCAACGATCTGCGCAGATGAAGCCGAGTACACCTGCACGCGAAAGCAGGCGTAGGGAGCGTTCGATGAACGGAATGTACAAGTCGGCCCGGTCGTAGATGGTGGCATATCGGTTGCGGTATTCCGCTAGCAGGACACCCGGGATCATTTCCTGCCGCACGTAAGGCGGGTTGCCGACCACAACATCGAAGCTGTCTGGCAGCTCGGCCAGCAGGAAATCCCCATGCACCATCCAGCGGTTAGCGATGGCTTCGGCAGAGCTGGCCGCGATGCCGTGGCCAGCGAGGCGTGCGACTACCGCCGCATGGGTGCGCTCGAAAGTACTGCGGTGGAGCTCGACGGCGCGGATGCAGTCGCCAAGCGTTTCCTGAGGAGGAGGCATTGCTGCTGCCTTCCACGCTGCCAGCAGGCGGTCTATGGCCGGAAGCAGAAAGTCGCCGTCTCCAAACGACGGCTCCAGCAGCCGAAGTTCGTGCAAGGGGCGGTCAGTGCGGTATCCGACCAGGTCCAGGATGAAGTCCACGACCTCACGGCGAGTGAAGATCGCTCCTCGCTCTTCGATACCGCCTGCGTTGGACAGCGCTTCAACAGCCGCCGTGATGGGGCAGAGGTCGGGGAACGCACGCTGGCGTACGGCTATTTGGGGCGGCATGCAAGCAATCCGGTCTGCTGATGAAGCTCAATGCTTTTTGTCTTTGGGCGGATGCAGGTCGTTGCCATAGCTGTCGCTATCGCGGATCGTTCCATCTCGCTTGTGGATCACAACTTCCACGCGCTCTCGCATTGCCTGCTGGCGGGCCCGGCCAATGGCTTCCTTCTGTGTATCGACGACGACACCTGCTCGTCCCGCCCCTTCTCTCTTGGTGGCCCAGCCGTTTTCGTGCGGCACTACATGAATGTCCTTTTTGGTCATCTGCGTATCTCCTTTGAAGTGCTCACGACATGAAGTTGAGGCGGTTTCCTGGCCTTACCGTCTCCGTTGTTTCTGCTGCCATTGAGCCCTGTGAGCGCGAGCCCGAACACCAGTTGATCTAGCTCTTCTGCCGCGACGTGCAGCTCGCTGGCAATGTCTCTGCGAGAGATGCTCTCGTCCCGCAATGCTGCGAAAACCTTCTGAAGCACCTGGGAGGTTTCCCGTGCTCCCTCGTCAGGCTCTTTCTTTCGATAGCCTCTGGAGGAAAGCTCAATGTACAGAGACTGGTAGTGCCAATCGCTCAGGACGCCAACTGCATGGAGCCTGTATGTCAGTGCAGCGACCGAGACTCCCCAAAGCTTCTTGAGCTGAATCAGATGTTCGAGAGTCGCCATGCGGGGGGCGTAGGCCAAAACGCTGGCTTTGGGCATCAACAGGGCAGAGGCAAAGGCATTCGCTTCACGCTCGGCCTCTCTGCCTTGTGGTGATCCATGGCGATGCAAGACCAGATGTCCCAACTCGTGCGCCGCATCGAAGCGGCTGTGCTCGGCAGATTTCTTGGTGTTCAGGAACACAAAGGGCGTGCTTTGCCGCCACATCGAGAAGGCATCGACTTCGGCTGCGTCCACCGAGAGCGAAAAGACTCTGACCCCTTTCGCCTCCAGCAGGTGGATCATGTTCTTGACGGGCAACTCGCCTAGCCCCCATTGCTGGCGGAGGGCAAGTGCTGCGGCTTCAGGGCTGCCTTCGCGACTCAGGTCTGGAAGGTCAGATGAGGGGAGTTCAAATCGTGCTTCGATCCAGGCGTTGAGCATCAGTGCAATCGCACCTGATCCGAGGGCCGTGTCGCGCTGGCCGGCTGTCATCTTTGACAGTGCCCGAAAGCTGGCGATGTCAGGCGTGGGTTCATCCAGGTCGTCGCCAAAGAAGAACGACTCGGGAAAATTGAGCGCGGACGACAGCTTTGTCAGGCGCTCGTTGTCCGGGCCGAATTCACCCTTCTCGTAAGCTGAGACCGAGCGCGGCTCCACGCCAACCGCGGCAGCCAGCTTGGTCATTGTTAGTCCGCGGCGCTTGCGTGCGAGGGTCAGCCTGGAGGGGTTGAAATGGCGGTTCACACTCATGCCCGACGCTTGACGTCGACGGAGATGTCGGGCAGCGGCTGGGGTGGTGTGATCTCGATGACCTCGGGGTCGGTGGGGATGGCCTTCAAGATGATCCGTTCACGCCACCCATCGACGCGCCCGTCTGTTCCCATCGACGTAGGCAAGGAGAGCTCGCAGCGGACCTCGTTGTGAGCGCGATGGACGAGGAGAATCCAAGTCATGCGCTTCTCTTCAGGGCTTCCGTCGTCGGCTACCACCGGCGCGGAGTCGAAAATGTAGGGGAGCTCCAATTGCATCTGGTTGGAGTTCACTGCGTCAGCGGTGCTGGGTCCCTTCGACGATTTCGTTGTGGGGCTGGCGTCGATGCGGCCTGTAGCATCGTCTCCTGTTGCTACAGCGATGGCCATGGTGCCACTCGGATTAACGACCAGCGAATAGTTGTTCTCATCGCACCGCGACCAAGCGGGAAGCAGATACTCACGCAGACCACGGACCATAGTGGCCCAGGCACTAAACCCAGGGTAGAGCGGAGGATCGTTCGGTGTGCAGGAAGCGAAGGCAAGGTGCCCACGGCGTACGACCTCGGTGAGCCGATCTTCTTCGAGGCCCAATTGCGCCAAGCGATCCTCAATGGCACCATCTTCTGCGTATACCTGCGTCATGTTCAGCTTTCTGTCCGCACGGCGGAAACTTCCGGTTTTTATACCTCAAATCAGGAGAAAAAACAAGAAGCTGTACTGGGTACAGATGCCCGCCAAGGCGTTTCCATTCCGCTGTCCCTCTTTGTTACCTTCGTGTCGCCCCTGCTTGGATGAACTTGCTCAGGGGAGTGCACGGATGGTCTGAAACGTGGGACAATCGCGCCCAGAACTCGTGGTTCGATTCCACAGTTCCTCTTGGTTGGTCTGGTGTACCTGAAGGTGTACCCAGAGAACAGGAGAGATGAGAAAATCGAGTGTTGGCGCGGGTTGTGGAGGTTTTTGCGAACCAGCCCCAGGCCACCATCCATCTGTCCACGCGTGTCCATGCGCGTCTAAACGATAGCAAAAGCCCTAAGCAAAACAACCGCTTAAGGCTTTTTTCTTGTCCATAGGCGTCCACGGGAATCCATGCCAAGCCGATCAAGTCTGGGGGCAACTTTGGGGGCAACTGCTAAATTTTGGGCAGCTGCCCCCAAAAGTTGCCCCCAATGCCTCTGACAGATACCGCTATCCGGCGCGCCTTGCCCGGCCCCCAACCCGCCGGTTTACAGACGAAAAGGGGCTGTACCTTGAGGTTTCGCCCGCTGGGGCAAGTGGTGGCGTCTCAAGTACCGCATTGCCGGTGTCGAGAAGCGCATTTCCCTCGGCACATACCCGGAAACCGGCCCCTGTGCCGTGGTGTCCGCATGTCGGGGATTCGTTTTCCCAGGCAGCGAAATGGATAGCGAGTGGATTTTTCACCTCAAGCGCGAGTACCAGTTCTTACCCTGGCTGCCAGTGCCACCAATACCAGCACCGGCAGGCCCAGCAGCGCGGTGGCGATGAAGAAGTTGCTGTACCCGTAGGTATCCACAAACTGCCCCGAAAACCCCGCCAGCCATTTGGGCAGCAGCAGCATCATCGAGCTGAACAGCGCGTATTGCGTGGCTGAGTACTGCACGTTGGTGAGGCTCGATAAGTATGCGATGAACGCTGCGGATGCGATGCCACCGGCCAGGTTGTCGGCCGAAATCACGCCGATCAGCCCCGTCAGATCGTGCCCCTGCGTCGCCAGCCAGGCGAACAGCAGGTTGCTGGCGGCCGAGAGCACCGCGCCCAGCATCAGCACGCGCATCACCCCCAGGCGCATGGAGAGCACGCCGCCGACGAAGGCGCCCGCCAGCGTCATGATGACGCCGAACACCTTGGTGACGGCGGCGACCTCGTCCTTGGTGTAGCCCATGTCCACGTAGAACGGGTTGGCCATGATGCCCATCACGACGTCGCTGATGCGGTAGATGGCGATGAGCGCAAGGATCAGCGCCGCCTGCCAGCGGTAGCGGGTGATGAAGTCGGCAAACGGATCGACCACGGCGCCGCGCAGCCAGTCGGCCAGGCCCTTGGCCGGCGGCAGCGGGCGCGGCGCGGGCTCGGGCGAGAGCAGCACGGTCAGCGTGCCGACCAGCATGCTGGCCGCCATCACCAGATAGGCCGTGGCCCAGGCGCCGGCCTGGTAGCCGCTGGCGCTGGTGTCTTCGCTGCGCGCGGCCAGCCACAGCACGCCGGCGCCGGCCCAGATCATGGCCAGGCGGTAGCCGGTCTGGTAGGTGGCGGCCAGCGCCGCCTGGCGATCCGCGTCGGCCGATTCGATGCGGAAGGCATCGAGCGCAATGTCCTGCGTCGCCGAGCCAAAGGCCACCAGCAGCGCGCACCAGACCATGGCATTGAGCCCCTGGCGCGGGTCGGCCAGCGCCATGCCGGCCAGGCCGGCCATCACCAGGCCCTGGGCCAGCAGCAGCCAGCTGCGCCGCCGCCCCAGGATGCGCGTGGCCAGCGGCAGCGGCAGGCGATCGACCAGCGGCGACCAGACCCATTTGAAGGCGTAGGCCAGGCCGACCCAGGAGAGGTAGCCGATGGTGGTGCGGTCGATGCCGGCCTCGCGCAGGCGGAATGACAGCGTGCCCAGCACCAGCAGGAGCGGCAGCCCGGCCGAGAAGCCGAGCGCGAGCATGCGCAGGCTGGCGGGTTCCAGGTAGACGCGCCAGGCGCTGAGCCAGGAGCGGCGGGGAGTTTCAGGGGAAGAGCTTGCCATGGGATGCGCGGGGTTTGGGAAGACGCTGCGCGCAAGGCGCGTGCGCCATTATCCGGAGCCCCGGCCATGCGGTGGGAGGTCAGGGGTGGATGGAGCGCTTGTAGCGGCGGATCAGGCGCTCGGCTTGCTCGGGATCACGATAGGCCGAGGGGGTAGCGAGTGCTCCGGACTTCTGCAGCGTCTGCTTGTCCTGCTCCAGCGGCAGTGCGGGGCAGTTGATCTGCCGCTGTTCCAGGGTTTCGCCCAGCAGGTAGCGCGTGGCGGCCAGGTCCACGCAGTTGTCCATGTAGGGATAGAGCGCGTGGTGGTATTCGCCCGGCACGTAGATCAGTTGCGCCCTGGGCAGCAGATCGAACATGCGCAGCGCGCCGGGAGC
This sequence comes from Comamonas badia DSM 17552, assembly GCF_000484635.1. GTDB lineage: Bacteria > Pseudomonadota > Gammaproteobacteria > Burkholderiales > Burkholderiaceae_C > Comamonas_C > Comamonas_C badia. The sequence continues at coordinate 23,505 of NZ_AXVM01000004.1, read as the reverse complement.
GGGGGTGGCGGAGTCGTATTCGTCCTGGATCAGAAGGATGGGCAGTTCCCGCAGGCGCTCGATGGCGGGTTTGTGTATCTTGGGTGGGTTCCAGAACAGGCAGTGGTTGTCCAGCAGCACGCTGGAGAACAGGGGGGCGTTCAGGATGGCTTGTTCGTAGCGGCCCCTCCAGGCGGTGAGACTGGTGTCGGAGATGTCGTCATTGCACGTCACCACCCGGAAACCTTCCTGGGCCCTGTAACTCGTGCCCCTTGCAGGGGTGAGCCAGAGGTGGCCTGTCTCGTTCCAGAGAAAGGCGACTTGCTCTTGCACCAGCGCATTCGCAGTGGTGGGGCCGGGCACAAAACCCTTGCTTTCGGCGGCATGCTCCATGGCTTGTTCCATCGCCTGCGCGATGGCTGCGTTGCGCTGCCCTGGGGGCAACCCCTGCGGCGCGGCTTGCTCGGCCGACTTCAGGGCGGCGTCCAGCCAGGTGCCGGCCTTGATGGTGGCCACGTACTTGTCGCTGTCGCTCCTGGAGTAGATGGCGCCACCCAGCGGGTCAAGCGCGCGTTGCACGCGCCAGTCGAGCCGATCGATCTGCGCCTGGATCCCGGCAGCGCTGGTGCCCAGGCCGAAGTAGCTGTCGTGGCGTGCGGCGTAAGGCAGCAGGATGTCCGTGTGCGCGGCCTGGCGGGCGCGCGGCAGATCGAACAGGCGTGCTTCCATCGGCTCCGACAGCGGCCACACGCTATCGAGCACCATGCGCCCCACCCGCTCGGGGTACATGCCGGCGTACCACGCGCCCAGCCAGGTGCCGTAGGAATAACCGATGTAGTTCAGCTTTTCATCGCCCAGTAGCTCGCGCATCAGATCCATGTCGCGCGCGGTGGCCTCGGTGTGGATGTGCGGCGTGAGCGGGTTCTTCGCGCAGGCATCGGCAACGTACTTGGCGTTGAACAGGGCGTTGTCCAGATTGACGGGGTCCAGCAGGTCTTGCGTGTGGTCGGTGGGGCGCTTGAAGGCATTGCCCGAACAAACGATGGGGGTGCTGTCGCCCATGCCGCGTGGAGAAAACCCGATGAAATCGTAGCTGTCCAGCAACTGCAGCTGCATCTTGCCCAGGGCGGTGTCCGGATTGCTGCCTGCGTAGGCGCGGTACAGGCTCAACGCATCGCCCAGACCGTCTCCCCCAGGCCCGCCGGGGTTGGCCAGCAGCGAGCCCCTGCGCAGTTGCGGCTGGGCGGAGACCACGCGCATCAGGCTCAGCGTGACATCGCCCTTTTCTGGCGCGCCCCAGTCCATGGGCGCGCGCAGGTAGCTGCACTGCAGCCTGTCGCCCAGTTCCTTCCAGATGCCCCTGGTGATGTCGGTGTCCGCGCCAAGGATGGTCGGCTCGCACGCGAACCAGTTCACAGCCTGGGTGCGGTAGGGGGCGAGGGGGTCTGGGTCTTCGCTGCCGCCGCAGCCCGTAAGTGCGCCAACGGACAGTGCGCCACCGGCAAGGGAGAAAAGAATGCGGCGCAAGGCAGATCGGTGGGACGGGTGCATATTGTTTGCAAGGTTTGAGGTGTCGGCGACAGCACAAGCCGCTGTCGTGCTGCGATTTTTGGGTAGTCTAGTGGGACTGGATGGCGTTTTCGCTGCCGGCAGCGTGCAGTGAAGCGAGGTCTTACCATTGCCGCCATGCGCCACGCCAACCCGCTCGTCGAGCCGCAGTATTCGGTGCGCCGCTACGACGGCGAGCACCACGCCCATGCGCATGGTTTTGCGCAAATCCTCTATGCGCTCGAAGGCGCCATGGAGCTGAGCATTGCCGGGCGCGGCGCCTTCATCGACACGGCCAGCGGCATCGTCATTCCCGCCGGGGCGGATCACGGCTACTACGCCGAGCGCGGTGCGCGCATTCTGGTGATCGATGCACCAGAGCAGCAGGGCCTGGCGCGCATGCGCCGCTTTGCGGTGCCTGAGCCTTGGCGCGCGCAGCCTCCCCAGGCGCCCGTGCTGGCCCAGTGCGTGGCCGAGGTGCTGCAGGCGCCCAGCCTGCTGGTGCGCCGCCGCATCGACCTGGCGCAACTCACCCGGCAGGTGGGTACCGCCCTGCACGAGGACTGGCCCACGCCGCGCCTGGCCGCGCTGTGCCACCTGAGCCCGCAGCGCTTTCACGCGCGCCTGCTGGAGTTGACGGGCAGCACGCCACAGGCCTGGCTGCGCGATTTGCGGCTGGATCGGGCCGAGCAGTGGCTTGCGCGCGGACAGTCGCTGGAAGCCACGGCGCTCGCCTGCGGCTACGCCAGCGCCAGCGCGCTCGCCTACGCGCTCAAGCGCGAGCGCGGCATGGGCGCACGCACACTGCGGCGCTGAAATACTTCTGAAAAGATAGCTATTGGCGCTTGCAGGACGGACGTAAGACCCTGATTTGTCTCGGATAAACCGCTTTACCCCTCACGCTCACGCCCGACCTCCCACTACGCGCGTTGCTCGATAGTTGCGCCCCTTGGCTGCGCCACCATTGCCGCCATGACCGATGCACGACATTCCGCGCGCGGCATCGCGCTGGTGCTGATGGCCGCGATGCTCTGGGGCACCACAGGCACCGCGCAAAGCCTGGCGCCCGCCACCCTCTCGCCCTACTGGGTGGGTGCGCTGCGGCTGGTGATTGCCAGCGGCTTCTTCGCGCTGCTGGCCCTGGGCGCCCCGGCGCGTTCGGGTGCCTGGCCCTGGCCGCCGGTGCTGCTGGCCGGCGTCAGCATCGCCGTCTACAACCTGAGCTTTTTTGCCGGCGTGCGCGCCAGTGGCGTGGCGCTGGGAACGGCGATCGCCATCGGCAGCGGGCCGATCTGGGCCGGCCTGCTGCAGACCGTGGTGGCACGCCGCCTGCCCGCGCCGCTGTGGTGGCTGGGCACGCTGGTGAGCGTGGCGGGCGGCGCGGCCATGGCGCTGGGCCAGGGCGGCGGCCCGCGGCTGCAGGCGGGCGGCGTGGCGCTGTGTCTGCTGGCGGGCCTGTGCTATGCGGTGTATACGCTGGCCAACAAGCACTTGGTGCTGGCGCTGGGGCCGGTGCGCACCAATCTAGTGGTGTTCGCGGGTGCTTCCCTTCTGTCGGTGCCCATGGCCTGGGTGCTCGGCGGGCCGCTGCAGGCCGGGGCGCAGAGCTGGGCGGTGGTGGCCTTCCTCGGACTCGTCAGCACCGGCATCTCCTACCTGCTGTTTTCCAGCGGGCTGCGCCACATCTCGGGCGCCACCGGCGTCACGCTGGCGCTGGGCGAGCCGGTGACCGCCTTCATGCTGGCGGTCTGGGTGGTGGGAGAGCGCCAGCAACTGCTCGCCTGGCTGGGTCTGGCGGGGGTGATTGCGGGGCTGCTGGTGGTGATCCTGGCGGAAATGCGCGCGCCCACCTCAGAGCGTGTTCAAAGTCTCCGCGTAGTGCCCGTTGCCCCGCCAAGGTAGTGGCTGCCAGGCGCAAGCCACAGCCGGGCTTGGAGCGCCGAAAGCGCGTCGGTGCGCAAGCATCGCCCGCCCTTGGCGTGGTGGTTTCTGGTTTCCCGGCAAGCGATCCGCTTGCACTTGCTCGCGCTTGATTACAAACACCCGTCAACCCCTGTTCCGTCGTGCCCGTTGCCTTTTCGAGCCCGTTGCGCACCGGTGGTGTTGGGCATGCAAAGGAAAACCATGAACTATCGACAACTGGCGCTCGCGCTCTGGATGGGGGCGGCCGCCGCTGCTGCGCAGGCCGAGGTCAGCGTGAGCGTGGGCATAGGCGTACCGGGTTGGGTCTACGCCCCGCCCGCGCCGATATACCTGCCGCCACCACAGCCGACCTATCTCGTGCCGCGTCCCGTGTATGTGCCGCGTCCCGTCGTCGTGCTGCCGCCCCCCGCCTACGCACCGCGCTGGCGCGGCGATGACGAAGACGAGTGGAAGCACGAAAACAAGCGCTACTGGAAGGAACAGAAAAAGGCGTACAAGCACTGGCGCCGCGAACGGGACGACCACGACGACTGATACGACTTCGCCTTCAAACGTATCACTGCGCTGGTTCGCCTTGCCGTGCTACAGCACTGATCTGCGGCTTCCCGCCTTGTTCTACGCTTGAATGCAAAGTCGCATGAATGCCGCCGTGACGCCCGCGCCAAGCTGCCCTGCGCAGTATTTTCGCGGTGCCGACATGGGTTTTTGATGGCGCCGTGGTGTGCGCGGCGCGGTCTCATGGCCCGCGTGGGCTGGGGTATCCTTCATCGCCAGTCGGCCGGAATGCCGCTCCTTGCGCCGGTCGGCCGGCGTCCGGGTCGGCAATGCCGAGTCGGCAGGCTTGCCGCTCGCGCAGTGGTGCGCTGTCGCGCCGGGCCCCAGGCTGCTGAACCCAGGACATGTCGATGTTTCATTTTGCCGGCCGCGGAGGCCGTCGGCCCATCGCCAAAGAGAATCGGCCTCGCTGCGCGCCGCTGGCTGCCGTGCAGAAGGCGCCGTGGGCTATCTTAATTGCCGCCGCTTGCGCAGTGGCAGGGCCGGCCCTGGCGCAGGTGGACGTGGGTAATGCCTCGGGCATGCGCAAGCTGGTGCCCGCCGGGCAGTTGGAGCAGGCGGCCACGCAGCAATATGGCGAGATGCTGGCGCAGGCCAGGGCGCAACGCGCGCTGGCGCCGCCCGAGCACCCGCAACTGGTGAAGCTGCGCGCGATTGCCCAGCGGCTGATCCCGTTCGCCATGGCCTGGAACGAGCGCGCACGCCAGTGGCGCTGGGAGGTGAACCTGATAGGCAGCAAGGAAGTCAACGCCTTTTGCATGCCCGGCGGCAAGATCGTCTTCTACACCGGCATCCTTGACCGGTTGAAGCTGACCGACGACGAGGCCGCCATGGTCATGGGCCACGAGATGGCGCATGCGCTGCGCGAACATGCGCGCGAGCGCCTGGCCAAGACCCAGGCGACCAACATTGGCCTCAGCCTGGGCGCTCAACTGCTGGGGCTGGGCGATCTGGGACGCATGGCGGCCAATCTGGGTGGGCAACTGCTCACGCTGCAGTTCAGCCGTTCCGACGAAAGCGAGGCCGACCTGGTCGGCCTGGAACTAGCGGCGCGCGCGGGCTACAACCCGCGGGCCGCCGTCAGTCTGTGGCGCAAGATGGGCGAGGTGACGGGCGGAGGCGGCATCGGCTTTCTCTCCACCCATCCAACGGGGCCGGACCGCATCCGCGAGCTGGAGCGCAGCCTGCCCCGGGTGCAGGGCTTGTACGAGGCGGCGCGGCGCTGAGCCGCGAGCGCGGGTATTTTCGGAGACGGGGCATGGCAGTACCGCTCATCGTCGGCATAGGCGGCACCACGCGGCCCGGGTCCACTTCGGAGCGTGCGATGCAGGTGGCGCTGGCCCATGTCCGCGCCCTGGGGTGCGAGGCTCTGGCATTCGGCGCCGGCCAGTTGCCCCAGGCGCTGTATGTGCCAGGGCACGGCGATGGCGGTGCCCTGGCGCTGGATTTGCTCGCCGCGCTGCGCCGCGCCAGTGGCGTGGTTCTGGCCACCCCCGCCTACCATGGCGGAATATCGGGCCTGATCAAGAACGTGCTCGACTACGTGGAAGAGCTGCGGGACGATGCGCGCCCCTATCTGAGCGAGCGCGCCGTCGGCTGCATCGTCTGCGCCGACGGGCCGCAGGCCATGGGTACGGCGCTGACCTCGCTGCGCTCCACCGTGCATGCGCTGCGCGGCTGGCCGACACCCTATGGCGCGGCGGTGCACGCGGCGTCCGATCCGTTTGGCGTGCGCAGTGGCGTGCCTGACCCGGCGGCGCAGCGCGCCTGTCAGGTGGTGGCGGAAGAAGTCTGTTTTTTCGCGCGGCGGATGGCCGTCTGCGCGGCGGACTGAGCGGGCGCGGCGCCCGGCAGCGTCACCTTGCCGTCGCGCAGCGCCTGGATCAGCAGGTCGGGCGTGGTGCGGATATGGGCCTCCAGCGCTAGCGAGGCGCGCGCATCCTGCCCGGCCATGGCGTATTCGAAGATTTCGGTGTGTTCGGCATGCACGTCGCGCGTGGCGCCAGGCAGCTGCATCGCAAAGGAGCGATAGCGCTCGCCATGGCGCGAGAGCAGGCGCAGCACGCGCAGTGTCCAGGGCGATTCGGCACCCGAGAGCAAGGCCTCGTGAAAGCGCTCGTTGAGCAATTCCCACTGCCGCCGGCGTCCGGGAGCGATCGGCTCTTCGGCGGAAATGGCGTCGTAGGCGCTTTGCGTCGCATTGCGCCAGCGGAGGCCGCCTGCGCGAATCGACTGGCGCAGCGCCGCGGTCTCGATCTGCACACGCAGTTGCGTGAGGTCCGCAAGGTCTTCCAGCGTGATGGGTGCGACGCGAAAGCCGCGCTGGCCTTCGGCGCTGGCGAGGGCGTCGCTCACCAGCAGCGTGAGCGCCTCGCGCAGCGTGCCTGCGCCCACCGCGTACTGCGTGCGCAGGTGCTCGATGCGCAGCTTGCTGCCCGGCAGCAGCCGGCCTTCGATGATGTCGTCGCGCAGCTGTGCGTAGGTTTGCTCGATCAGTGTGCGCGTGGCGGTATCGGGGTCGCCGTGGCCTTGGGCGGCGCTGGCGTGCACGAGGGAGACGAGGGGTTGAAAAGTGCGTTTGACCATGGTGGATTCATTCCTCCTGTTGCAGGCGCGAGAGGCGGTAGCTGAGTTGCGCGCGCGTGAGTCCCAGCGCGCGCGCCGCAGCGGCAAGGTTGCCGCCCGCGCGCGCCACCGCCTCGCGCAGCAGCGTGTTTTCCAGCCCCTCCAGCGTCATGCCGCTTTGCTGCAGCTGTGCGTACAAATCACCGGCCTGGGCTTGGTCCGCTGGCGATTGCGCCGGCTCCAGTGCACCACCGGAGTTCACGGTGGTGCCACCCGCCGCTGGCAGGTGCGGGAACAGGGTTTCGGCGTCGACCGTTGCACCGGTCGATGCAAGAATGATGCCGCGCTCGATCAGATTCTCCAGTTCGCGCACGTTGCCCGGCCAGGGGTAGGCGCGCATGGCGGCCAGTGCGCGGTCGGTGAAGCCGAGCACGCGCTTGCCATGTTGCGCCACGTATTTGTCGAGCAGGTGCAGGGCCAGTGGCTCGATGTCCTCCAGCCGCTCGCGCAGAGGCGGGATGCGGATGGGGTAGACGTTGAGCCGGTAGAGCAGATCCTGGCGGAAGCGCCCTTCGCGCACCGCCTGCGCCAGATCGACGTTGGTCGCCGCGACGACGCGCACGTCCACCTTGCGCGGCGCTGCACTGCCCAGGCGGTCGATCTCGCCGCTCTGCAGCACGCGCAGCAGCTTGGCCTGCGCGGGCAGGGGCAGCTCGCCGAGCTCGTCGAGCATCAGCGTGCCACCGTGCGCGCGTTCGAAGCGTCCCACGCGCGTGGTGGCGGCGCCGGTGTAGGCGCCCTTCTCTGCGCCGAAAAGCTCGCTTTCGATCAACTCGGCCGGCAGTGCCGCGCAGTTGACCGCGACGAAGGGCTTGTCGGTGCGCGCGCTCATCGCATGCAGCGCCCGCGCGAAGCGCTCTTTGCCCACGCCGGTCTCGCCTGTGAGCAGCACCGTCACTTGCGTTTGCGCTGCCTTGCGCAGCAGCTCGATGGTCTGTACGAAGGCGGGTGACTGGCCGACCAGCGGGCCCTGGTCGTCGGCCGGTTGTGGCTGCGTGCGCAGGCTATGCACCTGCGATTGCAGCTCTTCGAGCTTGACCAGCATGGAGTCGGCGTCGTAGTCGCGTGCCATGGCTTCGCCGTCGGGCCACTCTTCGGCGAAGCGCCCTTCAATGCGGCAATGCGGCGCGCCGCAGGCCGCGCATTGCACCTCCTTGTACAGCGCCGGGCGGCCGAAAAACGCGCTGGTGTAGCCCGAGGCATAGCCCAGCAACATCCAGCAGACCGGCTCGGCCTGCGGGCCGAATTCACGCAGGTGCACCTCGACCTCCCAGCTATGGTCCCAGCGGTAGTGCCCGAGGTAGTGCCCCTTGTCCTCATCCACCTCGAAGATTTCGGGGGTGACTTGCACCACACCTTCGAGCATGTGCAGCTGCGGGCCTACGGAGAATGCTTCAAACAGCGAGGCGCCGCGCCGCACCTGGCGCGCCAGCAGGGCGTCGCGCTCGCCGGAGGCGTAGCCTGCGCGCATCAGCACGCGCCGAGTCTGCACCGGCCCCAGCGTCGCCATCAGCTCGCGGCGCAGCGCGCTGAGCGCCGCCGCGTGCACCAGCACCATGCGCTGGTCGGCCAGCCAGATACGGCCATCGCCGGTGGAAAAGTGCACCAGGCGGCGCAGATCCCGGTCGGACGGCAAGGGAGGGAGCGTGGTATTCATGGCAAAATATCGATAAAACAGAGACCGTGGGCTATCCAGTGTTTCGTTGATCTTCAACCCGACTTCACCATTTGAACACTTTCCTGGCGGATCAATATGCGGATATGAACATGCTGCAGCGCAACATGAATCAAGATATTGCCGTGGGTTGCGGAGAAATCGATTCTCAGGCGTCCAGACCCGGATGGGAATTCAGGGTTTACCCTCGTTTTATCGATAGTTTTGCAGTTTTGTCGATTCTTGGCATGGCATCTGCATTACAACGGGAGACAAAGCCAATTTTCCGGAGCCCGCGATGAACCCAGAGTTGTTACCGCACTGCGATGTCACCCGCAAATACATCAACGTGCTGGGAAGACGGGACAACGGCCTTGTCGAGTTCGAGTTTTCGATGGGATGGCCCGAACTGACCGTGGAGCTGATGTTGCCCGAGCAGGCGTTCGCAGAATTCTGCCGCACGCACCAGGTGAAGCAGCATCCTGGTCAGATCGATACCCACCCATTGCCCGCTGTTTCAGGAGACACCACGAATGAATATTGACCTGCAGGCGCGCGAGATCAAACCACTGCGCCAGACCTTCCAACGGGTGGCTGCGTACATCGGCGACAAGCCGGCGTCGCGCTACGAAGAGGCCACGCTGGGGGTGCAGCCCTCGGCCAACTTCCACTACCGGCCCACCTGGGAGCCCGAGCACGAGCTGTTCGACGCCGGCCGCACGGCCATCACGATGGCCGATTGGTACGCGTTGCGCGATCCGCGCCAGTACTACTACGCCAACTGGACCATGGCGCGCGCCAAGCAGCAGGATGCGATGGAGGCCAGCTACGACTTCGTCCAATCCCGCGGCCTCGTGGCCAGGATGCCTGACGATGTGCGCACCAGGGCCAGCGAAGTCCTGATGCCGCTGCGCCATGTGGCCTGGGCAGGCAATATGAACAACTGCAGCGTCTGCGCACGCGGCTGGGGCACGGCCTTCACCGCCCCGGCAATGTTCCATGCGATGGACCACCTGGGGGTCGCTCAGTACCTCACGCGCCTGGGCCTGGCTCTGGGTGAACCCGAGGCGCTGCAGGCCGGCAAGAACGACTGGCTGGGGGATTCGCGCTGGCAGGTGCTGCGCCGCTACGTCGAGGACACGCTGGTACTCAAGGACCCGTTCGAGCTCTTCGTGGCGCAGAACCTCGCGCTCAATGGCCTGCTCTACCCGCTGATCTTCACCCACTTCGTGGATGACCGCGTGGCGCTGCAGGGCGGCACGGCCGTGGCGATGCTGTGCTCGTTCGTGCCTGAGTGGCACGAGGAAAGCGCGCGCTGGATCGATGCCGTGGTCAAGGTCGCGGCGGCGGACAACGCCGACAACCTGGCGCTGATCACCGGCTGGTACCAGCGCTACACCGGCCTGGCCCAGGCCGCTCTGGCGCCCGTGGCCAACGCCGCGCTGGGTGCGGAGGGCGATGCGCTGCTCGCCGACGTGCGTGCCACCCTCGATGCCCGTGCCCGCAAGGCCGGTCTCGCCCTCTGATAAGGAGCGCAGCATGAATGCCCCCGTCGTATCCAGCGTCTTTATTGCCTTCCAGGATAACGAGGAAGCCCGCCCGGTGGTCGATGCCATCCTGCTCGACAACCCCAACGCCAGCGCTCAGCGCTCGCCCGGCCTCGTGAAGATCGACGCGCCGCGGCACCTCGTGATCCGCCGCGAGACCATCGAGGAGCAAACCGGCCGCCGTTTCGATCTGCAGCAGATCCACATCAATCTGGTGACGCTGTCGGGCCATATTGAAGAAGACGACGACGAGTTTTCGCTGAGCTGGCGCGACTGAGCGCAGCGCACACCACAAACCAACCATTGAAGGAGACGCCACCATGGACGCACCCGTAGTCAAGAAGAAACTCAGCCTCAAGGACCGCTATCGCGCGATGACGCGCGATCTGCACTGGGATACCACCTACCAGCCGATGGACAAGGTCTTCCCGTACGACAAGTACGAAGGCATCAAGATCCACGATTGGGACAAGTGGGAAGACCCCTTCCGCCTGACGATGGACGCCTACTGGAAGTATCAGGGCGAAAAGGAAAAGAAGCTCTATGCCGTGATCGAGGCCTTTGCGCAGAACAATGGCCAGCTGGGTATTTCGGATGCGCGCTATGTGAATGCGATCAAGATCTTCTTCCAGGCCGTGACCCCGATAGAGTACCTCGCGCACAGCGGCTTTGCCCATGTGGGCCGCCACTTCACCGGTGCCGGTGCCCGCGTTGCCGCGCAGATGCAGTCCATTGACGAGCTGCGCCACTGCCAGACCGAAACCCACGCCCTGTCGCACTACAACAAGTATTTCAATGGCCTGCACCAGGCACCCCACATGTTTGACCGTGTGTGGTACCTGTCCGTGCCCAAGTCGTTTTTTGAAGACGCCTCCACCGCAGGGCCGTTCGAGTTCCTCACCGCCGTGAGCTTCTCGTTCGAGTACGTGCTGACCAACCTGCTGTTCGTGCCCTTCATGTCCGGCGCCGCCCACAACGGAGACATGAGCACCGTGACGTTTGGCTTCTCGGCCCAGTCCGACGAATCGCGTCACATGACCCTGGGCATCGAGTGCATCAAGTTCATGCTCGAGCAGGACCCGGCCAACGTGCCGATCGTGCAGAAGTGGATCGACAAGTGGCTCTGGCGCGGCTACCGCCTGCTGACCATCGTGGCCATGATGCAGGACTACATGCTGCCCAAGCGCGTGATGAGCTGGAAGGAAGCGTGGGAGATGTACGGCGAGGAAAACGGCGGCGCGCTGTTCCGCGACTTGGCCCGCTATGGCATCCGCGAGCCCAAGGGCTGGAAGATGGCCTGCGAAGGCAAGGACCACATCAGCCACCAGGCCTGGAATACCTTCTACAACTATGCGGCTGCTGCGCCCTTCCACACCTGGATTCCCAAGGAAGACGAGATGCAGTGGCTGAGCGAAAAGTACCCCGACACCTTCGACAAGTACTACCGGCCGCGCTTCGAGCATTTCCACGCGCAGCAGCAACAGGGCAAGCGCTTCTACAACAAGACGCTGCCCATGCTGTGCACCACCTGCCAGGTCCCCATGTTCTTTACCGAGCCGGGTGACCCGACCAAGATCTGTTACCGCGAGTCCGACTACCACGGCGACAAGTACCACTTCTGCAGTGACGGTTGCAAAGAAATTTTTGACAACGAGCCCGAGAAATATTCGCAAGCCTGGCTGCCCGTGCACCAGATTTACCAGGGCAACTGCTTCCCCGAGGGCACCGACCCGACGGTGGAGGGCTTTGACCCGATGGCTGCCGTGATGGACTACTACGACCTGAAGGTGGGCCGGGACAACTTCGACTTTGAAGGCTCGGAAGACCAGAAGAACTTTGCCGCCTGGCGTGGTGATGCTGTTCAAGGAGACAAGGCATGAGCGTCGTTGCTGTCAAACCCTACGACTTTCCCGCCCGCGACCGGCGCGAGAACTTCCCCGCACCGCTGCTCTACATCGGCTGGGAGGATCACCTGATGTTTGCATCACCGGTCTGCCTGCCGTTGCCGCCGGATACCCCGTTCGGCGCGCTGGCCCAGGGCGTGCTGCCCGGCGTGTACGGCGAGCACCCCGACTTTGCCAAGATCGACTGGTCCCAGGTCGAGTGGTTCAAGTCCGGCCAGCCGTGGACGCCCGATCCGGCCAAGTCGCTGCAGGCCAATGGCCTTCAGCACAAGGACGCGATCCGTTTTCGCACCCCGGGCCTGACCGGCATCCAGGGTACGTGCAGCTAAGTCCCATTCGGTGAGGGAAGCCCGGGGGCTACCCCCGGGCCCCGCGTCCATGCCATGACCTACCAACTGACCATCGAGCCCTTGGGCGCAACGATCGACGTCGAAGAGGGCCAGACCCTGCTTGACGCAGCGCTGCGCCAGGGCATCTACATTCCCCACGCCTGCGGCCACGGCCTGTGCGGCACCTGCAAGGTGCAGGTTGCCGACGGCGATGTGGACCACGGTGCCGCCAACCCGTTCGCGCTGATGGACTTCGAGCGCGACGAGGGCAAGACGCTGGCCTGCTGCGCCACGCTGCAGTGCGATACGACCATCGAGGCCGACATTGACGAGGAGCCCGACGCCGAGGTCATCCCGGTACGCGACTTTGCCGCGACGGTGCTGCGCATCGAGCGGCTCACGCCCACGATCAAGGCGCTGCACCTGCAACTGGACAAACCCATCCACTTCCAGGCGGGCCAGTACGTGCAGCTTGAAATCCCGGGCCTGGGCGAGAGCCGGGCGTTCTCGATCGCCAATGCGCCCGACGCGAACGGCGACAGCACGCAGATCGAACTCAATGTGCGCCAGGTGCGCGGCGGCAAGGGCACGGCCTGGCTGCACGAGCAGCTTGAGGAAGGCGCTCGGCTGCGCCTGGCCGGGCCCTACGGGCGCTTCTTCGTGCGCCGCTCGGCGCGGCAGCCCATGCTGTTTCTCGCCGGCGGCTCAGGTCTGTCGAGCCCGCGCTCGATGATCCACCAGATGCTGGCCAGCGGCTGCACCGAACCGATCACGCTGATCTACGGGCAGCGCACCCGCGAGGAGCTGTACTACGACGCGGAATTCCGCGCGCTGGCCGCACGGCACCCGCATTTCACTTATGTGCCCGCGCTGTCCGACGAGCCCGAGGGCAGTGACTGGGACGGTGCGCGCGGTTTCGTGCATGATGTCGCCAAGGCACACTGCGAAGGTGGTTTTGTCGGGCACAAGGCCTACCTCTGCGGTCCGCCGGTGATGATCGAGGCCTGCATCGGTACGCTGATGCAGGGTCGGTTGTTCGAGCGTGACATCTATACCGAGAAGTTCCTCTCTGCAGCCGACGCCGGGCAGGCCCGCAGCCCGCTGTTCAAACGTGTTTGAGACTACGAACGCCAAGGCAGAAACCGCATGTGGATGCCCCCGCGCTCCACCCACGAAGTCCATGTCACGCAGACGGGCGAGCGCTATGCCTGCGCCACGGACGAGAGCCTGCTGTGCGGCATGCTGCGCCTGGGACGCAGGGGTATTCCCGTGGGCTGCGTCAGCGGCGGCTGTGGCGTGTGCAAGGTGCGCGTGATCGAGGGCGGCGTCAAACCGCTTGGACCGATCAGCCGGGCGCATGTCAGCGTGGACGAGGAGGCGCAGGGCTACACCCTGGCCTGCCGTGTCGCGCCCACCGCGCCGGTGAGCCTGGATATCTGCGGCAAGCTCGCCAAGCCGTTTTCCCGACCTTCCCCCAGTGCGGCGCCCGCGCGCGCCGCCGATTCCGTTTCCCCAACCAACCCAACTCAGGAGATATGACATGGGTGTATTACGCATTGGCCACGCAAGCCTCAAGGTGATGGACATGGCAGCCGCCTTGAATCACTACGAGAAGGTGCTCGGCCTGAAGAACATGATGACCGACAAGGCCGGCAACGTCTACCTCAAGTGCTGGGACGAGTGGGACAAGTTTTCGCTCATCCTCACGCCCAGCGATCAGGCCGGGCTGAACCACGTGGCCTACAAGGTCGAGAAGGATGCCGACCTGGACGCGCTGCAGAAAACCATAGAGGCCTGGGGCGTCAAGACCACCATGCTCGACGAGGGCGCGCTGCCCTCGGTCGGTCGCATGCTGCAGTTCAACCTGCCCAGCGGTCACGAGTTCCGGCTGTACGCGCACAAGGAGTTCGTCGGCACCGACGTCGGCTCGCTGAACCCCGATCCCTGGCCCGATGGCGTGCGCGGCGCCGGTGCGCACTGGCTTGACCACTGTCTGCTGATGTGCGAGATGAACCCCGAGGCGGGCATCAACACCGTCGCGGAGAACACGCGCTTCATGACGGAGTGCCTGAATTTCTTCCTGACCGAGCAGGTGCTGGTGGGCCCCGAGGCCAACATCCAGGCAGCGACCTGGATGGCGACCACCACCACGCCGCACGACATCGCCTTCGTCGGCGGTCCGCGCAGCGGTCTGCACCACATCGCCTATTTCCTTGATTCTTGGCACGACGTGCTCAAGTCCGCCGACGTCATGGCCAAGAACAAGGTGCGCATCGACGTCGCGCCCACGCGCCACGGCATCACGCGCGGCGAGACCATCTACTTCTTCGACCCCAGCGGCAACCGCAACGAAACCTTTGCCGGACTGGGCTACCTGGCGCAGCCCGACCGCCCCGTGACCACCTGGAGCGAGGACAAGATGGGCAGAGGGATCTTCTATCACACGGGTGACCTGGTGCCGTCCTTCACGGACGTCTATACCTGATCTGCTGCTGGAGGCACCCGCGCTCCCCCGGCGGGCCCGAGCCTGCCGGGGGGATTGTTTTTGTTTTCTTTCAGGAATTTTCGAGGCATGCAACAGCCTTCTCTTTCCGATGCCGGCGCGCCTCTGAGCGCAGCGCAGCCGGTGATCGACGCCCCCGCGGCGCTGCGCGCGGTGCAGGCCGCGGTGGCGCACGCCGCTGGTTTGGGCGTGCCTGTGAACGTGGCCGTCGTCGATGCCGCCGGTCTGCCGGTGGGCTTTGCCCGCATGGCGGGCGCGCCGCTGCACTCGGTCGACATCGCCAGCGACAAGGCCTACACCGCCGCCAGCTTCGGCCTGCCGACGAGCCGCTGGACCGAGGCGCTGGCAGGCCACTCCGAAGCCGTGCGCCAGGGCTTGGTGCTGCGCCCGCGCTTCGTCGCGTTTGGCGGCGGCTTGCCCATCATGGAGGGCAGCGCGCGCATCGGCGGCATCGGCGTTTCGGGCGGCAGCGAGACGCAGGACGAAGACATTGCCCGGGCAGGCCTGATTGCCCTGGGCCTGCAGGCATGAACCACAGAGAGCAAGCATGAAAGACATCCTCAACTTCATCAACGGCAAATACGTCAGCAACACCAGCGGCAAGACCTTTCCCGACATCAATCCGGTCAACGGCGAGGTCATCGGCAGGGTCCATGAGGCCGGCAAACCCGAGGTGGATGCCGCCGTCGCCGCCGCCAAGGCCGCGCTCAAGGGCGACTGGGGCCGCATGTCGGTGGTCGAACGCTGCAAGCTGCTGGATGCGCTGGCCCTGGGCATCAACCAGCGCTTCGACGATTTCCTGCAGGCTGAAATTCTTGACACCGGCAAGCCCAGCCACCTCGCGTCGCATGTGGATATCCCGCGCGGCGCGGCCAATTTCCAGGTCTTCATCGACACCATCAAGAGCGTCTCGACCGAGTCGTTCACCATGCGCACGCACGACGGCAAGACGGCGCTCAGCTACGGCGTGCGCACGCCGCGCGGCGTGATCGCCGTGGTCTGCCCGTGGAACCTGCCGCTGCTGCTGATGACCTGGAAGGTGGGTCCGGCGCTGGCCTGCGGCAACACCGTGGTCGTCAAGCCGTCGGAAGAAACCCCGGCCACCGCAGCGCTGCTGGGCGAGGTGATGAACGCGGTCGGCATGCCCGCGGGCGTGTACAACGTGGTGCACGGCTTCGGTCCGGATTCGGCGGGTGAATTTCTCACGCGCCACCCGGACGTGAACGGCATCACCTTCACCGGCGAGACGCGCACCGGCACCGCCATCATGCAGGCAGCGGCCGAGGGCATCCGCCCGGTGTCGCTGGAACTGGGTGGCAAGAATGCCGCCGTGGTGTTTGCCGATTGCGACTTCGAAACCGCGGTGGATACCGTCACGCGCTCGTGCTTCGAAAACGCCGGCCAGGTCTGCCTGGGCACCGAACGCGTGTACGTTGAGCGCCCGATCTTCGACAAGTTCGTTGCCGCGCTCAAGCACAAGGCCGAGACCATGACGCCCGGCCGCCCGTTTGACGCGGCGACCAAGATCGGTCCGCTGATCAGCAAGGAGCATCAGGCCAAGGTGCTGGGCTACTACAAGAAGGCGGCCGAAGAGGGCGCCACCGTGGTCACCGGCGGTGGCGTGCCCGACATGCCCGCAGACCTCAAGGACGGCTGCTGGGTGCAGCCCACGATCTGGACCGGCCTGCCCGAGACCGCCAGCGTGATCACCGAGGAAATTTTCGGCCCCTGCTGCCACATCGCGCCGTTTGACAGCGATGACGAGGTGCTTTCCAAGGTGAATGCCAACCGCTACGGTCTCGCCACCTCCATCTTCACGCAGGACATTGGTCGCGCCAACCGCATGGCGCAGCACATCGAAGTGGGCCTGGCGTGGATCAACAGCTGGTTCCTGCGCGACCTGCGCACACCGTTTGGCGGTTCCAAGCAATCGGGCATTGGTCGCGAGGGTGGCGTGCACTCGCTCGAGTTTTACACCGAGTTGCGCAACGTCATGGTAAAAATGTAATGAAAATATGCCCCCAGCGCTTATGTACCAAGCGCTGAAAGCTATTGTTTTTGAGGAGTCCATGTGACGGTATCGGCTGAGCAGAATCCGGAAGTGGGGCGCAGTATCGAGGCTGCGGGCATCCGCACCAATTACCACGACAGCGGCAGCGGCGCGCCCATGCTGCTGATCCACGGCTCGGGCCCCGGGGTGTCGGCCTGGGCGAACTGGCGCGGCGTGATGCCGGAGCTGGCGCGCCGCGCCCGCGTGATCGCGCCGGACATGGTGGGCTTTGGCTACAGCGAGCGCCCGGCGGGTTTCGTCTACACCATGGATGCGTGGGTGCGCCAGGCCGTGGGGCTGCTGGATGCGCTGGGCATTGCGCGCGCCGATCTCGTGGGTAATTCTTTTGGCGGCGGGCTGGCGCTGGCGCTTGCCATCCGCCATCCCGAGCGCGTGCGCCGCCTGGTGCTCATGGGCAGTGCAGGGGTGTCGTTCGAGCTCACGCCGGGGCTGGATGCGGTGTGGGGCTACGAGCCTTCTGTCGCGGCCATGCGCGGCCTGCTCGATATCTTCGCCTATGACCGCTCGCTGGTGACGAACGAGCTGGCGCAGCTGCGCTACGAGGCCAGCATACGGCCCGGTTTTCAGGAATCGTTCGCCGCGATGTTTCCCGCGCCGCGCCAGCGCTGGGTGCAGGCGCTGGCGAGCGACGAGCAGGACATCCGCGGCCTTGCGCACGAAACGCTGGTCATCCACGGCCGCGAGGACCAGGTGCTGCCCTTGAGCAACGCCTACCGGCTGGCCGAATGGATACCGCGTGCGCAGCTGCATGTCTATGGCCGCTGCGGGCACTGGACGCAGATCGAGCATGCCGCCCGTTTCGCGCGGCTGGTAGGCGATTTCTGCGCAGAGGCGAGCGACCATGAGCCCCTGCCTTTGAGGGCCTGAACCGATTGTGTGAATCAAATGAACAAGGAAAAACCCATGAATTCGGCACTGCGCAAGCGACTCGGAGTGGAGCTGCATGAGGCGCTCGCGTCCTGCTCCGTCCTGCCGCCCCTGAGCACGCGGCATCCGGAAATCACCATCGACGATGCCTATGCCATCCAGCAGCACCTGATGGCGCGGCGCCTGGCGGCCGGCGAGAAGGTCATAGGCAAGAAGATCGGCGTCACCAGCAAGGCGGTGATGGACATGCTGGGCGTGTACCAGCCCGATTTCGGCTGGCTTACCGATGCCATGGTCTACAACGAAGGCGAGTCCATCCCCATGGACCGCCTGATCCAGCCCAAGGCCGAGGGCGAGATCGCCTTCGTGCTCAAGAAAACCCTCAAGGGCCCGGGTGTGACGGTGGCTGATGTGCTGGCCGCGACCGAGGGGGTGATGGCGTGCTTCGAGATCGTTGATTCGCGCATCGAGAATTGGAAGATCAAGATCCAGGACACGGTGGCCGACAACGCCAGTTGCGGCGTCTTCGTGCTCGGCGACCGTCTGGTCGATCCGCGCGACGTGGATCTCACCACCTGCGGCATGGTGCTGGAGAAGAACGGCGAGATCGTCGTCACTGGCGCGGGCGCCGCGGCGCTGGGCCACCCGGCCAATGCGGTGGCGTGGCTGGCCAACACGCTGGGCGCACATGGCACCGCGCTGGAGGCGGGCGAGGTGGTGCTCTCGGGTTCGCTGGGCGCCATGGTGCCGGTCAAGACCGGCGACAACCTGCGCGTGACCATAGGCGGCATTGGTGGCTGCTCGGTGCGTTTCGTCTGAGCTGGCAAGGAACAAAGGAGTGAAGTGATGAGCAAGAAAGTGAAATGCGCCCTGATCGGGCCCGGCAACATCGGTACCGATCTGCTGGCGAAGTTGAAGCGCAGCCCGGTGCTGGAGCCGGTGTGGATGGTGGGCATCGATCCCGCGTCCGACGGTCTCAAGCGTGCGCGCGAGATGGGCATCAAGACCACCGACCAGGGCGTCGATGGCCTGATCCCGCATATGCGCCAGGATGGCGTGCAGATCGTGTTTGACGCCACCAGCGCCTACGTGCACGCCGAGAACTCGCGCAAGGTCACCGAGCAGGGCGCCATGATGGTCGACCTCACGCCCGCCGCCATCGGCCCCTACTGCGTGCCGCCGGTCAACCTCAGGGAACATGTCGGCAAGCGCGAAATGAACGTCAACATGGTCACCTGCGGCGGCCAGGCGACGATTCCCATGGTCGCGGCGGTCAGCCGCGTGCAAAGCGTGCCCTACGCTGAAATCGTCGCCACGGTGTCGAGCAAATCCGCCGGCCCAGGCACGCGCAAGAACATCGACGAATTCACCCGCACCACCGCCGGCGCGATCGAGAAGGTGGGCGGCGCCAGGAAGGGCAAGGCCATCATCATCATCAACCCGGCCGAGCCGCCGCTCATCATGCGCGACACCGTGCATGTGCTGACGGAAACCGACCCCGATCAGGCCGCCATCAAGAAGAGCGTCGCCGCCATGATGGCCGAGGTGCAGAAATACGTGCCTGGCTACCGCATGGTCAACGGCCCGGTGTTCGACGGCAAGCGCGTCTCCATGTACCTGGAGGTCGAAGGCCTGGGCGATTACCTGCCCAAGTATTCGGGCAACCTGGACATCATGACGGCGGCTGCCGCGCGCACCGCGGAGATGTTTGCCGAAGAGATTCTGGCCGGGCGGCTCAAACTGGAGCCCGTCGCGGCCTGACCCGTATTTCTCCCTCCCCCTCTGGGGGAGGGCCGGGGTGGGGGCTTGCAGCCATGAAGTAGACGCCAGCGTAGGCAGCGGGCACGCCCCATCCCAACCTTCCCCCAAAGGGGGAAGGAGTTGAAGACAAGGAAGGAATTGGATATGAGCATCAAAGGCAAGAAAATCACGCTGCATGAAATGGCGCTGCGCGACGGCATGCACCCCAAGCAGCACCAGATCAGCATCGAGCAGATGACGAGCATCGCCACCGCGCTGGACGCGGCCGGCATGCCGCTGATCGAGGTCACCCATGGCGACGGTCTGGGCGGCGACTCGGTCAACTACGGCTTTGCCGCGCACACCGACGAGCAATACCTCAAGGCGGTGATCCCGCTGATGAAGCGCGCCAAGGTCTCTGCGCTGCTGCTGCCGGGCATAGGCACCGTCGAGCACCTGAAGATGGCGCACGACGTGGGTGTGCACACCATCCGCGTCGCCACGCACTGCACCGAGGCCGATGTCTCCGAGCAGCACATCACGCAGGCGCGCAAGCTCGGCATGGATACCGTGGGCTTCCTGATGATGAGCCACATGAACAGCCCGGAGGGTTTGGTCAAGCAAGCCAAACTCATGGAAAGCTATGGCGCCAACTGCGTCTATGTCACCGACTCCGCCGGCCACATGCTGCCCGAGGATGTGCGCGCCAAACTCGGTGCGGTACGCGAAGCCCTCAAGCCCGAGACCGAGCTGGGCTTTCATGCGCACCACAACCTCGCCATGGGCGTGGCCAATTCGATCACTGCGATCGAGATGGGCGCCAACCGTGTGGACGCGGCCAGCGCAGGCCTGGGCGCGGGCGCAGGCAACACGCCGATGGAGGTGCTCGTCTCCGTGCTTGACCTGATGGGGGTGGAGACCGGTGTGGACGTGTTCAAGATCCAGGACGTGGCCGAAGATCTGATCGTGCCGATGATGGATTTCCCCATCCGCATCGACCGCGACGCGCTCACGCTGGGCTATGCGGGGGTGTACGGCTCCTTCCTCCTGTTTGCCAAGCGCGCAGAGAAAAAATACGGCGTGCCGGCGCGCGAAATCCTCGTGGAAATGGGCCGGCGCGGCTGCGTGGGCGGGCAGGAAGACATGATTGAGGACACGGCGCTCACGCTGGCGCGCGCACGCGGCCTCAAGGTCGCCTGAACTGAAAGGACGCTCATGGCACTCAGCAGCAAGATTCTGGACAAGCTCGCGAAGCACCTGCACGCCTGCCAGCGCGAGGCGCGCGATACGCCCAAGATCACCGACGACCATCCCGAGATGGATTTTGACGATGCCTACGCCATCCAGGACCGCATCCTCGCCGCCAAGCTCAAGGGCGGCGCGCATATGGCGGGCTACAAGGCAGGTCTGACCTCGCATGCCAAGATGAAGCAGATGGGCGTGACCGACCCGGTATTTGGTTTTCTCGTCGATGAGTTCACCGTGGCCGACGGCGGCGAGGTGAAGGTCAGCGATCTGATCCATCCCAAGGTCGAACCCGAGATCTGCTTCGTCACGCGCGATGAGTTGAAGGGCCCGGGCTGCAGCATCGCCAACGTGCTCGCCGCCAGCGACGTGGTGCTGCCCGGTATCGAGGTGATTGACAGCCGCTACCGCGATTTCAAGTTTGACCTGAAGAGCGTGGTGGCGGACAACACCTCGGCCTCGCGCTTCGTCGTCGGTGGCCATGCGGTCGATGCGCGCAGCGTCGACCTGCGCACCACCGGCATCGTGCTCGAGAAAAACGGCGTGCCGGTGGCGCTCGGCGCCGGTGCCGCGGTACTCGGTCATCCGGCGGCGGCGGTGGCCATGCTGGTGAACCACCTGGGGCGGCGCGGCAAGACGTTGCCGGCAGGCTCGCTCGTGCTCTCGGGCGGCGCCACCGAGGCGGTGGCGGTGCAGGCAGGCGACCATGTCTGCCTGCGCATGCAGGGCATGGGCAGCGTCTCGCTGCGCTTTGTCTGAATGGGCGCGGCGACGGTTTTTGGTGTAACAATCATTGACATGAATTCACACGACAGGAGACAAGCATGGTTGACGGTTCGCGCAGAAAAATCCTCGGTTCCATGGGCGGCGTCGCCGCCGCGTCGCTGCTGCCTGCCCCATGGGTGCATGCCGCCCAGAATTTCAAGATCGGCTACGTGGCGCCGGCCACCGGGCCGCTGTCGGTCTTCGCCGAGCCCGACCCGTTCACGCTCGAGGTGATGAAGAAGCTCACCGCAGGCGGCATCAAGGTCGACGGCAAGACCTATGGCGTGGAGGTGATCTACAAGGATTCGCAGTCCAGCGCGTCGCGCGCCGCCGAGGTTGCCAACGAGCTGATCCTCAAGAACAAGGTGGACATGGTGATCTCGGGCTGCACGCCTGAAACCACCAACCCGGTGGCCGACCAATGCGAACTCAACGGCATGCCTTGCGTGACCAACGATACGCCATGGCAGCCGCATTTCTTCGGCCGTGGCGGTGATCCGAAAAAGGGCTTCGAGTGGACCAACCACTTCTTCTGGGGCCTGGAAGACGTCATGGGCGTGTTCGGCAGCATCTGGGACAAGACGCCGACCAACCGCGTGGTCGGTGCGCTGTTGCCCAATGATCCCGATGGCAACGCCTGGGGCGACCCGAAGGTGGGTTTGCCCATGATGTGCAAGAACAATAATTTCAAGCTGGTCGACCCGGGCCGCTACCAGAGCCCGAACGACAATTTCACCAACTACATCACCGAGTTCAAGAAAGCCGGCGTGGAGATCGTCGGCGGGGTGCTGCCACCACCGGATTTCGGCAACTTCTGGGCGCAGTGCGCGCAGCAGGGCTTCAAGCCCAAGATCGTCACCGGCGCCAAGGCGACGGAATTCCCGGCGGCGATCGCGGCCTTCGGCCCGCGCAGCGAGGGCCTGACGGTGGAGGTCTGGTGGTCGCCGCACCACCCGTTCAAGAGTTCGCTCACGGGCGAGAGCTCGGCCGAGCTGGCAGCCGCCTACACCAAGGCCACGGGCAAGCCCTGGACCATGCCGGTGGGTTTCAAGCATTCGCTGTTCGAGGTGGCATTGGCCGCGTTCAAGAAGGCCGGCGGCAAGGGGCCGAAGGCGCTGCGCGATGCGCTGCGCGCCACCGATCTGGACACCATCGTCGGTCATGTCAACTTCACCAAGGGGCCGGTGCCCAGCGTCAGCAAGACGCCGTTGGTGGGCGGCCAGTGGCAGAAGCAGGGCAATGGCTTCGAGCTCTTGATCGTGGAGAACAGCCAGGCCCCGATGATTCCGGTGGGCGCCAAGCTCAATCCCATCGTCTGAGCAGGTTGCATGGTGGACGCTGCCGGCGCGACCACAGCCGCACCGCTGCTTGAGCTGCGCGACGTGAGCCGCCGCTTCGGCGCGCTGCGTGTGGTCGACCGCCTGAGCCTGCAGGTGGCGCGCGGCGAGGCGCTGGGCGTGATCGGCCCCAATGGCGCGGGCAAGACCACGCTGATGAACCTGATCGCGGGCGATATCCCGGTCAACAGCGGCCAGGTGGTGTTCGATGGGCGCGACGTGACGGCCTTGGCGCCGCAAGAGCGCTGCCGCGTTGGGATCGCCCGCAGCTACCAGGTACCCCATCCCTTCGTGGGCCTCACGGTCTATGAGAACGTGCTGGTGGGCGCGGTGTTCGGGGCGGATCTGAGCGAGCAGGCGGCACGCCCCCATGTGGCGCAGGTGCTGGAACGCACCGGCCTTGCGCCCAAGGCGGACCGCGTCGCGGGTGCGCTGCCGCTGCTCGATCGCAAGCGCCTGGAACTGGCGCGCGCGCTGGCCACTCAGCCGCGGCTGCTGTTGCTCGATGAAATCGCGGGCGGTCTTACGGACCAGGAGGTGCAGGAGCTTCTCACCACCATCCGGGAGATCCGTGCCTCGGGCGTGACCATCATCTGGATCGAGCACATCGTGCATGCGCTGTTGGCGGTGGTCGATCGCCTCGTGGCGCTGGATTTTGGCCGCAAGGTCACTGAAGGCGATCCGCAGGCGGTGATGAACGATCCCGCGGTACGCGAAATTTACATGGGCATAGACGCCGCCGAGGAGCTCGTGCCGTGATACGACTTCGCCTTCAAACGTCTAAGGCAACGCTGAACAAGTCCCTCGCGCGCGGCGCATCCCTGGCTTGGGCGGTCTGCGTCGTTGCAAATGCTCGCCATGGCTGCGGCCATGTCTGTGCTTTGCGCCTCGCAGCCCATCCCAAGCCAGGGCG